>NZ_KB908024.1 GCF_000382305.1 Vitreoscilla stercoraria DSM 513
ACAGACGGCTTTCTGATTTTAAAGTTTATGTTTGACGACCATAGCGAGTTGGTCCCACGCCTTCCCATCCCGAACAGGACCGTGAAACGACTTAGCGCCGATGATAGTGTGGATTACCCATGTGAAAGTAGGTCATCGTCAAACGCCCCATTTAAAGCCCTGATGCAAACGCATCAGGGCTTTATTCATTCTTAAAGATAGCTTTAAATATAATACACATTCATATAAACAAGCGTCCTGTAAACTTTACAGGACGCTTGTTGGTTTATAAGCCTTAATATTAAGTTGCCGTAAAGCCTTAATTACATACCATTAAAATGGGTATTAATTTTAATTGATGTAGTAAGCATATAATTCTTATAATGGAAGAATTATTATTAGGGGTGGTGTGTTATGGCTAACATAAAGAAAAATGTGTTATTAATGGTTCCGATTGTGGGGAGTGTTTTAACAATCAATATGGCCTATGCCGCTACCAGTGTTTCTATAGGTAATCAGCCATTATCTGGTATTACTATGGAATCCAAGTCTAATATTTTCTTGGCACTGTCGGTGGAATTCCCAACGGCGGGTGCTGCTTATAATGATAATCAATTGGATCCAGTAGAGTTAACGACCCGATATTGGGGGTATTTTGATCCAGCCAAATGCTATGTTGTATCAGGAACAAATACGGGTCGTTATTTTGAGCCCAAAGGCTTGGCTGTATTGAAAAGTGGCATTTATGAGTGTAATCAAGGTTCGACTACTAATGAATACAGCGGCAATGTTTTAAACTGGGCAACCATGTCGGCATTGGATGTTTACCGATCTGAAATGACAGGTGGTAATAGAGCATTAGGTGTGGGTACCAGTAATTCAGCATATGAAGATGGTGATACCAATGCTTTGACTTATTTGCGTCGCGCCAGAGTTTACGATGGTCAAAATCGAAATTCAGGTGGCTATGGCAAATTTCCTGATCGTCGTGTAGTAGTTGGGCGTGATCAAATGAAGCGTTTGGTGCCACATGATGTGATTTATAATTTGAGCGGTGGTCAGGCAAGTAGTTTGCGAACCGTTATTTTTGACAGCAAAGATTTTTATGTGACTGTAAAGCATTTGGGTCAAAATAATGCAGTGGTGAGTCGCATTACGAATCTTCCAGTGGTGGTACAAGTTTGTAAGCCGAGTTTATTAGAAAACAATTGTGTTGCTTATGCTGCTTCAGGACGCTCTAAGCCTGAAGGTTTGATGCAAAACTACCGTGATAAGATGAATTTTGCCTCTTTCGGTTATTTGAATATTGCCGGCAATAATATTAATGGTGGTGTATTGCGTTCTAAATTGGCTTCGATTGTGAATGAATACAATCAAAATACAGGGCAATTTGTGATTAATCCTTTTCCAAGCGCAGACAGCTTTGGTGCTGAGGTGACCAATAGTGGTTCTATCAATTATCTGAACAAATTTGGTGATGAAAATGGCTATAAGACCAATGACCCTGTGGCCGAACTGTATTATACGGTTTTGCGTTATATCCGTAATAAAGGCTATGTTGGTGGAAACACGCGCAGTACAGCATGGTTACCTAATAATTTAACCAAGCAGCAAAAAGACAATTTCCCAGTCATTGATTTTTTTGGTCCAAGTAACGATCCGTTTAAAAATGCCAATGGAACATTGAATCCTGATACCGTTTGTAGCCCTAATACCATTATGGTGATTGGTGATACCAATACACATGCTGATAGGGATTTGCCTGGTATGGGTCAAACTAATTCACCAACAGATGATGATATTCCTACTCCCGAGTTTATCGACAAGTTGAAGAAGGCTGAGTTGGCTTACATTGGGGCTGCGGCAAATGCTACATTTATGGACAATGCTTATAATACGGGCATGGGTTCCTCAAACAGTGGTGCTGGTTTGCCTGCTTTGGCTTATTGGGCTAATACCGAAAATGTGCGGCCTGATTTATTAAGCAATTTGCGTAAGCCATTAAATTTAAAAACCTTTATGATTGACGTTTTGGAGAATGGATCTTATAAGGCTGAGAATGGTAATGGTCCGCAATGGATTCGAAATTCTTATTATTTGGCAGGTAAATACGGTGGATTTACAGATCAAAATGGCGATAAAGTTCCCAATCGAGATCGTTTGACTGAGTGGACGAATGATACGCCGCCGGGAGATTTGAGTATTTCTCAATATACCTGGGGAACACCAAAAAACTTTGCATTAGCCAATGACCCAGATTCGATGGTGGAGGCTTTGCAAAAAGCATTTAATTCTGTTCAAGGCTCGGAAGATGCATCGCAAACCGGTGTTGCTACCAGTGTGGGTGCTGATTTGTTTGATATTGACAATGATCGCGTTGTGCGTGCGTCATATAAAGACAGTAATTGGTCTGGTGATGTAGTTGGTTTTCAATTGATGAGAGGTGGTAATGGTTCGTTGGAAGGGAATAATGCTACTGAATGGAGCGCCAATAGTTTATTGAGGGATAATAACAATCGTCGCATCTTTGCCAATAATGGTAGTGGTGTTTATGAATTTACCATTGCCAATGCAGGCCAATTCAATACGCAGTTAAATACAACCAATGCGGCTAATTTGATTGGCTATATGCGAGGTGAAACTACTAATGAAGGCAGTGCTGCTGGTCAATTACGCCCGCGAAGTGGTGATAAATTGGGTACAGTGGTGAATTCACAAGTGGTATCTATTCCAACACCTAAAGCCGCACCAACGGGCTGTACCTATGCGGATACTGCGACATTGGCTCGTACAGGTATGTATGGTTTCGCATCTAATGATGGCATGTACCATATGCTAGATGCTGATGGTCGTGAAATTTATGCTTATATTCCATCAACAGCATTGTCAAAATTAAATGCATATGCAACAAATGGTTATCAACACCAATATATCAATGATGGTTTGAGTACTTATGCTGAGGTATGTTATGCCTCTGGTGACGGTGGTGCGCGCAGTGTGGTTGTCGGTTCTACTGGCCGTGGTGGTCGTTCGATTTATGCATTAGATGTCACCAATTTATCTAATCCAGGTGCCAATAATACTTTGTGGGAATTCAGTGCAACCCATGACAGTGATTTTGGTCACTTTATAGGTAAGCCTGTTTTGACCAAAGATCGCAGCGGTAAACCTGTGGTTGTGGTGACGAGTGGTTATAATGGCAACAGTAACAATGGTTATTTGTATGTGTTAGATGTGAATAAAACCGGCTCTTGGGTAGAGGGCGTGAATTATCAAAAAATTGCTTTAGGTACTGGAGGTGTCGGTTCGCCATTTGTCTATGATGCTGATAACAATGGGATTGCGGATGCTGTGTATGTGGGTGATTTGGATGGTAAATTATGGAAGGTAAATTTGACGGCAGATAACAGTTGGGTCAAAGCATTTAACGGTTTGCCATTGTTCAGTGTTCCTAATAGTGATGCCAATAACCCAGGTACGGGTATTACGGCTACGCCATTTGTACAAGTCACCCGTGGTCGTTTGACTGTATTTTTTGGTACAGGACGCTATTTGGATGAAACTGACTTTAATTTGAGTTCGCAGAATTACGCATATGGTATTTTTGATACTGGTGAAGCGATTACCAACCCTGATACCCAGTTATTGAATCAAACCATTGATACGACACCTGTAGCAGGACGTAATGATTTGTGGTTATTGTCGAGCAATGCTTTAGAAGGCCATCATTTAGGTTGGAGAATCACTTTAAGACAAGGGCAAATGATTGTCGATCAAGCCAATGTTCAAAGCAAACGAGCTGTGTTCTTTAATGTCTTTACACCAATGCCTGCTGCCAACTGTTTGGTGACCAGTACCACGTTCTTATTGGGCGCTGATGTGCGCAGTGGTGCACAATATGAAGAGCCATTGTTTGACGTGAATCGCGATGGTGTTGTGGATGAGAATGATGCGGTAGGTGGATTTTTTCAATTAGGCGAAATGTTAGGACCTGTTGGCACGATGATCCAAACAGAAGATGGTCGAGTGTTGTATATTGTGATTGGTTCAGATGGTCAATTACATGTACTTGATTTGAATCCATTGGCAGTTCCACCAAGTAACTTGAAATACAAGCGTTTATCATGGCGTGAAATCTTCTAACGCTGCGGCAAAAAAAGCCACCTTGAAAATAGGGTGGCTTTTTGATTGCTTAAAATCTGTAAATTCAGTAAAATAGCTTGCTTCTAAGGCATGTCGACCATGCCAAAAAAGCACGTAACACAATTTTTGAACAATTGTGGGGCGTGTTTTTTTTTAGCCTCAGTTTGCCTTGCTTCAAAAGAATACAATACAAACAATATATTATGTGTTTGTGATGAATAAGAATGGAATCAAACATGACAACGACCGCTGCAATTTTGGTTTTGGCTGACGGTAGTACTTTTCATGGTCAATCGATTGGCTATGAAGGTAGTACTGTAGGTGAGGTGGTATTCAATACTGCTATGACCGGCTATCAAGAAATTTTAACTGACCCATCCTATACCAAACAAATGGTCACTTTGACCTATCCACACATTGGCAATACTGGTTGCAACAATGAAGACACTGAATCTAAAGAAGTGTATGCAGCTGGTTTGATTATTCGTGATTTGCCTATTGTGGCCAGTAATTTTCGCTCAGAAATCAATTTACAAGACTATTTAATTGCGAATAAAACCGTCGCAATTGCTGATATTGACACGCGTCGTTTGACGCGTATTTTGCGTGATAAAGGCGCACAAGCGGGCTGTATCATGACGGGTCATGATTTGGATGAAGCCAAAGCGTTGGAATTGGCAAAATCATTCGGCTCTATGGCGGGCAAAGATTTGGCTAAAGAAGTCACTTGTAACCAATCATACGAATGGACACAAGGCGAATGGACTTTGGAACAAGGCTTCACCCAGCCTGAAAGCCAGCCTTACCATGTGGTGGCGTATGATTTTGGTGTGAAAACCAATATTCTGCGTATGTTGGCTGAGCGTGGTTGTCGTTTGACTGTGGTGCCTGCACAAACGCCTGCCAAAGATGTGTTGGCTTTGAATCCAGATGGCGTGTTCTTATCTAATGGTCCAGGCGACCCTGAGCCATGTGATTATGCGATTGCGGCGATTCAAGAAATTTTGGCGACTCAAAAACCTGTATTTGGCATTTGTTTGGGTCACCAATTATTGGGTTTGGCAGTTGGTGCCAAAACACGCAAAATGGCTTTCGGTCATCATGGTGCTAACCATCCAGTACAAGACATTGATGCTGGTAAAGTGATGATTACCAGTCAGAACCATGGTTTTGAAGTGGATGAATCTAGTTTGCCTGCCAATGTGCGTGTGACGCATCGCTCGTTGTTTGATGGTTCAGTACAAGGTATTGAATTGACCAATCAAGAGGCATTCTCTTTCCAAGGTCACCCAGAGGCTAGTCCAGGTCCACATGATGTGGCTTATTTGTTTGACCGTTTTATTGCAGCTATGGCTGCGAAATAAGATAAGAGCGTCCTGTAACCATGAATACGGTGTCTGCGTTATTGGCTTTAAGTGATTATGCTTTTGTGTTGGTGAATGTGTTTGCACCCAACCATTTTGCAGGCAACCCCTTGGCGGTCTTTCCACATGCCGATGGGGTGAGCGATATGGACATGCAAGCTTTGGCCAAGCAAACGAATTTGGCTGCCACAGTGTTTGCTTTTAACAGCACTTCTGCTGCTGCCAAATTGCGTATTTTTACGCCAGATTGCGAATTGCCATTTGCAGGACACCCTGTGATTGGCGCTGCACGGGTTTTGGATCAGCTCAAACGCCTGCCCGCTCAATTTCAGTTTGAAACCGAAGCAGGGTTGGTGCAAATTGAACGTCATAAAATGCGTTATACCTTTACGTGTGCGCAAGGCAGTTGTGATGAGGTGCAAACGCAGGCAATTCCTGAATTGCTAGCGGCATTGGGCATGGATGAATTGGCTTTATC
The DNA here is from genome assembly GCF_000382305.1 of Vitreoscilla stercoraria DSM 513. Taxonomy (GTDB): domain Bacteria; phylum Pseudomonadota; class Gammaproteobacteria; order Burkholderiales; family Neisseriaceae; genus Vitreoscilla; species Vitreoscilla stercoraria. The sequence continues at coordinate 5,965 of NZ_KB908024.1, forward strand.
TAGCAGCCCATGTTGGGTCAATACAGGCAGCGAACAGCTTTTATTGGAAGTGAGTCAAACGGCAGTTTTAGACGGTCTGAAACCTGATGTTGAGAAATTGTCCACTTGGTTTGCACAACAAGGCAAACGTGTAGCGGTGTATTTGTGGCACGAGAAAAACCGTTATGTCAGAGTGCGTTTTTTCAGTGTGACCAAAAACCAATTGATAGAAAACATTGGAGCAGGTACAGCTTGTGCCAATTTGGGTACTTGGTGTTTGATGCAAGGCTTGAATGATGTGAATTGGAATGTGTTGCAAGGCGATTATCTAGGTCGCCCCAATCGCTTGTTCTTGCGCACAGATGAGGCCAATTGTATTCACGTCGGCGGCGAAACCATCATTGTCGGTCACGGCAGTATGAGCGTGCCACAGACTAAAAACGAGGATTATTGAGATGTTGGGTGTGGTGGATTTACCGACTTATGTCTTGGGTGTGATTGCAATTATTTTGCTACCTGGCCCCAATTCCATGTTTTGTTTGACTGTGGGCGCACAATACGGTGTTGCCAAAGGTTATCAAGCGATTGCTGCGGTCTTTTTGGGCGATTTGGTGTTGATGACATTGGCAGCTTTGGGTGCTGCATCTGTGATGGTGCAATATCCTGCTGTGTTCAATGTGGTGAAATATGTTGGTGGTGCTTACCTAGCTTATCTGAGCATTCGCATGATGATTGGTGCTGTAAAAGGTTGGATGAAACCTGCCAAGCAACTGGACGAGCCTATTGAGCCTGCTTTGTCTTCACCGAATGTCTTTGGTCGTGCTTTGATTTTGAGTTTGCTGAATCCCAAAGCGATTTTGTTTTTCATTTCTTTTTTCGTGCAGTTTGTTGACCCTAATTATCCACATCCCGTGGTGAGTTTTGCGGTGTTGGCTTCGATTTTACAAATCGTGAGTTTGACTTATTTGACAGTCTTGATTTTTGCGGGTGCGCATTTGGTGCGTTGGTTCCGCAGCCGTCAAAAAGTGGCCGCAGCAGGATTGGCATCGGTAGGTGCTTTGTTTATGAGTTTCGCAGTGAAATTGTGGACTGCCACAATTGCTTAATGAGATTTTGAAAATGTACAGGACGCTTGAAGCGTCCTGAAAGATGATAAGAGATTACTATGCCTAAACGTACCGATATAAAAACCATTTTGATCATTGGCGCAGGTCCAATTGTGATTGGTCAAGCGTGTGAGTTTGACTATTCTGGCGCACAAGCATGTAAAGCTTTGCGTGAAGAAGGTTATAAAGTGGTGTTGGTGAATTCTAATCCAGCGACCATCATGACCGATCCTGAAATGGCTGATGTGACTTACATCGAGCCGATTCGTTGGCAAACGGTTGAGCAAATCATTGCCAAAGAGCGTCCTGATGCGATTTTGCCAACAATGGGCGGTCAAACAGCATTGAACTGTGCTTTGGATTTGGCTCGCAATGGCGTGTTGGCGAAATACAATGTGGAATTGATTGGCGCAACAGAAGATGCCATCGACAAAGCCGAAGACCGTGGTCGCTTCAAATTGGCGATGGAAAAAATTGGCTTAAAATGTCCTAAATCTTTTGTGTGTCACACCATGGAAGCGGCATTGGCAGCGCAAGCAGAAGTGGCTTATCCTACTTTGATTCGTCCATCGTTCACCATGGGTGGTTCGGGTGGCGGTATTGCTTACAACAAAGAAGAATTTTTGGAAATTTGTGAGCGTGGTTTTGATGCGTCTCCAACGCACGAATTGTTGATTGAGCAATCGATTTTGGGCTGGAAAGAATACGAGATGGAAGTGGTACGCGACAAAGCGGACAACTGCATCATCATCTGTTCGATTGAAAACTTCGACCCTTGTGGTGTACACACAGGTGACTCTATCACGGTTGCGCCTGCACAAACTTTGACCGACAAAGAATACCAAATCATGCGTAACGCTTCTTTGGCGGTATTGCGTGAAATCGGTGTGGACACTGGCGGCTCTAACGTACAGTTTGCGACCAATCCTGAAACAGGCGAAATGATTGTCATCGAGATGAACCCACGCGTGTCACGTTCATCTGCTTTGGCGTCTAAAGCCACAGGTTTCCCAATTGCCAAAGTCGCTGCCAAATTGGCAGTAGGTTTTACTTTGGATGAATTGAGCAACGACATTACAGGCGGCCGTACGCCTGCGTCTTTTGAACCATCAATCGACTATGTTGTGACCAAAATCCCTCGTTTTGCATTTGAAAAATTCCCAGCAGCCGATGACCGTTTGACCACACAAATGAAATCTGTGGGCGAAGTGATGGCGATGGGTCGCACGATTCAAGAATCGATGCAAAAAGCATTGCGTGGTTTGGAAACAGGTTTGTGTGGTTTCAATCCTCGTTCGACTGACAAAGCAGAAATCATGCGCGAAGTTGCGGTGCCTGGTCCTGAGCGCATTTTGTTTGTGGCTGACGCATTCCGTATTGGCATGAGCTTGGAAGAAATTTTCGAAATCAGCAAAATCGACCCTTGGTTCTTGGCGCAATTGCGTGATTTGATTGAAGAAGAAAACAAAGTGGCGGCAGGTTCTTTGCAAGACTTGGATTATGCTAACTTGCGTCGCTTGAAACGCAAAGGCTTCTCAGACCAACGTTTGTCACAATTGTTGAACGTGTCTGAAACAGCTGTGCGTGAACACCGTCATGGTTTGAAATTGTACCCTGTGTACAAACGTGTGGACACATGTGCTGCTGAGTTTGCAACCGATACCGCTTACATGTACTCAACTTACGAAGAAGAGTGTGAAGCCAATCCAAGCGACCGCAAAAAAATCATGATTTTGGGCGGTGGTCCTAACCGTATTGGTCAAGGCATTGAGTTTGACTACTGCTGTGTGCATGCGGCTTTGGCTTTGCGTGAAAGCGGTTTTGAAACCATCATGGTTAACTGTAACCCTGAAACGGTTTCAACTGACTTTGATACTTCAGACCGCTTGTATTTCGAACCGTTGACTTTGGAAGACGTGTTGGAAATTGTGAAAGTCGAACAACCTTATGGTTTGATTGTACATTACGGTGGCCAAACACCATTGAAATTGGCGAACGCTTTGGTTGAAAACGGCGTGAACATCATTGGTACATCTGCTGACAGCATTGATGCTGCCGAAGACCGTGAACGTTTCCAACAAATCTTGAAAGATTTGGGTTTGCGTCAACCTGATAACCGCACGGCACGTACCAACGAAGAAGCGATTGTGTTGGCTGAAGAAATTGGTTATCCATTGGTCGTGCGTCCATCGTATGTATTGGGTGGTCGCGCGATGCAAGTGGTGAGCAATGCTGATGAATTAGGCCGCTACATGCGCGAAGCGGTGAGCGTGTCTAATGACAGCCCAGTGTTGTTGGATTTCTTCTTGAACAATGCTATTGAAGTGGATGTGGATTGTATTTCTGACGGTGAACAAGTGGTTATCGGTGGCATCATGCAACACATCGAACAAGCAGGCGTGCACTCTGGTGACTCAGGTTGCTCGATTCCACCTTACTCATTGCCACAAGACATTCAAGACGAAATTCGTCGCCAAACCAAAGAAATGGCTAAGGCTTTGAATGTGGTTGGTTTGATGAACGTGCAGTTTGCGGTTCAAGATGGCGTGGTGTATGTGTTGGAAGTGAATCCTCGTGCTTCTCGTACTGTGCCGTTTGTGAGTAAGGCAACAGGCGTGCCATTGGCAAAAATTGCAGCGCGCGCGATGGCTGGCATTACTTTGAATGAGCAAGAAGCCACCACAGAAGTGATTCCTGACTATTACAGCGTGAAAGAAGCAGTCTTCCCATTCATCAAATTCCCGGGTGTCGACACCATTTTAGGTCCTGAAATGCGCTCAACAGGCGAAGTGATGGGCGTGGGTGTGGATTTCTCTGAGGCGTATTTGAAAGCACAATTGGGTGCTGGTGAGCGCATTCCAACTGTGGGCAAAGTATTCTTGTCTGTGCGTGAGCAAGACAAACAATACGTGGAAAAAACCGCACGCAATTTCCAAGAATTGGGTTATGGTTTGTGTGCTACACGTGGTACAGCGGCTTATTTGAAAGAAAAAGGTTTCATCGTGCAAGTGGTGAACAAAGTCTTGGAAGGTCGCCCGCACATTGTTGACATGATTAAAAATGGCGACATTGCGGTCGTTGTGAACACCGTTTCTCACGAGGCACAATCGATTCAAGACAGCCATTCTATTCGTCGCACCGCTTTGAACAATCGTATTCCTTTGTATACGACGATTGCAGGTGGTGAAGCGATGAGTGAAGGTGTGAAATCTTTGAATGATACCGATGTGTACAGCGTTCAAGAATTGCACGCCCGTTTGCAAAAATAAGTGTTGAACTGATTTGAATCATCACAAGCGTCCTGTAAAAGTTTACAGGACGCTTTTTTCAATGGTTAAAGGAAAGATAGCATGAATGAATGGTTGGCTTTTTTGTGGGCGCCTTATCAAACTTACAGTCGTATTGAAATTTCGGTAGAAGCGTTGGCGGCGGTGTTTGGCGTGGTATCGGTATTACTGGCGCAAAGACGCCATATTTGGGTTTATCCTGTTGGTTTGGTATCGACCATTTTATACAGTTATTTGTTTTTCAAATGGGGTTTGTATGGAGAAGCTCTTATCAATGCTTATTACACCGCCATGTCGGTTTATGGTTGGATTTTATGGCGCCAACACAGTGAGCAAGACCATGTTCATGTGGCAGTGCAATGGGCTAATTTCAAAGATGCGGGCATTGGTGGCGTGATTTGGTTGTGTAGTTTCTTGTTTGTGTTGGCTATTTATTATTTCAGACCATGGATAGAAAGTGGATTTTCTGTGTGGGACATGAATCAACATAGCATACACCATTTGGGTGGCATCGATTTTTTAGATGCATCTATTGCAGCAACGTGTTTTGTGGCGATGTGGTTGCAAGCGCAGCGACGCATCAATCATTGGTATTTGTGGACCATAGCCAATGTGGTGATGGTGCCATTGATGTTTTACAAAGGTTATGGCATTACTGCTTTGCAATATATGGTGTTTGTGGTGTTGGCATGGATTGGTTTGCGTTTGTGGAAACAATCATTGCAAGCGTCCTGAAAAGATTTAAATGTTGCGCTGCAAAAATATTTTTCATTGAGTATAAATTCATTTATAAATATGTTATTTTAATTAAAAATCAAAAATTGACATATCACTGTCAATACCGACATGCTTTTTTTCAAGACTGATGGGACGTAATGAATACGCTAGACAATCAAGAAATACACTGCAAAGACGATGATCAATCTGCGGCAACCGAATTGGTGGCTATTTTGGTCGCTGTAACCAATGGACAAGCACGGGTGTTGACAACCAATCATGGCAATCATTTGCCATCAGGACCTTTGTCACCTTTGCACCGTTCTTTACAAAAAGGGGTGAAAGTTTGGGTAGAAGAACAAACGGCGCAACCTTTGGATTACGTGGAACAGTTGTACACATTTGTCGATACGGCACGTGGTTTGGAGGCGGGGCAATATTGTTTGATGGTCAGCTATTTGGGTCTGGTGAAGGAAATGGATGCCAGCAGCTTAAGTTTGGAAGCCAAATGGTTTGATTGGTATGTTTTTTTTCCATGGGAAGATAGACGCAGCCGTGAAAATGAAGCGCGTTGTAGCCATATTGTTGCGGCGTTGGATGCGTGGATAGAAGCTGCCGAAGACGAAAGCAGCCGCCAATTTCGCCAACAGCGTGTGGACATGTATTGGGGGCGTGGTGAGTGGAATTGGTCGGAAGAATTGGCTTTGCAACGCTATGAATTGATGTATGAAATTGGCTTATTACCAGAATCACCACAATTTCAAGGCGAAGAAATCCCATTTACAGGGCAAAGCATGCAAGGCGATCATCGCCGTATTTTGGCAACAGCTTTGAGTCGTTTGCGTGCGAAAATCAAATACCGTCCGTTGATTTTCGATTTGATGCCACCAACATTTACCTTGTTGCAATTGCAACAAAGCATTGAGGCTTTGGCGGGCTTATTGTTGCACAAGCCTAATTTCCGCCGCTTGATTCAACACCAAGATTTGGTTGAGCCAACAGGCGAAAGCATCATGCAAGACCGTGGTCGTCCTGCACAAATGTACCGTTTCAAACCGAATATTTTGAAAGAACGGGCTTTGGCGCGCGGTAAAATGCCTGTGAATAAGTGAATGATTGATTCAAAATGTTAGCAAACCCCAAGAGTCTATTGAAAGCGTGGTGGTAATAGCCCAAATACAATAGAGAATCAGGCGGTTTGTACAAATTAGGATGTGAGGCGGTAGGCGCAATCACATCCTATTTTTGATGGTTTGAAGAAGGGAAAAGGACAAACATGGATTTGGTCTCACGGGTACAAAGGCTACCCATAGGAAAGTTTCATTACCGTTTGTTGGTGGTAGTCGGCTTGGGTTGGATGTTCGATGCGATGGATACAGGCTTGATTGCTTTTATCATGACACGTTTGGCAGAAGATTGGCAGTTGGCACCAAGCGACAAAGGTTGGATTGTCAGCGTGGGTTTTATTGGCATGGCTTTGGGGGCAGTGATTGCCGGTGCCATTGCCGATAAAGTAGGGAGAAAAACCGTATTTGCAGGGACTTTGGTGGTTTATTCGGTGGCCACCGCTTTGTGTGGTTTGGCACCGAATCTAACGTGGTTATTGGTGTTTCGTTTTATTGTGGGCATTGGTTTGGGTGGGCAATTGCCTGTAGCGGTGACTTTGGTCAGCGAATACGTTCCTGCGCATGTACGAGGACGCTTCATTGTATTGTTGGAAAGCTTTTGGGGCTTAGGTTGGTTGGTGGCGGCTTTGATTGCTTATTTCATCATTCCCAATCACGATTGGCACACGGCTTTTTTGGTCGGTGGATTGCCTGTGTTGTATGTGTTGGTATTGTGGAAATTGGTGCCTGAATCCATTCCGTATTTAATCCATAAAGGACGCTTGGAAGAAGCGCACGCAATTGTATCCAAATTGGAAAAAGAAGCAGGCGTTGAGGTCGTGAAGACAATTGAAATTGCGCCTGTGGCTGAAAAAAAGAATATCAGTTTTGGGCAATTGTGGTCTAAAATCTTTGCTCGTCGTACTTTGATGTTGTGGTTAATTTGGTTTGGTATCGTTTACTCTTATTACGGTATTTTCACATGGTTGCCGAGCTTGTTGGTGCAAAAAGGCTATTCGATTGTGCAATCATTTGAATACACTTTGATTTTGATTTTGGCACAATTGCCAGGCTATGTCGTGGCAGCTTGGTTGGTCGAAAAATGGGGTCGTAAAACCACGTTGGCGGCATTTATGGCAGCGTGTGCGGTGTGTACATTTTTCTTCAGCAGTGCCAATTCTGAAGCGGCTATCATCACTTGGGGTTGCTTGTTGTCTTTCTTTAATTTGGGTGCTTGGGGCGTCCTGTATACCTATACGCCAGAACAATATCCAACCAATATTCGTGCTTTCGGCTCGGGTTGGGCTTCGGCTGTGGGGCGGATGGGCGGTATTTTAGCGCCTATGGTTGTCACCAGCATGATGGTATCACCCAATGGTTTTAGCAATGTGTTTATGATGTTTACAGGTGTTTTGTTTGCAGTAGCGGTGGTAGTGGCTGTGTTAGGCGAAGAAACCAAGGGACGCACTTTGGAATCTATCAGCCAATAAATACCATCATGAAAAAACGGAAAGGTCGTTAAAAATGGCGTGGATTTTTTTGCTTATCGCAGGCTTGCTAGAAGTGGTATGGGCGACATCGATGAAATATTCAGATGGTTTTAGTCGTTTGTGGCCGAGCGTGTTGACGATTGTGGCGATGATTGCCAGCTTTGCTTTGCTGTCTGCCTCGATGAAAACCTTGCCATTGGGAACGGCTTATACCATTTGGACAGGCATCGGTGCGGCGGGGGCTTTCATTGTTGGCATTTTGTTCTTAGGCGAACACTTGAGTATGATGCGTGTGTTGGCTGCTGTCTTGATAGTCAGTGGTTTGGTTTTGATGAAATTGTCTTCTTGATGGGGATATATGAAAGCGTCCTGTAATATTACAGGACGCTTTTGAATGAATTTTGTTAATCAGATAAAGCCTCTTGCTTTTGTTGCAAAGCGATTTCAGCTTGTTGGATATGGGTAATGGCGTGTAAAAACAATTCCTTGGTTTCAGGTGTTGGAATGTATGCCTGCCCTTGCTCATCATAAACTTGATAGGTAAAACCCTCTTTATTGGTTGCATCTGCATTTAGACGCATCAAAATGCGACCATCGGGCAACAAATAATCTTCGTGAGTGGCTTCGTGTTGTGCGTTGAAAAATTGTTTTTTAAACACTTCACCGCTGGCGTAATACGTTTCTTTGGTGCCAATGGCTTGTCCTTTTTGCAGATGCACCGTGGATTTTTTGCTGCCATCAGGAAAATAAAAAACCACAGTGCCATCGATAAAAGGCAATGTATCCCATTCGTATAGTCCACGTTCATCAAAAATGATAAAAGCATTGGTTTGCGGTGTGTGAGTGTGTTGGTAGAAGTCTTGCACCACCCAATAATGCTGGGCAGTTTTGCCATACAGGGTGCGTCGAAAAGCCGCTTGGTTGTTTTGGGCGGAGTATTGACCATTTTTCTGAAAATACGCCAATGTTTTTTCTTCTGTTTTGACAACTTGTTGTTTGGCATCGGGCGCAACATGGCTTTGACATGCACTTAAAGCCATGACAATCAGGCTTAACAATAAGGCTTTTGAGTACAAATAAAGCATGTTCATTCCTTTCATTGATTCACCATCATTTCAAATACCTATTTTAAGCAATGTGATTTGAAAGACAAACATTTGAGTGTCATGTTTGCTGATGGTTTCTTGATATTGACATGGCTGATTAAAATTAATCTTTTTGAGTGCAACACGATGAAAACTGATTCAAACTGCCTAAACCGGTTTTGCGTACAATGAAAAGCGTCCTGTAAAGTTTACAGGACGCTTGATAATATGTATGGATGGGGGCTTAATTGTATTTCTTTTGACCTGCTTCGCAGCTGTCTTTTTTAGAACCTTTGAATACTTGGTCTAATTGCTGATTGGCTTCGTTGAGCAGTTTGTTTTTGTCGGCGCCACTCAAATTTTGAGCACATTCTTGTTTGAGTTTGTCAGACAAAACTTTGGTTTGTTTTAATTGGTAAGCACAACGTTGTTGATAGCCTTGAGCGGTGTATAAATCACGAGCGATGTCTTGGCAATTGGCCATTGCCATTTGACTGCTACCAATCACTGCTACAGTTAAAATCGCGCTAAATAAAGCTTTCATGGATGTCTCGATGGTTAAAAATGATGGTTAATCAATGATCAAGTTAACGGCGATTGGCATATTTAGAACAAAATTGTTGTGCGCCAATACGCTGATACTCGTTTTTCAATTCATTGCTTTGTAAATTTTGCTGTTCTTGAATGGCTTCTTTGCTGCCTAAAGCTGCTTCACAAGATTGGTCATTGATGACATCTTGATAGGTTTGGCTTGCTGTGCCACCACACAATTGGCTGATGGTTAATTGAAATGAATTGGCATGAGCATAGCGTTTACAGCGGTTGGCAGGGCTGTTGGGATTGGCGATGGCTAAGGTGCTTAACGCCAATAAAGATGCCGCTAAAATCAATTGTTTCATGCGCTTATCCTCTTTAAAAACAGCAAATTTATTTAATGCTATTATACGCGACATTAATGAGCATCTAAATAAAGTTGGGTAAAAATACTATAATTCAATATTATAACGTGTACATTCAGCGATATTAAAAATACAAAAATCAATATGAAAGTGGTTGGACAATGAAGTTAATGGCAGTGTGTGTGGCGGCAATGGTGATGGTTTTAAGTGCTTGTGGTGAGCCTAAAGTCACGCCACAGCTCAAGGTACAAGATTTGGATGGTCAATATGTGACGTTGCAATCTTTGCAAGGCAAGCCAGTCGTGATCAATGTATGGGCCACGTGGTGTGCGCCTTGTCGTCGTGAAATGCCTTTATTGCAAGAGGCGCAACAACAAAATCCCGATGTGACTTTTGTGTTGATCAATCAAGGTGAAAAAGTCGATGCCATTGAACGCTATTTGGCGCAAGAACAGTTGAACTTAAAAAATGTGTGGCAAGATGAAAATTTATTGACCCAAGAGGCTTTGGGTTATCAAGCTTTGCCAAGCACGTATTTTTTGAATGCCAAAGGTCAATTGCTTGCTCAATCGGTTGGTGAGCTTGAAAAGTCACATTTAGAACAATATTTAAAAGACATTCGTTAAGTCTTATTGTAAGCGTCCTGTAAGGTTTACAGGACGCTTGTTTATGCATGGCAAGAGGATTGATTGACTGTCAAAGTGATGGTTTCTTGATTGCGAAATATATAATTAAAATGCATTTTGTAACCTGCTGCTAAAAATTTCTTGGTGTCTTTTTCAGCGCACAATTGCTGTATGGCGGCTTGTTTGTTGCTGTCTAAGCTTAATATTTGTGGCGTGATGGCTTCGCTTAAAATGGTGAAATTGTAATGAATGTCTTTACCTGTGCGTTTTAGCGAGGATATTTCCATAAAGTTGCCCGCTTGATAAGGCAGTTGTGCTTGCATGTGTTTGAGAGTGGTGTCAATTTCTTGATCGTAATTGTTGCTGTGGCTGGTTTGATTTTGTATGACTTGAGTCAGATCAGCCGATTCGGTGTCTTTGGTTTGATGGCCACAGGCGCTGATGGACAAGACTGCACAGCAGACTAAAAAAGAGAGTTTCAACATGATAAGTCCTTATTTTAAAAGCATGATAACCATCAGCTCGTTATCGTAAGGCCATGTTTTACAACCATTGTTCCAATGCAAGCAAAGCTTTTTGTTTGCCCCACCAACATGCTTCTTCAAAAACTGAATAACCAGACAAATCACTGTGAGCAAACTGCAAGCGTCCTGTATGCTTTTGCAAGGCTTGTAAACCTGTGTTGCTCAAATAATCTGGTGTCGGTACTGCCATGGCATGCCCTCGTACGGTGATGCGTGCTTGTACCATTTGGCGGCGGATGTCGACACCATAAATGCTTTCTAATTCGGCAGCGGCATGTTGGTAAATGGTTTCAGGACGGCTGTTGATGAGCCAATGGCGAACATTGGCAGGTGTGTCATGATTGAGCGCATTGTATGCGGTGAATGAAGTATACGGCGGTTGACCTCGCCACAATTCTTGATGTGTGGACACGACATAGCCCAAACCTTGCCCTTGATAGGCGACATTGTCCCAAGCCAAAGGCGTACCACTGTATTCAGCAGGCATGCCTTTAAAAATAAAATTGCTCACCAACCACGGCGCATATTCAGGCATGTGTTCGCGTGGATTAAATCCGTATTGAGAAATACCATTCACCACGCGCGCGGCAATGTACAACGGCATGGCACAAATCACCGTTTGAGCGTGCAAATACAACCAACCTTGTTGTCCATCGTAGACCAATACTTTCACGCCATCTTTGGTTTCTTCAATCTTCATGGCACTGGCATTCAAAGACACGGCTTGATGCTGAGGCGTCCTGTAAGCAGCAATATCGGGATAAGTTTGTAAGCGACAATATTGGCGTATGCGCTCGCTCAAATGGTTCAAACCATCAGACCAAGTCAATACTTGGTGGCTGTGTTCGTGTTCATCGTCCAAACGGGTGCGCGCGCAAAAATAATGCAAGCCTGCCCAAGCCGACACTTGGTGTATGCCTTGTCCATAATCATCGCGACAACAATAATCGGCATACCACAGCAAACTTTCATCGTCATAATGTTCTTGCTTGAGCCAAGTGGCAAAAACCATTTGGTCGAGTTGGCGCCATGTTTGATCCAAGCTAGAGGCGGCAAGTGGCATGGCAAACACACGTTTGTTGTCCGTACCATGTTGCAAACTCAAGCGATGCATGTGTTCAAAAAAACGTTCGCTTTGAGCGTTTTTGTGTGGCGCAATGGTGTTTTGCCAATGTTCATCAAAATACAAACGCTCGGTTGGCGCATGCACCAAAGCTTTTTCATCGTATTGACCGTCCTGAAAAACCTTTAAGTCGCGTAGCAATTCTTCGATATGAGTCGATTCGAGCGAAGGCAAAGGCAGATAATGCGCCCCCGTTGGATAATACACCTCGCCATGATGTTCGCCACGATTGTTGCCATTGCGTTCAGGACCATCGAGTAAAACATAATCGTGCATGCCATGTTTGGCAAATTGCCACGCCGCCGACAAACCCGCACCGCCGCTACCAACAATCACCGCTTTAACCTGTTTGACAGGGATGTTTTGAGGCAATGCATGCATGGCGTCGCGCATGGCATGCCCCAAAGCCATGCCGGGATAATCAATGCTAATGGGTGGCGTTTGAGGATTGAACCGACGGTAAGAGCCCAAACCAGTAGCACCAAGCAAGCCTGCACCCAATACATGTCCTAAAAAACGGCGGCGGCTGAGTTTCATCATCGTGTTGCAGCTCGCCAATCGGATTCAAAATATTCGACCAAACGTTGCGTGTTCAAATGATTGGCTTCCACGTTCAAGCGAGGCATGTCTTTGGGAAATGAAAACATTTGTGCTGTGGTTTGTGCATCTAAAAATTGTGTAGGTACTTGATAGGTTTTGGGGATGTGGAACTCGTCCTGTAGCGATGCCATCACAAAACCCCATTCACCAAAAGAAGGCACATAAGCATGGTAAGGCAAAGTTCTTAAGCCTGCCGCTTCCAAGGTGGTGACGATGCACCAAAACGCTTGTGGCGCAAAATAAGGCGAAGTCGATTGCACCACGACATTGCCGTTTGGGTTGAGATGGCGTTTGACCATGCGATACATCGGTACAGAATACAATTTGCCCAATGAAAAATTGGATGGATCAGGCAAATCGATGATAATCGCATCAAAAGTTTGGGTGGCTTGTTCTAGCCATTTGGCCGCATCGTTGTTGACGATGGTGACTTTGGGATGGTTTAAGGCGTTGGCATTGAGTTGGGTCAAGGCAGAAGAAGTGCGAAACAGCTTGGTCATTTCAGGATCCAAATCGACCAAGGTAATGTGATTGACTTGTGGGTATTTCAACACTTCGCGTGCCGCAAAACCATCGCCACCACCCAAAATCAATACATCTTTCACGGTGTTTTTTTGTTCCATAATCGGCAAAACCAAGGCTTCGTGGTAACGGGCTTCGTCAATCGACGAAAATTGCAAATTGCCGTTGATGAACAAGCGCGTGTCATTGTGCCAACGTGTGACCACCAAACGCTGGTAAGGCGAGGCGCTCGAATACACAATCGGATCGCCAAAATAACTTTGTTCGGCTTTGTAAGTGATTTGGTCTGCATACCAAAAACAACACAATAAAACCAACATGATGATGTTGCCACGAAAACGCAGGCTTTTATAAGATGGTAATTCGTGTTTGAAAATTTTGGCAGTGATTAAAGCCACGCCCACATTCAAAATACCAAACAACAAAGCGCTGCGAGCCATGCCTAATTTGGGTGCCAAAATCAATGGAAATAACAAAGACACCGCCAAGGCGCCCATGTAATCAAACGTCAGTACACGACTGACAATTTCTTTGAATTCGGCTTGATGTTGATGTAAAACCCGCATCACCAAAGGAATTTCCATACCCACAACCGTACCAACAATAATGACTAAACCATATAAAATGATGCGAAATGGCGCGGCAGAAAAACCAAACAAAACAAACAGTGCCAAAGCCGATATGCCGCCGATGATGCCGACAAGCATTTCGGTTTCAATAAAACGGGTGAGAGCATGCTCGTCTGAGATGTAGCGGGTTAAATGCGAACCGATGCCCATTGAGAACAAATACAGGCCGATGATGGTGGAAAATTGTAAGATAGAATCGCCTAACAAATAGCTGGCCAAAGCAGCCATGATGAGCTCATAGGCCAAACCACAGCTTGCGACAATGAAAACAGAGATGATTAAAGCGGGATTCACAGGTTTTTCCACCAAGAAAAGTGCAGGCATGCTAACACAAATTTTGATGTAAATAGCATGTAAAAGCGTCCTGTAAAATTAAAAATGTTTGAAAATTACGTATGATATGTTCATGTTTGGAATGATTGTTTTGTATACAATTGGATGTTTTTAGGCTACATTTAGTGCCAATATACTGAAATGGATGCAACGATGGAAATCGCAATTTGGCAATATTTACTGTATTTGAAATATTTTGGCGTCGCCTTAATCATGTTGGTGGTGTTTGCGGCGGTGTATACACGCATCACGCCGATTCGGGAATTGGCTGCCATCAAAGAAGGTAATGTGGCGTGTGCTTTGTCTTTCAGTGGGGCGCTGATAGGTTTTTGTATCACTTTGATTTCAAGCATGATGCAATCTGTTGGCATGCTCAGTTTTGTGATTTGGGGTGCTGCTGCGGCCGTGATTCAAATTTTGGTGTATTTTGTGGCGACGCGTTTGATACCAGATGCCGATGAACAATTGCGCAATAACAATGTGGCTGTGGGTATTTTGTTTTTGGGCTTGTCGGTATCCATCGGTATTTTAAATGCCGCTTCATTAAGTTAAAAGGAATGACATTATGGTTTTTAAATCCATTTTTGGCGGTGCGGATGTAGGTGGTTTCATCAAGAAACAATTCATTGATGTCATTCAATGGCCCAATCCTGAACCTGAAGTCTTAATGTGGCGTTTTCCGATTCAAGATGAGGAAATTCAAAACGGCGCTAGCTTAACAGTACGAGATTCGCAAGCGGCGATGTTTGTGGACGAAGGCGTGACAGCCGATGTATTTACAGCGGGTACTTATAAACTCACCACACAAAACTTACCCATTTTGACCAACTTGAAAAACTGGTCAAGAATGTTTGAGTCGCCGTTCAAGTCGGATGTGTATTTCTTCAATATGCGCCAACAATTGTCACGTCGTTGGGGCACGTCTCAGCCTGTCACCATTCGTGACAGTGATTTTGGTGCGGTGGCGGTGCGTGCGTTTGGCATGTATTCATTCCGTATTGCTGACCCTTCTTTGTTTTTCCGTGAAGTGACAGGCGTGACAGTAGAATATCGTGGCAATCAATTAGAAGAACAATTGCGCAATTTGGCTGTGACCAATTTGGCTTCGGCGTTTGGTACTTCAGGCATTCCATTTTTGGACATGGCGGCCAATCAAGTTGGTTTGTCACACAAAATGACAGAATTGCTGCAACCTTTGTTTGCACGCATTGGTTTGTTGCTAGAAAGCTTTACCGTTGAAAGCGTGACCTTGCCTGAAGCTTTGCAAAAACGCATGGACGAGCGCATGGGTATGGGCATTATTGGCGATATGTCACGCTATACCCAATTTCAAACTGCCCAAGCCATTCCCATGGCAGCACAAAATGAGGGTGGGATTGCAGGTATTGGCGCAGGCATTGCCGCTGGTATGGGTATGGGTAATGCCATGACTCAAGCGATGATGCCCGGTATACAACAGCCTCAAATGCCTTATCAACAGCCTTATCAACAACCAACGCTACCTCAACAAACCGCAGCAGTCGGCGCGGGTGCCGCAGCAGGTGCGGCGACGGTAGGAACAGGCGGTGGCGAAGATTTAGCGAGTAAATTGATGCAACTGAAAACTTTGTTAGACCAAGGTTTGATCAGTCAGGATGACTTTGATGCTGCCAAGGCGGAAGTCATTAAAAAAATCACGGGATAACGGTAAAGGTTCAGCGTGGCTAGTTTGTTTCATACGTCTTGTCCTCAATGTGGTGCCAATGTCGAGGTGCAATCTGCTACTGCCGTTACGGTAGTGTGCGGCTCTTGTCATTCGATGTTGGTGCGAAGCGGGGAGCAATTGGCCGCTTCAGGTCGCCATTCGGTATTGTTGCAAGACTTTTCGCCTTTGCAAGTGGGCACCAACGGTTCTTACAAAGGCATGTTGTTCACTTTGGTGGGACGCTTGCAAGTGCAATACGAAGGTGGCAGTTGGAATGAATGGCATGCTTTGTTACATGACGGGCGCAGCACGTGGTTGTCTGAGTCTGCTGATTTGTTTGTGTTTACCGAACTCGAAACCGCCGCGCAAATTGGCGAATTGCCCAAATTTGAAGACATTCAAATTGGCGCCACTTGGTTTTCTTATGGACCCAAGTCTTATGCTGTGGCAGACATCCGCGAAGCCAACCGCAGCCGTTATGCTGCGGAAGGTGAATTGCCGTATATCGTGCCTGAAAATGAAGTGGCGAAAGTGGTCGATTGTCGTAGCACCGACACTTTCATGACGTTAGACTATACCAATGACAATAAGCGGCCTGAAGTATTTATTGGGCAAGGTGTTGAATTATCGGTTTTGGGTTTGCAAAATTTGCGTACCAAAGACCAAATTCAAGAAAGTGCAGGCCGCTTAAAAGGCAGCGCACAAGGCAGTAAATGTCCCAATTGCGGTGGTACGGTGCAATGGGTGACAGGTGTGGCCACGCATGTGGTGTGTCATTATTGTCAAAGTCAGATTGATTTCAGTGCAGAACAAGCGGTTGTGGTGGAAACGCGCAACATGCGCATGGAACAAGACAACGCTTTTACATTGAATCTGGGCAGCCAAGCGACGATTATGAGGCAACAATGGTGGGTCATTGGTGCGATGAAACAATCGGAAGTGGCGGGCAATGCGGCACGTTCGACTTTGTATCCTGGTAATCAACCTAAAATCTTAGTCCCTGAGGGCGATCCTTGGTGTGAGTATTTATTGTATGCGCCTGAAAAAGGTTTTTTGTGGTTGACTGAAATGTCAGGCAATCGTTGGGCCATTGCCAAGACTTTGAATACGTGGCCACAGTTACAAATGCCTTTGCGTCCTATTAACGATAACAAGCGTCCTGTAAACTTATTGTACGATTATGGTGGACAAGTGCAATATGCCGCGGGGGCATTTTATTGGAATGTGGCACCGAAAGACGTTACATATTACACAGATTTTGGTACTGAAAAGAAAAAACTGTCAGCTGCTTTGACCGCATTTGAGCAATCTTGGTCGGCTGTGACTGAAATTCCTGCTGCGGCAGTGGCTGCATGGTTTCAAAACAATCAAATTGCCAAGCCAATGGAGTTGGGTCAAGCCAATCAATTGGCACAAAATGCCTTGCGCGTTGAGGCGAGTCATTTTAATGCTGGTGCAGGAGCTGCGGCTGTCAATACGGCTTCTAATGCCGTAGGCTCTAACAAAGCCATGATTTGGCTCTTGATTTATTTGGTCTTGAATTTTCCTGCCATGCTGATGGGTTTGATGGGGGACGGCTTATTTGGTGTCATTATTGTGACCTTGATAGTGCATTGGATTTTGAAAATGATTTTTAATAAAAATACCTGAGGTCAAATAAGGAATCAATATGAAGGGATTTTTTTCTTGGGCTGCGGTAGCATTGTTGGTTGCCAGTACCAGTATCAATTATTCTATGGTTTCTACCAGTAGCACCGCTTCAAAGTCTGGTAACAGTTCAGTGGTACGCACGCCAAGCAGTGGTGGTTGGCACAAATAAGGTTGATTTATGCAGTTAGCAGGGCAACACTGCTTACTTGATGTAAGTGGTATCGATATTGAATGGGCAAAAGATGCTGTACGCATCGAAGCTTTGCTGCGAGAAGTTGCACACGCAGCAGGAGCGACCATTATCAACAGCCATTTTCACACTTTTGGTGCGGGTGGTGGCGTCACTGGCGTTTTGCTATTAGCAGAATCTCATATCAGTATTCACACATGGCCAGAGCATGCTTATGCGGCTTTGGATATCTTTATGTGTGGGTCACATCAAATTGAATTGGCATTGTGTTTGCTTAAGAGCAAAATGCAGTCTGATTTCATTAATATCAATATGATTAATCGCGGTCTTCCAACAAACTTAAATTAATTTTTTTATGACATTAATATTTAATTAATAAGATGATTAGATGATTAGATGATTAGATGATTAATTCTTGAATAAAAACAGATGGTGATGTGAATTATATGGCCGAAATTTGACTATTTTTAATTGATTTAAGTCATATTTTGAAAAGGCTATTTTAGAAAGTTGTTTTTCAGTCAAAATGCCAATGGTTTTAAAAAATTAAATATGCATATAATATAAATTATTTGTCAATTAAAAACAATAAGTTGCATTTATTTTGGAACTTTTAAGTGCGATTTTTCAAAAGTGTTGATATGTTGTTAATGGGTAATCATCTGTAAATTATTTGATATAAATCAAATTTTTGCCTATGATTCATCGCTCTTGTATTGTTCATATATGCATAAGTTTTTCGAGCTAGAAAAATCATAAAGAATCCAAATGGCCCCATAGATGAAATGGTTGAATCCATTTTATCGAATGCCGACAAGTGTAGATTAAAAACACCCACAAAAAAATAGTAATGACACTGATGTATTGAGTGGCTAAGTGTCTTTGCTTTTTCTTGAAACTATGATTGCGTATGAATTTTAAACAAGTCTTTGTTTTTTATAAATTATGGAGTAGTCATGAAAAGTGTCTCGGGTAATGTTTATCATTTAAAGTGGAATGAGTTAACACAAGATTGGGTTGTGATTCACACAGTGGATGTGGACTCTGCTCATGGTATGACTTTATCTAAAGCATCTGTGGTTTCTGCAATGGTCATTGGTTTGGGCAGTCCTGTTGCCTATGCCTCTTCTAGTTATCAGCAAAAATCTTTATTAGAGCGTCAAGGCATTAATGGTCGTGGTGTCACGGTAGCATATTTGGATACTGGTACCAGTTTTGACAATGCCATGTTTGCATTGGGAAATCATCGCAATCAAATTACACAAGGTTTGGCGGTGAATGCGGTTGTCGCTCAAAACAGTGACGGTCGTTTGTATTTCACCGATGACATCCGAACCAGTCAGAGCGAACATGGTACTTGGATGACTTACACCATTTTAAAGCAAGCGCCTCAAGCCAATGTTTTGGTGGGCATGTTGCAAGGTGAAGGTTTTAATGGACGTTTGGAAGACTATTACAATGCAGTGGTCAAAATCTCAAGTGAGCGTCCTGTAAAAATCATTGGCACCAGTACTGCTTGGGGCAATTACAACGATGCGTTGGTGCCTTTTAATTCATACAAAAAACAATATGATCAAATCAAAGCCAATAATGCTTTGGTTGTGTCTGCGGCAGGCAATGATTGGCCAAGCACGTTTGCATATGCGCCTTTAATTGAATACACCGCTTCTATCAACAAAAATGAAGCTTTGAAGTACCAAGGGCAGTATTACGGCCATTGGATTAATGTGACCGGCCTAAATCAAACAGCGACTGATGCGGCGGATGATATTCAGCATTGTAATATCAGTATGTATTACTGTGTTGCTGCGCCACAAGGACCAGCACTGCGTGATGAGCAAGGAGATTTCTTGCGTGATGAAGCTAGCAATATTCGCTATGGTGAATATTATGGTACGTCATGGGCGGCGCCGAATGTTACAGCGATTGCAGGTTTGGTTGAGCAGCGTTATCCATGGATGAGTGCGAAGAACATATTTGAAGTGGTGCTCGGTACTGCTGATGATATTGGTGCTGCAGGCATTGACGAGCAAACAGGTTGGGGTGCGGTAAACCGTGATGCTGCCATCGGTGGTTATGGACAATTTGCTTGGGGTCAAAGTGAATTGGACATTCCCCAAGAACAAACGGCATATTTTGACAATAACATTGGCGATGACCGCTCAGTCAGTAGGGCTGCGGGTGGTTTTGATAAAAAGGGTCGCGGTGTCTTGGTGCTCAATGGCCACAATACCTATCGCGGCAACAGCAATGTGCATGCAGGTACGGTGGTGGTCAATGGTAGCAATGTGAATTCTAGTTTTCATGTTTACCAAGATGCCAATTTGGTCGTTGGAGACGTGAAAGCTTCGGTTAAAAACTTGAACAATGCAGGCCGTGTTTCTTTGGCACATGTGAACAGTGAGCTGGATGTTTTAGGCAACTATCATGGTGAAACAGGCAGTCACATGGATGTGTATGCGCATTTGTCTGTAGCAGATCAAGTACAAATGGGTTCTGTGAACATTCATGGCAATAGCAGTGGCGAGAGTGCGGTGTCTGTGCGCCAAGCGGGCGGTGCGAATGGTTTGATTGCCAATCGCCAAGCCGAAGCCGATGGTTATTTGTTGATTGCGGTCAAAGGTGATTCCAAAGCGCAGTTTAAACAAGTCGGTCGGATTACTGCAGGAGCGTATGAATACCAATTACAACGAGGCCAAACCAATGCCAATAATTGGTATTTGAAAACAGAAGTCACCAAACCTGAAACACCTGTGGCAACCAATAGTCCATTGACACCTGAAGCCGATGAGTCGTTAGATTCTCAACCACAAACGCCACCATTGCAAAACAATGGCTCTTTGACATCCAAACCAACGGAAAGTCAGCCAGCTCAACCTGAAATCGATCAATTGCAAGATACTCAACCGCAAACACCGCCAGTGCAAAACAATGGTTCTTTGGGGTCTAATTCAGTTGCCAATGAGCCTGTGCTACCACAGACAGAAAATAAGCCTAATCAGCCTGAAAGTGGTTTGGTGGAAGCGGTGCCAAATGTTACGGATACTGATACAGAGACGGTGACAGGTAATCTTGCGCAATCGAATCAGCCGAGTCAGCCAGTACCGTCTGCCATAGTTGCTACGCCTGTATACCGTCCTGAAGCGGCGACTGTCATTGGTCATCAAGTGGCAGTGCATCAATTGTTTGATATGCATACTTTGGGTGCGCGTCGCCAATTTCAGCAGCGCAATGTGAATAATTTAGGCAATCAAAAAGACGTTTGGGTGGCTTATCGCCGTGATGATGAGCATTATGATGTGGGTGGCAAACAAGTGCGTTTGGATGCGACGTATGATGCGGTGCAAACAGGCGTGAAAATCATTGGTAATGATCATTTTCAAGTGGGCGTGACTGCCGCTTATGGTCAATATG
Organism: Vitreoscilla stercoraria DSM 513; assembly: GCF_000382305.1. GTDB lineage: Bacteria > Pseudomonadota > Gammaproteobacteria > Burkholderiales > Neisseriaceae > Vitreoscilla > Vitreoscilla stercoraria. The sequence goes on from NZ_KB908024.1 coordinate 26,929, forward strand.
ATTCACGCAGCCGCTCTAAAATTACGGTGTATGAATCCAAAGGCAAAACCACAGCTTATGCCGCTGGTGCGTATGCAGAGTATGCACAACAACCTGATTCAGGCAAAGGCTTAAAAGTGAGTAGCCAAATTTTGTGGAATCAATTTGATTATGAACTCAATGGTGAAAATGCCGCAGCGGTAAAATATGCTGCCAAAGGCGTGAGTGTGCAAAACAAAGTATCTTATGGTTTTGAACATACCAATGCCAAGGGTTCACGCTTTAGCATACAGCCACAAGTGATGGTCGATCATCACAATATCAAAGCCAATAGCGTGACTTTGAGCGATGGGACTGAGGTGAAAACCAACAATAAGGCTTTATGGCGTGTGGGTGCGGGTGTGAAAGTACAGGCCGATATGGCTGTGGGTCAGAATTCACGCATCAAACCGTATGCTGAAGTCAATGTATATCAGCAAAATCGAAATTTATCGGTTGAAATGGACCATCATCGTGTAATATTTGATGGTCAACGTAAAGTAGTAGATACGCAAGTCGGTGTAGTGGCACAAGTAGGGGCGCAAACAGAAGTTTGGGCTGGTGCTGGTATGCAATGGGGTGACTCAGGTTATCGCAAAGCCAGCGGACAGATAGGTGTTCGTTATCATTTTTAGTCGTACAATAAATTGAGCCCATCCACTGTGGGCTCAATTTACAAAAATATATATTATTAATATCATTATGAAACATTTAGATCAAGCTTCTATTTTTGTATCCATTGCTGCATATCGGGATCCACAATTGCCCACGACTGTACGGTCTTTGTTGGAAAATGCAGATCACCCAGAACGTATTTTTATTGGTATTTTTAACCAAGTACACTTACAAAAAGACAAGGATTGTCTGGTACACAACCATCCACAAGTGTTGCAACACATTTTGGACTATACAGAGGCACAAGGCGCTTGTTGGGCGCGTGGTTATGTGTGGAATAAATTGTTAGGCGACCAAGATTTTGCCTTGCAAATTGACAGTCACAGCCGTTTTGCCGAAGGTTGGGATACGACGGTTTTAAATATGTACGCCAAATTGAAGGATGAAAATGCCATCATTACCCATTATCCTATGGGTTTGGATACGGAGAAAAATTCGTTGGATCCGCAAATGTACACGTATTTTAATGTACAAAGCTTCCGCAACACCCAATTGCCTGATGTCACTTCAGGTGCGATTGATTTGCGTCACGCGCCTGAAACGTGTTCTAAAACAGCATTTGTGGCAGCAGGTTGTATGTTTGGTGCGAGCCGTATTTTCAAGCAAGTACCATATGATCCTTATATTTATTTTCATGGCGAAGAAATTACCTATGCCGCACGTTTGTGGACGCATGGTTATAATTTGTATTTACCGAATCAGCCATTTATGTGGCATGACTATAAAAATTTAAATAAACGCCCATTGCATTGGCAAGACCACAAAGAATGGCGTTTGAAAGACATGTTGGCACAACAGCGCTGTCGTCATTTGATGCGCATTAAGGCCGTTGATGACCCACGCGCATTGCAGTATTTAGAGCATTATGGCATGGGTTTTGAGCGCAGTTTGGATGAATACCAATCTTTTTCAGGCATTCATTTTAGACGTCAATTGCTCACCGAGCGAGCCAGAAGCGGTAAGCAATACGGTTGATATTGAGTCCATAAATAAGCGTCCTGTAAACTTTACAGGACGCTTATTTTGTCTGCTCAGTTGATTAGCTGTTGACTGGTGCAAAAGCTGCATCCACTGCATCGGCAAATGCTGCCAAAGATGGAAACGCCAAATCAGGTGTGACTTCGGCTTTTGGGTCAGGTGTTGCGCCCCAACCGGGTTTGTCATGGCGGCGATTGATCCAAATTGTGTCTAAATCGACGGCTTTGGCAGGAACATGGTCGTGAAATAAAGATTGCGCCACATGCAATAATTGCGCTTTTTCAACCTCTAAATCGGTAATGCGTTCCAATAAAAATTGAAAATTGCGTGCGCTTGGCTTGTAAGAACCAATGGCTTGAGCGGTATTGATTTGGTCAAAATCCACTTGCAAATGTTGGATGCTGCCGGCAACACCTTCTTCATGCACATTTGATAAAATGATGAGTTTGTAATGTTGTTTCAAACGCTGCAAAGCTTCAGCCGAATCTGCAAACGCAGGCCATTGTGGTACGGAACGTCCTAAAGCTTGGACATCGGCATCGTTAATAGGCAAATTCAAGGTTTTGGCGGTGCGGCGAAAAGCGGCCTGTAACACTTCAGGATAAGCCAAACTTGGGTACTCAGCTTCTACAGCGGCTTCGTGATCGGCATAAGCCAATAACAAAGCCTCATCATCCAAATCGGAGCCTTGTTTTTTCGCCCAAGCTGACAACACAGCGGCAATGCCTGCTTCCCAATCAATCAACGTACCGTAAACATCAAAACTCAATGCCGAGTAAGCGGTTAAATCTAACATAAACAACCTTTCTAAATGTGTGTGAAAAGTGTTGCTGCGACAAAAAAGCCCATTCATATAGAATGGGCTGAAAAAGTTTTAACCTGTGTTGCGTAAGCCTTGGGCAATGCCGTTAATCGTGCCGTGCACCAAATTCAACGTATTGGTGCGTTCAGGCTCTGCTTTGAGCTGGTGTAATAAATGAATTTGCAGCCAATTCAAAGCATTCAAAAATGGCATGCGCAACGCCAAAGAGCGAGCCAAAGAGCGATTGTGTACCAACAATTGTTGTGAGCCCAAAATGTCTGCCAAAGCTTGGCGGCTGCGTTGGTATTCTTCTTCAATCAAGCCGAAAATGACTTGTGCTTGTTCTGCATCTTGACCCAATGAAATATACGAACGGGCAATGTCCAAATCGGTTTTGGCCAATACTTGTTCCATGTTGGATAACATCGCTTGGACGAATGCCGAATGTTTGGCTTGGTGGCGTAAAATGTTCAAAGCGTCGGGATTTTGTTCGCACACGGTTTGTACGGCGGTACCAAAACCATACCAAGCGGGCAAAATCAAACGGGTTTGCGTCCAAGAGAATACCCAAGGAATCGCACGCAAATCTTGAATGCGCGCCAAGGTTTTGCGCGAAGCGGGGCGGCTGCCAATATTCAACGAGGCAATTGCTTCAATTGGTGTGATTTGTAAGAAGAAATCAATGAAACCTGAATGGGTAATCAATTGACGGTAATGCTTGAATGCTGCATCTGACAAGGCTTGCATCAATTCAGTATCAGGGTTTTCAGTGGTATGCGGCAATAAGCTCGCTTCCAAAGTTGCCGCCACAAACGCTTCTAAATTGCGCTGCGCATTGCCTTCATCGGTGTATTTGGCAGAAATGACTTCACCTTGTTCGGTAATACGAATTTGGTTTGCCACCGAGCCAACAGGTTGCGCCAAAATCGCTTGGTAAGAGGGACCACCACCACGACCCACGCTGCCACCACGACCATGGAACAAGCGCATTTTGACATTGTGTTTGGCAAATACTTCGACCAATTGCGCTTCGGCTTGGTACAAACACCATTGGCTGGTGACGTAACCGCCGTCTTTATTGCTGTCTGAGTAGCCAAGCATGATTTCTTGGCGATTGTCACGGCTTTGCAGCAAAGCTTGGTACCAAGGCAAGCCAAACAAATCGTCCATCACCACAATACAACCTTCTAAGGCTTCGATGGTTTCAAACAAAGGCACGATGTTTACGCGTGCGCTTGGTTTGCCATCATCGTCTACCGACAATAATCCCGATTCTTTCAACAACAAAGCCAAGCACAACATGTCGCTGACGGTTTCGCAGTTGGAAATAATCGATTGGTTGATGGCATTTTCACCAAAGCGGTTTTTAATCTCGTAAGCGGCCTGAAAAATCGCCAATTCACGCTGGGTTTCGGCACTGTAAGTGACAAAGCGGTTGAATAAAGGGCGTTGATTCGACAATTCACGCAGTAATACTTGGCTGCGCTGGGCATCGTCCAAACTTAAAAAATCTTCCAAACCTGCATGTTTGAACAAGTCGGCAACTGTATCTGCATGGTGTGCAGCGTGTTGGCGCAAATCCAATGGCATCAAGTAAAAACCAAACACCGATGCGGCACGAATCAATTGTTGCAAGCGACCTTGAGCCAGCAAACGGCTGCCGTTTTGTGTGAGTGAGTCGGCGATGGCTTCCAAATCTGCAATAAAATCTTCCACTTGTGCATAAGGCTCTAACAAGCCCACGCGCGAACCCAAAGTCAAACCCAATGAGCGTCCTGAAGCTACGAGGCGCGCCACCACGGTTGCAAGGGCTCTGCGATAAGGTTCTTCATGACGGGCACGTTCCAAATCAGGAGAGGCATCTGACAATGCACGCACCGCAGGGCTGACACGCACACGGCGGTCTGATAAAGGCAATTCTTTGTAGAGTTCAGCCAATTCATCACGGTAATGGTGAAAAATCACATCGGCTTGTTTTAAAAATGCAAAGCGCAAAGTATCGGCACTGACATTCGGATTACCATCGCGGTCGCCGCCAATCCAACCGCCAATATTCAAAATATTCGGCAATTGAATATCAGGATAAGCGTCCTGTAAGGTGCGTTGCATATTGCGATAAAGCTTGGGTAAGGCTTGTAAAAAACTCAAATTGAAATAACCCAAACCATTGCTGATTTCGTCTTCCACCGTGATTTTGAACCAGCGCGTTTCATTGGTTTGCCATAATGTTAGTAAAGTGGCGCGGATGTTCCATTCCAAATCTTCCAAATCGTGGTTGCTTAAGGTGCGAGAGCGTTGGTCTAAAATGGTGCGAATGTGGCGGTTGATGCCCAAAATGGTTTGGCGCTGTACTTCGGTAGGATGCGCTGTCAAAACCGCAGAAATTTGCGTTTCATTCAAAGCGTCCTGTAATTGTTGGCGGCTTAATTTGGGTTTTAAAGCCGCTACGGTGGCGCGCAAACTGCCAGAATGTTGCAAATCGCCTTCTTGTTCGTGGCTTAAGCGGCGGCGTTCGTGATGGGTATCTTCAGCGATATTGAACACTTGCGCAAACAAACTACATGCACGAATCAATTGTTCGGTTTGGGTGTCGTTCAGCGTCGGCAACCATGTTTTCAAAGTGCTTGCTGCGTCTTGTGTGCGCAATAACTCATTTACCACTTTTAAGACCGTGGCATCGGTTTCATGCTCTAAAACATGCAATAAAGCGCCACTTAAGAAAGACACATCGGCTAAAAGCGGTGCGTCTTTAGGGTTGCTGAGCAACGAGTGTAACAACATACCAACCATTCCTTTCAAAACGAATTGAGTCCTACAACTGATATCATCAAATTATTGTATTGATTTCAGTCTATTAGCATCTAAATTAGTGTGTTTTATCAAGGCTTAATTGTTAATTGTTTGAAATATTAAGGAATTTTTTTTTAAGGCAAGCACTTGAATTTGTCTATATCAGCCTTATCTCGTGCATCAGAGGTTGTTGCAAGTATTCTCATCAAATATGAAATATGAGAATGGCGCACTTATCATAGATTATGATTCAACGCGGATAATCCGCACTCGTTTATTTTGGAGAGTTACACATGGCTATTCGTCCTTTACATGACCGCATTGTTGTTAAACGTGTTGAAGCTGAAGAAAAAACCGCTTCTGGTATCGTATTGCCAGGTGCTGCGGCTGAAAAACCAGATATGGGTGAAGTTGTGGCTGTTGGCGCGGGCAAACGCAATGACAACGGCGAACGCCAAGCTTTGGATGTGAAAGTTGGCGACAAAGTGATTTTTGGTAAATATTCAGGCCAAACCGTGAAAATTGACGGTCAAGAATTGTTGGTAATGAAAGAAGACGAAGTCTTCGCTATCATGGGTTAATCATCATGGCAAAACGAGCACCTGCGGCTAAAAAAGCCGTTGTCACAGACACTGCGCCACGCCCATTACATGAAAATGAACAAACTGCGACTTCGGTCGCTGGTGAAAGCCAAGATACGTTTGTGTTTCGTTTTTGGGAGTTAGGTCAATTAGACGGTGGTAAGCAAGGCGTGGAAATTGGACATGACGGCGCGCCGATAGATTTGTTCGTTTTTGATGAGACCAATTTTGAAGCTTACAAAACAGGTCAACAGCATCAATACTTAGGTGGCTTTGGTATCACGGCGGCTCGCCATTTGTTCCAAATCCCATTCGATGGCAAATGGTTTTTGGCGGCTCGCCCAGTCAATCCGGATGACCAATACGAAGTCGCTTATCGCATTATGAATTTCAATTGAATATAGATTAATTTTTGGAGACGCACCATGGCAGCAAAAGAAGTTAAATTTGGCAACGACGCCCGTCAAAAAATGGTTGAAGGCGTAAACGTTTTGGCCAACGCAGTAAAAGTGACTTTGGGTCCTAAAGGCCGCAACGTGGTATTGGACCGTGCATTCGGTGGCCCACACATCACCAAAGACGGTGTATCTGTGGCCAAAGAAATCGAATTGAAAGACAAATTCGAAAATATGGGTGCGCAATTGGTGAAAGAAGTCGCTTCTAAAACCAACGACATCGCAGGTGACGGCACTACTACTGCAACAGTATTGGCTCAAGCGGTTGTGGCTGAAGGCATGAAATACGTGACTGCGGGCATGAATCCTATGGACTTGAAACGCGGTATCGACAAAGCGGTCAACGCTTTGGTTGAAGAATTGAAAGTGATTGCCAAACCAGTTCCAGAAAAATCAAAAGAAATTGCGCAAGTGGCGTCTATTTCTGCTAACTCTGACACTTCTATCGGCGACATCATCGCTCAAGCGATGAACGAAGTAGGCAAAGAAGGCGTGATCACTGTTGAAGATGGCAAATCTTTGGAAAACGAAGTAGAAGTGGTGAAAGGCATGCAGTTTGATCGCGGCTATTTGTCTCCTTACTTCATCAACAATGCTGAAAAACAAATCGCTGAATTGGATGCGCCATTTGTATTGTTGTACGACAAAAAAATCAGCAACATCCGCGAATTGTTGCCAGTTTTGGAACAAGTGGCTAAAACCAGCCGCCCTTTGTTGATCATCGCTGAAGACGTTGATGGCGAAGCGTTGGCAACTTTGGTGGTGAACAATATCCGTGGCATTTTGAAAACCGTTGCTGTTAAAGCACCTGGTTTCGGTGACCGTCGCAAAGCCATGTTGCAAGACATCGCGATTTTGACCGGTGGTACTGTGATTGCTGAAGAAGTAGGCTTGTCTTTGGAAAAAGCCACTTTGGAAGATTTGGGTCAAGCCAAACGCATCGAAGTGGGCAAAGAAAACACCACCGTGATTGATGGTGTGGGTGGCAAAGAAGTGGTTGACGCACGTGTGAAAGAAATCCGTCAACAAATCGAAGTTTCAACCAGCGAATACGACAAAGAAAAATTGCAAGAGCGTGTTGCCAAATTGGCAGGCGGCGTTGCAGTGATCAAAGTTGGCGCAGCAACTGAAGTTGAAATGAAAGAGAAAAAAGACCGTGTGGACGATGCGTTGCATGCGACTCGCGCTGCGGTTGAAGAAGGTGTGGTACCTGGCGGTGGCGTTGCTTTGTTGCGCGCTCGTTCGGCTTTGGTTGAATTAAAAGGTGACAACGCTGAACAAGATGCGGGTATCAAAATTGTATTGCGCGCGATTGAAGAGCCTTTGCGCCAAATCGTTCAAAACGCAGGCGACGAGCCTAGCGTGGTGGTAAACGAAGTGTTGAAAGGCGAAGGCAACTTCGGTTACAACGCTGGCACGGGCGAATACGGCGACATGTTGGAAATGGGTGTATTGGATCCTGCTAAAGTGACACGTTCTGCATTGCAACACGCAGCGTCTATCGCTAGCTTGATTTTGACCACTGATGCGATGGTAGCTGAAATCCCTGAAGACAAACCTGCAATGCCTGATATGGGTGGTATGGGTGGCATGGGCGGCATGATGTAATTCATGTAGCTATATGTTTAAAAAAACCTCGCTTAGGCGGGGTTTTTTATTTGTCAGTTATAATGCGTATTGAAAATCAAGCGTCCTGTAAGGAGAAGACAATGCAACGCAATGAATTGATGACGTGGATACACAACCAATTACAGGTCGATGTATTCAAAGATTACGCCCCCAATGGTTTGCAATTGCAAGGCAAAGCCGAGATTGGGCATATCACTTGTGCGGTGACAGCGAGCTTGGCGGCAATTGAAGCGGCAGTGGCTAATGGTTCGGATTTATTGCTTGTGCACCACGGCTGGTTTTGGAAAAGTGAACCGACAGTGATTACCGATTGGAAATTCAAACGCATTCAAACGGCGATGCAAGCAGGTTTGAACATTGCAGGCTACCATTTGCCTTTGGATGCGCATCCGCAATGGGGCAACAATGCACAATTGGCGCATGTTTTGGGTTTGAAAATGCAAGCACAATTTGGACATCAAAATTTGTTGGCGCAAGGCGTGTTACAGGACGCTTTGAGTTTGGCGGATTTTAATCAGCAAATTGAAACGGCTTTGCAGCGCCAACCTACTGTGATTGGGCGTCCTGAAAAACCAATCCAGCGTGTGGCTTGGTGTACGGGTGGGGCGCAAGGCTTTTTTCAGGACGCGATTGATGCGGGCGTGGATGCTTATATCACGGGCGAGATTTCGGAAGCGCAATACCATTTGGCGAACGAAACTGATGTGGCGTTTATTGCCGCAGGACACCATGCTACCGAGCGTTACGGCATTCAAGCTTTGGCTAGCGCGATTGAAGTTGAGTTTGGCATAGCGCATCAATTTTTTGATGAAGCCAATCCTGCTTAAGCAAAGCCTCAGTCCAATCTTCATCACACCGCTTTATGGCGGCGTTATTGGCTTGAATGTCTAAAAAAAGGAATCAACATGCGTTTGTGGCACCATGATTTGCTGCCGTATTTACCGCGCAGCCAGCTTTTAGCACAATGGCGTGAGTTAAACAGCATTTATGCCAAAGAAGACCAACATGTGTTAATCAATTATGTTTACGAATATCCGAAAGAGGATTTGTATGCATACAGTTTGATGGTGGTTGCGCAAATGCAAGCGCGAGGCTTTCAGATTCGGGCTTGGGACAAGTATGAGGCATATTTTGCAGTTTACAGGACGCTTAAACCATCGCAATTACCTCGTCAGCCTTTTGCCAAACACCATGACGGTGCATATTTGAATGTGTGTTTTTTCAATTTGTATGAAAAGTGGGTGTGTGGGCAAAAAGATTATCCTATTGAATTGTTTGAATCTTTAAAAAATTTTTGGTTGACGAAGACCGCAGCGCAAAACAGCGATAAAGAAGTTTTTTTAAACAGCTTGCTCCGAAGTATATCTTGATTGGATTCAATGGCTTAAACTCTTAAACTGGCTTTTTTGATAAAAATTTCTTATAATACAAAAGATTAACTTTTTTAGTAGGAGTGCTCTTTATTATGATGATTTTATATTCAGGTATTACTTGCCCATTTAGCCAACGTTGTCGCATCGTGTTGTTTGAAAAAGGCATGGACTTTGAAATCAAAGACGTGGACATTTTCAATAAGCCAGAAGATTTGGCTTTGATGAATCCTTACAACCAAGTACCTGTTTTGGTAGAGCGTGATTTGGTTTTGCATGAGTCTAACATCATCAATGAATACATTGATGAGCGTTTCCCACACCCTCAATTGATGCCAGCCGATCCGATTCAGCGTGCGCGTGGTCGTTTGTTCTTATACCGTTTGGAACGTGAATTGTTCAGCCATGTACAAGTGTTGGAAAATGCAGCCAGTACCAAAAAAGAGCAAGAACGCGCGCGTGATGCGTTGACTGAAGGTTTGACTTTGATTGCGCCTGTGTTTGCCAAACAAAAATACGTTTTGGGCGAAGAGTTTTCGATGATTGATGTGTCTTTGGCACCATTGTTGTGGCGTTTGGATCATTACGGTATCAAATTGGGTAAATCGGCAGCGCCTTTACTCAAATATGCAGAGCGTTTGTTCCAGCGTGATGCCTTTATTGAAGCATTGACGCCAGCTGAAAAAGCGATGCGCCGTTAAGGAAACATCATGACGACTTCAACCAAACCTTATTTGGTACGTGCTTTGTATGATTGGTGTGTGGACAATGGTTTTACGCCACACATTGCGGTTTGGGTGAACCATTACACCCAAGTGCCGCGCCAATTTGTGCAAGATGAGCAAATTATTTTGAATATCAGTCCAAGTGCCTGCAAAGGCTTGTTGATAGACAATGAGTGGATTCATTTTGAAGCACGTTTTGGTGGTAAAGCAGAAGACATTTGGATTCCTGTTGGACATGTTTTGGGCATTTTTGCACGCGAAAACAATGCGGGCATGGGTTTTGATGTGGAAGCATATGAGCCTGAAGAGGCACAACAGCCCACAGAAGAGACCACGCCTGAAATGGCATTGTTGTCCAAATCAGAACATGCAGAAGTCACAGATGCACCACATGAGGATACAGAAAAACCTGCAAGCAGTTTCTTGAAAATCGTCAAATAAGTCAAAGTCAAAGCCGCTGATTCAGCGGCTTTTTTGATGTCTGTTAAATCATTTTATAAGTGTGGTTGCAGTTTTTGCAAAGTTTCCCACGCGCTGCGTTTGATGGCAGGATTGCGCTGCATTTTAGAAGGGTGGGGAATGCGGAACAAGCGTTCGCTACCGCACCATTCTTGCAAACGTTGCCACAAGCGTTCTTGGTTTTCAGCCAATAACAATACAGGTACTTTAGGCAACAATTGCAACTCACGTTCTAAATACGAGCGACATTGCGCAGCATGGTGTTGCTTGGCGACCAATTCTAAATTCGGTGAGCATTTGATGGCACTGGTCACATACACTTGCTGCGATGTCAGACCGATGGCTTTAATCAATTTTTGCCACATTTCCATAATCTCACCACTGAGCAAATGCCCATGGATGTCATCTTCCAAAGACGGCTGCGGCAAGACCACAATCAAGCGACAATCGCTGATTTCGTGCGCAACCAACGCTTGGCGACGATTGGCAGACAAATCACACAATTGGCAATGGCGAATTTTGTGTGTCAAGCTGGTCAATGTGTCTTGGCTGTAATCGGCTTTGGTGCTGGTCGTTGGAGTTTTTGCGGCTGTGGTGGTGGTTTTGGGATTTTGATGCTGCGCTTGGGCAATGATGGCCAATAAATTGGCAGCACGTTGCGTGACTTTGCGTTGTACGGCTTCCGCTGGCACAGGCTTGGTTTGCGGTGCAGGTGTGGGTGCAGGTGTTTGGATGGGAATGGCTTGGGCAGCTTTGGGAGTAGGACGCTGCTGTAAAGCGTCCTGTAACACCGAAGTGGTCTCGATTGCTAACACAGGTGCAGCAGTAGACACAACAGTCATCGCATGCTCAGGCGCATCGCAAACATAAGCCTCATGACTGAGCCACATTGGACCTAAACCCAATGCTTGGTGCAAATGTATGTGTTGCCCACTTAACATGACCACTCCAAAATCAAAGCATCTTCACGCCCTTCGTCACAAACATAATATGCGCGGCGAATGGCAATTTGTTGAAAGCCTAAAGAGGCATAAGCGCATTGAGCGGTGCGATTGCTGGCGCGCACTTCCAAGAAAATGCGTTGGTTGTGTTGCTGCAAATAGGCAATCAATTGCTTGGCCAAACCTTGGCGGCGAAAAGTGACAGCGGTATTGATTAAATAAATTTCCGCTTCTGCAAACAAACTTTTGCTCACTAGCATAGCGACAATGTGACCATCGTGTTCTATGACATCGATGCTGTCTTGCGCTAAGCTTTGTTGCAATTGCTTGAGCGTCCATGGATGTGGGTTACAGGCCGCTTCTAATGCCGCCAATTGTGGCAAATCATCACCGTTTGCAGGGCGCATCAACATGTTTTGCGAGCAGCTTGTTCGATGGCGGTTAAGGCGACTTTGTTGCGCACATAACGCAAATGCACGGCGCTGGCGTCGGTGGCTTCAAAACGACCGCTCAAAGCCAAATTCAAATAATCAACTGCCGTTGGCATGTCTGAGCGTCCTGTAACAGGCAATTGTTCGGCATACACATTATAAGCATTGCCGATGCCTGTGGCGGTCGTGATGCCTTCAGGCAAGGCAATGTCTTGGGCTTTACCGACCATGTCTTCGCTTAAACGCGTCAAGTTTTGCGTATTGAACCAAGCATAAAATACTTCGCCCATGCGCGCATCGCTGGCAGCCAATACATACGCTTCGTTGGTTGCCAATGAAGCGATGGCTTCCAAACAGTCGATGCCGATTAAAGGCAAATTTTGTGCCAAAGCCAAACCTTGCGCTACGCCCAAACCAATACGCAAGCCCGTGAAAGCACCAGGACCTTGTGCATACACGATGCAACCTAAGTCTTGGCGACTTAAGGATGCTTGTTTTAACAAAGCGTCTAAAGCGGGTAAAATCAAGGCAGATTGTTTGGTACCGACTTCTTCATGATGTGACCATGTTTGACCTTGTGCATAAATGGCCAAAGAAAGGTAAGAAGTGGAGGTGTCTATTGCCAATACGGGGCGGGAAAAATCAGCATTCATTGCAAGTTATCAGCACTACATTAAAGACATGATTATAACAGACTCAAAACCATATATAGGCAGATTTGCACCCAGTCCTACAGGACGCTTGCACATTGGTTCATTATTGACTGCGGTGGCATCATTTTTAGATGCCCGTTCCAAGCGAGGCATTTGGTTGGTGCGCATGGAAGATTTGGATCCGCCGCGAGAAATGGCAGGCGCTGCCGACGATATTTTGCGTACTTTGGAAGCGTTTTCGTTAACGTGGGATGGGGCGGTGATGTACCAACACCAGCGCCATGCAGCGTATCAAGCTGTGTTGGAACAATTACAACAGCAAGATGTGGTGTATCCTTGTTTTTGTAGTCGCAAAGACATTGCAGCTGCCAAGCCTGTGATGGGTGTGGATGGTTGGGTGTATCCGCGTCGTTGTGAAGATGCAAGCTGGCGTATCGCCAAAGCCGACAAACAAGCTGCTTGGCGGGTGCGGGTGCCTGATGCGGTGTTCGGGTTTGACGATGCGATTGTGGGACATTATGAGCAAAATTTGGCCAAGCAAGTAGGCGATTTTGTGTTGAAACGAGCCGATGGTTGGTGGGCGTATCAATTGGCGGTGGTGGTGGACGATGCCGAGCAAGGCATGACGCATGTGGTGCGAGGACAAGATTTGTTGGTATCCACACCAAGACAATTGCATTTGCAGCAATTATTGGGTTTTTCAACACCACATTATGCACATCTGCCGTTGCTCACTAATGCAGAAGGACAAAAATGGTCTAAGCAAACCTTGGCACCTGCTTTGAATTGGTCAGCAAAAGAGGCTTTGATGAACCAAATCTTGGATATTTTGGGTTTACCCAAGCGTCCTGAAAGCCAAATGACGTGTGAGCAATTGTTACAATGGGCGACCTTGTATTGGGATATTAACCAAGTGTGTCCTGAAGCCCAAGTGGTGGTGTAAAATTGCGTCATGGAACTTGAAAGCGCGTGGGCATCTCTCATATTCTATTGAATACAAGCAAATTGATTTTTGTGTGAGGAGTGGGTAAATGAGCAAATTGGCGATGTTATTGCATGCGATCGGTCGCAATTCTGAATCCAAAGCGGCGGCCTTGGCTACTGCTGCCACAACAGGCATAGCGGTGGCTAAATTTTTAGGGCGGCGTTCGATTTATGGTGCGGTCGCTGGCGTAGGTGTGAGTTTGATTGCGAAAAAAATGGCTAAAAAAAGCTTAAAGCGCAAGCAATCTGATTCTGCCAAAGATGTCATCATAGATCATGCGCCTTTACAGCCTGATCCAAATGCGCCCAAACGCAAGCCTTAAGGATGTAACACATACAAAAAAAGCCGCCTGAATCAAGCGGCTTTTTTAGATTATCCAAATAACCAAGGAATCAAATAAGGCGCAATGGCTGCACTCAAAATGCCATTGAAAATCAAACCTAAGGTGGCGTAAGCTGCGTATTCAGGGCCTTTTTGCCAAGCGGCATTGATGCCTAATGCGTGCGACGCTGAACCCAAAGCCAAGCCTTGTGCGCTAGCGCGGCGAATGCGGGCGATTTCTAATAATTTAAAACCGATGATTTGCCCTACCAAGCCTGCAAAAATCACACCCACCGCCGTAATGGCAGGAATCGCGCCCAAGCTTTGGGTAATTTCCAAGGCAATTGGATTAGTCACGGACTTGGCAGCCAATGACAGTGCCACGATGTCGGATGCGCCAAACATTTTTGCCAGCCACACGCCTGACACCAAACCGACCATTGCACCGACAAGTTGTGAAATGGTGATAGGCAGCCACAGCTTGATGATTTTGTCGCGCCTTTGGTACAAAGGCACTGCCAAAACGACAACAGCAGGCTTGAGCCAGAACGCCACCATGTCCGCTCCAGCTTCAAAATGGCTGTAATCAATATTGAGTAATTTCAAATAAGCAATCAAGACCACTGTACAAGTCAAAATCGGTGGCAACCACACGCTGCCTGACGTTTTGCGCAGCCACAAAGCAAACTGATATACCGCCAAAATGGTGAACAACATCCACAACGGTTGGGTTAAGAAGCTCATGAACGCTCCTTAGGTGCCAATAATTGTTCTATCCAACCCACGACCCAAATCAGCAACACCGAGCTTAAGACGCTTGCGCCCAATAGTGCGAAAAAATCTCGTTGAATCAAGTCCAAATGGGTAATCAATGCCACGCAAGGTGGAATTAAAAACAAGGCCAAATGTTGCATTAAAAAGTCGGTGATGGCGGTCAATTCTTCTATTTTGACCCACTTCAATTGCAAAGCCAAAAATAACGCAATCAATCCCAAAACACTGGCAGGCAGTGGCCATTGGGTCAGATAAACAATGGCTTCTCCGACTGCCAAGGCAGCAGAAATCGCCAACAAGCCTTTAATCATGTTGCTCCTTTGTGCATGTATTGATTTTTTTATAGATAAACAAGCGTCCTGTAAACCTTACAGAACGCTTGTTTTATTTGATAAGCATAACAACTTTACCAAGAAGGTTGCAAATAAGCATCGGTGGCTGATTTCAATTGCACACCAAATTGACGACCTAATGAGTTGGAAAAACTGTCTTTAGGCGTGTAATTGACCATGTCAGGTGCTTTGAAAACATCGCGTGAAACGGTGTAAATGCTGCCAAACTCATCGACCAAACCCACTGTTTTGCCTTGTTCGCCCGTGTACACGCGTCCACTGAAAACATCAGGGTTTTCGGCATCTTTGATTTTGTTGCCACGACCTTCTTTGACTGCCGCCACAAATTGTTGGTGGATGTCGGTCAACATGTCTTGCCAAATTTGATTTTGTTCTGGGCTTTCAGGCGTGAATGGGTCACCCATGCCTTTGTTTTCGCCTGCTGTTTTCAAGCGACGCTCTACGCCCAATTTTTCCATCAAGCCTGTAAAGCCAAAACCACCTGAAATCACGCCTATGCTGCCGACCAAACTGGATGGATTGGCGTAAATTTTGTCAGCGGCGCTGGCGATGTAATAACAGCCCGATGCGCACACATCCTCCATCACCACGACAACGGGAATGTTTTTATTGGCAGCTTTCAAGCGGCGAATTTCATCGAAAGCGACTTTGGAAATGACTGGTGAACCACCGGGGCTGTTGGCACGCAAGATAATGCCTTTAACATTGGGCGATTTATAAGCCGCTTCCATGCCTTCGATGATTTTGGTGGCAGTGTCGTTGTTACTGTCTATCACGCCATCAAGGTCGATGACGGCAGTGTGTTTTTTAGCGATGGCACCAACATTTTTATTGCCGCCAGCCATCACGCTAATCAATATCAAGAACAACACCAACCAAACCGCGCGCCCCACCCATTTCCACAAGCTGGCGCGGCGGTTTTGTTTGTAAGTTTCAAGTAATAATTTTTCTAAAGTGCGTTGTTCCCAAGAACCTTGCTGCTCGGAGCCAACCTCTTTGAGTTCGCCATTGGGCAATCGAATTTTCATACTGTTTCAACTTTCAGGCCGCTTTGTAGCCAGTTCACAAAGCCTTGGAAATCATCCACCATGGCAACGTGTGGTGCGCTGAGTAAGGTTTCACGTGTATGTGCGCCACACAAAACAGCAACTGCATCGCAGCCTGCATTGTGTGCCATCCATAAATCATGGGTCGTATCGCCTATCATCAAACAATCTTTGGGTTCTAAACCCAATTCATCACACAAGCTTAAAATCATGTCGGGTGATGGTTTGGAAGCACATTCGTCTACGGTGCGAGTGGCTAAGAAAAAGCCTTGATTCAAGCCGACTTCTTGTAGTGCTCGGTCTAAACCACGGCGGCTTTTGCCTGTGGCTACGGTGAGCCAATAGTCTTGGCGCAAGCTGGGCAATAAGGCTTTGGCGTCTTCAAACAAACGCATGGTATTGTCAGGATGTAAAAAGCGGCGTTTGTAAGCTTCGGCCAAGTTTTGCAATTGCAGTTCGCTGGCTGTCGGTGCCAAATATGCCATGGCTTTGGGCAATGCCAAGCCAATGATGTGTTGGGCGGCTTCATTCGATGGTGGCGGCAAATCATTGTCTTGAAAAGCGGCCTGAACGGCTTGGACGATTGTCGAAGTGGAGTCTGCTAAAGTGCCATCCCAATCAAAGATTAAGGCTTGATACGGTTTGTTCATTGCTCAAAGTTTCCAAAAACTGTTTCAAAGGTTTGGGTAAAGGTGCCAATAAATGCAAAGGCTCATCGGTCATTGGATGGGTAAATTTCAATTGATGTGCATGTAAAAACATCCGTTTTAAACCCAATTTTTGCAATTGACGATTGGCATCATAATCGCCATAGCGTTCATCTGCCGCAATTGGGCAGCCTTGAGATTGCATGTGTACGCGAATTTGGTGGGTGCGCCCTGTTTTCAATACCGCACGCATTAACGAGGCTTGACCCATGTTTTGAGGCAAGGCAAATGTTTTTAAAACATCGAAGACAGTATGTGCAAATTGACCATCGGCAGACACGCGCACCATTTTCTCGCCTTGTGCACCTGTGTATTTGAACAAAGGTTCTTTGACATGGCGAATTTTGTCTGGCCATAAGCTCATCCCCAAAGCGATATAGCTTTTGTAAGGGTGATGGTCACGCAACAATTCGTGTAATTTCACCAGACAAGAGCGTTTCTTGGCAATCATCAGCAAACCAGATGTGTCTTTGTCCAGACGGTGTACCAATTCCAAATAGCGTGCTTCAGGACGGGCTTGGCGCATTTGCTCAATCACACCAAAATTCACGCCACTGCCACCATGTACAGCCACGCCTGAAGGTTTGTTGATGACCAATAACCAGTCATCTTCATACACAATTTCAAACTCTTTGGCGGGTATAGATTTTTGATTTGATGTGTCATTTTTCACGGCGATGCGCACAGGAGGGATGCGAACGACATCGCCATCGACCAAACGGGTAGTGGCTTGAGCACGTTTTTTATTCACCCGTACTTCACCAGCACGAATGATGCGTTGGATGTGGCTTTTAGGGACGCCTTTGAGAATTTTAATTAAAAAATTGTCCAAGCGCTGACCGGCGTCCTCGTCACCTATGGTTAAAAAATTAACTAAGTCTTTGCTTATTGAAACCATCTTGCTTATAATCTTTCAGCTTGTTCGTGATAGACCTTTTTAAAACAAAATCAAAATCACAAACGGCTGTGTATTTTGAGGGCATGATAGTCATGTGTCTTCAAAAGGCGAAATTACCATTCGTCAGGCATGTTGTTAATGCGTGGCGAAACATTGATGTTAACGTATTTAAATATAAACAACAATCAATGCACTCGAATCAGCCTCTGTCGCATCTGTAACCAGTAGATGTGATTTAAGTAATTAAGTTTGACCCCTTAAGTATTTGTTTTTTCTGCTCGTAAGACGCGTCGCGCAGATGTGAGGAATCAACAAGCTTAAGCAAATAAGAAGACGGTAACCAGTTAGATTCACAAAGCGGTCGTAGATCTTCGCTTTTATGTCAACTGACACTTTAGCGCATTGCGCATTGATCTTTTAGGTGGAACTTCTTCAGGTATGGTGCTAAAAGCCATTGTCAAATACTGATTGCGTGTGCCTCGTGAGTGCATAAAACGAGGTTTTTCTTATGAAAAGAATGTTATTCAATGCAACTCAAGCCGAAGAGCTAAGGGTTGCTATTGTCGACGGTCAAAATCTGGTTGACTTGGAAATCGAGACTCTCGGTAAAGAGCAACGCAAAGGCAATATCTACAAGGGTATCATCACCCGCATCGAGCCATCTTTAGAGGCTTGTTTCATTGATTATGGTACTGACCGCCACGGTTTTTTACCCTTCAAAGAAGTTTCCCGTTCGTATTTCAAAGGTTATGAAGGTGGTCGTGCTCGCATTCAAGATGTTTTGACCGAGGGTCAAGAAGTCATTGTGCAAGTGGAAAAAGACGAGCGTGGCAACAAAGGTGCTGCTTTAACCACATTCATCAGCTTGGCAGGTCGTTATTTGGTGTTGATGCCTAACAATCCTCGTGGTGGCGGTGTTTCTCGTCGCATTGAAGGGGATGAGCGTCAAGAACTCAAAGCAGCGATGGCAGACTTAGACATTCCTCAAGGCATGAGCTTGATTGCGCGTACCGCAGGTATTGGTCGCAGCACCGAAGAATTGCAATGGGATTTAAACTATTTATTGCGCTTGTGGGAATTGATTGCCCAAGCCGGTGAAGAACACCACGACCCGTATTTGTTGTACTTGGAAAGCTCGCTGGTCATTCGTGCCATTCGAGATTATTTCAAAGGTGACATTGGTGAAGTGTTGGTAGACACTGCCGAAGTGCATGAAGAAGTGTCTCAATTTATGTCTTATGTGATGCCGAATAATTTGCATCGCGTCAAACGCTACGAAGACAGCATTCCACTGTTCAGTCGGTTCCAAATCGAACACCAAATTGAAACGGCTTTCTCGCGTGAAGTACGTTTGCCTTCAGGTGGTGCGATTGTGATTGACCATACTGAGGCTTTGGTTTCAGTCGACGTCAATTCTGCGCGCTCAACCAAGGGTGCAGACATTGAAGACACGGCATTCAAAACCAACCGAGAAGCGGCAGAAGAAATTGCCCGTCAATTGCGTTTGCGTGACATTGGTGGTTTGGTGGTGATCGACTTCATCGACATGGAAAACCCGAAAAACCAACGCGATGTAGAAGCAACTTTGCGCGATGCGTTGCGTTTAGACCGTGCTCGTGTACAAATGGGCAAATTGTCTAAGTTTGGTTTGTTGGAATTGTCACGTCAGCGTTTACAACCTTCATTAGGTGAATCTACACATGCCGCGTGTCCACGCTGTGGTGGTACGGGTGTGATTCGTGGTGTGGAATCTTCTGCACTGCATATTTTGCGCATCATTCAAGAAGAAGCAATGAAAGACAACACAGGGGCTGTGCATGCACAAGTACCTGTGGATGTGGCGACTTTCTTATTGAATGAAAAGCGTTCGGAATTGTTCGGCATTGAAGAGCGTTTGGATGTGAATGTGGTGATGATTCCAAGCACCCAATTGCAAACGCCTAATTACAAAATCGAACGTATCCGCATTGACGACGCCATCGAAGACGATGTGCCGAGTTACCGCAAAGTGGATGCAGAGCCAGAAGCAGCACCGATTTTAAGCACAGCACAAAAAGCCAAGATCCAAAAACCAGAACCAGCGGTGAAAGGTGTTCGCCATGACGAGCCTGCGCCGGAAAGTAAGTCTAAGACTGAAGAACCTAAAAAAGGTGGTTTCTGGGCCAATTTGGTAGCTTGGTTCAAAGGTTTGTTCAGTGGCCCTAAAACTGAAGAACCACAACCTGCGGCCGCAGCAAGCACGCCTCGACAAAACACGGCGTCGTCTGCACAGACTACTCATAGACCGCAAAAGAAGCGCCACCAACAGCGCCGTCAACAACCTCGCCGCGATGACGACATCGACGAGATTGAAACCATCCGTCCTGAAGCGGATATTCCTGTAGACATAGAGCCAAAACCAGCTCAAGGGCATCAAAAACGTCGCCAAAATCGTCGCCACCAAGGTGAGTTGACGTCGGCACAGCAAATGACCCAAGAGCCTGTGGTTGAGTCATCTTCAGCGCCGATTGCGCCAGAGACCAACGATGTGGCTACTACGGAAACCCGTACTCAGGGCAATAATCGTCGTCGCAATCAACGCCAGAAATCGCAGCCGCATCCAGAGATGACACAAGGCGCGACAGAGGCGAAAAACCAAAGTAACAATGAAAAACCTTTGGTGATTCATTTGAATGGTGAGCCTGGAGCAGAACCAGCTCAACTGGCTAAGGGCAACAACAAGCAACGTCAAGCGCGTCCGCCACGCAATGACCGTCCTGTACGTGCCAAAGATGTGATGCGTCGCATCAATGTGAAGCAAATTGCAGGTCGTGTGCGCAGTACTGCTTATACGGTATTGGTGGATGAAGGTTTGATTGTGCCAAAAGCTGCGCGCCGTCAAGAACCGCCGCGTGTACAAGCCCATTCAGGTGAAATCAATATCACTGAGATTGTGCACCATGTGCAAGATGTGGCTGCTGATGTGTTGGGCTTGCCAAAATCGGCGCCTATTGACGTTGTTAAAGCCAAACCGCAGCGTCCTGAAAAGCCAAAACCAACAGAGGCAACTGTGAGCGTCGCACCTGCAACGCCTGTGGTTGAGGTAGCGCAAGCACCTGTGGCTGAAAAAGCGGCAGAAGTGGCTAAAATCGTTTTGCCTAGTATCACTGCTGTGGTTTTAGACATCGAAGCAGTCGCGTCGCAAATTGATTTGGGTGGCTTACAATGGGTACAAACAGAGGCTGCTTTGGTAAAAGATTGGACGATGACACCTAAAGAAGTGACTGGTTTGCGTCGTTCGGATTTGCCGCAAGTGGTTGAAGCAGAAGCCATTGCGCCTGAGCAAATGCAGCTGATTGAAACCAAGTCTGAATTTTTATAAAAAATTCACTATAAAGCGTTAAAAAATGCTTGACGAGCATTATAACTAACATTATAATGCTTAGCTATTCCCTGATAGCTCAGTCGGTAGAGCGACGGACTGTTAATCCGCAGGTCCCTGGTTCGAGCCCAGGTCGGGGAGCCAAATTTAAAAGCCCAGCTTCTAGCTGGGCTTTTTTACGTTTGTCTAAAATTGTCATGATTTAAAGCTTGGTCATGTAGCCTAAAAATTTACAGGGCGCTGGTAAAAAGCGGCCTGTAAATTGAATGGTTATCTTAAATTTTATAATTCTCCAACGACGCTGAGATGTTGCATCTTTTGTCCCATAGGAATACTCAAAACGGTTTGTCCATCTTGTTCTGACAAATTGCACCAGTCAATCAAATGATAAAATGCATGGCGCATGATTTTGGCTTCTAAACCAAAGCGAATCGGCACATACGGTTGGATTTGTCCTTGATAATCACGCAAAATCAAACCATGTTCCGCATTCAAAATGATTTTGTCTTGGTGTGTAGTGATGCATTCGATGTATTGTCCATCTGCCAGCGTTAACAAGTTCACATCTTCAATGAACAAAGGCACGTCTTCCACGCAGATGCCGATTTTTTCGACGGGCGTTTTTAAAAAATACTCATCACCTTCCCGCCATAAAACCGAAGCAAACAAATCAATCAAACCTTGTCGGGTCATTTGTCTGCCCTCGTGCCACCATTGTCCGTTGGCTTTGATGATTAAATCCATATTGCCACAAAATGGGGGATGCCATTGATCAACGGGGGGTATGCGTTTTTCGGTTTGGGTTTGGCTGAGATAAGCGGCAGTTTGTTGTAAATTCATAAAAACCCATTTCACAAAGTAGGTTATGCTCAAGGCGTAATATTTTTTAATCCAATCAGGATAAGCCACCAGCGTCCTGAAAGCAATGCAAAGGACATACATGGATTCATTGACTCAATTGCTCACAGGTGCGGTCATTGCTGCCGCTATCGTTCCTCGTCGCCATCGACGGGCAGCATTGGCTGCAGGCGCGGCTTTGGGAACCTTGCCTGACTTGGACGTGATTCCATTAAATTTGTTAAATGACAATCCTGTCATCAAAATGACAGTGCATCGCAGCATTTCACACAGTTTATTGCTGTTGCCATTGGTCGCAATATTGATTTGGTGGTTTTGTCGCAGCAGAGTCGGCTCACGCACATCTGAAGCGCCTAAACGTTGGTTTTGGGCGATTTTTTTGGCATTGGTCACGCATCCTATTTTAGATTGTTTCAATGTTTATGGTACATGGCTCTTTTGGCCGTTTGGTGAACAAACGATTATGTGGGGCAATATGTTTGTGATTGACCCCATGTTTACTTTGCCGTTGTTGTTCGGTGCATTGTGGGCGTGGTTATGGCCACAAGCTTGGGTGAGTCAAAAAATATTGCTCAGCAGTTTGGCACTCAGTGGTTTGTATTTGGCTTGGAGCTTGGCGGCGCAAATGTATGTGTGGCAAAAAGTGGATGCTCAATTAAGCCAAATGCGTTTGGATGCTGCACCACGTTTGATTGGTGCCACGCCTTTGAACACTTTGCTATGGCAAGTGGTGGTGCAAACGCCTGATGGCGTGCTCAGTGGGGACTATTCTTTGTTACAGGACGCTGCTGATCAGCCCATTGCATGGGTTAAAGTCGAGAGTGATGTTGTAGCACTCAAAGCCGCCGAGCATTGGCAATCGGTACAGCGTTTGCAGCGTTTCAATCAAGGTTTTCAAATTGCGACGGTGCAGGATAATCAGTTAATCATCAGTGATGTGCGCATGGGACGTTACCCGAATTACACGTTTAATTTTGTCGTAGGGCAGTGGCAAAATGGACAATGGCAAGAATTAGCAATGCCAGTACAAAAACAAACTCGTGCGGATGTGCCACAAGAATGGGCGTATTTGAAACAGCGCATTTGGGGTATTCATTAAAGCATTCATATTGGCTTTGGTAAGATGAATGATTGGTGAATAGTAGGGCATGTTGCCAAATAAAAAAGCGTCCTGTAAACATTTACAGGACGCTTCATCATTCAAAAAGCATTATTCAACAGTTACAGATTTGGCCAAATTGCGAGGCTTGTCGACGTCGGTACCACGCGCCAAAGCAGTATGGTATGACAACAATTGCACCGGAATGGTGTGCAAAATCGGTGACAATACGCCGACATGACGTGGGGTGCGAATGACGTGTACACCTTCGGAAGCATTGAAATTGCTGTCTAAATCGGTAAACACAAACAATTCACCGCCACGCGCGCTGACTTCTTGCATATTGGCTTTGACTTTGTCGAGCAATTTGTCGTGCGGTGCAATCACAACCACAGGCATATTTTCGTCTACCAAAGCCAACGGACCGTGTTTTAATTCGCCCGCAGGATATGCTTCGGCGTGGATGTAAGTGATTTCTTTGAGTTTCAAAGCACCTTCCAAAGCCACAGGATAATGAATGCCACGACCTAAGAACAATGCGTCAGATTTTTTGGCAAATTGCTGTGCCCAAGTGACGATTTGTGGCTCTAAATTCAAAGCGTGTTGAATGTCGCCCGGCAATTGGCGCAATTGTTCCACATAATCGTGTTGCTGTTGCTCATTCACATGACCACGCAAAACGCCTAAAGTTACAGACAAGCCAAACAAAGCCACCAATTGCGTGGTGAAGGCTTTGGTCGATGCCACGCCAATTTCAGCACCTGCACGCGTGTAAAACACCAATTCGCTTTCGCGTGGCAAAGCGCTTTCCATCACGTTACAAATCGACAAACTGTGGGTGTGACCCAAAGATTGTGCGTATTTCAACGCTTCCATTGTGTCCAAAGTTTCGCCTGATTGGGAAATGGTCACCACCAATTGTTTTGGATTGGCAATCACGTCACGGTAGCGGTATTCACTGGCAATTTCGATGTCGGTTGGAATTTTGGCGATGCTTTCTAACCAATATTTGGCGGTCAAGCCTGCGTAATAGGAGGTGCCGCACGCCAAAATTTTGATGCTGTCGATTTCAGCAAACACTTCGGCAGCTTTTTCGCCAAAAATTTCAGGACGAAACACATCATTGATCAATACTTCAGCAGTATCTGCAATGGCTTTTGGCTGCTCGTGGATTTCTTTTTGCATGAAGTGGTTGTAAAGACCCAACTCCAATGATGCCAAAGACAATTCCGAAACGCGCACAGTACGCTCGGCAACTTGGCGGTTTTTGTCAACCAAGATATCGATGCCATTGGTTGATAATTTAGCAATGTCGCCATCTTCTAAAAACACCACGCGGCGCGTTTGAGAAATCACTGCCGATACGTCAGAGGCGATAAAGGTTTCGTTTTCACCCAAAGCCACCAACAATGGACAACCCATGCGGGCTGTAATCAATTGGTCTTGCTTGTCAGTAGCAATCACGCCAATGGCATAAGCACCATGAAAATGTTGACAAGCGGCCTGTACCGCAGCGAACAAATCACCTTGTGCAGCATGGGTGTATTCGTAATGAATGGCATGGGCGATGACTTCAGTATCGGTTTGTGAGGTGAACTCATAACCCAAAGCTTGCAAGCGTTCACGTTCGGTTTCAAAGTTTTCAATGATGCCGTTGTGAACCACTGCAATCAAGCCGCCTGAGATGTGAGGATGGGCATTCGGTTCTGTCACGCCGCCATGGGTTGCCCAGCGCGTATGACCGATACCCAACAAGCCATTCAAACCGACTTCTTGTGCTGCTTCTTCCATCAAAGCCACACGACCTGTACGGCGCACACGTTCAATGCTGTTGCCTGTATTGACGGCAATGCCAGAAGAGTCGTAACCACGGTATTCTAGGCGTTTTAAGCCATCAACTAAAAATTCCACCACATTGGTGTCTTGGCGAATGGCGCCAACAATGCCACACATAGCTGTATTCCTTAAAATTTTTTGAATGATTCAAGTAAGATGGGGTTATTTGTTTTGTTTTTCAGGACGCTTCCAATTGGCAATATTGGTTTGGCGTGCACGACCGATGCTCAAATGGTTTTCTGGGCAATCTTTGGTAATCACGCTGCCTGCGCCTGTGGTCACTAAGTTGTGGATGGTGACAGGTGCCACCAACATCGAACCTGAACCGATACGAACATGGTCACCGATGGTGGTTTTGAATTTGTTCACACCATCGTAATTGCAAGTAATTGTACCTGCACCGATGTTAGATTGGGTGCCAATTTGGGCATCGCCAATATAACTTAAATGGTTGACTTTAGAGCCGTTGCCAATTTGGCTGTTTTTCACTTCGACAAAATTGCCAATGTGAACATCGTTGCCTAATTGTGCATTAGGGCGCAAGCGTGCAAATGGGCCAATGCGAGCATCTGTGCCGACAACGCAATCGCTTAAATGGCTAAATGGTGCGATTTGGCAGCCTGAACCAATGGTAGCATTGTTCAAAACGCAGTTGGCACCAATGTGAACATCATCGCCTAAGACGCAATCGCCTTCGATAACGACATTGACATCAATGATGCAGTCTAAACCATGTTGCAAAGTGCCACGCAAATCAAAACGATTAGGATCGCGCAACGTGATGCCCGCGGTCATCAAAGCTTTCGCTTGTTCTGCTTGGTAAATGCGTTCGATTTCAGCCAATTGCAATTTGTTGTTGATGCCTGCAGCCAAATGGCTTGCACGCACAGTCATGCCATGTACGGTGACACCGTCTTGCACTGCCAGTGCAATCACATCGGTCAAATAATATTCGCCTTGGGCATTGCTGTTTTGTAAGGTGTTGAGCCATTTTTCCAATTTGGCATTGGGCAAAACCAAAATACCAGTATTGATTTCTTGAATTTGTTTTTGGTTGGCATCGGCATCTTTTTCCTCGACAATGGCACAAATACCTTGCTCATTGCGAATGATGCGACCATAGCCTTGCGGCTGCTCTAAAACATCGGTCAACAAACCGACTTCATTGCCTGCCAAATCCAACAATTGTTTTAAAGTGGCTGCATCGGTCAAAGGGACATCACCATATAAAATCAAAGTTTTGCCATCTTTGGGTAAATGAGGCAAAGCGCATTTTACCGCATGACCTGTACCCAATTGTTGGTCTTGGATAACCCAAGTCACAGGGCTCTGGATTTGGTCTTGTACCAATTCTTTGCCATGACCAATGACTACTTGTATAGATGCAGGTTGTAGCGATTGAGCTGTATTGATGACGTGTTGTACCAATGGTATCCCACCGATTTGATGTAACACTTTAGGAAGTTTGGAATACATGCGGGTGCCTTTGCCCGCAGCTAAAATCACAATATGTAGCAAGTCATTCATATACAGCACTTTATGGTTGTTTAATATTTAAATATGAGAAATTGATAGGATGGATTTTATGGCCAAGTCACACGCTCAGAAGCTTGCATCTGATTGGCATGAGTCATTGTATGGCGTACAGGACGGTATTGGTTGTAATTCATATTGGATGAATAAGTACCATCTTCATAATAGACTGCTTGAGACGCTGAGTGATTGGCGCGAAAACCCGTGCTACCATCGTCTTTAGTATAGGTGTTCCAGCTACAGCCACTAAGACATGCCAATAAAGTAATGTATAAGAAAATTCTGTATTTTTGCATAAATGTGCCCTGTAACTGCAATCTGTGAACCTTGGATAAGAGATTAAACAATCTAAAATCAGTGGTTATTGGGGTTGTTTGTATGAAATATATCAGTATCATGACATATTTTAGGTCGGTTCGTTAAGTGTCTTGGTATGGTTTTACTATGGCTAAAAACATTTCAGTGAGATGGAAAGATATATTTTTTTCTGCTGTGGATTAAATGCCTATATAAATTAATATCATAAAAGCTTTTTTGTTTGGTTTAGATTGCCATAATCTTTTAAAGAAGACATTTCAATATGCTCAATCTGGTGAGTCATAATAGGGAATTTACTTTATAAAATGATTTCATCATACTGGACCCAGTATAAAAGCAATATTCTTGGTGTTAAATGAATATGAAAACAGATTCAATATTGAATAACGAATGCATTTTTAATAATATTTTCAAGTAGGCAAACCACGATGAAAAAAATATGGACAATATCTATGGCAGCTTGCGCCATATTGTTGGGCGCATGTACTAGCCCACATTTGGTGACAGATGCATCAGGTAATGCTTGTCATCTGAATTATACAGAAGTTAAAGCGCAATTTGGTGAGCATTTTGCCAGACCGTGTGGGCTGGATTTGGAGTCCAGTGAGAATATTTTGCGCGTCAATCAAGAGCCTAAAGCGGTCACATTAATGGCCGATCCTCATTCTTTTGATGCCACTCATGGTATTTATACCCGTCAAGGTATCGATGAGCGCAGTCAATATTATTGGATGCTGCCATATTCTATGATGAATACCCATGGTGTTACACATTCTGCCAATATTTTGGAAGCTCGCTGGCACAATCAAGCCCGAGATGAGGTGCGTTTGTTTGTATATGACAAAGCTCAAAAAGACATGAGCAGCATCCAATTTGAAGTTGATGGGGCGGTGGTTTTAAATCAAGTGGCTACTTGGCCAGCGGAGCAAATCGATGGCAATGACAATCGTCAGTTGTCAAAGCAATATTTTGATGTGCCTTATGCAGTATTAAAACACATGGCACAAGCCCACCAAGCGAATGTGGTGTTGGGTTTTAGTGATGGCTCGGCTGAAACTTTGGTATTGGTACAGCAAGGTGAGCCTTCGAATGCTTCTGCAGGTTTGCGTCGCCTTTTTAATGCTATTGAAACCCGTTAAAAAAATCGGAATCAAGTCGATTTTGGATGCTTGAGCGATATTCAAGATATTTAAAGTGTTCACTAAAATGACATTTTTGAATGTGATTGAAAAATGCAAATATTAAATTTGAATTTTTTGATGAAACAGATGTCTGTCGGTACATTATTTATCTTGAATATCCGAACGTATTTTTCGTGTATTCAAGCACAAAAAAGAGATAAAAATGCAAATTAGCCGATTTACCGATTTGGGTTTGAAGGTTTTAATCTATCTTAGTTACCATAATATGCCCAGTACGACTATTGCGCGCATCGCAGATGATTTACAGGTTTCAAAAAATCATTTGGTCAAAGTGGTACATTTTATGGGGCAGCAGCAATGGTTGGTTACCATGCGTGGTAAATATGGTGGGATTGCCTTGGCAAGATTGCCGCAAGAGTATTTTTTGGGTGAATTGATTCGGCATTTAGAAAAAAAATATCAGCAAGAATCCATGCAAATGCGCTTAAGCGAGGTGGAATGTGGTGTTTTGCCGATGTTGCATTGTTTGCCTGAAGTGTTTCAAGAATCCTTAGAAATGTTTTATCAAAGTTTGAATCGCTATAATCTAGCGGATTTGAATCCTGCTCAATACAATGGTTTGCGTTTGAGAGCATGAAGATTGTGAGAGGGTAGTATGTTCTATAAATGTATGGGTTTGACATTAAGCTTGTTGTGCGCCAATCATGTTTTGGCAGCAGATGTACATTACAATATGGTCAATTTACAGGACGCTGCACAAGTGCAAGTGTCGCAAAATCAATTGACTGTGGTGTTGGCAATCGAATCCAAAGCCGATCAGCGTGATGCTGCCAGTCGTGACAATACGCTCAAACTGAACCGTGTATTACAAGCCATACAAGCACAAGGCGTGAAAGGTGAGTTGCTCAATCGTTCGGTCAATCAGCAATACGAATACACCAACCAATCTCATCAAGCGCGTGGTTGGATGGATGTGGCAAAAGTTCAGATTTACAGTGAAGACAGTGCCAAAATCAATCAATTGGTGGCTGCGGTACAAAAAGAGGCACGTTTGGAGTCGCAGCAATACGGCTTGACGACTGCGCTCAAACGCCAATATGTGTTGCAAGCGACCGAAGAAGCGGTGGCGAATTTTCAGCAACAAGCTCAGCAAGTGACCCAAAACCTTGGCGGCAAGCGTTATCGCATTGTCGAATTGAATATTGGTGAGGCGGGGCAATATGAAATGCAGCCACGCATGATGATGGCAAAAGGCGCCATGGCAGCAGATGCGGCACCTGTGGCGATGGATATGCCGGGTGAAACCAGCATACGCGTACAAGTCAGTGGCAAAATCCAAATACATTGATTGGTTAAAATGAGCGTCCTGTAAATGTTACAGGACGCTTTTGTATATGGAACTTGCATATATTAAAACGCCATAGCTTAGATTGAATTGGCCGATAGTGGTGTGGATGGTGGTTTGCGGTAGTATTGAAATTCAGGCGATTGCCTACATTTGAAATACCATTGAATGACGAGATAAAGAAAGTACACCATGTCAGAGAATGTTTTGTTGCAATTGCACGATGAACCACGTTATGACGCTATTGAAACGGCTTTGATTGCGCCTGCGATGAAGCAAGCCATGACAGAAGCACAAGCGGCTATCGAGGCTTTGAAGGCACAAGAGGCGGTCACTTGGGACAATACTGTGACCCGTTTGACCGATATCACTGAAACAGTGGGGCGCATTTGGGGTGTGGTGTCACATTTGAACTCGGTGGTCGATACGCCACAATTGCGCACGGTTTACAATGAATTGATGCCTGAAGTGACGCAGTTTTTCACAGCGATGTCTTTGGATATTCAATTGTATGAACGCTTTAAAACGATAGCAGCAAGCGAAGCATTTGCACAATTAACCGCAGCACAGCAAAAAAAATTGAACAATGATTTGCGTGATTTTGTGTTGTCTGGTGCAGAATTGAATGCCGAAGACCAACAAATTTTTGCTGCTTTGCAAACCGAAAGCGCGCAATTGTCTGCGCAATTCAGTCAAAATTTGATGGATGCTACCGATGCGTTTGCTTTGTATTTTGATGATGCGAGCGAATTGGCAGGTTTGCCAGAAGATACTTTGGCGATGTTTGCAGCTGGCGCACAAGCGGAAGGCAAAACAGGTTACAAAATTGGTTTGCAAATCCCACATTATTTGGCGGTGATGCAATACGCAGACAACCGTGATTTGCGTGAAAAAATGTACCAAGCATACGTGACGCGTGCGAGTGATTTGGGCGATGCCAAATTGGACAACAGCGCCAATATTCAACGCATTTTGGAAATTGCCACACAGGAAGCCAAATTATTGGGTTTTGATAATTATGCCCAATTGTCATTGGCAACCAAAATGGCAGATACGCCTGAACAAGTCATCACATTCTTGCGTGATTTGGCGGCCAAAGCCCGTCCATTTGCCGAGCAAGACAAAGCGGAAGTGTATGCGTTTGCCAAAGAGCAATTGAATCTTGACAATCCGCAGCCTTGGGATTTGACTTATATCAGTGAGAAATTGCGTGAAGCCAAATATTCATTTTCAGAACAAGAAGTGAAACAATACTTTCCGGTGAGCAAAGTTTTGGCGGGTTTGTTTGCGCAGATTGATACTTTGTATGGCATCACTTTTGCGCCAAAAACTGTCCCAACTTGGCATAAAGACGTGCGTTATTATGAATTGATGCGCGATGGCAAAGTGTTCGGTGGCGTGTATATGGATTTGTTTGCACGCGAAGGCAAGCGTGGCGGCGCGTGGATGAATGATTACCGTGGTCGCCGTGAATTGGCAGAAGGTGTGCAAACGCCGATTGCCTATTTGGTCTGCAATTTCACTCCGCCTGTGAATGGCAAAGAGTCGCGTTTGACGCATGACGAGATTTTGACCATGTTCCATGAAATGGGTCACGGTTTACACCATTTGTTGACCAAAGTAGATGAATTGGGCGTGTCAGGTATCAATGGCGTGGAGTGGGATGCGGTAGAGTTGCCGAGCCAATTCATGGAAAATTTTGTGTGGGAATTGGATGTCTTGTCAGGCATGAGCGAGCATGAACAAACGGGCGAAGCTTTGCCAAAAGCTTTGTATGACAAAATGATTGCTGCGAAAAACTTCCAAAGCGGCCTGCAAACTTTGCGTCAAATTGAATTTGGTTTGTTTGACATGATGATTTACGAGCAAGGCGCTTCTGAAACTTGGATGCAAGTGTTGGCGGATGTGCGTGCTGAAGTTGCTGTTTTGCCAACGATGCCATACAACCGTTTTGCGCACAGTTTTGGTCATATTTTTGCAGGCGGTTATTCTGCGGGCTATTACAGCTATAAATGGGCAGAGTTGTTGTCGGCAGATGCTTACAGCGCATTTGAAGAAACGGATGATGTGGCAGCGATGGGACAGAAGTTTTGGCAAGAGGTTTTGGCAGTGGGCGGCAGTCGCGATGCGATGACTTCGTTCAAGGCTTTCCGAGGTCGAGAACCACAAATTGATGCCT
The DNA here is from genome assembly GCF_000382305.1 of Vitreoscilla stercoraria DSM 513. GTDB lineage: Bacteria > Pseudomonadota > Gammaproteobacteria > Burkholderiales > Neisseriaceae > Vitreoscilla > Vitreoscilla stercoraria. Next base: position 58,191 of record NZ_KB908024.1, read on the forward strand.
TATTGCGTCATAGTGGTATGTTAGTTGGTGAAGCTGCGTAAGAACGGTATTAACTTAGTCTTAAAAGTGCTATTGTGCGCGCAATAGCACTTTTTTATGGCTTAAAAATTCATGGAACATTTACAAGTTTTCAAAATTATCATTGCGCTGATGGTGTTGATCAATCCTTTGAGCGCAGCCCCTATTTTTTTAAGTCTGACGCCGTATAATTCTGCACGCGAACGTCGTAAAATTGCCCAAACAGCCTCTTTGACTGTGGTGATTGCCATTGCCTTGTTTACGATTTTGGGCGACATGATTTTGAAGGTGTTGAATATTAGCATCGGCTCATTTCAGGTCGGTGGCGGTATTTTGATTTTGCTCATTGCCATTGCGATGATGAATGCCCAACCCAACCCAACCAAACACAATCCCGAAGAAGCACAAGAAGCTGGTACGCGTAACAATATTGCCGTTGTGCCTTTGGCAATTCCAATGTTGATTGGACCTGGTTCAATTTCAACGGTGATTATTTATTCATCGACAGCAAGCAGCTGGTGGGGCAAGGCGGAAATTATCATTGCAGGCGCAGTGGTGGCTTGCGTGTGTTATGCAGGTATGTTGGCAGCCACACAATTAAGTAAATTATTGGGTGCTACTGGCATTAATATTATTAATCGCATTATGGGCATGGTATTGGCTGCGGTGTCGATTGAAATTATTGCAGGCGGCCTGAAGAATTTATTCCCTAATTTATTTGCTTAGTTTTCAATTGTTTTGATGTTAATTGAAAACTAATTGTTACATTGTGCTTGACAGCTTTGAAAATCTTGTTTAATATGCACATCTTTCTTGGGTCGTTAGCTCAGCCGGTAGAGCAGCGGACTTTTAATCCGTTGGTCGTTGGTTCGAATCCAACACGACCCACCAAGAATTTAGATTGATTAACCAGAGCAGTCAATCAGTCAGTTTTACCGGGGTCGTTAGCTCAGCCGGTAGAGCAGCGGACTTTTAATCCGTTGGTCGTTGGTTCGAATCCAACACGACCCACCAAAATCAAAAAAGCCTGTCGAAAGACGGGCTTTTTTGTATCTTGAATTTAAAGCGTCCTGTAAATATTCTGTGTTTCTGTGCATAGGAGTGATGATGTCTACCAAACAAATCCCGATGAAAAATGGTGTAGGTGCCAGTTGCGTGGTCATTTCTGCTTTGCCTGTGGCGGATATGACGGTTTTGGATTACTTTAGCCAACGTTTTGAGCATGTGTCTTTGGCTCAATGGCAGCAGCGCTTTGAGCAAGGTGAGGTGGTGGATGCTCAAGCTCAAGCCATTTTGCCAAATGCGTTGTTGGCTGATTTTTTAACTCAGAAAATTTTTTATTATCGCCATGTTCCCAACGAGGTCGCTATTCCATTTGAAGCCAGTATCGTGTACGAAAATGAGCACATTGTGGTGGCAGACAAACCCCATTTTTTGCCTGTGATGCCCGGTGGCCAATATTTGCATGAGACCTTGTTGGTGCGTTTGCGCATGCAATTGAATTATCCTGATTTAACGCCTGTGCACCGCATAGACAGGGAAACGGCAGGCTTGGTGTTGTTGGTGAAAAATGCATCTGTGCGTGGCGCGTATCAGGCTTTGTTTCGGGAGCGATTGGTAGAAAAACAATATGAAGCGATTGCCAAATGGCGGCCTGAATACCATTTTCCTTTTGAACATGCGTCACGTTTGGCTGAAAACGGTGATTTTTTTCGCATGGCTGAAGTGGAAGGTATGGCTAATGCCACGACAATATTGGATGTATTACAGCACAATGATGAATGGGCGCATTATGTGTTAAAGCCGATTACAGGTAAGCGCCATCAATTGCGTGTACACATGGCTGCGTTGGGCATGCCTATTTTGAATGATGGTTTTTACCCTCAAGCCAAGCCAATGTCGATGCAAGATTATGCGCAACCTTTGCAGTTATTGGCTAAGAAAATGGCGTTTATCGATCCTGTTACACAAGAAAAGTTTGATTTTTATTCTCAGCTGTCATTGTGGAACATTCATGAGATTTATTTGACTTAGTGAGTTGTTTTTATAAAAATTTAATGACAATATAGTGATAGAGGGAATGAAGGTTCATCACCAAACACACAAGGAGAATGCCAATGAAATTGGTTATGTTAAGCCAAGACACTGTTGAGGCCAGTGAACCATTTTTGCCTGCACAAGAAAAAATTGTATCAGGTCATCCGCAACAACAAGTTTGGCAGCATTACAGCAACCAAGGTCGTGTTTTTCATGCGGGCGTGTGGCAATCAGACATTGGTAAGTGGAATGTCAATTACACTGAAGAAGAGTATTGTCATATTTTAGAAGGTGTTAGCGTAGTGACGGATACATTTGGAACCTCAACCATTTTGAAAGTAGGCGATCATTTTGTGGTGCCAGCAGGATTTAATGGCACTTGGGAAGTGGTGGAGCCAACGAAAAAAATCTATGTGGTGTATGAGGAAAGTGTGGCAGAGTCTTAAAATGCCTAAGGCTTTTTAACAGGCTTTTACTGCAAAGCGCTCTGTTTTAGGGCGCTTTTATTGTGGGTGCAGAGAAGTTGGGTGTACGCAGGGTCAGAAAATCCGTTAAAATAATGCGTTAATAATTCAGGCGTCCTGTAAACTTTACAGGACGCATCTTTAACTAGGAAGCACCATGAGCGAACAAGCAAACAATCCGGTGGAAACCGAACATTTAGATGAAAACCAAATCATGGCTTTGCGCCGTGAAAAGTTGCATGCCTTGCAAGAAAGCGGCAATGCTTATCCAAACGATTTTCGTCGTGACGCTTTTGCAGGCGATTTGCAAAATGAATACGAAGCAGTGGATAAGGAAGGCTTGGTAGAGAAGGCTGTCAAGGTTAAGGTCGTTGGTCGGATGATGCTCAAGCGCAATATGGGTAAAGCCAGTTTTGCGACCATTCAAGACGTTTCTGGTCAAATTCAGTTGTACATCAACAACCAAGGTGTGGGCGAAGACGTCCATGACGATTTCAAACATTGGGACTTGGGTGACATCATCGCTTGTGAAGGCGAATTGATGAAAACCAATCACGGTGAATTGACGGTTCGTGCAGCAACTTTGCGTTTGTTGACCAAATCATTGCGTCCATTGCCTGACAAACACAAAGGGTTGGCCGACCAAGAAGCGAAATACCGCCAACGTTATGTGGATTTGATTACCAATACCGATTCGCGTGACACTTTCATCAAACGCAGTCAAATTGTGCAAACTGTACGCAATTTTATGGCGTCTGAGCGTTATTTGGAAGTGGAAACTCCGATGATGCACCCAATTCCAGGCGGCGCAACAGCCAAACCATTCGTGACCCATCACAATGCTTTGGACATGCAATTGTTTTTGCGTGTGGCGCCTGAGTTGTATTTGAAACGTTTGGTAGTCGGTGGTTTGGAACGTGTTTACGAAATCAACCGCAATTTCCGTAATGAAGGTATGTCAACGCGTCACAATCCAGAATTCACGATGATGGAATTTTATGAAGCGTATGCCGATTACACTCGTATGATGGATTTGACCGAGCAAGTGATTCGTGCGGCGTCCGAAGCGGTTAATGGTAGCAGCGTGGTGACTTATGGTGACAAAGAAGTGGATTTGTCAAAACCATTTGCACGTTTGACAATTGTTGAAGCCATCAAAGCACACAACCCACAATATTCTGACGAACAATTGCAAGACACTGAATGGTTGAAAGCCGAAATCAAAAAACACGGTGGCAAATTGCCGATGGCTGGTGGTTTGGGTTCGTTGCAATTGGCGTTGTTTGAAGAAGTGGCTGAGAGCAAATTGTGGCAGCCAACTTTCATCGTGGATTATCCTGTGGAAGTGTCGCCTTTGGCACGCAAATCAGATACCAATCCTGAAATCACCGAGCGTTTTGAATTGTTCGTGGTCGGTCGTGAGTTGGCCAATGGTTATTCAGAATTGAATGATTCAGAAGACCAAGCCGCACGCTTCCAAGCGCAAGTAGCACAATTGGCAGCAGGCGATGATGAAGCGATGCATTTTGATGCTGATTACATCCGCGCGATGGAATTCGGTTTGCCACCAACAGGTGGTTGTGGCATCGGCATTGACCGTTTGGTGATGTTGTTGACCAACGCACCTAGCATTCGTGATGTGATTTTGTTCCCACAAATGCGCCGCGAAATCTAAAAGCGTCCTGTCATGATAAAAAAGCCCTGTTTAAAAACAGGGCTTTTTGTTGTGAAAAGAAAACACTGTGTTATTCAGTTTTTTCTTTGATGGCGGTGGCTGTATTGTTCACGCCTTCTTTGGCTTGTTGACCTGCTTGACGTGCTGCTGCAGTGGCATCATCTGCCAGTTCTTTGGTTTCTTGTTTTACATTTTCAGTGGCGTTGCTGGTGGCTGTTGCTGCTTTGTCCACTTCAGTTTCCACTTTGTTACCAGCTTTTTCAGCTGCTTGATTGGCTTCTTGGACTGCATTTTCTGCGCCTTGTTTTAAATCTTTGCCCGCTTCTTTGGTATCTTGTACGGCACTATTAACCGTTTCAGATGCTTTATCTTTGGTTTCAGAAGAACAAGCGGCTACAGCGAATACGGCTGCCAAAGGCAATAACCAAAATTTCATATGAGACTCCTTTTGTGGGAATGATATTGTAAGAATATGAGAGTTTGTTTTGTACGATATGTCTCTTAGAGTAAGAGACTAAATAATAGGTTGCAGATTGTACAGTGAAGAATTGGTGAAAATTGTAGTTGTTGCAATGCATCAATTACTTAGTTATGATGATTTCGTCATAACCTAATTGCTTGAATTATTAAAATTAAATACATTGTTTGATTAACTGCTTCAGCTTGAGGAGGTTTGTATGTTGGGAATAAACGATTGGATGCGATTGTGGGGTTTGGATCCTAAGACGGGTTGGCCTGTGGTGTGGTCTGTGTGGTGGCCTTGGATGCAATCGACTGGTGCATTTAAGGCGCAGAGCGAAATGAATGTAGCAGCGGATTTGCCATATATTGAGCCAGTTGAATGTGTCGATCCATCTGTGTTTCAGATAGAGGCTGCATCTGAAAAGGATTTGGATGAGCTTGATACTCAGATTGGGTTGGCTGTTGCACCCACGGCAGAGCCTGTCAAAAAAGCAGTATCACGCAAACGTGCGCCTAAAGCCAACAGTACGCAAACACCTTTGGATTTGGGTGTTGCGGCAGTGAAGACCAAACCGATTGCCAAAAATACACGGGCGAAAAAAAAGCCAGTGGCAGCGATAACGCCTGTTATTTCAGAGCCGATAGTGCCTGTGCAAAAAACGACAGCCATCGCAGAAGAGGTGTTGATGCAAGACGAGCCTAAAAAACTGGAGGCACCTGTTTTGATGGAAGTCGATGAGGTTTCGAGTTTGGAAAACGTGGTTAAACTATCGGTTGAGCAAGCACAAAATGCAGCGCAACAAATTGTTGCAGAATCTACTTTGATTGAAAAATAACTGTGTTTTTCATGATAAAAGCGTCCTGTAAAAGTTTACAGGACGCTTTTATGCTTATAAAAACGGTGTTAAACCAAAATAGCACCAAGGTCATCGCTGGTTTTGAAAATGGCTAAAATGCCTTCGATGATGCCAACCACGCCAGGAATAAAAGTCCAGCTAAATAGCAAATACAATAATCCCATCCAAAAGCGTCCTGCACAAAATTTGTGTATGCCCAATGAGCCGAAGAACAAAGCAATAAAAATGTATAAGGCTTTGTTACAAGTATGAGGGTGATAGGCTGCGTATGAATGCATGGCGTTGAATACCGTCCTTGGAAATGTCAAAAATCTAGCGTATAGATGGGATTGGATTGTGATATTTCAATAGATTGATGCAGCTGGGTTGATTTTTTGTAAGCGTGGGCTGAAGCGTTTCAGTCCTTGTTCGCAAATAAAACCATCCAAAGCCTCATCGTGTGCTTCATTGGGAATGTGTGGACATTGTTGTATGGCAAAACCGATGCCGAGGCGCAAAGGTTGATAGGTGCGACAAAAAGACAAACTGGTATCGTAAAAGCCGCCGCCTTGACCCATGCGTATTCCTCTGGCATCGACACCCACTAAGGGCATTAATATGATGTCTAAATGTTCTATGCGACATTTTTGACCTTCGTATTGCAAAATATTCATCACACGATGGCTGTGTTTTTTTGATGCAGGGTAAGGCGTAAACCACAAGCGTCTTTGACCTTTTTGGATATAAGGCGTGTATAGCTGGCAACCTTGTTTTAAAGCGTCCTGAACCACACCGCTCAAATTCAATTCGCTGCCTACTGCCAAATAAAAGCCAATTTTTTTACCCCGTTTGAGCCATGGCTTGATGAAACGGCGTATTTGTTGTTGTGCTCGCTGGCGTTGCGCTGGCGACAGACTTAAACGCTGACGGCGCAATTGACGGCGAATCTCGGTTTTGCTTGCTGAGGTCATTGTTGCATTCCACTTTCATGATGAATAAAGGGGTAAAAATGTGATGAGATGATCTTGAGTTCCATCAGAGCCCTGAATGTTTACAGGCCGCTTGGGTTAAAGTGTGTTATTTTTGTCTGAAAAATGAATCAAAACAAGCCAGTGTCGCTCAAATCTATTGCGCCTGCATTGCAAGTCAATTTTAAAGATTGTATAATATGCGCCGCTTTTGTCTTAATTTGAAGGCAAAGCGAAAACTTATATTGACTGCCCACATCATGCGTCAAAGGGTGCTCTTTTTAAAGAGTTCTTTCGTCATGGTGTTAGTCTTAACCCTTTGAGGAAATTATTATGTCACACGTGACTATGCGTCAAATGTTGGAAGCTGGTGTTCACTTCGGTCACCAAACTCGTTACTGGAACCCTAAAATGGCTGAGTACATTTTCGGTGCACGTAACAAAATCCATATCGTGAACTTGGAAAAAACTTTGCCGATGTTCACTGAAGCTCAAGACTTTGTACGTCGTTTGTCTGCTAACAAAGGTACTGTGTTGTTCGTAGGTACTAAACGTCAAGCACGTGAAATCGTTCAAGAAGAAGCTATCCGCGCTGGTGCTCCTTTTGTTGATCACCGCTGGTTGGGTGGTATGTTGACTAACTACAAAACAGTTAAGCAATCTATCAAACGCTTGGAAGACAAATTGGTCGTGTTGGAAGGCGCTGAACAAAGCGGCTTGAACAAAAAAGAATTGTTGGATTTGCAACGCGAAGTAGATAAATTGCAACGCTCTTTGGGCGGTATCAAAGACATGAAAGGCTTGCCTGACGCTATCTTTGTTATCGACACTGGTTACCAAAAAGGTACTATCGTTGAAGCTCAAAAATTGGGTATTCCAGTAATCGCTGTTGTCGATACTAACAACAGCCCAGAAGGCGTTAAATACGTTGTTCCTGGTAACGATGACTCTGCTAAAGCGATTCGTTTGTACTGCCGTGGTATTGCTGATGCAATCTTGGAAGGTAAAGCACAATCTTTGCAAGAACTTCAAGCTGCTGCTTCTGAAGCACAAGCTGGTGAGTAATCAGTACTGATTGCAAATCATAAGAAAGGGGCGGCTCTCGCTCCTTTTTTTAAATTCAGGCCGCCTCTATGAATTTGGGCGTCCTGAAAAAATGAATACTTTTAAAGGAATGAACAATGGCTACAATTACCGCTAAAATGGTTGGTGACTTGCGTGCAGCTACTGGCTTGGGCATGATGGAATGCAAAAAAGCTTTGGTAGAAGCAGAAGGTAATTTCGAAAAAGCTGAAGAAATCTTACGCATCAAATCTGGCGCGAAAGCTGGCAAATTGGCTGGTCGTACTGCTGCTGAAGGCATCATCGTAAGTGCTATCAATGGTCAAGTAGGCGCGTTGGTAGAAATCAACTGTGAAACTGACTTCGTTGCTAAAGACGACAGCTTCAAAGCTTTTGCACAAGCTGTTGCTGAAGCGGTTGTGGCTGGTAACCCAGCTGACGTGGCTGCTTTGGCTGACGTGGCTTCAGGTGAAACCACTGTTGAAGAATTGCGTAAAGCTGTGATCGCTAAATTGGGCGAAAACATCACTGTACGTCGTTTCGTTCGTTACAACACTGAAAACCAATTGGTTGCTTACATGCACGGCGCGAAAATCGGCGTATTGGTAGACTTCGCTGGTGACGCTGAAGTGGCTCGCCAAGTGGCAATGCACATCGCTGCAGCTCGTCCACAGTGCGTATCTGCAGATCAAGTAGATCCTGAGTTGATCGCTAAAGAACGTCACATCTACGAAGAGCAAGCAGCCCAAGAAGGCAAACCTGCTGCAATCGTAGCGAAAATGGTTGAAGGCCGTGTGCGCAAATACTTGGCTGAAGTGACTTTGTTGGGTCAACAATTTGTGATGAACCCTGATGTGACTGTTGAAAAATTGTTGCAAGAGAAAAACACTTCTGTTGCTGCATTCACTGCTTACCACGTAGGTGAAGGCATTGAAAAAGCTGTTGTAGATTACGCTGCTGAAGTGGCTGCTGCTGCTAAGGTATAAGCTGATTGAAGCTTGCAACACCCTGATTCTTGGAATCAGGGTGTTTTTTTAAGTAAAAATTACCCTAATTGAGTGCAGTTGGTTTGTCAGCAATGAGTGATTGCTTTAACATTCTGCCTCAGCTTAACGTTCTTTCGTTTATTACGACTATATAAAAGGTATCATCATGGCTGAAGTCAACAATCTTCCTTACAAACGCATTTTGGTTAAATTATCTGGCGAGGCATTGATGGGTCAGGATGCATTTGGCATCAACCGTGACACCATTATGCAAATTGTTGCACAAATTAAAACTGTGGTGGACATGGGCGTTCAGGTCGCTGTTGTGATTGGCGGCGGTAATATTTTCCGTGGTATGGCACAGTCAGCCAAAGGTATGGAACGTGCAACAGCCGATTACATGGGCATGTTGGCAACAGTAATGAATGCATTGGCTTTGAAAGAAGCGTTTGAATCTATTGGTGTGAAAGCACGTGTGCAATCTGCTTTGAGCATGCAACAAATTGCTGAAACTTATACTCGTGGCAAAGCCATGCAGTATTTGGAAGAAGGCAAAGTGGTGATTTTTGGTGCGGGTACGGGCAATCCATTTTTCACAACTGATACTGCTGCTGCTTTGCGTGGTATCGAAATGAACTGTGATATTATGTTAAAAGCAACCAATGTTGATGGTGTGTATACGGACGACCCTAAGAAAAATCCAGAGGCTGTGCGTTACCAAACTGTCACATTTGACGAAGCCATCCAAAAAAACTTAAAAGTCATGGATGCGACTGCTTTTGCATTGTGCCGTGAACAAAAAATGAACATCAAAGTGTTCGGTATTTTCAAAGACGGTGCATTAAAACGTGTGGTTGAAGGTGAAGACGAAGGTACTTTGGTACATATTTAAGCATCGCTTGCCTACAATCCAAATGAATTTGAGAAGGTTTAAATAATGATTAATGAAATCCAAAAAAGCGCTGAAAGCAAAATGCAAAAGTCGCTGGAAGTGTTGAAAAACAATTTGTCTAAAGTGCGTACAGGCCGCGCTCACACTGGTTTATTGGATCAAGTGAATGTAGATTATTATGGCTCTCCAGTTTCTGTGAGCCAAGTTGCCAATATCACTTTGTTGGATGCGCGTACCATTGGTGTGAAGCCTTTTGAAAGCAAAATGGCTGCGCCTATTGAAAAAGCGATTCGCGATTCTGATTTGGGTTTGAATCCATCTTCTATGGGTGATTTGATTCGTGTACCGATGCCGATGTTGACTGAAGAGCGCCGCAAAGATTTGATTAAAATTGTGCGTGCAGAGGCGGAAGAAGGTCGTGTGGCTTTGCGCAACGTGCGCCGTGACGCTAATAATGACTTCAAAACTTTGTTAAAAGACAAAGAAGTTTCTGAAGACGATGCACGTCGTGGTGAAGATTTGATTCAAAAATTGACTGATAAATATGTTGCTGAAGTAGATAAAACATTGGCTGCTAAAGAAGCAGATTTGATGGCAATTTAATTTGAGGTTGATATGAGTGCAGACAGCACCGATACGCAACGCTTGATTCCCCGTCACATTGCCATCATTATGGATGGCAATGGTCGGTGGGCAAAAAAGCGTTTTATGCCACGAGTAATGGGGCATAAGCAAGGCGTTGATGCTTTAGAAGAGACAGTTAAAAACTGCCATGACTTGGGTGTGGAATGCTTGACAGTTTTTGCATTTTCCACTGAAAACTGGCGTCGACCTGCGGATGAAGTGGGTTTTTTAATGAGCTTGTTTTTAAAGTCTTTGAAAAAACAAATTTTGCGTTTGCACAATAAGAACATCCGCTTGCGTTTGATTGGTAGGCGCGACCGTTTGGGTGATGCAATTTGTCAAAGTATTGAAGAAGCCGAGCAATTAACAGCCCATAATACCGGCATGGTGTTTGCCATTGCAGTTGATTATGGTGGTCAGACTGATATTGTGGCTGCTGCGAATGCGGCCATTGCCAGTGGTAAGACAGTTTTGACTGAGGAAGACATTCAGAGTCACTTGGCTTTAAATGATATGCCTATGCCGGATTTGTTCATTCGTACAGGTGGTGAAACTCGTATCAGCAATTTTTTATTGTGGCAATTGGCCTATTCTGAATTGTATTTTACCGATACGTTATGGCCTGATTTTAACGCAGCCGCTTTGAATCAGGCGATTGACTCTTTTGGTCAACGTGAACGTCGTTTTGGACAAACCAGCGAACAATTACCTGTTGAAAAGCAGCGAGGTTAATTTTATGTTAAAACAGCGCATTTTAACGGCTTTGGTATTGATTCCGTTAATGGTCATTATGCTGTTTGGCGCTGGTGAAACCACATGGTTGTGGTTTTCTGGCGCCATTGCTATTTTGGCTTTGTGGGAATATACCCGGATGGTGGATATTAAAGGTTTAAGCCAAAAAATATATTTAGGTTTAACGGCATTATTCGGTTTATTCACCGTTCAAGTGGATGAATTAGCGGGATTTTGGCAAATTGTGATTTTGGCTTTTTGGTTGCTTATCGTGCCATTGTCATTGAAAAAACGCCAAAAAATAGTCTCGAGCTGGAAAAAATATGCTTTAGGTTTAATGCTAATGTTGCCATTTTGGGCGGCATTGGTTAATTTGCGTGGTTTTGGCACTTCAAGCGATGCGTGGCATTTACTGTGTGTAATGATGTTGGTATGGATTGCAGACACAGGTGCTTATTTTGTCGGTAAAAATTTCGGCAAGCGTAAACTGGCACCGACAGTGAGTCCTGGCAAAAGTGTTGAAGGCGCATTAGGCGGTATGGCATGTGTGTTGGTATATGTGACTTTTGCGCATGGAGCATTGTTGGATTTTCCATCTGGTATGGTAGCCTCTTGGATTTTGGCAGCATTCTTAACTGCCATCAGCATACAAGGGGATTTGTTTGAATCCATGTTAAAGCGTTTAGCCGGCGTGAAAGACAGCAGTGCTTTGCTGCCGGGACACGGTGGTGTGTTTGATCGCGTAGATTCATTGATTGCCGTTTTGAGTGTTTATTGGGTAGTGAGTCAGTGGGGCTTATGAAACAAATAATCAGTATTTTAGGTGCCACAGGCAGTATCGGTGACAGTACTTTGGATTTGGTACGTCGTCATCCAAATCAGTATGAAGTTTTTGCTTTATCAGGCAATACTCAGTGGCAAAAATTATTGCAATTGTGTATTGAGTTTCAGCCTCGTTATGTTGTGGTGATGGATGGGGATGTGGCTTTGCAGTTAGAGCAAGGTTTACAGGCCGCTTCTGTAACGACTGAAGTTTTGGTTGGACAAGAAGGTTTGTGTGCGGTTGCGGCTGCCACTGAAGTGACTGTGGTGATGGCTGCGATTGTGGGGGCGGCAGGATTGTTGTCGGCAATGGCAGCAGCCAAAGCTGGCAAAACCATTTTATTGGCCAATAAAGAAACTTTGGTGGTTGCAGGTGCGTTGTTCATGGATACGGTGCGTGAAAATGGCGCACGTGTCTTGCCTGTGGACAGTGAACACAATGCCGTTTATCAAGTGTTGCCAGAGGCTTTGACTCAGCAAGGTCAGGCGATAACACAGTCTTTAGAAGATTTTGGCATTCAAGGCATTATTTTGACTGCTTCAGGCGGCCCATTTTGGCAACGTGATATTGCGAGTATGTCCAACATCACGCCTCAAGAAGCGGTGAAACATCCCAATTGGTCTATGGGACAGAAAATTTCTGTTGATTCTGCTTCTATGATGAATAAGGGCTTGGAATTGATTGAGGCACGTTGGTTATTCAATGCCAAGCCACATCAATTGAGTGCTGTGATTCATCCACAAAGCGTGATTCACAGTATGGTACGTTATCAAGATGGTTCTGTTTTGGCGCAATTGGGTACACCTGATATGCGCACTCCTATTGCTCAGTGTATGGGTTTGGGGCAGCGCATTGAGTCAGGCGTGAAGCCTTTGGATTTCATGACAGTCGGTCAATTGACTTTTGCTGAACCGGACTTGAATCGCTTTCCATGTTTGCGTTTGGCTATGGCCGCATTGAGCAGTGGCGGTGATGCGCCATGCGTCCTGAATGCTGCCAATGAGATTGCTGTTGCGGCATTTTTACAACAAAAAATCAGTTTTACAGACATTGCACAAGTGGTTGAACGTGTTTTAGAACAAATGGATATTAGTATTAGCGGTGATGTTGATGCACTGTTAATGAAAGATGCTTGGGCGCGTCGCGTGGCACAAGAAATTTTATCTACGGTGTAAAGTGAGGTGGTGTCATGACTGGCTTGATTTATTTGGCTGCTTTTGTGGTGGCAATTTTGATATTGGTCAGCTTGCATGAGTTAGGTCATTATGTTGTGGCACGTTTGTGTGGCGTGAAAGTGGTGCGCTTTAGCGTGGGTTTTGGTAAACCATTTTTTATCAAAAAACGCGGAGACACTGAATGGTGTTTGGCGCCGATTCCATTGGGCGGCTATGTCAAAATGGTGGACACGCGCGAAGGTGAAGTGGCGGAAAAAGATTTACCGTATGCTTTTGACAAGCAAACACCATTAAAACGCATGGCGATTGTAGTGGCGGGGCCTTTGGTCAATTTGTTGTTAGCCGTTTTATTGTATGCTGCCAGTTTTTCGATTTTTGGTGTGACTGAGGTTAAACCGTGGGTTGGTACCGTGGCGCACAACACCTTGGCCGAGCGTGCAGGTTTCGAAGTTGGTGATCAGATTCAATCTGTGAATGGCAAAGCTGTTGCTGAGTGGATGGATGCGCAAACTGAAATGACTTTGGGTTTACAGGCCGGTAATGTGTTGGTGACTGTTAAAGATGCACAAGGTCAAGCGCAAACCCGTACTATTGTGGCGCAAGGTGAACCTGAAGCGGTAGAACAAGCGGCGCAAGGTCAAGGCATTGGTTTGATGCCGATGAAAATCAGTTCGGCTATTGGACAAGTGGTGGACGGTTCTCCTGCTCAAGCGGCAGGATTGCAAGCGGGTGACATTGTGACGCATGTCGATGGTCAAGCGATTGCCAATTGGAATGCTTGGGTGGCTGTGATACAAAATAGCCCGGGTAAAAATTTATTGTTGGATGTGAATCGACAAGGGCAGAATGTGCAATTGTCTTTGCGTCCAAATTCTGAAGATACGGGTTCACGTTTGGTGGGTAAAGCAGGTGTCGCACCCTCCATGGACCAAGCTTGGACCGAGCAAGTGCGAGTGAAGCGCGATGTTGGTGTGCTTGAAGGCATCGATTTAGCAGCAACGCGCACTTGGGATTATTCTATTTTAACCTTGAAGTTTTTTGGCAAGATGCTCATCGGTGAGGCATCTATCAAAAGTATTTCAGGACCTGTAACCATTGGTGAAATTGCCGGCAAATCTGCCATGATGGGCTGGGAAGCTTACATTCAATTTTTGGCCATTATCAGCATCAGTTTGGGTGTGATGAATTTATTGCCAATTCCAGTGTTGGATGGCGGTCATTTGGTGTATTACTTCATCGAGTGGGTACGTGGTAAACCTTTAAGCCAGTATGTACAGCTTATGGGTTTGAAAATTGGTTTGTGCATCATGGGTTTGTTTATGCTCGTGGCCTTCTTTAACGATTTCACGCGAATTTTTGGATAAGTCTTTATGAAATTAAAATTAATTGCTGCCAGTATTGTTGGTTTAACTCTCTCTACAGCGGCTTGGGCAGTGGACCCATTTACGATTCAAGACATTCGTATTGAAGGCTTGCAACGTACGGAGCCAGCAACGGTATTTAGTTATTTGCCTGTTCAAGTGGGTGATCGCTTTAATCAAGCACAAGCACAAGCCATGATTAAAGACTTGTATGCCACAGGTTTTTTTGATGATGTGCAAATCGAAACCATGGGCAACCAAGTTTTGCTTACGGTGGTTGAGCGTCCTGTCATCACTGATTTGCGCGTTAGCGGTGGCAAAGTCATCAAAAATGACATGATTCGTACCAACTTACAAAACTTTGGTTTGGCAACGTCACAAACATTCAATGAAGTGACGATGGCGCAAGCTGTGGAAGGCTTGAAGCGTGAATATGCCAATCGTGGTAAATACGAAGCGACGGTGACACCTAAAGTGACCCGTTTAGATCGCAATCGTGTTGAAGTTGAATTGGTCATCAATGAAGGTGAAACCACCACAATCGAAAATATTGATTTTGAAGGCAATAACGAGTTTTCAGATCGTACTTTGCGCAATCAATTAAGCCATACTGAAGCGAGTATGTTCTCATGGTTTCGTAAATCCAATCGTTTTTCACAAGACAAAATGCCTGCGGATTTGGAAAGCTTGAGCGATTTTTACCAAAATCGTGGCTATTTTGATTTTAAAGTAGTCGATGCCAAAGTCGAGCCTAATCCAGCCAATAAAACCGAACTGAATATGTTAATCAGCGTGGATGAAGGTCAACGCTATCGTTTCGGGCAAATAGACATTGCTGGCGACTTTAAAGATGTGTCGGAAGAAGAATTGAAGGCTTTGAATAAAATCAAAGCAGGTAAAATTTATGAACGTACCAAAGTGATGGATTTGGTGCGCAGTGTCCAATCGACTATGGGCACACATGGTTATGCTTATACTGCGGTTGAAGTGCAGCCTCGTCCAAATGCAGCTGAAGGTACGGTTGACTTTACTTTGATGGTACAGCCCGGTCGCAAAATTTACGTGAATCAAATCAATTTATCGGGCAACAATAAAACCCGTGATGAAGTGGTGCGTCGTGAATTGCGTCAAATGGAAAGTGCGGTTTATAACCAACAAAAAATCAACCGTTCTAAAGAGCGTATAGAGTTATTGGGCTATTTTGACAATGTGCAAGTGGATGCGACGCCCGTACCAGAGTCACCAGATGAGGTGAATTTGGATGTGAGTATGTCTGAACGCTCAACAGGTTCGGTAGATTTGTCTTTGGGTTATGTACAGGACGATGGCGTGGTATTGTCTGCGGGTATTGCTCAAGAGAATTTGTTTGGTACGGGTAAAGCGGCAAGCTTGCGTTTGTCTAACAGCAGTTCATCTAAAGCCGCTGCCTTGTCGTTTACCGATCCTTATTTTACAGCCGATGGCGTGAGCTTAGGTTATGACGTGTTCTATCGTGAATACGATGCGCGTGAAGCGGAAGTCAGCAATTATAAAACCACCACTATGGGTGCTGGTATTCGTATGGGTGTCCCTGTGACCGAGTACGACCGTGTGAACTTTGGTTTCACACCTGAGTGGATGAATCTTGATTTGTATGAAGGTGCACCAGCTCGTTATCAAAACTTTGTTAACGAACATGGTGACAGCGTGTTGACCTTAAAAGGCAATATCGGTTGGGGCCGTAACAAAACCGACAGCGCTTTGTGGCCAACTCGCGGTTATATCATGCGTGCCAACTTAGAAGCTGGCTTACCGGGCGGTGATTTGCAATACTACAAATTGACTCATGGTCAAACATGGTTCTTCCCATTAAGCCGTAATTTTACTTTGATGTTAAATGGTGAAGTCGGTTATGCAAATGGTTATGGCAGTACCAGCGAGTTGCCATTCTTCCAAAACTTCTATGGCGGTGGTTTGGGTTCGGTACGTGGTTTTCAAAGCAGCAGCTTAGGCCCGAAAGAGTTGAATTCATATGACAATGATTACGACTTTTTAGGTGGTAATAAAAAAGCTGTTGCCAATGCCGAGTTGTTGTTCCCATTGCCAGGTATCAAAGACCAACGTTCTGTGCGCTTGAGTTTGTTTGCAGATGCCGGCTCTATTTGGGATGGTAAAACATATCAGCGTCAAAATGGTGGTTCATACACCAGCTCATTTAGTGAGGAAATGCGTTACTCAGCAGGTGCTGCCTTTACTTGGTTGTCACCAATGGGACCATTGAAGTTCAGTTATGCATACCCATTGAACAATAAAGACAGTGATGAGTTGCAGCGCTTCCAATTCCAGTTGGGTACAACCTTCTAGAAAATTCAGAGGTACACATGCGCTTCATGTTACAAAAAGCAAGTGTAGCGTTATTGTTGATGGCGACAGCATCGGCCAGTTGGGCTGATGCTGTGCAAAAAATTGGATTCATGGATGCCGAAAGAGTCTACCGTGAATCCAAAGATGCACAACAAATCAACAATAAGTTGCAAAAAGAATTCAGTTCACAGTTTGAGCAATTACAACGTTTAGAAGTACAAGGCTTTGAGTTGCAAAAAAAAATGCTGACTGTACGCATGAGTGAACAAGAGCGTCAACGCCAGCAAGCCAAAATGGCCAGCCTGAACAAGCAATATTTGGAATTAAAGCGTACGACCGATGAGGAATATCAGTTACGCCGCAATGAAGAATTTGCTTCGATGCAGATTAAGGCCAATAAAGCTTTGGTGGAGTTGGCTAAGCAAGGAAATTATGATGTGATTGTCAAAGACGTTGTGTATGTACGTTCCGAGTTTGACATCACCGATCAATTGATTCAAATTTTAAATCGCCGTTAATTATGAAATTATCAGACATCGTGGCGCAACTAGGTGGTGAGTTGTTTGGTTCAGACCGTGAGGTCGAGCAACTTTCACCATTAGAAAGCGCCCATTCTCAAGCCATTGCCTTTTTAAGCAATCCCAAATACCAATCTCAATTACACAGTACGCAAGCTGCGGCTGTCATTGTGCATCATAAAATCACCGATGTGCCTGAGCATTTGAGCATCATTCGAACGGATGACCCTTATTTGTATTTTGCCCAATTGGCATGGTTGTTCCATCCTCGTGCGCAGGCTACAGGCCGCATTCATCCTACTGCTGTGGTGGATGACAGTGCTCAAATTCCTGCCAGTTGTGAAATTGGTGCGCATGCTTATATTGGTGCTCAGACGGTTTTGGGTGAAAACTGCCGCATTTTGGCAGGTGCTGTTGTGGAACACGATTGTGTTTTAGGTGAGTCTTGTGTGATTCATCCGAATGCAACGATTTACCATGGTTGCACTTTGGGCAATCGCGTGGAAATTCATTCAGGTACTGTGATTGGTGGTGATGGTTTTGGTTATGCCCCAGTAAAAACCGATGGTTCATGGTTTAAAATTCCCCAAACAGGTGGTGTGACTTTGGACGATGATGTCGAAATTGGTTCTAATTCCACTGTCGACCGTGGTGCCATGGAAGACACTCGTATTGGCAAAGGCAGCAAAATCGACAATTTCGTACAAATTGCTCACAATTGCCAAGTTGGTGAACACACTGTGATAGCGTCCTGTACGGGTATTTCTGGCAGTACCAAAATTGGCAACCATGTTGTGATTGCTGGTGGCGTGGGTATGGCAGGGCATTTGACCATTGCGGACAAAACCTTTATTGGTGGCGGCACCAACATTACCAAATCCATTACAGAAGCAGGGCATTATGCCTCTGTGTATCCGATGCAAACGTTCAAAGATTGGAGTAAAAACGCCGTCTATATTCGCCGTTTGTCCGACATGAACAACCGCATCAAACAACTTGATCAACAGCTTACTACATTGCTCAGTGACAAGCATTCTTAAGAAGGATTTTTTACGCATGACCGAATTTGCATTGCCGATTGAAGCGCGCACTTTACAAACTTTATTGCCACACCGTTACCCATTTTTGTTGCTTGATCGAGTGATTGCATTTGAAGCCAATCAAACTTTGACAGCTATTAAAAACGTCACCATGAATGAGCCTTTTTTCCAAGGTCATTTCCCGGAATTTCCAGTGATGCCAGGTGTCTTAATTACTGAAGCCTTGGCACAAGCTTGTGGTACTTTGGCCATTTTGTCCGAAGGCGGTCGCAACGAAGACGAAATTTATTTCTTTGCTGGTATTGATAATGCACGCTTTAAACGCCAAGTGATTCCAGGTGATCAATTGGTATTTGAAGTGGAATTGGTACAAAGCAAACGTGGTATTGGCAAATTCAAAGCTGTGGCCAAAGTAGATGGGCAAGTGGCAGCTGAAGCTGAAATCATGTGCGCCAAACGCAAAGTGGGTTAGATAGGTTTAACATGACAGCAACAAATATTCATCCGCAGGCGATTGTTCACCCTCATGCGCAATTGGCAGAAGGCGTGAGCGTGGGTCCTTTCTCGGTCATTGGTCCTAATGTGAGTATCGGTGCAGGTACACAAATTGCCTCACATGTGGTGATTGAAGGCCATACAAGCATTGGACAAAATAACCGCATTTTTCAATATACCTCTCTGGGTGCGCAGCCGCAAGATAAAAAATACCGTGATGAACCAACCAAATTAATCATTGGTGACAACAATACCATTCGTGAATTTGTGACATTCAATACAGGTACGGTGACTGGTATTGGTGAAACCCGTTTGGGTAACGATAACTGGATTATGGCGTATGTGCATTTGGCGCACGATTGCGTGGTGGGCAACCACACCATTTTTGCCAACAATGCATCCTTAGCAGGTCATGTGACCATTGGCGATTGGGTGATTTTGGGTGGTTATTCTTTGGTACATCAATTTTGTATCTTGGGAGACTATTCAATGACGGCATTTGCAGCAGGCGTGCACAAAGACGTGCCACCGTATGTGATGGCGGCAGGTTATCGCGCTGAGCCTAAAGGTTTGAATACTGAGGGCATGCGTCGTCGTGGTATGAATCCTGAGCAAATTGCACGTGTGCAACATGTCTACAAAATTTTGTACCGCCAAGGCTTATCATATGCTGATGCCAAAGCGCAAATTTTGGAATTGGCGCAAAGCCAAGACGAAGTGCAAGTGTTTGCCGATTTCTTTGCCGAATCCACACGCGGCGTGATTCGTTAAGTTGGGCATTATTGGATTTGAGCGTCCTGTAAACATTTACAGGACGCTTTTTTATGGCATGTGCTGATAGGGTTTAAATCTTGAGTGATTGGCAGGCAGCATGAACAATCGGTTACAATTTTCATCTGACTAGGGAATTTGCTGATGAGATGAGTGCGTAATAGTATGGTGTGAATCTTACAGGACGCTATTGACCTTTTTTACACGACAGACATTTGAAAAAAGAACAGCATCATGACACAAACAATTTATCAACATCGAGGCTTTAGTGCTTTTTTGAGTGCGAGGGTGATGGCGGTATTGGCGACACAAATTCAAGCCGTCGTGGTGGCGTGGCAAGTCTATGATTTGACGCGTGACCCTATGGCTTTGGCTTGGGTGGGTTTGGCACAATTTTTACCAATGTTGATTTTGGTGTTGCCTGCGGGGGATTGGGTGGATCGTTTTCATCGCAAAACCATTTTGGCAGTCAGTTGGAGTGTGGCATTGTTGTGTTCTGTGGCGTTGTGGTGGTTGTCGGGACATGGGCAAGCTGGGGTGAATGGGATTTATGCAGTTTTATTGGTGTATGGATGCAGCCGTGCTTTTTCAGGACCTGCTATGCAAAGCTTATTGCCGCAAATTGTGCCGCGAGACAAATTGCCACAGGCTTTGGCAACCAATTCAATGTTAATGCGCAGTGCTGCCATTGGTGGACCTTTAGTCGGTGGTTTTTTGTATGCCTATGGTGGCGCTTCAGTGACGTATGCAGTGTGTGCAGTTTGTTTTTTCTTGGGAATATTGTTGTTGCAACGGGTGGTTTTGTTTGACCCTGAAGCGGTTGAAAAAGCCATTTTAGCAGCTCACCAATCCACTGATTCGATGGTATTGCGTGTTAAAGAAGGCATGCATTTTATTCGCCATCATCCTGTGGTATTGGGTTCGATTTCTTTGGATTTGTTTGCGGTTTTGCTCGGTGGCGTGGTGGCATTGTTGCCCATTTATGCGCAAGAAGTATTGCATACGGATGCCACTGGCTTAGGAATTTTACGCAGCTCAATGGCCATTGGCGAAGTTGCTTGTGGTTTGTATTTGAGCCGTAAACCGTTTGATCGCAATATTGGGCGCAATTTGTTTGTTGCCGTGACGGTGTTTGGCGTTGCGAATTTGGTGTTTGCTTTTTCAACTTGGTTTTGGTTGTCGTGTGCGGCTTTGCTTGTGGCGGGCATGGCGGATATGGTCAGTGTGTATGTACGCAGTGCGATGATACAGCTGTCTACACCTGATTCCATGCGTGGGCGGGTCAATTCGGTGAACATGTTGTTTGTCAGTTCTTCCAACGAATTGGGTGAGTTTCGGGCAGGCAGCAGCGCGGCTTTGGTGGGGGCGGTACCTGCGGCGGTGTTGGGTGGCGTGTGTACTTTGGTGGTGGTGGGCTTGTGGCAAAAGTGGTTCCCACCGTTGCGCCATGCTGACCGTTTTAGCGATGTGGAAAAAACCAATTAAGGCGTTTGGCATAGACAGATGTGTGAGACGATGTGAAGCACTTTGGTGTACAAACAAGCGTCCTGTAAATTTGTGCAAGGCATATGGGTGTGGAACAACGATGTGAGCAGACAATTTTGGCTTCGTTTCGGTATGTTTGGTTAAATTCAGTTAAAATGGCGGATTATTGATTTGATGGTATTTGCATGAGCTCAAAACGACTACTGACAGTGGCTTTGATTGCGGGAGAGGCTTCTGGAGATTTACTTGGCGCACATTTGATTGAGGCTGTGAAGCAGCACTATCCCAATTGTCGTTTTGTGGGCATTGCAGGACCGTTGATGCAAAAAGCAGGCTGTGAGAGTTTGTATCCGCAAGAGGCATTGGCGGTGCGTGGTTTTGTCGAAGTGGTCAAGCGTTTGCCGAGCATCTTGAAAATCCGCAATGGGGTGGTGAGTCAGTTAAAACAAATGCGTCCTGATGTGTTCATTGGCATTGATGCGCCTGACTTTAATTTGGGCGTGGCTGAAAAACTCAAAGCCGCAGGCATTCCGACCATTCATTATGTGAGTCCATCGGTATGGGCATGGCGACGTGAGCGGGTGAACAAGATTGTGCATCAAGTCAATCGGGTGTTGTGTTTGTTTCCGATGGAACCACAATTGTATCGTGATGCAGGCGGCAAAGCCGATTTTGTAGGACACCCTTTGGCGCAAACATTGCCTTTGCAGCCAGATCAAGAAGCGGCGCGCCGCCAATTGAAATTGGAAGAAGCCGAGCAGGTGATTACCATCATGCCCGGTAGCCGTGTCAGTGAAATCGATTATATGGCGCCGATTTTTTTGGAAACAGTGCCGCTGATTTTGCGTGAATATCCGAATGCACAGTTTTTGATTCCTGCCGCTACCACGGCCACGCGTGAGCGTTTGGTCAAAATGCTGGAGAGTGAATATTATAAACGTTTGCCGATTCGGGTGATGTCAGCGCATGCTACTTTGGCTTGTGTGGCATCGGATGTGGTGTTGGTTGCCAGTGGTACAGCCACATTGGAAGTGGCTTTGTGCAAGCGTCCGATGGTGATTTCTTACAAAATATCCGCGCTCACTTATCGGATGGTCAAACACAAAATCAAAGTACCGCATGTGGGTTTGCCGAATATTTTATTGGGCAAAGGCGTGGTACCTGAATTGTTGCAACATGATGCGACACCGCACAAATTGGCAGGTGCTGTGATTCATTGGTTGAATCATCCTGAGCAAGTGCAAGCTTTACAGGACGACTTTACTCAATTGCACCAAACATTGCAGCTCAATACCGATGAATTGGCAGCCAAAGCGGTGCTGGAAGAAGCCAAGGTGGTGTGGTGAGTATTTGGATTACTGGGGTGGATGAAGCAGGGCGTGGTCCTTTGGTGGGCAGTGTGTTTGCTGCGGCAGTGATTTTGCCTGAAAACTATGATTTGCCGTATTTGACCGATAGCAAAAAATTGACTGAAGCGCGCCGTGATGTGTTGGCGCCATTGATTCAAGAACAAGCTGTGGCTTGGTGTGTGGCGTCGGCAAATGTGGCAGAAATTGAAAGCCTGAATATTTTACATGCCACTATGTTGGCGATGACACGTGCGGTGCAAGGCTTGCAAGTGGTGCCGCAAGAGGTGTTGATTGATGGCAATCGTGTGCCCAAAGACATGCCGTATGCGGCGCGTGCGATTGTCAAAGGCGATTTGAGCGAGCCTGTGATTTCAGCAGCATCGGTGTTGGCGAAAACCGCGCGCGATGCCCAAATGTATGCGTTGGATGTTTTGCATCCGCAATATGGTTTTGCCCGACACAAAGGTTATGGAACGCCTGAACATTTGGCGGCATTGAATCAATATGGCGTTTTAAAAGAGCATCGCGTTGGTTTCAAACCCATCAAAGACATGGTGCAGCGTGATTTGTTTGGATCAAGATGAAGGCGGCCTGTAAGGATAGAAATGGAAGAGTTGTCGGTTTGGGAGGCATTGTTGTTGGCGGCGGGTTTGGGAATACAACCTGTGGGCGCAGAGCCGCCATCGAGCGCGCTGAAGCAGCATTTGCTGCGACCTGCTCGTGAGGCCTTTGTCTTGCAGTCCCAAGCACAATTGCGGCAGTTTCGATGGGATGCACAAGCAGCCGATTTACAGGACGCTTTAAAACAACGTCAAGCTCAAGTGGCTTTGCCCAAATACCAATTCACTTCTGTGCAAGTTCAGGCTGTCGATGTGGTGGGGCCGGGCATGACCAATCATTTGTCTTTGTCGTTTCAAACTGAAAAAATGCCGCAACAATCGGCATGGCTGATCAAAGGTCAAACTCAATTGAGTTTGTTTGGTAAGGAAATTCAAGGTCATGGTGAAACTGTGTGGTATCCGAGTTTGGGTGGCGTACAAGGTTGGAATGACAGCACTATCGATTCTGAGCGGTGGCGTTTCAAACAGGTTTCTCAGTGGATTTTTCCCTTGCCAGATGGCTCATTGCCACGACATTTTACGGTGCAAACCCAAACCGAAAATCGCTCTTTAACGGCTTTGGCCCGTGCTAAAATTGATACCAATGATTTGCAATGTCAAAGCAGCGAGCCTTATTTAGGTCGCCAAGTACATGCCAATATCAAAGGCAAGGTGCAACAAGTCACTTGTCAGCGTTTACTGAATGGTGAACCTATTTTTGAAACCGATGTGTTGTATTTGATGGATTATCAATACCATTTACCGACGGGCGATTATTTTGCAGGCCGCCGCTGGCAGTGGCAAGTGACCGAATTCACCGGCACATAAACCACTAAAAAGCCTTGTCTATGACAAGGCTTTTTTTATTGCTGGTTTAACACCACAGATAAAATCCCTGCGGCAATCAATGGTCCAACGGGCACGCCTTTAAACACTGCCACGCCTAAGATGGTGCCGAGCAACAAGCCTGTGACCAAAATAGGCTGTCCACTCATTAAACCCACGCCACGACCACCCAACCATGCCACAAACACACCGACGACAATGGCGGCAATCATTTGCCAATTGGTCAAAATTGCCATCAAGCTTGGGATTTTCAAGCTTCCTGAAGCAATCGGTGCCAACACGCCTATGGTCAAAATGATGATGCCGACGTTCAAGCCATTTTTTTGTAAAAACGGCAAATATTGCGCCAAGGCCGTTTGTTGAAACAATAACAAAACACAAGCGGCGATGGTAATAGAACTGTTTTGGCTTAATACACCCAAGCCAATCAAAGCCACCAAAACCATAGAGCTGCTGTTAAATTGCAATACAGACATACACGCATTCTGAATTCAAAAACAAGATGATACCAAGGCGTCCTGTAATAAAACAGTGTCGCAGCATCATAGCTGCTGTTCAGCTTGATACTGCTCTAAGGCATTGGGCTTAAGCAGGTGGATTGAATGCGTCTGTACTTTCCAATAATTCAATAGCAAATGCATTGTTAGGCACAATTTTGACCCGATACAATTTTTGAAAACCTTCAGCGAGGGTGGGCAGTTGTAATTGGCGTAATTTGGCTTTGATGCCAACCACAGGAATTTTGGCTTTGCCTGCGCGTTGTTCGTTGCGTTTGAGCGTGGATTTCAAATCGGTGTCAAAATAATAACTGACAATTTCATAACCTGCCGCTTGGGCAAGTGGAATGTAGCGTGAACGTTCTTCGATGGATGGATTGGTATTGTCGATGACGATTTTGGTTTTGGATGCGATGGCGGCTTCAAAAATGACCGATTCACGGTGGCGGGTTTTGAGCATGTCCAAATTAATGCGCAAATGGCTGTGGTAAAAATAGCGTTGGTAAAACGTCGATTTGCCCGCTGCGGGAATGCCTGTGAAAATAATCAATTGCATGAATGCCCTTTATGAAATGCTTGGATGGGCAAATATTAAACCTTAATGTGAATGACACACAAAATAAAAAAGCGTCCTGTCAGTTTTACAGGACGCTTGAATCATTCAAATCGCGCTTAGCGAGAATATGCCCAATCGCGTACACAATCGGCAATCAATTGTGGGCCTTGGAAAATCATGCCGCTGTAAATTTGCACCGCTTGCACACCCAAACGTTTTTTGGTGACCGCATCTTGTCCTGAAACAATGCCGCCCACACCAATCACAGGTACTTTGCCATCGAGTGCATGTACCAAATGTTGCAACACATATTCGCTTTGTGCGCGCACAGGCAAGCCCGACAAGCCGCCTGCTTCTTGTGCCAATGGATGATTGCCCAAAATGGATTTGTCGATGGTGGTGTTGGTGGCAATCACGCCGTCCATTTCCACTTGAGTCACCACTTCGGCAATCGCTGCGATTTCTTCTAAATTCAAATCAGGCGCAATTTTCACCGCCAAAGGCACATAACGACCGCGTTGTTGGTGGAGTTTGGCTTGCTCTTCTTTTAAGGTCGACAATAGTTTGGTCAATTCGTCTTCGCTTTGCAAGGCGCGCAAATTTTTGGTGTTAGGCGAAGAAATATTGACGGTAATATAGCTGGCGTGATCATAGACTTTGGTCAAGCAAGTCAAATAATCGTCCACCGCATTTTCAATCGGTGTGGTGGCGTTTTTACCAATATTGATGCCCAAGATGCCGCGGTATTGTGCACGTTTGACATTTTCAATCAATATATCCACGCCTTGGTTGTTAAAACCCATGCGATTGATGATGGCTTGGTATTCAGGTAAACGGAACAAACGTGGTTTGGGATTGCCGTCTTGTGGGCGTGGTGTGATGGTGCCAATTTCGATAAAGCCAAAACCCAAAGCCGCCAATGCATCAATGTATTCACCGTTTTTGTCCAAGCCTGCCGCCAAACCCACAGGATTGGACAAAGACAAACCCATTAAAGTAGAGGGACATGGAATGACTTTGGGTGTGAAGCGCTTGAGCAAACCGTGGCGGTGGGCTTTTTGCAATTGTTCTAAAGTCAAATGGTGGGCTTTTTCAGCATCAAATTGGAATAATAACGGTTTGAGTAAGGAATACATACAAGGCGGCCTGAAAAACAATCTATCGGAGCCGCCATTATAAGCGATGTGGGTTTATTTGGACTTGTGTTTTTTGGCTCTAGGGTGGGTGGCATCATACACTTCGGACAAATGGCTGAAATCCAAAGAAGTGTAAATTTGCGTGGTCGAGAGTTGTTTGTGTCCTAATAATTCTTGTACTGCGCGAATATTGTGTGAGTTTTGCAAAACGTGTGAAGCATAGCTATGGCGCAACATGTGCGGGCTCAAATAGCGATCGGCTTGCTGTTTTTGTGCCCAAATGTCCAAACGAATTTGAATTTGACGGGTGCCAATGCGTTTGCCTAAGCGTGAAGTGAACAAAGCGGTTTCATCGGCGGCTGCTTGGCGTATCGGCAAATAGGCTTCTATCGCCAAACGGGCTTTTAAGCCAAGCGGCACTTGGCGCTGATGATGGCCTTTGCCGATGACGGTGACCCAACCTGCTTCCAATTGTACATCTTGTACATTCAAATCCCGCAATTCGCTCAAGCGCAAACCACAACCATACAATACTTCAAACATGGCTTGATCACGGATACCCATGGCGTCATCGTGTTGTTCACCGTGTGCAAACCATTGATTTAAAGGTTCGGCAGCAATGGCTTTGGGCAAGCGTTTGGGCGCTTTGGGCGCATTCAAGCCATCACCAATATCGGTTTGCCAATGTTCAAATTGGCGCAAATGAATGATGTATTGTTTCCAAACGCTGATTTTACGAGCCAAACTGCGCGCACTCAGACCTCGTTGGCTCAAACGCATCAAGACTTGGCGTAGATGTTGGGCGGTTAACCGTTCTTGTGCCGAATGGTTTTCAGCCAAAATGTCGAGCAATTGTTGTAAATCACGTTGGTAAGCGGTGATGGACATCGCCGATAAATTGCGTTGGCGCATGCGTTCTAAAAAGGCATCGATGTGGTTACCAAATTCGGCTAACGTGTAAGTGGCGGTCATGGTACGGCCTTAGGCTGTGCAATGTCTTATTGTGGCACGGTGTCACCGAATCAACAAATTTATACAGGACGCTGCTTGGATATAAGCAAGCGTCCTGTAAGCTTTATGCAAACAAATTTTTGAAAGCTTCAGGTGTCGGTGTGACCGTTTGTGCATCATAATCAAAAAACACCATGCCATTTTGGATGCGTGCAATGGCTTTTTGGTCGTCCGCGTGTTCAAAAATATAAACCAAAGTAAAACCTGCACGACCAATATGGGTCACACTGACATGGACGTTCAATACATCGGCGTAAAACGCTTGGCTTAAAAATTGAATCGCTGCATCTGCCATGATTAAGCCAGCGCCTTCGATGTTCATTTCACTGTAAGAAAAATGCATTAAAAAGCGCAAACGTGCTTCATGTGCCATGCGTAAAAAAGCATCGTTGCTGACGTGGTTGCCATAATTGATGTCGCCAATTTGAGCGGTCAATTGGGTGGTGAAATGGATGGTTTCAGGGATGTCAATTTTGATGCGACTCATGCAACATACTCCAATGTGTGTGTATGAAAAAGTTTGTGGTAATCTTAAGTCATGATAGTCGCAGAATGAGGGAGGTGGGAAATGTTGTATACAAACATTTTGGTTCCTTTTGATGACAGCGAAGCGGCATTGGCTGGCTTAAAAGAAGCATGTCGGATAGGTTTGCACACGGGTGCGGTATTGCACATTGTTCATGTGATTGATTTGGCACAATTTGCTTGGTCGGGCGCTACTTATTTGCATACGGATGAATTGGCGATTGCCAGCTCGGATGTGAGCAAAAGCATTTTCAAACGCTCGGAAAGCATTGTGGCAGAATTCCCCAATTTAAATACACATTGCACGGTTTTAGAAGCGGTTGGTGAGAAAGTGGCTTCTTTGTTGGTGCACAAATTGGAGGAGTGGGAATGTGATTTGGTGGTGATGGGAACACATGGCTTTAGCGGTGTGAAGCATTTGCTCATGGGTTCGGTGGCGCAAGATGTGATTCGTCAAGCTGGCGTGCCTGTGACCGTGATTCGTGTTGCCAGTTAAATTCAACAATCATCTTATCAAGCGTCCTGTAAAGTTTACAGGACGCTTGTGGTTTTAAGCTTGTTGGGTCGATGGTTTGATATGGGCTGTGGGTTTTTGCAAAGCGTTTAACACAGACGAAACCAAAATCAAGCCAATACCAACAAATTGGATCGCCACCAATGGCTCTTTTAATAAAAAAGCCGCCAACAATACTGCCGTCACAGGCTCAAAAATGGTCAAAGTTTGGGCTCGGGTAGCAGGCATCCATGTCAAAGCTTTGGTGTACAAAGCATATGGCAATAAAGTGCTGAATAAAGCAATGCCCAAAATCACCGCGACCAAATTCCATGAAAAATGGTGGTTTAAATGGGCAATGGCTTGATGAAAAATGGGCGTGGCGCTCATGATGATGCCGCTGATGAGGACGCTGCTGTACAAAACCAAAACGGGAGGATTGTTGTTAATGGCTTTTTTGCCCAAAACGCCATAACAAGAATAACAAAATCCTGATGCTAAGCCATAAACAATGCCCATAGGATTAATTGGTTCTTGGCTGTTCAAACACAATGCCACACCGATGACGGTTAAGCAGGTCAAACCAATGCCCAATGCGGTTAATTGCTCATCTAGCAATAAACGCGCGAGGAGCAAACTCCAAATGGGGGCGGTATAGAGCAAAGCCACGGCCAAAGCCACGCCAATTTGTTGGACGGCTAAAAAGAAAAATACCGTCATCATCATCACACCAAACACCGATTGTAAGGTGAGCATGGGCAATTGTTTCAATTGGAATTGGCGCAAACTTTTGAGAAACAAAGGGCTGATTGCCAATAAAAAAACTGCTGCTGTGGTCACACGCAAGCTGGCTACTTCCAAGCCTGAAAAGCCTGCTTGATTGAGTTTGGTGCCAAATAAACCAATAAAACCCCAGCAAGTGGCTGCCAATATAACCAAAATACAGCCTAAAGCATAATGTTGTCGCATGCGAATCAATAATGGTTGTCACAAAGAGATTTGCACTATGCCATAAGCCAGACCGATATGAAATGCCAATATGTGAAAAACAGAAATTTCAAAAAGAATGTGTTGGCAGAAGAAAGCTGTGTAAGTAGTTTAGACGTAAAAAAAAGAGCATTCTGCTGAATGCTCTTTTTTATATAATAGTGGTCGGGGCGGTGGGATTCGAACTCACGACCCTCTGCTCCCAAAGCAGATGCGCTAACCAGGCTGCGCTACGCCCCGACGGTAAACTGGGGTGGCTAATGGGGCTCGAACCCACGACAACCGGAATCACAATCCGGGGCTCTACCAACTGAGCTATAGCCACCGTAAAACGGTGTTTCAACGAAAATCGTTGAATCAAAATAAGTGGTCGGGGCGGTGGGATTCGAACTCACGACCCTCTGCTCCCAAAGCAGATGCGCTAACCAGGCTGCGCTACGCCCCGACTGTAAGGCAATCAAAAACGCCCATCAGGACGTTTTTGTAAAACTGGGGTGGCTAATGGGGCTCGAACCCACGACAACCGGAATCACAATCCGGGGCTCTACCAACTGAGCTATAGCCACCATAAAACTTTTTATTCTTGGTGCGCCCGACAGGACTCGAACCTGTAACCCCCGGCTTAGAAGGCCGGTGCTCTATCCGGTTGAGCTACGGGCGCTCTAGTGAGAACTGTCGATGCTACTGTATTCTGTGGTCGGGGCGGTGGGATTCGAACTCACGACCCTCTGCTCCCAAAGCAGATGCGCTAACCAGGCTGCGCTACGCCCCGACTGAGAAGGCAAACTATACGCACCTGTTTAAAAAGTGTCAATACATATTGTGGTTTTTATGGGGGTGATTTTGCATATCATTTTGAAACTTAATTAAATTTAAATTTAATTAGGCATATGGTTTGATTAGATATAAATGTATTTTATGAATTTGCTGAAAAAACAGTGAAATATCGAATTGAAAACCATATTCAAGGTGCGAGGATGTCGAAAAAATGGCAAAATGTCGTTTTTGCGTTAAGGCGCCACTTGCGCCATTAAGAAAGAAAACTCATGAGTGCGACTTTGATTGACGGTAAAGCAATATCACAAGATTTATTGGTACAAGTAGGCGCCAAAGTAGACGAGCGTTTGGCGCAAGGCAAGCGTGCACCCTGTTTGGCTGTGGTATTGGTTGGGGACGATGCCGCCAGTGCTGTGTATGTGAACAATAAGAAAAAAGCTTGCGAAAAAGTGGGTATCAAATCTTTGTCATACGAATATGGCAGCGATTTTACGCAAGAACAATTGCTGGCTTTGGTTGATGAGCTGAATGCAGACGATAATGTTGATGGCATTTTGGTGCAATTGCCGTTACCAAAACACTTGGATGTGCAAGAAATCATTGAACGCATTCGTCCTGACAAAGATGTAGACGGTTTCCATCCTTATAACGTGGGTCGTTTGGCGGTGAAAATGCCATTGATGCGTCCTTGCACCCCGCGTGGTGTGATGATTATGTTAGAAGCGGTGGGCGTGGATGTGATGGGCAAAGATGTGGTGATTGTTGGTGCGTCTAACATTGTGGGTCGTCCTCAAGCTTTGGAGATGTTGCTGTCGCGCGCTACTGTCACTGTTTGTCATTCTAAAACCCGTGATTTGGCGGCAACCGTTGGTCGTGCTGATATTGTGGTGGCAGGCGTGGGCATTCCTAATTTCATCAAAGGTGAGTGGATCAAAGAAGGTGCAGTGGTGATTGATGTGGGTATTAACCGTTTGGATACAGGCAAATTGTGTGGTGACGTTGAGTTTGCCGTGGCCAAAGAACGCGCGGGCATGATTACACCTGTTCCGGGTGGTGTCGGTCCGATGACGATTGCCACTTTGATGCAAAATACTTTGGATGCTTGCCAATTGCACGATTAATCGGCATGATGCACAAAAAAAGCTTTCAGGTATTCTGAAAGCTTTTTATTTTTGAATTCGTCCTTATTTGAATGACTCTTTTTAATAGACAGAATACATTGATGAATCAGTTTTTTAGTGACATGTTGAACGCTTTGCGTTTGCGTTTTCGCCCTTTGGAAGATTACCGTTATTCACCGATGGTTTATGTGGTGATTTTATTGTTGTGCGGCATCAGTTCGGCAGCGATGATGCAATGGGGTTTTGATGCGGAACCTGATTATCCATTAAAATTCACTAACACCACATCATTGGTGGCTTTTTCAGTGTGTTTGGTGGTGTTGCAATGGTTGAGTTTGAGTACGGTTTTGTCCAAACTTTTGAGTGGCATGGCAAAAAAACCTGTACCGCTTAAAGGCTATATGCTGATGACGCAAGCATTTGCAATGTTTGGCGTGTGTTTTTTATATTTGCCTAAAGAATGGATGATTGTGGCATCTGCCTTCCAAATGTGGACATTTTGGATACAATTGTATGGCTTGTTCTTTGTGGCGGTGCCTGAAGTGAGCGGTTGGAAAATCTTGTTGTCTTACATTGCCTCTTATGGCGTGTTTTGCTTGATGATGGTGGCTGTGGGTGCGATTTTCTTGATGACAGGACAACTGGACGACACTTTGTTGCAACAAGAAATGCAACGAGTGTTGCAAGAGCAGCAACAAAGCAAATAAAACCAAATTTAGAGAGGTTGAAGCGTCCTGTAATGAGTTACAGGACGCTTTTTTAGCATTTAATTGATGGTGACCGTGTTGGTATCAATACTGTGTAAATGTTGTAACCATGCGGACAAAGCTGCAAAATCTGCCTCAAAATCAGGTTGAATCACGCTGATTTGTGACCATTGTTGGGCTTTGAGATAAGCGCTTTGATTGTGCAAAAACAAGCCGTTTAATGGCGCATTGAGCGTATAAAGAGCGGGCAATTGAAAATTGATGGCAGTCGGATAAGCTTGTGTTTTTAAAGCATAGGCTTGCAATGGTTTATGTTTCAATACCATTTGCAAGCGCTGGTGCAATTGTTCGAAACGCTGTGGATAGGCTTCTAAAGCATAAGCCAAATTGGCGAGCAAATAAACGGGTAAAGTAAACGGCGTTTGGTGGTGGTATTGGTTCAAATCGGTGTAACTGGTATGTGCATGCGGATGAGGAGTAGGGTTTTGTTGGTAAAACACCCAGCTTAAACCTGCCAAGGCACCAATGGCTTTGCCTGATGTGGCGCTGGCAAAATCCACTTGTGTCAATGAAAACGGCAGCGCGCCAAATGATGAAATGCAATCGACTGCTAAGGTATGTGGCTGTTTGTGTTTGTTTTGGACAAACATGTCCAAATCATTCAAATGACCACACGATGTTTCGCCATGAACACAGGCAACCCAAGCGCAGTTTTGGCTTAAAACATCCAATGTTTCAGCGGTAAAAGATTCGCCCCAAGCGACATTGTAAGTCTCAAACACCAATCCCAAAGCCTGTGCTTGTTGTTGCAGGCGTTGTCCAAATTCGCCATTGCTGCAGATTAAGCCTTTTTGTGTGCCATGCCGTTGTTGCAATTGCTGCAACATGACAGCGTTTGCCAAGGTGCCGCTGCCTAACAACAAGGCCACATGTTGCGCTTGGCTTAAGCTTAATAATGTTTGGGTGACTTGTTTGTGCAAATGTACAAATGTACTGCTGCGGTGCGAGACATCAGTATGAGTTAACGCGTGGGTTTGTTGGACGGGACCGGGATAAAAAATATGCGCTTGTTTGGGCAGGCGTTCAAACAATAGGTGTGCTTTGTCTGCAGTCAAAACCATAGGCACAAAACGGGCTTGTTCGCTGCCGACTTCGGGCGCAAACGCTTCAAAACCAATTTTGCGATACAGTTTTTGCTGGCGTGTGGTGCCTGAAATCACGCAAGCGCTGTAATCTTGGTCGAGCAAATAATGGTACATCGCTTGAATCAAATGGAAGAAAGCCAAGCTGTGGCGGTATTCAGGTTCCATCGCCAATAAGCGCAATTCACACAGTTTGCGGCTTTGTTCTGGGTTTAATAAGGCTTCAACCGCCCCGATTTTTTTGTCCAATGAAAACGGTCTTTGATCGCGAAACGCCAACATGGCAATGATGTTTTCATCTTGATAACACAGTAAATAAGTATTTTGTTCATGAAACGCATCGGTGAGGCTGTGATGGGCATTGTGTGAATGTTGCGGGATTTCTTCGACAAAAGTTTGGTAATTCAAGCGCGCAATCGCTGCAAATTCGGCTTTGGTATGGGCAATTTTGCAATGGTACATGGTGGCTGCCATTCACATTCAATCGGAATGTTTGCAGATTATCATCTTTGCAATGCAACACAAGCAATCTAGCAGGTTTGGCAGGGGTTACAGTGGTGATTACAACAGTATTGGCATAAAAATATATGCATAAAAAAGCGTCCTGTAAGGGTTTACAGGACGCTTGTGAGAGTGGTTAATCCGAATTTTTAGATTTTTTCCAAACAATACAAAGAGGTAATTTCTTCAGAGCGTGCCGTGTATAAAGGGTCATTGGGGTTTTGTGCTTTGGCATGTTCTGGTTTGGCATCGTGTTTGGCAATGAGGCGCAATTGGGCTGCGGCTATCCAATCAGACAAATCATTTGGTTTGCGCAAGCCGATACGTTCGGCCAAATCCGACATAATCAGCCAAGCTTGACCATTCTCATTCAAACGTTCTGTGACACCGTTTAAAAAGCTTTTGAGCATGTGGCTGTCCGCATCGTACAAAGCTGTTTCGATGATAGAGCTGGGTTTGGCAGGCAACCAAGGCGGGTTACACACAATCAAATCCGCTTTGCCAGCGGGAAACAAATCTTGTTCGTGTAATTGAATGTGTTGGTCGATGTGTAAGCGTTCAAAGTTGGCTTGGGCAGCGGCGATGGCAGTGGGGTTGGTATCGGTAGCGATGATATTTTTGAGGCCACGCTTGGCCAATAAGGCTGCCAATACGCCTGAACCTGTGCCGATGTCCCATGCATTGTGGCAATGTTGAGGCAAAGCGGCCTGTAACATCAATTCCAAATATTCACCACGCAGCGGTGAAAATACGCCAAATGGCACATGAATGTGTTGTTCATCCAAAGCCTTAATTGCCACACCTTTTTGATGCCATTGCTCGGCCCCGATATAGCCTAACAAAGCTTGCAAAGAAATCAAGACAGGTTCGGTATTGTCAAAGCCAAAAGCTTGTTTACAGGCCGCTTGAATATTGGGCGCTCGTGGTAAAGTCAATTGCCAATTCGGTTGGACAATCACACACAAATGGCTGAGCAAATGGCTTTTTTGCTGTTGCTGCATGCGGTGTTTGTGAAAGCTTTCTAACAAAGTGTCGCCAGTTTTGGCGGCTTTGTTCAAACGTCGCTTTGCTGCATCCAATAAGGCTTTGGCTTGGTGGTAATCGCCATGCCAAATGGTGGCGGTTTTTGCACGCCATAAAGGTAGGGCTTTGTCAGCTGACAAAGCTTGGCTTTTGTCTAAGTCGGTCAAATGCAGTGGTGGTTTGTTGGTGTTATGACTGAGCCAAGTCAAAGTTTGACCATTGTGGTCAAAAACATGGCGACATAAAGACAAATTAATGTGATTTTTGGACATTGTGTATAAAAAATTCCAAACAGAGGTGGTTTTGACAATAATTTTTTCAAATAAGACTTGATTTTGTCCAAAATTGCTCTACAATAGCAACTAATCTTGCTGTTTGAGCTGTTTTAATCAATAATTTTAGACAAAAGGTCTAGTATGCAACTGGATATTGCTCGTTTAATCGACTACTTTGGTGGAGTGAATGCCTTGGCAGCCGCTTGGAAACAACATTATCCCACAGAGGTGGTGTCGACTGCAGCCATTTACAAATGGCGGGCGCGTTCTTCTTTGCCTCTTGGACAATTGCAAAAATTGACGGTGCTTGCCCAAGCACAAGGTCGACCTTTGGACTTGAATGCATTCATACAACACCAACCTCATTTGGAGCGTACCAATATGTCCAGCAACAACCGCGTTATCATTTTTGATACTACTTTGCGCGATGGTGAGCAATCGCCTGGCGCAGCCATGACCAAAGAAGAAAAAATTCGTATCGCGCGCCAGTTGGAAAAATTAGGTGTGGATGTGATTGAAGCAGGTTTTGCAGCGGCAAGTCCGGGTGATTTTGATGCCATCAATACGATTGCCAAAACGATTACCAAATCAACTGTGTGTTCTTTGTCTCGTGCTAATGAGCGTGATGTGCGTGCGGCAGGTGAAGCGATTGCGCCTGCATCTAAAAAACGCATTCACACGTTTATTGCGACCAGCCCATTGCACATGGAACACAAATTGAAAATGTCGCCTGACCAAGTGCGTGAAGCGGCGGTTAAGGCGGTTAAAATTGCATGTGAATATACCGATGATGTGGAGTTCTCATGTGAAGATGCTTTGCGTTCAGACATTGATTTCTTGGTGCAAATTTGTGGCGATGTGATTGCCGCAGGTGCGACCACGATTAATATTCCTGATACGGTGGGTTATGCCATTCCATTCCAAACTGAAAATTTCTTCCGCGAATTGATCACTCGCACAGTTGGCGGTGACAAAGTGATTTGGTCAGCCCATTGCCACGATGACTTGGGTTTGTCTGTGTCTAACTCATTGGCAGCGGTGATGGGTGGTGCGCGCCAAGTGGAATGTACGATTAATGGTTTGGGTGAACGTGCGGGCAATGCCAGCATGGAAGAAATTGTGATGGCATTGAAAACCCGTCACGATGTGTTTGGCTTGGAAACTGGCATCGACACCACACAAATTGTACCAACGTCTAAATTGGTATCGACCATTACTGGTTATCCTGTGCAGCCGAATAAGGCAATTGTGGGTGCAAATGCGTTTGCACACGAATCTGGCATACATCAAGATGGCATTTTGAAATGTCGTGAAACTTACGAAATTATGTCAGCGGAATCTGTGGGTTGGACTGCTAACCGTTTGACTTTGGGTAAATTGTCAGGTCGCAATGCCTTCAAAACCAAATTGGCTGAATTGGGCATTCAATTGGAAAGCGAAGAAGCATTGAATTCTGCGTTTGCGCGCTTTAAAGAATTGGCCGATAAAAAACGTGAAATCTTTGATGAAGATTTGCATGCTTTGGTATCGGACGAGTTGATCAGCATTACCCCAGACCGCTACAAATATTTGTCGCTGAAAATCCAAACTGAGACCGGTGAGCTGCCACAAGCAGAAATCGTGATGAGTGAACAAGGACAAGAACACCGTGCCACAAGCCAAGGTTCGGGTCCTGTGGATGCGGTCTTCAAAGCCATTGAATCGATTGCACCGAGCGAAGCGCAATTGCAATTGTATTCGGTCAATGCCATTACTGAAGGTACCGAGAGCCAAGGCGAAGTCACTGTGCGTTTGTCGCGTGAAGGTGTTATCGTCAATGGTCAAGGTGCAGATACGGATGTGATTGTTGCCAGTGCCAAAGCGTATATTTCGGCATTGAACAAATTGAACAAGCCTAATGAGCGTATCAAAGCGCAGGGCAATATTTAAATAAAAATATTTAAATCAAATAATAAGTAGAAGAGAGGCAAAGCGTCCTGTAAATCATTTACAGGACGCTTTTTTATGTTGAATTTTTTCAAATGGTTTTTAAGCAACGAAAGAGCAACTCATGGCTTCTAAGTCGTTATTTATCGCATGCAAAGTGTCCAATTTGTGATGAGCATCAATGTGCATCGCTTGCTCAAACAGCCAATCTAGCATGTGTACGGCTTGAGCATGCAGATGAGATTGGTCGCAAATAGGACATTTTGTCAGTGCAGCTGCATCTTGAGAT
Source organism: Vitreoscilla stercoraria DSM 513 (assembly GCF_000382305.1). Classification (GTDB taxonomy): domain Bacteria; phylum Pseudomonadota; class Gammaproteobacteria; order Burkholderiales; family Neisseriaceae; genus Vitreoscilla; species Vitreoscilla stercoraria. The sequence continues at coordinate 94,718 of NZ_KB908024.1, forward strand.
ATGGCATTTTCATGATGAATAGGGCTGCGCCATTGGCAATCAGGACAGGTCAATTGGTAGCTGGAAGAGGGCAGATGCATCATTATGGTTCTCCTTCTTATTATTCATTTTTTTGATTTGGGCAATCAGAATTTTGGTACTGATGAAACTTATTTATACAGAAAAAATGCTTTTTAAGTAAAGCAAAATGTTTTAATTAACCTTTTGTTATATAAGTATTTAATTTGAATATAATAATTTAATGTATGAATGAAAGTATTTGATAGAAGTTGATTTTTGGGTGTATGGATTCGTAGGTGGTTGATTCAACTAACAACAAAAGGGATGAGCGTTGTTTTGGTCGATATTTTGTGGTTGAGCAAATATGAAATAAATTTTTGGATTAACCCAAAAAAAAACAAGCGTCCTGTCAATATTGACAGGACGCTTGTCGATTTATTACAACAATGACATAAAAGTCAGTTTAAATCAGGACTCACAATGATTTTGACAGCAGATTCATTATTGTGTATCAAAGTTTCAAAACCTTTGCTGATTAAATCATTTAAACCAATGCGTTGGGTGATGAAAGGTTCTAAATCGATTTTGCCAGCCTCTACCAATTTGATGGTTTCTTGATGGTCGTTGCAATACGCGATGGTGCCGCGCACATCCAATTCTTTCATTACCACGCTGTGGACGTTGACGCTGGCAGGATGGCTCCAAATTGATACAATCACAATCACGCCTGTGGGTTTGATGGCATCGACCAATTGGTCCAAGACTTTATTCACGCTGCTGCATTCAAATGCGACATCTGCGCCTTTATCTTGGGTCAATTTTTTCACGGCATCGACCACATCGACTTCAGATGGGTCTAAAACATAATCGGCAACGCCTGAGCTTAACGCCTTTTCTTTGCGCTTAGCGCTCAGCTCCGTCATGATGATTGTCAAGCCTTTGGCTTTCAAAATCGCACCCAATAACAAACCGATGGGACCTGCGCCACCAATCAATGCCACGTCACCAGCTTGAGCACCACTGCGCACAAATGCATGGTGACCAACAGACAAAGGCTCAATCAAAGCGGCCTGATCTAATGGAATGTGATTGGCGATGGGATGTACCCAACGGCGTTTGACAGCGATTTTTTCAGACAAACCGCCACCATGACCACCCAAACCAATAAAATTCATATCTTTAGACAAATGGTAATGGTCGCCCACACTTGTTGGCACGTCATCGGCAATAATATAGGGTTCTACCACCACGTGTTGACCGATTTCAATGTCGTCCACGCCTTCGCCCACTGCATATACCACACCTGAGAATTCATGACCCATGGTAATGGGTGCAGATTCGCCTGAAATGGGATGTGGATGACCGCAAGGTGGAATGAAAATAGGACCTTCCATAAATTCATGTAAATCGGTACCACAAATGCCGCACCAAGCCACTTTTACTCCCACGGTGCCTGGGGCGACAACAGGTTCAGGAATGTCCTCGATGCGGATGTCACCACGGTCATAAAAACGGGCTGCTTTCATTTTCAAATCCTTTGATGTGAGTATTACAGTGGTTGATTTTAAAATCAATAAGATAGAAAAGATTAGCTTGATATAGGTTGATTGGTTTTAATGTAAATCAAATATGCCATTAGTTTTTTATTTGATTTTATATAAATAAAAAAACAAGCTTGATTTTCAAGCTTGTTTTGAAAAATATCAGGTCGCCATTTTTCGACTTTGTTTGTAAAAACGCCACCAAAAAAATACTCGCCACAAACAGATTATGGCACAAGCAATCATGCTCAAAGCGGTTATCAAATAACGCAAATTGTCTAAAGAAATGACCCAATGCCCTTGTAGCAACTGCCAGACAGTCATGCTAAAGCCATACAACGCCGGCAAGCTGAATGCTAAGGTCAAAAACAAACCTAAGAGGCGAAATGGTCCTAAGGCATAAGCCTGATTTTGGCTCATGGCTTTATTCAGTTGTAACAATATGACCAATGAAAAAGTGATGATGACAACCATACCAGCGTTCACCATGACTTGTAGCCAGTTGAAAGCCACGTCAGGGACTGCGGTGAGAACATTGGGGGCCGTAGTATGGGTACTGTTCAAGCTTTGGAAAATGTTCAATCCCAAGCCAAACCAAATATCCAATAAAACCACGATTATGGGCAATGCTGTCAATCTTCCGAGCACTGTTTTATTCCTAATTTAATAATTTCAATAGTGTAATCATCTGTGACGGTTTTGGATAGTTTGCATCATTTTTTTATGGCTAAGGTGTTGACAGTAAGGTGTTTAAAACGTATGTTTCAAACACTTGTTTTAATTGTTTTGAATGCCATGAGCCAAATAGACAGCCTTACCATAGAGAAAATCCTGATCACGGCAGAAGAACATTTTGCGGTGCATGGTTATTTTGCTACTTCAATGCGCCAATTGACACGAGAAGCCGAAGTCAATGTGGCCGCGGTGCACTACCATTTTGGCAGTAAAGACAGTTTGTTTTTAGCAGTCTTAAAGCGCCGTATTGCGCCATTTGTGGCTATGGTGCTGGACAATATGCAGCAAAAAATTGAACAAAAGCAATTGGTAAAAGCGGAAGATTTGGTACAGGCTTTTGTGGATGTGTGTTTGTTTTATGCGCGTGAATACGAGCGTGGGGCGGTTTTAGTGACGCGTTTGGTCTCACGTTTAATGCTAGATGAATACAAAACATTCCGTGAGCAATTGGCACAAGAATATGTAGATGTAATTGAAAAAATATTGCATTGGTTTGAACAAGCATTGCCTCATTTAGATAAAGAAACTGTCCGTTGGCGCATGCACATTGCATTGAGTACTTTGTTTAACAGTTTTGCAGGTAATGATGTATTGAAGGCTTTGGCTCGTCGTGAGTGGGTCAATGCTAAAAATCCAGAGCAGGTAGCACGCTTCGTGGTGCCGTTTGTGGTGGCAGGTTTAACGGCACCTTGAGGTGCGGTTTCATTTTTAGGAGAGAATCGTCATGTTAAGTTTAGGCTTGATGCTGCTGTTGGGTGGGATTGTAGCTTACATGCGTGCTAAAGGTTGGATGATTGCTTTGGCTGCGTTTGTAGGTGCCCTCATTGGCGGCTGTTATTGGTTGGCATTGTTGCCATTGGTGGTTGGTTTGGTGTTCTGTTTGCCGGTGGTACAGAATATATACATGCCAAAAGTATTTAGCATGTTCAAAAAAGTGACACCACCAATGTCAGAAACCGAGCAAGAAGCTATCAATGCAGGTACGGTTTGGTGGGATGGCGAATTGTTTTCAGGCAAACCTGATTATCAAAAATTGCTGAATTATCCAAATCCACAATTGACTGCTGAAGAGCAAGCATTTATTGATGGCCCAGTAGAAGTGTTGTGCAATATGCTCAATGATTGGCAAATTAATCATGAGTTGAAGGATTTGCCGCAAGAAGCTTGGGATTTCATCAAAGAGCAAGGTTTCTTGGGCATGATTGTTAAAAAACAATACGGTGGTTTGGAGTTTTCCAATTACGCCCATGCCAAAGTTGTGACTAAAATTGCGACCCGTTGTGGCAGTGCTGCGGTAACTGTGATGGTGCCGAACTCTTTGGGTCCTGGTGAATTGTTGCAACATTATGGTACTGACGCGCAAAAAGATTATTATTTGCCACGTTTGGCCAAAGGCGTAGACATTCCATGTTTTGCTTTGACCAGTCCGTCTGCAGGTTCGGACGCTGGTGGTATTCCTGACTTTGGTGTGGTGACTCGAGGTTCTTACATAGACCCTCGCACAGGTGAGCGCCATGAAGATGTTTTGGGTGTGCGCGTGTCTTGGGAAAAACGTTGGATTACTTTGGCACCTGTGGCAACAGTTTTGGGTTTGGCATTCAAAATGTACGATCCTGATGGTTTGTTGGGTGAGAAAAAAGACATTGGTATCACTTGTGCATTGGTTCCCGCTGAGTATGAGGGCGTGAATATTGGTCGCCGTCATTGGCCATCAGGCAGTGCATTCATGAATGGTCCTACTTGGGGTGCTGATGTGTTCATTCCGTTGGATTGGATTATCGGTGGCGTGGCGTATGCTGGTCGTGGTTGGCAGATGCTGGTTGAATGTTTGTCTGTGGGTCGTTGCATTTCTTTGCCAGCGAATTCAGTTGCAGGCGGTTTGGCCACATCTTATACCACCAGCTTGTATTCTCGTATTCGTGACCAATTCGGTTTGCCAATTGGTAAATTTGAAGGTGTAGACGAAGCTTTGGCGCGCATTATCAGCAATACTTATCAAATGGAAGCCTCACAAGACTTGGCTTTGACAGGTTTGGATATTGGTGAAAAACCTAGCGTGATTTCAGCGATGTTGAAATACCACAATACTGAGCGTTTGCGCAAAGTTTTGAATGACGCAATGGACATTCATGGTGGTCGTACTGTGGTGCAAGGTCCACGCAACTATCTGGTAGCGGCTTACCAAGCGATTCCAATTGCCATTACCGTAGAAGGTGCCAACATTTTGACCCGTAGCTTGATGATTTTCGGTCAAGGTGCAATTCGCAGCCATCCTTATGTATTGCGTGAAATGATGGCGGCAACCAACAATGATGCGTCTGCCTTCAATCAAGCATTCACCAAACATGTGCATTTTGTCATGACCAATATTGTACGCAGTTTTTGGTTGAGTTTGACCAATGGTTGCTTGAGCAGTTCACCTCGTAAAGGTGTGGTCGCACCTTACTACAAGCAAATGAATCGCTTGGCAGCTAACTTTGCTTTGCTCACTGATATGTGCATGTTCAGCTTGGGTGGCTCGTTGAAATTCCGAGAAAAATTGTCTGCTCGTTTGGGTGATGTTGCTTCTAATTTGTACATCTGTTCAGCCGTCCTGAAACGATTCGAGCGTGATGGCTCACCTAAGTCTGATGAAGCTGTGATGCAATATGCAGCACAACAAGCTTTGTATGATGCACAAGTGGCGATGGATGGTGTGTTGAAAAACTTGCCTAACCGTCCGATTGCTTGGATTTTGCGTGTATTGACCATGCCAGCGGGGCACAATATTGATGCTCCTAGTGACAAATTGGGCAGCAAAGTGGCCAATGAAATGATGAAAGGCGATGAGGCTTTGAATCGCTTGACTCGTTTTATGTTCAAACCCCAAGACGAACAAGATCCAATTGGTGTTTTAGCGCCAGCACATGCTGCGGTTTTGGCAGCAGAAGCGGCTGAAAAGAAAGTGCGCAAATTGGAACGTGACAATCAATTGTCTGCGGCATCTCCAGCGTTGCGTTTGCAAGAAGCATTGGATAGCGCTTTCATTACCCAGCAAGAATACGATTTGATTGTGCGCTCGCGCCAGTTAAAACGCCAAGTGGTGATGGTGGATGATTTTGATATGCAACTTGAGCAACATGATGATAAATTGTTAGAGCGTCACGTTTTCTAAGTCGTTAAACCCATACTGGCTTACTAATTATGCTAAGTGAGTCAGTATGATTTATCTAAACAAATGGGTTAAAAAATATACAATGACGACCCTTTATGTTGTTACAGGCATTTGCCTCGGAGAAAATAGAGTATGAAACAACACTTCCTCACTACCGTAAAAATTTCCAGTGTTTTGATTTTGGCGGGATTGACTGCACAAGCACATGCTTCTGGTTATCATTTTGGTACGCAGTCTGTCAGTGCACAATCCACTGCTAACTCATCAGCTGCAGAAGCGGCAGATCCATCGACTATCTTTTATAACCCTGCGGGTTTGACTAAATTGCCAGGCACACAAGCGACCATCAATTTGAATGTCGTTTTTCCTAGTATTAAAGTTGATGATGCCAAAGGTTATTACCCTACCAATCCAGATGGTTCACCAACTGATGGTACTGTGGGAAAAGGTGAGCGTATCAGTGGTTTTAATTCAGATAAAATTGACCCAGGCCCGACGTTTGCCCCTCATTTTTATGCTTCTCATCAAGTCAATGATCGTGTGAGTGTGGGTATTGGTGGTTTCGTGCCGTTCGGCTCAGGTACTGAATACGAACATAATTCGGTTTTGCGTTATAACTTGAATGAGTTGGGCTTACAAACCATAGCGATTCAACCAACTGTGGCATTCAAATTGAATGACAATCACTCGTTTGGTATTGGCTTGGTGGCGCAGCATACCACTGCTGAATTGCGTCAATATGCCAACTTTGGACCTGCATTGCGAGCAGGATTGGCTGAGAGTTCGACACAGGCGGCAGCTGGTTTAATGCAATTGAATGCGGGTATCGCACAATTGAATGGCGGTATTGCTCAATATGATACTGGTATTGCTCAAGCGGAAGCTGGCATTACTCAATTACAAGCGGCTTTGCAAGCCAATCCAAACAGTGCTCAATTACAAGCGCAATTAGAAGGCACTCAACAAGCACGCGATAAAGCTGTGGCAGAGCGCACCGCTTTGCAAACGCAGCTTGCAGGCGTTACGAAACAGCAACAAACGGTAACGGCACAAAAACAAGCTGTAGATGGTCAATTGGCCAATATGAGTGCCAGTGGTAATGGTGATGCTGATGGTTATGCCAAAGTCAAAGGTGATGATTGGGGTTTTGGTTATAACTTGGCATGGATGTGGGACATCAACGAGTCAGTTCGTGTGGGTGTGAACTACCGTTCTAAAGTTGAACACGATTTGAAAGGCGATGCTGAATGGATTTTGGTTGGTCAGTCTTTTCAAAATCCCAACTTAGGTAGTACTTTGTCACAGCAAATTCGCGACCGTGGTTACAAAGCCAAAGAAGATGCCAGTGTGAAAATTGTCACTCCTGAGTCATTGTCTTTACATGGTATGTGGAAAGCCAATCCAAAATGGAATGTGTTTGCCGATGCAACATGGACGCGTCACTCTCGTTTCAATCAAGCCATCTTACAGTTCGGCAATTTGAAAACAGTGACCACTGCACAAACGGGCGATGAAGACGCTGCAACTGCAGGTTCACAATCTAGTAAAACCCGCTTGTATCCAAACTGGAAAGACACGTGGAAAGTTGGTGTGGGTGCATCTTATCAATACAGTGAGCCATTGCAATTGCGTTTTGGTATGGCTTACGACCAATCACCTGTACGCGATTCAAGTTTCCGCATGAGTACTTTGCCAGACAATGATCGTATTTGGTTCTCTTTGGGTGCGAAATACGACATCAACAAGCAAAACACTGTGAACTTTGCATACAGCTATATTCATATCAAAAATTCCGATGCAATCGTGAATGGTTATGGTACAGGCGATCGTAATGCGTATGCACAAGCCAACGTGAGCAGTAAAACCGATGGTACGGCCAAATTCAAAAGCAATGGTCAAATCTTAGGTGTTCAATACACTTACCGTTTTTAATTAATCAAGCAAAGTGCGGATGGGCTTGCCCATCTGCACCTGATTCATAACCCTGTTCGTAAAAAAGAGGTTTTCTTATGTCATCAAACAAGCTCGTGGTACGCAAAGTAGCCGTGTTGGGCGCAGGTGTCATGGGTGCGCAAATTGCCGCTCATTTGGCTAATGCCAAAGTACCAACCGTGTTATTTGATTTACCAGCCAAAGAAGGTCCAAAAAATGCCATCGTTGAAAAAGCTTTGGCTGCGTTGAAAAAACAAAAACCAGCGCCTTTGGCCAGCAAAACTGCGATTGAATACATTCAAGCCGCCAATTATGACGATGATTTGGCGTTGTTGTCTGAGTGTGATTTGGTGATTGAAGCAGTGGCTGAGCGCTTAGACATCAAAGAAAATTTGTACAGCAAAGTGGCACCGTATTTGGGTGAAAAAACCATTTTTGCGACCAATACTTCAGGCTTGTCGATTGAAACATTGGCAGGCGTGTTTTCTAAAGAATTGAAAGACCGTTTTTGCGGTGTGCATTTCTTCAATCCGCCACGCTATATGCATTTGGTAGAATTGATTGCATGCCAAGAAACCGATGCTGCGGTATTGGACAATTTAGAGCGTTTCTTGGTGTCGACCTTAGGCAAAGGCGTGGTTCGCGCTAAAGATACGCCTAACTTCGTTGCCAACCGTATTGGCGTGTTCTCGATGCTCGCGACGATGGCCAATGCTGCGCAATATGGTTTGCGTTTTGATGTGGTCGACGATTTGACGGGCGCGCGTTTGGGTCGCCCAAAATCTGCTACATTCCGTACCGCTGACGTGGTGGGTTTGGACACGTTTGCACACGTTGCTAAAACCATGCAAGACCATTTACAGGCTGATCCTTGGCACGCGCATTTTGGTTTGCCAACTTGGTTGACAGGCTTGATTGAAAAAGGTGCTTTGGGTGCGAAAACCAAAGCAGGTATTTTCAAAAAAGAAGGCAAGCGCATTTTTGTATTGGATGCTAACAGCGGCGAATACGTGGCTTCGAATGAAAAAGCCGACAAAGAAGTCACTGAACTTTTGAAAGCGGCAACTTGGGGCGAAAAATTGGCGGCACTTCGTGCATCTGAACACCCACAAGCACAATTTTTGTGGGCGTGCATGCGTGATGTGTTCCATTACATCGCCGTTCATGCCAAAGACATCGCTCACAATGCCCGTGACATCGATTTTGCGATTCGTTGGGGCTTCGGTTGGGACATGGGTCCATTTGAAATTTGGCAAGCCGCTGGCTGGACGCAAGTGGCTAAATGGGTAGCAGAAGACATTGCCGCTGGTAAAACGTTGAGCAGCGAGCCGTTGCCTGAATGGGTATTAGACGGTCGTGAAGGCGTACATTCAGATGCTGGCAGCTTGAATTTCTCTAGCTTGGAAGCCGAAGGCCGCAGCCAATTGGACGTTTACAAACGCCAATATTTGCCAGCGAAATTGTTTGGAGAATCTCCAAAAGCATTGGGCGAAACCGTGTTCAAAACCGATGCGATTCACGCGTTCACTTTGGACGGTGAAGTATTGGTGATTGAAAATACCAACAAAAATCGTGCGATTAGCCGCGAAGTGTTGGAAGGCATCAATCAAGCCATTGATGTTGCCGAAGAGCGTTTCTCGTCTTTGGTGATTTGGGCACCTGAAGCACCGTTCTCAGTCGGTGCAGATTTGAAATCGATGATGCCAGCGTTTGCCACAGGTGATTTGCAAGCCATCGAAGATATGGTCAAATTGTTCCAAGACACCTCGATGCGCTTGCGTTACAGCCACATTCCAACCGTTTCTGCGGTGCAAGGTTTTGCTTTTGGTGGCGGTTGTGAGTTTGTATTGCATTCAAACAAAGTCGTGGCGGCATTGGAGTCTTACATCGGTTTGGTGGAAGTGGGCGTGGGCTTGATTCCAGCAGGCGGCGGCAGCAAAGATTTTGCATTGAAAGCGGCGCGTGCGAGCCAAGGCGATTTGTTAGCGGCCTTAAAAGACCGTTACATGAATTTGGCGATGGCGAAAGTGGCAACAAGTGCTTTGGAAGCCAAAGAATTGGGCTATTTGAATGAAGATGCGGTCGTGGTATTCAATGCGTATGAATTGTTGTTTGTCGCTTTGAACGAAGCGCGCGCATTGGCCGCTTCTGGCTGGCGTCCTGAAATTCAGCAAAAATTTGCTGTGGCAGGTCGCACCGGTGCCGCTTCGATTAAAGGCCAATTGGTGAACATGAAAGAGGGCGGCTTCATCAGCGAATACGACATGTATTTGGGCAGCCAAATTGCCGACGTGATGACCGGTGGCGATGTGGACGCAGGTACGATTGTCGATGAACAATGGATTTTGGATTTAGAACGCAAAGTGTTCGTGTCTTTGTTGCAACAAGAGAAAACCTTGGAGCGCATCGAGAACATGATGTCTACTGGTAAACCATTGCGCAACTGATGCCTTTAAGCGTCCTGTAAAGGTTTACAGGACGCTTAAAAAACGAATTTGGAGATAGTTAAATGACTCAATTGAGAGATGCTTATATTGTTGCGGCAACCCGTACACCAGTTGGCAAAGCCCCACGCGGTATGTTGCGCACGACCCGTCCTGACGACATGTTGGCGCACGTGATCAAAAGTGTGATTGCACAAGTGCCTGAATTTGATTTGCGCGACATCAACGATGTGGTGGCAGGCTGTGCTTTCCCTGAAGCGGAACAAGGCTTGAACATGGCACGTATTGGCGTGTTGCTCGCTGGTTTGCCTAACACCGTTGGCGGTATCACCATTAACCGCTATTGTTCATCAGGCGTGAATGCCTTGCAAATGGCGGCTGACCGCATTCGCACAGGTGAAGCTGACATCACCATCGCCGCAGGCGTGGAATCCATGTCGATGATTCCGATGATGGGCAACAAAGTCGCTTTGAACCCTGCTATTTTTGAAAAAGATGAAAACATTGCGATTGCTTATGGCATGGGTTTGACCGCTGAAAATGTTGCAAATCAATGGAATATTTCGCGCGAAGACCAAGATGCTTTTGCTGTGGAAAGCCATCGCCGTGCTTTAGAAGCGATTGCACAAGGTAAATTCAAAGCTGAAATCAGTCCGATTGAAGCGATTTACCGTTCTGCCAATTTGCAAACGCGTGAAGCGCAAATTGTGCGCAAATTGTTAGACACCGATGAAGGTCCACGTGCAGGCACTTCTTTGGAAGGTTTGGCGAAATTGCGTCCTGTATTTGCGGCCAAAGGCTCTGTGACTGCGGGCAACTCTTCACAAATGTCCGACGGCGCAGGTGCGTTGTTAGTGTGTTCGGAAGAAGCTATGAAGCGTTACGGTTTCACGCCATTGGCGCGTTATGATGGTTTTGCGGTGCGTGGTGTGCCGGCTGAAATCATGGGCATTGGCCCTAAAGAAGCGATTCCTGCGGTATTGAAGTCTTCAGGCCGCTCTTTGGCTGACATCAAATGGATGGAGTTGAACGAAGCGTTTGCTGCGCAAGCGTTGGCAGTGATTCGCGATTTGGAATTGGACACGCAAATTGTCAATCCAAATGGCGGCGCGATTGCTTTGGGTCATCCGTTGGGCGCCACTGGTGCCATTCGTGCAGCGACTGTGATTCACGGTATGCGAGGTCGTGGTGAAACAGGTTATGGCATGGTGACGATGTGTATCGGCACAGGCATGGGTGCGGCAGGTTTGATTGAAGTTTTGTAATTGTAAAGTTTGATTCCCGTTTGCCCTCTTGAGAATTCGAGAGGGTTTTTTTATGCGTGTGTGATAAAAAATTGGCAGGAAAAAGACACTCAAATCAGTTGGAATCCAGTGCATTTTAAAATTTCTGTTGCCATTGCAATGAATAGGGCTGTCTTGAAACGTTTGTTATGAATTTTGAATAATATATTGAGTGAGGATGTGGCTAAAGTGCAGTATTCAAACTGAGTATAAATGTTTATAGATTTGAATTATTGAAGAAAAATAAGTGATTTGGTAAGTCAGTTGGCATTCTGATTATGATGAAATTAATTATTTATATATTCATTATTGTTTCACTTGTCGAAACAGTAATTTGACTGGTGAAATTTATTTTGCATTGTATCTTGATTTCTTGATGTGGTTATGAGAGGCTTTTATAGAAAATAGGATGCAAGATCAAACCTCAAACCGCGCTTTACAGGTCGCCTTTAGGTGTTTTGAAAGCGTTGTTGTCAGACACACAACTTATCATAGTTAGGATATGCAATGAACAAGACTGAAATTACCCAACGTCGTCAAGCAGCCACCGCTCGTGGCGTGGGCATCATGTGCGATTTCTACATCGAAAAAGCCAAAAATGCAGAGTTGTGGGATACCGATGGCAATCGTTATATTGACTTTGCAGGTGGTATTGGTGTGTTGAATACTGGTCATTTGCATCCTAAAGTGCAAGCAGCCGTGGCAGAGCAATTGAACAAATTCAGTCACACTTGTTATCAAGTTGTGCCTTACGAAAGTTATACTTTGGCAGCAGAGCGCATCAATGCCAAAGCGCCTGTTAACGGCACAGCCAAAACATTCTTCTTAACGACTGGTGCAGAAGCAGTAGAAAACGCAGTGAAAGTAGCGCGTTCTTATACAGGCCGCCCAGGCGTGATTTCTTTCCAAAGTGGTTACCACGGTCGTACCAATTTGACTTTGGGCATGACGGGCAAAGTGGCTCCGTACAAATTGGGCTTTGGTCCATTCCCAGCAGACATCGTGCACGCACAATACCCAAATCCATTGTACGGCGTGAGTTCAGAAGACGCTTTGGCCAGCTTGAAATTGCAATTCAAAACCACGATTGACCCAAAACAAGTGGCTGCCATCATCATCGAGCCGATTCAAGGTGAAGGCGGTTTCAACGTCACGCCATTTGATTTCTTGCAAGGCTTGCGCGATTTGTGTGATGAACACGGCATTGTGTTGATTTTTGACGAAGTACAAACAGGCTTTGCACGTACGGGTACTTTGTTTGCAACCGAGCAAACGGGTGTGAAGCCTGATTTGATTACCATGGCCAAATCTTTGGCAGGTGGTTTCCCGATTTCTGGCGTGGTAGGCAAGGCTGAAATCATCGATGCACCTGCTGCAGGCGGCTTGGGTGGCACTTACGCAGGCAGCCCATTGGGTTTGGCGGCTGTTTTGGCGGTGTTGGATGTCATTGAAGAAGAAAAATTGTGCGAACGCTCACAACAATTGGGCGACCAATTGCGTGCACGATTGGAAAGCTTGCAAGAAGCAGTACCACAAATTCGCGTGGTACGTGGTTTGGGCGGTATGATTGCGGTTGAATTCATGAAGCCAGATACCAACGAACACGATCCAGAATTCACCAAACGTGCGCAAACACACGCTTTGGAAAACGGTTTGATTTTGCTCACTTGCGGTATGTATTACAACGTAATGCGCTTCTTATTCCCAGTAACGATTGAAGACGAAGTGTTTGCAGAAGCATTAGACACATTGGAAGCTGCTTTGAAATATGCAGCGACTCAAGCAGCGACTGCTTAATTCCCATTGCGCCAAAAGGCGTCCTGTAACTTACAGGGCGCCTTATTGATATCAAAATATACGAAGGATGATTCAGTATGACTCAAGCAGCAGACATTGCATTGCAATTGAAAGACAGCGCTTTATTCAAAAACCAATCTTATATTAATGGTGAATGGTTGGATGCCGACAGTGGCGAAACCGTTGAAGTGACCAATCCTGCTAATGGTGAAGTCATTGGTACTGTGCCGCAAATGGGTCAAGCAGAAGCGGATCGTGCCGTTACTGCGGCATCTGCGGCATTGAATGCGTGGAAAAACAAATCAGCCAAAGAACGCAGCCAAATCTTGCGCAAATGGTTTGATTTGATGATGGAACACCAAGAAGATTTGGGTAAAATCTTGACCATCGAACAAGGCAAACCTTTGTCAGAAGCCAAAGGCGAAATCGCTTATGGCGCCTCTTACATTGAATGGTATGCCGAAGAAGGCAAGCGTATTTATGGTGACATTATCCCATCATTGGGCTTGGACAAACGCATTTTGGTTACCAAACAGCCCATTGGCGTGTGTGCCGCCATTACGCCTTGGAATTTCCCGAATGCGATGATTACACGCAAAGCTGCGCCAGCTTTGGCAGCAGGTTGTACATTTGTGGTGCGTCCTGCATCGCAAACACCGTTTTCGGCTTTGGCCATTGCTGAATTGGCAGACCGTGCAGGCATTCCTAAAGGTGTGTTCAACGTGTTAACAGGCAGTTCTAGCCAAATTGGCCAAGTGTTGACCAAAGACGACCGTGTGAAAAAATTCAGCTTCACAGGTTCCACTGAGGTCGGTCGCAAACTGATTGAACAATGTGCATCTACGGTGAAAAAAGTATCGATGGAATTGGGCGGCAATGCACCATTTATCGTGTTCAATGATGCTGATTTGGATGCGGCAGTGGAAGGCGCGATGATTTGCAAATTCCGCAATGCAGGTCAAACTTGCGTGTGCGCGAACCGTATTTACGTTCAAAGCGGCGTATATGACCAATTTGTCGCGAAATTCAAAGCAGCCGTAGAAAAATTGTCTATTGGTAGCGGTTTGGAAGCGGGTGTGAATTTTGGTCCTGTGATTGATGCCAATGCAGTGAAAAAAGTGGAAGAGCATATTGCTGATGCCACGAGCAAAGGCGCGAAAGTCGAAATCGGTGGTCAGCCACACGCATTGGGCGGTTTGTTCTTTGAACCGACCATTGTGACGGGTGCGACTCAAGAAATGCAATTTGCCAAAGACGAGACGTTTGGTCCATTGGCACCTGTGTTTAAGTTTGAAACTGAAGCAGAAGTATTAGAGTGGGCGAACGATACCGAGTTTGGTTTGGCGTCTTACTTCTATACTCGCGATATTGGCCGCATTGTGCGCGTGTCTGAAGGTTTGGAATACGGCATGGTGGCGTTGAATACGGGCATTTTGTCTAACGAAGCCGCACCATTTGGTGGCGTGAAACAATCTGGCTTGGGTCGTGAAGGTTCGAAATACGGCATTGAAGATTATGTTGAAGTGAAATATGTATTGTTGGCAGGCTTGGACAAGTAATTCATTTTCATAGCATATTCAAAAGCGTCCTGTAACTTACAGGACGCTTTTTTGTCATGAGTGTAAACATGCTTGTACCTCGTAATGGAATTTACAATCGCTCATGCGGGTGGATTTTTCGGTGAAGAATGCTGCAAATTCATTTTCTCGATAGTGTGAATCCAAGGCTGTGAAGCTTAAAATTAAGCCTTGGTCTGAGTCTTCAAATGGGGCTAAATGTAGTTTTTTTTGTGCATTGATGGGCAAATCGGACAGCAAACACACATCCAACAACATCAACACATGATTGATGGAAATAAAACAAATGACTTTGCCCAGTACATGGGTGATGCCGATGTTGATGCTTAAAGGCGAGGTCAATAAGGCCGAAACTTCTGTATGGCTATCTGTATGTAATTGGTATTGTTTTAAAACGGCTTCTGGCAAATTGGGATTTTTTATATTGTGTAAGAGTTTGGTGGCAATAGGATGTTGTAAAAAATCTTCTCCCAAGTAAGCGGTGAATAAACCCAATGACAAACGCGATAAAAAACGGGTGGCTTCTTGGATGGTGGGTTTGTTTTCAAAGCTTAATGAAACTTGGTTTTGTAATGGTAATAAGGCTTGGAATGGATGTTGGCAATTGGATTGCCATATGCATTTGGCTTGATAAGGCTTTAATTGCTTATTCAGTTGCTGTTGTAATATACGCCATGATTTGGATGCAGTGTCTGTGTTTTTGGGCGGGCTCACATGAATCAACAATGTCATTTTTTGAATGTGCTCAAATTGTTTGCGCACCGATTTTGCGGCTAAAACAATGTCTTCTATGCTCACTTGTTGAATGGTTTGAGGATTAAAAAACAAATACATGGTCGAAGATTGGGCGGACTTTGGCGATGCTGTATGGGATTCTGACTCTACATGACGATGGCGTTTTTGCCAGAATAAAAGATGGTGTGAGTAGGCGTGGTATTCGATGCATTCATCGTTTGGAATGTGATTTTCTAAACTGGGATATTGCTTGAAATCTAGTATTTCAGGTGTGGGCGTTGTTTGATTGAATATTTTGAGCATTTCCGTTTGTAATAAATAAGAATGTAAAAAGGGTTCGTCTATTTGTTTGCTTAAAAGATGATGACAATCGTCACACAATGCCACATGCCTGAGTTTATTGGCACTGTGAGTGCCGCCTAAAGCCATGGGTATGACTGCTTCTGTGAGCGTGGGCTTGTTTTGCTCTTGGCAGATATAACAAGCTTTGTGGAAATGATTCAACATGGTTAATCCTTTGGGTTTTGTAATTGATATGGATATTTTTAAATGCAATGTGAATTTTATCTTGTCTTTTTAAGAGATTGACTTTAATCAAATAAGTTGCTTATTTGTTGAAATTCTAGTCAAATCATAGGTATAAGTAGCAATAAGTGTGCTGTAGGAAAGGTGCAGAATGCTGATAAGGTGCCGTATGAAAATGTCTTGATGGATGTATAAAACTGTATTTTCGTATGGATTTTTTTAATGTGTTTTAGGGTGCTTGGCTTTCACAGGTTTTTTCTTGGGTTTTAGAATGGGATGTTTGTTTTTGGTTAAACGTTACAAATAAGTTGTTCTAAAAATAGCTGGATTAAGTAAAAACTCACCAACCGTTGTAAGGCTTACTTGCAATGAAATAGGTGTATGACGTGCCGTCACGATGAGAAAGAGGTGAAACATGTTGGAAAATATCAAAAGGCTTTCCGAGAAAAGCAAATTAGACACTCAATTGCAAGAAGCCCGTCAAGTGCGCAGCAGGGCGGTTCAATCGGTATTGGAAACTTATTTAGAACATCAAAAAAGGGTGTTAATGCAGGCTTTGAATCAACATGGTTTTGAGGTGGTGGTATTTGAAAACCAGCGGGTGATTAAGGCGGAAATTGGCAGTTTGATGTTGCGCTTTCAATTGCCTGATTTGGGAACACGTTATTTGGGTGCTTTGTCGGTATTGGAATTGTCGGTACACAATGGCACACGGCGCAAAGAGTTTAAAATTTTCATTAAATTGAACCAAACAGAGCAGAAAAACAATGTGCCGATTTTGGTGAAAGATCAAGATGCGAATATGGTGATGGATGCCATTGCAGCGTATCGTGATTTAAGCCATGTCAAAGAAGAAAATTTGGTGTCGCAATTGTTTGAAATCCCGATTTTGGCGGCAACGCCTTTGGGTGTGGACAATTGGGATAAATTAACCGATGTGGCTTTAAGCAAATGCTAAAGCCATAGCATTAATCCTTTTATAATGAATGCCATCAAGCGTCCTGTAAATATTTACAGGACGCTTTGTCATACTTTTGATGGTTTAAATGCATCTCTTATTGCGGGAAATACAATGAAGCGAGGACACGGAGTCTTTGCTATAATTGCCTTCACAATATCTATTTGAAGTGTCTGATTTTGAGTCGACAATCTACCGCCAAAATCCGCGTGGATGGGCAGCCGATGTTTGTTTTGTCTAGCAGCCCGTGGCGCGAATCCAGCTTGGCTTTGGAAGTGTTTAGCCGAGATTATGGGCGTTTGTCCTTGATTGCTCGGAGTGCTCGCAAACGACAAAGTGATTTGCGTGGTGTGTTGATGCCGTTTGTACCTTTACAGGCCGCTTGGTTTGGTCAAAATGAACATTACACTTTGCATACCGCACAATGGTTAGGTGGTTGGGCACAGCCTACAGGACAGGCTTTGATGAGTGCTTGGTATGTGAATGAATTGTTGCTCAAATTGACTGCGCGCGAAGATGCGATGCCGCATTTGTATCAAGGTCTGTGTGAGGTGATGCAGGCTTTGAGTTTCAATCAACAGACTGCCCAAGCCTTGCGTCAATTTGAATGGTGCTTATTGCAAAGCTTGGGCGTGGCACCTGATTTGCGCCAAGATGAGCATGAGCAAGCATTGGATGCACACAGCCAATATTGGATGCGTCCTGAAAATGCACCATTTAAAATCGGTTCGGATGCTCGTATCAATCACATGCGTGATGCAGTTGTGGTAACGGGCGCGACTTTATTGGCATTGCAAGGACAAACACCTTGGAGCGATGTCGCCCACAAAGAGGCTTTGCGTTTGAATCGCAGCCTCATTCAATTTCGATTGCCGCAAGGCTTGCACAGCCGTGATGTTTTGCAGCAATTACAACAATGGAAACAAGACCTCAACCTTCATTTGTAGGAGTCAGTATGTTATTAGGTGTCAATATCGACCACGTAGCGACTTTGCGCAATGCGCGTGGAACCACTTATCCTAGCCCGTTGGAAGCGGCTTTGTTGGCGGAAACGCATGGTGCGGATTTGATTACTTTGCATTTGCGTGAAGACCGTCGTCATATCAAAGATGCGGATGTGGCGTTGATTAAGCAAGTGTTGAAAACCCGCATGAATTTGGAAATGGCATTGACCGAAGAGATGTTGGCGCATGCTTTGGTTATTCAACCTGAAGATGTGTGTTTGGTGCCTGAAAAGCGGGAAGAGGTGACCACAGAAGGCGGTCTGGATGTGGTTGGGCAGCGTAAAAAAGTCGCTAAATATGTGAAAAAACTCAAAGAAGCAGGTATTCGTGTGTCTTTGTTCATTGATGCTGATGCCGATCAAATCATTGCCGCGCATGAAGTTGGCGCGCCTGTGATTGAATTGCATACGGGCGCTTATGCCGATGCTGACAATCATGAAAAACAAGCTTATGAATTGGCACGCATTGCTGCAGGGGCGGAATTGGCGGCGGAATTGGGTTTGGT
The DNA here is from genome assembly GCF_000382305.1 of Vitreoscilla stercoraria DSM 513. Taxonomy (GTDB): domain Bacteria; phylum Pseudomonadota; class Gammaproteobacteria; order Burkholderiales; family Neisseriaceae; genus Vitreoscilla; species Vitreoscilla stercoraria. The sequence continues at coordinate 112,908 of NZ_KB908024.1, forward strand.
GGTCAATGCAGGACATGGCTTGAACATTCACAATGTTACACCGATTGCGCAATTGTCACACATTCGTGAATTGAATATTGGTCATGCTTTGATTGCACAATCGGTATTTTTGGGCTTGCCTGAAGCCATTCGACAAATGAAAGAAGTGATGCACCGCGCACGTACTTTGGCAGCGATTCAAGAAGGGTAATGGTTGTAATGATTTATGGTATTGGTACGGATATGGTGGATGTAAAACGCATCGAGCGTTTGTATGAACAATACAAAGATGCGTTTGCTTTGAAAATTTTATCGCGCTTGGAATATTTGGAATGGCAAAGCCATCCGCAGCCTGTGGCATTTTTGGCCAAGCGTTTTGCTGCCAAAGAAGCAGTGAGCAAAGCTTTGAATACGGGTCTGCGCTCGCCTGTGAGTTTGGCTAATATTGGCGTGGTACATGATGCATTGGGCAAGCCTGAATTGTGGTTTGATGAATCTTTGCAAATTTGGTTGGACGAACGAGGTGTCAAGAATGTGCATGTGAGTTTTACCGATGAAGCACATTATTGTTTGGCATTTGTGGTGGCAGAAAAATGAGTGTGAAGTTGACCCATGTGGTTGCGGCGGTGATTTTGAATGAGCGTGGCGAATTTTTATTAAGCTCGCGTCCTGAAGGTAAGGCATATGCTGGATTTTGGGAATTTGCAGGCGGTAAAGTGGAAGCAGGTGAAACCGAATTGGCGGCTTTACAGCGTGAATTGCACGAAGAGCTCGGCATTCAAATTGCTGCTGCGACACCGTGGTTGACCAAAACGTATCGCTATGAACATGCGCATGTGTATTTGCGTTTTTTCCGTGTATTGCCGCAGCAATGGCAAGGCGAGATTCAATGTCGTGAGCAGCAACAATATTCATGGCAACAAGCAGGACGTTTTGATGTGGAGCCGATGTTGCCTGCCAATGGCCCGATTTTGCGTGCTTTGAGTTTGCCTTGGTTGTTAAAAGGGCGTCCTGAAAGCGGTTGGCGTGGTCAAAATGGTGTGGGTGAGGTGTGGATGGCGTTTGATGTGGCCGCTGATGTGGTTTTACACACAAATATGCACTTGCCTACTGTCCAAACAGAAACTTTACATTTGCTGCCTTGGTCTGTGTCTGCGCAAGAATGTGCGGGGGATGGTTGGTGGTGGCGTCCTGTTGCTTTGTCAGATATTGAGACGTTGTGTGTTCAATTGCGCAAGCGTCCTGTAGACATGCCTATGGTGGTTTTGCTTGATGAACATTTAATGAATCAGGCATCGATACTGCAAGACTTGGGTGTGCATGTGGCTGTGACAATGGCAGAGGATACGGCATGAAAAAACATGTATTGTTATTGATTGCCATTGTTATTGTGGCAGCGATTATGGCAAAAATCATTGCGGTGGTGGCGTTTACCGATACCAAGACTGTTCAAGCTTTGGATGCGCCACAAATCACATGCGAGCTGGAAAAAAATTGCGTTTTGGATGCGCAAACCCAAGTGAAAAGTTTGGAGCGTTTGCGTTTGAATCAACCATTTCATGTGGTGTTGCAATCGAATACACCTGTTGAAGAAGTGTCTGTGAGTTTCAGTATGACGGACATGGAAATTGGTTATAACCGTTATAAATTAACGACTGAAGATGGCAAAACATGGAAAACGGAAATCAAACTGCCATTTTGTACACTCAGTCGTGCCGATTACATTGCCACATGGCGTGTGGGTGGGCGCAAATATGAAAGTTTGTTGAATGTCACTGATTAATGTGGGCAAGCTGGTTTTGCATTACAATGAGGCTGAATTCACCATCTTGATACAAAAGGAATTGTCATGATTGCAAAAAAAATCTTGGAAGAAATTTCGTCTAAATTGGGCGATACCATTGCACAAAGTCCTGCCAAAGACATCGAAAAAAACGTCAAAACCTTGATGGGTTCGGCTTTTAATCGCATGGATTTGGTGACGCGTGAAGAGTTTGATATTCAGCAACAAGTGTTGATCAAAACCCGTGAAATGTTGGGTAAATTAGAACAACGTGTGGCTCAATTGGAAGCGGCGCAAGGTTTGACTCAAGTGGAAACGGCAGCTTCGGTAGATACGGCATCTGCTGAAGCTGAAGCGTCTGTGACAGAGGACAAAGCCGCTTCATAAAAGGAGTCTGACATGTCGTTGGCAATGGTGTATTCGAGGGCTTTGACTGGAATGAACGCACCTTTGGTGGAGGTAGAAGCCCACTTAGCCAACGGCTTGCCTGCTTTTAATTTGGTTGGCTTGCCAGACACGGAAGTCAAAGAAAGTCGTGAGCGCGTTCGTGCTGCGATTGTACAATCAGGATTTGAATTTCCTACCAAAAAAATCACGGTCAATTTGGCACCTGCTGATTTGCCCAAAGATTCAGGTCGCTTTGATTTGCCGATTGCGATTGCCATTTTGTTGGCATCAGGTCAAATCAAACCACAACAAACAGACATTTTACAATTTGAATTTGCTGGAGAATTGGCGCTTTCAGGACGCTTGCGACCGATTCGAGGCGCTTTGGCGATGGCTGTGGCTTGTGCTAGCCACCAACGAGCATTTGTTTTGCCTAGTGTGAGTGCAGAGCAAGCGGCATTGTTGCCTGATGCGACGGTGTATGCTGCCGAAAGCTTGAGCCAAGTGGCAGCGCAATTGAATGGTTTGCAGCCGTGGCAAATAGCGCAATATGATGGTGTGGCGCAAACGCCCGAAGCATTGTTGGATTTGGTCGATGTTAAGGGTCAGCACAGCGCACGTTTTGCATTGGAAGTGGCTGCGGCTGGTGGGCATCATTTATTGATGTTAGGGCCGCCAGGCACAGGGAAATCCATGTTGGCGCAGCGTTTGCCCAGTATTTTACCCCCTTTGAATACGCAAGAGCGTTTGAGTTTGGCCAGTATTCGTTCTTTATTGATGCAGAAAACAGCCGATGTTTTGCCTGCGCATCGTCCTTTTATTGCACCACATCACTCTGCTTCATTGGCTTCATTGGTCGGTGGTGGCTCAGACCCTAAGCCTGGCGCGGTTTCTTTGGCGCATCACGGCATTTTGTTTTTGGATGAGTTGCCAGAGTTTGACCGAAAAGTATTGGAATCTTTGCGTGAGCCATTAGAGCAAGGTGAAATTCACATTTCTAGAGCCAAAAGCCATGTGGTATTTCCTGCACAATTTCAATTGGTCGCAGCGATGAATCCTTGTCCTTGTGGTTTTTCAGGACACCCCAGTAAGCCATGCCGTTGTTCTGTGGAAAGCATACAACGCTATCGAGGGAAAATTTCAGGACCTTTGTTAGATCGCATGGATATTATTATTGAAGTACCTGCTTTGGGGCATGATGATTTGATATTGAAAAGCATACCTGAAAGCAGTGCGGCTGTTAAAATGCGTGTACATGACGCTTACATTTTACAACAGCAGCGACAAGGTAAGAGCAATGCGGCTTTAGGGGTTGCGCAATTGCAAAGCTTGGCAAAAATTGAAAATGATGCGCAAGCTTATTTGTCAAAAATAATCAATGATTTGGGCTTGTCTGTGCGTGTGTTTCATCGTTTGTTAAGATTGGCCCGTACCTGCGCAGACTTGCAAAGAAATGATACAGTTAAGGTTCAGCATATCATTCAGGCAATACAGTTGCGAAGGGCGGGGTCAAATCGCTTTAGTTAACATTTAAAACTTGGTAACATAACGCCGATTCTGTCATTCTGCGTTCAGAAAGTACATATTTAATATGAATAAAAAAATGTATCAGCGACAAAGCAAGTCTAAGTCATCGGGGAAAACTTTGACAGGGATTTTGATTGGTTTGATTTTGGGCGCTGTCATTATTGCGGTGTTGTTATGGTTTTTGAATCAAAATCGTGTGCCAACAGAGCCGCAAAAAACATCGCAAAACAAAGATGTCGAAATTATGATTCCCAATCAAGCCGTTTTGCCTGATACGCGAGAGATTTCGGGGTCTGTGGCGTCGGCAGTATCGGTGGTGGAAGAGTCTGTCAGTGGTTGGATAGAGGTGGATGAGGGGCTAGATGAGGCGGATAAATCAGTCAGCTTGTCGCCTGTGATTTTGCCTTCGTCTAAGTCTGAAACAGGACAATCCTCATTGACTGATGAAAAAGCTAAGGACAAACCCGAGCTAAAAAAACAGCCTGAAGTGAAAAAACCAGTTGAACACAAAGCGCCTGTAGCACCAGAGAAGATTAAACCAAGCGCAGAGCAGATTTTAGAGCACGGTAGCGTAGAAAAAGCGCGTGCCGCAGCAAAAACTGAGACTGTTGCGAAAGAAACACCACCTAAAAAAGAAGCTATAAATAAAAAAGCAACGTCCGCCAAAGTGCAAGCGGGTTCTTATGGTAAAACTGAGCAGGCTGAGGCACAGCGTGCGAAGTTGGCATTATTGGGTATTGCTTCACATATCGAGTCCGCTCAGGTGAATGGCAAAACAGTACACCGTGTGCGTACGGAAACTTTGAGTGGCGAGCAAGCAGCTCAAGTGCGTCAAAAGTTACAACAGCAAGGCATTGATGCTATTACGGTAAGTGGCCAATAAACGGTGCGCATCATCAAATAGAAATGCATAAGGAAATAACATGTTACAAAAATGGATTGCAACTGCGGTATTAGCGCTGGGCTTTGTGGGTGTGTCGCAAGCGGCATTGGTTGAGGGGCAAGACTTTGCAGTATTGCCTAAACCTGTACCTCAATTGCAACAGGATAAAATTGAAGTTTTAGAGTTTTTTGGCTATTTCTGTATTCATTGTAAGAACTTAGATCCTACTTTGTTAGCCCATGTGAAAAAAATGCCAAGTGATACTTATTTCCGTGGTGAACATGTGGTGTGGCGACCTGAAGACATTGGTTTGGCGCGTATTACAGCAGCGGTGAATGCTTCTGGTTTAAAATACCAAGCCAACCCTGCGATTTTCAAAGCAGTGATGGATGAGAAGATTAATTTAAGCAATCCTGATGTGTTTAAAGATTGGGTTGTGAAACAAACGGCATTTGATGGTCAAAAATTATTGGCAGCTTACAATGGTTTTCAAAATCAAGCTGAAGCCAAAGCGATGGCGCAATTAAGTGCAGACCATGCCATCCAAAGTACGCCAACGATTATTATTGGCGGCAAATACCGTTTGTTATCTCAAGACATGAATAAATTGGATGAATTGATTGATAAGGTACGTCAAGAGCGTGGTATGCCAGCGGCACAAATCAAAGCGGCAGTGAAAATGCCTGCAACTGGTGCTCGTTTGGCTAAGGCCGCTAATCAATAAACTGAGTGAAAATCAATTTTTGTAGTAGGGCAGCTTATGACAAGCTGCCTTTTTTAGTGCATGCGAGATATCTTGAGGTTGAATGATGAGTTTTTTTGAAGCGATTTTGATTGCAATTGTTGAAGGGTTAACTGAGTTTTTACCCGTTTCTTCAACGGCACATATGATTTTTACCAGTTCATTTTTTGGTATACAAGAAGATACCTTTGTCAAAATGTTTATGGTGTCGATTCAGTTAGGCAGTATTTTGGCTGTGGTTGCCATGTATTGGAAACGCTTTTTTGGCGCCAATAGTAAGCTTTTTTATGTGAAGTTAGCTTTTGCAGTGTTGCCTGCTTTGGTATTAGGTAAATTGTTTGATGATGCAATTGAAGCGGTGTTGGGCAGCCCTCGCCCTATTGCGGTGATGTTAATCATAGGTGGTGTGGTTTTGTTGTTTATAGACAAAGTTTTTCAAAACCCAAGCATTCATTCGGAGCAAGAAATCAGTATTAAAAAAGCAGTGGCGATTGGTTTTTGGCAATGTTTGGCAATGATGCCTGGTACCAGTCGTTCGGCAGCATCTATTATTGGTGGTATGCAGCAAGGTTTATCACGACAAGCTGCTGCAGAATTTTCATTTTTCTTAGCGGTACCAACCATGTTGGCAGTGACCACTTATTCTTTGTTTGTCAAAGAGTGGGGATTAGAAGGTGAGGGCTTGACTGGGGTTGAAATGATGATGGAAACGCCACAGAATTTGTGGTTGTTTTTAGTCGGAATGGTTGTGGCATTTGTGGTCGCAATGATTGCCATTAAGTTTTTTATAGGCATTATCAAGCGTTATGGTTTTAAACCGTGGGGTTGGTATCGTATTGTAGTGGGTATTGTTTTATTGGCTTATTTCAGTTTTTAAGCTTTAAAAATCTATTCAGACAGCTTTTTACTGTGATTTTGGCGCAGCTGTGCTATTATTGAGTGTAAAAAACTGTCGGAGGTGGGTGTAAACCCCGCCTTTTATTTTGTATAAAAAAAGAGAGTTCCTCATGCAATCTTGGCAATTACCTGAATACATTGCCGATATCCTGCCGTCTACTGCACGGCAATTGGAAAGTGCTAAAGAAGCACTACTAGGTCTTTTCAGGGTACACGGTTATGAGCTTGTTAGCCCTCCTTTACTCGAATACACATCTTCCCTTTTATTAGACATTGATGATGGCTTAGCATTGAAAACCATCCGTATTGTTGACCAAATCAGTGGTCGCCAATTGGGTTTGCGTGCTGACATCACCCCACAAGTGGCGCGTATTGATGCTCATTTGTTGTCTGCCAATGATGGTATTAACCGTTTGTGTTATGCAGGTTCGGTTATCCATGCACGTCCAGACAGCTTGTTGAGCACGCGTGAGCCTTTGCAAGTGGGTGCGGAATTGTATGGTTATGAAGGTATTGAGGCTGATGTTGAAATCATTGACTTGATGTTGAAAACATTGAAATTAGCACATGCAAAAAATGTGTATTTGTCATTGGGTCATGTGGGAATTTTTCAAGCATTGGCTGACAAAGCGCAACTCACTGTCGCACAAAGTCGTGAATTATTGTCTTTAATGAAAGACAAAGACAGTGAGGCTGTATTGGCGGCAATGGCTGGTTGGGATATTGACACCATTTGGAAGCAAACTTTTGCGGTATTGCCAACTTTGTATGGTGATGTGGAAACAGTCTTGAGCCGTGCTAAAACTGAATTGCCTGCGATTAAAGGTGTTCAGGACGCTTTGGATGCATTGAAAACCATTTGCAAACAGTTTAAAGAATATAAAGTGCATATCGACTTGTCGATTTTACGCAATGATTCTTATCACACGGGTTTGTTGTTTGCAGCTTATGCGCCAGGTTGGTCTGATGCTTTGGCTCGTGGTGGTCGTTATGATGGTTTGGGTCATCAGTTTGGCCGAGCACGTCCTGCGACAGGCTTTAGCTTAGATTTGCGTGATTTGATTGAAGTGTTGCCACAAAAACCAGCCAAACAAGGTATTAAAGTGGCGGCTCAATGGGCAGTGGATGCCAAAGCCTTTATGGATGAGTTGCGTGCGCAAGGCGAAGTGGTTGTGATTGATTATGTGGGTGACGATGCCAATACATTGCATTGTGACCGTGAATTGGTATTAAAAGACGGGGCATGGATGACTGTGCCTTGTAATTGTTAATTTTGAAGTAGGAATAAACAATGGTTAAGAATGTTGTTGTAGTTGGCTCCCAGTGGGGCGATGAAGGTAAAGGCAAAATCGTTGACTGGTTAACCGACCAAGCCAGCGGTGTGGTGCGTTATCAAGGCGGTCACAATGCGGGACACACTTTGGTAGTCGGCGGTAAAAAAACCGTTTTGCGTTTGATTCCAAGCGGCATCTTACATGCAGGCAAACGTTGCTTCATCGGTTCAGGTGTGGTGGTTTCTCCTGAAGCTTTGTTGAAGGAAATGGCCGAATTGGAAGAGGCTGGTATCGATGTTGCGAAGCAGTTGACTATTGCGCCAACTTGCCCATTGATTTTGCCATACCATGTGGCTTTGGATCATGCACGTGAAGCGGCCAAAGGCGACAAAAAAATCGGTACAACTGGTCGCGGTATTGGCCCAGCTTATGAAGATAAAGTAGCGCGTCGTGCGGTTCGTGTGATGGATTTGTTCCAGCCTGAATTGTTGCGTCAAAAAATCGAAGACGTTTTGGCGATTTATAACTGCCAATTGGTGGGTTTATACGGTCAAGAAGCCATTGAAGCAGATGCGATTTATGATTTAGCTATGAGCTTGGCTGAAAAAATCCGTCCTATGGTCGGTGACGTTTCTCGTACTTTGTACGAAATCAATGAGCGTGGCGAATCTATTTTGTTTGAAGGTGCGCAAGGTACGTTGTTGGACATCGACCACGGTACTTACCCATACGTTACTTCATCTAACTGTGTGGCTGGTGCTGCTTCTGCAGGTGCTGGCGTGGGTCCTCACAAATTGCATTATGTTTTGGGCATCGTTAAAGCTTACACCACTCGTGTGGGTTCAGGTCCATTCCCAACAGAATTGTTTGATGATATCGGCGCAGGCTTGGCAAAACGTGGTAATGAGTTTGGTGCGGTTACAGGTCGCCCACGTCGTTGTGGTTGGTTCGATGCGGCTTTGATGAAGCGTTCGATTCAAGTGAACGGCATTTCAGGTATGTGCGTGACCAAATTGGACGTGATGGATGGCATGGATGAAATCAAAATCTGTGTTGGCTACACATTGCGTGGCGAAACGGTTGATATTTTCCCATTCGGTGCGGACGATGTTGCTGCTTGTGAGCCTATTTACGAAACCATGCCAGGTTGGACTGAATCAACCTTCGGCGTGAAAACGTATGATGCATTGCCTGACAATGCCAAAGCTTACTTGGCGCGTTTGGAAGAAATTTGTGGTGCGAAAATCGCCATCATTTCAACGGGTCCAGACCGTGAAGAAACCATCGTTTTGGAACACCCATTCAAATAATTTGAATGTTGTTTTAAAATAAAGAAAGCGTCCTGTAAATGTTACAGGACGCTTTTTCATGCTGGGATATCAATATAGTATTAAGTAGAGGTCAATTGTTTGGCTTGCTGCTGCCAAACCAAATCACACAACGCATCGGCAGGTGTGAAAGCGGTTGGCGCTTCTATTAACAAATTGCGTACTTCTTCATAATTGCTATTGCGGCAAGCTTGGTCTAAGCGTTCTAATAAAGCTTCTAACTCTGACCATGGCAACATGATTTCATTGGCCGTCATGATGCGTTCATGCGTGCTGCGTGTGACGTTGTCACCAATGAGCAATTCTTCATACAGTTTTTCACCAGGGCGTAAACCTGTAATTTGAATTTCAATGTCACCGTGTAAGTTGTTCGCATCACGAATTTCCAAACCACTTAAACGAATCATTTGTTTGGCCAAATCAATGATTTTGACCGATTCACCCATATCCAATACAAAGACATCGCCACCTTTACCTAATGCACCAGCTTGAATCACCAATTGCGCTGCTTCGGGAATGGTCATGAAGTAACGGGTAATATCTTGATGGGTTAAGGTAATAGGGCCACCAGCTTCAATTTGCTTTTCAAATACAGGAACCACCGAGCCAGATGAGCCCAATACATTGCCAAATCGTACCATGCAAAAACGGGTTTCGTGGTCAACTCGAGCGGCCAAAGCTTGTAATACCAATTCAGCCATGCGCTTACTCGCCCCCATCGTATTGGTAGGACGCACCGCTTTATCAGTTGAAATCAATACAAAAGTTTCTACTTTGGCTTCAATGGCTGCAAGCGCACAGTGTAAAGTGCCATAAATATTATTACGCACACCTTCAATCGTATTGAACTCTACCATTGGCACATGTTTATAAGCTGCTGCATGGTAAATGGTTTGTACATCATAAGCATGCATGACAGTGAATAAGCGCTTTTGATGCTGCACCGAACCGAGTAAAGGAATCAGTTCGATATTAAGACCTTTGGCATTGATGTGCTCGCGCAATTCTTTTTCTATGCTATATAGCAAAAATTCAGAAAGCTCAAACAACAGCAAAGCCTTGGGCTGGTTGGCAATGATTTGACGGCACAGCTCAGAGCCAATGGAACCACCCGCACCAGTGACCATGACAATTTTATTCATGATATTGGCTTGAATCAGTTCTGCAATCGGTTCAACAGGCGTACGTCCTAGTAAATCGATGACCGAAACCTTTTTTAAACTTTGGATGCTGATTTTGCCTTCTACCAGCTCTAACATGCCGGGGATGGCGAGTACTTCTAAGTTTAATGGCTCTAAAAACTCTAAAATTTCTTTTTTGCTCTCGCGGCTCAAGCTAGGAATGGCCAGTAGAATTTTTTCTACATCATATTTCTGCACCAATTGTTGTATTTGCTGGGGCGAGTAGACAGTCAAATTATTGACAGTTGTATATTGCCTTTGAGCATCATCATCCACAAAAGCCACTGCATAATAGTGCTCTACTTGGCGTATGGCTTCTAGTAATTGGGTACCAGATTGTCCTGCGCCATAAATGATAACTGGCGTATTTTTATCGAGATAACTCTCCCGAATCCATTCACGGACTATCAAACGAGAACTGATAGTACCTACCAGTAAAACAAAAAAATACAAAATAGGTACACTACGAGGAAGTGGAAAATTGCTAAAAAATCCAATAATGACCAATGCCAAGACTGAAATGCTACTGCCTACAAGGCAGATAAACATCATTTTGGTCCCGACATAGCGAATCACTGCTCGATATAATCCTAATTTAATAAAGGTGGTGATGGTTACAATCAGTGTAACACCTAAAACAATCCAATTAGGCACAGACAAGAGGGGTGCTAATTCAAACGTAAAACGTACCAAATAAGCAAACCAAAAAGCCAAACAAATCATGATAATATCATGAGCAATGAATATGGCTTTTTTAGCTGAGCGCGGTAAAGTTAAAATAGCATTGTAACGCATAAATTAATCTGCACAGGCTTGAGTGATGATAGAGTGAATGATGTCGATATAAGCATCCATTTCCTCATCGGTGATGGATGGGTGAGTCAAGAACATCAAGCTGGTTTCGCCTAATTCAATTGCATTGGGTAATCGTTTTTCAGGACGCCAAGGCGTGTTATCAAAGGCTTTTTCTAGATAAACTTCTGAGCAGCTGCCTTGCATGCAAGGATAACCAGTAGCGGCAATTTCAGATACAATTCGGTCTCGGTTCCAACCTGATTTAAGGTTTTCAGGACGAACAAATGCATAAAACTTGTATTGTGCATGTTCAATATAATCAGCCACTTCGACCAAGCGAATGCATTTGAACGCTTGCAACACTTGAGTGAGACGCGCTGCATTTTGTTGGCGTTGCTGTGTCCATAATGGCATTTGGCGCAATTGAATACGTCCAATGACTGCTTGCATTTCCATCATGCGCCAATTGGTACCAAAACTCTCATGTAACCAGCGGAAACCTGCTGGATGGGTGCGATTGTAAATGGCATCATAACTTTTACCATGGTCTTTATATGACCACATTTTGTTCCATAGACTTTCATCATTGGTTGTGACCATACCACCTTCACCGCCTGTGGTCATGATTTTGTCTTGGCAAAAAGACCAAGCACCGATATGACCAATGGATCCTACAGGATGACCTTTATATACAGCACCATGAGCTTGTGCACAATCTTCAATGACATACAAATTATGTTGTGCAGCCAAAGCCATGATGTCATCCATTTCAGCAGGCATACCAGCTAAGTGAACAACGATAATGGCTTTGGTATTGGGTGTTAAAACAGCTTCAATGCTTTGAGCAGTAATATTTTGACTGTTTAAGTCGATATCAGCAAAAATAGGATTGGCACCAGTGGTAATAATGCTTGAAACTGAAGCTAAAAATGTACGAGAGGTCACAATGACATCATCACCGTTACCAATATTCAATGCCTTCAATGCGACATCTAACGCCAACGTACCATTGCCAAGAGCAACAGCATATTTGGTGTTGATGTATTTAGCAAATTCTTGCTCAAATTGACGACATTCTTGACCAGTCCAATAATTGACTTTATTAGAGAGTAAGACATTTTTAACAGCATCAGCTTCTTCATGACTAAAACTTGGCCATGGTGATAATTTGGTATTTAACATAATTTTTAGCTTTTCAATCGGGCAGGTACGCCCATGACGATAGAGTTATTATAAACATTTTGTATGACCGCTGCACCTGCTCCAACGACACAGTCTTGTCCCACTTCAACTTGTTGTTTTGTAACAGAACCAATTCCTAGCCAACTTCTATCTCCAACGCGACTGGCTCCTGCAAGATGTACACCAGGGCTAATATGGCAGAAATCTCCAATGACACAATCGTGGTCAATACTGGCAGAGGTATTGATAATGCAGGCATTTCCAATTTGGGCATTAATGTTGACAACACTATGAGCAAAAAAAACTGAACCTTGACCTAAGGTACTATATTGGCTGATATAGGCTGTTGGATGAATGATGTTTGGAATATCAAAATTCAAAGATATGGCTAACTCAAAAAATTCAGCTCGCATGCTATTGTTGCCAATACCAATAGCAATGGCGTATTCGTTTGAACTAATTTTATTTAAATCTGAAATTGTTCCAAGAATAGGCCAATGCAAGATATTATTGAGACCATCATTAAAACGATCATCTAAAAAAGCAATGGCATCAAAAGCTTTGGTCTGTTCTGCAGTATCTGCTATAACTTTGCCATGACCGCCTGCTCCTAATATCAGTAATTTAGTCATTTTTACTACCAGTGAATTTGCTAATTGTGACTTCACCTTCTGCTGAGATGCCTTCTTTAATAAACACTTTTTTTACAGTTAATAAAAGTATTTTAATATCTAGCCAGAATGATTGATTATTAATATACCAAACATCTAATTTAAATTTCTCTTCCCAGCTTATGGCGTTACGTCCATTGACTTGTGCCCAGCCAGTAATACCAGGACGTACTTCATGACGACGATATTGTTCTTGGTTATATAGTGGTAAATATTCCATTAGTAACGGTCTAGGGCCGACTAAGCTCATATCACCCTTAAGTACATTCCATAATCCTGGTAATTCATCCAAACTGGTTGAACGTAACTTTTGACCAAATGGTGTTAAACGCTCTGAATCAGGTAAGGCGTTACCATTACTGTCGGTAGCATTTAACATACTTCTAAACTTATACATTTTAAAAGGTTTACCATTTAAGCCCGGTCGTATTTGAGAAAAAATAACAGGAGACCCTAAATTTCTATAAATGAGCCAATATAAGCATAAAAAAACAGGTGTTAATATAATAAGCCCTATTAAAGCTATTAGGAAATCAACGACCCTTTTGCACATTTTAGTTTCCATAATATTTTGTTTAGTTTTTCATAAAATTTATGATTATATTGTTTGTTATTTTACTATCGTAATTAGATTTTGCATAAAGATGGGCTTGTTTGCCCATATCAATAGTTACGTCTGGATTTTTAATAAAAAATTCTATTGCATTCACTAATTCTGATACTGACCATTTAGGAATAATGAAACCATGCTCCTTGTGGATAATACTTTCTCGACAGCCTGGTGCATCTGTTGTAATGACAGCTCGCCCTATTGACATTGCTTCTTGAGTACTGCGTGGCATACCTTCTCTATATGAAGGGAGTACAAATACATCAGATTGGGAAATGACATCTTGAATATTATTGACTTGGCCTAGAAATTGAATTGTATTTGCTTTTGTTAAAGTATCCAATTGATTTTCTGTAATACTTCCAGGGTTATTAACATCAATACTGCCAGCGATTTTAAAAATAATATTCGGATACTTATTTTTGATTATTTTCGCAGCATCAATAAACTCGTTAATTCCTTTTTCATTTAATAAGCGTCCAATGAATAAAAAGCTTAGTGGTGAGCCAGGAGATGAGAGTGGGTTATATGGGTATTCGCTAGTATTTAGACCAATGCCAGGGATAATTAAAGTTTTAGGTACAGAAATTTTATATGTTTGTAATAAGTCTTTTTCATCATCATGGTTTAAAAAAATAGTACCTTGGCTTAGAGGTAGGCTGATTTTATATAGCATTACCTGTATTTTTTTGATAATTGATGATTTAGTTGAGGAGCCTTGAGGTTGCTCAGTAAAAAAATAGCCGAGGCCTTCAATCATGGCAAATCGTTTAGGCACTTTTGCAAAAAATGCTGAAATAGTTCCATAAATAACAGGCTTTACAAAATAGCTAAGAATAATATCGGCATTAGTTTTTTTAATTATTTTATAAAGATGAAATGTATTAATAACATCTTGAAAGGGATTAAAGCCTGAGCGATTGATTGGATAATGTACTGGAATAGCGCCAATTTCGTTAAGTATATTCATTTGTTCAGCATTAAAGTCATTGGCCAAACAATACACTTCAAAATTGCTAGCGATTAAATCTTTTATAAGTGATAGTCTAAAGTTAGTCATAGAATAACCCGTAGTACCAAGAATAATAATTTTTTTCATTTGTATGTATATGTCGTAATTAAGTTTTGATATAGCTGATTTAATAGTTGAGATTTATCTAAATATGGCAGTGCTGCTTCTTGAATGATAGTGCGTTTCTCTTCTCGCATTTCTATAGCGAAGCCGCATATCTTATCAATTTCAGGAAAACTATTTTTATAGTATGGGAAATTTTCTGGGAAAATATCCTGATGTCCTGTATAAACAGGTACTCCTAGACTTAGGTATTCTCTTACTTTTAGTGTGCATGCTTGTTGCATGTTTTTCCTATATAGTGCAAAAGACCCAAGACCCACATCGCATTGATAGGATAAAGCACTAATTTCTTCTTTTGAAAGCAATCCATGCATAATAACTCTATTATCAGTAGAAGCTACTTTGTAGTCATGTTCAGATAGTTTTCCAACTAAGTGTAGCTTGAAATCTAAATTTGATTTTTTAATATTTGCAAGTAGTAGGTCTAATCCATGCCAAGAGTCAAAATAGCTAGCAATAAAAATTAAATTAATTTGCTGGGGATTTCTATTATCATAAAGAGTTTGATTGTTATTTACGTGATAACCATTAGGATAAAGAAAACTATTTTTATCATGGCGCTCTACTGTATTTAAGCGGTTTAACTCATGTTGTATTATTTCTTCTGTTACTCCAATAATTCCACTAGAAGATTGAAGGCTATATTTACCAATTTGTTTTTCTAGAAAACCACGTAATTTTGCTTGATTGTTATTTGGTAATAACAGTTCAGGTACTTCAAATGAGTGGTGTACTAATAATACTGGTTTTGATGAATTTTTAATAAATTGATATTGCCATATATCATGCACATAATAACGTAATAAATATATGTCGCAAGATTGCATTTTCAGCCAATTGTAATAATTTTTCCTTAATTTATACCAGTTTAATATTTTATTGATTTTAGTTGTTTGGGGCGTGTGATTAATTTCCGAGTCAAAAACACAAATATTTTGATCGGACTTAGAAATAGTATGTTGATTCGACCCCGATGGACAATACATTGCTGTTGTCCAATCAAGTTTGAGTTGATTTGCAGACTCTTGCTCCCAATTCATTTGTTTTAACATACCTGCAGAAGGAGTTAATAGCGCTGCGCTATGAAGTATTTTTAATTTTGGGTTCATATATTTCTTAGAAGATAATTAATAGCTTTTCATCGATTATTAAGGAAGAATATAACTTTTTAGCAGATTACTGTTTCTTCTGTTTTCTCTTAGAAGTGCTAATTAAAGTATAAATTATTGTGGCATAAATAATCAGCGGGATAATAGATGAGATTCCCGCCCTAGGAATAAAAATAACGGAAGGTGCAATGGTAATTAAAATTCTTTTATAAGTTTGATTGTGGTTTGAAAGTACCTCTAACTTATTAATAAAAAATCCCCAAATAAAATTATATAAACTGAAAATGACAATTACGCCCCCAGAAAATACATGAAAATCAGATAATAAGGACCAGCCTGTACCGAAACCTTGATTATATAAGCTAGGATTCAACTGATAGGATAAATATCGGCCAAAGCTAATATAGTAGCTAGGTAGTTCATGACTTATTAAGCCAATCAGAAATGATGATCCAGGAATGAAACTTTGTAGAACTGGGATAGCAGAATAACTTTCAAGTTTTGTTGAGGCATCAAAAATCATTAAACTTGTACCTTGAGAATAGAAAAAATCACTGATTTGGATCAGAAAGCTTTCTTCTTCAGATAGGTGGCGCATACTAAACATAGGTATGATATACGTAACGAAACCAGCAATTAAAATCATAAAAGGTATGATAAATAATAGATTAGGTTTTTTTTTGCCGTAGTCATTCATAACCCAAATTAAAAATAGTAGATAAATTACTAATGCACCGCGGACTCCAATAAAGGCTTGAGTTAAGCAACTTAATCCAAATAGAGTAAGATAAAGTAATTTGATTCTTCGTGTACTATGTACGAGTGTAATGCCTAAAAATACATAAGTAAAAGTTATGAGTAGTGAGCTCCAGCTTGCTTGGATTGCTTCGCTTTGGCTAGCATATAATGCGATATACCCCAGTTTAGATACTAGTTCTAGATTATTTTTTATTTGAAGTAGCGTTAGTAAAAATATTACTGATAGGCAGACAATAATTATATACTTAGAAGGTTTATTTTCTTCGGTGATATGTGATGGATTAATGCTATTCGATTTAGATGTGTAGGCTAAATATGACCCTAGCTCCATTGATATCATTGAAATAAAAATGGTCATCATCAGTTGAGTAATTTCAAAATCATTGAGTCTATATGTGATAAAAAAATCTAAAAAGAATGTATCACTTTGAGGATTAAGTAATGTCGCAATAAATCTGCCACCAATAAATAGTAAAAATGATATAAAGAAAATAGAATATAAATTACTTAAGGGTACTGAGTTAGTAAATCTTAAGATGTAAATTAATACAACAATACTGGTAAAAAAAATTGACCAAGTATAATTGCTTAAGTATAGCTCATCTTTAGATATGTAAATTGATAAAAATAGAATTAACAAAAAGAATAAAATGCTAATTGCAATAGCTTTTTTAGGTTTTATTTTTAACGAGCTCATGATTTTTATATACTACTGATTTAGAAAATGTTGAAAATATAATGACCAAGGTAATTCTCCTATTTTAAATAGATAGAATCAGTAGAATTAAAAAGTCATCAATGATGGTAATCTACGGTAACTCTCCCATTTTTAATGGAGAGGATTAGTAGAATCAAACATTCATCAATGGCGGCTTGCCGCCGTTGGCTTGATGAGGCCTTTCGTGGTTGTAAAACCACAGCCAACGAGTGGCATGTCTTCAACATCGTTCAAGTTATTAAACAGGTATTGCTTTACAATCCATACCGCATGGTACGATTGTAACGTTCAATATAGGCGTTTTGTTGTGGTTTGCCAGGTTGAATGTATTCAATCCTAATACCTTTTTGTGCTGCTCAAGCTTGGAACTCATGGCTGGTAAATTCAGGCCCATCGTCACATCTGATGGCATTGGGTGCCAAAAGATACTCCAAGATTTGGTTCACAGTGCGAATGACTTGACTCATTGGCCATGATAAACCCAACTCCATTGTTAAACCTTCACGCTTGTAATCATCAATGACATTCAATAAACGATAGCTTTGGCAATCAATGCATTATCATTTCCACTTCGATGCTGATAACGATAACACATTTCGTTGATTTGGATGGTGGTACAGGTAAAGCGTATACTGACAGCTTTGTGTTCGATTGCATCAGATGCCATCTTCTTTACGGGAAGGCGGCTTCACCATTTTTTTACTATGGCCTCCTGAATAATTTCAGTTTTGAGTCGCTCTTCGGCATACATCTTTTTTAAGTGAGCGTTCTCTGCTTCCAATTTCTTCATTCTGGCCATCAATGAAGCGCCCATACCTGAATATTTGGATCATCATTTGTAAAAGGTGACTGAGCTGATACTGTGCTCTCGGCGCACTTCAGGTACTGGCATTCCTGACTCAGCTTATTTCAAAATAGCAATGATTTGGCCATCGGTAAATCGTGATTGTTTCATGTAAAATCTCCTACGTATAGATTACGAGAAAATTCTATTTACTGCTTCATTTATTTAAAAGGGTATTACCATTACCTTATGCAATCAGCAATGAGTACATTGCTATTTTATTTATCTTAATATAACAGTTATAAATTTAAATATTGAATTAAATTTAAAATATTTTTATCTTTATTAAAATTCTCTTCCCAATATATATAAGGTGTAAATTTTTGATTCTTCATATTTAGAATATGATTTTTAACTTGATCAGAAGTTACATCTTTAGATACGAGTATCCCAGTATTAAATTCTGAATGGATAATTTCACTCACTCCCCCGACGTTGGTTGCTATTACTGGAATATTAAATGAAATTGCTTCCATAATACTTACAGGAATACCTTCTGTTTCACTTAAATTTATAAATAAATCTATATGATTGTTTTTGTAAAATTCAATAATATCGTTATGGTTTGTTTGACCATGTAGATTGATATTGAGCATATCGGGGTTGTAATTGTCAGTTTCTATTAATGACTTTAATTTAGGCATATCGGTACCACCACCAAAATGATGCCAAGTAATTTTTAGTGACTTAGAAACCAGTCTAATTGACTGATAAATTAGATCAACTCTTTTTAAAGGGATAATGCTGGAGCAGCTGACAATAACATAGGAATCAGATTCTTTTTGATTGGATGAGCTGCCATGAAATTCAGTACCTAAATAATTCGTGCTAATTTTATGGTTTAAATTCCAATTTGGATATGTGGAATTGAGATATTCAGCCCCTTGCTTTGATATAGTAATAATATGATGGCTAGATTCAAAAAGACTGAATCTAATAGGAAGATAACCATGTTGCCTATCTAAATACAAATCTCCACCATGTAATCTAATCCAGCTTTTATGTAATTTTGTCTGATCAATCCATGGTAAGGCATAACCACTTCCCATACCCCAAAATAAATACGCATCAAATTGAGTATTAGAATCTTGGTTTTTAAGAAAATGATTTACTTTAGAAGAAAAATATCGTCCAGTTAGAATAGCAAAAATAAGGTGTTTAAAGTGAGCTAATTTCTTGAGATGGGGATATTCTTGCTTAAGGATTTTTATGGTTTTCCATAAAGAGGATGTATTAAAGAGTCCTTTAAGTACAATTTCAAACTTATTATTGAAGCCTGCTTCTATAATATGAAAATTAGCTGGCATTTCTAGAACAGGATACGTTTTACTATTAAAAAATCTAATGATATAAACATTTTCATAAATTTCAGATAAATGCTTTACTTCTGGCTGAATGAAACTACTATCTCCATAATTAAGAGGATAGTTGTTAGTGAATAATAGTAATGATTTGATTTTTCTCATAATGTTATTTATTTTTTTGTTAGCTTAAGAGCCATATATGTAAATATACATAGTAGAAATGACATGGATATAGAAACTAGGGTTAAAGTTTTTATTATATTGTCATTAAAGAGGAAAATGATACTCAGAGGAACCAGCATGTAGAATATAGAAAAAATTAATAGGACTCTTTCTTGTTTTAAGACTACATAAATAGAGGAAATAGGAGAGGTAATAAAGTTAAAAAATAACCATGGTGTTAATACGCTGCATATTTGACCAGCTAACTGCCAAGAAGAGCCGAAGAAAGTTGTAAATAACCATTCTGATAGTAGGAATAATAATACAAAAGGCACAATCCCAATTAAAAAAGATTTTTTTATGCAGCTTAATAAAAATCGATGAAGATCATCTTGTTTTAGCTGAGTAAAATGCTGGTAATAGACTTGAGATAGTGCACCATTAATTAAGGAGATAGGACCTTGTAGGATGCGCCAAGCTAAAGCAAACTGACCTAAAACACTCACAGTAAAAAAGATAGACAGCAGGATATTAATGCCATTTAATCTAAGCGCATCAATCAGGGCTGTAGGAGCATTGTATAGTGGTAAATTTTTAAAGTGAGATAATAATTTCCTATTAAGCATAGGATACTTTTTTTGAATCTTCTGAGGAGTTAACTTCCTGATACTATAAATTAAAGCGATAGCTTGTCCTATTAGATTTCCTAATATAAGACCTGATACACCAAAATTAAGTCCTAACCCCAACGTGATTTGACTGCCATTAGTTGAAATACTTTGTAACATGCGCTGATTGGCAATTGTTGAGTATTGTTTGTGTCGATTAAACCAAAATGTAATAGATTGAGTAATACCTAATATGAGTATATTAATACCAATGAGAGGTAGCCAAATTGCAAGATCTGCATTGCCTAGTAAATGGCTAATTTCATTTTTGAAAGAGCTAAAAAAAACTAAGCATATTATTGAAAATATGAAAATAATTTTAATAGTTAAAGCCATTAAATGCCAAGCAGTTTGATGCTTTTTAGGAAGTATTATTCCATAGTCATATCTTAAGCCTGCAATTGGAATAAGAGATAGAACTATCGATGTGTATAATATAAATATGCCAAATTCATTTGGAGTATAAATTCTGGTTAACAGGGGCATACACAAAATAGGTAAAATTTGTGCAAAAGCCCCACTTTTTAATAAAGTTAAAATATTGGTTGTTAACTCATTTTTTTTTGTGAGAGGCCAGTATTTTTTAAAATATTTATTGCTCACGATGCAGAGAAAACCTTAGCAATATGTTCTTGGTCATGAATAGATAAATAAGGATGCATAGGTAAGCTCATAACCTCTTCTGCCACTTTATCGCCCACAGGTAATACTGCATCGCTGGCTACTGCGGGTTGTTTGTTCAATGGAATAGGGTAATGTACGGCTGTTGGGATACCTGCCTCTTTCAATTTTGCTTGCATGACATCACGATTTTTCACACGAACAGTAAATTGAGCATAAGCACTGATATTGTGCTCTTCAATGAATGGCACAGCGGTAAAGCCAACTTCTGCAAATAGCTTTTGATAGTTTGCAGCGACTTCTTGGCGCAAGCGCATTTCATCGTCCAAAATTGCTAATTTAGGCAATAAAATAGCGGCCTGTAAGGTATCTAAACGACTGTTCACGCCCACGCGAATGTGGTGATAACGGCGATCTTGGCCATGGCGGGCTACTTGGCGAATGATTTTTGCCAATTCTTCATCATTGGTAAAAATTGCACCACCGTCACCATAGCAACCTAAAGGTTTACTTGGGAAAAAGCTGGTGCAGCTAATAGTAGTTAAATTGCCAGATTTGCGACCTTTATAAGATGCACCGAAGCTTTGTGCTCCATCTTCAATCACGGGAATATTGTATTTGGCAGCGATGGCATTGATGGCATCAAAATCCGCACACTGACCGTACAAAGACACAGGAATGATGGCTTTGGTCTTGTCGGTAATGGCCGCTTCCAAAAGCTCGACATTTAAATTATAAGTATTTTCATACACATCAACATAAACTGGTTTGGCACCTAGCAAAGCCACTGTTTCAGCAGTTGCAATGTAAGTGAAACCTGGGGTGATGACTTCATCGCCCATGCTGACACCTAAGGCCATCAATGCAATTTGCAAAGCATCGGTACCATTGGCACAGGTGATACAATATTGGGCACCGGTGTAAGCAGCTAATTTTTCTTCTAATTCGACCACTTCTGGACCTAAAATGTATTTGCCATGGCTTAATACTTTTTGAATGTTGGCATCAATTTCAGATTTGATACGTTGTTGTTGTGCGACTAAATCAATGAATTCCATTTAAAGCGTCCTGTAATTTTTATTGTGCAACCGTCTTGGTTAAAAATTTGCCATTCAATTGGTATTGATCACCAGAATGAATGCAGATACTGGTGGCTTCACCTTCTAATGGTAAATCTAATTGTTCACCATATTCGCTCATCCAACCAATTTGGCGAGCGGGTACGCCTACCATTAAAGCATAGTCTGGTACATCTTTATTCACCACAGCACCTGCACCGATAAAAGCGTAGCGACCAATCGTGCTACCGCAAACAATAGTACAGTTGGCACCAAGCGTTGCGCCTTTTTTGACTAAGGTATCGCGATATTCGCTTTTGCGTTCAATTAAAGAGCGTGGATTGTAGACATTGGTAAAAACCATACTTGGACCACAGAAAACCCCTTCTTCCAATGTTACATTGTCATACACAGAAACATTGTTTTGGACTTTGCAGTTGTCACCAATGATGACTTGATTACCCACAAAAACATTTTGACCAAATGAACAACCTTTGCCGATGACAGCACCGCTACAAATATGCACAAAGTGCCAAATGCGGCTGCCTGCGCCAATTTGTGCGCCTGCATCCACAATAGCGCTTGGGTGTACGGTGTAATTTAATTCAGACATTTTAATAATTCCTCACAGGCCATTTCGCCTTGTATTTGTGCAGTAGTCCATTTGCCGCCATATACATGTAATACATTGCCAACCGTTTCAAAAGCCCATTCTCTTGTACTGTTACTTGGATTAATCGCATCTTTGAGTAATGGTCTCACACCAGCAAACGTCTTGCAGACATCTTGTGTCGTCAATTGCTGCTGGTGATAATAATTGTAAGACTCAAGCAAATATGCGATTTCCTTATCTGAGGCAGGCTCTGATTCAGGTTGATTTTGACGTATTTCCGTTGTGCCTATCATGGTTTGACCGTGGTAAGGCAAGACAAAGAAAATCCGCTTTTCATTCGGAATCGGCAGCATCAAAGCTTGGTTCAAAGGCTTATCCACCAGAATGTGGCTGCCCCTGACCCAATCCATTTCAATGGCCAATTTTGCTGCTTGTTGCTGACGCAAATGCATGACCCAAGGACCTGTGGCATTGACAATGGCATCAAAATTTGGCAATTGTGACAAGTCTTTTACAGGGCGCTTAGTGTGAATCATCCCACCCAAATTTTGAATTTGTTCAATGACCCACAAGCCCAATTGGTAATCATCCATTTGAGCATCATAAAAAGAATAAGCACCCAAAAGGTTTTGCGAGCTCAAATTTGGATTGCGTAACAGTGTTTCAGACGCACTTAACCAGCGACTTTTGGGAAAGCCGCTGCCTATGGCAAGGACATCATACAATTTGGTGGCCGTACCAATTTGCCAACGTGGACGGCCAATGCCTTGGTAGATGGGAAACAGCAATTCCAATTGGTGACACAAATGCGGCGCTTGTTCTAACCAAAACTGTCTGGCTTGCAAAGCTTTGTGTACCAATTTGAATTGGCCAGTTTCCAAATAGCGCAATCCTCCATGCAGTAATTTAGAGGAGGATTGGCTTGTGTGTGCCATAGGCGCATCTTTGTCAAACAACTCAACCTGATAACCACGTTTGAGTAATGACCAAGCAGTACAGGAACCAATGATTCCTGCACCAACCACAGCGATTTTTTTCATGAATCAATAAATCAGTGGCAAAGACACGGTTTTGTTGTCGCGTGCTGCTAAATAAATAGCAATCAACAATTCTAATGATTTTAAACCTTCACGGCCGTCTGTCATTGGCTCAGCTTCACCACGCAATACATCGATTACATTTTTGTAATAGAGTGGGTGGCCAAAACCATACACAGAAGTGGTTTCGTAATTGGCTTCTTTGACTTGGGCATCATAGTCTTTTTCGTCTGCGAAATCCCAAGTTTGAATGTCATTGACAGCCACGCCACCAACACGCACAGTACCCTTATCACCTAAAATAGTGATAGAGCCTTCGTAGTTTTTAGGATAAGTACACATAGTGACTGCCATAGAGCCTAAGGCACCATGACGCCAGCGAATGTTCACGACACCAGTATCTTCAGTTTCAATGTCACGGTGAGTTGAAACCATGGCTTGCACATCTTGTACTGGGCCAATTAACCATTCCATCAAGTCTACATAATGGCTAGCTTGATTCATGAATGCGCCACCATCAAACTCCCAAGTACCACGCCAAGCACCTTGATCGTAATAGTCTTGTGGGCGAGTCCAAAAAACATTCAAATGAACCATATTGATGTTGCCAAAACGTTTTTCTTCAACGGCACGCTTTAACAATTGCATGGTGGCATTCAAACGGTTTTGTTTGACTACAAATAAGCGTTTACCTGCTTTATCTGCGGCCTGAACCATACGTTCGCCATCATGTAAACGTGTTGCCATTGGTTTTTCAGTTAAGACATTAAAACCAGCTTCAAAGCAATCAACTGCTTGTTGAGGATGTTGACCAGAAGGTGTCGTCAAGATAATCAAATCTGCATCTGTTTCAGCCAACAAATCTTTCAATTTGCGATAAGCTTTCGCTTGTGTACGCTCAACGGCACTGGCCAATGCAGCTGCATCTGTATCGCATACTGCGACCAATTCTAAAGAATCCTGATGCGCTTCAATGGAGCCAAAGTGGTTGTTGGCAATGCGACCGCAACCAACCAACGCCACTTTAATTTTTCTGTTTTGGATAATATCGTACATAATTTGAGTGACTCTTAAGCTTTAACAACTTTGTTAGATTGTGCAGAGAATTTACCGCGAGTATCTATAATTAATTGTGCATGGGTTTCTAATAACTCATAGTCGAATTTATCATGCTCAGTAGTTAAAATAACGCAATCATAAGAGGCAATATTTTCAGCAGTTAATTCGATACTGTCTAATTCAAAATTGTGTTCGCGCATTTTTGGGAAGCTAGGAACATGAGGGTCGCTGTAATCGACTTTGACGCCTAAATCGCGTAATTTTTCCATGACAAAAACCGATGGGCTTTCACGCATGTCATCTACGTTTTTCTTGTAGGCAATACCTAATACCAAAACACGACTACCTTTTAATGATTTTTCGCGATCATTCAAAGCCAAGGCTGTTTTATTAACAACATAATCTGGCATGCTAGAGTTGATTTCACCTGCTAACTCAATAAAGCGCGTGTTAACACCAAACTCACGGGCTTTCCAAGTTAAGTAAAATGGATCGATAGGAATGCAGTGACCACCAATACCAGGGCCAGGATAATAGGCTACGAAGCCGAATGGTTTGGTTTTGGCAGCATCAATCACTTCGTAAATGTCTACACCCATTTTATCGGCCACAATCTTCATTTCATTGGCCAAACCAATATTCACTGCACGATGGATGTTTTCTAACAATTTGGTCATTTCAGCGGCTTTGGTCGAGCTCACTGGTACCACTTGGTCGATGGCTGCACTATACAAAGCAATACCCACTTGTAAGCAAGCATCAGTATGACCACCGACTACTTTAGGAATGGTGCGGGTTTCAAAATTAGGATTGCCCGGATCTTCGCGCTCTGGTGAATATACCAAGAAGAAGTTTTCACCCACTTTTAAGCCGCTTGCTTCTACGCGTGGCAATAATTCTTCTTCAGTTGTACCAGGGTAAGTCGTACTTTCCAAAGACAGTAATTGACCTGCACGCAAGTAAGGTTTCACAGCATCGGTCGTATCAATCACATAGCTAATATCAGGTTCACGGTATTGGTTCAGCGGTGTTGGTACACACAGAATGATAGAGTCACATTCAGCAATACGAGAAAAATCGGTAGTGGCCTCAAATAAAGTTTGAGCGTCCTGAATTTTTTTAGAATCAATGTGTTCGATGTAGCTTTTGCCTGAATTTAAGGCAGTCACTTTAGATGCGTCGATGTCAAAGCCAACTACCTTGAAGCCTACTTGAGTATAGCGCAACATTAAAGGTAAGCCGACATAACCTAAACCAACAATACCGATAACAGCTTCTTTGTTTTGGTAGCGTTGAATTGCTTGTTCAAACATATTGAATATTTCCCTAAATTGAATGTTAATTTACTTCATTAATAATAGTTTGGATGATGGAATGAATTTGTTGTTGTAACTGTCTACGTGCTTCTTGCTCAGTTACTGACTGTATTGAGGCTAGGGCGGAATAATTTGGGCGTACCCAATCTCGCGATGTGGCTTCTGTCAGTTGTACTTGGTAAGGAGAGCTAGGCATCGTGTACTGAGACAGTTCTTCTGCAATCATTTGAGCCAGTTGTAATCTTGTAATCACCACATTACCACTGTAATGAATGATTTTTTGAGACAATGGCGATTGAATTTGCTGGAGAATAAACTTGGCTAATTCATATGCATTGGTTGGTGTACCAGTCGTATTTTCGGTAATTTGTACGGTCTGTTCACTTAACAGTTTGTTAATGACAGTAGGAATAAAATTGTTACTGTATTGGCTAAAAACCCAAGAAGTACGAATAATCGTCACATTGTCGCACAGAGAGAGTGCCAGCGTTTCACCTGCTAATTTAGATTGACCATAAGTATTGCTTGGATTAGGTGCATCTAAATGGGTATAGGGCTGGTTGGCCTTGCCATCAAATACATAATCTGTGGATAAATGTATTAAGCGACAACCAATTTTTTGAGCAGCTTGCGCTAAGTTGGCAACACCGACAGCGTTGACTTTAAATGCTAAAGCGGATTCATTCTCTGCTTGATTGACATTGGTATAAGCCGCTGTATTGACAATCACATGAGGTTGAAAGCCTTCTACCATAGCGTTGACTGTAGCTAGATTGGTAATGTCTAAGGTTTTGGAATCGGTAAAAATGACTTCTAAGTTATCCGGTGTGCAATCACGCAAACACTGACCTAATTGTCCTCTTGCTCCTGTAATCAAGACACGCATGTTACAAATTCCTTTAATGACATTCCTAATAAGTCTTTTTCTGACATCACTGGCGCTTGATTGAAGAGTGGCCAATCTATGTCTAAGTCATTATCATCCCATAAAATACTCAATTGGTCATTAGGAGCATAATAATTAGTGCAATGGTACAATATTGTGGTGTTTTCTGCCAAGCTTAAAAAGCCATGGGCAAAGCCTGGTGGAATCCATAGTTGTTGGCTTTTTTCTGAATCTAAAACAACGGCTTGCCATTGTTTGAAATGAGCAGACTGAGGGCGAATATCTACAAAAACATCATAAATTTTACCTTGCAAGACTTGAATGAGTTTGCCTTGAGGATGGTTTATTTGAGTATGTAAACCACGTAAAACATTTTGTTTTGATTGAGAAATATTGCTTTGCACAAATACAGGTTCTGGCATATTGAATAAACTTGCATATTGTTGTTGATGTTGTGATTCGCTGAACCAACCACGTTCATCTTGATAACGAGGGATATCTATTAAATGCACACAGCCAAAAAAGGTTTGGGTAATTTTCATGGTAATTGCTCTAAAAACTGTTGTACATATACATCATATGCCGATTGTGACTGATTAGAGTTGTGCTGCAAGATGGTTTGTTTACTGCACCAA
Organism: Vitreoscilla stercoraria DSM 513; assembly: GCF_000382305.1. Taxonomy (GTDB): domain Bacteria; phylum Pseudomonadota; class Gammaproteobacteria; order Burkholderiales; family Neisseriaceae; genus Vitreoscilla; species Vitreoscilla stercoraria. Next base: position 140,071 of record NZ_KB908024.1, read on the forward strand.
CCTTGACGCAAGGCAAGCTCTTCTAAACAGGCAATTTTGAGACCTTGCATTTTTTCAATGGTATGAATACACGAGCCTGCATCGAGTAAACTTTCCGCAGTACCTGCATCTAGCCATGCAAAACCTCGACCCAATGGTGTGTGTTGTAAACGCTGTTGCTGACGGTATTGTTCTAATACATCCATAATTTCCAATTCGCCCCGTTGAGAAGGGTGGGTATTGGCGGCAAATTGACTCACTTGTGCATCAAACAAATACAAACCAGTAATAGCAGAATTGGAAATCCATTCGCTAGGCTTTTCATACAACCCAATAATGTTATCGTTTTCATCAAAACAAGCCACGCCAAAGCGTTGAGGATTGTTGACTTGTTGGGTGAAAATGGTAGCGCCATTGAGATTACTGATGGCGTGGTGAAGCTTTTGTCCAAAGCTTTCACCAAAGAAAATATTGTCACCCAAAATCAAACAAACATCATCGCCTTGTAACCATTCTTGTGTGATTAAAAATGCTTCTGGAATGCCTTTGGCTTCTTCCTGTACAAAATAGGTGATGTGTAACCCTAAGCGGCTGCCATCACCAAACATGCGTTGGAATAAATGTTGGTCTTCAGGATTGCTAATTAAAGCAATATCTTGAATGCCACCCAACATCAATACTGATAATGGGTAGTAAATCATTGGTTTATCATAAACGGGTAGCAAGTGTTTGTTCACTGCAAGCGTCATCGGATTCAAGCGGCTGCCTTTGCCGCCTGCGAGCACAATACCTTTCATGCGCAGACTCCCAACTTATGGATGGATGTTTAAAGGGGTATGTAAAGCTTGATGAACCGTCGCAGCCAAGCCCTGTTGCAATGAAGTTTGGGTATGCCAATTTAATTGCTGTTGAATTTTGCTCGCATCCAAAGCATAACAACGATCGTGCCCTAAGCGGTCGTTGACAAATTCAATTGGTGTTTGGTTTACAGGACGCTGTAATTGGGTCTGCACTTCGATGTATAAAGCTTCAAGCAAGTGTAAATTGGAGATAGGGCGGCCTGCCGCAACCACATAGCTTTGATTGGGTTTGGCTTGTGTTAGCATCAACCATAAAGCGTGTGCATGGTCTTCAACATATAACCAATCCCGTTTTTGTAAGCCATCGCCATAAACAGGAATGGTTTGCCCATTTTTAATCCGTTCTATGGCCAATGGAATCAATTTTTCAGGAAATTGGTCTGGACCGTAATTGTTGGTGCAATAACTTATCAAAGTGGGCAAGCCAAAAGTACGTTGGTATGCTTGCACATAATGGTCAGCTGCTGCTTTGCTTGCAGAATAAGGGCTGCTAGGCTTGTATGGGCTGGTTTCTGTGGCAAGATAACCATTGTCATCTGCATCACCAAAGACTTCATCTGTCGACACTTGTAAATATCGAAAAGCGGCCTGTAAATTTGGCGCTAAGCGTTGCCAATATTTTAAGGTCGCTTGTAATAAGGATAAAGTGCCTTGAGTATTGTTGTGTAAAAATACTTGGGGGGCATCAATGGAGCGATCGACATGGCTTTCAGCAGCCAAATGCATGACCGCCCATGGTTGGTGTTGTTGTAAAATTTCGCTGATGGCAGTCGTATCGCATACATCGGTTTGATAAAAGTGTATTTGCGCTAAGGGCAAGACATCGCTTAAGCGGCCTAAGTGACCAGCATAACTGAGTTTGTCGATGATTATGATGTCATCTTGGCTGTGTTGCGTTAAAAAGCGCACCAAGTGTGCGCCAATGAAGCCTGCTCCGCCTGTCACCACAATGCTGCTCATATCAAAATTTCTCCTTGCTCACCGACGTGTTGGCTATGGCGTAAATGCCATTTGATATCTTCTCCAATTGGGGTAACCGTATGGGTTTTCCAGACTGAATGCTGCTGTAAAACATCGGCTTGGACATTGAAATCAAACAATCCTTTGGCATTGTGTCCTAAGATTTTAGGTGCTTGGTATAAAATCAATTCATCTACTAAGTTTTGCTGCAAAAAAGCACTGCTTAGAGTCATACCCGCTTCTACCCAAACTTCATTGATTCCTTTTTCTGCCAATTGTTCTAAGACTTCAAATAAATTTTCACCTTGCCAACATAAGCTAGTGACGCCTAAATCTTCATATGCTTGAGTATTGTTTTCAGGACGGGTAAATAAAATGGTGGGAGCAACTTCGGTATTGAAAATCTGCGCATGGCTAGGGCTTTTGAGTTGTCTGTCCAATACGACACGCACAGGCGGTTTAATCATGATTTGATTGCGTACCGTCAATTGTGGATTGTCCAAAATCACCGTACCACTGCCTGTGATGATGGCATTGCTTTGTGCGCGCAAGTGTTGTACATCTTCTCGTGCTTTGGAGCCTGTAATCCACTGGCTCTGGCCATTTGCTAAAGCGGTTTTTCCATCTAAACTGGCTGCCAATTTGAGTGTGACAAACGGGCGTTTGCGCTGAATGCGTGATAAAAAACCACGATTAAGCGCGGCAGCTTCGATGGCCAATAATCCCGCTTGGGCTTGAATGCCAGCGTCCTGTAAACGTTGTAAGCCTTGACCTGCTACTTGTGGGTTTGGGTCGACCATTGCGCACACCACTCGTGCGACGCCTGCTTGTATTAAAGCATTGGCGCAAGGTGGCGTTTTGCCGGTGTGGCTACACGGTTCTAAAGTCACATAAGCTGTGGCACCTTGAGCCAAATGCGCAGCTTGTCGCAACGCATGGACTTCTGCATGCGGTGCCCCTGCAATCACATGAAAACCTTCACCGACAATATGCTGGCCTTGGGTAATCACGCAACCAACTTTAGGATTAGGACTGGTAGTATTGCCCACGCTGCCCGCCAAATACAGCGCACGCTGCATCATGGCGGTATCAAAATCAGAAAAGCTCATAGACATTATTGAACGCTGATATTTTGAATGGCGCTGGCCAAAGCTTCAGGATTTTGTGTAGTACTGATGGCACAAACAGAGTAAATGTTTTGTTGGTGTACAGCTTGGCAAGCTTGGTTAATGGTATTTTCGCCAACGGTTTCACTAAATTGATATGCCAATTTATTGTTTTGAACCGAGCCTACCACCACTTGTTGCAGTTTGGCATCGGCTTTAACGGAGTCGCTCAATTTGGCCAAATACGTATTGGCATCTGCTTTGGCTGCGCCTAAATCTGCTGCATAAATCAAAACATCATTGCTGGTGTCGTTTTGTAATAACAATAATTGCTCAGTAGGAATGTCGCTGATTAACTGATTTGCTTGGGCCAATTGGTCGGTAAATTGACCTGTGGTTTCAAGGCTTAATTTGCCATTGGCCGAGGTCAATTTTTGGACAGCTGCGGTTGCAGTTGGCGCGGTGGCAGATGCAGTTGGTGTTGCTGCTGGGATGTCACCGACAGAAGATTGTGTCTGTTGATTACAAGCTGCCAACATAACCAAACTCAAAGCGCTGATGCCTAAGGCGTGAAGGTATTTCATTGTTTTCCTTTTAATGAATGCTCAATCATTGTGATGGGGTTTCGGCTGTGTCAGTCTGGCAATGGTTTGCGTAAATTCTGACACATCGTTAAAGCTGCGATAAACCGAAGCGAAACGTACGAACGCTACTTCATCCATTTGGCTCAATTGGTTCATGACCAATTCGCCCACTTGTTGGCTGGTGATATCACGCTCGCCATATTGTTGGATGGTTTGCTTAATGGCCAAAATGGCTTCTTCGATTTGGTCTTGGTTGATGGGTCTTTTATGCAAAGCACGGGTCATGCTTGTGCGCAATTTGGTTTCATCAAAAACAACACGTTCGCCTCGTGCTTTGATGACTTGTGGCATGCGAATTTCTGCGGTTTCGTATGTGTTGAAACGGCGATCACATGCATTGCAACGACGACGACGGCGAACGCTGTGGTTGTCATTGACCAAACGAGAATCGATCACTTGCGTTTCCAAATGATGGCAATAAGGGCAGCGCATTTAAAAGCGTCCTGTAAGCAAGGGTTCAATCATATTTGGTTTTCGTCACTTCTTGAATGGGTTGGGCTTCGGCAATGGTTTCATTGGCATCAGCATGGTCTTGTTCATCAGCGGTTAATTCAGGTTGTAACAGCTCTGCTTTGGGATGATACTGAAATTTAGCATAAACTGGAAAGTGGTCGGAACCCACATTGCTTAAAAGCTGTAAATTTTTAATGAAAAAATCATTGCTCACGAACATGTGGTCTAGTGGCCAGCGCAAAAACCAATATTGGGCATGAAAGGTGTTGTAAAGCCCTCGTCCTACCCGTGGATCTAAGAGACCGCTTATTTTTTGAAACAAGCGGGTGGTGTGCGACCACGCCACATCGTTTAAATCGCCAAACACAATCACAGTTTCATCGGTTTGATCGATTTCTTTGCCCGCTAACAATAATTCGGCATCACGTGGCGTAGACACATCACTTTCGCCCGGAGCAGGCGGCTCGGGATGCAAACAATAAATCTTCATGCTTTCGCCCGAGCGCAAAACCACTTTAGAAACAATAGAAGGAATGTCTTCTTTGACCCAATAGCGTATCTCGGTATCAGACAATTCTAAGTGGCTATACAAATGCATGCCGTATAAATTATCCAAAGGCACTTTGACGGTATAAGGATAGTCTTTTTCCAAAACTTGTAATTGTTGCTCCCACCATAAATCGCTTTCTAGCGTTAACAATAAATCGGGCTGATATTGTTGTACCAGTGCAATGACTTTGTCTGCTTGGTGGTTGGGTGTTAAGACATTCACATTTAAAATGGAAATCGTGCGCTCATCATCAGGACTCAAATCCGACAAAACTTGTTTAGGATGCCAAGGGCTATAAGCGCTGATTTTGTAAATTTGGTAAAGCAAACACAAGACATTAGCGGCCTGTAAAATGTGAATGATGATGCTTTGTTGTTGGAAAAACCAACTGATCAATAAGATGAAGCAACTTAAAAAGGCAATTTGCAAACGTGGAAAGTCAAACATGCGCACAGTCCAATGGCTGTTGCGAGATAAAGGCAAAACAGTCGCAATAATAGGTACGAGCAGCAATAATCCGAGCAGCCAATTCATGACATTCCTTTAATATTGAAGCAGTCATCCATCATAGATATGATTTAGGGTTTGTTGCTAGAAGATGAGCAACCTGCAGCGCCAACACTGCGAGCAATTTTAAGTCCTTCTTCGATATTTAAGTATTGTTTCGGTTCGGGTGCATCGCTGTAAATGACTTTGCCTTCTCGAAAACAAACCAATTCATTGACTGCCAATTGTTGCCATTTTTCATTGGTGGTTAATGGCAAAGTGGCAATCACTGCCACGCGATCGTTGGGCGTGGTGACGGCTGAGAAATCAATATTGATGTCATCATCTAACAATACCGCTTCACCAAATGGCGCTTGGCGCACAATGTAATGCAACAAAGTGGTGGCGTGCGCAAACATCATGTCGCCATTGGACATTAAAAAATTAAACAAGCCATAGTTGCGGATGTCTTTGACTAAAACATTGATATGGGCAGTCAGAGTTTGCTCGTCAGGTTTGGTATCAAAGGTTTGGCGCAATTGTTCCAAAATATGGCAAAAGGCTTTTTCAGAGTCGGTATTGCCTACAGGACGGTAATATTGTCCTACGGCAGGATGAAAACCTCGCAAATTGCCATTGTGGGCAAAAACCCAATATTCGCCCCACAATTCACGCATGAATGGATGGGTATTGGCCAAAGCGGTTTCGCCTTGTGTGGCTTTGCGAATGTGGGCGATGACGTTTTCAGATTTAATTTGGTAAGTTTTGATCAAATCGGCAACAGGTGAAGAGGCACTCGGTGCATCATCATGGTAAAGACGCACGCCTTTGCCTTCAAAAAAGGCAATGCCAAAACCATCGGCATGGCTATCGGTTAAACCACCGCGCAAACGGAAGCCTTCAAACGAAAAAACGATGTCTGTGGGCGTGTTACAATTCATTCCGAGTAATTGACACATGCGGTTTCCTTAGGGTGGTGATGGGTTGGAGCAAGGGTATATGGCTGATTATAACAATGGCTGTGCGCCTGTCCAAATCTTGGCACTTGAAGTTGGTCTTACAGGCCGCATCTTATGAGCAGTTAATGATGAATTGAGGAAGTAAACATGAGCAATCAACGAACCCGTTTTATTTTGGATCAACAGCCTGTACGTGGCTTACATGTACAATTAGAGAGTGTTTGGCAGCATATTGTGGGTCAAAAAAACTATCCACAACCGATTGCCAAAGCTTTGGGTGAATTGCTAGCTGCAGGTTCATTGTTGGCTGCCAACTTGAAATTTGATGGTACGTTTATTTTGCAAGTGCAAGGTACGGGTGCGTTGAAATTATTGGTGGTGGAGGCGACCAGTGATAAAACTTGTCGTGGTACGGCGCGTTGGGATGAAAATCAAGAAATTGCAGAAGACGCGAGTTTGACTGATTTATTGGGTGAACAAGGTCAGTTTGTATTGACCTTACAACCACGTCAAGGTGAAATGTGGCAAGGCATTGTGGGCTTGCAAGGCGATAGCATTGCAGCAATGTTGGGCAATTATTTGGCTCAATCTGAGCAGCTAGATAGCCAATTGATTTTGGCAGCCGATGGCAATCGTGCTGTTGGTTTGATGGTACAACGCTTACCAGGTGAAGAGTTAGAGCGTGAAGATTGGAAATACATCGAATCTTTATTGCATACGGTTGGGAATGAAGAATTGCTCACTACCGATGCGCATACTTTGTTATATCGCTTGTTCCATGAACAAGAAGTGCGTGTGTTTGAAGCCGATGAAGTGGAATTTGCTTGCACTTGTTCACATGAAAAAGTTGGTAATATGTTGTTGCTGTTAGGTGGTCAGGAAATTGGTCAAGTGTTGCTAGAGCAAGGTAGCGTGGAAATTGCATGTGATTTTTGTCAGCAAAAATATGTGTTTGATGAAGAAGATGTGACGGATTTGTTTGGGGTGAATGTAGTGGAAGCAGTACGTCATGAGCCAAAGCAATAAGCAATGATATTCATACGTCTGCCATATGTGGCAGACGTTTTTTTTGAGAGGGCAAATTTTGAAAATATTGACGACAGGCGGTATGGGCTATATTGGCTCACACACAGTGATTGCTTTGTTGGAATCTGGTCATGAAGTGGTTATTCTAGACAATTTAAGCAATGCCAATATTGAAGTGTTGGCTCGTTTGAAAAAAATTACAGGCCGCGATGTCCCTTTTATTGAAGGCGATGTACGCAACCGTGAATTGTTGGCACAGACTTTGGCACGTTATGGCTTTGATGCGGTCATTCACTTTGCAGGCTTAAAAGCTGTTGGTGAGAGCGTGGCTGAGCCGATGAAGTATTATGATAACAATGTCAATGGCTCATTGATTTTGATGCAAGAAATGGCCAAAGCGGGCGTATTCCAACTGGTTTTCAGTTCATCGGCAACGGTGTATGGTGACTCTAAAGTCGTGCCTTTGACCGAAAGCGCGGAAGCTGGAAAAACCACCAATCCATATGGCGCGAGTAAGTATATGGTTGAATGTATGATGCGTGACATTGCTCAAGCAGATGAGCGTTGGAGTATGGTGGTTTTACGCTATTTCAATCCTGTGGGTGCACATGAAAGCGGTTTGATTGGTGAAGCACCCAATGGCACTCCAAACAATTTATTGCCATATATTTGCCAAGTAGCGGTCGGTAAGCGTGAGTTTTTATCCGTGTTTGGTGGCGATTATCCTACACCAGATGGTACGGGTGTGCGAGATTATATCCATGTGACCGATTTGGCAGATGGTCATGTGAAAGCGGTACAAACCCATCAACATGGTGGTGGTTTCCATATATATAACTTGGGTACCGGTATTGGTTATTCGGTATTGGAAATGGTCAAAGCTTTAGAACAGGCGGCACAAGTGAAAGTAGGATACCAAATTGTGCCTAGACGACCGGGTGATATTGCGGTGTGTTATGCTGATGCAACTTTGGCCAAACAAATTTTAGGCTGGCAAGCGCAGTGTGGTTTGGAAAAAATGATGCAAGATTCTTGGCGTTGGCAAAGCCAAAATCCCAATGGTTATGATGTGTAATGTGATATCCATATTTAAAAAGCCACTTGATGAGTGGCTTTTTATTTAAGCTGCCGCTTTGTAAAAACGCAGCGTCACGCACACACCGTCCTGTAAATTGAATAATTTGGCTTCACCTTGGTGGCGTTGCATCACTTCTTGTACCAAGGTCAAGCCGATGCCTGTACCACGATTGCCACTGCTGCGTGCCAACGAAAAATAGCGGTCAAATACTTTTTCCAAGGCAAATTCATCTACTTGAGGGCCTTGGTTGCTGATGTGCAATAACCAATCCTTGCCCACATTTTCGCCCCAGATTTTCACCACGCCTTCGGTGTGTGAAAAGTCCAAAGCATTGTCCAAAACATTGCCTATGGCTTGCTCTAGCCAAAAGACATCACCTTGTAGTTTGGGTGTTAAAACGCCCTCTATTTGCAAAACAATGTTTTTGCTTTGTGCCATATTTTGGCGCTGTTGTATGACGCTGTGTAAGAGTTGCGGCATATCTATGGTTTCTTGCTTGGTCAGCAATTGGCTTTTTTCCAAACGCATCAACAACAGCATCCGTTCAATCAATAAATGCAATTTGTCTGCTTGAGCGACTAAGTTGCCTGCGAAATATTGTTGGTCTTCCAAAGGCAACGGGTCTTGTAAAATTTCGGCACCTGCACGAATGCCAGCCAAAGGGCTTTTAAGCTCATGGGTCAAGGTACTGACATAATGTTCGACATAAGCTTGATCTTCCAATTGCGTGCGCATATTGGCAATGGCTTCTGTTAAATCGGTCAATTCTTTGGACAGATAAAATTTTGGTCTTTGACTGGTTGGCGCCAATGCCAAGGCAAAGCGTCTGACTTGGTTGATATTGTGACTGAGCCACCAAGACAAAAAACCTGCCAAAATCCAACCAATGAACAAATACCACATGGCCAATTGCCACATTTCTTGTTCGGCAGTCATTAGAAATGGCTCAATGCTGGTATTGGGTTTGCCCAAGCTGACCACCCCAATCAATTCACCTTTGTAAATAATAGGTGCCGCGACATACATCACTGACAAACGGCTTTGGTCTTGCGCTGCATCTAGGCTAGAACGTGCACCATAACGACCACGCAGCGTTAAATACACATCGTTCCAACGTGAAAAATCTTCACCTTTGAATTTGCCCAATGAATCATATAAAACAATGCCTTTTTCATCGGTAATATACATGCGTTGCTGTACGGCAGCTTTGTCTATAGACCAAATTTTGCCGCTGATTTCCCGTTCCATGACGGTTTGCATACGTTCGTCAAAGGCTTTGCTTTTGACATGACCGCTGGCGACATCTCGTGCAATCAAGGCTGAAATTACATTGGCATTGTCAGCCAAAATGTCTTCCATGACTTTGCGGGTGTTGGGTTTGATTTGTTCTTGAAACTGTTGCACCAACAACAAGCCGCCACATACCAATAAAATGGTGAATAGCAGCCAAATGCGTAGAAAAATCGGCATCAATGTCTCAATTCGTAACCCAAACCACGATGGGTGACAATGGTTTGGTCGGCATCGACAGTTTTGAGTTTTTGACGCAAAGTCTTGATGTGGGTATCGACAGTGCGCAATAAGCTGTGATCGGGATGAGCCCAAGCGGCCTGCATCAATTGCTCACGACTTAAAACCCAATTGGGACGGCGCAAAAATGCCACTAATAAATTCAATTCATTGCGTGTTAAAGACAAGGCTTGACCATTGAAGCTCACTTGTTGGCGTGCAGCTTGGTAATGCCAAGGATGCAAAGACACATCATCAGGATGTACGGGTACGGCCAATATTTCGGTATGAACAGAATCAGTGGCATGAGTGGTCGGTGAGGTTTGTGTGCGTCGCAAAATGGCCTTGATGCGTGAAATCAATTCACGCGGGCTGAAAGGCTTGGCGCAATAATCATCTGCACCAATTTCTAAGCCGATGATGCGCTCGATTTCTTCGGTACGTGCCGTCAAAAACAGTAAGGGCGTATTGTTGGTTTTGCGTATTTTTCGGCACAGCTCAAAACCATCCATGTCGGGTAAGCCCACATCCAAAATCATGAAATCCACTTGATGTTCCGATAAATATTCCAAAGCCAAACCAGCTTTGGCACACCAAATGACTTCCCAATTTTCACGCTTCAAAGCATAGCTCAAAGGTTCGGCGATGGCGGCATCGTCTTCTACCAATAAAATCGCTGTCATGGTTGCAAACTTCATCCATTTTTGAAAAAAAGTGACTTCGCATAGACTTCTCTATGCAATGGATTGCTACTCTAGCATAGATTTAAATACAGATTCAAAACTTTGCTTTATTTCTGTATTGACAGAAATTTTGAAAAAAATTATGATGGCTCAAACGATAGGAGAGATGACATGGTTTTGACATCGGTGGCTGAGAGATTTGTGTTGCATTGGGGCGAGATGGGCACCAAGTGGGGGGTAAACCGCACCGTGGCACAAATTCATGCTTTGTTGTTTATTGCAGGCCGCCCAATGGCTGCAGATGAGATTTGCGAGACTTTGGGTGTTGCTCGTTCTAATGTCAGCAACAGCATCAAAGAATTGCAAGGTTGGCGTTTGGTGACAGTGGTGCATCAATTGGGTGACCGTCGTGATCATTTTGAAACCCAAGGTGATGTGTGGGAGTTGTTGCGTATTGTGGCTGCAGAACGGCAACGCCGTGAGATTGAGCCAACCGAGCGTTTTTTGGCCGAATTGATGGCAACGCCTGAATTTGCCGAACAAGACAAAGCTGTGCAGCAACGCATACACCAAACCCATGATTTGGTGTCTACTTTGACTGCATGGACGAGCCAAATGTTGAAAGTATCGACGGCTACTTTGGTGAGATTGTTGAAATTGGGTAGCAGCATTCAGAAGTTTTTGAAGTAGGTTTGATTGAGGCTGTGTCGTGTAGATGCAGCCTTTTATGGGGTGATTTATTTCTCTTAAAACAGAAATAACAGGAATTTATAAATGAATATTTTGATTTTAGGTGCTCATGGCTTATTGGGAAAGGCTTTTGTAGATTGCCAAACATTCAATGTTAATTGCTTGTCACCATCATCCTCACAATTGAATCTCTTGCGTCCTGAAACGTGGCGACCATGGTTGTGTCAAGCCGATGTCATTGTCAATGCGGTTGGCTTGATGGCGCCAGATGCAGGGCAAATGTGGGCGTTGCAATACCATGCGTTGAAAGCATTTTTGGAACAAGCATGGATTTATGGTCGATTGCGTTATGTTTTGAATGTATCGGCTTGGGGCGCGGATGTGGCATCTGAAACGGCTTTTTTGCGCAGCAAAGGCTTTTGGGATGCTTATTTATTGCAGCAAAACCAAGCGGTAGGCATTGTGCGACCTTCGTTGGTGTTTGCCCAAAAAGGTGTGAGCAGCCGCGGTTTACTGACATTGGCCAAGCAGCGTTGGCGCGTGTTGCCGCAAGTGGCGTGGCGTCCTGTATTGCAACCTGTGGCTTTGCGCGATGTGGTACAAGCGATGCAAACCATGTTGCAACAACATTACCAAGGCTGCGTGAATGCGGTGGGCGGGCAAGTATTGAGTTTGGTCGATTATTTAGCGTATATGCGTTTGTATTATTGGCAGCGTCCTGAAGGGCGCAATTGGGCTGTGGTAGATGCGAGGATGATGAAAATATTGCAAGCAGGGCGGTATTTGCGGCTGCCGAATTTTTTGCAAGCAGATGCGATACGCATGTTGCAAGAAACCCATGTTGCTGAGGGTGAGGCATTTGCACAATTGCTGTTGCGCACGCCTCAATGTCCACAACAATTTTTACAGGACGCTTTACATGAACGGTTTTAAAGCGATGGCTTGGTCGTTGGTGGTGTTGTGGTGGTGCAGTGGTTTGTTGCCGTTGATGTTCGCTCGAGCGGAATCTTTGCAATTATTGGCCGATGTGGGTATTGCACTGGCATGGCAGTGGCCGTTGTTGGTGGCCGCTGCGGTGGTGGATGTGGTTTTAGGAGTCTGGATAGTATGGCGGCCCAGCCGTTTGATGTGGTTGTTGCAAGCGGTGTTGGTAGCATTTTACAGCGTGGTCATTGCCCTGTATTTGCCACAACAATGGTTGCATCCGTTTGGGCCATTGGTCAAAAACTTGCCCATTATGGCGATGTTATGGTGTTTGTGGCAGCATGAAACAAGGATGGTGTGACATGGGTGAATATTATTTGTGGGTGAAGGCTTTGCACATTTTGTCATCGGTGGTGATGGTGGGAACGGGTTTTGGTACGGCATTTTATCTGTTTTGGATCAATCGCAGCGACTCGATTGCCGCGCAAGCTGTGGTCAGCCATTGGGTTGCCAAAGCCGATTGGTGGCTGACCATGCCTGCGGTGATTTTTCAGCCTTTGTCAGGCTTATGGCTGATGCAGGCAGCGGGTTGGGCTTATGATGCTAAATGGTTGTTGTGGACGTTTGGCTTGTATGTTTTGGCGGGTTTGTGTTGGTTGCCTGTGGTGTGGCTGCAATTGCAAATGCGCGATATGGCCAAGCAAGCTTATGCTCAAAAGCAAGACCATTTGCCGCCACGCTATTGGCGTTATGCGCGTTATTGGGAATGGTTGGGTTATCCTGCGTTTACGGCAATGATGGCAGTGTATTTTTTGATGGTATTGAAACCGATGTAATCAACAAGTATGAAGCGTCCTGTAAAAGTTTACAGGACGCTTCATATCGTTACAGAGAAATGTTCAACACAAGCCGAAACGGTCGATGAGTTTGCCCAATTCAATCAAACGTCCGTGGAAAAAATGACCTGCTTGTGGCATGACGATTGTGCTGATGCCTTGCGCTTGTCCCCAAACAAAAGAGTCTTCCAACGCCACCACATCGTCGGCATTGCCATGAATGATGATGGTGCGCTCAGGATGTGGCACAGGCGCGGCATGATTTGCATATTTCATCACCGCAGGCGCAAGCAAAATCAAATGGTCGATGTTCAAATGTTGTGCGCTATTGGCGGACACAAAGCCACCGAACGAAAAACCTGCGACGGTCAATTTGGGACAATCAGTGTGTTGCGCTTGGGCAAAATGCGCCACCGCCACCACATCCATGATTTCGCCCACACCAAAGTCATGCACACCTTCGCTATTGCCCACGCCACGCAAATTGGGCAAATAACAATGCCAGCCTTGGCGACTCAAAGATTTGGCAACGGTTTGAATCACTTTGTTGGTATGGGTGCCGCCTTGGGTTGGGTTGGGGTGGTTGATGACAGCCACGCCGACAGCTTGACCTTGAGCAGGCATGTAAATGGTTTCTAAGCGGCCTGTAGGGCCATTGATCCAAACAATTTCAGGAAGTTTTAACATGGTTTTATTTCAATAATAAACGGGTCACAGCTTGTTGGTTTTGTAAATCAGATTCGACAATTTCTTTCAAATCGTCTTCGTTGTGATAAGCATACCAACGCGCTTCAGGGTAAATCACCAGCAACGGACCTTCTTCACAGCGACCCAAGCAACTGCTTTGGGTCACGCGCACTTTGCCGATGCCGTGAATTTGCGCTTTCATGCATGCGTTTTTAATGACTCCTGCGGCTTGTTTGCCGACATTGTTGTCACCACAAGACTTGCGGCAAGCATCGTTACGGCTATTGGTGCACACAAAAACGTGGCGTTCAAAATAAGACATCTTCCATCCTTTTACAGGACACTTGCTTTAAGCAGGCGTGAATTGCAAGACTTTGCCATTGTGTTGATGGCGAGATTTCAATGAAGTGAGCATTTGCAAAAACTCCAAACCGTATTGGCTTTCCAGTGCCTCTGCCCGTTTTTTCAATTTGTCCAAATTCATTTCAGGTGCTTGCTTGAAAGCGAACACCGCAATATTGCCATGGGTTTGTGCTGGAACGAGCAAGACTCGGTCTTCAAACACGATGCGCAGTTTTTCGACAAACAAATCAAAACGCTTGTCACCTTGCCACCAGTTTGTGACAAAAATACCGTCGTTGCTTAACGCTGTACGACAATCTTCAAAAAACGGTACATCGACAAATGCATCAATGATTTGTTCACCATCAAAACCATCGACCAAAATCACATCGGTGCCGCCACGCATGGTTTTGATGTAATCAGCGCCATCGGCTTCGATGATTTCGAAGGTGTCGCTTTCTTCAGGAATGTCGAACATGGATTGCGCAATGGCAATCACTTGAGGATGAATGTCGACCACAGTTTGCATGGTTTGCGGGCAATATTCGGCAATCCAACGGGCAAACGAGCCGCCACCCAAGCCGATTTGGGTGATGTGACGGGGCGCATCACGAAACAACAACCACGCCATCATGGCACGGCTATATGACAATACCAATTGGCTTGGGTTGTCCAAATTCATCGAGCTTTGAATGGTCGGACTACCCAAATGCAAAGAGCGAATGTTGTTTTCTTCAGAAATGCCCACTTCAGGCAATTCAAATTGTTGCGCCCGTAAGCGCTGATACGGGTGACGGGTCATGTGTGTGTTTTTTCGATGCAATAAAGCTTGAATTTTAACATAAAGCACAGTTTAAATTGTGGCTGTGCATGGCGTTTTGATGATGGATGCCGTGTGAACACTGCGTTGGTTTTTAGTTTTGTGGTACGGCCACGCGTGGCGGAAATTGATAATGGCTTTGTTGCCAATGGTAAAGCTGTTGGTAATCTTGATTTAAGGCCGCATATTGGCATTGTACCAATTGCAAGCGCAAAGCCAGATTGGGAGAGGCTGGATTGGCGCAAGCTTTGAAACGCAATTGGCGCAAAATTTGAAAATGTGTGCGTGCGGCTGCATAAGCGGCATCGGTTTTCTGTTGCTCTAAAATAGTGGTTTCAGCGGTGGCATAGACCCGATTCAAACGGGCACGATCTTGCTGCAATCGTGCCAATTCTTGAGATGATTCGCTGATGGTATGGGTTTGGCAAGCGCTCAAACCCAATACACTCAAACAGATTAAAGCGCTTAATCGCATCCTTGTGGTTCCGAAATTTTGCTGCGGCTGTCTAAAATGCTGATGACTTTGCTCGGTGCTTTGAATTCTTCTTTGTCAAAAGCAGTGTCCCCACCATGAGGCAATTCTTGACCACGCTGTAAGCCTTTAAAATCAAACAATTCAGGGTCGGCCAAATGTGACGGTACCACGTTTTGCAAGGCGCTGAACATTGATTCTATGCGTCCTGGAAAACGTTTGTCCCAATCTTCCAACATTTCTTTGACCACTTGGCGTTGTAAATTCGGTTGTGAGCCACACAAATTACACGGAATGATTGGAAACTCGCGAATTTGTGCGAAACGCACCAAATCTTTTTCTTTCACATACGCCAAAGGACGGATAACGATGTGTTCGCCATTGTCCGATACCAATTTAGGTGGCATGGCTTTGAGTTTGCCGCCAAAGAACATGTTCAAGAACATAGTTTCTAAGATGTCATCACGGTGATGACCCAAAGCGATTTTGGTGCAGCCCAATTCTTTGGCGACACGGTACAAAATGCCACGGCGCAAACGGCTGCAAAGCGCGCAAGTGGTTTTGCCTTCAGGCACCACGCGCTTGACGACGCTGTAAGTGTCTTCTTCGATGATGTGGTATTCAATGCCCAAGCCTTCTAAGTATTCAGGCAAGATGTGGGTTGGAAAGCCTGGTTGTTTTTGGTCTAAATTGACCGCCACCAATTCAAAATCAATCGGAGCAGACTTTTTCAAGCCCATTAAAATATCCAACATGGCGTAAGAGTCTTTGCCACCTGACAAACACACCATGATTTTATCGCCTTGTTCAATCATGCCAAAGTCGTTAATGGCATCACCGACAGCGTGGCGCAAACGCTTCATCAGTTTATTGGCTTCTAGTTCGGCTTTGGTTTTTTCAGACATAATCAGACAAGACTTAATAAGTAGATAAAGGGCAAGGATTATACGCTAAAAATAAAGTTGGCATGGGATTAAAGTTTTTAAGTGTTTGTAATTGTTTGGGCAAATGTCTTGATGATGCAAACATCATCTTGTTTTCAAGATTTAGGCATATTTAGGGAAACGAACCAATACACGCAATTGACAGTCGGATAGTCACAATGGCATTGGAAACATGCCAAGTTAATGATTGAAATTGGTTTGAAAAAGGTATGAATATGGCGACTGAACATATGCAACACAATCCCATGTGGACTTTGGCAGTGCCTGCTGTGGGGGCTGCGGTTTTATTGTTGTCTTGGTTGGTATCGGGTTTCCCATTGATGACGTTGTTGTTGAGTTTGGGCTTGGTCGGTGGCGTGGTGGCAGCAGTACACCATGCTGAAGTGATTGCCCACAAAGTTGGTGAGCCATTTGGCACTTTGGTTTTGGCTTTGTCGGTGACGATTATCGAAGTGGCTTTGATTGTGTCGATGATGTTGTCAGGTGGTGACAATGCGATGGGTTTGGCACGCGACACTATTTTTGCGGCGGTGATGATTATTGTCAATGGCATTATTGGCGCCAGTTTGCTCATAGGCGGCCTGAAACACCATACACAAGATTACAGTTTGGAAGGCGTGACCGCTTCGTTGGGAACGATGACGGTGATTGTGGTGATGGCGTTGATTTTGCCCAATTATGCAACTTCTGAAGCTGGAACCGTTTATTCGACCAAACAATTGATTTTTGTGGCGCTGATGACTTTGGTTTTGTTTGCCGCATTCACTTTTTTTCAAACCATGCGCCATCGTGAGTATTTTTTGGTAGTGAGCAAAGAGGGCGATGTTATGTATGTGGATGACATCGAGCCGCCGAGCATGAAAGAAGTATGGACGAGTTTTGGTATGTTGTTGTTGTCTTTGGTGGTGGTGGTTTTGAGTGCGAAAAGCATTTCGCCAACGCTGGAAGCATTTTTGGGCAAAATGGGGGCGCCGTTGGCCACTTTAGGCATTGTGATTGCGGCGATTGTATTAATGCCTGAGTTTGGTGCAGCGATGCGCGCGGCGCGCGCCAATCGTTTGCAAGCGAGTTTGAATTTGGCAATCGGTTCCGCCATTGCCAGCATCGGCTTGACCATTCCTGTGGTGGCGTTGTTGTCGGTGTTTATGGGTTGGCCGCTAGAATTGGGCTTGGATACCAAATCGATTACATTATTGACCTTGTCTTTGTTTGTGGTCACCATTTCCTTGCGTACAGGACGTACCACAATTTTGCCGGGCATTGTGCATTTGTGTATTTTTGTGGCGTATTTGTTTTTCAGTTTTGTACCTTAAACAGGTTAACAAAAAGCGTCCTGTAAATGTTTACAGGACGCTTTGGTTTGGTTTTAAGCCATTTTAATACAGTGTTTTGCCATCAATATGGGTATATTCTTCAAACAATTTCAAACAAGCTTCACGTTGGTGTTCTTGCAATAATTTGGCCTTGCCTTCAGGCGTGGCGATGCGATAAAACACTTCGTCACGAAAACCGATTTGATCGGTATCTTGAATATTGCAGCCATAATACACTTGTCCAATATTCGCCCACAAAATCGCACCCAAACACATCGGGCAAGGCTCGGCAGTGGTATACAGCTCCGCACCGCTCAAATCGTGCGTCCCCAAATTTTTGCATGCATCCCGAATGGCCATCACTTCGCCATGACAAGTCGGATCGTTTTGCTTTAATACTTCATTGTGACCGCTGCCAATGATTTCACCATTTTTGACAATCACACAGCCAAACGGACCACCGTGACCTGCGTGAATGCCTTGTTGCGCCTCGCTAATAGCTTGTTGCATGTAATCTTTGTTCACTTTGAACCCATCTTTCTCAATTCATTACTGATAGATAATGCCAAACTTGGCAAGTTAGAACAAGTAAACCTTATCGGGGTTTTATTTCAGGACGCTTGTAAACTCGGTTACAATCAATTTCTTTATGTCAACGGTTTAGGCTTCATGGCTCAGTTGGAAACTTGGATAGGACTACGCTATTTGCGCGCGAAAAAGCGCAATGGTTTCGTGTCGTTCATTTCACTCATTTCGGTAGCAGGCATCGCTTTAGGTGTGATGGCTTTGATTGTGGTGTTGTCGGTGATGAATGGCTTTCAAAAAGAAATTCGTGGGCAATTGTTATCGGTTGCACCACATATGGAAATTGGTTATTTCGATGAAGGTGGCGGCAGACCTTGGCAAGATTTGCAAACCATGGTCAAAAACAATCCTGCTGTCGTCGCTTCAGCTCCTTATGTTGCCGACCAAGCGTTGCTTGCCAATTCAGGCGAAATGCGTGGCGTGCAATTGCGAGGGGTTGATCCTGCGCAAGAAAGCGCGGTGGTAGATTACGCCAAGAATGTGGAAGGCGGTCAATTGGCGGATTTGCGTGAGGGCGAATTCAACATTATTTTGGGCAAAGATTTGGCGATGTTGTTGGGCGTGATGGTGGGTGAAAAAGTGACTGTGATTACGCCTGAAGGCAATGTCACGCCTGCAGGTGTCACGCCACGCTTGAAACAATTCAATGTGGTTGGTGTGGTACAAACCAAAATGTTTGAAGTGGATTCGACTTTGGCGATGGTCAATTTACAGGACGCTCAAGTGTTGTATCGCATGGGTGATGCGGTCAGTGGTGTGCGTTTGAAGCTGGCAGATCCTGCTACTGCGCCTGAGCAACTGGACACCATCATTCCTGTTGCGGAACAAAATATGGTGTGGGCGCGCGATTGGACGTATCAAAACCGCAGTTATTTTGAAGCGGTAGAGTTGGAAAAGAAAATGATGACCATCATTTTGAGCTGTATTGTGATTGTGGCAGCGTTCAATTTGGTGTCGTCTTTGGTGATGGCGGTCAATGAAAAACAAGCCGACATTGCTATTTTACGCACTTTGGGTATGTCGCCTGCATCCATTATGAAAATTTTCATGGTGCAAGGGGCGATTGCAGGCTTTTTTGGAACGCTCTTTGGCGTGGTCGGTGGCGTGGTTATTGGTTTGAATATTGGCAAAATGGTGCATTTTTACGAACAACTGACAGGCACCCGTTTGATCAATGCGCAAACTTATTTTATTGATTACTTGCCTAGCGATGTGCGTATGAGCGATGTGTTGATTATTGTGGCGATTTCTTTGTTGATGTCTTTCTTGGCGACTTTATACCCAAGCTGGTCGGCAGCACGCACCCAACCTGCGGAGGCTTTGCGCTATGAATGATGAAACCGTATTGTTGTGTCAAAACGTGGCGCGCACCTATCAAGATGGCAAACTCAAAGTTGATGTGATTCACGAATTGAATTTGCAAGTGCAAGCGGGCGAGAGTGTCAGCATTGTCGGCGCTTCAGGCAGTGGCAAATCGACTTTGTTGCATTTGTTGGGCGGCTTGGATGAGCCTTCTAGCGGCAGTGTGACTTTGATGGGCAAGCAATTGAGCGGCCTGAATCAAAAAGAATTGGGTTTGTTGCGCAATCAATATTTGGGTTTTGTGTATCAGTTTCACCATTTGCTCAATGAGTTTTCCGCATTGGAAAACGTGATGATGCCACTGCTCATTGGAAAAGTTTCCAAAGCCGAAGCCACTGAGCGTGCGACACAAATGTTGGAAAAAGTCGGTTTGAAAGAACGTTTGTTGCATCGCCCTGCTGAGTTGTCAGGTGGCGAAAGACAACGTGCGGCGATTGCGCGGGCCTTGGTGACCCGTCCCAAATGTTTGCTTGCCGATGAACCGACAGGCAATTTAGACCGTAAAAATGCGCAAGTGATTTTGGATTTGATGCTGGATTTGCAAAGCGAATTGGGAACGGCTTTGGTGGTGGTGACGCATGATGAAGAATTGGCCAATCGTTTTGACCGTGTTTTGATGATGCGTGAAGGGCAGTTAATGCCGTTTGCCATGCAAAAATAGTCTGTGAAGAGCAATCGTAAGGGGGCAATATGGAGCAAGTAGCACAGTTTCAAGCGCAGTCGACTTATCAAAATTTGCGCAAATACGCGCCAGAAGCGGCAGACATTGTACAGCCGTGGTTGGAGCGTTTGTTTGTGGCATTTCACGATGGCGATTCTTGCATTGTTTTGCCCAAACACGAGCGTTCTCGTTTACAGGACGCTGCTCCCATCGTGGGTGAAGCGCACAAAATGGATGGTGTTTACCAAGCATCTACGCCCTTGGTGGCATTTGCTCAAGGTCAATTGGCTTTGGGGCGGGTGTGGCAATTGGAGGCGGAGATTGCGCAACATTTGCAACGCTTGAGTCGCACTATCATTCCAACACAGTCTTTGGCGGATTTACTAAACCGTTTGTTTGATGAGCCTAGTAGTTGGCAACAAAAACAAGCTGCGGCTTTGGCATGTTTGAACCAATTGGCGATTATTACAGGCGGCCCGGGCACAGGCAAAACCACCACGGTTGCCAAGCTTTTGTGTTTGTTGTCCGATGGCAAGGTGGAACAGCCACGCATTGCTTTGGCAGCGCCCACAGGTAAAGCGGCGGCACGCATGACCGAGTCTTTGCGTGGTAGTTTGCAACGATTGCAAGACCATGCACTGATTTCTGCGGCTACTGCGCAAAATTTGCTCAATTTAGAAGGCAAAACCTTGCACCGTTTGCTAGGAATGATGCCGCCTAAAATGTTGCCGCGCTACCATGCCAAACACACTTTGCCTTATGACATTATTGTGATTGATGAAACATCGATGTTAGACAGTTCGATGTTGCGCCATTTATTGGCTGCTGTTGATAATGACACCCGCCTGATTTTACTAGGTGATGCCGATCAATTGCCACCTGTGGGCATGGGGGATTTGTTGTCATTATTGCCAGCTAAGACGCAAGTGTTGCCTGAGCAAAAAGCCTTATTGGATGCATGGGGTTTACAGGTCGATTGGGACAGTGCTGACGAGGTGCCTATGTTGGCAGCACAAACTGCCCGTTTGAATATCAGCCACCGTTTCAAAGCCGATAGCGGCATCGGGCAATTGGCAGGAGCTGTGTTGCGGCAAGAGGGTGAGCGTTTGCAAGATTTGTTTGAACAATTTGCCGATATTGAGATGCGTCCTGTACCTGAATACACTCGTATGTTGGCATGGCATTTGTGGCTGGCACAGCAAGAATATTGGCATGCCGTCGACGATGGCAATGCTGCTGCGGTATTTGCGGTTTGGCTCAAGCGCATGGTTTTGACGGTGCGTCGTCATGATGCTGAACAAATCAATTTGGCCTTGCGTGAGATTTTGAAACAGCAAAATCGTTGGGATGAATCGCATGGTTTTTGGTATCACGGTCAAGCGATTATGATTGTCCGTAACCACGCTGAAATGGGCTTGTTCAATGGCGATGTGGGCGTGGTATTGCGCGATGCAAAAGGCCGTTTGCAAGCGTATTTCCCAACTTTCGATGGCATGCGTGAAGTGGCATTAAGCCGTTTGCCGCAACACGAAGATGCTTTTGCAATGACGGTACACAAAAGCCAAGGCTCGGAATTTTCTGAAATATGGTTGTTGCCGCCATTGGGTGCTGCCGAACATGCCGAAGACTACGATTGTGCTTTGCTGTATACGGCCATTACCCGTGCGAAAAACAAATTGGTGTATTGGGGTGAAGTTGCCAGCTTACAGGCCGCTAGTGAGCGTGTGGTACACCGTCAAACCGTTTTGGCTTATTTATTAAGCCGTTCTTCACAACAGAAATCCGTTTTATGAATAAAGAAACAGACAATGTCGCACCTGTGCGCAATTACATCACACCGCAAGGTTGGCAGGCTTTGAAAGATGAGCTTTACCATTTGGTTCACAGAGAGCGTCCTGAAGTGACCAATGTGGTCAATTGGGCGGCCAGTAATGGTGATCGCAGTGAAAATGCCGACTATCAATATGGCAAACGCCGTCTGCGTGAGATAGACCGCCGCATTCGTTTTTTGACCAAACGCTTGGAAATTGCCGAAGTCGTTGATCCCGAAACCCGTGAAGCCACTGATCAAATTTTCTTTGGTGCGACGGTAACAATTTGGCGAGAAAGTGGTGAAGAACAAGTGGTGAAAATTGTCGGTATCGATGAAATTGATACGTCTAAAGGCAAAATTTCTTGGATTTCGCCTTTGGCCAAAGCATTGATTAAGGCGCGTGAAGGCGATGAAGTGCGCTTGCACATGCCTGATGGTTTGGAGTTGGTCGAAGTTGTTGCGGTTGTGTATCACAAAATAGAGTAAATATTTGATTTTATTGGTAAATGGCAAGAAGCAGAATATTGGAATTGCATATGCAATTCCAATTTTTTATTGCAAATTCAAATGCTTATTTGAAATAAGATTTTGTTTGTTGTGTGCGTTATTGTCCGTTTGTATTAACTTGTTATTGTTAATAAGTTTTATTTATTGGGAATCCGTATAGATATATCTCTAAAATATCATTAACTTAGTATGTTTATGAATAAGTTCCATTTATTAGTGTTAATTTTTTTAAAAATGGTATTGTATTTGCTTATATGCCCAACATAATTTTTATTTAATTAGCATTAATAAATTAGTGTTCGGATGGACACACAGCACAATTATCTTTTTTCAACTTGAATATGATGTTTTTCAGTTTTGGCTTGGTATGCATACTACATTTTATGCCAACTGATATAAGCATTTTAAATTACAGGTCGCTTGTCAATTATGAATAAAATCTACAAGGTTATTTGGAATGAGTCTTTAGAGACTTATGTTGCAGTTGCAGAAATCGAAAATAGTCACAGTTCTTCTTCACGTCGCACTCGTGTTCGAGCGCTTTTGAATACGATTGTGTTTACGCCAGTGATGAGCGTGATGGCCGTGGCGGTGGTTGGGACATTGACGACACCACAACAAGCACACGCTGCTTATGCTGCGGATGGCGGTGTTAATAATGGTGGTACTGTTGCGATTGGAGCAGGTGCGGTAGCCGACGGTACACGATCAATTGCGTTGGGTGGGGATGCCAAAACCAAAGGCACACATACGGTTAAAGTGAAGGGTGTAGATAAGGTCTACACCACTCCAGATGGTAACAATCAAGCGATTGCGATTGGTTATGAGTCTTATGCATATGGTTCACAAGCTGTGGGTTTGGGTGCCAATGTGCGTGCGGTGGGTAACTCATCGATTGCCATTGGCGGGGATGACTTGAACGCAGCAGCAGGTACTAGTAATAACAGTGACACAGCCAAGGCTTATAAAGATATTACTGGTGATAATTTGGTGCGTGCTTATGACGGTAAAACTGGAGCGACCAATCAGTATTTTGGTACTTCAGCAGGTCATGCCGCAGTGGCTATTGGTGTACAGGCCGGTTCAATGGGCGATTTGTCGACTGCGTTTGGTACACGTACACAAGCGGATGGCTTGGCTGCAACCGCATTGGGCGTTGGTGCAACAGCGAATAAAGATGGCTCTATCGCATTGGGCGCAGGTAGTCAGACCTCAACAGATGCTGTCAAAGTGACACAAGCCGAAATTGGCGGCATTTTGTTTGATAACTTTACCGGAACCAACGCATTTGCCGGCACTATTTATGATACTGGACGTCAAGTTTCTATAGGTAGTGCAGGTAAAGAACGTCAAATCAAACATGTGGCCCCAGGACAACTGACACAAACCAGTACCGATGCTATTAATGGCAGTCAATTGTATGCAGTGGCTATGAAATTGAGCAATGTGAAAGATACGGCGGAAAAAGGCTGGTATGTGAATTCAGTCTTTGCTGGAGGAGCGCTCACAGCCACGGGTCCGGAAAAAATGTCACCTGGAGATACTTTGACTTTTTCAGTGGGCGAAAATCTAGAATTGGATCAGATTAGAGGCACAATTGCTCTTCGTGTTGCAAAAAATGTGCAGTTTGACAGTGTAACTACTGGTGACAGCGTATTGAACAGTACGGGTTTGAATATTGCATCAAGTAAAGGCAATACAGTCAGCATTACCAATGATGGTATTAACCTAGGTAATCAAGTCATCAATGGTGTGTCTGAAGGCTTGGTTTCTGGTCAATCTAAGCAGGCGGTGAACGGCAGCCAGTTGTATGCCGCGAACCAAAACATTGCCAATAGCTTGGGTGGCAATGCCGGTGTGGATGCGACCACAGGTGCGTTGACCGCACCAAACTACCAAGTGACCAATGCCGCAGGCGATGCAGTGGTTTATACCGATGCAGCAGGCAATACTTTGGCAACGGCAGCGGGCAATGTGGGCGATGCGTTGACGCAAATGAACACTTATGTGAATACAGGCTTTGACGTACAGCAAGCGGGTACGACTAAAGGCACTGTGACTCCGGGTGACAAAATCAACTTCGTCAATGGCACGTTGACCACAGCCAAAGTGACAACGGAAGCCAATGGCGTGACCGATA
>NZ_KB908025.1 GCF_000382305.1 Vitreoscilla stercoraria DSM 513
ACAGACGGCTTTCTGATTTTAAAGTTTATGTTTGACGACCATAGCGAGTTGGTCCCACGCCTTCCCATCCCGAACAGGACCGTGAAACGACTTAGCGCCGATGATAGTGTGGATTACCCATGTGAAAGTAGGTCATCGTCAAATGCCCCATTTAAAGCCCTGATGCAAACGCATCAGGGCTTTATTCTATTTATTTTTTCAAATATTCATAATAAATAAAATATATATTGAAGATATTGAAGAGTTTTTTTAAATAACTGATTGTGCACCATGAAGAAAATATTACCTATAGGCTTTACTTTATTCGCACTGTTTTTTGGTGCGGGTAATTTAATTTTCCCTTTAAAATTGGGTTATGAAAGTGGTCCATATTTTTGGCCTGCATTGATTGGTTTTTTAATTACAGGGGTAGGTCTGCCTTTATTAGGTTTGATTGCAGGCTCTTTATCAGGTAAAAGTATTGCTGAAACCCTATCTGAAAGTGTTCATCCGTGGTTTTCTGTGGTGTTTATGGTTGCCATTTATTTGACCATCGGCCCATTGTTTGCCATTCCTCGTACAGCCACTACTTCGTATGAAATTGGTTTGGTTCCAAGCTTTGGTTCATCACCATTGGGTTTGTTTTTGTTTGCCTTAGGTTTTTTTGCAGTGGTTTTGGCATTGAGTTTGAATCGCTCGAAAATGGTCGATATTATTGGCAAATGGTTGACACCTGCTTTATTAATCACCATTGCAATATTGTGTGCCACTGCATATTTCCAGTTTGATCAGGCAGTGTCTGATTCTACGCCTATATTTGTTGAACAATCACCTTGGGGAGTAGGCTTTTTAGAGGGTTACTTGACCTTAGATGCAATTGCAGCGATTGCATTTGCCATGATTGCTTTGTCTGCAGTGAAGGCTGTGGGTATTCATGATAAAAAAGATGTAGTACGTTATTGTTCATTGGCTGCCATCATTGCAGGTGTTGCTTTGGCTGCGGTGTATTTGGCTTTGGGTTGGGCTGGCAATCATTACCCAATTGATGCGGCAACCATGTCCCAAATTGAAGCTGATGGTACGCATTTAGGTGTATATTTATTGGTGAATATTGCCTCAGCGACATTTGGTGTTTTTGGTCCTATTTTGGTTGCCGTTATCGTATTGTTGGCTTGTTTGACAACGGCAATTGGCTTAGTCATTGCTGTTGCTGATTACTTCCATACTCAGTTTCCTGCGGTCTCTTATAAAGCTTATGTGTGGATTTTTACCATCATCAGTTTTGTGTTGGCGAACCAAGGTTTGGCACAAGTCATCAGTTTGTCCATTCCCGTATTGTTGATTTTATATCCAATCGGTATGACAGTGATTGTATTGTTATTGTTGCATCCAGTATTGAATTCTAGTCGCTGTGTGTATCAAGTCACGGTTGCTACAGCGGTAGTGGTGAGTTTGGTGAGTCAATTTGCACCAAATGTGGTGGCATCTTGGCCTATGGCTTCTGCTTCACTGGCTTGGTTATTGCCTGTGGTGGTGGTCTTTGTATTAGCGCAATCATTGAGTAAACTGATGAAGAAGTAAGCATTTGGCTTGATTGTGAACTTTTAAAGCGTTCTGGTTTCTTACAGGACGCTTTTTTATTGTTAAAGGCGCGACTGATGACCATAAACAGGAGTACAAAAATGAACAAATGGGCTAAAGCTTATATTTTAGGTTTAAGTTGTATGTTAGCGCTGGGTGCTTGTAGCAATGTACAAACCAAGGCGATTGAAACCAATGTGACTCAAGCAGATTTGAATCCTTATGAGCGTTGGGTACTGAAAACAGGGACTTGGGTGACTCGCAGTTTGACCAATGTGGACGGCCGTATGTACAGTGGCAAAGAAGAGGCTGTTGCTCGTTTGGCAGGTGTGACTCGTTTTTATAATAATGGTACGTTTCGTATGGTGACGATGGATACGTCTTTGACGTATGAAGGCAATTGGTCGATTTCCGATGATGGTAAGATTTTGACCTTAGTCGGACTGGGCACAGAAGGTCGTCCAGGTTTTCGCATTCAGTCTGAATTGTTAACACTCAATGATGTCGAGTTCAGTTATCGTACTTATCCTGATGCTAATAAACCTCGGCAATATGTGGATGTAAAAATGGCGCCTGCAAGTATTGCAGAGACCCGTATTTTGACCAGACAATCTTCGGTTAATCCGAACAGTTTTTCATCTAGCGCTAATTAAATACCTATGTAAAAGCGTCCTGTAAGAAGTTTACAGGACGCTTTGTAATGCGCCTATTCTTGACCTAATAATTGCTCACGGGTCAATAAGAAGACAAAACCATCGCCGCCACTGGTTTCCATCCACATGAATGGCAATTCAGGGTAAGCGGCTTCTAAGACTTCGCGATTGTGTCCCATTTCTACCAATAATACCCCATGAGGATTCAGGTATTTAGCGGCCTGTAATAATATTTGGCGTGTGGCATCCAAGCCGTCTTCGCCAGAGCCCAAAGCCATTTCTGGCTCATGTAAATATTCTTCAGGCAAAGCTTCAACGCTTTCAGCATCCACATAAGGTGGATTTGAAATAATCAAATCATATGTTTTGTCGATGCCTTCAAATAAATCAGTGTGTATCAATTGCACGCGATCTTCTAAGCCATAACGTTCGATATTAATTGCCGCCACTTCTAAGGCATCTAAGCTTAAATCGACCGCATCGACTTGTGCAGCAGGGTAGTGATGTGCCATTTGAATGGCCAAACAGCCACTGCCAGTACACAAGTCCAAAGCATTGTGTACCAATTCAGGGAATTCAATCCAATGTGCTAACGGCTCACCTAATAATTCATATATGAATGAACGAGGTATCAGAACACGTTCGTCGACATAAAAATCAAACTCGCCTTGGAATGCTTCATTGGTCAAATAAGCCAAAGGCTTGCGTGTATCGATGCGTTCTTGCGCCAAATCTAAAATGGCTTGCTTTTCTTCAGGTAACAATTTGGCATCATAGAAGGTGTCCAAAGTATCCATCGGCAAATTCAAACTGTGTAAAACCAAGTAAGCTGCCTCATCAAAAGCATTGTCATTGCCATGGCCATAGAATAAATCAGCAGCATTGAAGCGGCTGATTAAAAAACGAAACACATCTCGTACTGTGTGTAAGTGCTCAGCAGCAGAAGAGTACATATTCATCAACTTGGTTAATTTTTAGAAGTTCGTATTATAGCTGATGACAAGCTGAGACTCTATCTGAGATTGTTATCATCTTATTTAAATAAATGCAATACCTTTTAGGTTCCAGAATTATGGTAATTTTTGTGTTATCTCAATGTTAATGACATGAAAATTAGGTATACTAAGGGCATAAAATTTGAATATCATCACAATCTATCATGTTGCCAAAGCAATGGGTTTTGTGAAAATAAGGGAAAAAAGCGCTCTAAGCAATTAGAGCGCTTTTTATTTATTAAAATTTGATTTTGATGCTTTTCAGAGCGCGTGTCATGCGTAAATGCTAACGCTGATGGCTTAGGCTCTATTATAATCTGAATGTCTTTTTTGATTTGAAAAGTGGTATCCATGCCAATTCCGACATTGACAGATTTGGGTGTTACCGACAAATGGCAGCAAAAGCTGGCCAAATTGCACATCCATAATGCATGGGATGCCATCTTGCACCTACCTTTGCGTTATGAAGATGAAACCAAAATTACAGCGATTGCTCACGCTAAAATCGGTGAGTCGGTGCAAGTAGAAGGGATTGTTTTACAGCAAGAAGTTCAATTTCGTCCTCGTAAGCAATTGTTGGTACACATTCAGGACGGTATGGGGGCGACTTTGTTTTTGCGCTTTCTTAACTTCTATCCCAGTCAGCAGCAGCAAATGGCCAAAGGACAACGCATTCGTGCATTGGGTGAAATCAAACACGGATTTTATGGCGATGAAATGATTCATCCTAAAATTCGTGCGGCAGAGGGGGCTGTTTTATCCGATACTTTAACGCCTGTTTATCCAACAGTCAGTGGCTTGACACAGCCGACTTTGCGTCGCTTTATACAAACGGCTTTGGAAAAAGTAGACTTGTCTGACACCTTACCTAAAGCCTTATTGCATCGTTTGAATTTACCTGATGTGGCTGCCAGTTTGCGTTTATTACATCAACCTCCATCCAGCATGAACAGTGCACAATTGCACAATGGTCATTTGCCTGCATGGCAACGTTTAAAATTTGACGAATTATTAGCACAACAATTGTCGATGAAGCTGGCTTATCAGCAGCGTTGCCAAGGTTCTGCCACACCTTTAATTGGTAATGGGCGTTATGCACCCATTTTGTTAGAGGCATTGCCGTTTGCGTTGACTGCGGCACAGCAACGTGTGGTGCAAGAAATTGGGCAAGATTTGCAGCAAACCTATCCTATGCACCGTTTGTTGCAGGGCGATGTGGGTAGCGGTAAAACGGTTGTGGCGGCATTAGCCGCGTTACATGCATTGGAAGCTGGGGCACAGGTCGCGATTATGGCTCCGACTGAAATTTTGGCGGAGCAACATTTTCAAAAATTCAAGCAATGGCTAGAGCCTATGGGTATTGAAGTGGGTTGGTTGGCGGGCAGTACGCGTAAAAAGGCCAAAGACCAAATCAAAACAAGTTTGGTTGATGGTTGTTTGCGCGTGGTGGTGGGAACGCATGCTTTGTTTCAGGACGATGTGGTTTTTGCGCAATTGGGTTTGGTGATTGTCGATGAGCAACACCGTTTTGGTGTAGGGCAGCGTTTGGCCTTGAAAAGTAAAGGTCAAGATGTGCATCAATTAATGATGTCTGCCACACCGATACCAAGAACTTTAGCCATGAGTTTTTTTGCAGATTTGGATGTGTCTATTATTGATGAATTGCCACCGAACCGAACACCCATCAAAACCAAATTGATTAATTCAGGGCGGCGTGCAGAAATTGAAGCTTTTGTTCGCCATACGATTAAGCAAGGGCATCAAGTATATTGGGTATGTCCTTTGATTGAGGAAAGTGAAACTTTACAGTTGCAAACTGCGGTAGACACGCATGTGCAGTTACAGGCCGCTTTTTCTGAATATGCCGTGGGTTTATTGCATGGTCGAATGAAAGCAGCAGACAAAGCCGCACAAATGGAAGTTTTCAAAGCCAATGAAATGCAGATTTTGGTGGCTACGACTGTCATTGAGGTGGGAGTCGATGTGCCAAACGCCAGTTTGATGGTGATAGAGCATGCTGAGCGTATGGGTTTGGCACAATTGCATCAGTTGCGTGGGCGTGTTGGGCGTGGACAAGCTGCTAGTGTCTGTGTGCTGATGTTTACTGAGCCTTTGAGCGATTTGGCTAAAGCCCGTTTGAAAGTGATGTATGAATATACCGATGGCTTTGAAATTGCCAGACAAGATTTGGCTATTCGTGGTCCTGGTGAGTTTTTAGGCGCCAAACAAAGCGGTGTGCCTTTACTAAGATTTACTAATTTAGAAGATGATTTGGAGTTATTAGAGCAAGCGAGAGATGTTGCACAATATTTAATTATGCATGATCAAAAAGTGGTTGAAACCCATTTAAATCGTTGGCTGGCCAGCCGTGAGGCATTTTTGGGTGTTTAGTAAAATTAATTTTATTCATATATCTGATATAAAAAAATAATTAAAATAAAGATGTGTTTTTATGCAGCAGCAATATTATTGTGACCTAAGTGATTCATAGCGACCATAAATGCATTTAAAAATATGATGCGCTCATCCGCTTCTAGTAACATAATCAGTTCTAAGCAATATTTTTTATTACCTTCATTTAAGCGTTTGATTTGTTTATAAATAATCTCTTGTAAGCTGAGTTCAGCTTGTTTACCTTGAATTAATTGTAAGTGGTTCATGACATTATCCTCTAAGAGCTTTGGTATTGAGTGATTCTTTTGTTTGTATAGAGCAAAAGCCATGCCAAATTTTTTTATAATGGTTTTTTGATTTGAATCAAGATGTATAAATTCATTTGTGATAAATGATAAATGATTTTTAAGATTTAGAGTGAATATTTTGATATTGATTTAACAAAGGATAAACTACTGTTTAAGTGGCAATCATTGATGCATAAACCACACATTGATCAATAATTTTGTTTCGTATGGAAGAGACAGAATATTGTAGGCTCGACTCGGATATAATCGAAATCTTTGCTTGAAATAAAGGTTTTGAATTCATGGTGATTTCGCGTCGCGGTGTGGTGGCGGTGTTGACGGCCAATGTGTTGTTTGGTGTGATTTATTTATATGGTTCATTCATGCAACCTATGCTTGGAACCGATGTTTTTGCGTGGCGTATGGTGTCGATGTTAGTGGCATTAACAGCATTGATGTTTATGCTGAAAGCTTGGCCAGAAGCTAAGGCGTTTATTGTACGCATGAATGAAAAACCAGTGCAGTGGTTGTTGTTTTTACTGTCAACCGCAGTGGTGGCTGTGAATTTTTGGATATTTATGTGGGGACCTGTCAACGGCTACGGTATTGATGTAGCCTTAGGTTATTTTTTGTTACCATTGACGACTATTTTGATGGCTTTGATGGTGTTTGGTGAGAAATTAAACACTTGGCAAAAATGGGCGATTACATTTGCTGCGATGGGCGTAGGACATGAGTTGTGGGTGGCACAATCTTTGTCTTGGGTCGCGATGTTGTGTTGTTTGTCTTATCCTTTTTATTATGGTATTCGTCGGCATTTGGCAGTGCCTGCATTGGTGGGTTTGTGGTTGGATTTGGTGTTGATTGCACCAGTGGCCATGGTGTATTTGCTGGTATATTCGGATAGCTTTACTTTGTTGGCGGCACAATGGAAATTTATTCCTTTGATTGTCAGCTTGGGCATTATCAGTGCTTTGGCAATGTTTGGCTTGTTGTATGCCATGCGTGCATTGCCCATCACTTTGTTCAGCATGCTGACTTATGGTGAGCCTATTTTGCTATTTGTATTGGCCATCTTATTTATGGGTGCACCATTGACAATCGATGCGATGATGACTTATGGCATGATTTGGTTGGGTTTGTCTTTGATGATGTGGGACAGTTATTTGCAAATGCGCAAATCTACTGGCACAGAAACATTGAAAACCGATGAAGAAGATGATGATTCAGTCGTTGTGGGTTCTAATTGATTATCGAATACAGAAAATAATGGCGGTCTGAAAGCTGCCATTATTTTTTGATGGCAGCTGCAAAAGGTAAAATCCAGATACCTGAAGAGACTAAAGCCATTGTGCCTAAATAGCCACCAGGCAAAGGCAAATAATGGTAAGACAAAGCAAATAAAATGGTATAAATGAGCCAGATGATGTTCACGCTGCGCATATTGACCCATTTGTTATTATTCATGCCACAAAAACTACTGCCTAACCAGAATGCTTGCCAAGTGGTATCGAGTAATTGCCATGAGTTAGGTAATAAAGATGCGATAGCAATAGCACTTAATGTGGCACCCGCTGATGCTGCAACGGGCACGATTTGGTGGCGGTGAATGGCATAGTAACAGCCCAAATTGGCCAAAAATCCCAATAAAGCGATGCTTAAATAAGGTATAAGCATGAGTGTAATCCGATTAATAGACAACAAGTCATAAAAGCTTGCGTACCCAAACGCCCACCCAAACCGACCAAGTAGTGGTTGCTCAACAAGTAAATGCTGCTTGCCAGCATGGCTGCAATGATTAAAATATATGGTTCTTGTAAAGAGACATCCAGCGCGATGAAAGCACCGATATAAGCACAATCTAAAAACAATAAGCGGCTGATTGGGATAAAATTTAACAGTGATATTGGAATGATAAACCAAATCAATGCATTGAGAACGACGCAAGTAATGATATTGAGAGAAGTCAATAAGTGTAATTGGCGTGTGGACAAGCAAGCTATATAAATCAGTAAAGACAAAAGTCCAAATAGCCGCAACGATTGGACACGAGATAAATTAGATATCATGTAAATAAGTATAGCACGCCATAAGGCGTGCCAGTGGTTAAAATGCTTATGATTGAATAGATGAAGTCGTTTTTTGTCCTTGCACAATGTGCATGCCCGCACTGACCAAAGAGCCAATATCCGCCACGTTAGACGGCATGATCAATGTGGTGGATTCTTGAGCTAATTTACCAAATTGTTCCACATATTGTTCTGCAACTTTCAAATTCACCGCCTCCATACCACCGGGTTGACGTACTGCTTCGGCAATCAAATTGATGGATTTGGCTGTGGCTTCAGCGACCAATAACAATGCGTGTGCTTCACCTTCTGCTCGGTTAATTTGGGCGACTTTGTCGCCGTTAGATTCATTGACTGAAGCTTGGGCATCGCCTTCTGATTTTTTGATTTCAGCTTGACGTTGACCGTCTGCCAAGTTGATTTGTTCGATTTTACGACCTTCAGATTCGGCAATGCGTGCACGTTTTTCACGTTCGGCAGTAATTTGCTGCTGCATCGAGCGCAAAATTTCTTGCGGTGGCACCAAATCTTTGATTTCGTAACGCAAGACTTTCACGCCCCAAGACACAGCAGCTTCATCTAAAGCTGCCACCACAATACGATTAATGTCATCACGCTCTTCAAAAGTTTTGTCCAATTCCATACGACCAATCACAGAGCGCAGCGTGGTTTGTGCCAATTGGGTAATGGCTAAAATGTAGTTGCTGCTGCCATAAGATGCCAATTCAGGATCGGTCACTTGAAAATACAGGACGCCATCTACCGTTAATTGGGTGTTGTCACGTGTGATACACACTTGGCTAGGCACATCTAATGGAATTTCTTTCAAAGAATGGCGATACGCCAATTTGTCCATGACTGGTATTAAAAAGCGCAGACCAGGTTCTAAAACGGTATGAAATTGTCCCCAACGCTCGACCACAAATGCTTCTTGTTGTTGCACGACTTTGAAACTTTTGAGACCTAAAAAAACCACGACAGCCGCAATAATCAATAGAAAAATAGAGAAATCCATGTGCAACACTCCTTATGATGTAGAAGAGGGATAGAGGGTGATTGGATGATATTGGTATACAGACTTTATCATGGTGTTTGATGAACAGATTCGATGAGTTGAATGTATAACAGATTGCCTTGGCGAGTATAAATATAAGCTGTTTGATTGGCTTCCGCCTCGCCTTCATTTAATTGTGCTTGCCAAGTGGTACCTCGGTATTTGACTTGATAAATTTGGTGATGCAAATGTTTTTCTATGATGACAGTTTGACCGATGTCCAAAGGTAAGTTAACGGCTTTGGTGCGTTGAGAGCGGTTTTTTTGAAAGCGGCGTGCCAAAGGAATGCCTAGCAAACACAAAACGGCAAACAAACTTAAATTAACGCTCAATGGTGTGCCAAACAGCCATTCGGTCAATCCTACACTGGCCAAAGCGGCAGCGACAACCAAGAGATAAAATGTTCCTATCATGACTTCTAACACAATCAAGACCACTGCTGCGATGAGCCAATACATGATTTCTCCTTTGTGATGGAAGTGACTTTATTTGAGTAGATTGTCGCATAAAATGAGCGATATGCGTTGATTTTCTCAATATCTTAATATTTTTTTTGCATAAACAAGCGTCCTGTAAATAGTTACAGGACGCTTGTTAGACCATATGGTTTTTATTGTGCTGCAGAAGCTGTTGATGCTGCTACTGGCGCAGCAGGGCCGCTGCCTGAAGCGCCATTGTTGGCAATATTCCATTCCACTGGATATTTATAACCTGCAAATTTGACCAAAGCGTATTTTTTGAACTCTTCAGATTTATAAGCATTCACAACATCTTGTGCCCATTTGCTGTCTTTATCTGCGGTACGGAATGCACCCCAGTTGACATAAGCATAGCTTGGCTCTTGGTACAAAGCTTCGGTCAATTTCATGCCGCTAGACATGGCATAGTTACCATTGACAATTGCAAAATCAACGTCTTGGCGTGAGCGTGGCAAGTTGGCCGCTTCCATTTCTACCAAATTGATTTTTTTGATGTTTTCAGCGATATCAGCTTTAGAAGCTTTTAAAGGATCAACATTGTCTTTCAATTTAATCCAGCCCAACTCGTTCAACATCACCAATGCGCGCGCAAAATTAGATGGGTCGTTAGGCACGGAAACAGTCGAACCTTCTTTGACATCGTTCAAAGAAGCCACTTTGCCTGGATACAAACCTAAAGGTGCGGTTGGCACTTGGAAACCTGTAACCAAATCCAATTTGTGTTCTGCAATGAAACTGTCAAAATAAGGTTTGTGTTGGAACACATTGACGTCTACCGCACCTTCAGCCAAAGCTTGGTTAGGAGTCACGTAGTCAGTGAATTCGGTTAAAGTGACTGTATAGCCTTCTTTTTCCAAAATCGGTTTGATGGACTCTTTCACCATATCACCAAAGTCGCCTACGGTCGTACCAATTTTGATGTCTTTTTTCTCAGTATCCACGCTCACAGAGCTGGCTGCGCCAGAAGCGGCAGCAGGTGCAGCTGGAGCGGCTTTTTCACCACCACAAGCGGCCAAAGCCAAAGTGATTAAAGCAGCGCTTACAGTCCAAGTTGTTTTCAAGCTCAACATCTTTTATTTCTCCTAAGTCACGTTTTAACGTTTGTTCAATGCTTTAGATAAACTGTTGCCAGCGGTTTGAATCACCACTACCAAGAATGTCAATAAAATCAATACTGCATACATCACTTCTGGCATGTAACGTTGGTGGCCATAGCGTATGCCCAAGTCACCAATACCACCACCACCAATCAAACCCGATGCAGCGCTTTCGCCCAATACGGCAATGATTAAAATGGTGACGCTTAAAACCAAACCTGAGCGGGCTTCATTCAGCAACACTTTGGTTACGATTTGGCGTGGTGGTGTGCCCATTGCTTCTGCCGCTTCAATCACACCGCGCGGTACTTCATTCAAATTTTGTTCTACCAGTCGCGCAAAATAGAAAATGGCGGCAAGACTTAAGGCCACGGAGGCGGCAAAAGGACCAAACGAAGTGCCGACAATGGCACGAGTCACTGGCATCAACGCAATCATTAAAATCACAAATGGGAAAGCACGCATAAAACTGATGATCCAGTTTAAGCTTTCATTTAAAAGGCGATTTTGAAATAATTGTCTGTCACCTGTTAAATACAACCACACACCCAAAGCACCACCTAAAATAATGCCAATACTAGAGGCGATGCTGACCATAATGGCCGTTTCTGTCATGGCTTTGATGAATTCTTCTCGCAAAGCCCACACGCTGTCCCAACCTGAACCCATAATCAATCCTCCCGTACCAATTCTTGACCCACAGGCGATTGTGGATACAATTGGTTGTTTTCCACATTCACCACTTCCACCAAATGACCATTGTCCAATAAGGCAACACGGTTACAAATACGGCGAATCACGCTCATTTCATGAGTCACGATAACGATGGTAACGTTAAAGCGTTGGTTGATGTCTTGTAGACACTCCAATACGCTGCGTGTGGTAATCGGGTCTAAAGCAGAAGTGGGTTCGTCTGCCAAAATGACGTGCGGACGAGGTGCCAAAGCGCGGGCAATGCCCACACGTTGTTTTTGACCACCTGATAATTGCGATGGGTATTTGTCTGAGTGTTCAGACAAGCCGACAATATTCAAACATTCTTGCACGCGTACATCGATGTCAGCTTTGCTCCAACCGGCTATTTCCAGAGGAAACGCGATGTTGTCGGCAATGCTGCGATTGGACAATAAATTGAATTGTTGAAACACCATGCCAATATTTTGACGGGCTTGGCGTAGGCCTGAAGCACTTAAAGCGGTTAAGTCGTGTTCATCAATGAGCACACGACCATTATCAGGACGCTCAAGCAAGTTGATGAGGCGCAATAAGGTGGATTTACCTGCACCAGAATAACCCATCAGGCCAAAAATTTCGCCTTGTTCAATGGTTAATGACAAAGGATGCACAGCATCGAACCAAGATTTATCACGGCGTTGAAACCGTTTGCTAACTTGGTCTAGAACTATCATGTTGACTCCAAAAATATAGCCCGTTGGGTAAGCAACGGGCTAAAGCAATTGAATTTGCGACACAAATTCAGTCGCTTTAGCAGTTTTAACGCCCGCAAGCTGAATTCAAATCGGCGTTTTAAAAAATTAGACCGATATTAAACAATGGTTAAGGTGTCTTCGTCAATTACCAATTTGTTCTAAGGGATACAATCAATGGTTATATCTTTAATGATATTCTTTAAGCATATCAGCAAAAAATAGCGTTTTAATCTGCAAATTTGGGTTTTAATACAGCGCTGATAGGAAGGTGATCAGACAAACCACTCCAAGGTTCTCCATCATGCACCACGGCTTTGACTACTTCTAAATGGCGCACATACAAACGGTCTAAACTCAAAACAGGCAGTTTGGCAGGGAAGGTTTTAGCCAAATGACCACAATGGCTGACATAGGCTTCGGTTAAACCCAAATGGTGGGCAATGAGGTGGTCGGATTTGAATTTCCAATCATTGAAATCCCCGCCTAAAATCAATGGCCAAGATGGGTCTATGGTATTTAAAACATAATCGGCAATGGCTTGGTATTGCTTGATGCGGTCGTGTTCCAATAAATTCAAATGTGCACACAAAACCACCAGCGGTTTGCTCCAATTGGGCGGATAAATTTCACAATGCAAAACGCCACGGTGTTCGAGGCGGTTAACGCTGATATTGACATTGTGTTTGGGGTCTAGAGGAAAGCGGCTTAAAACAGCATTGCCATGATGGCGATTGGGGTGGATGGCATTTTTGCCATAACTGCTGTTGAGCGATAAAAATTCACCAAAAAATTCATGTTGCGATTGATCGGGAAAATCATTGAATTGTAAAGTGCGTTGCAAATGTTGCCCTTGTACTTCTTGCAACAATAAAATATCTGGATTCAATTGCTTTAAGGCCGCTGCAATACCATTGACTTTGGCATAACGGTTCAAAGGCGACATGCCTTTGTGTATGTTGTAAGTGGTGACGGTGAAAGTATCGCTCATAGCTTGCCTATTGAGAATGGTAAATACTGCTGTGCGTTCGCGCTGAAAATATAAAACATGGCATTGATTGGCATCATCACGTTGGTTTGATATGAAAGCGTCCTGTAAACATTTTACAGGACGCTTTGGATTATTGTGACACCTTATTTTTGCCTTGTTGGATTAATGCGGCAATGGCTTGTTGGTTAGAAGGCGAATAAGCCATGCTTAAAGCTGTGTCGGCATCGACCCATTGGTAGGCGCTGTGTTCGCGTGGGGCAATGGTGATGGTGGCGTTTGGAGCGATATTGACTGAAAAAACATGTTCGGTATTGGTGCGGACATTGGGTGCATAACGATACCAATATTCAGGGTAAATATCATAATCATAGCTTAAATGCCAATCGTCTATGTCCGATGCACTTAAACAGACACCTGTTTCTTCGCACAATTCTCGTACTGCTGTTTGCAGCGGGGTTTCATCCGTTTCCAAGCTGCCGGTAACCGATTGCCAAAATAAAGGATTGTCGCTGCGTTGCAATAATAAAAATTGTTGGTATTGATGGTGGATGACCACCAATACCGATACAGGCCGCTTGAAGGGTTTTGGGGTGGGATTCATTTATTCTTTCGGTGCCTCAGGTTTTTGTTGGATGGCGGCAGGCTCATTGGAAATGGCACTTTCTTTAGAAGTGGGAATAGACACTTTTTGCATCAATTCCAATTCATGTTCATTGTCTTTGACAATGCGTACTTCGCGTTGAGGATAAGGAAATTGAATATTAGCGGCATGAAATTGTTGCCAAACATCCAATAAAATATTGGAATTTAATGCGCCAAAACCATTTTCAGGGTCTTTTACCCAAAAGCCGACATTTAAATTAATGCCGTTTTCTCCAAAATTCACCACAGTGGCCGATGCCTCACCTTCGACACGCTCTTGTTTTTCGACAGCATGTTTTAAAATATTCAAAGCTTCGACCACATTGGTGTCGTAAGTGACTTGAATCGGAATCGAGCGCCACAAAGATTTGCCACTGAAAGATTCGTTAATCACCATGCTGGCGATGAAATTCTCATTAGGCACCAAGGCTTCCGCACCATCGGAATTTTTCACAACAGTATAGCGGGTGGTGATGCGTGTGACATAGCCTGTGAAGTTGTTGACATTGATACGATCGCCCACACGCACCGAACGGTCAAATAAAACAATAAAACCAGATACATAATTACTAGCGACTTTTTGTAAACCAAAGCCCAAGCCTACACCCAACGCACCACCAAATACGGACAAAATGGTTAAATCAATGCCGACCAAAGGCAGGGCAATTAAAAACGACAACACAATTAAAAAGGCTTTGGCAATATTGGACAATGCAATGCGCAAACTCATGTCCATACGCGTGAAGCCCATCAAGCGGTTTTCCAATATTTTGGCCAACCACATCGCCAAAACCATGATGATGGCGAGCCATAAAAGACCATTGAATATATTAAATAAACTCAAGCTGTTTTCGCCCACGCTGAGTTTGATGCTTTGCGTCCAATTGATGGCCACTTCGGTGATGCCTGTAATCCACATCAGGAACAATACCCAAACGGTGGATGAAAAAATGGTTTCGTAGCGTGGACCAAAAAATTTTAAGGGTAAGGTAAAGTGCAATATCGCCGCAATCAGACGAATCATCCCCATCCAAGCTGCCGCGATGATGATAAGACCAAACCACAATAATTGATGGTTAAAATATTCACCGACTTTGAGAACGATGGAGGCGGTCATGCCTAACAATAACGGCCATGCAAGTCGATTGGCCAAATGTCGGAAAAAACTGATTTTAACGGGACCTGCTTGCCCTACATTGGCATCGTTAAGGTGTTTTTTTTGTGCGCGGTCGATTAAAAAATAACCTAGAAACATCAAAGCAGCTGCACACAGAAATTCAATCCAGCCGTGAGTGGAACTCAAGCTGCGCTCAATCAATTGACTGGTCCAATCTCTTCTGGCGATAGAAGAGGTGAATAAATCAAAAATACCCCATTCGCTGATTTGTCGGGTGATTTCACCGAGTTGTTCGGGAATATTTTCAATATTTTCTTGTAAAGTAGGAGGGGTATTGGGTTCAGCCATGTGTAGAATGCCTTTGAGATACGGTAAAACTGGGTCAAAACCAACTAGGAGAGGGCAAAGCCATCGCTGTTGGGAAATGAAACATACATCATTTTAGCAGTGTTTAACCAGGTTCTGTTTGAGGAGCTAGCCAATTAACACAGGCTTACAGGACGCTTTGATAATCAGGTTTGGACAAAGTTCGAGACAAATTGGGTATCAAATAGGGCGAATAGGTCAATTTTATGTGTTCAAGTCTTGTGTTAATTGAGAAGGGGCGCT
This sequence comes from Vitreoscilla stercoraria DSM 513, assembly GCF_000382305.1. Taxonomy (GTDB): domain Bacteria; phylum Pseudomonadota; class Gammaproteobacteria; order Burkholderiales; family Neisseriaceae; genus Vitreoscilla; species Vitreoscilla stercoraria. The sequence continues at coordinate 15,375 of NZ_KB908025.1, forward strand.
ATAATTTTCGGCTTTACTAACCTTGCCCGCTGCTGAAACGCATGGAAGCGGGATTAAATAGCCACAAGGAGTTAACATGCGTCATTACGAAATCGTGTTTATCGTTCATCTAGATCAAAGCGAACAAGTACCTGCGATGGTTGAGCGTTACAAAAACATGGTGACTGAAGCCTCTGGCGTCATTCACCGTTTGGAAGACTGGGGTCGTCGTCAATTGGCTTACCCAATCGACAAAATCCACAAAGCTCACTACGTTTTGATGAACATCGAAGCGACTCCAGCTGTTGTAGAAGAAATCGAAACTGCTTTCCGTTTCAACGATGCTGTATTGCGTCATTTGACCATCAAAACCAAACACGCTGTGACTGAAGCATCTCCAATGATGAAAGAAGAAAAAGCGAAGAATTTGTTGGACACTTCAGCTAAAACTGAATCTGAGTCTTCTGAAGCGTAAGTGTTCAATCAGCTGACGCTCAGTGCCGAAGTGGGTGAGGCTGCTGATATTCGATATACCCCTGCGGGTATACCGATTTTGATGATGAAGTTAACGCATCAATCCCAGCAGCAAGAAATGGACATCTTAAGACAAGTGACTTGTGAAATAGATGCCAAAATCACCGGCGACATGGCATTGAAATGGCAAAATTCAGTTGGTCAAGTTGTTGAAGTTCAAGGTTTCTTGGCCAAACGCAGTTTGAAAAACAACCAATTGGTTTTGCACATACAACATATTGAAATGAAAAAAGGTTAACGACAATGGCTCGTAATACATTCAAACGTAAAAAATTCTGCCGTTTCTCGGCTGAAGGCATCAAAGAAGTAGATTACAAAGCAGTAGATATCTTGAAAGATTTTGTTGCTGAAAATGGCAAAATCATTCCAGCTCGTATCACTGGTACTAAAGCTAACTACCAACGTCAGTTGTCAACTGCTGTGAAACGTGCTCGTTTCTTGGCTTTGTTGGCTTACACTGATCAACATAAATAAGAATAAAAAGGAATTTAAACATGCAAATTATTCTTCTTGAAAAAGTTGGTAACTTAGGTGGTTTGGGCGATGTAGTAACTGTTAAAAACGGTTATGCTCGTAACTTTTTGATTCCTACTGGTAAAGCTCGTCGTGCTAATGCAGCTAACTTGGCTGAATTTGAAGCTCGTCGCGCTGAATTGGAAGCAAAACAAGCTGAAATCTTGGCTGCTGCTCAAACTGCTCAAGCTCAAATCGACGGTAAAGAATTCACCGTTGAGCAAAAAGCAGGTGTTGATGGCCGTTTGTTCGGTTCAGTAACCAATGCTGACATCGCTGAAGCGATTACTGCTGCTGGTGTTGAAGTGGCTCGTTCAACTGTACGTTTGCCAAACGGCCCATTAAAAGCGGTTGGTGAGTACGAAGTTGAAGTGGCTTTGCACCATGATGCTGTTGCAACTGTAAAAATCATCGTAGCGCCTTTGGCTGCGTAATTTTATTGTTGTGAATTCAAGGCTGCCTGATGATTCAGGCAGCCTTGTTGTTTGTTTGGCGGGCAGATTTTGGTACACTGTCTGACAAGAATGTCTGAAGGTTAATCCGATGAAAAAAATTGCAATTTTAGTCTCTTTGTTGGCCTTGGCTGCTTGTGCGCCAAGAGCAGTCGAAACCACGCAAAGTGGTTCAACTGTCAAACCAGCCCCTCAAATAAACCAACAGCCTGAAATTTTTTCAACGGTGACGTATCCCGCAGGCACTTCATTTTTAAGCCGTCCTGATGTACAGCGTTATATTGACCGCAAAGTCGCATCAGGTCAGTTTTCTCGTGAAGAAATGGAAGCATTTTTCGCCAATGTAGAAAACAAACCCAATATTATCAGTATCATGGATAAGCCAGGTACTTCGCGCCCATGGTATGAGTTTCGTAAAAACAATGTCGCTGGCAATCGCATTTCTGGCGGCGTCAAATATTGGAATGCCAACGAATATGCAGTCACGCAGGCCAGCCGTGTATATGGTGTAGCGCCTGAAATATTGGTGGCGATTGTCGGTATTGAAACCAACTATGCCAGCAATATGGGCTCGTTCCGCACAGCTGATGCCTTGGTGACGTTGGCGTTTAATTATCCACGTCGTGCAGAATTTTTCCGCAAAGAGTTGGATGAATTTTTATTGATGGCGCATGAAGAGCGCCGCGATATGTTCACCTTTAAAGGCAGTTATGCAGGCGCAATGGGTGTGCCGCAATTTATGCCGTCTAGTTTCCGAAAATGGGCAATCGATGCCGATCATGATGGTCAGCGTGATATTTGGAATAACCAGCAAGATGTGATGGCATCTGTCGCTAATTACATGAAACAACATGGTTGGAAAACGGGTGGTAAGATTTCTGTACCCGTAACTTTCCAAATGACCGAAGCCTTGCAAGCCAAATTGGATGAAAACACTCAGTTAACTCACACTGTTGGTGATTTTAAGCGTTTGGGCATGTCTGTTCAGGACGCTTCTGTGTCTGATAATGAAAAAGCGTTTTTATACCGTTTGGAAGTGGCACCGGGTCAATACGATTATTATTTGGGTTTGAACAATTTTTATACCATTTGGCAGTATAACCACAGCCGTTTGTATGTTTCAGCAGTGAAAGAAATTGCTGAAACTGTGGCTCGGAGTCGTTAATCGGTGGCTTATCAAGTTTTAGCCCGTAAGTGGCGTCCGAAAAAATTTGCCGATTTGGTGGGTCAAGAGCATGTGGTCGGGGCTTTGCGCAATGCTTTGGCGCAAGGTCGTTTGCATCATGCTTATTTGCTCACGGGTACGCGCGGTGTGGGCAAGACCACTATCGCTCGTATTTTGGCAAAAAGTCTGAATTGTGAACATCCCAATCAAGGTGAGCCTTGTGGCGAATGTGCGCAATGCGTGCAAATTGATACAGGTCGCCATGTCGATGTGGTCGAAATCGATGCGGCTTCCAATACTGGTATCGACAATATCCGTGAAGTTTTGGAAAACGCCCAATATGCGCCAAGCATGGGACGTTACAAAGTATATATTATTGACGAAGTACACATGTTGTCTAAGTCGGCTTTCAATGCGATGTTGAAGACTTTGGAAGAGCCGCCTGAGCATGTTAAATTCATTTTAGCGACTACCGATCCGCAAAAAGTACCCGTAACGGTATTGAGCCGCTGCTTGCAATTTGTGCTGCGCAATATGACGCCGCAACAAGTGTTGAGCCATTTGCAATATGTTTTAGAGCACGAACATATTGCCTATCAAGGCGATGCTTTGAATTTGTTGTCGCGCGCTGCCAATGGTTCTATGCGTGATGCTTTGAGTTTATTAGACCAAGCGATTGCCTTGGGCAGTGGCCAAGTGCAAGAAGCGACTGTGCGCCAAATGTTGGGTGCGGTTGATCGCCAATTTGTTTATGCTTTATTGGAAGTATTGGCACAAGGCAATGCACAAGCGTTAACACAGCAAGTGCAAGCCATTTTGCAAGAGGGTGCAGGTTTTGCACAAGTATTGCAAGAAATGGCCTTGGTGTTACAGCAAGTGGCGATGGTGCAATTGTTGCCTAGCAGTGTGAATGAGTTACAGGACGCTGTGGCGTTGCAATATTTGGCGCAGCAAATGAGTCCTGAGCAAGTACAATTGTTTTACCAATGCACCATTCATGGTAAAAAAGATTTGCCTTTGGCGCCAGACGAACAAGCAGGCGTGATGATGACGATGTTGCGCATGTTGGCGCTGCGTCCGTTGGGCATGAATGATGTTAAAACCACGCAACAAGTGGTTGTGCCTAATCAGACCGCCGTTCAGATTGAAGCTGCTGTGCCTGTGAGTCGTGAAGCTACTGTGCCTGAGGTGGTAGCGGAAGTTGAGCCTGTAGCGTTTGTGACACCTGCAACTCCTGTCCATGCGGTATCTGTGGTTGAGGCAAAAGCGCCTAGCCCAGAAACTGCAACGATGCCAACATCTTTACAGGCCGCTTTAGAGCCTGATATGGATGAAGTCAACAGCATGTTGAGCGATAGCCATGAGGACAGACCGTGGGAAGACATGTCGTGGCATGAGACGCAAATAGAGTCTGTGCAGGCAGCTGATACACCGCCTTGGGAGGATGAGCGTCCTGTAAAAAAGTCTGAAACAGTAGAAATGGTTGAAGTTGTGGCCACTACACCTGTATTGGCTTTAAATGCAGACAATTGGCCCCATATCGTTCAACATATCGCTCCGCAATTAAGTGTTGCGCGTATGTTGGCACAACATGCCGCTTTTATTGGCTTTGATGACAGCAGTGCCCAATTGCAATTGCAAATTGCCCAAGGTGGTAAATTGATAGAAGAGCGTCCTTATATTGCCAAATTGGCGGAGGTATTGAGCGCTTATTGTGGGCGTGCGATTCATGTGGTGTTGCAAGATTGGCAAGACACAGCGGAAACGCCGCATGCCATGGCATTGCGGCAAGAACAAGAAGCTATTGCACAGGGTTTGGCGATTTTGGCACAAGATGCGACAGCACAACAATTAAGTACTTTGTTTGAGGGCAATTGGTTGCCTGAGAGCGTTCATTTGAAATCGTCATCTCATTAACAGATGACTTGAAGGAGTTAGAGTATGTTTGGTAAAGCAGGTATCGCTGGTTTGATGAAGCAAGCGCAGCAAATGCAAGACAAGATGAAACAAGCCCAAGCTGAATTGGGCAATGTGGAAGTAGAAGGCGAAGCGGGCGCTGGTTTGGTGAAAGTGACCATGACTTGCCATTATGGTGTGAAGCGTTTGAACATTGACCCATCTTTGTTGAGCGATGCGGCTGATGACAAAGAAATGTTGGAAGATTTGATTGCTGCTGCTGTGAACGATGCGGTGCGCAAAGCGGAAGCGACCACACAAGAACGCATGTCTAAATATACCCAAGGTTTGAATTTGCCTGCGGGTATGGGTGATTTCTTTAAGTAAGCATTATGGCCCAACAGGACGCGTTTTCACGTTTGATTGAAGCGTTGAAAGTTCTGCCCAATGTCGGCCCTAAGACAGCACAGCGCATGGCGTACCAATTGTTGCAAAACAATCGGGACGGTGCGCTGTTCTTGCAACAGGCTTTGGCAGATGCTTTGAGCGCCGTACAACATTGTCGCTGGTGCAATACTTTGTGCGAGGGAGAGGTGTGCGCTTTGTGTAGCGACACCCATAGACGCAGCGATGTCTTGATGATTGTGCATCATCCTGTGGATGTGGCAAGCATGGAGGCGGCACATTGTCACGATGGTCTGTATTTTGTGTTGATGGGCATGGTCAATCCAACGCAAGGCATGGATTTGAAAAACATTGCCATAGCCCCATTGGTAGAGCGTTTGAAACACAGCCACATTAATGAAATCATCATTGCGACCAATTTTACCGCTGAAGGCGATGCGACCGCTTATGTCTTGCATCAATTGTTGAAGGATTTGCCATATAAAATCACTCGTTTGGCACGAGGCATGCCTTTGGGTGGTGAATTAGAGTATGTGGATGCAGGGACTTTGGCGCAAGCTGTGTATGAGCGGCGCCATTTAAATCAAGACAATTAATGTCTATACAATACGCGTGAGGCGATTGAAAGCGTCCTGTAATCTTTACAGGACGCTTTGTTATGTGACGATATCAGTCTTGTTGCGTCCACACCAAACGGTTCAAATCATAACCTGATTGTTGCGCAAAGTTGAGGTATTTTTGTTTGACTGAATCAGGCATGGTTTTTTCACGCGATAACAGCCACATATAGTCATTGTTTTCGCCAAAAATCAGCGCATAGCGGTAATCGGGATCCAATTGAACCACATTGTATTCTGAATAAAATGGACCAAAGAAAGACACTTTCAAAGCGCCATTGTTTGCATTGCCATTGGATTTGGCTTTGCCAATACTTTGCTTGCGTTCCAAAGTGGTGATGTCGCTACCTTGATTATCGACTTGAATTCTGCCATCGTTTTGTAAAGTGTAATCTGCGGTAACATTTTTAAGATTTTTTTGCCATTTGAAGTCAAACCGAGCCACTTCATACCATTTGCCCATATAACGCTGGACATCAAAATCCTCTACGGCCAAGGTTTTGAAATCTGTTTTTTGCGTGTTGGTTTGTGTGGATTGGCAAGCACTTAATCCAATGAAAGCCACTGTTGCAATGAGAATGAAAGTAGGAAGTTTCATGGTGACACCTTTATCGTCTGTGATATAGATGGAGTGTGCGAGCGTGAAATAATTTCGTTGTCAGGATAAATTGTAGTGGAAAGAACATATGTAAAAAAGCCTCTTGATTTCTCAAGAGGCTTTTTAAATCTTGGCGGAGAACGAGGGATTCGAACCCTCGATACAGGTTTTGCCCGTATGCACCCTTAGCAGGGGTGTGCCTTCGACCACTCGGCCAGTTCTCCATGTCGCTGTTGGTATTTGCCGTCAGGACAGGTATGCATAATAAGCATTTGCGCCATTTGCGTCAAGTGCTGTGTTGATTTAATTTAAGTGAATGTATTTAACTTACTCATAAATAAAAGAATTAAATTTTAATATTTTGCCATTTTAACGCTTTAAACACTGTGAATTTTGGATAATTGACAGGCGGAGCATGATTGGATTGGACAGAAAATCACAAATAAAGTGTTTTGGCTTGTCAAAATAGCTTCATCATAAGCAATATTGGAGCTGGCTTTGAAAATGGGCGGCTTGAATAGCATTGGTAAATGTATTGGATGAAGTGCCTAATGTTGCATAATCACAAAAAAGCGTCCTGTAAAGATTACAGGACGCTTTAAAATGTGCTGCTCAATGAGTATTAAGCCACAGCCGATAATTTGATTTCAACCAACCATTCAGGATTGGCCAATTGCGCTTGTACGCAAGCACGAGCTGGTGCATGACCTTCAGGAATCCACGCATCCCATGCACGGTTCATCGCATCAAAGTTGGCCAAGTCGGTGATGAACAAAGTGGCTTCCACCAATTTGGTTTTGTCTGAGCCGAAATGTGCTAACAATTCATCTACTTGGCGTAAGATGTCAGCCGTTTGTGCTTCAGCATCTTGTACGGTGATGGTGGGTACTTGGCCTGCCAAGAAAATGAAACCATTGGCTTGAACGGCTTCAGATAAACGGTGATTGGTGATGTGACGTTGAATGCTCATACAATAACTCCTTACAATAGGAGCTTGATATTAGCAGATGAAAGCAGCATATGGCGAAAAATGATTATCCTGTGACACAAGCCGTGCGATTTTTGCGCAGCAAACAAGTCATATTTACCCCACATTTATACGATTATGAAGAACGAGGCGGAACGGCACATTCGGCAGCTTGTTTGGGTGTAGACGAACACATTGTCATTAAGACAATTGTATGTGAGAACGAAAAAAAACAAGGTTTAATCGTGTTGATGCATGGTGACAAACACATTTCCACACGTCAATTGGCACGCGAATTGGGTATGAAACACATTGAACCAGCAGATCCTAAGCAAGCGAACAAATGGACGGGTTATTTGGTCGGAGGGACAAGCCCGTTTGGCAGTAAAATGGTTTTGCCTGTGTATGTGGAGGCGAGTATTTTGGATTTGGAGACGATTTATATCAATGGTGGCAAACGTGGATTTTTGGTGGCGATGCAAGCGCAAGACTTGGCAGTTTTGAACCCCCAAGCGGTGAATGTGGCGGTGGATGCTTGAAACTGAGGGCTTACTAAGTTTACGCTAAGTTTGCTGAGGCATAATCACAGTCGACGAGATGCGCCCATGCTGGGTGCATGATGACAAATCAAATAGGTTTCTTTGCGATGAAGAAAAAAATCAAATGGTTGGTGTTAGCAGTGCTGATTGTGGCAGGTGTTGCGGCGTATTTTTTGTGGTTCAATCAACCTGAAAAAGTGGAATACATTACAGAGCCAGTACAAAAAGGCAATGTTAGTATGACGGTCAATGCCACAGGTGTGGTATCGGCGGCGCAAAAAGTGACGGTGGGTGCACAGGCTTCAGGACAAATTAAAAATTTGTACATCAAAGTGGGTGATGAAGTGCAAAAAGGCGATTTGATTGCACAAATTGATCCGACCACGCAGCAAAATACCTTACAAACGCGTCGCGCGGAATTGTCAGCACAAACGGCACAATTGGAAAATCAGAAAATCCAATTGGAAATTGCCACCAAGCAATACAAACGTGAGCAAAGCTTGTTGGCTGAAGACGCCAGTTCGGCTGAAGCCGTGGAAAATACCAAAGATGCGTGGTCGGCAGCCAAAGCCGCAGTGAAACAAACCGAAGCATCAATGAAGCAAACCAATATTGCGATTAATACAGCGGAAGTGGAATTGGGCTATACCAAAATCATTGCACCGTTTACAGGGACGGTGGTGTCGGTGCCTGTGGAGGAAGGGCAAACAGTCAATGCCAATCAAACCACGCCGACGATTGCGGAAATCGCCGATTTAAGTCAAATGGAAGTGAAGTTGGAAATTGCTGAGGGTGATATTACCAAAGTGGCGGCAGGCATGCCTGTTGAATATACGATTTTATCGGAACCGACTGCCAAATTCAAAACCACTTTGCAATCCATTGATCCGGGTTTGACCAGTTTGACCGATGGCAATTATTCTGAAACTTCTAGCAGTGATGCTGCGGTGTATTATTATGCCAAATTATTGGTACCCAATGAAGAGGGCAAATTGCGCATTGGTATGACCACGCAAAACACCATCATTGCTCAAGAAGTCAAAGATGTATCGGTAGTGCCAACCATGGCTGTACGCAATATCAAAGGCAAAAAAATAGTCCGTGTGCTTAAAAAAGACAATGAAGTTGTCGAAACCGAAGTACAAACTGGTTTGAGTGATGGTTTGAACATAGAAATCAAAAGCGGCCTGAAAGAGGGCGATTTGGTGGTAATGGGCAGCATGAATGCTTCTGAGAAATCCCAAGCCGTTGCACAAGGACAAAATCGTCGTCCTAGCGGCATGGGTCCGAGGTAAGCAGCATGGCGATGATTGAAATCAAAAACCTCAACAAATATTTTGGTGAGGGTGACAATCGGGTACAAATTCTCAAAGACATCAATGTGTCTATTGAACAAGGTGATTTCATTGCGATTATTGGACAATCAGGTTCAGGAAAATCGACGTTGATGAATGCCATTGGTTGCTTAGATACGCCTACTTCAGGCTCGTATCAAGTGGATGGCATTGAAACTTTGAATATGGAAGCCGATGATTTGGCGGCTTTGCGACGCAAAAAATTTGGTTTTATTTTTCAGCGTTACAATTTGCTGTCGAGTTTGTCGGCACGTGACAACGTGGCTTTGCCTGCGGTGTATGCGGGAGTCGATGAGAGTGAGCGCAATGAGCGGGCTGTAAAACTCTTGACTGATTTGGGCTTGGGAGATAAAACTGACCACAAGCCAAGTGAATTGTCTGGCGGTCAGCAACAGCGGGTATCGATTGCACGAGCATTGATGAATGGTGGTGAAATCATCTTAGCCGATGAGCCTACAGGCGCATTGGATTCTGCTTCTGGTGTGATGGTGATGGGCATTTTGCAAGAATTGTATGCCAAAGGTCATACCATTGTCTTGGTGACACATGACCCTAAGATTGCTGATTATGCCAATCGTGTTATTGAAATCAAAGATGGCATCATCATTTCTGATATCAGTAAACAAACAGTCAAAACCCAAACAGCTGAGCCTAAATTAAAAGAAAAGTCCACATTTGGTTTTTACAAAGACCAAGTCATGGAAGCGTTCAAAATGGCGGTTCAGGCGATTGTGGCGCATAAAATGCGTTCGTTGTTGACCATGTTGGGCATCATTATTGGTATTGCTTCGGTGGTGTCGGTGGTGGCGTTGGGGCAAGGCTCTCAACAACAAATTTTGAATAATATTTCTTCTATGGGTACCAATACCATTTCCATTTATCCGGGCAGTGGTTTTGGTGATCGTACCAGCAACCGTATCAGAACTTTGAATGTGGCCGATGCACAAGCTTTGGCGGGACAATCGTATGTAGACAGCGTGACACCGAGCATGTCTTCTAGTGGTTTATTGGTGTTTGGAAACAAATCTTTGAATGCTTCTTTAACGGGTGCTGGATCACAGTTTTTTGATGTCAATGGTAAAAAATTGGCCGCAGGACGCTTTTTTACTGAAGACGATGTGCGCAATAATGAATCTGTCGTGGTCATCGACCCTAATACTGTCAAACAGTTATTTGGCGAAGGAGAACGACCTTTGGGCAAAGTGATTTTGTTTAAAAATGTGCCTTTAAAAGTGATTGGTATTACTGAGGCGGACACAGGTTTTGGTGGTGCGAGTGAGAACTTGAATTTGTGGACACCATACACCACGATGATGAACAAAATCACTGGCGCACGCCACATTGGCTCGATTACTGTCAAAATCAAAGATGACATTTCCACTCAAGTAGCAGAACAAAGCATTACCGCTTTGATAGAAGCACGTCATGGTAAAAAAGATTTTTATACCCGCAACAGCGATTCCATCAAACAAACCATTGAATCGACCACAGGCACGATGACGATGTTGATTTCCAGCATTGCATTGATTTCTTTGGTGGTCGGTGGGATTGGTGTGATGAATATTATGTTGGTGTCGGTGACTGAACGTACCAAAGAAATTGGTGTGCGTATGGCGATTGGTGCGCGACAAATGAATATCTTGTCACAATTTTTGATTGAAGCGGTATTGATTTGTTTGTTGGGCGGCTTGATTGGCATTGCTTTGTCCGCAGGCATTAGTTTTATGTTCAATCAATTTGTCGAAAACTTCCCGATGAGTTTGTCCAGTAGCTCCATTATTTTAGCATTGGCTTGCTCTACCATTATTGGTGTGGCATTTGGTTTTATGCCCGCACGCAATGCTTCCAAATTGAATCCGATAGATGCTTTGGCACATGATTAATATGCAAAAATTTTCTCGTTTACAGGCCGCTTGTGCGGCAGCCTCGATGGCTTTGTTTTTAAGTGCTTGCCAAACAGCACAAATGCCTGCTCCAACCACAGTGAAAGCTGCGGTGGCATGGCAAGAAGATGTGGCAGCGCAATATTCGGTGGATGAAGCGTGGTGGCAACAATACCAAGACACGCAATTAAACCAATTGGTCGATGCGGCGCTGCGCAATAATGTGGATTTGCAACAAGCGGCTTTGACCGTACGTCAAGCCATGTATCAGGCTAATGCCGAAGGGGCGGGTTTGTTGCCATCGGTTTCGGGCAGTTTGTCAGGCTCGACTTCTAAAAATATCAAAGAAGGTGGTTCAAGTGGTCGCAGCTATGGCGGTCAGTTGGGTGTGAGTTATGAAATTGATTTGTGGCAGCGTTTGCGTGACAGTGCGGATGCCAAAGTATGGCAATTTCGTGCGACAGAAGCCGATTTGGCGACCGCTCGCTTGAGCTTGATTAACAGTACAGTCAATACGTATTTTGAATTGGTGTATTTACAGGCCGCTATTGATCATGCGCAAAACAACATTCGCTCTTATCAACAATTGTTGAATATTAGTAACAGTAAATACCGTCATGGCAAAGTGGCATCCATTGAGCCTGCACAAGCTCAGCAAGCTTTGAGCAATGCTGAGGCAAGTTTGCTGAATTTACAAAGCCAACAGCAAGCCGCTGAACAAACTTTGCGCACATTGCTTCATCTTAAGCCCAATCAAGCTTGGAATCTGAATGTGGCCAAGCTAGACCAAATCAAGGCTTTGGGGGTGAATACCCATGTGCCTTTAAGTGTCTTGGCCAATCGTCCTGATTTGCGTGCAGCCGAATACCAATTGCGTGCTTCATACAAAGATTGGGCAGCGATGCAAAAATCAGTGTATCCAAGTGTGACATTGGGTGCGAATTTGTCCTCATCGTCTAGAAACATAGGACAAGCTTTGAATGTGCCGATTTTAGGTGGCAATGTGGGTATTTCGTTGCCATTTTTAAATTGGAATGAACTTAAATGGAATATTCGTATTTCAGAAGTGCAATATCAAAGCCAATTATTGGCGTTTGAACAAAGCATCAACCAAGCTTTGAATGAAGTCGATGGTTTGTATTTTGCTTATCAACAAGCCTTGCAAACTGAAAAAAATACCGCTGCCAAATTGGCAGCTGAGGCCAAAATCAGACACTATTACCAAACCCGTTATGAGCGAGGTGCGGCTGAATTCAAAGACCATATCAATGCACAATCTTCTTACGACAGTGCTTATTTGGATTGGTTAAACAGTCGTTATGTGAGATTGCAGGCTGAAAATAAGGTCTATCAATCGATGGCTGGCTATTATCGTTAAGCAATGATACGCAAAATACAGTAGAAATAAAAAGCATTACAATATGATTTTGTAATGCTTTTTGATATTATTTTATCATATTGATTATTCTTTAATAATCGCCATCAATATAAAACCATTGTCCATATTCTTGGATAAATGAGCTGCATTCATGCATTTTAAAGGCCTTGCCATTGACTTTATAGCGGGCACTGAATGTCACTTGAGCGTGGGTTTCATCCGATTGTGTATGAGAATGAACGGTTAATCCTATCCACTTGGTAGGTTCAAAATCCAATTGCATAGGACGGGTAGATGGATGCCAAGTCTGTAATAGGTATTCTTGGTTTTCCATGACATAAGCGGTATATCTGGAACGCATTAATATTTCTGCATTCATCGGTATTTGTTTTTGATCAATATAAAGCCCACAACAATGAGGATATTCTAAATTAGTGTCTTTTTGACAAGGGCAGTGGGTATGGTGTGATTTTTGGCTCATTGATCAACTCGCTTAAATAATAAATCTTATTATAAATTTTTTTATATCAGGGCGTACTGGTTTTAAGGTCAGATTCATTGTGCAAGATGGTATTGTAGGTAGGCATTAAATATATTTTTTGGTAATAAGGGGATTAAAGATGGAATGGGGGATGTATACGTTGACAATGGCTGATAAGGAACGTTTGAAAGATTATGCTTTAAAGCTAATTGGTACTGATAAGGTTAATACCAAAGAGCAGTTGTATACAAGAATTCGTACAGTGGCAAAATTATTGAGTGATATTAATGAAACCCAAGTGAAAGAGATGCATGGGTCAGCCGTAGCCAGCTCGCGTACTGACAAACCTAGATAAATAATTTTTAAGATGCCATATAGGTAGATTGATATAGCATACGATTTTGTTATTCATTGACCAATACTAAGGAAATAACATGCAAAAATATATTTTGATGAGTATGACTATGATGCTTTGTGGTCATGTGGCTTGGGCGAGCCCTTTATCTAATTTTGGTAAGCAAGCGTGTTTGGATGCGGTGAATGGAAAAATATCAGGATTTGACAGTGCACAATATCGAAAAAATCTTGCAGAAGATGGTTTGAGTCGGGACGAGTTTTGCCGCTGTACAGGGACTCATTTTGAAAACAATGCACTGTATCAAATGCCATTATTGCAGCAAGCCCAAAATGAACAAGAAGAAGCGCAAGTTATGGCGGATATTTTAAAAACCAATATGGCAGGTTGTTTTGTATCGCGTGGTGGCTAACGCGATTGCTTGACAGAGGAATATTGAAAGCGTCCTGTAGTGTTTACAGGGCGCTTTGTGATGATATACAAATCGTATATTGAATCTTGCCACATGCCTCTATATAACAAAACACCTGAGAAGTCTCAGGTGTTTTTTAGTCTGGCAAACGGATGAAAATCACTGTTTGTTGCGGAACTCTTCACCAATTTCTTTCCAGATTGGCGCATTGTCCACGCCGTTTTCTTCTGGAACATAGATTGGATCTTTACCTTGTGCTTTTTGACGTTCATAGTCTTTCAAAGCGGCGATGGCTGGTTTTTGCAAAATCAAGATGGCAATCAAGTTCAACCATGCCATCAAGCCTACGCCCACGTCACCCAAGGCCCAAGCCAAGTCTGCACTTTTGATACAACCAAATACCACCATGACAATCATCGCCAATTTCAAAACTTGCATCAAAAGAGAGCGCAATTTGGCATTGTTTTTAACCAAGTAAGAAATGTTGGTTTCTGCAATGTAGTAGTACGCAATGATGGTGGTGAAAGCGAAGAACAACAAAGCAAAGGCCACAAACAATGAACCAAAACCTGGCAATACGCTTTCCATTGCCGTTTGCGTATAGCCTGCACCTGTCACACCTGGTACACCATGGTGTAAGAACACACCTTCATTGACTGGGTCTTGTGTGTTGTACATGCCAGTGATGATCAACATGAAGCCTGTTGCAGAGCATACCAATAAAGTGTCTACATACACAGAGAATGCTTGCACCAAACCTTGTTTTGCAGGGTGAGATACGTTCGCAGCACCTGCAGGATGAGGGCCTGTACCTTGACCGGCTTCGTTTGAGTAAACACCGCGTTTCACGCCCCATTCAACGGCCAAACCTAATACTGCACCAAAAGCGGCTTCTGCTCCGAACGCTGATTTGAAAATCAAAGCCAATACATTTGGTAATTCACCGATGTTCATGATAACAATCACCAACGCGATGATGATGTAAGCCAATGCCATAAAAGGTACAACGATTTCGGCAAATTTGGCAATGCGTTTGACACCACCAAAAATGATGAAGCCTAAAATGACTGCTAAAATAGCAGCAGTGACCGCAGTATCAACGCCTATAGCGTTGTTAATGGCTCCAGCAATAGAGTTGGCTTGAATGCCGGGTAATAACACACCACAGGCTAAAATGGCAGAAAAAGCAAATATGATGGCATATATTTTACCAAAACCTTTGTTTTTAAAACCTTTTTCGATATAGAAAGCCGGGCCGCCACGGAATTGACCATCATGACGTTCTTTGTAAATCTGTGCTAAGGCTGACTCAATATAAGCAGTACTTGCACCTAGGAATGCCACCGCCCACATCCAAAACAAAGCACCAGGACCGCCGAAAGTAATGGCTGCTGCCACGCCTGCAATATTACCTGTACCGACACGACCTGCCAAAGCCATGGTCAAGGCTTGGAATGATGACACACCTGCATCAGAACTTTTACCGTCCATCATTAAGCGCAACATGCCAAAAAAATGTCGCACCTGCGCAAAGCGGGTACGAATGGAAAAGTAAAGGCCAATGAGCAAACAACCGTAAATCAACGGCAAGCTCCAAATCAGCCCATTGAGAAAATCAACAATTGCTTGCATAAATCTGACTCCTTGAAGTATGTAATGGCGACTACTTTTTTAATTGTGGCATTGATCCGTGATACAACTGATAATTTACAAGCTCATTGTAAAGTCATATTTACAAAAATTAAAACATATTTTTTCATGTTTTTACGTATAACGAAATTATGTGCCAATTATTTGGATTTTTGTTAAATTTAAAACTATGAATATTGCATGAGTGGTTGTGATTCAGCAATTTTTTGCCAATTTAATCATTTAATTGTTTAAAAGCGACATATATTAATAATTTTATAATTTTATTCTATATTTTTTATAAAAATTAATATTTATTAGGTTAATTTATATTAATTATGAATTTTTAATTCAAATTAATTTTTTTGTCATTTTCGTATGTGTGTTTTGTTTGGTTGTCAGCATGGTTTTTAATTTAGTGTTAATATTTTTTGTCAAAATCATGTCTTTAAATATTTATCTTAATAAAAAGTGACTTATAAGATTATTATGAGATTTTAAATTTGATATTAATAAGTGAGTTTGTGATTTTTAGATGATGGATGGTGTGAATACGGTAAGTCGTTTTTAGAACATTTTTTCTATGTTAATAAAATAATGGGTCTAAGCTATTAAAAAATGATATTTAAGCCTAATAGCAGCAGATTGTGGCTTAATGACAGTGTTTACCATAAATAAAGCGCCATTAAGGCGCTGAGTCAAGATAACCGTAGAGTGATGGCTCTGTGATGCATTTTAAGGCTTGTAGCGTTGGTCTATGCTGAAACACTCAGGATATTTGGGATGGATATTTTGGTAAAAAGCCATGATTTCGCGCATATCGGCTTCAAAGTCCCCGCTTGGATAAATGATTTTACCCACGCCTGCAATTTTCTTTTCATAATCCATATATGCCAAAGCAATTGGTACACCTGCACCGATTGCCACGTAGTAAAAACCAGTTTTCCAATTTTCTTGGCGCGCGCGCGTGGCTTCTGGTGTCACCAACATACATAATTTGGGATGTTCTTGAAACAAGTTAATCATCACTTGTACCATGCTGGGACGTTCTTCGCCAGCTTGCTTGGGACGGCGATCGATGCCAATACCACCTAATGCACGGATGAATGGACCCATCGGGAATTTCATATAGCTGTCTTTGATGGTGATGCGCACGTTGACGCCCATGGCTTTTAAAGTGAGGCGAGCGTACAAAGCATCCCAATTGCTGGTGTGAGGCGCAGCAAGCATCACACATTGTTGAATGTCGCTTGGAAATTGATTGTCGATAGACCAGCCTAAGGCTTTAACACTGCTTGCTGCAAGAGATTCTAACATCGGCAAATACCACTAAAAAAGACGCCAATTGTAGCAAAATTGCGATTTTTTTGTTTTGGTTTATCGGCAAAACAATATGAAATATAGATTGAGAGAGTTTCTTTTAAAATAAGCGTCCTGTAACTTTTACAGGACGCTTGAGCAGCATTGCATCATAAGTTTATTGTAAACAATCTTTTAAACGATACCAACCCATACCCAAAACCAAAGACGGTGTTCTAAAGACAGGACCGCCTGGGAAACTGCGATGTGAAATGCGACTGAAAGCATTCAAACGTTCCGTATTGCCCAAGATGTTTTCTGCGGCCATTTGTCCTGCCAAACCTGTTAATGCCACGCCATGACCTGAAAAGCCTTGTAAAAAAATGAGGTTGGGGGCAAGTTGACCAAAATGCGGTGCGCGGTTCATGGTGATGTCGACAAAGCCGCCCCAAGCGTAATCGATTTTGACATCGGCCAAATGTGGAAATACCCGCAACATGTCGCTGCGCATGGCGTTGGCCAAATCTTTTGGCGTTTGTCCTGAATAGCTGACTTTGCCACCAAACAACAAACGTGTGTCACCGCTCAAGCGGTAATAATCCAATACAAAATTGGTGTCACACACTGCCATATTGTTGGTAATCACATCTTGGCTGCGTGCACCCAAAGGCTCTGTGGCGATGACATAAGTGCCTACGGGCATGATTTTGTCGGACAAGGTTTTTAAGTATTCAGATTGTTTCAGGACGCCTGCAAACACATTGCAAGCCAAAACCACATGTTTGGCTAAAACTTCGCCTTGCGCGGTTTTAATCAGCCATTTGTCGCCTTGCGGTTGAAAATCGGTCACAAAGGATTGTTCAAAGATGTGTGCGCCATGTTCAGCGGCAGCTTTTGCCAAACCCAAACAATAATTCAATGGGTGAATATGCCCTGAATCGGTGTCAAATACACCCCCTACATAACGATCGCTTTTGAGATGTTGTTTGAGTTGTGCGCGGGTTTGTTCTTGATAACCCGTATAACCATAGTTTTGACGCATATACTCGCTGTATTCAAGCAAAGCATCGAGTTTTTTGGGGCTGACGGCAACTGAAG
Source organism: Vitreoscilla stercoraria DSM 513 (assembly GCF_000382305.1). Lineage (GTDB taxonomy): Bacteria > Pseudomonadota > Gammaproteobacteria > Burkholderiales > Neisseriaceae > Vitreoscilla > Vitreoscilla stercoraria. Next base: position 32,930 of record NZ_KB908025.1, read on the forward strand.
CATAACCACGTTGCCAATTGCAATCGATTTGGTAATCTTGTACTTGTTTTTCAACCAAATTGACCGCATCAACCGACCATTGCCACATTTTTTGTGCGGTCTCTAAACCCAATTGATGGTGTAAAAATTCCATTTCGCATGCGTAAGAGGTGATGACTTGACCACCATTGCGTCCTGAAGCGCCAAAACCAATGCGTGCAGCTTCTAAAACAGCCACGTTTTGCCCTGCTTGCACCAAAGGCAAAGCCGTTCCAATTCCAGCCAAGCCGCCACCAATGATGCAAGTATCAACTTCGATTTTTTCTGTTAGGGTGGGGTATTGCTGGTGCAAAGTGCGTGTGGCGGCATAATAAGAATCAACGTGTTCAGCTTGTGCAGGAGAGGTCAACATAAATAAGCCTTTAAAATAGAAAAAGCCCTGTATCGGTTGATACAGGGCGCATGAGTCCAATCAAGCAGTTTTCTTTTCTTGCTCTGCTACTTGGCGATAAGCATTGGCCATTTCACGCTCACGGCGTGTGGTTTGGCGCATCATCAACCAATTGAGCAAAATCACAATCGTACCAACAATGGCAATCATGATGGTTGCCAAGGCGTTCATTTGTGGATCCAAACCCAATTTGATTTTGGAGAAAATCACTTGTGGCAAGGTGGAAGAACCTGGACCTGACAAGAATGAAGTGATGACCACATCATCTAAAGACAAGGTCACGCCCAATAAAAAGCCCGAAGCCAAAGCAGGTGCAATCAATGGCAAAGTAATCAAAAAGAAGATTTTAAATGGACGTGCGCCCAAGTCCATCGCCGCATCTTCTAAGTTTTGATCCAATTCCATCAAGCGGGCTCGAATGACGACTGTGACATAAGCCAAACACAAAGTGGTGTGTCCCAACCAAATGGTGAATAAGCCGCGGTCAAAATACAACCATTCTAATGCAGGTGTTGATTGCAACAACATTTGCACTTGAATAATCAAGAGCAACATCGATAAGCCTGTAATCACATCAGGCATCACCATCGGTGCTGAAACCATACCAGCAAACAAGGTAGAGCCTTTAAAACGCTTAATTCGTGCCAAAGCATAAGCGGCCAAAGTTCCCAAGATGACTGCTGCCAAAGACGAGAAGGCTGCCAATTTAACCGATAACCACGCGGCGTTTAAAATGACATCGTTTTGCATCAAAGTGCCATACCATTTGGTTGAAAAGCCGCCCCAAATGGTCACCAATTTGGAATCATTGAACGAGTACACCACCAAAATAATCAATGGAATATACAAGAACAATAAGCCTAAAAACAACGATGCTTTCAAGAACCAAGAGAGTTTTCCTGTGCTCGCACTCATACAGATTCTCCCTCAATTTCACGGTTTTCATAATGGTGGAAGATGGCAATCGGTACCACTAACAGCAATACCATAATGACCGCCACGGCTGATGCCAAAGGCCAGTTGTTTTGGTCAAAGAACGCTTGCCACAACACTTTACCAATCATTAAATTTTCAGGACCACCGACCAATTCTGGAATCACATATTCACCCACCGATGGAATAAATACCAACATCGAGCCTGCAATGATACCAACTTTGGACAAAGGCAAAGTGATGGTCAAAAACGCTTTGATAGGAGAGGCGCCCAAATCATTGGCCGCTTCCAATAAACGTCCATCCAGTTTTAACAATTGTGTGTATAAAGGCAAAATCATGAATGGCAAATAAGCGTATACCATCACCAAAATCAATGAAAATTGGTTGTAAAACAAATCCAACGGTGCATTGATGATGCCTAATTTTTGCAACCAAGTATTCACCAAGCCTGTGGTACTTAAAATGCCCATCCACGCATAAACACGCAATAAAAACGATGTCCAAAATGGCAACATGATGAGTAATAACACGCCATTGCGAATGTCTTCACGCATGCGTGAAATCGCGTAAGCAATCGGGTAACCAAAAATCAAACACAAAATGGTTACAATGACTGCGGTTTTCAAAGACGACCAATACGTTTGTAAGTAAATATTGTCGCCATTGCCTGAATGAAATGGATTCAAAATTTGCATCAATGAAGAGCCAAAATCTTTGAAGATGTCAGCGTAATTCATATAAGACGCTTGAACAATGACACGTCCCATATCGCTGTCAGTGGTGACCAATGGCGTATAAGGTGGAATGGCAATTTCTTGCTCGGCGAAACTGATTTTGAAAACAATCAAAAAGGGAATCAAAAATAAAATCAACAGCCACACATAAGGCACGGCAATGACAAACCAGCGACCTAATGCGCTGCTTATATTGAGTGGCTTCATGACGCAGCTCCTAACGGGTTAATGGTACAGGCAAATTGTCGCGCCAAGTCACATATACGGTTTCATCCCAAGTGGGTGCAGTTTCATCTGCCAGATACCAACGAGAAGAAGCAACAGTGGCTTTGATGACTTTGCCGCTAGGCAACAACACATGGAAAATAGCGAAACTGCCCAAATAAGCAATTTCTTTGACCTTGCCTTCAGCCCAGTTAAAGTCTGCTGTTGGTTTATTGCGTGTTAAACCCACATCTTCAGGACGCAAGCTGACCCAAATGTCTTGGTCGCTAGGACCTGTAATGCCATGACCTAAGCGAATTGGGTGGGCTAAATCAGGGCTGTTGATGATGCAATAATCTGGTGCATCTTCGACCACTTCGCCAGCAATGATGTTGGTTTCACCAATAAATTCAGCCGTAAATCGGCTGTTTGGGTAATCGTAAATTTCGCTTGGTGTTCCGACTTGGCGAAGTTTACCGTCCGACATGATGGCAATTCTGGTTGCCATTGTCATGGCTTCTTCTTGGTCATGCGTCACCATAATACAGGTCGCACCGACTTGCTCTAAGGTGTTGACCAACTCTAATTGGGTTTGTTGGCGCAATTTTTTGTCCAATGCACCCAAGGGTTCATCCAATAACAATAATTTTGGACGTTTGGCCAAAGAGCGTGCCAAAGCAATACGCTGTTGTTGACCGCCAGATAATTGATGCGGTTTGCGTTTGGCGTATTTGGTCATTTGTACCAATTTCAACATGTCTTCGACGCGCGCATCGATTTCACCTTTGGCCATTTTGTCTTGCTTTAAGCCAAAAGCAATGTTTTGTTCTACTGTCATGTGTGGAAACAAGGCATAGCTTTGAAACATCATGTTGATTGGGCGCTCGTAGGGTGCTTGGTAAGTCACGTCCAAGCCGTCCAGTAAGATTTTACCTGCGCTTGGCTTTTCCATACCTGCTAACATGCGCAGCAAAGTGGATTTACCACTGCCTGAGCTGCCTAATAATGCAAAAATTTCGTTGCGTTCAATGTTCAGGTCTACATGATCAACAGCGAGGTTGTCGCCGAATTTTTTTACCAACCCTTGTATTTGTAAATACGGTTGTTTGGTGGTTTGAGTGACAGTATCGGTCATAATCGGGCCATGCTCCAGTTTATGCGTCAATGACAAAGTAATAAATTTAAACAATCAAAAGATGCTTGTCTTGCTCGTTATCATATATTCTATATATGTTTTCAGAGCGGATTGTATGCGACCCCGCTAGACAGGGCAATGCACAAATCCCAATCGTTTGGCTAAATAAAGCGCTTAAAAATCACCACCATTAAAAAGTTGAATAATATGAAAACATTATCAAACAGCTTCTGTAAATCACAATACACGAAATTTATGCTTATTTGCCAATGAAATCGGTGTTGCGTAGCACAATGACCACAAGCCAAACCACATCTTGAATGATTTGGTATTTGTGTTCAAATTGACTAAAAAATATAGGATTGAAATAGAGGCGTATGACTGGGTTAAATAATATGGTTGGAAAACCGTCACATTGGGCAGCAGCGGTGTCGATGATGATTGTGTCGTGGGGCAGTGCCGTTGTCATTATTTTTCAGGCCGCTCAAGCTTTGGATGCCACAGAGGCTCAAACGGCATCTTGGTTGACCATCATTGCTTTGAGCAGCGGTGTGTTGAGCATGGCATTGTCTTGGCGTTATCAAACACCAATTTATATTGCTTGGTCGACGCCCGGTGCTGCGATGATAGCATTGACCACTGATATCGCTTTGTCGGATGCCATTGGTGCGATGATATTTGCGGGCTTACTGAATGTGGTTTTAGGGGTCAGTGGCTTGTTTGCATGGATGGTCAAACACATTCCAGCGAGCATTGCTTCAGCGATGCTGGCGGGTATTTTGATTGGTTTTGGTACCAATGTTTTTGTCAGTATGCAAACGGATTTGATTTTGGTTGCCTTGATGTTGTTAGCGTTTTTAATCAGTAAAGCGTATGCGCCTAAATACAGTTTGTTGTGGATGTTGGCTTTGGGTTGTGTTTATGCCTATTGCAGCGGTCATTTCACAGTGGATGCTGTGCAATGGCAATGGCCAGCATTGCAATGGATTGATCCTACTTTCAATTGGCAAACGATTATCAGTTTGGGTATTCCCTTATTTTTGGTGACTTTAAGCACACAATACATTCCGGGGGTAGCGGTATTGCATGCACATGGTTACAGGCCGCCTGTATCTCCCATTATTGGCAGTACAGGACTGGCAACGGTTTTATTGGCACCTTTTGGCTTGTTCATGTCTAATTTAGCGGCTATCAGTGCCGCCATTTGTATGGGAAATGATGTGGATGAGCGGCCTGAAAAACGTTATCAAGCTGTGATGATTCATGGTGTGTTGAGCTTGGGCTTGGCGGCGATGGGTGCGATGGTGGTGGTGGTGTTTGGCGCTTTACCTAAAGCGTTGTTGGTGACATTGGCGGGTATGGCCATTTTGGGCACTTTGACCGACAATTTGGTGACCGCCATGAGTGATGCAAGGGTCAGAGATGCGGCAATATTGACTTTATTGGCATCGGCTTCAGGCATACAATTGTTTGGTATCAGCAGTGCGTTTTGGGGCTTGCTCATCGGCATGAGCGTCTACCATTTTAATATTAGAGTGGCTTTAAAAAAATGAGCTTGGCATTGAAATAATCGGTATGATGTTGGGCTTAATAACGGCCAGCGTATTTTGAAAAAGGATAAAAAAATGATCAAACAATGGGCAGCGGCGGTATTGATCGCCATCAGTTTGTCAGGTTGTGGCTACAACACCATGCAAAGCCAAGATGAGGCAGCCAATGCCGCTTGGGCTGATGTGTTGAACCAATACCAACGTCGTGCAGATTTAATTCCGAATTTGGTTGCGACGGTACAAGGCTATGCCAAACACGAACAAGAGGTGTTGACTGAAGTTACCGAAGCGCGTGCCAAAGTCGGTCAAGTGCCAGTGAGTGCGGATATGGCCAATAACCCAGAACAACTGAAGGCTTTTAGCGATGCACAAGGTCAATTGACAGGGGCTTTGTCGCGTTTGATGGTGGTGGTGGAAAAATACCCTGATTTAAAAGCCAATACCAATTTCTTGGATTTGCAAAAGCAATTGGAAGGTACAGAAAACCGCATTTCTGTGTCGCGCAATACGTATATTGCATCTATTCAAGCTTATAACACCACAGTACGCACGTTTCCGAATAATTTGACTGCCAAGGTTTTTGGTATGACCGTGCGTCCGAATTTTAGTGTTGAAAACGAAAAAGCCATCAGCACTGCGCCGAAAGTGGCATTTTAAAGTTGCGGACAATTTATTGGTTCTCTTGGACAATAGGGTACAACATGGCACAAATCATGGATGTCAGAGTGTGGCAACAAGGCTGGGTACGGCTTTTTTTGAGCGTCTGTTTAGTGATGGTGATGCCTTGGGCTTGGGCAGACAATTTGCAACCCATACCTGATTTAACAGGTCCTGTGATTGATCAAGCCCAAATCATGTCGCCTGAAAGGCGTGAGCAATTGAACCAAGAGTTGCGCCAATATACACGCGAAAAAGGCAGTCAGGTGGTGGTGTTAACTGTCAATACTACGGCGCCTGAGGATGTGTTTTCTTATGGCATCCGTGTCGTTCAAGCTTGGAAATTGGGACGTGCGCAAGAGCAAGACGGCGTGTTGTTATTGATTGCCAAAGACGACCGCAAAAACCACATTTTGGTAGGGCGTGGTTTGGAAGGGGCGATTACCGATGTGGATGCGCACCGAATTTTAAGCGAAGTGGTACGCCCCCAATTTCAACAAGGTGATTTTGACCAAGGGATTTTAGATGCGGTTGCCAAAATTCAAGGCCTGATTGCAGGTGAAGCTTTGCCTGAAGCGAATATGGAAGAAAGCTTTGAGTCAACTTGGGACATTTTATTGGCCTTGTTATTGCCGTTGTTGATTTTTACAACGGTAATGAAAAAAATATTTGGTAAGCAGTTTGGCAGTTTGCTCAGCGCAGGTTTGGTGGCAGGATTGTTCAGTTTGTTTGGCATGGGGTGGCTTATCTTGTTGGCAGTGAGTGCGGGCGTATATTTGTTCAGTATTTTGGTGAATGTGAATTTGGCCAATAGCGGTGGCGGTGGTTGGCATGGTGACAGCGGCGGTTGGCATGATAGCGGTAGCAGTGGTGGCGGTTGGAGTAGTAGCGACAGTTATAGTGGTGGTGGCGGTGGCTTCAGTGGTGGTGGTGCTTCGGGAGATTGGTAATGCACACAACAAATCGTTTTCAACGTTTGTGGCGTCATGCCACAGCATCTCATAAAAAATGGCAACAACAGTTTCCCAAGTCGCTTTTAACACGCATTGAAACCTTGATTGCGGCGTCTGAACCAAAACATTTGGGTCAAATACGGGTGGTGATTGAAAACAATATGCCTTTGTCCGATGTGTGGGCGAACGTGTCACCACGTGAGCGAGCATGGCAATGTTTTGGTGAATTGGGCGTATGGGATACGGAATACAATACAGGTGTGTTGCTGTATATTGGTTGGAGCGATCGTGCTTTGGAAATTGTGGCCGACCGGGGCATCGCTCGCCAAGTGGATGAGCAAGTTTGGCAAAAAATTTGCCAACAATTGTCACAAGCTTTTGTCGCGCAACAATTTGAAACGGGTACTGAAACCGCGTTGCAACAATTGACCGATGTCTTGCAAGCACACATTCCACGCGATGGCAGCCATATAGCGGACAATGAACTGAGTGATGAAGTGGTGGTTCGTTAAACATTTACAGGACGCTGTGATAAGCGTCCTGTAAAGTTTCAGATAACTGTTACAATAGCGATTCATGAATACCATGGCACCCACATGAAGTACGATGCAGCCACACCAGAAGCCCGTTTGAAAAAAAGCCCGTACCATTGCCACATCTTTATTGGTTTTGGCGGCGATTATCTTTGTCATCAGCACCTTATTGTTGAAGCAATATCCGTGGCTTGCGTATGTGAAAGCGTTTTCAGAGGCGGCGATGGTGGGTGCTTTGGCAGATTGGTTCGCTGTGGTGGCATTGTTTCGGCATCCTTTGGGCTTGCCGATTCCGCACACGGCGATTTTGCCAAAAAACCAAGAGCGAATTGCCGATAATTTGGGGCAATTCATCCAAAATAATTTTTTAGACCAAAAAGCGATTGCCAAAAAAGTGTATTTTTTAGAACCCAGCCGCAAAGGTTTGGATTGGCTGTCTAAGCCAGAAAACCAAGCTTTCATTGCGCCATTCATTGTGAAGCAGATTCCTGCTTTGCTCAAATCTGTCAAACCAGAACAAATGGCACTGTTTTTAGGGCAATTGCTACAACGCCAATATGATGGCAAAAGCATAGGCACCACTTTGGCGCAAATGCTGAGCATGTTGCAAGCCAATGGTTACCATCACATTGCTTTGGTAGGTGTGTTGGAGCAAATTCGAGCATGGTTGAAAAATGAGCACACGCGAACATTGCTTGAAGACAATATCAATGCGTGGGCAGCCAAAATCAAAAGTGACAGCCCATCCAAATGGGACAAATTGGTTGCTGCTTTCAAAGGCAGTGCGGTCGAAATGGTGGATGGTTGGGTCGCGCGCAAAGTGCTCGATTGGGCGGATGATTATTGCCAAGAAGTCATCAACAACGATGACCATGCGATGCACCAAAGTATGGACCGCAAAGTCAGCCAATTGGTGTGGGCTTTGCAGCATTCAGACATCATGCACCGTCGCTTAAATCAAGTCAAAGATGGTTTGATTGAATCCGAAGCGGTACAAGGTTTTATTCAACATTCATGGCAAGGTTTGCAAAATTGGGCGCAAGAAGACGCCGAGAAAAACGATTCGATGTTGATGCAACAAGTGTTGAAAGTGTTGAATCAAATGTTGATTCAAGGCGCGGCACAGCCTGAAGTGTTGAGACGTTTTGATGCGCAATTATCATTGTGGGTGCGCGAATTGGTGGAGCAATACAAATTCAAAGTGTCTGATTATGTGGCCGATAAAGTCAAATCTTGGGACAGCGAGGAGTTGGTGGAAAAATTAGAGCTTAGCGTGGGTAAGGATTTACAATATATTCGCATCAATGGCACTTTGGTGGGTGGTTTGGTGGGATTGATCATTCACACCGTATCGGTTTGGCTCAGCTAATGAGGCGTCCTGTAAGTATTTGGTATAAAAATTTGGTAAAAATACGATTAGCCATGATGATGTAAATGAGAATAGGTTACAATTGGTGACAAACAGTCGTGTGTTGGCGGCTTGTTATTTTCTCATTTCATGAAACGACACGATTGATTATGGCTTTATTTTTCATCAAAAGACCGGTTTTTGCGTGGGTATTGGCAATTTTTATCACATTTGCAGGTGCCCTTTCTATTTTCTCATTGCCTTTAGAGCAATATCCCGACATCGCACCACCACGAATTTCTATTTCCGCCAACTACAATGGCGCCTCTGCTGAAACGGTTAATGACTCAGTTGTACAAGTGATAGAGCAGCGTCTCAAAGGCTTAGACAACTTGATGTACATGCAGTCAACCAGTGATTCTTCAGGACGCGCACGCATCACTTTAACTTTCTCTCCGGGCATCGATATCGATATTGCCCAAGTGCAAGTACAAAACATGTTACAACAAGCCGTTCCGCGCTTGCCTGAATCGGTGCAAAGCCAAGGCGTGACCGTGACCAAAGGTGGCCAAGACAGCTTGATGACCTTGGTGTTCACATCGGACGACCCTAAAGTGAGCAAAGTCGACATAGGCGATTATTTGTCGAGCAATGTCAACGATGTGATTGCTCGAATCGATGGCGTGGCGGAAGTTGAGCTTTATGGCAGTCCTTATGCCATGCGAGTGTGGTTAGACCCCAACCGTTTAGAACAATACCAATTGATGCCATCGGATGTCAGTGCTGCGATTAATGTGCAGAACAATCAAGTTTCTGCTGGCCAATTAGGACAATTGCCATCGCTGGCTGAGCAAATGTTGAACGTGCCCATTCAAGCACGTACCAAATTGCAAACAGTCGACCAATTTGAAAACATCATTTTAAAAAGCAAGCCAGATGGTTCTGTGGTGACAATTAAAGATGTTGGGCGTGTGGTTTTGGGTGCAGAATCTGAAAACGTCCAAACCAAAATTAATGGTCAAACGGGCGCATCAGTAGGCATTATTTTGGCAGATGGTGCCAATGCTTTGGATGCATCGGACGCCATCATGCAAAAAATTCAAGCATTGGAACCCAATTTTCCTTTGGGTATGAAAACATATGTCAGCCAAGACTCGACGCCTTTTGTGCGTGCTTCTGTCAATGCGGTAATCAAAACCTTGTTGGAAGCCATCGTTTTGGTGGTGGTGGTGATGTATGTGTTCTTGCAAAATTGGCGCGCCACTTTGATTCCGACTATTGCCGTGCCTGTGGTATTGATGGGAACATTTGGCGTGTTGGCGCTGTTTGGTTATTCCATCAATACGTTGACCATGTTTGCTTTGGTGTTGGCAATTGGCTTGTTGGTTGATGATGCGATTGTGGTGGTGGAAAATGTGGAGCGGGTGATGCATGAAGAGGGTTTAGATGCCAAAGCTGCCACGCAAAAATCCATGCAAGAAATTTCATCGGCTTTGATTGGTGTGGGCATGACTTTGTCGGCAGTATTTGTACCGATGGCATTTTTCCCCGGCTCAACAGGTGTGATTTATCGTCAATTTGCAGTGACCATCATTGCTGCGATGGCGTTTTCGGTACTGGTGGCGTTAACGCTGACACCTGCCATGTGCGCGACCATGCTCAAAGCCAAAGCACATTCGCATCATTCTTATGGTTTGTTTGGACGCTTTTTCATATGGTTCAATCGCATGTTTCACAATGTGTCTGTGCGTTATCAAACGATTGTTCAGGCATTGCTGCAGCGCTCTAAACTGATGTTTGCCGCATTTGTCAGTATTTTAGCCTTGTGTGCAGGGCTCTTTTGGTATTTGCCATCTTCGTTTTTACCGGAAGAAGACCAAGGCTCTTTGAGTGTGAACATCACTTTGCCCGCAGGTGCAACCGATGTCCGTGTGCAGCGCGTTGTGTCTGAAGTCAGTACTTATTTGGAAGCGCAGCCTGAAGTGGAATTGGTACATGCCATTACTGGTTTGGGCGGCAATCAAGGTTCGGCTCGTTTGTATGCCCGTTTGAAGTCTTGGGATGAACGTACAGGCAAAGACCAATCGGCTTCTGCTTTGGAGCAACGTGTTAGCCGTGAATTGAAAAAACGCAGCGATGCCAAAATTTTTGTCAGCTTGCCATCGACAGTGCGAGGTTTGGGCTCAGCAACGGGCGTGAGTTTTGTGATTAAAGACATGAATGGTGGAGGCTATGAAGCTTTGGTCGCGGCGAAAGACAATTCATTGCGTTGAGCCAACAAAGCCCATATTTGCGCGGTGTGCGTGCGACCAACCAAGATGACCGTACCCAATTGCAAGTGATTTTTGATGATCAAAAAGCCGTTGCCCATCAAATTAACACACAAGATGTGAATCGTTTGCTCAGTGAAGCTTTGGGTGGCTCTTACGTGAATGACTTCATTCACAATGGCCGTATCAAACGGGTTTACATTCAAGCCGATGCACAGTATCGCATGGCGCCTGAAGACATTGGGCAATGGAAAGTACGCAATGCCTTGGGACAAATGATTCCTTTGTCGACTTTTACCCATTTAGAATGGACGCTTGCACCGCCACAATTGATGCGTTTCAATGGCAATTTGTCTATGGAAATGATGGGCAATATTGGTGAGGGCGTGAGTTCGGGTGAGGCGATGGCAGAAGTGGTTCGCATCATGGCGCAATTGCCTAATGGTTTTGATTTTGAATGGATAGGCGGCTCTTTAGAAGAGCAAAAAGCAGGCAGCCAAGCGCCATTGTTGTATGCCTTGTCGATTGTATTTGTGTTTTTATGTTTGGCGGCTTTGTATGAAAGTTGGAGCATTCCATTGGCCGTGATTTTAGCGGCGGCTTTGGGTATTTTAGGTGCGCTGCTGGCAACGTTTGTGCGTGGCTTACATAATGATGTATTCTTTCAAGTCGGTTTGTTAACCACTGTGGGATTGGCGGCAAAAAATGCCATTTTGATTGTAGAATTTGCCGTGCAATTGCAAGAACGTGGTATGAAACTGTGGGAGGCAACAACCGAAGCTGCCCGCTTGCGTTTGCGTCCCATCATCATGACTTCGCTGGCGTTTGGCTTGGGTGTGTTGCCTTTAGCAATCAGCACAGGACCAGGGGCTGCCAGTCGCATTGCTATTGGTACAGCGGTTTTAGGGGGTACGGTAGTTTCTACCCTATTAGGCTTATTGTTTGTGCCTTTGTTTTTTGTGTGGATCAGAAGTCTAATCAAGCGTCCTGAAAGCAAGGTGTCTTCGTCATCATAATCATTTGGATACTGAGCTTGGACTTATTTTGAATGAACAGAGGAAGTGTGGTCAATGCAGTCTGAAGTGAAATTACATTTGCAGTCTCAAGCTCATTTTCATGCCCGTGCGCAATATTGGCGGGTGTGTGAAGTGGAATCATTGTATGACTTGCCGTTCATGGATTTGGTGTTTCGTGCCGCGCAAGTGCATCGTGAACATTTCAATCCCAATGAAATTCAATTGTCCAGTTTGTTATCCATCAAAACTGGGGGTTGCCCTGAGGACTGTGCTTATTGCCCTCAGTCTGCACATCACGATACTGGTTTAGAAAAACAAGCTTTTTTGCCTGTGGATGATGTGGTGGCCAAAGCCAAAATTGCCAAAGAACGCGGTGCAAGCCGTTTTTGTATGGGCGCAGCGTGGCGCGGACCACACCAACGAGACATGTCGCGATTGACCGAGATGATTGCAGCGGTCAAAGCTTTGGGTTTGGAAACATGTGGGACGTTTGGGTTGCTCAAAGAAGATATGGCGGCGCAGTTACAAGCCGCAGGTTTGGATTATTACAACCACAATTTGGACACCGCGCCAGATAAATATGCTGATATTATTTCCACTCGCCAATACGAAGACCGTTTGGATACCTTAGGGCAAGTCAGACATTCGGGTATGAAAGTGTGTTGTGGTGGGATTATTGGTATGCAAGAAATGCGCAAAGACCGTGCGGGCTTGTTAGCCAGTTTGGCCAATTTAGAGCCGCAGCCTGAATCGGTACCGATTAATCAATTGGTCAAAGTCGAAGGCGTGCCATTGGCGGACGCTGACGATTTGGATTGGACCGAATTTGTGCGCACCATTGCTGTGGCACGCATCATCATGCCAACAAGTTATGTGCGTTTGTCGGCAGGTCGCAGTGGCATGTCAGAATCCACACAAGCTTTGTGTTTTATGGCGGGCGCCAATTCTATTTTTTATGGCGATGTATTGTTGACCACAGAAAATCCTGCGGACGATGTGGACAGAATATTGATGGACAAATTGGATTTGCAGCCACAAACCAGAACTGAGTGATGTTGGCAGCAAACAAGATAATCTGTAAACGCAAATCATGGAGCAAACAATGGCATGGGTATTATTGACAGTGGCAATCATCGCTGAAGTGATTGCGACTTCGGCTTTGAAAGCCTCCAATGGCTTTAGCAATTTGTGGCCATCGATTTTGGCGGTTGTTGGCTATTGTGTGTCGTTTTACTTTTTGTCTTTGACGATGAAAACCTTGCCTACAGGTGTGATTTATGCCATTTGGTCGGGCATGGGCATTGTCTTGATTTCAGCGGTGGCGTGGGTTTTTTTCAAACAACGCTTGGATTTACCTGCTTTGCTGGGCATGGGCTTGATTTTGGCGGGCGTCATTGTCATTCAATTGTTTTCTAAAGCAGGACATTGATTTTATCTTGCTAAAGCCATCAAAAAGCGTCCTGTAAACGTTTACAGGACGCTTTTTGATGGTGCTTAATAGGCTTTGATTTGTGCAATGCGATAACTTCGCTCATTCGACAATGGCGCACCTGTTTGTCGGTTGCGAGCTTCGGCATAGCCTTCACCAATGAAAAAAATGCGTTGCGCCGCTTGAGCATCAAGGCGAATGAGTGAAGGTTGTCTGGCATCGAATTCAAAGCGTCCTGTAAATTGTTGTTGGTGATGAATTCGATTTTCGGTGAGATGTTGTTCTTGTAAATGATAGGTTTTGTCAGGGCGCAGTTCCAAATCAATGCGGATGGAATCACACTCAGGACAAGGAATGTGACCGACATATAAACCTGCCCAATCCAAGCTGTTTTCTGCGGTGTCACCTGTCATGGAATAGGCAAGGTGTTCACGCATGTAGTCGTGGTCTTGGTGGCGGGCGTGATTGGCGGCGATTTGGGCATGGGTGCGGTATTGGCAGGCGGCTAAAAAGAAGCTGCAAGCCAGTGCAAAAGACAAGGTTTTCATGGCTTCTTCTCACAAAGATAAGCATTCATTTAAACCCAAATCATAGTCAAAAGTTCGATGGTTTGCAGCTGCTTATAAAAAAGTGTCCTGTAAAGTTTACAGGACGCTTATTGTATGCAAAATCAATGGCTGATTATTCTAAAACCAAAATCGCTTCCGCTTCAACCAACACGCCTTTAGGCAAGCTAGACACGCCAATAGCGGCACGAGCTGGATAAGGTTGGTTCATGTATTTGGCCATGGTTTCGTTGAAAGTGGCAAAGTTAGACAAGTCGGTCAAGTAAGCATTCACTTTCACCACTTGGTCAAACGTGCCGCCAGCCGCTTCAATGACTGCTGCCAAGTTTTTGAACACTTGTTCGGTTTGTTCTGCAAAGCCGCCTTCAACCACTTCACCGGTTGCTGGAACCAAAGGGATTTGACCTGAAATCCAAACAGTGTTGCCAGCGCGAACGGCTTGAGAATAAGCACCGATGGCTGCAGGGGCATTTTCAGTGTGAATGATTTGTTTGCTCATGTTCATTCCTTTAAAAAGGGATTATAAAAATAACTGCAATAAGTCGTTTAAAAAGCGCTGCCCCAATGGCGTTGCTTGCAAACGTGTAGGGTTGGCTTCTAGCAAGCCTTGTTCGGTGGCTTGCTTGAGGGCATGGGCGATTGTACCAAAGTTTAAGCCTGTGCGTTCGGTGTACAAATGACTGGGTACACCTTGTTGTAAGCGCAAAGCATTCATCATAAACTCAAACGGCAAAGCGGCTTTGTCGATTGCGTCACGTTTGGTTGCAGAACCGTCTTTGATGCCATTGAAATAATCTTTGGGATGGCGCACACGCACAGTGCGCTCAATGCGGTCGTGGTAAGAAATCTTGCCATGTGCACCTGCGCCAATGCCGATGTAGTCGCCAAACTGCCAATAATTGACATTGTGGCGTGCCATTTTACCATCGCGCTGAAACGCTGATGTTTCATAACGTGTAAACCCATGTTCAAACAAAGCACCATGCACCGCTTCTTCAATGTCAATCAAATGATCGTCATCAGGCATGTTCGCAGGCGGCGTATGGCCAAAAGCGGTGTTAGGCTCTAGTGTCAATTGGTAGGCGGAAATGTGTGGCGCACCCAAAGCCATTGCCGTATTCACATCGTTTAAAGCTTGGGCTATGCTTTGATTGGGCAAGGCATACATCAAATCAATATTGATGCGTTCAAACAGTTTCAAAGCGGCTTCGATGGCAGTCTTGGCTTGTTTGTCATCGTGAATGCGCCCTAGGATTTTTAAATGTTCAGGGTGAAAACTTTGCACGCCCAAAGACAAACGATTGATGCCAGCATCGGCAAAACCTGCAAAACGTTCTTGTTCAAACGTGCCTGGATTGGCTTCCATCGTGATTTCAGCCGTTGGCAACACTTTGATACGCGCGCGCACGCCTGCTAGCAAACGGTCAATAGAAGCGGCCTGAAACACGCTTGGTGTGCCACCACCGATGAAAATCGTTTCTACTGAACGACCCCAAACGTAAGGCAATTCTTGTTCTAAGTCTTGCAACAAAGCATCGACATACGCATCTTCTGGTAAAGCGGCACCTGAAAACTGGTGTGAATTGAAATCACAATACGGACATTTTTGTACGCACCAAGGTGTGTGTATGTACAAAGACAAAGGCGGCAGGGCTTTCAGGCCGCTGCCTAAAGGGTGAAACTCAATCATTGAAAAACGCTTTTTCTGGAACATCCAAACCGTGGAAATGGTATAACTCATCCATTTTTTGCATCAAAGCCAACATCGCACGACCACGATGGCTGATGCGATTTTTCAAAGTAGTCGATACTTCTGCGGCAGTTTGTTTGTATTCGGTGACTAAAAAATGAGGGTCGTAGCCAAAGCCATTTTCGCCTTGGGCTTCTTCTTGCCAACAGCCTTCCCACACGCCATCAACAATAATCGGTTGTGGGTCTTCAGGTGAGCGCACCAACACCAACACGCAAGCATACCAAACGTTTTTGTTGCTGTGTTCGCGCAAAGCTTCAGACAGTTTGGCATTGTTATCCAAATCGCTTTTGTGTTCGCCTGCATAGCGGGCTGAAAACACGCCCGGTGCACCATTCAAAGCGGCAGCACAAATGCCTGAATCATCCGCTAAAGCTGGGCGTCCTGTAAGCGCACTGGCATGGCGGGCTTTGGCCAACGCATTTTCCACAAACGTATGGTATGGTTCAGGGCAATCGGGCACATCAAATTGGCTTTGTGGCAATACGGTGATGCCATAAGGTTCAAAAAAAGCTTTGAACTCACGCAATTTGCCGGCATTGTTGCTGGCCAAAACGATTTCATTGTGATTGAGCATTTTGATTTTCCTTTTGCTTGCGTGCCATCGCTTGCAATTGCTTGTGGCGCACAAATAACATGAAACTGCCGATTTGACACAACATGGCGATGAAGGCGGCAATAAAACACACCATTGCCATGCGTTGGCCATCGTGCGTCCACAAATAAGCCGCTGTCACCATCAACAGTGCAAATAAAATGGTGAACAATAAAACGGCCAATAAAGCGCGTCTAAGTGGATTGATTTTCATAAAGTTAAAAAAGGCAGCATGACGCTGCCTTGTATTTCTGGGTTAAGAATTAACGCAATTCCGTTTGCAAACGGCTCAAAATTTGGCTCAAATCGCTGCCTTGATACGGTGAGCCTTGACGGTCTAAGACTACTAAGCGATCACCACCTTCAATGGCAGTTAATTTGACAACCAAGTTTTCACGTGCAGGTGCTGCTGCTTTGGCTTTGCTGCCAAACATGCGTTTGAGCATGCCAGGTTTTTCAGTGCTGACGGCTTCGCTTTCGGCTGAAGTCGGTTGCACAATATAAATGCGTTGTGATGGTTCAATGTCACGAACGGTTAAACCGACACGATCTAAAGCCAAGCCAATGCGGCGCCAATTGCGTTCAGCATCGCCACGCACAATCAAGCTTTTACCCTCGATGCGTGCAAACTCTTGAATGGGATTGGTTTGAGTTTGTTCTAATTGCTGTTTGATTTGGGCTTCATTTTGACCAAAACGGTGCATGAAGCGACCTAAAAATGCCGCTTCCAAATTCACATCGCTGTTGCGAGGCTGCCATACCGTGTTGTCTTTGTTACGGCTGTTATAAACTTCTTCCATGCCTTTGTGAACAAATGCCACACGGATGCCCTTGTCAGTGCGCTCCATGCGAGAAATGAATTTGTCACGCTCAGAAGTTGAATAAATGCTACCCAAGCCGACTTTTTCTAACAAGAAGCGGAAACCATCATTGGGCAGCTTGGCACGGTTTTCAGCCCAATCGGTTTCCATAAAGCCAATGGCAGGCTCTTCGTTGCCGATGGTGAAGCCCATTTCTTGCCAGAAAACTTTCAGTTGAGGCCAGATTTCTTGAGCATTGACGCCATCCATCACCAACCAGCGTTGAGCACCATCGCTGACCATATGGACATTGGCCACTTGTGCCAAAATGCGTGAGTCAGCTTGAGTGGTTTGGCCTTGGCTGCGATTTAAGTCGCTGGCACGAACTGCACCAGAACCGGTTGGAATGACATAGCGGTCACCTTGATTGGGATTGGTTAAATCAGGTGGCACATCTAAGCGAACTTGGTTTGCTTTGACGGTCGATTCATATTTTAATGTGTCTTTGTTGCTATTTGAGCAAGCCGTTAAACTCAATAATACAGTCGCTGCGACAGTCAGTTGTATGGTTTTTTTCATCTATGCCTCTAAATTGGGATTAAATTAAACCAGCTTCTTGCATGGCTGCACGTACTTTTTCTTCGCCTGCAGCTGTCATTGGCAAGATAGGCAAACGCACATGAGGTTCGATAATGTTCAATTGACTCATGGCCCATTTGGCAGGCGCTGGGCTGGCTTCACAGAACATGTCCACATGCATCGATTGCAATGGGTTGTTCAATTGGCGCGCTTTATTGACATCACCTTCTAAAGCTGCTTGGCACATATCGCTGAATTCACGTGGGGCAACGTTGGCACAAACGCTGATGATGCCATCGCCACCACACAATAAAAATGCTAAGGCGCTAGAATCATCGCCTGAGTACAAAGCAAAGCCTTCAGGTGCACGTTTGATCAAATCACAAGCACGGCCAATATCGCCTGAAGCTTCTTTGACACCCACGATATTGTCAATTTCTGCCAAACGTAAAATGGTGTCATTGCTCATATCTACTACTGTGCGTCCTGGAACATTATAAATGATCATAGGAATGGCAGCCGCTTGTGCAATGGCTTTGAAATGTTGGTAAATGCCTTCTTGTGAAGGTTTGTTGTAATAAGGAACCACTGACAAAGTGTAATCTGCACCCAAACGTTCACATTCTTTAGACAAATGAATCGCTTCTGCAGTGTTGTTGGCGCCTGCACCAGCAATGATAGGGATGCGTTTATTGGCGTGCTTGACTGCGCATTCTACCACAGCCAAATGCTCTTCCATGCTCAATGTGGCAGTTTCACCAGTGGTGCCTACTGGGACGATGGCTTGAGTACCATTGTCAATGTGCCAATCAATCAAGGTTTTAAAACGTTCAAAATCCACTGCACCATCTGCATGCATCGGGGTAACGATGGCAACAATACTGCCTTTAATCATGTTGTAAGCCTTATAACAACCAAATAATGGGGTTAGAAACAATCGAATTGATAAAATAAATGTGGGCAATTGTAGCG
This sequence comes from Vitreoscilla stercoraria DSM 513, assembly GCF_000382305.1. GTDB lineage: Bacteria > Pseudomonadota > Gammaproteobacteria > Burkholderiales > Neisseriaceae > Vitreoscilla > Vitreoscilla stercoraria. The sequence continues at coordinate 51,387 of NZ_KB908025.1, forward strand.
TATTTTTGAATCTTGCCACACATTCAAAGCATTATTAATGGTTTAAGTTAAGTTAAAAAACACAAGAACTTTGCTTAAACAGTTGATTTATTTTATCTAAGAAGCATACGTCAAAACACCTATATACCGCAATATTCAGATATAACGTGGTAAAATACGCCGTTATATTGATTAACCGTTTTTTGAAGGACACTCTCACGTGATCAGCACGAATAATTTGACCATGCAGTTTGGCGCTAAGCCCTTGTTTGAAAATGTATCGGTGAAGTTTGGCGAAGGCAATCGCTATGGTCTTATCGGTGCCAATGGCTCTGGTAAGTCTACTTTTATGAAAATCTTGGGTGGCGATTTAGAGGCGACCGGCGGTGAGGTGGCCATTGAAAACGGTGCTCGTTTGGGTAAATTGCGCCAAGATCAGTTTGCTTATGAAGACATGCGCGTGTTGGATGTGGTGATGATGGGTCACACTGAAATGTGGGCTGCCATGACCGAGCGCGATGCCATTTATGCCAATATGGAAGCGACCGAAGACGATTACATGCACGCGGCTGAGTTAGAGGGCAAGTTTGCCGAATACGATGGCTATACCGCAGAAGCGCGTGCGGGTGCATTGCTTTCAGGTGTGGGCATTGAAGAAGCATTGCACAATACAACCATGAGCGAAGTGGCTCCTGGCTTTAAATTGCGTGTGTTGTTGGCGCAAGCTTTGTTTTCTAAGCCTGATGTATTGTTGTTGGATGAGCCGACCAATAACTTGGACATCAACACCATTCGTTGGTTGGAAGATGTATTGAACCAATACGAATCGACCATGATTATTATTTCGCATGACCGCCACTTTTTGAACGAAGTGTGTACACACACTGCGGACGTCGATTATGGCACAGTGACGGTTTACCCAGGTAATTACGACGAATACATGTTGGCAAGTGCCCAATCTCGCGAACGCGCGATGAAAGACAATGCCAAAGCCAAAGAAAAATTGCAAGAATTGCAAGAGTTTGTGGCGCGTTTTTCAGCCAACAAATCCAAAGCCCGTCAAGCGACTTCTCGTTTGAAACAAGCAGATAAGATTAAAGATGAAATGGTCGAAGTGAAACCTTCTACCCGTCAAAATCCATTTATCCGCTTTGAAGTAGACGAAAAAGCCAAGCTACACCGCCATGCCGTAGAGCTAGATGGCGTGAGCAAGGCATTTGATAAAACCTTGTTTAACAAAGTCAACTTTATTATGGAAGCGGGCGAGCGTTTGGCGATTATCGGCCCTAACGGTGCGGGTAAATCGACTTTGCTCAAATTGTTGGCAGGTGCGTTTGATGAAGAATATGCAGATGGTGTGACACCTGATGCAGGTATCATTAAATGGGCGGAAAAAGCCAATATCGGTTACTACCCACAAGACCATGAAAAAGACTTTGATACCAATGATGACTTGACTTCGTGGATGCGTGAATGGGGTTTAGAAGGCGATGACGAACAAGTGATTCGTGGTACTTTAGGTCGCTTGCTGTTTGGTAGCAATGATGTGACCAAAAACGTGCGCGTGTTGTCAGGTGGTGAAAAAGGTCGCATGTTGTATGGCAAATTGATTTTGCAAAAACCCAATGTCTTAATCATGGATGAGCCGACCAACCACATGGACATGGAAAGCATCGAGTCTTTGAACATGGCTTTGGAAAAATTCCCAGGCACGTTGATTTTTGTATCGCATGACCGTCAATTTGTGAGCTCTTTGGCGACACAAATTTTGGAATTAGACGGTGAAGGTGGTCACGATTACTTCATGGGTGATTACGAAACCTATTTGTCTAAAAAAGGCATCGTGTAAGTTTTGCCCAAAGCGTCCTGTAACATGTTTACAGGACGCTTTTTAAGAAAGCTGAGGTGAGAATGATTAGCACTAAAAATAAGCCGCAACGCATCCGTTACGATATCAAAATTCGCCGTTTGCAAGTGGCTAAAATTGAAGATTTAAGCCAAAGTCTGCGTGCCATTACCTTTACTGGTGAGGCTTTGGACACGTTTCAAAGCGATGGCTTTGATGACCATATCAAAGTATTTTTTCCCAATGCCGATGGTCAATTGGTATTGCCACAAATTGGTGAGCGTGGCGTGGCGTATCCTGAGGGCGTGGAAAAACCTGCGGTGCGTGAATACACGCCGACCGGCATTGATTTGGTCGGTCAAACTTTGCGTTTAGAGTTTGCCATACATGATGCAGGTCCTGCGACCACATGGGCGAAAAATGTGCAGTTAGGACAAGAAATCGCCATTGCAGGTCCTCGTGGTGCTTTGGTTTTGCCAATGGAAGTGAATCATTATGTGTTGGTAGGCGATGAAACAGCGTTGCCTGCGATTCGCCGCCGCTTGAGCGAGTTGTCACAAGGCAGTACTGCGTATGTATTTGCTGAAATCAACAGCGAAGCAGACGAAGTGCCTTTGCCAAGTGCGGCTGATGTGAAAGTCGTGTGGGCGTATCGTCGTGGTGCTGCGGTGACCAGTGCGCACTTTTTGTTAGAGCAAGTTCAGCAAGCGACTTTGCCAACGGATGATGTGCAAGTATGGATTGGCTGTGAGCGTGAGCAAGTGCGTGCTTTGCGTGAGTGGTTTTGGAACAATGGTTGGGACAAAGACGATGTCAAACATGCCAGCTATTGGAACAAAGGCACGGCGGCTTATCATGAGCCGCATGATTGATACCATCGAATGACTTCGATGATAAGCGTCCTGTCAATCTTACAGGAGGCTTTTTTGTGGCCCAAACAAGAGACATCAAGCGTCCTGTAACAATTTATTCAATAAAGGTTGCCATTGCGCTTGAATGTCGGTGTATTGTTTTTGTGGCTTATCGAATAAGGCCAAGCCTTGTTGCGCCAATTGGTCGTAACAGCTGCGTTCTAAAATCAAAGCGGCAGGTATTTGCTCGATTTGTTGGAAAAAGGCTTTGATTTGCTCGGCACTGTGGGTATTGGGGCGCAAACGGTTGCCCAACAATAAAATCTGCACTTTGCCTTTGCGAATGCGCTTGATGTCTTTCAAATGTTTTAAAAAGCGTTTGGTGCTGTCGATGTCAAAGACAGACGGTTGCAAAGGTGTGACAATGGCATGGCTTTCACTGATTAATTGTTCGGCATGCTCGCCTGATAAAGCACCGGGCGCATCGACTATCAAATAATCCAAATTTTCAGGCGCATGACCAATAGATTTTTCATTGCGCCAATCCACCGCCACAATTTTAGCCGCGCTTTCAGGACGGTATTTGAGCCATTGCAAAGACGATTTTTGAGGATCGGCATCGGCAAGTCCGATGCGCAAGCCTTGTTGAGCGAAAGCCGAGGCTAAGGTAATGGCGGTCATGGTTTTGCCACAGCCACCTTTTAAATTTGCTACCAAAATCGTTTTCATGCGCAAACTCATGTTTTTGTCATTAATAAAGCAAGAGTAGCATTGATTGAAGCTGTCAAGCCAGTGGGCTGTCTGTTTTCTTGCAAGGGGATGTGACATCTTTTGGATTTGTCGTAGCCAAGAATGTGTTCAAAACAGCGTCATCAGACGGTCATTGATTTCATGACAAATGTGTCGAGTCGATTGATGGCGAATGCCAATATTGGGATTTAATTTGTTTAAGGCTTGAAAAAGCAGTTGCCATTAGTCTCAGCTTTGCTATGATGCGCCGCAAGGAGCGAGTATGGAAATATTAAAACAACAATTTCCCATGTGGGTGCAAGATGGGTTATTGGTATTAGAGGTGGCCATCATTGTATTGCTTGCATGGTTGCTGCGTCGTGGTTTTCGCAAGGTCGCTGACCGTTTGGTCAAGCGTCATGATATGCCCATTGATATTTTAGTACCTTTGAAAACCATCGCAGGTTGGGTAATTTTTGTCGTTGCGTTGCTGATGATATTAGAGCGTTTGGGCGTTTCTGGACAAGTGTTGTGGACGGCCATTACAGGTTTTACCGCGGTAGCGGCGGTGGCGTTTTTTGCGGCATGGAGCGTGTTGTCCAATACATTTTGCGCCTTTTTGATTTTCACCACCCAACCTTTTCGCATTGGTGACGAATTGGAAATTTTAGATGCTTCTGACAAAATCGGCATACATGGGCGGGTGATTTCGATTCATTTGCTTTATACTGTTTTGCAAGAAATGGGGCGTGAAGATGGGCGTTATACTTTGATTCAAGTGCCTAATAGCGCCTTTTTTCAAAAAACAATTCGTCGTTGGAAAAGCGGCAATGACATGGATCCCAGCATTTGACTGGGATGTTCAGGAACACTGAGAAGGACAGATGATGTCAGAAAAAATTTATGGTGATGCGGCGTTTCGCCGTCAAGGTTTGTTTGGTTCCGCCACGGAGATGACTTACAGTGGCGCTTTGAGCTTTATGCGTCGCAATTATTCACGTGATTTGACCGATGTGGATGTGGTGGTGTCGGGCGTGCCTTTGGATTTGGCCACGACATTTCGCTCTGGTGCACGTTTGGGTCCTGCGGCAATTCGTGCTGCCAGTGTGCAATTGGCTGAATTGTTATTATTTCCGTGGGGTTTTGATCCGTTTGATGATTTGGCGGTGATTGATTATGGCGATTGTTTTTTCGATGCGCACAATCCTTGGACGATTCATGATTCTATCGTAGAACATGCACGCGGTATTATTCAGAACAGCAACGCCAAAATGTTGACTTTCGGTGGCGATCATTACATCACATATCCATTATTGAAAGCACATGCTGAAAAATATGGCAAACCTTTGTCATTGTTGCATTTTGATGCCCATTGCGATACTTGGCCTGATCCTGATGCGGATTCATTGAACCATGGTACCATGTTTTACAAAGCGATTCAGGACGGTTTAATCGATCCGAAAACTTCCGCACAAGTGGGCATACGCACATGGAACAGCGATTTTATGGGCATGAATATGTTGTTTGCACCATGGGTGAATGAAAACGGCATCGACAAAACTGTGGAGCGCATTTACGAAGTGGTGGGCGATAATCCGGTTTACATTACGTTTGACATTGACTGTTTGGATCCCGCTTTCGCACCAGGCACAGGCACGCCAGTAGCGGGCGGTTTGAACAGCCATACGGCTTTGGGGATTTTGCGCAAATTGGAAAACCTAAATATTGTCGGTGCCGATGTGGTGGAGGTATCTCCCGCGTATGACCAAAGCGAAATTACTGCGATTGCAGCGGCACACGTTGCGGCGGATTTGTTGTGTGTGATGCGCAATCGAAAAGTGGCAGGCAAACTGTAATGGCGGCTGATTAAGCACAAGTGATATGGCCAAAAAGAAGCGTCCTGTAAACTTACAGGACGCTTCTTTAAAATGGACTTATTGTGAAACCAAAATTGGCGGCGGCGCATCAATGGCATGGCTGCGCATCACTTTGCGCTCGCTGGCATTGTATTTGTTTGGACCAGAAGGACTGTTTTTAGAGCTGCATGCGGTCAAAGCCAAAGCACAAACAAGTAATCCAAATAAGGTTTTCATGGTGGTATCTTTCAAAAAGATGTAAGAGGTCGTCTTGCTAAAACTGCGTGCACGTTCTGACTGCTATTTTGGGCGATGGTTTGCCAAGAAACTTGATAGAAGTCTGCCAAAATTTGAGCCACTAGCAAGGTATTTGCAGGTTCATTATATTCTTTAGACATATTTTGAAATGGCATATAAGGGGCATCGGTTTCAACAACATAATCTTGCGAATTTAAATGGGGTAACAATTGGTAAATTTTTTTGGCATTGGGCTTGAGTAAGACTGAGCCAAGCCCCAATTTGAACCCCAATTGCAACCAAGGTCTGGCTTGTTGTATGTTACCTGAATAAGCATGTAAGAAACCACCCTGTTGAAAACCTATTTTTTTGATGCTGTGCAACATAATATCCAGTGATGCACGATGATGGAGAATGACAGGGCGTTGGTATGTTTGCGCCAAGTACAATTGCGCTTCAAAAAAGTCAATTTGCTGTTGTTTGTGGGCGTCAGATAAATGTTTGTTGCCAAAATCCAAACCAATTTCACCGACCAATGCTTGTGGCTGCGTGAGTAAGATGGACTCTAGATTTTGGAGGGTAATGTGTAAGTCTGCTTCGGCTATAAAAAATGGATGGACGCCAAAAGCAGGTGTGACACATGCATAGCGCTCACACAATTGTAGCTGTTTGTCAAAATCGGCAAGATGGCTACATGGGACAATAAAATGATGTACAGCAGACGCAAAAGCTGCCTGAATGATTTCAGGCAGCTTTTGCCATAAAGGCGTATCTAATAAATGACAGTGGCTGTCTATTAACACATCTTTATGCTTGGATGATGTCATCTTGCACAACTTCAACAGAAGCTGTGAGTGTTTCAGCCGTAGCAACATCCTCAGCAGGCTTGGTGCTTTGCATGCAAGGGTGGCTTTGAGCAATTTTTTGCTCTTCAGCAGTCACTTCACCTTTGAAACGACTATTTAAGTCAAAGCGTTTACCACCACGGGCTAAAGCTTTGATATAGCGTGGGCGACGGCAATGGTTAGCCAATACACGAGCAATCAAAGTCGCATCAAACTGTGGTAAAGCCGCGATCAAGTCTTGATCGATGCCGACAGCCAATGGCTTAAATTTTTTGAATACATCGTATTTTTCATAGATATGAATACCAATCATATCTGTTTGTTTCTTTTTGCTCATTGTTTGCACAGCTGCTTTTAATGCTGCGCCAATGCTTGTTTCGTTTTGCATGTTTGCTTCAGTCCTTACCGCATCAAGACAATGACGGCCTGATTATAGATTTAAGCAGTGCCGTCTGAATTCAATGACTGCATCTTAACCGATTTTAACGGCATGAGCAAAAAAACTCGCTTGCTCTTGCTGTTTGAATCCATTAATGACAGCGCTAATATTAATTGGATTTTTTGTTGCTATTGCTTTTTGATGTTGTTTTGTTTGTATTTTTTGTCTGTGTTTTAGCGTTATTGGTTTTAGCTGTTTTGTTATTGTCTGCTGATTTGGTATTGTTGTTTTTATTGTTTTGTACTGCGTTTTTTTTGTTGGTGTTGGCTTTTTGGTTATCTTCTTTAACATTTTTAGCATTGTTTTTAGTGGCAGCATTGGTACGGCTGTTCTTTTGGGTAGTAACTTTTTTGTTATCAACAGGCTTTTTAGTGGCTTTGCTGGCATTGGCCTTATTGGTTGTTGATTTATTAACTGTTGTTTTTGGGTTGGTAGTCACTTTTTTATTTTGTGCTTTGTTAGAAGTTGCTTTGTTGCTGGTTGCTGGTTGCTTTATTGTTCGTGGTTTTGCTAGTGGTTGTTTTTTTGCTTGCAACTGTTTTGCTGGTTGCTTTTTTGCTTACTGCTGTTTTGTTGGTGTCTTTGTTATTGGTCGTGGCTTTTTGAGCAGATTGTTGGCTGCGAGTGGCTTTTTTGTTGTCTACAATGGCTTTGCTGCTGTTGGATTTGGTACTTGATTTTTTCGTTGTGTTGGCAGCGGTTTGTGTAGTGGCTTTTTTAGCAGTGTTTGTGTTGGTTGTTGTGCGTTTGGCAGTGCTGCTGGTTGTGGTGCTATTTGTACGTGTTGCAGAGGTGTTCGCTGCGGTTGTGGTGCGAGTAGGTGTGTTGCTGGCTATGGCAACACGGTTGTTGCTTATATTGGTAGTTACTGTGCGAGTAGGGGTCGCTGGTACGGCTGAACGATGGTTGTTGTTCAACTGTTGGGTGTTGTTTGAGCTGCTCAATGCTTTGGCTGCCAACGGTGCTGCAACCATGGCAGCAGTCAATGGCGCGACAATATTCATATCATCTTGCGTTAATTCGGTATTGTTATTCCAATTGCTTGGTGTTGCGCTACTGTGTTGAGCTGCTGCGATGCTTGGATGAGATGGCGTTTGAGTAGGCGTGTTGATAGCAGCCACTTGTGGTGTGTTCACGACACGAGGTGCGGTCACTGTTGTGGTTTGTACATTGGCATTGTTGCGTGTGTCTACCCAAGCGTTATTGGTACCATCTTGCGTTCGTGCGACGAAATTAATATTGTTATTAGCAGGGCGAGCCGCTGCCATTTGGGTGCTGGCTGTTTTAGACGGTGGAACAATTTGCGCCACAGTCGAGGTTTTGCCTTGACCACATTTACTTGGCAATTGTTGCCATGCACGCGACAATAAATTGCCATTGCCATACAGTTTGATTTCACTGCTAGAACCTCTGCCAATCACATCCATGGTGATGCCTTCGGTTTGTGTGAATGGATTAATCAAGCCTACGCTGTGATTGTTGTCGGTATAGACTTTGTGATTGATGAATTCTGCTGGCAATTTGAATTCTGTCGCCAATTTTTGGCGCAAACAACTGGAAGTGTCTGCGACGCTGTGATTGGACTGGGTCGTGCTGTGGGGATTTTCGACACGGCTCGGCATGGTTTTGTGATTCATCGCATTGACGCCACCGATTCGAGTGCTTTCATTCGTATTGGATTGAAGCGTTGAGTTCGTTGACATGGGCGTGGGTACGGCGGTACAAGCAGACAAACATGCCAACACTGCGCTGACCAACAGACGACGTACGAACATAAGCACTTCCTGAGTTAAGAATGAAAAAACACTTCATTGTAACCAATTTGTGATTAAAGGTTCACCTGTTTAATGAAAAATAAATGCAAATATTGATTAAAAATTGACCCATCTCACGATAAGTTTGGGTGCAGGACGCTTATTCGGTACAATTAAGGTTTTACAGGACGCTTAAAATTGATGATGCTCTCTACCCCGATTCAAACTGTCACTTTGGGTTTAACTGGCGCTTCCGGCATGCCATATGGCATTCGTTTATTAGAATGTTTGCTGCGTTATGGTAAAACTGTGTGGTTGGTGTATTCGCAAGCTGCACAAATTGTGGCACAACAAGAAATGGGTTTGCAATTGCCATCATCACCCTCTGCATGTGAAAAAATGTTGCATGAGCGCTATGGTGTGGATGCGTCTCGTTTGCGGGTGTTCGGTCAAAATCAATGGTCAGCGCCACCTGCTTCGGGTACGCATGTTGCCGATGCGATGGTGGTATGTCCTGCTACGATGGGGATGGTCGCAGCCATCGCTTATGGCACTTCAGACCACTTGCTTGAGCGCGCGGCTGATGTGTGCATTAAAGAGGGACGTCCGTTGATCATTGTGCCGCGAGAAGCCCCATTTTCGGCGCTACATTTGGAAAATCTATTGAAATTGGCTCGTTTGGGCGTCTGTGTGTTGCCGCCATCTCCCGGTTTCTACCAGCACCCGAAAACCATTGAAGACATTATTGACTTTGTGGTGGCTCGTATTTTGGATCAATTGCGCATTGAGCATGATTTGCTGCCACGTTGGGGTGAGGAATAAGTGGAGGGCTTGCGGCAATTATTAGAGTTGCTGTGGCGTTTTGTGTCATGGATTATGTGGCTATTGGAAAAGTTGGCAGGTTAGATTTGACAACATTCAATCATATGGGTTAGTGTAATAAACATGAATACTTTGATGTCTGTGAATGTTTCTTTTGCTTACTATTGGTACCGCTCAAATACAGCGGCGCTTCGTGGTGCATGACAGATTCACATTCAAACACGATAAAAACAGCCGCTCACATTGAGGCGGCTTTTTTTATATCCACAGTGAACGCCTCAATCAAGCAAATCTCAAAAGCAAGGAAGGCGTATCATGAATACCGTAGCAATGTTAAAACTTACCCATACTCAAGTTGAACCTGTGCAAACCATTTGCTTGGTGGTCGATGGCAACAGCCATGCCACCCAATTGCTCAATCCTGCGGTACCTGAACATGGCTTGCTGGTCAGCGAAGCTTTGTTACCATTGATTCGCACGGTGGCGATGATGATGGCAAGTTTGCGCTTGGACTTTACAGGCCGCATGCAAGAGCATATTACGGATGAAGCCGATTGGTTTGCAGCGCGTTTATTGGTTTTGGGTGTCAAACAATTTCATTTGGATGTGTCTTTATTGCCGATGCTGCAAACGGCCAATGCCCGAGCGCAGGCATTTGCTGAAATTCATGGTCTGCCTTTTCAGGCCGCTGGCATGAAAATGAGTTTGCATGCAGGTCGTGCCAACAATGTTTTGTTGATGGACTTGCCTGCCGATACTTTGGCACAAAATATGGGTTTGCTTGCAAATAGTTTGGCTTTGAAACACAAAATTTCGTTACAATCGCATTTTTGTCATTTTTTGTAAGCCACTATGAACCCATTCATGCAGCAATTGAATCCATACCCTTTTGCGCGCTTGCGTGCATTGATGCGCGATGTGCAAGTTTCTGAGCATTTGAACCCTATCATGTTGCAAATTGGTGAGCCCAAGCACGCCACACCACAAGTGATACAGGACGCTTTGGTGCAAAATTTGGATGGTTTGTCTAAATATCCAGCCAGCAAAGGCATCGATGCGTTGCGTGAATCATGCAGTGCTTGGCTCAAGCGTCGTTATGATATTTTGGTAGATGCCAACACGCAGATTTTGCCAGTTAATGGCAGTCGTGAGGCTTTGTTTTCATTTGTGCAAGTGGTTTTGGATGCGCAAAGTGTTGAGAAACCTGTGGTCATCAGTCCCAATCCGTTTTATCAAATCTATGAAGGCGCCACTTTTCTAGCAGGCGGTGAAGTGGTGTATGTCAATTGTGAGGCGCCTAATTTCATGCCCGATTGGAAAACGATTGATACCGCGACATGGCAGCGCACGCAATTGGTATTTGTGTGCAGTCCTGGCAATCCATCGGGCGCGGTGATGCAATTGGAAGATTGGCAAGAATTGTTTGCCTTGCAAGACCAATATGGTTTTGTGATTGCTTCGGATGAATGTTATTCCGAGATTTATTTTGGCGACAATGCGCCTTTGGGCAGTTTACAGGCCGCTTCGATGTTGGGTCGTTCTTGGGATGATTTGGTGATGTTCACCAGTTTGTCTAAGCGTTCTAATGTGCCTGGTTTGCGTTCGGGCTTTGTGGCGGGCGATGCCAAATGGATGGCGGCATTCTTGGAATACCGTACTTATCACGGCAGCGCGATGGGCATTTCTGTGCAACACGCAAGCATTGCTGCTTGGAACGATGAAAAACACGTTGAAGAAAACCGTGCTTTGTACCAACAAAAATTTGAGCAAGTGGTGGCTTTGTTACAGGACGCTTATGAAGTCAGCATTCCTGATGCTTCGTTTTATATCTGGTTAAAAGTACCTGATGGCGACGATGCTCGTTTTGCCCAACGCTTGTGGGCAGAACAAGCCGTACAAGTTCTACCAGGACATTTGTTGGCACGAGATACGGTTCATGGCAATCCTGGTGCAGGTTATATCCGCATTGCTTTGGTCGCCAATGTGGATGAATGCGTAGAGGCAGCCAAACGTTTGCTTACATTTGCTCAATCCTTTGCGTGACTTTGGCCAAAGTGTGTTTCCAAGCTTCAATAATGGGATCTTGTTCTAAATCTATGGCATAGATAAAAGACAACATTTCAGTCAATTGAATTTCAGGCAAGCGCACAATCGCATCACGTTGAGCATGAACATCTAAATAATGACTCGGTAGCAATGCCACACCGTGACCTGCTTCAACCAAGTTTAATAAAGCGTACATATCATCGCATTGTAAGGCGGTAGTGGGAGTGACTTTCCATTGCCGCCAAATTTTTTGGGTAAAGCGGGTGAGGGCAGAGAATGCAGACAAGCTAATCCATGGCAATTGTTGCATGGCTTTTTGGTTATTTTCAAAATGCCCCAACCATTTTTGAGCCATGACGACTTCAAATTTGAGTGGCATGATGTCGACGGTGTGCACATTGCGATAAGGATTATCCCCTACAAAAAAACCACCCGTTAATTCTCTTTGTTTGACTTGATTCAAGATAATTCCGCTCAAACCCAAGCTGAAGCTTTGGTGAATGTGTGGAAATTCGGTTTGCAATATCCCCACACATTCGGTCAAAAAAGGAACGGGTAACATTTGAATGATGCCGACTTTGGATTGCAGATGAAAATCATTTTTGATGCTTTGGGCAAAAGAATCTAGATGGTGCATTTGTTGTAACATGGTTTCGGCTCTAGGCAATAAAACTTTGCCTGCGCTGGTCAAACTCATGCCTTGGGCATTGCGATCGAAAAGCTGTACGTCTAAATTTTTTTCCAATGCCTTGATTTGGGCTGAAACAGCAGGTTGAGACAAATGCAAGGTTTCAGCTGCTTGCGTCAAATTTTGTTGGTGTGCGACAGCCACAAAGCTTTTGAGTTGATTTAAATCCACAGCTTATTTCCCCTTACAGTGGTCAATGCTTCATTATGGAAAAGTTTTATGATTTTTAACAAGAATTTTTTGTTTGTAAGTCTGATTTTTTGCGTTAGCACAAAAGAAATTAAAAAGATTTGGGGATTTTGAAAAAAATACCTCAGTGATTATTTGTATTAAATGATTGAAAATAAACACTTATTGCGATGCATCATAATTTCAACAAATCCAAGCCATCCAAAAAAAAAATTATGCGCCATGTAAATCGGGCTTTACATTTCTCACTGTGCGAAACCAACCACGTACAAAGGAGAGAAAAATGGAGAAAAATATTGCACGGCAAGTGCTTGAAAATCCAAAGTTTCAAAAGATGGCCAAAACCAAGAGTATGTATTGCTGGAGTTATTCGGCTTTGATGTTTGTCATTTATGTGATTTTCATCATGTATATTGGCACGAGTCCTGAATCATTTGGGACACCAGTTTCAGAAGGCAGTACCACTACTGTGGGTATTTATGTGGGTTTGTTTGTCATTTTATTTGCCATTGCTATTACGGGTGTGTATGTGCGTCAAGCCAATGGTCCACTAGAAGTGATTACACAAGATGTGGTGAGTGAAGTATTGAACAATACCAAAACCGATTCAGCTTCTAAAAATGCAGCCAGTGATACTGATGCTGTGAATGCTGCGGCAAAGGAGGCATAAATGACTCAATATAAAAAATATGCATTGTATGGCTTGTTGGCGTTGACAGGGGCGTTTGCGCAAGCAGATGCCTTGACAGGGGAAGTCAAAAAACAATCGGTGAATATGTCTGCCATCATCATGTTTTTCATTTTCGTTGCGGCGACTTTGTACATCACATTTTGGGCAGCCAAGCAAAACAAATCGACCAAAGACTTTTATACCGCAGGTGGTGGTATCTCAGGCTTTAAAAATGGTTTGGCGATTGCCGGTGACTACATGTCAGCAGCTTCGTTCTTGGGTATTTCTGCGATGGTATATACCACAGGTTATGACGGTTTGATTTATTCAACTGGCTTCTTAGTGGGCTGGCCTATCGTCTTGTTTTTGATTGCTGAGCGTTTGCGCAATTTGGGTAAATACACTTTTGCTGACGTAGCTGCTTACCGCTTAAAACAAAAACCTGTGCGCTTGTTCGCTGCCTCAGGCACTTTGTTGGTAGTCATCATTTACTTGATTGCTCAGATGGTTGGCGCAGGCAAATTGATCCAATTGTTGTTCGGTTTGGATTACATGTATGCGGTAATGATTGTGGGCGTGTTGATGGTGATGTATGTATTGTTCGGTGGTATGTTGGCAACGACATGGGTACAAATCATCAAAGCAGTGATGTTATTGTCTGGTGCAACGTTCATGGCTTTGATGGTTTTGAAAGTCGCCAATTTTAGCCCAGAAGTAATGTTCACTGAAGCGGTTGCAGTACATCCTAAAGGTGACGACATCATGTCTCCGGGTGGTTTGGTGAAAAACCCAATCGACGCTTTGTCTTTAGGCTTGGCTTTGATGTTCGGTACGGCTGGTTTGCCACACATCTTGATGCGCTTCTTTACCGTTAAAGATGCCAAACAAGCGCGTAAATCTGTTTTTGTTGCAACGGGTTTCATCGGTTACTTCTACATTTTAACATTCATCATCGGTTTTGGCGCGATCATGTTTTTGACCAAAAACCCGAACTTCTTTGAAGAAATCACCAAAGACGGTGCACCTGTGATGCAAATGATTGGTGGTACCAACATGGCGGCGGTACATTTGTCTCAAGCTGTGGGTGGTGACTTGTTCATGGGCTTCATTTCTGCGGTGGCGTTTGCAACAATTTTGGCGGTAGTTGCAGGTTTGACTTTGTCAGGTGCTTCTGCTGTGAGCCATGACTTGTATGCAACTGTGATTAAAAAAGGTCAAGCCACTCAAGCGGAAGAATTGAAAATGTCTCGTTTGACCACTTTGGTATTGGGTGTGTTGGCGATTTTCTTGGGCATTGCTTTTGAAAACCAAAACGTGGCTTACATGGTGGGCTTGGCGTTTGCCTTGGCAGCTTCAGGTAACTTCCCAATCTTGGTGTTGTCAATGTTCTGGAAAGGCTTGACCACTCGTGGTGCGGTTGTTGGTGGTTTCTCAGGTTTGTTGGTTGCCGCTTTGTTGATCGTGTTGGGACCAACTGTATGGGTATCTGTGTTGCACCATGATGCACCAATTTTCCCTTACGGTAACCCTGCTATCTTCACCATTCCATTGGCATTCATCATGGCTTGGATTGTGTCTGTGACGGATAACTCAGCTCAAGCAGTACAAGACCGTGCAGGCTTTGAAGCACAATATGTACGTTCAATGACGGGTATCGGTATCACGGATGCTTCAGATCATTAAAAAAGATGGTTATTAATTGGCAGTAAATAGGTTCAGGACGGCTAACACAGCGTCCTGAAACAAAATAAGAAAATGCAACGGAGAATCAAATCATGGCAGCAATCGAATCGGTATTAAAAGAAAATCGTGTGTTTGAACCATCAGAAGCGTTTCAAAGCACCGCTAATGTGAGTGGCATGGCCGCTTACAACGCTTTGTGTGAGAAAGCCAACCAAGACTACGAAGGTTTTTGGGGCGATTTGGCACAAGAGATGATTACTTGGAAAAAGCCATTTACACAAGTTTTAGATGAAAGCAATGCGCCATTTTACAAATGGTTTGCTGATGGTGATTTGAATATTTCTTACAATTGCTTGGATCGTCATTTGGCTGACAAAGCCAATAAAACGGCCATTATTTATGAAAAAGACGATGGTTCTTCTGAAAACATCACTTACCAACAATTGTATGAGCGTGTGTGTCAGTTTGCCAATGGTTTGAAATCTTTGGGCGTGGGCAAAGGCGATCGCGTGATTATTTACATGCCGATGGTTCCAGATGCTGTGGTGGCGATGCAAGCGTGTGCGCGCATTGGTGCGATTCATTCTGTGGTGTTTGGTGGTTTCTCAGCAGGTGCGGTCAAAGACCGTGTACAGGACGCTGCTGCCAAAATCATCATCACTGCCAATGAAAGCGTTCGTGGCGGTAAAAGTGCCCCATTGAAAGTGACCGTAGATGAAGCTTTGAAAGATGGCGATTGCCCAAGCATTGAAAAAGTGATTGTGTTTGCCCGCACTGACAAAGAAGTGGCGTTTGACGCGGCACGCGATATTTGGTGGCACGATTTGATTGCCAATCAGGCCAGCGAATGTGAACCTGAATGGATGAATGCAGAAGATACTTTGTTTGTTTTGTACACCTCAGGCAGTACGGGCAAACCAAAAGGCGTACAACACAGTATTGCAGGTTATTTATTGGGCGCGATGTTGTCTTTGAAATGGGTTTTTGACCACAAACCAGACGATGTATTCTGGTGTACGGCTGACGTAGGTTGGATTACCGGTCACACTTACATTGCTTATGGTCCTTTGGCTTGGGGCGCGACACAAATCGTGTTTGAAGGTGTGCCAACTTATCCTAATGCAGGCCGCTTCTGGGAAGGCGTAGAAAAACACAAAGTGACCACATTCTACACCGCACCAACCGCGATTCGTTCATTGATTAAATTGGGTGCAGATTTGCCTAATCAATACGATTTGTCTAGCTTGCGTTTGTTGGGTTCTGTGGGTGAGCCTATCAATCCTGAAGCGTGGATGTGGTATTACGAAACTGTTGGTCGCAGCGAGTGCCCGATTGTGGATACGTGGTGGCAGACAGAAACAGGCTCTAACATGATTGCGCCTTTGCCTGGTGCGGTTGCCATCAAACCAGGTTCTTGTACTTTGCCATTGCCGGGCATTATGGTAGACATTGTGGATGAATCAGGTGCATCGGTTGACCAAAGCAACGGTGGTTTCTTGGTCATCAAACGTCCATTCCCATCTTTGTTGCGCACGGTTTGGGGCGATGATGAACGCTTTAAAAGTACGTATTTCCCAGAAGAATTGGGCGGTAATTTGTATTTGGCAGGCGACTCGGCACACCGTGATGAAAACGGTTATGTATGGATTATGGGTCGTATTGACGATGTATTGAATGTTTCAGGTCACCGTTTGGGTACGATGGAAATCGAATCGGCTTTGGTAGCCAATCCATTGGTAGCAGAAGCTGCGGTGGTGGGCAAGCCACACGATGTCAAAGGCGAAGCGGTGGTGGCGTTTGTGATTTTGAAAGGCGATCGTCCAGAAGGTGAAGATGCCAAACGCATTGCGCAAGAGTTGAAGAGCTGGGTGGCGCATGAAATTGGCAAAATCGCACAACCTGATGACATTCGTTTTGGCGACAATTTGCCGAAAACCCGCTCAGGCAAAATCATGCGTCGTTTGTTGCGCACTTTGGCCAAAGGCGAAGAAATCACCGCCGATACTTCTACTTTGGAAAACCCACAAGTTTTGGAACAATTAAAACAAAGCGTGTGATGGCTTGTTAAAAGCAATTTAAGCGTCCTGTAAAATTGACAGGACGCTTTTTTTATTTTATTCAATATTTATGATATATGTATAGAATAACCATCATGAAATAGAATCCATGGGTAAAATTTTAACTGAACACATTCATTTGGCGTATGAGTTAGGGAAAAAAGTATTTTCAAAATACATGACTTTGACACAAGCTGCTAGTGAGTTGGTTCATATTGGTATGAATAAAAAATCGGCTGAAATGTATGTGACATTTTATTTGTGTTTGCGACGTGGCTCGGTTGCGACAAGAGATATTAATTTAGAAGCATTGAATTATTTTTTAAATAGGATTTTACAAGAAGAAACTACGGAAAATTTTGCCGTGGCAATGAAAAGTTTTAAAAGCCATATTGATTGGTATGAAAATGAGTTTTAAAAGCCGGTAATAGGACGATTAAAAATTTACCGCCAATTTGAAGCTTATTTGCCTCAGCCGACTATTTTGTATTTTGATGAACAAGACTCATCGGTGTCATCAGAACCACCAGAGGTGCTTTATCTAGAAGGTGCTCGCAAAACCATCACCGTCAACGCTTATGAGCGCCATTCCAAAGCCCGCCAAGCTTGTTTGGATCATTATGGTTATCAATGCCAAGTTTGTGGTTTTGATTTTGAACGGCAATATGGTGCGATTGGCAAAAACTTTATTCATGTTCATCATCGTGAAGATTTGGCGTGTATTGAGGCCGAATACCAAGTCAATCCGATGGTAGATTTGGTACCTGTTTGTCCTAATTGTCATGCCATGTTGCATCAAAAAAAGCCTGCATATTCCATTGATGAATTGAAAGTCATATTGAAACAGCATGATTCAATGGCAAACTTATCTGAATGATAAGCGTCCTGTAATGTTTACAGGACGCTTGCTAGGTTGAACTATATATAAAATGGGTATGTAAATTGAATGAGTTAGCATGGATTAACAATTGGGTATTTGTTTTAAAAACTTCAAGCTCAATTGCGTATTTTCATGTTGTTGTCCCAATACTTTTAAGCGTCCTGAATAAGCTTGTTGCATGTGTTCACATGCTAATTTGTTTTGATTGCCCGACAATAAAATCACTGCCAAATTGTGCCTGCTCAATAAGGTCAATGCATCAAGCATTCCTAAATATTGCTCTCGTAAGGACAAAGCTTCGCTCAAAGCGTAATAAGCGTCCTGTAAATTTCTTTGATGCATGTATGCCACACCCAAATTATTCAAAGTAGCCGCCCGATTGATTTGGGTTTTGGCATCGGTAGCAGTCAAATCAGGTAAAGCTTGTTGGTACAAACTGATGGCTTGCTGGTATTGACCTTGTTGTGCCAACGCAAAGCCTTGATTGTTCAAATGGACACCGCGTTGTTGATTGGGTGAGGCGATGCTCAATGGAAGGAAACACAGCATCATTAAAATCAATATGGTATGGTTTTTAATATTCATGGCATATTCCAAATGATTTATAAGAGTCGTTAAAAATTTTGAATCTGTGTATCTTAATACATATAGATTAATCAAACAGCTTGTCCGATGATTGGTTTAAACCATCCCTGATATTTTTAGAGACGAATGCATGCAATCCAAAATTTACTTCGCCCACGCCAATGGCATTCCTGCTGCGGTATATCAAAGTCTGTGGCAATGTTTACAGGACACGTATCAAGTGTCTTATTTGCCGATAGTGGGCATGAATGCGGCATATCCTGTGAGCTTGCATTGGGAGGCTTTGGTGGATGAGGTTTTGGAAGACATGCAGCAAAGATATGGAAACGAAGCTGTGATTGGAGTGGGGCATTCGTTTGGGGCTTTGTTGTTGTGGCGTTGTGCTTTCAAGCGTCCTGAAAGGTTTACGCAATTGGTGTTAATGGATCCGCCGATTATGATGGGTATGCGTGCGATGGTGTTTGAGCCGTTGCAGTATTTTAAATTGAAAATGGCCGACAAATTTTCGCCAGCTGGTGTGACTTTGCGGCGGCGGGATACATGGCAGCATCGGGACGAGGCGTATCAATCTTTGCGCCACAATCGCTTGTTTCAACATTTTGAAGAGGCTTGTTTTGCCGATTATATGCAACATGGTTTGGTGGCGACTGGTGTCGATGAGACGGTGACTTTGCGCATTCCCAAGCGGCTTGAAGCAGAAATTTTTCGGCAATTTCCTGTGTATTGGTGGCGCAAACCTTCTGTGGCATTGAATCTGCCAGTACATTTGTTGGCGGCAAGTGGTGGTTTGTTTTACCAACAAGGGCACACGACGGCATTCACACGCAAATTTGGCATCCAGCAAACTGTGGTGCAAGGTGGGCACATGTTTCCGTTAGAGCAAGTGGCGCACACGGCAGATTTGTTGCGACAAATTTTATGCCAAAAATCTGCATGAATGAGTGGGGACGGTTGGGATGATAGTGTTTTGTCATCATCAAAAAGGATGAAAATGTGTTTGGATGAAAATGGATATTGATTTCCAATAAAAGCGTCCTGTAAACCTTACAGGACGCTTTCGTCATGCATATCAATTAATCCATAGACATTATATTGCTATCTTTAGTCTTCAACATTCAGGTCAATGGCGCATTAACAGCATTTATTCAGGTTTAATTGTGGCTGTTAAACGATGAAGCCAGAAGCATTTTCGCTAAAAAATGACATTTCGTGAAATGAAGATGTCTTCTGAAAACATACATGCAAAACCAATATTTTTATTCTATCAGATGGCGATGTGAGCAGCGAATTTGCTGCTCGTACAGTTTCAAATGAAAAAATCGTATCAGGTGTTTTCATTTGAAACTGCAATTAGGCTTTTTTGACAAATTCTGATTTCAATTTCATCGCACCGATGCCATCAATGCGGCAATCGATATTGTGACCGTCGGCAGCATCAGGCAACAAGCGAATGGTTTTGACTTTGGTGCCGACTTTGACCACAGACGAAGAGCCTTTGATTTTCAAATCTTTGATGACGGTGACGCTGTCGCCATCTTGTAAAACATTGCCATTGGCATCTTTGCTGATGGTGGTTTCTTCGTTGGTAACTGCTTCATTGGCTGACCATTCGTGGGCGCATTCAGGACAAATGAATAAGGTGCCATCTTCGTATGTGTATTCAGATTGGCAGTGCGGGCAAGCAGGTAAAGACATGGTTGGCTTTCTTAAATCAAGTGAGAAAGTGCGCATGATAGCACAAGACATTTATGAGCTTGTGCGCATGGCTTAAAAGCGTCCTGTAAAGTTTACAGGACGCTTTTTTAAGATGTTTTAATGACAATTATGGTGTAGTAGCGGCTTCAACGATGGCTTTGGCTTGGTTGCGCAGCGCAAATTTTTGGATTTTACCCGTTGAAGTTTTTGGAATGTCGCTGAAAGAAAAATGTTTTGGGACTTTGTAACGCGCCAAATGTTCACGGCAATATTCGCGCAAGGCTTCTACCGTCAAATCCACACCATCGCGCAATTCGACAAACGCAAACGGCACTTCGCCCCATTTTTCGTCTCCCACTGCCACCACAGCGCAACTTAACACTTGTGGGTGTTTGTAAATCACGTCTTCCACTTCAATGGATGAAATGTTTTCACCGCCTGAAATGATGATGTCTTTGCTACGGTCTTTGATTTGCACATAACCATCAGGATGTACCACGCCCAAATCGCCCGTATGAAACCAACCATCGGCAAAGGCTTCTTGGGTGGCACGCGGATTTTTCAAATAACCTTTCATGACAATATTGCCACGGAACATCAATTCTCCAATGCTCACGCCATCGTGTGGCACAGCTTCCATTGTAATGGGGTCTAAGACGCTTAAGCCGTCCTGTAAATGTGAGCGCACACCTTGACGCGCGTTTTGTGCCGCACGGCCTGAAATGTCCAAATCCAGCCACTCAGGACGCTGCACACACACAGAAGCAGGGCCATATACTTCGGTTAAACCGTATACATGGGTGATTTCAAAATCCATTTTTTCCATCGCTGCCAAAACCGCTTCAGGCGGTGCAGCACCTGCAATCGAACCTTTGACCAAATGTGTCACGCCTTGTTTGAGTTCATCAGGCGCATTGGCCAAACCCGCATGCACTATCGGTGCGGCGCTGTAATGAGTCACGCCAAACGTTTTGATGAGCTCAAAACACACTTTAGGGTCAAAACGACGCAAACACACGTTGACACCTGCACGAGCGGCAATCGTCCACGGGAAACACCAACCGTTACAATGGAACATTGGCAAAGTCCACAAATAGACAGGGAATTTGGGCATGTCCCAATCCATAATATTGGACAAAGAATTCATCATCGCGCCACGATGGTGATAAACCACGCCTTTAGGGTCGCCTGTGGTGCCTGAAGTGTAGTTCAGCGCGATCGCATCCCATTCGTTTTCAGGCAAAACCCAATTGTTCAAATCTTCGGCAGTATTCAAAAACGTTTCGTATTCAATATGGCCGTAATCGTCTTCTTCAGGACCCAATAAATCATTGACTTGAATCACATACAAATCGGGCATGGCTTGTTTAATGGCAGCCACTTCGCTGGCAAATTCAGTGTCGGCAATTAAAACTTTGGCTTCGCCGTGTTGCAAACAAAAAATCATCGCCTCGACATCTAAGCGGATGTTCAAAGTACACAATACACCACCAGACATCGGCACGCCAAAATGTGCTTCGACCATAGCAGGCGTATTCGGTAGCAATACAGCCACTGTGGTGTTGCGACTGACACCTTGTTGGCGCAAAGCCGCTGCCAATTGGCAGCAACGGTGGTGAGTATCACGCCAATTTTGACGCAAGCTGCCATGCACAATGGCCAATTGGTCGCCATAAACTTCAGCCGCACGCAATAAATGGTCAATGGGGGTCAACGCAGCGTAGTTAGCGGTTTGCTGGGTCAAATCGGTATCAAAATCTGCCATATTTTATCCTTTGTCGAATGATTTTATTTTTGGGACTGTGAATCAGACTTACATCATTGTTTTTTTATTATTAATAATGATTTTGAAACGCTTGTCAATTGCTAAATGAAACATAAATCATATGAATTCAATGTAATGTAAATATTTATTATAAATAATTCTATATTTTGTATTTAATTTAAGTTTTTATTTTATAAATATGATAAATTTTGATATAAATTTAATTTAGAGTATGATTGTTAATGTGAATTTATATTCATTTTTTGTTGACATTGTTTTGAACTCGGTTAAAACAAATTAGGTTGTTAATTTGAGAATTACTGATTTCTGATGGGCAAGATGTGGATATGTGTGCCACAAAAATATGATGAGTCGCTTATTGCAGTTGTTTGAATACGTTTCTTCATAATTTGAAAAATTTATGATAAAAGTTTGAATTTAAGTTATATTTTTATCTAGAAGTACAGAGAATATTTTCTGGTGTGAAAGTATGGCAATGATGATAGTGATACTTCATTGAAAGATATTTTCAGATTGCATATATAATATGCAAATTAAATTTTTAATTTGTACAGACAACTGTATTTTGATGACATTTTCATGGTGTTTTGGGAGTCAGAGATGCGTGTCATCGTGATCAAACATCCTCATTTTGCTTGAGGCAAATGAAAATTTGCTAATTTTGAAGATACAATATGATTCAAAATGGTAGACCTTTGTTGGAATAGGTTGACCAAGAAAAAGGTGATGGGATGGATACGTTAAAAGCGATACAAGTGTTTGTAGAGATACATCAACAAGGCAGTTTGACCAAGGCAGCGGAGAAATTGATGTTGTCTCGGGCGATGGTATCGCGGTATTTAGAGTTTTTAGAAAATCGTTTTGGTGCCCGATTGATGCAGCGCAATACCCGCCGAGTGTCATTGACTCAAGCTGGGGAAGAGGCGTTAGGGTATTGTTTGACGATTTTAGAGCAGGAAAAAAAGCTGCAACAATTGAATGCCGATGCTCAAATACAAGGGGTGTTGCGTATCAGTGCAGGGCATTTTATGGCTCGTGCGTATTTGTTGGATGCGATTGTGGCGTTTCAAAAAACAGCACCATATGTGGCTTTTGATGTGTTGTCACAAGAGCAGATGGTGGATTTGATTGCCAATCATGTGGATGTGGCGGTACGTGTGAGCGCACATGAAACCGATGGATATGAAACCTTGGTTTTGGGTCAAGTAGAGCCATGGTTGGTTGCCACACCGACTTATTTACAACAAGCTCATCCGTTGAATCACCCTGAGCAATTGCTGTTACATTCATGTTTAGTGCATTCGTATTTGTCACAAAAAGTTTGGCCTTTGACGCAAAAAGGCGGACAAGTGCGTGAATATAAGCTTAATAAGGTATTTCAATCCAATGATGTGTATGTCTTGTTAGAAATGGCTTTGCGCCACAAAGGCATTGGTATGTTACCTATGGATTTGGTGGCGGCAGATGTGGCTACAGGACGCTTGGTGCGGGTTTTGGCAGATTATGATTTGCCAACTTATCAAGTCATGGCGGTCTTTGTATCTCAAAACCACATTCCTTTGATGCTGAAAAAATTTTTGGATTTTTTGCCTTTATTTTTTACCCAACAACAAAAAGCCATTCAGCAACGTGCACACAATATGGCATAAATGTTGGTGGCGTTGGCTCAAAAGCCAAAAGCATCCATACCAAGCCCAACCATACCAGTTGGGCTTTGTGGTTTGTGTGGAATCTTAAGCTTGTTCATCCAAGCTTTTGAGCCATTGTAGTTTCTCTCTCAATTTGATTTCTAAGCCACGCTCGACCGGTTGGTAAAATTCAGGTTCAGCGATACCGTCTGGCATATACGTTTCTCCCGCAGCATAAGCATGTGGTTCATCGTGAGCATAACGATAAGCATGACCATATCCCAATTGTTGCATCAATTGGGTCGGGGCATTGCGCAAATGCACAGGCACTTCGCGCGTGGGTTCTTGGGCGACAAATTGGCGCGCTTGTTTGTATGCCAGATAACCTGCGTTGCTTTTTGGGGCTGCTGCCAAATACAGGACGGCTTGTGCCAAAGCCAATTCGCCTTCGGGGCTGCCTAAGCGTTCATAAGTTGTAGCCGCATCATTGGCCAATTGCATGGCTCTTGGGTCTGCCAAACCGATGTCTTCCCATGCCATGCGCACAATGCGTCGTGATAAATAAGCCATGTCTGCGCCACCATCTGCCATACGGGTAAACCAGTACAAAGCCGCGTTTGGGTGCGAACCACGCACGGATTTGTGCAAAGCAGAAATTTGTTCATAAAACGAATCACCGCCTTTGTCAAAACGGCGCAATTGGCTGCCCAAGCATTGGCTGAGTAAGGCTGAATCTATTTGGGTATTGGATTGAGCCAAAGCGGCCTGTAAACTTTGTTCTAATAGATTTAAAAACCGTCTGCCATCACCATCTGCCATGTGTACCAATGTTTCTTGCGCCTCTTGAGTTATGGAGATATTTTGGTATTCAGGCAAAGCCAATGCTTTGTGTGCCAAAACCTGTAAATCTTCAGAACAGAGTGAGTGTAAGGTATACACTTGAGCACGGCTTAACAACGCAGGATTGACTTCAAACGATGGATTTTCTGTGGTGGCACCAATGAAAGTTAATAAGCCGCTTTCAACATATGGCAAAAATGCATCTTGTTGTGATTTGTTAAAACGATGTACTTCATCGACAAATAAAATGGTGATTTGCCCACGTTGTAAAGCCATTTGCGCTTGTTCCACCGCCAAGCGTATGTCTTTGACACCGCTTAAAACAGCAGACAATGGCAAAAATTGCGCTTGGAAGCTTTGTGCAAAAATGCGTGCCAACGTGGTTTTGCCCACTCCGGGTGGTCCCCATAACAACATAGAGTGTGGTTTGCCGCTTTGAACGGCCGTGTGCAAAGGCTTTCCTGCTGCCAATAAATGTTGTTGACCCACCACATCAGATAATTTTTGTGGACGCAAGCGTTCTGCCAATGGTGGTAGGGGTGTTGAAGCAAACAAATCCATAACATCACGCCAAAATTGAATAAAGGCTTTTATCATAACACTGTGTTGGTCGAAAAGCGGGCTTTATGGTCTTTGCATTATGGTTGAATTAAGTGGTTTGTTACGTATGATTTTTTATGTGGATGAGGCAACAATTAACATATGTATTATTAAATAAGTTAATAGTTATTGTGCAGAGCAACATTTGAAATGCTTGATATATTTTGATTTAAACGCTATGTTTGCATCCGATTAGATGGAAATGGACCTGATTTTAAGTAAAATCACTCCCACATTAAATCCAGTTATGAATAAGTAAATTAAAAGAGGAACGACATGACTCAAGAACGCATTAAAGTAGCATCTTTATTAGACAAAGTGATGAGCGCAGCAGAAGCGGCACAGTTGTTTGAAGACGGCATGGTAGTCGGTTCTAGTGGTTTTACCAAAGCAGGCGACAGTAAAGAAGTTTTGCCTGCATTTGCAGATCGTGTCGCAGCTGGTGAAAAAGTTCAAATCACCTTGTTAACAGGTGCTTCTTTGGGTCATGGTACCGATGGTAAATTGGCAGCAGCGGGTGCTTTGAAAAAACGCATGCCTTTCCAAGTAGATGCCACTTTGCGCGGCAAAATCAACCAAGGTGAGATTTTGTACTTGGATCAACATTTGTCTGAAGCAGCCGAATTGTTGCACAACGGTTTCATGAAATTAGACTTGGCTGTTTTGGAAGTCGCTGGTATTGAAAAAGATGGCAGCTTGATTCCAACCACTTCTGTGGGTAACAGTGCCAGCTTCGCAGCTTTGGCTGACAAAGTGATTTTGGAAGTGAACGAATCGGTACCATTAGATGTTTTGGGTATTCACGACATTTATATGGCTGAAAGCTACCCATACCGCAACGTGATTCCTGTGGTCGCTGCGGACAACAAAATTGGTCGCCGCACCATTCCTTTGGACATCAGTAAAGTTGTGGCGATTGTGCGCACGAGCAAACATGACAGTCCAGCGGACATCGCTGCACCTGATGCAAAAACCACTGCCATTGCTGGCCACATCTTGAAATTCTTGGAAGCGGAAGTGGAAGCGGAACGCTTGACCGAGCGTTTGTTGCCGTTGCAAGCGGGTATTGGTAAAGTTGCCAATGCAGTCTTGACTGGCTTTAAAGACTCTAACTTCAAACACTTGACGATGTTCTCTGAAGTATTGCAAGACTCCACTTTTGATTTGATTGATGCCGGTGTGATGGATTTTGCTTCTGCGTCTTCAATCACCGTTTCTGCTGAATGTTACGACCGTGTGATGAATAATTTGGATGCTTACCGTGACAAAATGGTGTTGCGTCCACAAAACATTTCTAACACACCAGGTTTGATTCGTCGTTTGGGCGTGATTGCCATCAACACAGCGATTGAGTTTGACATTTACGGTAACGTGAACTCAACCCACATCAGCGGTAGCCGTTTGATGAATGGTATTGGCGGTTCAGGTGACTTTGCGCGCAATGCTTACTTGTCGATTTTTGTGACGCAAGCGGCATCTAAAGAAAACAAAATCTCGCATGTGTTGCCAATGGTTTCTCACGTTGACCACACCGAGCACGACGTGGACATCTTGGTGACTGATGTTGGTTTGGCAGATTTGCGCGGCTTGGCGCCACGTGAACGCGCGATTGAAATCATCAACAACTGTGTACACGAAGACTACCGTGAAGAGTTGAAAACTTACTTTGAGCGCGCTTGTGCTGAAGTAGGCGGTCAAACACCACATTTGTTGGGCGAAGCATTCGCTTGGCACATTCGTTTGGCAGAAACCGGCTCTATGAAAAAAACGGTGACTGCATAAGCGGTCATCGGTGATGGAATCAAGCGTCCTGTAAGTTTACAGGACGCTTTTTTATTGCTTTGCTGGCATGGTTTTGTAATCGGATTGGGTTATAATTGCGCCTTTATTTCTGAAGGTGGCGGCGCATGGCCAAGCGGTATCTCATCATCAAATTAAGGCACCATGGCGATGTATTGCTCATCACACCTGTGATTGCGGCTTTGAAGGCGCGCGAGCCTGATTGTGTGATTGATGTGGTGATTTACAAAGAAACCCGCGACATGCTGGCGGCACATCCTGATATTCATCATATTCACCTCATTGACCGTTCATGGAAAAAACAAGGCATCAAAGCGCAAATAGGGCATGAATGGGCGCTGCTTAAAAGTGTGAAGCAAAGTCGATATGATGTGGTGGTGTGTTTGGCAGACCAATGGCGTGCGGCTTTGCTGGCCAAAGCCAGTGGTGCGGCCAAACGCATTGGCATTGCGTATCCGTATCGAGATGGCAAAATGTGGCGGGTGTGTTTGACAGATGTGGTGCCTGAATTGGATTCTCATCATCATATTGTCGAACAAAATTTATTGGCATTAAAACCTTTGGGCATTGAGCCGACGGCGCGTGTGCCGTTGAAAATGGCGTACCACGCTGATGATTGGCAACAAGTAGAGGCTTTATTACAAGCGCAAGGCTGGCAAGGCGAGGATTATGTGGTGGTGCATCCGGGTTCGCGTTGGTTTTTCAAGTGTTGGGATGACGATAAAATGACGGCTGTCATCCAAAAATTATTGAATCAAGGCAAAACAGTGGTGTTGAGCGCGGCACCTGATGAGCGTGAATTGGCGATGTTGCAAAACATTCAATCGCAATTGAATGTGCTTACAGGACGCTTGTTGGTGATGGCGGGCAATATGAATTTGCGCCAATTGGGCGCTCTGATTGACCATGCTACATTATTCATTGGTGTGGATTCGGTGCCTATGCACATGGCAGCGGCCACGCAAACGCCTGGTGTGGCTTTGTTTGGACCGACTTTTATTCAGCGTTGGCGACCTTGGACGGACAAAGCTAGCGTGGTGTATGCCGCCGATTTTGGCGATTTGCCGCATCCGAACAGCATTGATGTCAATACCAAAGAACGTTATTTGAGCGCCATTCCTGTGGACGCGGTGTGGCAGGCGATTGAACAACAGTCTACTTAAGGATTTAGCACGATGAAACATATTATTACTGCAACTGTTTTGGCTTTGACTTTGGCGGCATGTGCCGGTGGCACAACGGGTTTGGGTTATGGCAACACAGGCAGTACAGGCAATACTAATGCTGCGAGCGGCTTGGGCAAAACTTTGGTTCAAAGCTATGCACGCAACCAATGTTCGGTAGAATTGAACAAGCGTCAAGAATGGCGTTTGATGGCATTGGCGGTGAGTGCTGACAAACAAGCACAGTGGGAAGAGCAAATTTGTGGTTGTGTTTCAGAAGAAGCACCGAACAGCGTGACGGTTTATGATTTGACCCAAGCGGCAGTCAATCCTCAAGCGCGTACTGAAATTGTGGCCAATGCGGTGACCAAAACCGTATCGTCTTGTTTGAATCGTTTAGTGAAATAAGGATTATCATGCAATACCAAAGTACCCGTGGCGAAAGCCCATTGCGTTCATTTAGCCAAGTATTGTTGATGGGTTTGGCACCCGATGGCGGTTTGATGATGCCAACGAGTTATCCAAAAATTTCGACCGAGACCTTGACCCAATGGCGCAGTTTGTCTTATGCCCAATTGGCATTTGAAGTGATGAGCTTGTTCATTGACGACATTCCTAGCGAAGATTTGCGTGCGATGCTTGAGCGCACTTATACCGAAGAAGTGTTTGGTACGGCCGATATCACGCCTGTGCGCCGCTTACAGGACGGTTTATTGGTACAAGAATTGTCTAACGGTCCAACTTTGGCATTCAAAGACATGGCGATGCAATTTTTGGGTCAAGTATTTGAATATGTTTTGGCACGCGAAAACAAAACTTTGAACATTTTGGGCGCAACCAGTGGCGATACTGGTTCTGCAGCAGAATACGCGATGCGCGGCAAACAAGGCATCAATGTGTTCATGCTTTCGCCTGAAGGCAAAATGAGTGCGTTCCAACGTGCGCAAATGTTCAGTTTGGCCGATGAAAATATTCACAATATTGCTGTGAATGGTTTGTTTGACGATTGCCAAGACATCATCAAAGCGGTGCAAGCGGATGCCGAATTCAAACAAAAATATGCCATTGGTACAGTCAATTCGATTAACTGGGCGCGCATTGTGGCGCAAGTGGTGTATTACGTGCGCGGTTATTTGGCAGCGACCACCAGCAACGATGAAAAAGTGTCGTTCTGTGTGCCGTCAGGCAATTTTGGCAATGTGTGTGCAGGTCACATTGCGCGCCAAATGGGTTTGCCGATTGAACGCTTGATTGTGGCGACCAATGAAAACGATGTGTTGGACGAATTCTTCAAAACTGGCGCTTACCGTCCACGCACTTCTGACAACACTTTCATCACATCCAGTCCATCTATGGACATTTCCAAAGCGTCTAATTTTGAGCGTTTTGTGTTCGATTTGGTCGGTCAAGATGGCGAAAAAGTGCGCCAATTGTGGGCAGGTGTAAACAGTGGTGAAGGTTTTGATTTGGCAGACCAATTGGCCCAAGTACATGGTCAATACGGCTTCGCTTCAGGCTCATCCACTCACCAAGACCGTTTGGATACAATGAAAGCGGTGCATGCTGCAGGCGATGGCTTTGTCGATCCGCACACCGCTGACGGCATCAAAGTGGCGCGCCAAGTGCGTTTGGACGGTGAAACCATCATTTGTTTGGAAACGGCTTTGGCGACCAAATTTGATGAAACCGTGCGTGAGGCTTTGGGCAACGATGTGGTGATTCCACGTCCTGAGGCTTTGAGTGGTTTGGAAGATTTGCCGCAACGAGTGACGGTGATTGACAACAATGCCGAAGTGGTTAAAGACATCATTCGCCAAGCTGTGACCGCATAATATGCAACATTAACGGTATTTAACTCAAAGCGTCCTGTAAACCTTTACAGGACGCTTTTGTATGTCCAGCGGCAGATTGTGATGAAAGCCGTTTTCGCTTACAATAGCTCCCTTTATTTGCTTGGACTGTCGCCTCTTATGGCCTCAAATTCAAAACCAGAGTCGACCTTGTCGGGCTGGGAGTTGTACAAACGAATTTTCCCTTATTTGCGTCATTATTGGCTGTTGTTCGTGGTGTCTTTGGTGGCCATGGCCATTGCTGCGGCCACTGAGCCTGCATTTGTCGCATTGCTCAAACCCTTGATTGACGAAGGCTTCGTGGGTAAAAATGCCGAAGCCATGCAATGGATTCCATTTGCCATCATTGGTTTGTTTGTGTTGCGCGGTGTGACCAGTTTTATCAATGAATATGCCACCTCGCTATTGGCTGGCACGTTGGTGAAAAAAATGCGCGAAGAGTTGTTCGACAAATTGTTGGATTTGCCGATGGCGTATTATGCCGACCATCAAAGCGGTCGCATGATTTCACGCATTACCAATGATGTGACGCAAATTTCCAATGCTGGTTTTAACATCATCACCGTCACCGTCAAAGACGGTGTGACGATTTTGGGTTTGCTCGGTTGGTTGGTTTATACCGATTGGCAATTGACGTTAATCATGTTTGTGTTGTTGCCGACGGTGGCCGTGTGTGTGCGTTTTGTCAGCAAGCGTTTGCGCAAACTCTCACGCAAAAACCAACAATACATGGGTGAAATGACGCAAGCTTTGAGCGAATCGGTGCATGCGGCAAAAGTGGTGAAAGTGTATGGTGGTCAAGCGCAAGAGCGTGTGCGTTTTGGTCGTACGATTACCGAAGTCTTGAATACCAAGGTCAAACAAAGCATTACCTCGTCTTTGAATACAGGCATTACGCAATTAATCATTGCCGTGGCATTGTCGATTATTTTGTATTTTGCCGCAGAACGTGCGCGCAGCAATGCGTTTACCGCAGGTGATTTTTTATCTTATTTGTCGGCCATGTTGATGTTGTTTGCACCATTCAAACGCATTACCAATATGTCACAAACCTTACAATTGGGTTTGGCAGCGGCAGAAAGCGTGTTTGCCTTTTTGGATGAAAAAGGCGAGCTGAATCAGGGCACAAAAACTTTAACAGGCTTGAATCAAGGCATTGCTTTGCGCGATGTGGTATTTCGTTACACGGGTGCTGAACGAAATGCTATTAATGGTTTGAATTTGGACATTCAAGCGGGCAAAGTGGTGGCTTTGGTGGGTGCATCAGGTTGTGGCAAAACCACCTTGGCGAACATGTTGTCGCGCTTTTTGATTGCCGATTCAGGCCGCATTGAGTTCGATGGCGTGGAAATCAATGATTTGGATTTGCGCTCTTTGCGCAGTCAAATTGCTTTGGTTAGCCAAGATGTGGTCTTGTTCAATGGCTCGATTTTGGAAAATATTGCGTATGGCGAATTGGCGACACACAGCCGTGAAGCCGTAGAAAAAGCGGCGAAAATGGCCAATGCGTGGCAATTTATCGAAAAATTACCGCAAGGCTTGGACACCTTGATTGGTGAAAATGGCACCAAACTATCAGGTGGTCAGCGTCAACGCATCGCGATTGCCCGCGCTTTGCTCAAAAATGCGCCGATTTTGATTTTGGACGAAGCCACCAGTGCTTTGGACAATGAATCAGAGCGCTTGGTACAGGCCGCTTTGGAACAATTAATGCAAGCGCGTACCACGATTGTGATTGCCCACCGTTTGTCCACCATCGAACAAGCAGATTTGATTGTGGTGATGGATCACGGCGAAGTGGTCGAGCAAGGTACACACAGCGAATTATTACAACAACAAGGTCGTTATGCGCATTTGCATTCGGCTCAATTAATACATCATAAACAAACTTAATTATTCATCTTGATTTATCAGATTTCACTGAAGGAAGCAATAAATGGCAGCATTTAACAGCATGAAGGTTTTGTCAGTACACCACTGGACCGATGCTTATTTCTCATTCACTTGCGAGCGTGACGAAAGCTTGCGTTTTGAAAACGGCCAATTTGTGATGGTTGGTTTGGAAGTCGATGGCAAGCCATTGATGCGTGCTTACAGTGTGGCTTCGGCAAACTGGGAAGAGCATTTGGAATTTTTCAGTATCAAAGTACAGGACGGTCCTTTGACCAGCCGTTTGCAGCATTTGCAAGTGGGCGATGAGGTTTTAATCAGCAAAAAACCAACCGGTACTTTGATTGCCAGCGATTTGAATCCTGGTAAAAACCTGTATTTGTTGTCAACTGGCACAGGCTTGGCTCCATTTTTGAGCGTGACCAAAGACCCTGAAATCTTGGAACAATACGAAAAAGTCATTTTGGTTCACGGCGTACGCTACAAAAAAGACTTGGCTTATTTCGATCATTTTACTCAAGAATTGCCTAACCATGAGCATTTGGGTGATTTGGTCAAAGAAAAATTGATTTACTACCCAATCGTGTCACGCGAAGAATTTCCAGCACGTGGTCACATGACTGATTTGATGCGTTCAGGCAAACTGTTCGAAGACATTGGCTTACCATTCATGAATCCTGAAACTGACCGCGCGATGTTGTGTGGCGGCCCTGGCATGTTAAAAGATGTGGCAGCGATGTTAGATGAGTTTGGTCTTCAAGTGTCACCGAAAACAGGCGTGCGTGGTGATTATGTGATTGAGCGTGCGTTTGTCGAGAAGTAATCTGTTTAGATTGAACTAGTAGCAACCGATGCAGTTTCGAATGTCAGAATGAAAAGGAAGATGTAGATGTTGGATTTGGTGTTGTGGATATTGTTGCCCTTGTGTGTTGGCTTTTGTATCAGAATACACCATACCAAGCAGTTAAACTTCATCAATGGGTCTTTGACTTACATCGTCTATCTGATTTTGATTCTCATCGGCATAGAGCTGGCGCAAGTGGACAATCTTGGCAAAGAGCTGGGATTCATCCTCGGCGTCAGCTGTTTGTTTTTGGGCGTGAATGTGGTGTGCAATGTTTTGGCTGTGATGTTGGTCGATTGGAAATTTCCATTGCGTTTGCGCTCGCACCAAGATGGCGCATCTTTGTCTTTAAGCCATGCTTTGCTCGGTAGCCTCAAGCAAATGGCTTGTGTGGCGGTGGGCTTTGTCTTAGCAAAATTATTAGTCGGTATGTGGATGCCACCACATATGAGCATCAGTGTGGCTTTGGCGGCATTGTTGTTTTTGATTGGTGTGCAATTGCGCAGTACTGGCATCAGCGTTAAACGGGTCTTTTTTAATCGTCGTGGTGTGGTTGCAGCCATTTTAATTGTGTTCAGTTCTGCTGTTGCCAGTGTTATTTTAAGTTGGATTTTGAACATTCCACTGAACCAGTCTTTGGCCATCAGTTCGGGTTGGGGTTGGTATTCTTTATCGGGTATTATCATGACTGATGCTTATGGTGCTGTTTGGGGCAGTGTGGCTTTGGTCAATGATTTGGGACGTGAATTTGTGGCATTGGCATGCATACCTATCTTGATGGCACGCACGCCAACAGCCGCCGTGGCCTTAGGTGGCGTGACCTCTTTAGACTTTACTTTGCCCACTATTCAAAAATCAGGTGGGGTAGAAATGGTGCCGTTAGCCATCAGCTTTGGTTTCATTATGAATGTTATCTCCCCGATTTTAATGGCTTTTTTTGCGCATGCGAAATTCTAAAAATAACATTTTTGGTGAATAACTTGCGCACTATCGAACATTTTGGCACAATTTAACATTCTGTTTTGATACTGAAAAGTGACCCTATAATGACTTTGCGTTCCCCGCGTCATGAAAAAATCGTTGCCTTAGTGCGCGATAGTGGTTTTATGCCGATTGAAGAATTGGCGAAAGTATTGGATGTCACCCCACAAACCATACGCCGTGACATCAATCAATTGTGTGAAGACAATATTTTGCGTCGCTACCATGGCGGTGCGGCTTTAGGCAGCAGCGTGGACAATGAGGATTACAGCGCCCGCAAAGACCGCAACCAAAGCGAAAAATCGCATATTGCCGATTTGATTGCCGCACACATTCCTGAAAATGCTTCTTTGTTTATGAGCATCGGTACAACGATTGAAGCCGTGGCACAAGCGTTGGTGAATACGCACAAAAATTTGTGCATTATCACCAATAATATTCATGTGGCATCTATCATGTCGTCACGACCTGATTACCAAATCATGATTACTTCAGGCGTGGTGCGTGCCAGTGATGGCGGTATTACGGGTGTGGCCACTTTGGATTTTATCAATCAGTTTAAAGTGGATTATGCCATTTTGAGCGCAGCAAGCGTGGAGCCAGATGGTTCTTTGTTGGATTTCGATTACAAAGAAGTCAGCGTGGCACAGGCGATGATGCAAAATGCCCGTCAGACAGTGTTGGCAGTAGACCATACGAAGTTTGGTCGCAATGCTTTGGTGCGCATGGGTGATATTTGCGAATTTGATGCGGTGTTTACCGATTTTACGCCAAGCGATACTTTACAGCGCCGTTTACAAGAAGCAGGTGTGCAATGGCATTTGGCAGAGCGTGAAGAAGACTGAAATACGGTAAGCTGTTTTCATTAAAAAGCGTCCTGTAACTTTACAGGACGCTTTTTTACATGTCATTTAGATGTGAATTGGGTGCGAAGCTTGTTAATCCTCCAAAGTTTTGGCGATTTTGTCTATGTTCAGGCTTTTGGCCATGGCATCGAAAATGCGTTTGTAAGCACCGTGTTGATGGTACAAATCTTCATGAGTACCGTGTTCGACAACGCGCCCATTTTCCATCACATAAGTGTAATCGGCATCGATGATTTGCGAGAGGCTGTGCGAAATCATCACCACTGTGCGGCCTTGTTTGATGGCATCCAGCGATTGTTTGATTTGTTCGGTGGCAATGGCATCCAAACTGGCGGTCGGTTCATCTAGAAAAATAATCGGTGGATTTTTTAAAAACATGCGCGCCAAGGCAATGCGTTGTTGTTGTCCGCCTGAAAGCATGGTGGCATCGCTTTGATAAGCATCCTGTAACAATAAAATTTGTTCGTGTATCGAAGCTTGTTTGGCTGCTTGTATGACATCTTCGTCGGTAGCATCGGTTTTGCCATAACGGATATTGTCGGCAATACTGCCTTGGAAAATGTGGTTTTTCTGTAATACCAAACCAATGTGTTCACGCAAATAAGCGGTGTGCATGTCCAAACTGTCCACGCCATCGATGATAATGCTGCCTGAATCGGGCGCATAGAATTTGTCTAGTAAACTGATGAGTGTGGATTTGCCTGCACCAGACAAGCCAACAATAGCTGTAATTTGATTGGGACGGATGTGCATGTTAATGTTTTTCAGGGCTTTGTGACCATTGGGATAAGTAAAATCCACATTTTGCAGTATAAAGTCGCCTGTCAATGGCGTTGGTTTGAGTGTGCCTTGCGGTTCAATTTGATTGTCGGCTTCTAGAATTTTGAAAAAGCTTTCTGAATACACCAAGGCATCATTAACCTCATCGTAAATGCGGTGCAAAGAACGAATCGGTGCTGATACATTGTTAAACAGCAAGACATGGTACATGATCATGCCTATGGTCATTTGACCGTCTAAAACCAAAAACGAAGTCATCAAAATGATGCATACCACGCCGATTTGTTCAATCAAGGTTTTGCCGCCATCAAATAAAAATGCCAATTGACGCGTACGCATTTGGTTGAGCGTCAATTGGTGTTGTAAAGCCAATTGCTTTTGTGCTTCGATGTGTTCGCGGTTGAAGGATTTGATGACGGTAATGGATTGAATGATGCTCAAAATACCTTGGCTTTTTTGTTCACGACTGTCCCGAAAAGCACGGCGCCAATCGCCTAATTTTTGGGCTTGCAAATACGTGACCCAAAAATAAATCGGCACCGTCACCAAACCAATAAGCCCAACCCATATATTGGCGTAAAACATCAAGCCTAAGGCAATGATGGCACTGGTGAACAAAGGCAAAATATCAATGAAAAAAATTTGAACCAAACGGGTTAACGACCCGATACCTCGGTCGATGCGGGTTTGTAATTTGCCTGCTTGGTGGTCTTCGGCAGTAAAAAAAGCCACGCGGTAACGCAAGAATTTTTCGATAATGCCTTGCGACAAGTCTTGTGATACCAAAATACGCAGTTTTTCACCATAGTATTTTTGCCCAAACCCGATGGCAGCACTCAAAACCTCTTTGCCCAATAAAACCATGCTGATGACGATTAATAAACGTGTGCCTTCGTGTAAACCACCGCCGCTGTCTAGGATTTGGCTGATGTGGTCGACCGCATATTTTAACGTGATGGCATTGACTTGGGCGATGAATGCTGCAACCAAAGTCAACAATAAAGTCGCCACAACCAATAAGCGATAAGGGCGGACAAAGGGGCGAATTTTGTGGAACAATTGCCATAGATTCATGTGGTCATCTCAATATTGCGCAGAATAAAGACCATTGTAATGAAAATAATCAGCATCAAAAACGCCTTTTGAAGGAAGTAGACGTTTTTGATGTAGATAGCATTAAGAATGTATGGCTTGAATAATTGTTGCATACAAGCCTAAGCTGAAAACCAATAGCAAAGTAAAGCAGAACATTAAAAAGGTGAAAATAATATACGCCTTACAAAAATTGGATTTGCTCGTTGGAATGTTTTTGTCGAAAGCCCATACAAACATCATGATGATGTTGACCAAAGGAATGGCAAAAATCAGCAACATGATAATCCATTCTTTGACGCTGATGGCGACTTCGGCTTGGGAGTCTTGGGTGGTAAGCTGGTTCATTGCATGGGACTTTATTTAGAATGTTAAGTAGCTTGGTGAATCAAGACTGCCAAATGGTTCCGAATCGATATACTTAAAATTCTGTGTTGGTGTTGAAAAGCGTCCTGTAAAGGTTTATAGGACGCTTTTGGGTTTAATGCCGATGTGCCAAGCCATCGCCATCGCGGTAGTGTAAGCGGTGAAACACCAAGCTTGAGAGGATGGTAATGATGCCGATGCTGATGAAAGTATATTGAAACGCCAATTGGGTATTGCCTTGAGTCAGGATTTCATGGTTTTGATAAAAGCGTAAAATCAACGAGCCCAAAGCAATGCCAAACCCCATCGCCAATTGTTGGTTGACTGCCATCAGACTGTTGCCGCTGGTGTTTTGGTATTTGCGCAAATCGGCCAAAGTCAAAGTATTCATGGAAGCAAATTGGATGGAGCTGCAGGCGCCTAAAATGAAAAAATGGGCTATCAGCAGCCATTTAGGGCTCGTGGGTGTGTGGCAAGCGACCAAAGCCATCAAGATGCCAACCATCACCGTATTGCTCATCAAAATTTTGCGATAACCAAAAGTTCTGAGCAAACGCTGCAAGATGGGCTTGGTCATCATGGCGGCGATGGCCATTGGTGCAATCATCCAGCCAGCTTCACTAGGAGCGTAGCCAAATGAAATTTGTAACAGCAAAGGCAAGAGCAGTGGAATGGCGCTGACACCCAAGCGGGTGAACAAATTGCCATTGAGACCAATGCGAAACGTGCGCACGGACAAAAGGCTCAATGGATAAATGGCGTTTTGGTGGTTTAAGGCGTAGCGGTAATAGCTGTAAAACAAAGCCGAACCCAAACACAAGGTGAATAAGGCAAAAGGCAACGAAGTTGTGCCCATGAATTCTAGACCGATGGTCAGAAAAAACGCAGCACTGCCAAACAACATGATACCGAGTAAATCGATGCGGGTAGTAGGTTCAATATAATTGGGCATGAAACGCCAAGCGGCGACAAAACACACCATGCATACGGGAATGTTGATGAGAAAAATCCAATGCCAAGACACCACTTCAACCAAATAACCACCGACCAAAGGTCCCATAATCGGTGCCATGAGTGCGGGCATGATGGCGTAATTCAAGGCTTTGACCAAATCGGCTTTGTCAAAAGATTTAATCAGTGCCAAGCGTGCAATCGGTGTCAACATCGCACCGCCCACGCCTTGTATCACCCGTGCCAATACCAACATAGACAGCGTGGGTGCTAAAGCGCATAAAATAGAGCCCAATCCAAACAAGGTGATGGCCAATAAAAAAATGCGTTGCGTGCCTATTTTGTCGCTTAAGTAACCACTGATAGGCGTGAGCAATGCCAATGTCAATGTATACGCTACCAATACCGATTGCATGTTCAAAGGCGAGGTGTGTAAATCAGCGGCAATTTGCGGCAACGCGGTATTTAAAATCGTGGTATCAAGCATTTGCATGAAAATCGCCATGGCCAACAACAAAGGCAAATATTTTCGAAAATTGGCAGGCGGTTCTTTGGGCAAAGACAAAATGGCAAAAGGATTCATAAACAACAAGCGACCTGTAAAACAAGAAGACAGATTGTAATGCCAAGTGTGCTTAGTAGACAGTGTATCTGCAAAATGACTGTTATTTGTTCGCTAGACGAAACCTTATGTCATAGCCATTGACACCGATGTCATTTTTGAGCAATGTTAGCGTTTTGCAGGCACAATTTTGGATTTTTGTAGTTAAAACATATTTCAAGAATACGACACCATAGGAGTACGACCCGATGTTTGATTTTGCCAAAGAGCAAACGCCACTACGCCAGAATATGACCGTTTTATATCGTGAGGATGAAGCACTTGTAGTCAATCGTTTGGCTAACGAGTTGGATTTTTCTGAGCAGGCTACCAAAATTGAAGCTTGGGCCAGAGGTTTGATTACGGAAGTTCGTGCCAAACGCCAAAAAATGGCGGGTGTCGATGCTTTGATGCATGAGTTCAGTTTGTCGAGCGAAGAAGGGGTGGCGTTGATGTGTTTGGCAGAAGCTTTGCTGCGCGTGCCAGACAAACACACTCAAACATTGCTCATTCGTGACAAATTGTCTCGTGGGGATTGGAAAAGCCATGTGGGACAAGGTTCTTCTTTGTTTGTGAATGCGGCAGCTTGGGGTTTGTTGTTAACTGGCAAAATGACGCAACCTGCTACGGAACAAAGTCTGAGCAGTGCCTTAAACCGCATGATCAGCAAAGGCGGTGAGTCGATGATACGCAAAGGTATGGATTATGCTATGCGTATGTTGGGTCAGCAATTTGTCACAGGGCAAACCATTGACGAAGCTTTGAAAAACGGTGTGGAACGTGAAGGCAAAGGTTATCGCTTCTCGTTTGATATGCTCGGTGAAGCGGCGATGACGCAATTGGATGCCGAGCGTTATTACCAAGATTATATCAATGCCATTCATGCCATTGGTCGCCAAAGTTTGGGGCGTGATGTGTATGACAGCAATGGTATTTCGGTGAAGTTGTCGGCATTGCACCCACGTTACCACCGCAACCAACACGCACGGGTGATGAAAGAATTGCTGCCTAAGGTCAAATATTTGTATGTGCTTGCCAAGCAATACAATATTGGTTTGAACATTGATGCAGAAGAATCTTATCGTTTGGACATTTCTTTGGATTTGCTCGAAGCGATTGCGTTGGATGAAGATTTAAAAGGGTTTGAAGGCATTGGTTTTGTGGTGCAAGCCTACCAAAAACGTTGTCCTGCGGTGTTGGACTTTATTATTGATTTGGCACGTCGTTCCGGCCACCGCTTCATGATTCGTTTGGTCAAAGGCGCGTATTGGGACAGCGAAATCAAATTGGCGCAAGTAGAAGGCTTGGAAGGCTATCCAGTTTACACGCGCAAAGTACACACTGATGTGGCGTATTTGGCGTGTGCGCAAAAATTATTGGGCGCTACCGATGTCGTTTTCCCACAATTTGCTTCGCACAATGCTTACACTGTGGCGGCAATACGCAGTTTGGGTGGTGACAAAGACTTTGAATTCCAATGTTTGCATGGCATGGGCGAAACTTTGTACGACCAAGTGGTCGGTGAAAACAATTGGGGCCGCCGTGTGCGCATTTATGCACCTGTGGGCACGCACGAAACCTTATTGGCATATTTGGTGCGCCGTTTGTTGGAAAACGGTGCCAACTCTTCTTTTGTGAATCAAATTGTCGATGAAACCATAGACATTGATTCTTTGGTGCAAAATCCTTTATTACAAGTGGCGCAAACCGGTGGCTTGCCACATCCTGCGATTGCGTTGCCAGCGGCCATTTATGGCAATGGTCGTGTGAATTCTCGTGGCTTGGATTTGAGCAATGAAGCGCAATTGTTGCAGTTACAGGATGCTTTGAATCAAGAAGCCCAAAAAACGCACCATATAGCATCTATTACCGCTGAAGAAGTGGCGCACCATCCTGCCCATCCTGTATTGAATCCAGCCAATCACCATGAAGTGATAGGTGAAGTATCGTTTATCAAAGTGGAAGCTGTCGCCGATGTGATTCAAGATGCGATTCAAGCGCAATTTGTATGGCAAGGCAAATCGGTAGCCGAGCGTTCTAAAGTCTTGCGCGCTACCGCAGACTTATTAGAAGCCAATCAAAATGTGTTGTTGTATTTGGCCATTAAGGAGGCGGGCAAAACATTAACCAATGCCGTCGGTGAGATTCGCGAAGCGGTGGATTTTTGTCGCTATTATGCCCAACAAACCGAAGAGTTTTTACCACAACACGCCAAATCTCGTGGGGTGATGGTGGCGATTAGTCCGTGGAATTTTCCATTGGCGATTTTTGTGGGTCAGGTGGTGGCGGCTTTGGCAGCAGGCAATGTGGTTATCGCCAAACCTGCTGAGCAGACTTCGTTGATTGCCCACGCGGCAGTGACGTTGATGTTGGCCGCCGGCGTGCCAGACGGTGCGGTGCAATTGGTTTTGGGTGAAGGCGATGTGGGTGCGGCTTTGACTGCGGATGAGCGGGTTGAAGGTGTGTTGTTTACAGGTTCGACTGAAGTGGCTCAATTGATTAACCGCGGTTTGGCCAAACGCGAAGACATGCCTTTGTTATTGGCTGAAACAGGCGGCCAAAATGCGATGATTGTTGACAGTACGGCTTTGCCTGAGCAAGTGGTGCAAGACGTGTTGTTGTCGGCATTTGATTCGGCAGGACAACGTTGTTCGGCATTGCGGGTTTTATGTTTACAGGACGATATTGCTGACCGTGTGATTACAATGCTCAAAGGCGGCCTGAAAGAATTGCGTATTGGCAATCCTGCGCAATTGAATGTCGACATTGGACCTGTGATTGACGAAGAGGCGCAACAGCGTTTATTGGCTTACATCGACAGCAAACGCAGTGTGGCAACGCAAGTGACACAATGGTCGATTGCACCAGAATTGGCAGCACAAGGCACGTTTGTACCGCCAACGATTTTGGAATTGAAACACTTAGGCGATTTGAGCCAAGAAGTATTTGGTCCTGTGTTGCATGTGGTGCGTTTTAAAGCCCATCAGTTAGACCAATTGATTGACCAAATCAACCAACAAAACTACGCTTTGACTCACGGCATACACAGTCGTATCGATGGTCAAATTGAATACATTGCCAGCCGTATTGAAGCGGGCAATGTGTATGTTAATCGCAATATTGTTGGGGCAGTTGTGGGCGTGCAGCCATTTGGTGGTCACCATCAATCAGGTACAGGCCCGAAAGCAGGCGGTCCGTTTTATTTACAACGCTTGAGCTTGACCAATCCATGGCGTTTGCCTGAAGGCAGCGAAGTGGGGCAAGCGGCGGTGAATGTGAATGAACAAGCGCAGAAATTGGGCATTACGGTGGATGAGCGCATGACGTGGCAAGCGCATGTCACTTGTGTGTTGAACAGCTTGCCATGTAGCAGTGGTATTTTGCTCAAAGGTCCTACCGGTGAAACCAATAGCTTGAATTGGCATGTACCAAAACACGTGTTAATTGATGGTGGTGATGAGTTGAGTGTGGCCGCTTTGGCGGCGGTATTACAAGCATCGGGCAGCCAAGTGTTTTTGAGTGCCAACCATCGTGCTGCCTCGCGTTTGGCCAAAATGGGTGTGAAAACCTTGTCTGAGGCGGAAATGGGCAGCAAGCCAATTGATGTGTGTGTTGGTTTGAGCAAAGTCGATGTGGCTTTGAAAACCTTGTTGGCCAAGCGTTCTGGTGCTTTGGTCAAATGGGTCG
This sequence comes from Vitreoscilla stercoraria DSM 513, assembly GCF_000382305.1. Classification (GTDB taxonomy): domain Bacteria; phylum Pseudomonadota; class Gammaproteobacteria; order Burkholderiales; family Neisseriaceae; genus Vitreoscilla; species Vitreoscilla stercoraria. The sequence goes on from NZ_KB908025.1 coordinate 92,963, forward strand.
ATTTGTCGCAAGGCTTGGATGTGGCGCCTTTATTGCATGAAGTCAGCCGCAGCACCAATACTGCCGCGGCAGGTGGCAATGCTGCTTTGATGACTTTACAGCAGTAGACCATCTGAAGTGAAAAGGCGTCCTGTAAACTTTTACAGGACGCCTTTTTCATATAAAAACAAAGCCGCCAATGCTGGCGGCAGGTTGGATTAATAATCTGTACTGCTTGGTACAGGTAAATCTTGCGCTTTTTTCATGGCGCGGTAAACGCTCAATCGACGACGATGTTGCATATGGCTTGTCCTTTCTTTAGGTGTTGCTGTTTTCTGTGGATCAAGCAGAATCAAAGATGAATATTCCGTTTTTCGGTTGGAATCACACTCTAACAAGGTAGAAACATTATAACGGTTTCAAGGGTTAACTGCCGTTAAGGTGTTAACGGATGATGCTTTTATGGAATAAAAATAATGCTTAAGAATAATTTTTTTTGAGTATTTTGATGCAAGTATATGTTTTTAGCAGGATGGACATTTTCAAGAATTGGTGTCAAAAATCCATTTATATTTGGTTCAGTACTTGGGCAGCTAGTATAATCGTCTTCTTTCAGTTTTAAACAGGAATGCCTACGGTGTTGCAACAACATGCCCAACAATTACAACAGTTTTTAGCCCCTCATTATCAAGGCGAAGTCGAGATGTTTGCCTCGCCTAGCGATGCGTATCGCATGCGCTCAGAATTTCGGGTGTGGCACCAAGATGGCAAACCACATTATGCCGTTTACGATACCACTGACGGCAAGCGTCAAATCCAATTGATTGAAACATGGCCGATCGTGCACGAATCAATCGCCCAAGTGATGCCACGCTTGATGGCGGCGGTGACAGGCAATGATGTTTTGACGCACAAATGGTTTCAAGTGGAATTTTTGGCGACCTTAAGCGGTGAAATGTTGATTACCTTGGTGTATCACCGCGCTTTAGATGCTGCTTGGGAAGAAGCGGCGCGTGCTTTGGAACAAGAGTTGAATGTCAATATCATTGGACGCAGTCGCAAGCAAAAAATCGTTTTGAGCCGTGATTATGTGACTGAAGAGTTGAATGTGAACGGCCAAAAATACCGTTACCGTCAAATCGAAGGCGGTTTCACGCAGCCGAATGCTTGGGTGTGCGAAAAAATGTTGGCGTGGGCAGTCAATGCCGCAGGACAAAACGAGCGTGATTTGCTGGAATTGTATTGCGGTAATGGCAATTTTACGCTGCCTTTGTCACGTTGCTTTAGAAAAGTGTTGGCAACTGAAATTTCCAAAACCTCGGTTGCTGCGGCGCAGTGGAGCATTGAGGAAAACGCTTGCAATAATATCGCCATTGCCCGTTTGTCGGCAGAAGAATTGACCGAGGCAATGAGCGGTGAGCGTGAATTTCGCCGCTTGCAAGAAGCGGGTATCGACTTGAAACAATATGACATTTCAACCGTTTTTGTTGATCCACCGCGTGCAGGCATTGATGACGATACCTTGAAGTTGTTGCAAGGCTTTGAGCGCATCATTTATATTTCATGTAATCCGAATACTTTGGCCGACAATTTGCAAATTTTGACGCAAACCCACCAAGTGGTGTCTGCGGCGGTATTCGACCAATTCCCACACACCCATCACGTAGAAGCGGGTGTGTTGCTCGAACGAATCTAAGCGTCCTGAAAGTGTATTTATGCTGACATTGCAACAATATCAAGATTTGGTAGCACAAGGTTACAACCGTATTCCATTGGTACAAGAATTATTGGCCGATTTGGACACACCGTTGTCTTTGTATTTGAAATTGGCAAACCAGCCTTACAGCTATTTGCTGGAGTCTGTGGAAGGGGGCGAGCGTTTTGGGCGTTATTCTTTCATCGGCTTGCCTTGTCATACCTACTTGAAAGTCAATGCTTGGCAAACGCAAGTGTTTGAACAGCATCAATTGGTGGAAACGCACGATGGCAATCCTTTGGATTTCATTGATGCGTACATGACGCGTTTCAAAACCCCTGAAATTCCCAACTTACCACGTTTTACAGGCGGCTTGGCAGGTTATATGGGTTATGAAATTAACCGTTATGTTGAAAGTCGTTTGGGTCATTATGCTGACAATGACCCGATTGGCGCGCCTGACATTGTGTTGATGTTGTCGCAAGAATTGGCAGTCATTGACAATTTGGCAGGCAAAATCCATTTGATTGTGTATGCCAATGCTGAAAACAGCGAAGGCTACCAACAAGCGCGTGCACGCTTGGAAGATTTGCGCATTCAATTGCGCCAAAGTGCGGTATTGCCTTTGTCTTTGGGTGCACCTAAAACCGAGCCTGTGAGCGAATTGAGCCAAGCTGAATTTGAGGGCATGGTTGAAAAAGTGCGTGAATACATTTTGGATGGCGATTGCATGCAAGTGGTGCCATCGCGCCGCATGAGCATGCCGTTTACCGAAAAACCGATTAATTTGTACCGAGCGTTGCGCACTTTGAACCCATCGCCATATTTGTTTTATTACCATATGGACGATTGCTTTATTGTCGGCTCATCGCCTGAAATTTTGGTGCGTCGCGAAGGTGAGGTGGTGACGGTGCGTCCGATTGCAGGCACACGCAAACGTGGCGCGAACAAGGCAGAAGATGCGGCTTTGGCGCAGGATTTGCAGCAAGACTCCAAAGAAGTGGCTGAACACGTGATGTTGATTGATTTGGGGCGCAATGATGTCGGACGCATTGCCCAAGTCGGTCAAGTGACGGTGTCGGATACGATGGTGATTGAAAAATATTCGCATGTGATGCACATGGTTTCCAATGTAGAAGGCGTCCTGAAACCGAATACGTCCAATATGGATGTATTGAAAGCCACTTTCCCAGCGGGTACTTTGTCGGGTGCGCCAAAAATTCGCGCGATGCAAATCATCGAAGAACTCGAGCCATCCAAACGCGGCATTTATGGTGGTGCGGTTGGTTATTTGGGATTCAGTGGTGATATGGATTGGGCGATTGCCATTCGCACGGCCGTCATACGCAATCACACTTTGTATGTGCAAGCAGGCGCTGGCGTGGTGGCGGATTCTGTGCCAGAGCTTGAATGGCAAGAAACCACCAATAAAGCGATGGCGGTTGTGAAAGCGGCACACATGGTGCAAGAGGGTTTGGATAAATAATCAACATAGGGGAGCATATTGAATATGGAAATTGAATATTCTAATGTTGTAAATCCTCATTCTGAATCACCATCAGAGCAAAATTGGCCATTGACAGTAAAAGATGGATATGTGGAATGCAAGCGGCATGTACCCAATGTTGTGCGCGCTGCACCGCCGATTTTATTTTTACACGGGATTTTTGTAGGCGCTTGGTGTTGGCAGCATTTTTTGAAAGATTTTGCTGAACATGGTTACGATGCTTGGGCCATCAGTTTTCGAGGACATGGGCATAGTAGCCGCGATGGTGAGTTTGGCCTGAATGATTTTGTGCTGGATGCGCAAGCGGCAGTCGATGAAATCAAACGCGTGACAGGACAGATGCCGCTGGTTGTCGGACATTCTATGGGTGGTTTGGTATTGCAACGTTTGATGTTGACCCGCCAATTGGCTGGCGCGGTTTTGATGTGTGCTATGCCGCCGCAAGGCTTGTTGCCTTTGGCTGTGGGCAATTGGTGTTTGCGCCCGCTGCAAATGTTAGAGTTGGGTCAATTGATGTTGACACAGCAAGCTATCAATGCTGAACAGTTACAGTTTGGCATGTTTGCGCAACCGATTGAGGCTGAGCGATTGCAAGATTATGCCAAGCAAACCGTGGTGGAAGCACCACGTTTGTGGAGCGATTTGATGCAAGGGGCAATGTATACGCCTTGGTTAAAAAATTGTCCGATGGCATTGGTTGCTGCCAGCAATGATACTTTGGTGCCGCCAGCCATCACACAAATGACAGCCATGAGTTATAGTGTTTCAATACATTGGCTCGATGGTTTTGGTCATGGGGTGATGTTAGAGCGAGATTGGCAAAAAGCGGCAGCGTGTGTGCGTGGTGTGATTCACAAAATGCATGCTTAAGCTGTGTTTGCATTAAAAAGCGTCCTGTAAATATTTACAGGACGCTTGTTTATAGGGATGGGAATCCAGCCATATCTTACAAATTTTCAATATCTGGTGTGCTCACGCTGACATCGGCGTTTTGCGCACGATGGCGCAAAGCATGATCCATCAACACCAAAGCGAGCATCGCTTCGGCAATTGGTGCGGCACGCAAGCCTACGCAAGGGTCGTGGCGGCCATGAGTGGCCAATTGTACTGATTCGCCATGCATATTGATGGATTCACGCTCAGTGGCAATTGAGCTGGTCGGTTTGATCGCGATGTTGACACGAATGTCTTGACCTGTTGAAATGCCACCCAAAATGCCGCCTGAATGGTTGGTTTTGAAACCTGTTGGTGTCAACTCGTCACCATGCACGCTGCCGCGTTGTGCAACCACGCCAAAACCATCGCCAATTTCCACACCTTTCACCGCATTGATGCCCATCATGGCATGGGCGATGTCGGCATCCAAACGGTCAAATACAGGCTCACCCAAACCCACAGGAATATTGCGTGCGTGGATGGTCAATTTGGCACCAACCGAATCCAAAGATTTGCGGATGCTGTCCATATAGCTTTCTAATTCGGTAATTTGGCTTTCATTGGCAGCAAAAAATGGATTGTCGTGAATGTGGGTTTCGCTTTCAAAGGCAATTTCTTTTTCGCCCACTTGCGTCACATAAGCGACGATTTCAGTGCCAAACTGTTCGCGCAACCATTTTTTGGCAATCGCACCAGCTGCCACACGAGCTGCCGTTTCGCGCGCTGAGCTGCGACCACCACCACGATAATCGCGAATACCATATTTATGCCAATAAGTATAATCGGCATGACCTGGGCGGAACGATTCGGCGATGTTGCCATAGTCTTTGCTGCGTTGGTCGGTATTGCGAATGAGCAAGGCAATCGGTGCGCCAGTGGTTTTGCCTTCAAACACACCTGATAAAATTTCCACTTCATCGGCTTCGCGGCGTTGAGTCACATGGCGGCTGGTGCCAGGTTTGCGTTTGTCCAAATCAGGTTGGATGTCGGCTTCTGACAGTTCTAATAGTGGTGGGCAGCCGTCAATGATGCAGCCTAAGGCTTTGCCGTGGCTTTCGCCGAAAGTGGTGATGGTGAAGATTTGACCGAAAGTATTGCCTGGCATGGTGTGTCTTTTCTTTTCTAAGGAAGGTATTAAAAAATACAAAATCAGCGTATAGCGTGGCCGTTGACATTCCAATATTGTGCGCTGATCAAACGTTGGTTCAGTAGCTCGCGTTTGGAGGCCAATTGACCATTTTCATGGTAAGTGTACAAAGTGCCGCTAGGGGGTAAGGAGTCAAATTGGTAAACTTCGTTTTGATTGAGCAACATCGGTTCATTGTATTTGCGACCTGAGTCGTAATAAAAATCTTGCACCAAAGATTGTGCGCCTTGTTTGCCTAAAAGTTTGCGGTAAAAACCGCCGCGAACAGGTTGGGTACTGGCACGGTGGTGGTCGATGTCGGCAGCAAAATAGCTGATGACTTGTTCTTCTTGGATGTGGATGCCTGATTTTTCAGGGTTATTGCCGCTACCGATGATGGCGCGAATGGGGATATTGATGCCCGTGCCAAAGTGGACACCGCCACCACTGCCACCGCTTAGACCAAAACCCAAGCCAATATCGGCAGGATTGATTTGGCAAGCGCTTAAAGACAAACTTAAAGCCAAAGGCAAACCATATTGTTTGAGATTCATAAAATGTCTTTCAGGCCGCTTTAGCCAAAAGTATTGCATTGGTCAGGGTCACCGCTTTTGAAGCCGCGATTGAACCATTGCATGCGTTGTGCTGATGTGCCGTGGGTGAAGCTATCGGGTACGACATGACCTTGACCTTGTTGTTGCAAACGGTCGTCTCCAATGGCGGCTGCCGTGTCCATTGCTTCTTGTACATCACCCATTTCAAGCAAGCCTTTTTGGTCCACATAATGACCCCAAACCCCTGCAAAACAATCGGCCTGTAATTCTTGTTTGACCGACAATTGATTGGCTTTTTTCTCGCTCAAACGTTCTTGTTGACGAGCCACTTTTTCATTGATACCCAATAAGTGTTGCACATGGTGCCCCACTTCATGTGCCACCACATACGCAAAGGCAAAATCACCTTGGGCGCCTAAGTCTTTCATATCATCGTAAAATGACAAGTCGATGTAAATTTTTTCATCAGCTGGGCAATAAAAGGGACCTGTGGCCGACGTGCCTTTGCCGCAAGCGGTGGAAGTGGCATTGCGGTATAAGACCAATTTTGGCTCACGGTAATAAGCATCGTGGTGTTTGAAATACGCGCCCCATGAATCTTCGGTAGACGCTAAAACCATGCCAGTTAAACCACGCAAATCCGCTTCTTGTTGAGATTCTTGTACGGGTGCATTTTGGCTGATGGTGGTGGTTTCTTGTTTGTCTAATACACCTACTTCATCGCTCAAGTCGACATCGAATAAAAAATAGCCAATTAAAATGATGACGATGCCGGTAATGCTTAAACCGCCGCGGCCACCACCACCACCGCCAGAGCTATTGCCACGGCGGTCTTCGATGTTATTGCTTTGTCTTTGTCCCTTCCAACGCATGGTGGTTTCCCTTGTAAGCAGTAGGTGAAATTGTACCCAAATTGTGTGACTTTGTGCATTTTGCCTGCTGATTGTTGCACAATATCTAGGGCAAATATGATTTGGCTTTGATGCAAGCATCAACCAGAAAATTCTGTTTTTTTTACAGATTAAAATCTTATTTCGATTGTTTTTAGCCCATTGATGGCAATTTATGGGTGTTGGTGAAGTGGTGGACGACTTCAGGTAAAACTGTTTGGGTCAAATCTTGGCATTGATAAGGATCCAAGCTTTGGTCAGCTGGAATCTTGCGCAACCAAGTTAATTGGCGTTTGGCCAGTTGGCGCGTGGCAATAATACCCAGTTCGCGCATTTGTTCGGCATTGACAGCACCTTGCAAATAATCCCACACTTGGCGATAACCGACGCAGCGCATAGACGGTAAATCAGAGTGCAAATCAGGGTATTTTTGTTGTAACGCTTGGACTTCTTGCACAAAGCCGTCCTGTAACATGGTATCAAAGCGTTGGGCAATGCTTTGGTGTAAACGGGCGCGCTCTTCGGGAATCAAAGTGATGGTGTGTAAGTTCAAAGCATGGGTGTCATTGTCTTGCGACAACCATTGGCTCATCGGTTTGCCGCTGATTAAATACACTTCCAAAGCCCGTTCTATGCGTTGGCTGTCGTTAGGGCTTAAACGTGCAGCGGTTATTGGGTCAGCGTCCTGTAAACGTTGGTATAAAGATGCCAAGCCATGTTCTGCTTTGTCTTGTGCCAATTGGGCGCGAATGTCGGTATTGGCGCTAGGCAATTGGTTAAAGCCTTGGCTCAAAGCTTGGTAATACATCATCGTGCCGCCCACAATGACAGGCAAACGGTTGCGAGCATGAATTTCTGCAACCAAACGCACGGTGTCTTGTACAAAATCGGCGGCGCAATACACAGTCAAAGGGCTGATGATGTCAATTAAATGATGCGGCACGCTCGCCATTTCGGCTTGGCTGGGTTTGGCGGTGCCGATATTCATGTCTTGGTACACCAAAGCAGAATCGAGGCTGATGATTTCGATGGGCAAATGGTTTGCCAATTCCAAAGCCAAACGGGTTTTACCAGAAGCAGTTGGACCGAGTATGGCCACAGCGCGAGAATCAGACATGTCACAGCAATCAAATATTCATAAATAGCCGCTATTATAACGGTTGTCTTGCTAACGATGGCAGCCAAATGCAAAAAGCGGCCTGTAAAGCCGCTTTTTTTAACTTACAGGACGCTTATTTCATGTGTTGGCCGCCATTGATGGCAATATTGCTGCCGGTAATGAAGCCTGCTGCTTCGCTGGCCAAATAGTCTACCAAACTGGCAATTTCCTCAGGTTTGCCCAAGCGACCTACCGGAATTTGCGCGATGATTTGGTTGCGGATGTTTTCATCGACTGCCATCACCATCTCCGTGGCAATATAGCCTGGTGAAATGGTGTTCACCGTCACGCCTTTTTTCGCCACTTCTTGCGCCAAAGCCATGCTAAAACCGTGCATGCCTGCTTTGGCAGCAGAATAATTGGTTTGACCAAACTGACCTTTTTGACCATTGATAGACGAAATGTTGATAATGCGACCAAATCCAGCATTGGTCATATCATCGACAACGGCTTTGGATAAATTAAATACCGAATTCAAATTGGTATTGATCACGTCTTGCCATTGTTCGTAAGTCATTTTGCGCAAAGTGCCGTCTTTGGTAATGCCCGCATTGTTTACCAAAATGCTCACCGAGGCACCCAAATCTTGTTTGATATTGGCAACCAATTGTTGCGCTTGTTCAAAATCACACACGTCGCATTGATATGCTTTGGCTTTGATGCCTTGCTCTTGCATTTGCTCTAACCACGCCTCATCGCGTCCTGTACGCATGAAAGTGCTGACCACAGTATAGCCAGCCTTGCCCAATTGCGTACAAATTGCTTGTCCGATACCACCCATACCACCTGTTACCAATGCGATTTTGTCTGTCATTTGTGTCACTCCTCTTATTGTTAAATATGAATTGCTAATCAGACTGCTTGTGATTTTGCGCCTTCGATTGACGGCGCAAGTGACGCAATCCATTGACTGCATGAATGGTGATGGAACCACCACCAATGAGCAGTAAAAAGATTACGGGGTAAATCAAAATCTGAGGTACAAAATAAAGCAACACACACAGCAGCAGTAAAGTTAGACCAATGCTTAAATAAGCCCAAGCTTCATTGTCATCCACTTCGCGCGAACCACGGATGACAGAGTCCAACGAGCTACCGAATTGCGCCATTTGATGCAATGCTTTTTGGCGGTGTGAGTGGTTAAATGGATCTTTCAAATGGTTATAGTTATATTTGGTTTTTTGCCTTTCTTTGGCCAAGCGCGCTTGGCATTGTTCGTTTAATACGACTTCTGTACTGTTTTCTAAATCTTGAATAAAACAATGTTTTAAATATTCAATGGTCGCAGCATTTTCAATGGCGACATCCAATTCACGGTTGGAAAACCAACTGGAAAAATTCAAATTGGTGGAACCAACGCGTGCCCACATGTCGTCTACAATCGCCATTTTGGCATGAACCATAGAGCCATTCCATTCAAACACGCGTGCGCCTGCTTCGAGTAAAGCTCGATATTGTGTGCGTGATACTGTCCCAATCCATTTGATGTCAGAAGTGCTCGGCACCAAAATACGCACATCCACGCCATCACGAGCGGCATTGATTAAGGCTTGACTGTACATGCGTGTGGGCATGAAATACGCATCGGTAATCCACAACGTTTTTTCTGCCATACTTACTGCCAATAAGTCCAAACGCATCATATTGGCATTGGTACCTGTGGTGGCAATCAAGCGGGCGTTCGCATGCGAAAACAGATTATGGGCGCTGGCGTGAGAAGTAGGGATGTCAATATGAGTCGCTGGCGTCAGCAAGATTGATGGCTGCTGTAAACCCATGGCTTGCCACGTGTCTAAAAAAGCGTTCAAAACATCTTGGACAATCGCACCTTGTAATTTTAAACCCGTATCACGCCATGCATTGATGTTGGTTTGAGGGTTGCCATTCCATTGATTTGAAATACACAAACCACTGACAAAAGCGGTGTGATGGTCGATGATGAAGGATTTGCGGTGGTTGCGGCTTAATAAAGTGATGCCAGTACCTAGGCTTAATGGATTGTAAGCATGAATGTGTGCGCCAGCTTGAATCAATGATTTGAAAAAGCCTTTGTAATGTGCGCCGATGCTGCCTACCCAGTCGTAAATCAAAAACACTTGTACACCAGCTTGCAAGCGTTCTAACAACACATCTCGTACTTGTTGACCGAAAATATCGGTAGCAAAAATGTACATTTCAATGCAAATGCTGTGCTTGGCTTGTTGTAAAGCTTCTATCCATGCGGGAAAATTTTCACGACTGTCTAATAAGCAAGTAATGTCATTATCGTATGCCAAAGCCGCACTAGAGGATCGTAAAAACACCTGCTCGATGCGTCTATTGATGGTATCGGCATCGGTTATTTGCTGAGCAACAGTGTTTTGTACATGGAGATGCGTACTTGGCATGAATCAATCAATCTGGCGTAATCAATGAAATTTCATCATACCTTGCCGTTTGTAAAGCTGAAAGAGCTTTAAAATGCGGATTGACCGTAAATCAGTTGGCGGATGGGCAAACGATTAGGGTGTAAAGCGTCCTGTAAAGGCTGAGGTAAAATATCGGTTTCTTGACACAAACGTCGAGCCAAGCTTTCCGCACAGATAGGAGCAGTCACCATGCCACGGGTACCGTGAGCAGTATTTATCCATAAATTGGGATAATATGGGCATTTTGCTTCAATCAAGTAGTGCTTATCTTGAGAAAGTTTTGCATAAGTGTGTTGCATGGCTCTGGCATCGCCTAGCGGACCCAAAATGGGTAAATGGTCTATGCTGTCTGCTCTAATTGAAGCGCGCCCTTGTATTTGTTGCGTTGCACAAACATCGGCTAGCTGCGGTGACAATTGTTGCAAACCATTCAAATTGTGTTGGTGTTCTGCCACACGAAACTGAATATCTTCGTCATTGAAGACAAAACTGGCACCAAAAGTATGGCGATTTTGAAAAGCAGGGGTCAAATAATGTTGGCCTGTGATGGCGTGAGGAATGTGAATAGCCGCGTGGCTGTCTGCATAAGCCACTTGCCCACGAATGCGGCGTAAGTTTAAACATTGGGTTTGGGTAAAGACATCGCTGTGGTTGCCAGAGCAAATGATTAAATGGGAGGCTTGAAAACAGTCGTTGTTTGTATGCACTTGCCATTGCGGGTGTTGCCAATCAAAATGATGGACTTTTTGATGGGTGTGAACATGAATATTGGGGTGTTGTAATAAGGCTTGCACCCACAAAGGCGGGCTGACCCAAGCGCCCTGTGGCCACCACAAGCCTTGTTGCTCTTGCCATATAGATGAGCGCTGAGCGGTACAGTTTTGCCAATTCTCTATGGCGATGTAATGGCTTTGCAGCAATTTTTGCTGGTGCTGATATTCTTTGTCATCGAAAGCCCATTGGAATAAACCACAATCATCCCAAAAAGCTTTATCAGGAAAATGATGCTGTAAGTGTGACAAGGCAAAGGGGAAAGCCAAACGCAACAATTGATTTTGAGCCGTATCAGCTGCAGTGATTTTGGCATACAGTAAGCCTTGATGGTTGCCCGAAGCACCGCTGGCGGCTTCGGCTGCATCTAATACCGTGACCTCAATGCCACGTTTTGCCAAAGCATATGCCGTACTTGCACCTGCAATGCCTGCGCCAATAATGATGACATGTTTAACGGGGTTCGCAGGTGGTGGCGTGAGCCATGTTTTGATGACAGGACGGCTCATGGTTTTTCAGGGAGCTTGAATTCCGGCATTTGCCACAATTGCCATTGCTTGCGTAGTGCATTGCGCACTGCATTGGATTTGTCTGTGGAGTTGGTCAAGCCTTGAGTCAAACCTTGATAGTCCAAAGCAAAATTAGGCTGTTGAATTGGTCCGCTGATGCGCACTGGTAATTTGCTGCCCAATACATCTTGACCTAGTTTGAGCTGGTAATCCAATTTATTATTAGGCAAATGGTATTTGCCGCTACCTTGTAGCTGCAAACCCATAGGTAGATTTAAATCCACCGTTTTGGTATAAAACACGCCGTCGGCAATCAAGCTTTGAGATTTGAATACGTCAAATGTGGTGTGCGCTTGATCGTCTAAAGTCAATTGCATGTTTGGATTGCCATCGACCTGTAAAAAATTGTCCAATGCGATGCCTTGAAACATACCATCTTTGATATCAAAGCGTAAATCACCATTGAGCTGGCTTTGTATGTCATCCCAATGTGCCCCGCTGGTTTGCAGATTGACGCTTAAATTGCCTGTGCCGCTTAAACGAGAATAATCGCGCCAATGTTGCAACCATGGTTGGATTTGCATTTGTTGCACATCCATTTGCAATTGATTAGGTGTTTTGACATCACGTGGAATCAGTAAAGACGCATTTAAGTGACCACCATAAGCATTAGCTTGTACTTGGGTGAGGGACAATAAATCTCGATTCAAAGCCAGTTTGGCGGTAACATTGCTTAATTGCATTTGGTTGCTGCGCAAATTGGCAATGTCTAGGTTGCCATTAAGCTGCCATTGCTCGGGTAAGTTTGCCCAAGTTTGTACCCATTGTTGTACTTGCTGCTCCATTTTTTGGAGGCTTTTGCTTGGATTGTCTATTAAATTAAAATCAGAGCGGGTATCGAACCAATCTTGGTAACGATCTAATTCCAATTGTTGGGCAAGTACATTTAATTGCCATTTTTCAGGTGACTCTCCAAGCAAATCAATTTGCACTGCATCATTGTCCATTTGACCTTTCCATTGCAATTGCCATTGATCATGGATATTGCCTGAAACATTGAGCAGGCCTTCTGTGCGGAACAAACCACTATTGGTCAAATTGGCATCGGATTGGCGACTGCTGATATGCCAATTGTCTAGACTAAATGCGCCGCTGTTGTGCGCACTTATGTGCCCCGCTGCTTTGATAGAAAAAGTGTCTTCTGCATGCTTGAGCAAAATGTCGATGCTACTGCCATCGTTTTTAAAGTGACGGCTGCTCAACTCCGTGGGGTTGAGTTTGATGGTCGCAGTGGCCAAGGTATTGTGACTTTGTTGCCATTGTAATACGCCGTTGGTCTGATTGACATACCAAATTTTTTGCCAATAGGCTTGTGGTATGCTCAATTGTGCCGTGAAAGTATTGTTGGCATCTTGACCTTTGATTTGGATGTTTTGGAACTCATTGCGGTGCTCTAACCACTTGTGTTCAAACTGACCTGTGGCCAGCCATGTCACTGCTCCAATGTGGGGCAATTGGTTGTCTAATTGAATGCGCACATTGTTGCTTTTGAAACCTGTGGCGGTTTTTTGCAACTGTCCTTGCAAATTCACATGCTGTTTTCCGAGCAAGTTACTGTTCCAATTAAACCCTAAATGCAGCTGGCTGTTGGTGTTCTGCCAATCTTGCACCGAAGCATTGATGTTGTGTAAATGGTATTGATGTTCTGTTTCTTGTACTTTTAAGATGCCATCTACAATATTCAAATCATTGAAAATTTGTGCACTTTGAGGCGATTGATAAAAATCATCCATGTCCCAGCTGTTGTTAGGCAGTCTGGTTAAAGTCAGTTGGGGTTGCAATACATGAAAGCTTTGGATATGAGGGTGACCGAGCAGACTGCGCCACGCCAAATGGATATCTAATTGCTTGATGTGTAGTTGCGTGTTGTGAGAATCAGGATAGGTAATGTTGATGTTGTTTAAAGTCACGCTCGGGTAAGGCAACCAACCTTTGTTGCTGATGCTGCCAATGTGGACAGTACGTCCAGTTGGCATGGCTTTTTGCAAAGAGGTACGAATACGCTCATCGCTGAGGCCCCAAATGGAAATAGCATAACCGATGGACATAATAATAACCCATGCAAGGCTACACCAAAAAACCAATTGGAGCCAAAATTTACCCGAGTGTAACTTCTTAATCATGCGAGCTGCGAAAGGCTTACTTGGTTAACAAGTGCAAAGCTTCTTCGTATTTGGCAACCGTTTTGGCAATCACATCAGCAGGCACTTGTGGTGCGGGTGCTTGTTTGTTCCAACCCGATGCTTCCAACCAGTCGCGTACAAATTGTTTGTCAAAAGAAGGAGGATTGGTGCCAACTGCATATTCATCTGCTGGCCAAAAACGGCTAGAATCAGGCGTCAAAACCTCATCCATCAAGACCAACGTACCGTTTTCATCAGTACCAAACTCAAATTTGGTATCGCAAATGATGATGCCGCGAGTGGCTGCATAATCAGCGGCTTTTTTGTACAAGGCAATCGCTTTTTCTTTCACTTCATTGGCCAAATCTGCACCAATGATTTGTGCAGCTTCGTCAAACGAAATGTTTTCGTCATGTTCGCCTACCGCCGCTTTGGTAGAAGGGGTGAACACCACTTCTGGCAATTGTTGCGCTTGTTGCAAGCCTGCTGGCAAATCGATGCCGCACAATTTGCCTGTTTGTTGGTAATCTTTCCAGCCGCTGCCTGTCAAATAACCGCGTACAATTGCTTCGATTTTGATAGGGGTCAATTTTTTGACCACCACAGCACGCTTATCCAATACACGAGCTTGTTCTTCAGGCAAAACGTCGTATACAGTTTGTCCGATGAATTGGTTAGGCATGATGTCTTTTAAGTAATCAAACCAAAAATTAGAAATTTGGGTCAAAATTTCACCTTTGGTTGGAATTGGGTCATCTAAAATCACATCAAAAGCCGATAAACGGTCTGTAGCGACCATCAACATACGTTGATCGTCGATAGCATATAAGTCACGAACCTTACCGGAATAAATTTTTTCTAAGTCAATGGCGCTCATGGTGGTCTCTTTACCAAGCTTTGTCATACAAAAAGGAGCCGAGATTATAGCCCTTTTTGCAGGTTTAGCGTGGGAATGCAGTACAATGTTTACCAAAGCTGACATTTATATGGCATATAATACTTTTAAAAACAAGCACTTTCCTGTTTTTGTGGCAGGTTTGTTAGCAAGAATTTTAGGTGGCAAATGAAAGAATTTGATTTTATTAAGCAGTATTTGGTGAACCGTCAAAGTCAAGATGGGCAGTTGGTGTTGGGAATTGGTGATGATGCCGCCATTATTCGCCCTGATACGAGCCATGATATTCATATCAGCAGTGACATGTTAATTGGCGGTCGCCACTTTTTTACCGATGTCAGTGCAGCGGATTTGGCGTACAAAGTTTTGGCGGTGAATTTGTCTGACATGGCTGCCATGGGCGCAACGCCTAAATGGGCTTTGCTGAGCGTTGCAGTGCCGCAATTGCAAGAAGATTGGGTGCAAGATTTTTGCGACAGTTTGTTTGCTTTGGCAGACGAATATGGTGTGAATATCATTGGCGGTGATACCACGCAAGGGCCGTGGGCATTCAATGTCACCATTATGGGACAAACGCCTCAAGGCTTGGGCTTGCGTCGTGATGCGGCGCAAGTAGGTGATGATATTTGGGTTACAGGACGCTTAGGGTTGGCTTGCGCGGCTTTGTTTGATCATTGGCAAGAGGTGCAATTGGATATGGATGTGTTTGCTGAATGTGAAGCGGCTCGTTTGCGTCCGCGTCCGCGCGTGGCTTTGGGACAACACCTAGTGTCTTTGGCGCATGCGGCACAAGATGTTTCTGATGGCTTTGCGCAAGATTTGGCGCACATTTTGAAAGCTTCTGGTGTCGGAGCCGTTATCAATGTCGATGCTTTGCCAACTTTGCCTGCATTAAAACACCACGAACAATGGCAACATTGGGTGTGTGCCGGTGGAGATGATTATGAATTGGTGTTTACTGCACCGAAGCATCAACGCCAAGCGATTTTACAGGCCGCTCAAACCACACAAACAGCGGTTTCTTTGGTAGGTGTCATTACTGAGCAGACTGATTTGATGTTGTTAGACTCAGACGGTGAAGCAGTGACATTAGAACAATGGGGGTTTGATCATTTTGAATAATCCAATCAAACCCACTTTGGCATGGTTATTAGAAAAACCCATTTGTTTTTTAGGTTTTGGTTTTGGCTCAGGCTTGGCGCCTGTGGCACCGGGAACATTTGGTACCTTGCCTGCTCTACCTATTGCAGCGTTGTTATTGGTCTTGGGCTTAGGACCATGGGGTTTAACCATTTTATCGGTGTTGTTGTTTTTTGTCGGTATTGGCATTTGTGATTACACCGAAAAAGCCCTCGGTACCCAAGATTATGGTGGCATTGTTTGGGATGAAATTGTGGCCATGATGTTGGTTTTAGCATGGACACCCACAGGTTTTTGGTGGTGGGTCTTGGCATTTGCCTTATTTCGTTTTTTTGATGCAGTCAAGCCTTGGCCCATTCGATTTTTTGATGCCAAAGTGCATGGTGGGTTTGGCATCATGTTAGATGATGTGATTGCAGCTGGCTTTGCTTTGGTGGTTTTGGCAATCATACGGTGGATATTAGGATGAAACACATGGTGAGCGAAATTATGGTGGTGGTGGAACCACGTTTTTTGCCAGAATACAGTGACATGGTGCACGATGAATACGTGTTTGCATACCATATTGTGATTGAAAATCGAGGCTATGAAACGGTGACGCTAAAACGCCGTTTTTGGCGCATTACCGATGCCATGGGTCGTATCGATGAAATAGAAGGAGAAGGTGTGGTTGGTGAAACACCGACTTTGGCGCCAGACGACGAATTTGATTACACCAGCAGCGCCCGTTTGCACACGCCTTGGGGTGAAATGATTGGACATTATGAATTTGAAACTGCCAGCGGTGAGCGGTTTCAAGTGCCGATTCCACGCTTTACTTTGAGTGCCAATGTGACTTTGCAATAACTGTTTATTTTTTATTGTTAATTTTGAAATAATCTACTCAATGTGAGACAATGAAGACTGTTTACTTGACGGCTATTCATTGTGTTGAAAAAATCTTGGCTCAGTTTGGACATGGTGGCATTGTTTGCCAGCGTGTCCATTGTTGGTTTGAGCACTGGCTTGACCATTCCCCTTGTGACTTTGTTATTGAATCAAAAAGGCTTGGCCTCTGATTGGCTTGGTATTGCTGCGGCGATGCCAGCTATTGGCATGTTGTTGGCATCTTTAATCAGCCACCGCTTGGCGAAAAAAGTGTCTAACAAAATCTTATTGCTTTGTGCCTCAGGCATGAGTGCCATCAGTATTTTGGCTTTGGGTTTTACCGATTCATTAACATGGTTATTGGCATGGCGCTTTGTGATGGGTTTTGGTTGTGGCTTGTTGGTGGTTTTGGGTGAGACGTGGGTGAATGTGATTTCCACGCCAAGATGGCGTGGCCGTGTGGTCGCTGCTTATGCCACGATGTATACCATTTGCCAAGTGGCAGGACCCAGCATCTTAGCATGGTTTGGCTCAAATGCTGTTTGGCCTATTTGGATTGCGTTTGCGCTCAATGCACTGGGTTTTGCTTTGTTGTTACCGTCCAAATGTGATATGAATTTGGATACCGATTCTCATCACAGTTTGTCGCCATGGAAAGTCATTGCGTATGTGCCTGCGATTATTTTAGCTATTTTTACGTTTGCCTTTTTTGATACGGCGATGTTGGCTTTGCTGCCGCTATATGGCTTGCAATATGGCTTGAGTGAGCAAATCGCTGTTTTGGCTGTGAGTGTGTTGTTTATTGGCGATGCGGTGTTTCAAATGCCGTTGGGATGGCTAGCAGACAAATTGGGTGCTGCACGGGTTCATGTGGGCAGCGCCGCAGTATTTGTCGTGAGCTTATTGTGTTTGCCTTGGGTGATGGGCAGTGGGTTGTTGTGGGTGATGTTGGTCATTATGGGTGCGAGTGCTGGCGGTTTGTATACTTTGGGCTTGATTCGTGTGGGCGGTCATTTTCAAGGACAGGATTTAATTGCTGCCAATGCCGCTATTGGTATCGTGTGGGGCATAGGCAGTTTGGCAGGACCATTGCTTAGCAATGCGTTGATGGGTGCTGTGGGCAGCAATGGTTTGTTATATGGCTTGGTGGCGTTGACGTTGGGCTTTTTGTGGTGCAGCCGTTTGCCGCAAAGCAAAGCGATTGCTTTACAAGAGGTATGATGTTGTAAGCGCTGTATTCAATTGACTCATGGTTTATTGATTGTTTAGCCGCAATGAAGAGTATAAAGCGTCCTGTAAATATTTACAGGACGCTTTTAATTTATTGACAAGATGAAACTAGGTTTGTAGTGCCAGCTGTTCTGCTTCGGTCAACACACGAATGTGCGCATGTTTGCCATGACCAATCAAACCATGGGTTTCAATCGGTTTGTCTTGGCTTAAAATATTGGCCAAGTATTTGACGATTTCAGCGGTAATGATTTGTCCTGGCACCAACACGGGAATGCCCGGTGGATAAGGTACGATTTGATCGCAACAGACTTTGCCTATCAATTGTTGGTGGGCTTTTTTGTCTTTGATTAAGGGGAGTCGCTCACCATCACAATAAAACGCATCGCGTGGCAAACATGCCAATTGTGAAAAATGCGGCACTTGTAAATCCCATTTTTGCCATTTCTTTTTGAGTTTTTTCTTTTTAGGAGCTTCTTGTGCCAATGTATTCAAAGCATGAATCAGGCGCATGGTTTTTTCAGCAGTGGTGCCGATAGTGACCAATAAACTGATGGTGGCAAACGTGGATTTTTCCACTTGAATGTGAAAACGCTCAAACAAAATGTCTTGTATGTGGTCGCCACTGTAACCACTTAAGCGGGTGTCAATGGTGATTTTGGTGGGGTCTAGACGAATGCCGTCTTGGGTTAAAGATTCAGGCAACAAATCTTCCAATTGCAAGACCCGAAAAACGCCTGTTTGATTGATGCGTTCGTGCAAAACTTGCACCAATTGCAAAGCGCGCGATAATAGGCCGTAGCCTTCCATCACCATTTGCTGACGAGCGACGTCGAGGCTGGCCAAAATGCTGTATTGCGGGCTGGTTGAGGCGTGCATATTGAAGGTTTCACGCAGCAAATGTGGGTCAAAATCAGGGTCATTGACATGTACCATACTCGCTTGCGAAAAAGCAGACATGGTTTTATGGGTCGATTGGGTCACATAATCGGCACCACATTCCAAAGCCGTTGGTCTAAAAGTAGGGTGGAAACGGGCAAAGCCATACCAAGCTTCATCGATGATGACTTTGATACCGCGTGCATGAGCGGCCTGTATGATGGGTTGTAAGTCGTAACACAAGCCATCGTAAGTTGAGCTGGTCAAAATCAAAGCTTTGGCATTGGGATGTGTTTGGATGGCTTGTAAAATCGATTGCAATGGCACTGGAGCAAACAATCCCAAGGCATTGTTGATGGCACTGTCTAAATAGACCGGTTTGGCACCTGATAAAATCACGCCATGGTGCACAGATTTGTGACAATTGCGATCGAGTAGCAACACGTTACCCGGTGTGAGCAAGCTTTGTAAAATCACTTTGTTGGCAGTAGATGAGCCATTGGTGGCAAAATAAGTGTGTTGGGCACCAAATGCTTGTGCTGCCAAATCTTGCGCTTCTTGTATTACGCCTTCAGGATGCAATAAAGAATCCAATGCCAAAACCGAAACTGACAAATCCGCTTGCCACATCGATTGTCCGACAAAATGGTAAAAATCGCTGCCCCAAGCCGATTGGCGTAAAGAATCGCCATTGGAGTGACCGGGGGTATGCCATGAGTCGGCGTGTTTGGATAAATAAGATTTCAGTGCAGAGAAAAATGGTGTGGCCGCTTTGGCTTGTAAATGCGAGCATACTTGGGCAAGCAGCAAATCGGTGGCATTTTTGGCGTAAGTCAATACAGGCCACAAATGAAAGCGTTCGTTTTTCTTTTGTTGGTAGTCCCATAAGAATACGGACAACTCGCTGCGCCAATTTTCAGATAAATAAGCGTCCTGTAAGCTTTGTAATTGTGCCAAAGTCAAGCTGTTGGCATCTAAAATCAAAGCTTGTAAACGTGGGTCGACCAAGGCGGTTTCCCACTCTGTGATGGCATAATTGTCAAACACCACCATCATCGGTTCGGCCAATTGCATTTGATTGGCAATATGGCTTTGTCCATTTTTACTCAATACCGCGACACTGCACAATGCACTCATGTGACACTCCTTGTAAGCGATGCTTCATTTTGCCTTATTTTAAGCAGATAAGTGAGAATTAAATTCTTTTTAAAATCACTAAATTGAAAAAAAGTTGCGATAATAAAGTGTTTCAATGCTTGTCAAAGTGTGAATAATTCTGCATAATTCAACCCTCTTTTGCCGGTATAGCTCAGTTGGTAGAGCAGTTGACTTGTAATCAAAAGGTCCCGAGTTCGACTCTTGGTGCCGGCACCAAAAGAACCCATGCTACTTAGGGTATAAATCAGTAGTAACGCCGGTATAGCTCAGTTGGTAGAGCAGTTGACTTGTAATCAAAAGGTCCCGAGTTCGACTCTTGGTGCCGGCACCAAAAACCCATACTACTCAGGGTATAAATCAGTAGTGACGCCGGTATAGCTCAGTTGGTAGAGCAGTTGACTTGTAATCAAAAGGTCCCGAGTTCGACTCTTGGTGCCGGCACCAAATAATAAAAAGCCCCAATCAAAAGATTGGGGCTTTTTACATGAGTGGGTTTAATGGCGCCATGGTTCAAAAATCAAACTGTCGTTTAGGGAGCCAATTCGGTGAGATTGGGAATGGCACGACGCAATGCTGTCCAACCCATGCCCAAGCTGGTGCGTTGGGTGGTGATGAGAATGGCTAGAATATCGGGTTTGTCAGGTAAAATAGCCATGAAATGGAACGTACCATCCGTTGTCATTTGGATTTCTTTAATGGCATTGTTGGCAGGCTTTTTGCGCTGATCGCTTAACATGGCTTCAACGGTTTTGACGGTTTTACCTCGAAACATGTCTACCGCAGCAGAAGATACGGCATCCAAATAACTTTGGTCAAAATGTGGCACTTGGTGGTATACCGATAATGGCAAGCCTGTAGACAAATCTACAACAGCCATGGCAATAGTGCCCTGAACTTCGTTATAAATATCTTGGCAGATTTGATTCAAACTCATAAGAACTCCTTTGTAGAGAGGTTGTTGCCTGAGATGTAACGGTTGGGTGGACGACTGTCACTGGTTTGAATTCAACAATCTTTCATGGGATATTAAGCCCAATAGATTTTTAATGATTTGATTTGGATTTATGATTGTAGACTATATCTTATTTGTCATGGTGATTTTTCAGTTCATTGGCATATCTTTAATCCAAAAACTGATTGTTGGTATTATGATAAAGGTTCCCGTTTTAAGAGAAAAAATATGATTATTGTGATGCAGCCACAAGCTGCTGCTGAAGCCATTGAGCAAGTGGTTCAATATTTGCATAAGGCTGGTTTGCGTGAACACATTTCTGTGGGTGCGGAGCGTGTGATCATTGGAGCGGTGGGCGATGAGCGTGTTTTGGATGCGCGCGTGTTAGAGCAATTGCCACAAGTAGAGCGTGCGGTGCGCATTGTCCATGACTGGCGCATCATCAGCCGTGAAGCACAGCCCAATGACAGTGTGTATGTGAGTTTTGGTGTGTTTTTGGGGCAAGAGTTGTTGAATTTGGACATCAAGCGTCCTGAAAACAGTGCTGTGGCATATTTAGACCCATTTTATATCCCTCACAGTCCTTATCAAGCACAGACCACGATTTCTGAAACGCAATTGAGTCGACAATTGGTAGAGCAAGTGGCATCTTGGCATCAGCAGTACAAGCCTGTGATGGTACGCGTACGTGATTTGCGTCAATTGGATGATGTGTTGGCGGCGCAAGCAGACATGATTTATGTGGGTGGTGAATGGCTAGAAAGTCGTGTGATGCATCAAGAAATAGGTCGTTTGAATGTACCTGTGGTGGTGTGTAAAGACAAACACCACACTTTGGAGCAATGGCTGGTTGCCGCAGAGCGTGTGGCGATGCATGGCAATCACCAATTGATTTTGGGCGAGGCTGGCACTTTGAACATTCAATCCAAACAGTCTTACCGTTTAGACATTGAAGCGATTGCGCAAGCGGTCAAATACACACATTTGCCGGTTTTGGCGAATGTGACACGCTTGGGTTATGGCGTGTTAAGCCAAGCACAATTGGGACAATTGGCGGCGGTAGCAGGTGCGAAAATGGTGTTACAGGACGCTTAAATCAGCGTTTTTATTGCATAAATTCAAAAAAATGCCACCTTGTAAAAGGTGGCATTTGTCATGCAAAAAACATTATGGTTGTGTATTTTGTATCGTTGGAACTTGGCCATCGCTATACGCTTTCAGGCCGCCTCCTAAAGTGCGATACAAGTCCACATGGCTGTTGAGCCATTGTTGTTGCACAGCCAATAAGCTCATTTGTGCTGCATAGCTTTGGCGTTGCGAATCCAATAACGCCAAAGAATCGGTAATGCCTTGGTTGTAACGCATTTGCATCAAGCGGTTGCGATCGACTTCCGCCGTAGTGCTTTTGCTTTGAGAGGCATATTGCGCTTTCAAAGTCGTATTGGCTGCCAAAACATCCGATACATCTTGAAATGCATCTTGTACGGCTTTTTCATAATTCACAATGCTGATTTCTTTGCGCACTTTCACCAAATCCAAACCCGCTTTGGTTGCACCCCAATTGAAAATTGGCCAATTGATTTGCGGCATAAATGACCAAGTTCGGTTAGGACCTGTGAACAAACCATCCAAAGACGTACTGCCTGAGCCAATATTGCCTGTCAGACTGATGGATGGGAAAAATGCCGCCCGCGCTGCTCCGATATCGGCATTGGCAGATTTCAATTGGTATTCTGCTTGGCGAATATCAGGGCGGTAAAGCAACATTTCCGAAGGCAAACCCGCAGGCAAGCTGTCGTAAGCAAATTGTTGCGTCAAGCTGCTGGCTGTTGCCAACTGACTAGGGTAATTGCCGCCGACCAAAGTCACCAAAGCATTGCGCGCTTGTTCTCGTGCGCGCAGTTGTGCTTGGTAATCGGCTTTGGCCGATTCAACCAAAGTTTCGGCTTGGCGCAAGTCAATTTTAGACGACACGCCATGTTGATAACGCAAAGATGCCAAACGCAAACTTTTCTCGCGGCTTTCCATCACGCCTTGCGATACTTTCATGGCTTCATTGGCAAAGCGTTCAGCATAATAGGCTTTGGCGACGGTGGCTACCAAGCTGATTTGTGCCGCATCACGCGCTTCACGACTAGAGAAATATTGATTCAAAGCCGAATCGCTCAAGCTTTTGATTTTTCCCCATAAGTCTAATTCAAATGAAGCAACGCCTAAGCCGACACTGTATTGTTGGCTGATGGCATCGCTGTTTTGACCGCGCAAATCGGCAGCAGAACGTGAACGGCTTTTACTGCCATTGACATTCAAACCAGGAAAACGCTCTGCATTTTGGATGCGAAATTGTTTTTCAACCGATTCGACGTTCAAAGCTGCCAAACGCAAATCTTTGTTGTTTTCCAAAGCCAAGCCAATCAATTGCTTGAGCTGAGGGTCGGTAAAATACGCTTGCCAACCCAAATCATAAGCACGAATTTGGGCATGGTTGGTATTGTTGTAACGGAACTGTGCGTCTTCTGAGAAAACTTCAGGCTGTTGGTATTTTGGTGCCATGCTACAAGCTGACAATACCATCGCAGCAGCGATGGTGATTGTCAAACCAGACAATTTGGCACCAATGGTTTTGCGACCATTAGTCATGTTTGTCCTCGTTTTCTTTTGCTTTGTTTTTACGGTATTCTGCCCACAACTCGGTTTTGATTTCTTGTTTCAAGGCATTGCGATCTTCTTCACTCAAAGAGGCTTCCACTTTGTTGACATAATGGTCACACATCTCTTGATCGACACCAGCTGCATTGGCATGTGCCATGTCGCGTTCTTGTTGGCGGCTAGATTGCTTGAACAAACTGCGCACTACCAAATAAAACACAGGTACAAATAAAACTGACAAAACTGTACCAATGGTCATGCCCCAGAATACGCCTGTACCGATGGCACGTTGGCTCGCTGAGCTGGCACCTGAAGCAAAGAACAAAGGTACCACACCCAAGATAAAGGCAAACGATGTCATCAAGATAGGGCGGAAACGCAAATGGGCGGCTGCCAATGCAGCTTGGGCAGCACTCTTACCTTGAGCTTGTAAGTCTTTGGCAAACTCAATAATCAAAATGGCATTTTTAGCAGACAGACCAATGACGGTAATCAAAGCGACCTGAAAATACACGTCGTTGTTGAAAGAGTAAATCGAGCCTGCCGAAGTCATACCACGACCCCAAACACCCAAAACAGTACCCAATAAACCCAAAGGCACGACCAAAATGACAGCCAATGGAATGCTCCAACTTTCGTATAAAGCCGCCAAACACAAGAAAATGGCCAAGATAGAGAAAGCATACAAATACACGGCTTGATTACCTGCTGCTTTTTCTTCTTTAGAAGCACCCGTCCATTCATAACCGAAACCAGTACCCAAGTCTGAAGCCAAACGTTCCATTTCTGCCATGGCTTCACCAGTACTGTAACCGACTGCAGGTTCACCTGTGATTTTCATCGCAGGATAACCATTGTATTGCACCACTTGCATTGCACCTGAAATCCAGTTGGCAGTCGCAAAAGTAGACAAAGGTACGGCAACACCTTGGTTGTTGATGACACTGATGGCCAAAATATCTTCAGGCTGCATACGCGAATCAGGTTTGGCTTGTACGACCACACGCTGCATACGACCTTGGTTAGGGAAGTCATTGGCATACGTTGAGCCGATTGCTGTTGAAAGAGCAGCATTGATGTTGGCAAAAGGCACACCTTGAGCATTGGCAGCATCACGGTCGATGTCGATACGCAATTGAGGGGCATCTTCTAAGCCTTCAGCACGAAGCGACTGAGGATTGAAAACAGGGCTTTGACGTGCTGCCATCAACAATTTGTTGCGAGCTTCTACCAATGCCAAATGACCATGACTACCACGGTCTTGTAAACGGAAGCTAAAACCGTTACCTGTGCCTAAAGCTGGAATGGCAGGCAAGGTTAAGGCAATCACCACACCGTCTTTGACTTGTTGCATCATAGTGCCAGTGATTTTGCCTGCAATCGAATTGGCATCTTGGCCTGGCGCTGAACGCTCGGACCAGTCCGTTAAAGTCAAGAAACTCATACCCATATTCTGACCTTGACCTGCAAAGCTAAAGCCTGCCACTGTCACGGTTTCAGCAACTTCGGGTAAATTCATGACGAAGTTTTCGTAAGTCTTGACTGTTTCCATGGTTCGATCAGTCGTAGCACCTGGTGGCAATTGGATGATACTCAAAGCCACGCCTTGGTCTTCTGTGGGTAAGAAACCAGTCGGAATGCGTGCTAATACGAACAAAGATACGCCAATTAAAGCGGCATAAATCACCAACATGCGGCCTGAACGGCGCAATAACTTACCGACAAAACCTTCATAACGCTTGGCATTGATGTCAAATTTTTGGTTAAACCAATTGAAAAATTTGCCAAAAAAGCCTTTTTTAACATGGTGGTCTGGGTCAACTGGTTTTAATAAAGTAGCGCACAAAGCAGGTGTCAAAGACAAAGCTAAGAATGCTGAGAAAACAATTGAAACTGCCATCACCAATGAAAATTGACGGTAAATATTACCTGTAATACCTGTGAAAAATGCCATCGGAATGAATACCGATACCAAAACCACGGTAATACCTACCACTGCGCCTTGGATTTGACCCATGGCTTTTTTGGTGGCATCTAATGGTGATAAATGCTCTTCTGCCATGATGCGCTCGACGTTTTCGACCACAACAATGGCATCATCGACCACAATACCAATGACTAAAACCATTGCAAACATGCTTAAAACGTTGATAGACATGCCAGCATATTGCATGATGGCAAAAGCACCCAGCAAGGCAATCGGCACAACAAGAGTCGGAATCAAGGTATAGCGGATATTTTGTAAGAAAATGAACATCACGATGAATACCAAAATCATGGCTTCAATCAAGGTATGTATCACTTTTTCAATCGAGATACCGACGAATAAAGAGCTGTCGTAAGGCACTTTCCATTGCACACCTTCTGGGAAGAATGGCGCCAGTTCATCCATTTTGGCACGGATGGCATCAGATGTGGCCACAGCATTGCCTGAAGGGGATAATTGAATACCAATACCTGCCGCAGGTTTGCCATTCAATCGTGCTTCAGTACTGTAGTCTTGTTGACCCAACTCGACTTTCGCGACATCTTTCAAGCGTACAGTAGAACCATTGCTGTTGGCGCGCAAAACAATGTTTTCAAATGCTTCTACTGTGCTCAATTGACCTGGAACAGTAATGGTGGCACTGATGGTTTGGTTGTTACCTGATGGTTTATCGCCCAAAGTGCCTGGTGCTACTTGGGCATTTTGAGAGCGAATCGCAGCATTGACTTCGTTAATCGACAGATTTAAGCCTTGAAGTTTGGCTGGATCAATCCAAACACGCATTGCCCGCTCTGAACCAAACACTTGTACGTTGCCGACACCTTCAATCCGTTGCAATTCAGGTTGTACGTTACGTGCAATATAGTCTAGCGTGTCGCTCACGGGGGTTTTGCCGCTTTCGTCATACAACATTAAGAACATCAAGAAGTTAGATGTTGATTTGCTGACGGTAACACCGACTTGTTTGACCGCTTCGGGTAGACGTGATTCTGCTTGTGCCAAACGGTTTTGAACGTTGACTTGGGCAATGTCTTCATCGATGCCAGGTTTAAAAGTGATGGTCAAAGAACCTGTGCCATTTGATGTGGCTGAGGATTCCATATAGTCCATACCTTCTAGACCATTCATTTGTCTTTCAATGATAGACAATACTGAGTCTTGCAAAGTTTGTGCATCGGCACCCGCATACGCCACACTCAGTTGAATGGTTGGTGGCGTGACTTGAGGGTATTGTTCCACAGGCAGGCTGCGTATGCCTAATAGACCTGCTAGCACAATAAAAATGGAGACCACCCATGCAAAAATGGGACGGTCAATAAAAAACTTAGACATGTTGACCGTCCTTTATGATGCAGCCGCTTGGCTGGCCGCCACAGGTGCTGAGCTTTGTGCAGGAGCAGAAGCTGGGGCAGCTTGTGGTGTGGTGGTTGCGGTAGCTGCTTTGCTTGGATCTTTCCATGGTTGGGTTTGAACTTTTTTGGCTTGTGTCATACCGACTACAGCCATGCCATCGACAATGATTTTATCGCCTGGTTTCAAGCCATCGGTCACTACCCAATAACTGCCTTGTGAGCGAGAAATTTTGACAGGGCGTGGGGCAAATGAACCATCGGCATTGGCAATCAAAACAATATCCGCTTGGCTACCACGGGTTACAGCTTGTTGTGGTACTAAAGTGGCGTTGGCAATTTCTGCTTGCGGTACTTTCACACGCACATACATACCCGGCAATAATAAATTGTCAGGGTTTGGCACCTCAGCACGCAAAGACATTTGACCTGTATCTTGGTCTACCGTCACATCGGTAAACAGCAAGCGGCCTTTAAGCGGATATTCGCTGCCATCTTCTAATAAAATTGTGACTTCAGGATTGCCATCAATCATAGAAATTTCACCATTGGCCATGGCTTGGCGCAATTTGATGATGTCACCAGTGGCTTGGGTTAAATTGACATACAAAGCAGATGTTTGTTGGATGGTTGCCAAAATAGTGGCATCACCTTGACCGACTAAAGCCCCTTCGGTTACAGAAGCTTTACTGATATGACCTGAAATAGGCGCGGTCACATAAGCATAATTTACATTGATTTGAGCAGTTTTAATCGCTGCTTTGGCTGCTTGTACTTGAGCACGTCCCAAACGCTGTTGGGCGATAGCGGCATCGTATTCTTGTTTGCTGATAGCACCTTCGGCTACCAATGGTGCATAACGTGCCACATCGGCATTGGCCTTAGCTAAGTTTGCTTCTGCAGTGGCCAATTGTGCTTTGGCTGTGTCCAATTGTGCCAAATATGGGGCATTGTCAATTTGGAACAAAGGCTGACCTGCTTTGACATAACTGCCTTCAGTAAACAGGCGTTTTAAAACGATGCCTGCAACGCGTGCACGAACTTGTGCAGTGCGACTGGCTTCCAAGCGACCTGGCAATTCATTGGTAATGGCTACTGTACCTGGTTCAACTGTGAACACAGAGACTGTCGGCGGCGGTGGCGTTTGGCCAGCAGCGCCACCTGGACCTTGTTTTTCACCACCGCAAGCGGCCAATGCTGTGGTCACAATCAAAGCAAGAATGCAGGCTTTAAACCGTTTTGGTTTGGAAGCATGTGTCAGTGGTTTTACGAACGACATGTGATGTTCCCTTTGATGGAAAAGAAATCTTGTTGGAAATGGATAATTCAATCAGCTTTTTGAACTAAGACAAAGCAAATGTTAATATCATGGCAATTTGCGATTATACATACATTGATGTATGTTCAGTCAATGGGCATTTTACAGAGCTTGACTTTTGGTGTGTCAGCCTTGCAAGTATAGATTTTGGTGAGGCTGTGGTATAAAAGTTCCAAATGATTAAATTGTTAATTATTTGAGAAGAATGAGAAAAAAATGAGAAGAAGCAAACAAGCAGCGGCAGAAACCAAATTGCAATTGATTGAAGCGGCCTGTAAGGTGTTTTATCGAGAGGGCGTGGCGAAGGCAACTTTGGAACAAATTGCCCGTGAAGCAGGGGTGACACGTGGTGCGTTGTATTGGCATTTTAACAACAAAGCCGATATTCTTGATGCGGTATTCCAAACCGTCATGCCACAGTTGCATGAATTGGATGATTGTTTGAGCCAAATGCAAGGGGATGAGTATTGGCATGCATTGGAGGCTTATTATGTGGGATTTTTTGAGCGCTTAGAACAAAATTTATTATTGCGTCAGTTTTGTACAGTGGTGCATTTAAAATGCGAAATGACTGAAAACAATGCTCAAGTTGTGTCTTTGCTCGCCCGTTATCGATATTCTTGGGAAGATCGCATTGAAGTCATCATGCAACAAGCCGTGGTGGTTGGTGCTTTACCTAAGAATACCGATGTGCCTAAGACGGTTGCGGTGTTCAAAAGTTATTTGGTCGGTGCCATGGTCAATTATTTAAGCGATATTGAGCAAGGACGCGTATCTTTGTCTGTGTCTATCCCCAGTTTACAATTACAATATATCTTTCGCATATTAAAACAAATGCCTTTGTTACAAGCGTCCTGAAAGCATTTATGTTTAAATGTTGAATCAAAATGGCTGCTTGTGAACATAAACATCCGCATTTTTAGAGATGTTTTTCAAATATGTATGTTAAATCAATGATAAAAAGGCAAGATTGAATGAATCCTGCATTACAAACCATACAAAAACAATTGAACAGTCTGATTTTGGGTAAAAATTCGACTTTGGATTTGGTCTTAACATGTGTGTTGGCACGTGGTCATTTGTTGTTAGAAGATGTACCCGGTGTGGGTAAAACCACATTGGCGACGGGTTTGGCGAATGTGTTGGGATTGAGTTATCAGCGTGTGCAGTTTACCAATGACATGTTGCCATCGGATTTATTGGGTGTGAATGTGTTTCAGCCGCAAGAATCTCAATTCAAATTCCATCAAGGTCCTGTGTTCAACCAATTTTTATTGGCAGATGAAATCAATCGGGCGTCTCCCAAAGTGCAATCGGCTTTGTTAGAGGCGATGGAAGAGGGGCAAGTGTCGGTAGATGGCACCACATATATGTTGCCCAAGCCTTTTATGGTCATCGCCACGCAAAATCCAACCGAACAATTGGGAACGTTTCCCTTGCCTGAAAGCCAATTAGACCGATTTATGATGCGTGTGTCT
The DNA here is from genome assembly GCF_000382305.1 of Vitreoscilla stercoraria DSM 513. Classification (GTDB taxonomy): domain Bacteria; phylum Pseudomonadota; class Gammaproteobacteria; order Burkholderiales; family Neisseriaceae; genus Vitreoscilla; species Vitreoscilla stercoraria. Next base: position 122,583 of record NZ_KB908025.1, read on the forward strand.
TTGGGCTATCCTGCTGAGCAAGCCGAAAAATACTTGTATTTGCATGGCGACCGCCGCCAATTGCTACCTAAGTTACAGGCCGCTTTGAATGGCGAGCAGTTGCAAGCTTTGCAGCAGCAAGTTCAACAAGTACAAGTGAGTGAAGCTTTGGCCGATTATGCATATCGCTTGGTTCAAGAAACCCGCAAATTGGGGCTTTTTGTATTGGGCTTGAGTCCACGGTCAGGTTTGGCGGTGATTGCAGCGGCCAAGGCATGGGCGTTTTTGCAATCGCGTCAATTTGTGATTCCAGAAGATGTGCAGGCTGTTTTTCCATCGGTAGCCAATCACCGTTTGCGCTCATTGCAAAGCAATGTGACCGTTGATCAATTGTTACAGAAAATCATACAACATGTGGTCGTGGCCTAGAATCAAACGGCAAAAAATCATTTTGGATGTACAAGAACCTGTTTCTTGGCACCATATTTCTGTACGCCCGACACAATTGGGCATCAATTTATGGTTGATTGCCGCCGCTACATGGCTAGCTGCGCTCAATTACTCGGTCAATTTGGCGTATGGCTTGTCTTTTTGGATAGTCAGCGCCATGGGCGTGGCTTCTTTATTGAGTATACGCCAACTTTTGGGCTTGCGTTTGCGCTTGGATTTGCCTGATGAAGTGTTTGTGGGCGAGTCGGGCGTGGTGAATGTGAATTTGCTTGCCGAGGATTTGCGCAATCGACGCTTGATTGTGCGTATGGTTAATGAAGACACTATCAAACAAAGTTTGAGCAAAGAAGATTTGAATGTGTTACACACCCATTCCAATCATTTGCGTCAAACACATTTGAGTGTCGCGACCACGCATCGTGGTTATCAAAGCATTCCGCATTTGCAATTAATCAGTACGGCGCCATTTGGATTGTTAGAAGTGTCGGTGGTGTGTGAATGTACTGAAACATTCATTGTGTATCCTGCACCGATGGAACACACTGTTGTTCTTACAGGACGCCCTAGCAGCGAAGAGGCGGGCACTCAAAGACAACAAGGCGGCGATGAGGTGGCGTATTTGAAGCAATTTGTGGATGGGTATTCCTTACAAACCATTGCGTGGAAGCAATATGCCAAAACGGGTCAATTGTTGAGCAAACATTTTGAATATCCCACTGCCAGCTTGCCTGATGTCATTTCTTATAAAGATTATCCCAATGTTCATGCTACCGATCAATTGGCGTCTATGTTGTGCTATCGAGTGTTGCAACAACATCAATTGCAAAAACCATTTGTCTTAGAATTGCCTCATTTGACCATCTTGCCACAAGCCAAGCAGCGCAGTTTGTGTTTGAATGCATTGGCGGTGATGTAATGGCGATTTTAGCGCATTGGCAGTTACAACAGCCGACCAGTAAATATGCCCAAGTGGCTGCATTACTCACTTTGTTGTGGATTGCTTTTCCTTTGTTGTTGCAATTGCCTATGGGAGTGGGCATCTTTTTTGGCTTGTTGTTTGGCATTCGTTTGGTGTTGACCAGTTTGGGTATTGGTGGCATACCGACTTGGCTGAATATTGTGTTATTGATTGCAGCAGGTTTGGCGGTATATGTGCAATTGCAAACCTTGTTTGGTCAGCAAGGTGGCGTGGCGTTGCTGTTGTTGATGGTGGTGATCAAATCGTTTGAAGGTCAAAGTACGCGAGACTGGCAAGTTTTATTGGTGGCCAGTTTGTTTTTGGTGGTGGGCGGCTTGCTGTTTCAACAAACTTTGCAAATAGGCGTGTGGCTTTTGTGTGCTGTGAGCATGATTTTTGGCAGTTTGTGTTTGCTCAATGGTTTGTCGTGGCGTGAAGCATGGCGCAATACTTTGTTGAGTTTAGGGCTGTCTATTCCTTTGATGGTAGTATTGTTTTTGACCATGCCTCGTTTTTCGGAGCCATTATGGCGTTTGCCAGTGCAATCTCCCGCTGCCAAAACTGGCCTTTCTACTGAATTGACTTTGGGTGATATGGCTTCGGTCATTGAATCCAATGAGTTGGCTTTCAATGTGACATTTGAAGAGACGTTTCTCCCAAAACTGCGTCAAATGTATTGGCGTACGATGGTGATGAATGATTTTGATGGCAATACTTGGCATGCCAATACAGGCCGCACCTTAGCGCAAGAAACCTTCTTGGAAAATGTGGCTCCAGCTAAAGTGGCTTATGTCATGACACTGCATGATTTTCAAGGACATATTCCAGCTTTACAGCAAGTGGTATCTTGGGATGAAAGTATTTTTTTACGTGAAAATCAAGTGGTCACGGCTAAAAGACGTTATTCGCAATTGCGACAAGTGAGCATGCAAAGTGTCGTGAGCGATCGCATTGGTGAACGTTTGAGTTCGTATCAAATCAAGCGTTGGACAGAGTTGCCTGAGCAGTCCAATTTAAAAACCATCGCATTGGCCCAAAGTTGGAAAAATCAAGGCTTGAGTGATGAGCAATTGATTCAAAAAGCACTGCGTTATTATCAAGAACAAAAGTTTCAATACAGTTTAAGTCCGGGTAAATTAGAACAAAACCGTCAACAAGTAGACCAATTTTTATTTGATACCAAAGTCGGTTTTTGTGAGCATTATGCTACTTCCTTTGTCATTTTAATGCGTGCCGCTGGCATACCTGCTCGTGTGGTCACTGGGTATTTGGGTGGCAGTTTTAATGAAACAGGACAGTTTTGGCAAGTGCGGGGTAAGGAAGCACATGCTTGGGCTGAGGTTTGGCTAGAACAAGAGCAAGCTTGGGTGAGAGTGGATCCTACCAGTTCTGTTTCAGCTTCACGAATTGACGATGGTATCAATGCTGCGTTGCCTGAAAATATGAGTCAAATTGAAGGCAATTGGCCTGCACCATTGCAACGTTGGTTGGCGACATCGCAATATTATTGGCAACAATGGGTAGTCAATTATGATGCAAACAATCAAAAAGCCTTGTTTTCGAATTTAGGCAGTGGCGTGTTTGCTGTGGTAAAAGGGTTGTTGGTATGGGTGTTGGTATTATTATTGACACTGGGACCGATTGTTTGGTGGTGGCGACGACAATATCGACAACAAATTGATCCATTAGAAGCAGGTTTTTTATTGATTAAACACCATTTCATGGAAGATGAACATGAAGACAAATGGCGTATCGGAGCGTTGGAATTACAAGATTGGCTCAAACAACACCAATTGCTAACCGAACAATGGCAATTATTGTTACAGCAATATACACACTGGCGTTATGACCCTTCGAGTCAGGCATCAGAAGATGAATTGTGGCATTGGTATGCACAAGTCAAAAAACAATTGAAACACAGCCGTTAGGGAACAATGACTGTAAGGGAATACAAATGAATCATATTTATATTGGTCTAGGCGATGCCGCTAAAGAAGCATTGGGTGATTTTTATCAACTGTATAAAAGCAGTACGGTTGATAAAAGTTCGTCACTGCATGCGGAGTTTTTAACCGTTACCGATGTGGAACAGCAAAAATTGTATTTGTTTGATAATTTGCCTGAAAATACAGTAGAAGTGAATTATCAGATTCAATCCATTACCGTTGAGCCACCTACCATTCGCGATGCATTGATGTTTTTGCGCGACCATCGTTGGTTGAAAATGGATGCCGAAGAGCAAGTATTTTGGGCCTCTTTGATTGATTCTAATTCAGAAGACATTGAAAAATTGCCTCGGCGTGTGATTCGCCTGAATTTGGCAGCCGCTTTAGAACAATTGTTGAATCAAATTCATGCTGCGTATTTGCGTTTGCAAAGCAAATACGATGATGAAGGCTTGGCGTTACATTTGTTGGTGGATGTCTCGAACGAATGGGTGAAAGCCATTTTGAGTGATGTTGTGGTGCAATTGCGCCAGCATTATCCTTCCTTGTTTTGCCGCTTGAGCGTATTTGTATTGTTGCCACCTAATTTCAGCGTGACCAAGATGGAGCCTACAGAAAGTGCTTCGTTGTACGCCACATTTGTGGAGCTCAATGCTTTATTAAATAACCATTGGTTGCCTGAAAATTTATTGAATATTTTGCCTTTGAGTGAAGATGGCAATTGGGTCAATGCGTGTTATTTGGTGGAGCGAGACAATGAACAATACGATGTTTCTGGCTTGAGTGCTTTATTGCTACGCAAATCTTTTGTCAAAGATACGGTATGGCAAGGCTTGTTTTCAGACGAATATGCTCATTATGAAAATGGGCAAAGGGTGAAAAAACCCAATTTTGTCAGTTTTGGTATGTTGCGTTTGTCGGTTACGGTGGATTATCCAACCGAGTATTATAAAAAGCTGTTTACCGTCCAAGTTTTGAATGCCTTATTGTTTGCCAATTGGCAAGAGGGCATTGGTTTTATTGCTGATGACAATTACGAAACCCGACAAGAGTTTGTCAGCCAACTAGATTACATGATGCGAGAGTGGTGTTTGGACTCGGATTATTTGCGTCTGAACAAATTGATGACCAATGACCAATCGAAATTGCATCCTAAATGGGCTTCGGTCGAAATGGAGTGGGAGCGCAATCGTGAAGAGCGTTTAGACTCTTTGAGCGATGTGTCTTCTTCTGAACGTTCCGATGTTTTGTTGAAAAAATACCAAGACTTTTACCAAGACCGTTTCCGTTTAAAAGGTGTAGACAATTTCTACGAATTGGAATGGACCGAAAGCCGCTTGGATGCATTGGCGTTTAAATTGGTCAGCAATATTGAAAAATCGCTGATTGCGCAGTGGTGGAATTATGAACGTGGCTTGGCGGATTTGCCTGCTATGGTTTTGTCTGTGATGGACTATTTGGAACACCAAAGCAAGGCTTTAGAAGCAGAGCGCGAAGAGCATGAGCAAAAAGAAGCCAAACACATGGCTCAATATCAACGCTTGGCAACCGAAAAAGCCGATAACAAAACTTTATTTCGTTTGTTCGGTACCGATCGCAATGAGTTGGGCGAATTAGATGACCAATTGTATGCAATTTTTACCGCCCGAACTCACATTCAATCTTTGTTGTTTGCCCGTCGATTGTTTGAACGTTTGTATGACAAGCTAGATCAATTGCATGATCAAATCAGTGAGATTTTCAATCATTTGGTCACTGTACGCGATCGTTATGCCAAAATTTTGCAGCAAATTGACCAAATTTCAGCCAAAGGCACGTGGGTTTCACATCAACGTGATACGCATATTCAGCAAGTGTCTTTGAATGTGTATTTGGAAATTGAAAAAATGCGTGATCAGATTTTTGCACAACCTTTTGAAATCAAAAGCTTTGTGAAAAAATTCAAAAGCCAATTGCGCGATCAATTCTCACAACATGCCAATTTCAATATTTTCAATGAGCATTTGGGTCAAAAAGAATTTGGTATGTCATTGGATAAAATTTCCGATGGTTATGCAGAGCATTTGGATTTTTTATTATCAGGTAAAAACAAGCGTCCTGAAACCAGTGAGTTGATTACAGCGGCAGTCAATCTCACACCTCAGCGCAAGATGAACCAGTTTACTGAATTTCTGCAAAAAGTAGTCAGCATTAACCAACCACATAGTTACGTGCCCAGTCTTACCCCACATTTAGCACATGTTTTTGACCAAGACTCAAAATTTTTTGCACCAGAATGGGTGAAAGATACCAGCTCTCAGCCTGTGTTAGACCAATTGTTAAAAGCAGGACAGTTGACAATGGCAGATGTCAAACCTGCGCAGTCTTTAAGCAACTATTTGGACTTAATCAGTGTCTATCATTTGAATGTCAAAACATGGCCGGCCATGACACATTTGGCCAGTATGTATCAAAACAGCTTGAGTGAATATGACAATATCAAACGGGCATTTTTTCAGCTTCATTCAGAACACCGTTTGGTCAGTTGGATGGAGCATGCGTTGATTGATCCAGAATACAGTGCAGAAGCGATACGTCGAATTTTGATTAAAGCCTATGCTTTGAATATCATTGATTTTGAAGTGGATGGTTTTAAAGTCATGTTGACCAAAAATGAAAATGGTCAAGTGTTGACCGTTGATGGTTGGGTGTCATTGGTGACTTTGTTAGACAATATTAAATTGGCAGACATTGCACTTTTGGAACGTGTGTTACAAACCAGCGATGTGGCGAAAAATCTCAATGTTGCGTTCCAAAGCAAATTAGAACAATTGTTATACCAATTGAAGCAGGCATTTTTTGCTTTGGATGACGATGACGATGATGAGGATGATGGGGAATGGGCAGTCGCTGGTATGTTTGTGGCGTGGCAGCGTTCTACCCAAAAAGTATTGAATGAATTGAGTTAATTTTTGTTGGCTTTGCGGCGTTTTTTTTGCTCTCGCAGCAATTTAATCGCCGCTTGTTTTTCTGTTTCTGAGCCAAACTCAATATCACGCATGGCTTGGCGTATGGCAGCGGCATCCATAGCGGCCTGAACTTGGGTTTCTACGTGTTCATCTTGATTGTATACCTGAACTTTTTTCTGTGCTTGGGCATTGGCTGAGGCTTTGGCAATCAGAGCAAAAGGGTCGAATGCCGCTTTGGCAATAGGTGTGGTTTGGCTTGGAGTTTGCGCTGCTTGAGCATCTGCTTTGGCTTTGAGCATGGCTTCACGTTTGGCAACACGTTCGGCTTGCTTGCGTGCCTCTAATTTTTCCAAGCGTTGATTGCGTTTTTCAAAACGGATTTTTGCATGTGCTGCCGCTTGTTGCGCTGACCCGTTTGGTTCGGGTGTGATGCGTGGCAAATACGCATCGTTCACCGCCACCAAATCAATACAATCCACAGGGCAAGGTGGTACGCATAAGCCGCAGCCAGTACATTCGTTGGCAATCACATCGTGCATCCATTTGGTTGCGCCAACAATGGCATCCACAGGACATGCTTTGATACAAGCGGTACAGCCGATACAAATATTTTCATCAATCACTGCCAAAACTTTGGGTGCATCGGTTTTTTCGATGTCTGCAGGTTCCAGTATGGCAGTGTGCAGAAGTTCGGCCAATGCCACAATCGTCGTACGACCGCCAGGAGGACACAAATTGATGGTTGCTTCTTGTTGAGATAAGGCTTGGGCGTAAGGCGCACAACCTGGATAACCGCACTGACCACATTGGGTTTGCGGTAATAAGGTTTCAATTTGTTGTGCGCTGACCATGAGCGAAATCCTCTAAACATCGTTTTCAAAAAGGCAGCCATTGTAACACAGCCATGAAGCCTCTGTTTTGTCAGCACAGATGAGATTTACAGGCCGCTTGAAACAAGGATGTTCATAAACTATTTATGGGCTTGAGAGTCTGTATAACTGGTTGTTAGAAGAAAAACAAACCATCAATCACCGTATCATCATGGTAAGGAGTTCAAAATGAAATTAAAAATGGGATGGGCATTGTTATTGGCACTGGGTTTGGGTGCATGTGCGCAAAACAATCAGCCTGAAACCAAGCCCGCACCACAAGTGAACAAACAATGTGAAGCGGCTTTGGCCATGCGCTTGGTCGGTCAAGATGATTGGCCAGATGCACGCATTAAAGAATTTACCCGTGCTCAAACGGTGCGCAAAGTGGGACCAAATCAAGCAGTCACAGCAGATTATCGCTCTGAACGCGTGACAATTGTCGTTGATCCTGCAACCAAAAAAATCATTCGCGCCGCTTGTGGTTAAGGCGTGTTGTGGGCATGAGTATTGCCAACAGCATTGGATGTGAAATGAAATCAGGGCATGCCTTAAGTATTGATAATGACAAGCGTCCTGTAAACTTTTACAGGACGCTTGTGTGATTGAAATCGTTTGAAAATAAAGCGGATTAAAAAACCGCCTTTCAACAAGGCGGTTTGGAAATAAGGGTAACCGTATCGAATTACAAGCTGTAATACATTTCAAATTCGAGTGGATGTGGTGCCATTTGGATGCGACGTACGTCGTCTGTTTTGAAGGCGATGTAGCTTTCAATCCAATCTGCGCTGAATACACCACCGCGAGTCAAGAACTCGTGGTCTGCTTTCAATGCATTCAATGCTTCGTCCAAAGATGCGCAAACTGTTGGGATCAATGCATCTTCTTCTGGCGGCAAGTCGTATAAGTTTTTGTCAGCTGGATCGCCCGGATGGATTTTGTTTTGGATACCATCTAAGCCTGCCATCAACAAAGCCGCAAATGCCAAGTATGGGTTAGCGGTAGGATCTGGGAAACGCGCTTCAATACGGCGAGCTTTGGCGCTGGCAACGTGAGGAATGCGGATAGACGCAGAGCGGTTTTTCGCAGAGTAAGCCAATTTGATTGGCGCTTCAAAATGAGGCACCAAACGGCGGTATGAGTTGGTTGACGGATTGGTAATGGCATTCAAAGCTTTGGCATGTTTGATGATGCCGCCGATGTAATACAAAGCCATATCGCTCAAACCAGCATAGCCATCGCCTGCGAACATGTTTTGGCCGTCTTTCCAAATCGATTGGTGAACGTGCATGCCAGAACCGTTGTCGCCCATGATCGGTTTAGGCATGAAAGTTGCTGTTTTGCCAAAGTTATGCGCCACGTTTTGAATCACGTATTTCATGTCTTGGGTTTGGTCGGCACGGTGAACCAAAGTGCTGAATTTGGTACCGATTTCCATTTGACCAGCAGTCGCCACTTCGTGGTGATGCACTTCTACAGGAATGCCCAAAGCTTCCAAAGTCAAACACATCGCAGAGCGCAAGTCTTGTCCTGAATCCACAGGTGCTACTGGGAAGTAACCGCCTTTAACCGTAGGACGGTGGCCTGTGTTTTGACCATCATAGCTTTCGCCGCTAGACCAAGCTGCTTCTTCTGAATGGATTTTGAAGCGGGTGCCTTGCATGGTGGTTTCCCATTCAACACCGTCAAAAATGAAGAATTCAGGTTCTGGACCAAAGAAAGCTGTGTCGCCAAGACCTGTTGATTTCAAGTAAGCTTCAGCACGTTTGGCAATAGAACGTGGGTCGCGGTCATAACCTTGACCATTTGCAGGGTCAATCACGTCACATGTGATGACAACTGTTGGGTGGTCGTAAAATGGATCGATGAAAGCAGTGCTGGCATCAGGACGCAACAACATGTCTGAAGCTTGAATGCCTTTCCAACCGCCAATGGATGAGCCGTCGAAAGCTTGGCCATTTTCAAACCATTCTTCGCCATCTTCTAAAACCACGTGTGCAGGCACACTCACGTGTTGTTGTTTACCTTTGGTGTCGGTGAAGCGTAAATCAACGAACTTGACATCATTTTGTTCAATGAGGTCCAAGACATTTTGGACAGACATAGCAGCTCCTTTAAAAGCAATGCGAAAGAAAGAGTGGATAGTTCAATGCAAGTGAAACGATTGTGCCACATTTCTATTATTAAAAGAATGTGGCAATGCAAAAAAATAAACAATAAATGAACAATAATGGACAAATAATTGAGTTTTTTATAAAAATAGTTTTGCATTTTCATTTATACTCAAAAAGGAACTTTTTGCACATTGGATAAAATAAGCATAATATGCTTTTCTTGTTACATCATTGACCTACTTATGAATATGCAAACAAAACCACGTTATGCTGTTTTTGGCCATCCAATCGCTCACAGCCGTTCACCTGAAATCCATTTGGCTTTTGCATTGCAAGAGCAAGTACATATCAGTTATGACAAAATTTTGTTACCCATAGAGGGTTTTTCCCAAGGTGTGGCTGCCGAGATACAGGCTGGTTTACAAGGTGCAAATGTCACTGTGCCATTCAAATTAGATGCTTGTGAATTTGCTGATGAATTGAGCGTGCGTGCGCAATTGGCAGGTGCGGTGAATACATTGGTGGTGCGTGACGATGGCAGCGTTTATGGTGACAATTCCGATGGTTTAGGCTTGATGAATGACATTGAAAAACAATATGGCGTGTCTTTGCAAGACTTGTCCGTATTGGTTGTGGGAGCAGGTGGTGCGGTGCGTGGCATCTTACAGCCTTTGTTGGAAAGAAATCCCAAAGCAGTCAGCGTTGCCAATCGAACAGTGTCTAAAGCGCAAGAATTGGCACACATTTTGGACATCGAGGCTTTGAGTTTACAGGACGCTTCTTTGCGTCAATTTGACATCATCATTAATGGTACGTCTAGCGGCTTATCTGACCAAGCCCCTGATTTGGCTTTGGCGGCGTTTGAGCAATGTCAATTGGCTTATGACATGGTGTATGGAGCTAAGCCAACGGCATTTATGGATTTGGCGCGTCAAGGTGGCGCCAAGCAAGCTGCGGATGGTTTGGGAATGTTGGTGGGTCAAGCTGCGGTGTCGTATCAATGGTGGCGTGGTTTTCAGCCGCAAACAGAATCAGTATTGCAATCATTAAGAGCCAGCTTATGTTCAAAAGCTTAAAAATGGTATTGGCATTGATTTTAGGTGTCGTATTGGTATTCCAATGTTACGCTTATGGCAGCATTTTATTTTGGCGTGCGTTTGCACCAGATGCCACCAGTTTTATGCGTACTCGGGCGGCGCAATATCCTAATGAAAATATCCAATATGATTGGAAAAATTACGATGGAATTAGCGTTAATTTGAAACAAGCGGTGATTGCTTCGGAAGATGCAGCATTTTCCAATCACGATGGCTTTGATTGGCGTGGCATCGAAAATGCCATCAAGCGCAATGAAAAAGCAGGTGAAATCAAAGCGGGCGGTTCAACCATTTCACAGCAATTGGCGAAGAATTTGTTTTTGTGGGAAGGCAAATCGTATGTTCGCAAAGCTGAAGAAGCTGTGATTACCTTGATGATGGAAGCGACGACAGACAAAGAGCGGATTTTTGAAATATATTTGAATGTGATTGAATGGGGACCGAATGTGTTTGGCGCAGAGGCGGCGGCACAATACCATTTCCAAAAATCAGCCCGCAGTTTGAGTAAGCAACAAGCGGCGCGTTTGGCGGCAATGATTCCTCGCCCACGTTATTACAGTGAGCATCCCAAAGACAAGCGTTTGCGCAACAAAACCAATATTATTTTACGCCGCATGGGTGCATCGGAATTGCCAGAAAACGATCCTGTGTTTCAAGGTTTGAATTTGCCTAAATTGCGCAATATGCCCAGCAATTCGTAATCGCTAACATTGTGGCATCAACCAACAAGCGTCCTGTAAGAAATGGTAATCCGCCGTTGTTTATGGGAATGTTGTTATTGTGTAAAGCCGAGTTGATTCATTCAAAAATGTAGGTTTGTTTTTTGATATTTTTGAATCGTTTTTTAAATTAAAAGCCAATCGTCAAGATTGGCTTTTGTTGTAATCTAAGTGACAATCATCAATCGATTGAAACTTACCAGCGCAAGTTTAAAACATCTTGCATGTCATACAAAGCTTTAGGTTGGTCTTTGAGCCAAGCGGCGGCACGCACAGCGCCATTGGCAAAAGTCAAGCGGCTAGAAGCTTTGTGAGTGACTTCCACGCGCTCGCCATCGGCTGCAAACAAGACGGTATGGTCGCCGACGATATCGCCACCGCGCACTGTGGCAAAACCGATTTTGCCCGCTTCACGTTCGCCTGTAATGCCTTCACGTGCATACACAGCCACATCTTTCAAATCTTGACCAATGGCATCGGCCAAAACTTCACCCATGCGCAAAGCGGTGCCAGAAGGGGCATCCACTTTGTGGCGGTGGTGTGCTTCGATGACTTCAATGTCAAAGCCTTCGTTCAATACTTGTGCGGCTTTGTGGATTAAGGCAAATGTTAAATTCACTCCGACGCTGTAATTGGCGGCAAACACAATGCCGATTTTGGCAGCGGCTTCGGCAATTTTGGCTTTGCCTGCGTCATCAAAACCCGTAGTGCCAATAATCATGGCTTTGTTTTGTGCCACACAAGCATCTAAATATTTTAAAGTCGATTCAGGACGGCTAAAATCAATCAACACATCGCTGACTGCCAAAACCGCATCGGTATCGGCACAAATTTTCACACCTGTGTCCAAACCCAAAGTGAACCCAGCATCCAAACCCAAAGCAGGCGATTGGTCGTGTTCCAAAGCGCCAGAGAGGCGACATTGTGGATGGTCGTTGATCGCTTGCACCAAAGCCCGACCCATACGACCGTTAGCGCCAACAATGGCAATATTCAATAATTCAGACATATTTTTCTTTTTAACTAACAAATTTAACAAACAAATTATGAGCACCGCATGTAGAAAGATTGCAAGCCATCTACATGCGGTGAAAACTAACAGGCCGCTTATGGCTTATCGGTTTTTTCGGCAGGGTTCAAAGCCGAACCTTCTGCGCGACTTAACACATCACCATCAAAATACACGGTTAAATTGTGGTTTTCTTGAGTAATGCCGTTGCGAGTGACAGCAAATTGGTAATCCCAACGGTTGGCATGGAAAGCCGAGCGAATGCTAGGCGTGCCTAATAACAAGCGCACTTGCTCGCGTGTCATACCAGCTTGCAATTGTGCTAGGCGTTGTGGGTCTAATTCATTGCCTTGTTCGACTTTCAGTTTATATGATGGAAAATTGGAAACACGCTCAGAAGAACAAGCGCTCAAACCCAAGGCAGCTACGGCTAAAGTTAGGACAATGTATTTATTCACTCGATTACCTCGGTTCAGTAATGAAAAGATTGTGACAGGATTGAGGGTCGTGCAGATGGCCTACTATGAAGCTGATTTACCGCTGCAATCGCGGTGGGCAACCATCCAGAAAGTAGGTATTATAGCGGCTTATGACATCAAGTGGGAATCATCATGGATCACAATAACAACATTGCCCAATTAAAAGACAGCGGTTTGAAAGTTACCGGCCCACGTTTGAAAATTTTGGATTTGTTTGAACAAAATCCAGATGCACATTTGAGTGCTGAAGACATTTACCGTTTGTTGCTGGAAGACGACAGCGACATTGGTGTGGCGACCATTTACCGTGTGTTGACTCAGTTTGAGCAAGCCGAGATTTTAATCCGTCATCATTTTGAAACGGGTAAAGCGGTGTATGAACTCAATCGTGGCGGACATCACGATCACATCGTCTGTGTGAAATGTAACAGTGTGATTGAGTTTTTCGATGAGCGCATTGAAGCGATTCAAGAACAAATTGCACTGGAAAATGGTTTTCGCATTGTTGACCATTCTTTGTACATGTATGGCGTGTGTCCTGAATGTCAGGCCAAAGCTAAAAAATAACCATGCAGTTGTCTTACCTAACCGACGACATTCAGTCTTGGCCTGATTTGACCATCGCCCAACAACAGCGCGATGGTTTGGTGGCTATTGGTGGCGATTTGAGTGTAGAGCGTTTGCTTGCCGCGTATCAACGCGGCATTTTTCCATGGTATAGCGACGGTCAGCCCATTTGTTGGTGGGCTTTGGCACCACGCATGGTTTTGCGTCCTGAAAACTTATATATCGGTCGCTCTTTGGCCAAAAACGTGCGCAATCGTCGCTATGCTGTCACCGTCAATCAACAGTTTCAAGCCGTTTTAAGCGCTTGTGCGAATGTGCCACGAGAAGGACAAGACGGCACTTGGTTGACAGCCGAATTGCAATGGGCATTAACACAAATGTTCCGTCAAGGACATGCGCATAGCTTTGAATATTGGCAACAATCTGCACAAGATGCCAGCCAATGGCAGCTCATGGGCGGACTGTATGGCATTCAAATCGGACGGGTGTTTTATGGCGAATCTATGTTTGCTTTGACGGGTGACGCTTCAAAAATCGCTTTTGTCCATGCCGTAAAGTATTTACAATCTTGCGGCATCGAATTGATCGATTGCCAAATGCACACACACCATTTGGCCAGATTTGGCGCTTTGGAAATCGCATTTGCTGATTTTCAGGCCGCTTTAAACCTTTATTGCCAACAAGATTTGCACCAAGCAATGGTTGCAGGCGTGTTGGTCAATCAAATCAACTAGGGAGCATCATGTCTAATTTACAAACCACCATCGAACAAGCTTTTGAAAACCGTGCCGATATCACACCTGCGAATGCACCTGCAGACGTGAAAGCAGCGGTAGACGAAGTCATCGCTCAATTGAATGCAGGCGTATTGCGTTGCGCTGAGAAAATTGATGGCGCTTGGGTCGTGAATGAGTGGGTTAAAAAAGCGGTTTTATTGTCTTTCCGCTTGAACGACAATAAAGTCTTGAACGATGGTGTGAACCAATATTTTGATAAGGTGCCAACCCGTTTTGATGCTTACACTGACGAAGATTTCCGTCAAGGCGGTTTCCGTGTGGTGCCAGGTGCGGTGGCGCGTACGGGTTCATTCATTGGCAAAAACGTGGTGTTGATGCCGTCTTACGTGAACATTGGCGCCTACGTTGACGAAGGCACCATGGTAGACACTTGGGCGACTGTTGGCTCTTGCGCACAAATTGGTAAAAACGTGCATTTGTCAGGCGGCGTGGGCATTGGTGGCGTGTTGGAGCCATTGCAAGCGAGCCCTACCATTATTGAAGACAATTGCTTTATCGGTGCACGTTCTGAAATCGTGGAAGGCGTGATTGTTGAAGCGGGTTCTGTGATTTCTATGGGCGTTTACATCGGTCAATCTACTAAAATTTTGGATCGTGAAACCGGTGAAATCACTTACGGTCGCATTCCAGCAGGCTCGGTGGTTGTGTCTGGTTCTTTGCCTAGCAAAGACGGCAGCCACAGCTTGTATTGTGCAGTGATTGTGAAAAAAGTGGATGCACAAACTCGCAGCAAAACCAGCGTGAACGAATTGTTGCGCGGCATTTAATTTGTTTTGATTTTTGAAAACAAACAACAAGCGCCCTGTAAGTTTTATAGGGCGCTTGTTTTGTATGGTACGAAACTCTTCAACCTAAATTATTTGGCCAGCCAAGCGTTAAAGCGTGGAATCAACTCTTCTGAGTGGTCACCCCAAAATGCTGCGTTAAATGGCAATGCTTGTTCCATATTGGCTGCAAATGTTGGTAATTCAGTTGCATATTTTTCAGGTACGTTGGCCGCCGCTTGCTTGTTTGGTAAGCCATAAGCCATGAACTCTGGTAATTTCACTTGGTTTTCTGGCAAACTTGCGAACGAAATGAAATCCATAGCGGCTTCTTTGTTTGCCGCACCTTTTAAAATCGCCCAGCTGTCAATCGAGTACATGCTGCCTGGCCAAACGATTTTGAAATTGGTGCCTTCTGTGCGGTTCAAGCCGGCGACACGACCATTGTAAACCGATGCCATAGAGACTTCGCCTGAGGCCAATAATTGCAAAGGTTGTGCGCCAGATTCCCACCACAGCACATGCGGTTTGATTTCATCCAACTTTTTGAATGCCCGTGCTACGCCTTCTTCGCTTGCCAAAACCTCATACACTTTGTCTTGTGGTACGCCGTCAGCCATCAAAGCAAATTCCAACGTGTAAGTAGGGGTTTTGCGCAGTGAGCGTTTGCCTGGGAATTTCTTCACATCCCAAAAGTCCGCCCAAGAAGTCGGGCCACTTTGAATTTTGTTGCCATCGTAAGCAATGACTGAAGACACAACAATGGCGCCCACGCCACAATCGTTTACTGCAGTTGGCAAATAAGCGTCTTTTCCACCGAGTTTGTCCCAATCCAAAGGCTCTAACAAACCATCTTCACAAGCCGATGCCAAAGTCGCACCTTCTACTTGAACCACATCCCAGTTTGGGTTGCCCGATTGCACTTTTGCTTGTAACACACCATAACCGCCATCGTAGTTTTCATCCAAAACCGATTTGCCCAGTTTCTCTGAAAACGGTTTGAAATAGACTTCACGCTGAGCATCCTGGTAAGTGCCACCCCAAGAAGCGATGGTCAAATCGCGTGTCTTATTGCTGGTGCTCGATGTGCTGCTGGCTTCTGGTATAGGTGTGCTAGAAGGCTCTGCGGGCGGATTGTTACAAGCGCTCAAAGCAATCAAAGCGCTGCAAATGGTGATTAACATCGGTTTCAAATGCATCAAAAAACTCCGTGTGTGGTTGAAGCTGTTTTTAGTTAAGTCCACAAATTTTGTAGGCAATGCTTGCCAATGCGGTGGTTTGAGGTTGTTGTTTTCGGTATTCGATTTGATCGGCCCAACCGAGCATGCGGTACATGCTGTGGATGCCTATCCAACGAAATGGCTCTGTTTCCCATGTGGGATTTTGAAAATTGTTCCAAGGCAAGCGTTCCAGCTCGCTTTGTTGCTGCAGAACTTTGGTGGCCATGTGGCGAGCGGCCAAATTTGTGCCTGCTACGCCATGGCCTGCAAAGCCATAAACGTGACCGACTTGGGTGTTGGGGCTCAGGCTGACGCTGGCACACCAATCGCGTGTCACGCCCAAAGAGCCTTTCCATGCATGCGCAATTGCAATGGGGTATTCTGGAAATACCGCTGCCAATTTGTGTTGCAATTGAGCGATGGTGGCGTTGTCCAAATGGCCATGGCCTGCATCAACTGAATTGAATTGATAAGGCGCGCCGCGGCCGCCAAAGACAATTCGATCATCGCGTGTGCGTTGGGCATAGAAAAATTGGTGTGATTGGTCGTTCAAAAGGTATTTTTGTGTCCAGCCAAAGCGTTGCCAAAAAGCTTCTGGTAACACTTCTGTGGTGATGATGGATGAATTGACCGGAATGATTTTGCGGTTTTTGAGCAAAGCGTCGCTGTAGCCTTCGGTACAGCTGACAACGTAATTGGCCGACACTTTTTGACCTTGGACTTGAACGTGTTGTTTGCCAAAAGCTGTAACAGGGCTGTTTTCAAAAATTTTGACCCCTCGTGTGCGCAAACAATCACGCAAACCAAACGCCAATTTCGCAGGCTGAATGCGTGCGCCATGTTTGAATAACAATGCGGCTTTGACATTGTTACTGTTCAAATGCGTTTGTGCTTGGGTTTGATTCAAATACTCAATTTCGTCTTGTGGATAGCCAAATTGGTGGTCGTGCTGCTTTAATTTATGTAAGCGCGTGGCTTGTGCAGGGTTCATGGCGATCGTTAACAAACCACCTTCATGCAAATCACAATCGATATTTTCTTTTTGGCAAACTTGTCTGACTTCGGCTATGGTGGCGGTCACTTGTTGTTGGAAAAACACGATGTTTTCTTGGCTGATACCTGCCTTGAGCATTTTGGAGACAATGCCTGGCATGTGAGGCGAAAGCCAGCCGCCATTGCGTCCAGATGCGCCATAAGCCACTTGTTGGGCTTCAAAAATGGCAATATTCCAATGAGGTTGGGCTTGGTTTAAATAATACGCCAACCACAAACCAGTGAAACCAGCACCAATAATCACAACATCAAAATGTTGGTGCACTTGTGCATCAAAAGTTTGGGCATTGGCATTAAATGCAGTGTGTTCTGGTAAAGATTTGACCCAAAAAGAAATGTTGTTGTGTGACATGGTTTTGGTCTTCAAAGAATAAAAAAGATTGGTATTGGTTTTAAATGCATAAGTCATTAAGATAGGCGTATGGTATTTGAAAAATCAATGAATTTTTACAAATAATTTGAAATTGGAATGGTTAATAAAGTTAAATAATATCTGAATGTTAAATATGAAAATATTATTTTTTTAATATTGAATAGAAAAATTTTCTTTGTTATATCAAACATTATTTTGGAATCAGATGTGGGTATGAGTTTGAAATTTTTCGAATGAATTTATTGAAAATAACAGCCAATTTGTTTCAATGTTTTTTTGTGAAAAAATTGAAACAATTTTTATTTTTAGTAAAAATAAAAATAAAAATCAAATTAGCCTTGAGTCTTATTTGGGCAAACAGTGCGTGGGAAAACTACGATAATATTGGTTTGAAAATTGCCAAGGAGAAAAATGATGTCCGAGAACATACATGTGGTGTGCCCACATTGCCATTCAACCAACCGTGTGCCCACGCAGCGCTTAAATCAAGAGGCCAAATGCGGACATTGCCAAGATGTTTTATTAATCGAAAAATCGGTTGCTTTGGATGCTGCATCATTTGAGCGTCATGTTGGGCGCAGTCAATTGCCGGTGGTAGTGGATTTTTGGGCACCGTGGTGTGGGCCATGTCGCTCGATGGCACCTGCTTTTGAAGAGGCGGCAGACCGTTTGTTGGGTATCGCGCAATTGGCGAAACTGGATACCGAGGCGCATCCACAAGCGGCCGCACCTTACCATATCCGCAGCATTCCGACGATGGTGGTGTTTATCGAGGGTAAGGAAGTGGCTCGTGTCTCTGGCGCTATGAGTGCTGCACAAATTGAGCAATGGGTGCAGTCGGTGTTGTAGCGCGGGTTAGAATGGTGTTCTAAGCGTCCTGTACGGTGCGACAGGGCGTTTTTTTATGTATTGATGGTTTTTTGGCATTGTAAATGCTCATTTGTTGATTTAAATGCTTTCCAATAGATGAATAATAGGTATTTAATATGCTGTTTTAATTGGTGAAGTTATTTATTTTGGGATTTTTTATACAAGATGAAGCAACAATTTGATGTCATAGTCATCTGAGAAAAATAAGATTCTCATGCAATGAGAATATAGATAAGCAGTATCAATTCTATTTCGATAGACCATAAAAACAAAAATATGAGGAGTGAAAAGACATGTATTTGTTGAAAGCCAAATCTCAAAGTAATAATGTTTCCATACAATTAGCGGCATACAAAAATTACGATAGCATTGTGGAAATTTTTGATGCAGAAGCAGTGGTTGCCGCTCAAAAAAATGACAATGCACAGGTTTTAAAATTGGCAAAAAAGCACAAATTGGCTTTTGCTTTGTACCATCCTGAGGTCATAGAAGTAGAACATGATTTGTCGCAAATGTTAGATGGCCGCATGCGCAGCCATGGCAAAATTCTGTATTTGCGTCCCGAGCAAAAAGAGTCTTGGGCTGCTTCAGGTTGGCTAGAGCGTTTTATGGACCAAGGCGCGGTGGTTTTTGAAGGAGATTATGAGGCTCAATGTTTGGATTTGGTGCGTTATAATATGTGTTGGGGTGGGAGTTTTGAGTAATGTATTGAGGATGTTTTAAAACAGCCGTTGCATCATGTTAATGAAAATCCGCTTTCACCACCTCCATGACATCAATCATGAAGATGGTATAAAAACAATATTAAGAACGTGGTCCGCTGGCTTTTAAGGTGCCATTAATGAGCGGTGCTTGTAACCAGCCATCACCTAATAGGCTTAAATTGCCAAAGCGTTCGCTTTGATTTTGCCAATCTTCACGTGCTTGTTCGATTTCTGCTTGCGTACGTGCCACCAAATTCCACCATACAATCAATTCTTCTTGCATCGGTTCACCACCAATGAGCAATACTCGGCTATTGGCTGGTAAATGAACATTCACTTCAGTTTGACCTTTAGGCAAATAAACCAAGACTGACGCATCGCAATCGGTTTGTTCTATGCTGAAGTTGCCTTCTAATGCCATCAAACCATATTCAAAATCAGGATTCAAAGGCAAAGTCACCTGATGGGTTTGTTGGCTTAGGATATCTACTGCGATCAAAGGCGTGTGAACTTTGACGCTAGAGGTCTGTCCTTGCCATGAGCCCACCAAAATCGTTTGCGTGGATTCATCTGTTTTTATGGCAAGCAAATTGGGATAGTTTTCAAATGCAGCAGGCATGTTTTTATGGCTGTCAGGCAAGGCTATCCACAATTGAGCTGAATGCAAGCGTCCTGTAGGGTTCAAGCTTATTTCAGTATGGGCAATGCCATTGCCTGCAGTCATTAAGTTGATTTGACCTGCTTGAATGGTTTGATGGTAGCCTAAGCTGTCTTTGTGTTCGATTTCACCTTCTATCATCCAAGTAAACGTCTGCAAGCCAATATGAGGATGGGAGTGTACATGCAATTGTTCTGCACGAGTGACTTGTACGGGACCTAAATGGTCTAGGAAAATCCACGCACCAATACGGCGCAACGCACGTTGTGGTAAGCCGCGCAGAATTTCAAAACCTGGGCTTAATTCGGTTTTGGCTTGGTTTAACACTTCAAATTGAGTCATGAGGTCACCTTTTGGGTAAAATAAGCATCAAGCAAGCTTATCACAAGCTGCAATCAGGTTGTATCTGACACGAATAAGGAGAGAACAATGAAATTGGCATCAATACAGGAAGTATTGGCTTTTTGGTTGGATGAGTTGAGTTCTGAGCAGCGTTTTAGCAAAGATTCAGATGTCGATGAACACATTCGTGAGCGTTTTTGGGAAACTTGGAAAGCGGCAACTGCAGGCGAGTTGTGGTCTTGGCGAGACAGCTTGCAAGGACGCTTGGCGGAAATCATTGTGCTAGACCAATTCAGCCGCAATTTGTGGCGTGAAGATTGCCGTGCTTTCGATCAAGATGGTATGGCTTTGGTTTTGTGCCAAGAAATGTTGCGCCAAGAAGGGTTTGCTGATTTGAGTGAAACGGAGAAACAATTTGCTTTGTTACCGATGATGCATTCTGAATCGCTCATCATACAGGACGCTTCTTTACCATTGTTTAAGCAACATACCAATGACAATACTTTGGATTTTGCGCAGCGACACCGTGATATTGTGGCAGAGTTTGGGCGTTTTCCTCATCGTAACTTTGTTTTAGGTCGACCATCTAGCATGCAAGAGGTGGAGTTTTTACAAAAACCTGGGTCTTCATTTTAGAAAATAGTGAATCATATCAATTTTATAGATTAGATTGGATGCGGCCTGTAAAGCTAATGTCATTAGCAAGCAGGCTTTTATTTTATTGGCATGTAATTGATTTTATTTACAATTGTTAATATGAATTAATTTTTTTTATAAAACAAGATTAAAATATATTAATTTCCGTGTATGTGAAAATTAAATTCTAATTTATGACATTAATAAGCAATATTTAAGATAATTTGTTTATAAGTGAAGTAATTGGACATTTTGTTGCCTTGTTTTTCGTGTTGCGATGCAGTATCTTAAGCGCTGTTCTGTTGTTCAAACCCACAACGTCTATTTTGAATGATTGTGTGAATGGATTGTCATGACTTAAGTATTGTCACGTACCAAAAATCGTCGTCAATATTGGGTGCTTTTTACAAGCCTTGTATGAAATCGTTCATGCCTTTTGGAATACTCGTATTATTAAGAGGTGTTTATGCAATTATCAGGTGCACAGATTGTTGTGCAATCTCTCATCGCTGAAGGCGTAGAATACGTTTTTGGCTATCCTGGTGGCGCAGTTCTTGAAATTTACGATGCCATCTATCAGCAAGATAAATTCCGTCATATTTTGGTTCGACACGAGCAAGCTGCCGTACATGCTGCCGATGCTTTTGCACGCTCTAGTAGCTCAGGCAAAGCTGGTGTTGCGTTAGTGACTTCAGGTCCTGGTGCAACCAATGCCATTACAGGTATTGCCACAGCGTATACCGATTCGATTCCATTGGTGGTGCTTTCAGGTCAAGTGGGTACGCCTGCCATTGGTTCTGATGCATTCCAAGAAGTTGATATGGTGGGTGTGAGCCGTCCTTGCGTCAAACACAATTTTTTGGTGACTGACATCGCAGATTTGGCAGAAACCATTAAAAAAGCATTCTATATTGCGGAGTCTGGTCGTCCCGGTCCTGTTGTGGTCGATATTCCAAAAGACATCACGCAAGCGATGGCAAAATTCAGCTATCCTGAAGAAGTGTTCATTCGCTCGTATCAGCCTGCAACCAAAGGCCATACTGGTCAAATCAAAAAAGCTTTGCAAGTATTGGCAGGTGCCAAGCGCCCATTGGTTTATTTCGGTGGTGGCGTGGTATTGGGCAATGCTTCAAACGAATTGACTGAATTTGTGAAGTTATTGGGTGCACCAACAACGGGCACTTTGATGGGTTTGGGCGCTTACGATTCTACCGATCGCCAATTCATTGGTATGTTGGGCATGCATGGTCGCTATGAAGCGAACTTGGCGATGCAAGAAGCCGATGTGGTGATTGCCATTGGTGCGCGATTTGACGACCGTGTGATTTCGGTACCAAGCAAATTTTTGGCCACACCTAAAAAAATCATTCACATAGACGTCGATCCATCGAGCATTGCCAAGCGCGTGAAAGTGAACGTGCCGATTGTGGGCGATGTGAAACTGGTATTGCAAGAGATGATTGCGCTTTGGAAAGAGCAAGAATTGATGTTGCAACCCGCGGCTTTGGAAAAATGGTGGAAAACCGTTGAGGCTTGGCGTTCACGCGATTGCTTGTATTTTGATCAAGGCGACGATGTGATTTTGCCACAATATGTGGTGAGCACTTTGGCACGTTTGACCAATAATGAAGCGATTGTGACGTCCGATGTGGGTCAGCATCAAATGTATGCTGCGCAATATTATCCGTTTACCCGCACACGCCAATGGATGAATTCAGGCGGCTTGGGCACGATGGGCGTGGGTTTGCCGTATGCGATGGGTGCCAAATTAGCGAACCCTGAGCAAGATGTTTGCTGTATCACGGGCGAAGGCTCGATTCAGATGAACATTCAAGAATTGTCGACTTGCTACCAATACCGTATTCCTGTGAAAGTGATTAACTTGAACAACGGTTATTTGGGCATGGTACGCCAATGGCAAGAATTCTATTACCACGACCGTTATTCTGAGTCTTACATGGATTCATTGCCTGATTTTGTGAAATTGGCAGAAGCTTATGGTCATGTGGGCATGCGCATTGACAAACCAAGCGATGTGGAAGGTGCTTTGAAAGAAGCATTGGCATTGAAAGATCGCATGGTGTTCATGGATTTCATTACCGATAGAAAACAAAACGTCTTCCCTATGGTGGGCAATGGTAAAGGCTTGAACGAAATGGTTCTGCCACCGCACATGCGTGAAACCATTGCAGATTCTGACGTGAACGATGTTCACGATCGTGATTACGACACTCGGAGCGTGCCATAATGAGACATATTTTATCGATTTTGATGGAAAACGAATCAGGTGCGATGAGCCGTGTGATTGGTTTGTTTTCTGCTCGTGGTTACAACATTGACTCTTTGTCAGTGGCGATGACCGAAGACCCAACTTTGTCACGCATGACGATTTCAACGCGCGGTGATGAAGAAGTGATTGAACAAATCACCAAACAATTGAATAAATTGATTGAAGTGGTCAAAGTCATCGACTTGAACGATTCGCATTTTGTTGAGCGTGAATTGATGTTGGTCAACGTGCGTGCTGTGGGCAAAGACCGTGATGAATTTTTGCGTTTGGCAGAGATTTACCGCGGCCGTGTGGTGGATGTGAGTGAGCGTACTTATACCATCGAAGTGACGGGCACCACTGAAAAATTGGATTCTTTTGTTCAGGCTTTGCCAAAAAGTTTGATTTTGGAAACCGTCCGCACTGGTGCCGCTGGCATCGGTCGTGGTGAAAGAATGTTGCGCATCTGAATCGCGACACATAAAACATAGATACTTAGGTGTTCTTAAACCTTACAGGACGCCTTTAACAATACCATTTTTGGAATTTAAGGAAATAAAATGAAAGTTTTTTACGATAAAGATGCTGACTTGTCTTTGATTAAGGGTAAAACTGTTGCGATTATTGGTTACGGTTCACAAGGCCATGCACACGCTCAAAACTTGAAAGATTCAGGTGTGAACGTGGTTGTGGGTTTGCGCAAAGATGGCGTGTCTTGGAAAAAAGCTGAAAATGCAGGTCACAATGTTAAAGAAGTGGCTGAGGCGACTGCTGCTGCTGACGTGGTGATGATTTTGTTGCCTGACGAAAGCCAACCAGCTGTTTACCGCGATGCTATCGCACCTAACTTGAAAGAAGGCGCTGCATTGGCTTTCGCTCATGGCTTTAACATTCATTACAACCAAATCGTGCCACCTAAAAATGTTGACGTGATCATGGTTGCGCCTAAAGGCCCAGGCCACACTGTTCGCAGCGAATACTTGAAAGGCGGCGGTGTACCATCTTTGATCGCGGTTTACCAAGACAACACCGGTCGCGCTCGTGACATCGCTTTGTCTTACGCAGCGGCTAACGGCGGCACCAAAGGCGGCGTGATTGAAACCAATTTCCGTGAAGAAACCGAAACTGACTTGTTCGGTGAACAAGCGGTATTGTGTGGTGGCGCGGTTGAATTGGTGAAATGTGGCTTCGAAACTTTGGTTGAAGCGGGCTACGCACCTGAAATGGCTTACTTTGAGTGCTTGCACGAATTGAAATTGATTGTAGATTTGATGTACGAAGGTGGTATCGCGAACATGAACTACTCAATTTCTAACAATGCTGAGTATGGCGAATACGTAACTGGCGTGGAAGTGGTGACTTCTGAAACCAAAGCTGCGATGAAAAAAGCTTTGTACCGCATTCAGTCTGGTGAATACGCGAAAATGTTCATCAACGAAGGCCAATTGAACTACCCTTCAATGACCGCTCGTCGTCGCATGAACGCAGAACACCAAATTGAAATCGTCGGCAAACAATTGCGCGACATGATGCCTTGGATTGCTAAAAACAAATTGGTTGATCAAGAGAAAAACTAATTTAATTTTTAATTAAATTGGATATTTAAAGCGTCCTGTAAATGTTTACAGGACGCTTTTTTAATTGGATTTAATGATTTTTAAATTTGATTTAAATCTTTTAATTTCAATCGCATATGGATATTTATTTGAGCTATCTCAATAAATATTACAAATGCGTCCTGTAATCTTGAACCAGTTTTTTAATTTAAATGTCATTATGGTTTGTCAAATCAAGGTGTGGTTGTCGCCAACATTGAAAAGGAGCCTGAAATGGATGGGGTGCAATTGAATGACTTTGAGTATGAAGATGAGTATGACGACGAATATGATTTAGGTGATTTGGTGGTCATTTGTGGCGGTGATGTTGCCCAAATGAATCAAGAAGAAATGGAAAACTGGTTGGAAAGGCAATTACCCAATTGTTAAATATGACAATGACAAGCGTCCTGTAATATTTTACAGGACGCTTGTCATTGTCATTGTTATGCTGATTTTTTAAATACATTGTTTAATTTTATGATATTTGATTGGAATGAATGGGATTTTTTTTTGTCAATGGCATATGATATTTGATAAAAAGGATGAAACCATGCACCCAACAGCCATGCAAAACGCAGAGATTTTTTTTAAAACCTACGCCGCTTCATTTGATGGGCAAATTAAAAGAGTGGTTGAAATTGGCTCGCAAGATGTCAATGGCTCTCTTAAAACTCATGTGCCTATGGATTTTGAATATGTGGGCGTGGATTTTGTCGCAGGCAAGGGTGTGGATGTGGTATTAGATGATCCTTATAGTTTGCCTTTTGAAGATGAAATGGCGGATATCGTCATCAGCAGTTCTTGTTTTGAACATTCGGAAATGTTTTGGTTGGTGTTTTTAGAGGTGATGCGCATTTTAAAGCCACACGGTTTGTTTTATTTGAATGCGCCGTCAAATGGTGTGGTACACCGTTATCCTGTCGATTGCTGGCGCTTTTATCCTGATAGTGGGCATGCTTTGGTGACTTGGGCCAGACGCAACCACATTCCTGCGGTATTGTTAGAGTCTTATACAAGCAAACAAGCTGTGGCTCAAACTTTGTTTGCAGCTGAGGATTGGAATGATTTTGTGGCTGTTTTTTTAAAAAATGGCGAGCACATTCATCAATACCCCAATCGAATTTTGCATACCAAAAAAGATGTTTACAATGGCATTTCTCAATGGGAGGGTGCGTGGCATGAATATGAGATTTCGGCTTTGACTGAAGACCAATTAAAATTGCAAAAAATGCAAAATGCATTATATAGTCAACATATTGCCTTTTAATATCTTAATACTCCAAAGTCAAAATCAAAAAAGCGTCCGATTACAGGACGCTTTTTGGCATTGAAATAAGATGTTTGGCATCAAAATGCAGGTCGCTGTGCGACATCGGTATGAGTGGCGGCATGGTGTTACCAAATGGTTTGGTCGTTGCGCAGCCATGCGGTGATGGACAAACGTTGTTGTTGTGCCAATTGAACCTCGTGCAGTAAGTCACTTTGGAATAAGGCAATGCGGTTGGGTTTGGGTATGAGAGTATGCCAAACGTCATTTTTGTCTTTGAAATGCAATTGACCTCCCCAATCTTCTTCCCATGTTTCATGCAAATAATACACGGTGGAAATGACACGACCATTTTTGCCATGAGGATTGTCACGGTGTAAGGCGTAAAATTCGCCAGTGTGATAGCAGGCAAAATGCGCTTCAACGTCATTGATGCCCAAAAAAAATGCCCGATTCAATGCATCGGACAATATTTTTAAGGTGTGGATGTGCTGTTGAGCGATTTCCAATTGGGTATCAATCCATAAAATGTGGTCGCTGCGAATGTGACTTTGCACGCCGTTTTGTATGCCAGCATTGCGAAATTTTTGTAAGTTGTCCATGCATTCATTCAAAACTTCATGCGCAAACGTCGTTGGATAAGCGTTGTCAATCACGCTGAATCCATGTTGAGCCAAATCATCAAGGATTTGCTCCAAATTCCAAGTGATGGGTAGGTCTAAAATTTCCATGAGAGGGGTGATTTTCAAATAGAGAGTTAAAAAAGGTGCGCCATCATATAGGAACTTTTGGGTAAGATAAATAAAAAAATGTGCTTGGTCATGATTGAGATTTGTCAGGTATTTAAACGCTTGCTATGGCAAGTGATTTTTTCAAAAATACAGCATACAAGCGGCCTGTAAATGAATGTTGTCAGGTGATTGAAATGCTGATTGGGTGATTTTGATGGGAAATGGGATGGGATGTGGTGTGTGTTGCGATGTTTCAAATAATGGTGTGCCAATGGCAAAGTCATACTAGATGTGTGCGCAATTGAAATTTAAGCGGCCTGTAAGCCCGACAGGACGTTTAAATTTTGTATAATGGCAATCTTTGAAATGATTGCAGTGATACAGCCCATGAGCGAACAAGAATCTGAAAAACAATACCAAACCTCTGACATTGACAATGAAGTGAGTCACAAACGTGGCATACGCAGTTATGTTTTGCGCCAAGGTCACATGAGTGATGCGCAAAAAGCGGCGATGTCTGAAGGTTTGCCAAAATATGGCATCGAATACCAGCCTGAATTCATTGATTTGAACGCCGTATTCGGTCGTGACAATGACAAAATCTTTGAAATCGGTTTTGGTATGGGAACGGCGACAGCTCACATTGCGAAGGTTTTGCCTGAAAAAGACTTTGTGGCGATTGATGTGCATGCGCCGGGTGTGGGTAATTTGTTGAAATTGATTGAAGAAAACGAATTAAGCAATTTGAAAGTGATGCGCTACGATGCCGTTGAAGTGGTGAACAATATGTTGCCTGATGGTTCTTTGGCTGGTATCCATGTCTTTTTTCCAGACCCTTGGCATAAAAAACGCCACAATAAACGCCGCTTGATTCAAACGCCATTTGTGATGCAATTGTTGCCAAAATTGAAAATCGGTGGCTATATTCATTTGGCGACCGATTGGGAAGAATATGCAGTGCAAATGTTGGAAGTATTGTCAGGCATTGATGCTTTGCAAAACACTGCCACGGATTATGCACCAACCCCTGAATACCGTCCTGAAACCAAATTTGAAGCTCGTGGCAAACGTTTGGGTCATGGTGTGTGGGATTTGGTGTTTACCCGAGTTAAATAGCAGATATTAATGAATTTTTAGTAAAAATGCTCGATGCATGTTTGTAGTGACCACATTGGGCATTGCCTAGCACCATCATCGCCGATGGTGTAACTCACCAAAATATTGTCCACATAGCCTGTGGATAAATATGTAGATAAGTTGTGGGTAGAGCGTAAAAATACAGTAAAATCAAGCTTGGCAGCATGATTGCTTAAATAATAGACAATTTTTTAATATTGTTTAAAATCAAATACTTAATAATGTCAAGAGACTTGTGTGACAAATTGTGGTTACCATGTGACCATAGTAAGACAGGTTTTGAATATTTTGGATAAAGCCTGATTTGTCAAGCGGTGGATAACAAACAAAACTCTTGGTGGATGGATAGTAAAGCACGCTGTAACGTGCAGAAAGAAAACAATGAAAGCCAGTCAATTTTTTATTTCGACTTTAAAAGAAGCACCAGCAGAAGCAGAATTGCCGAGTCACCAACTGATGTTGCGTGCAGGTTTGATTAAGCGTGTGGCGTCAGGTTTGTATACATGGATGCCGATGGGCGTGCGTGTAATGCGCAAAGTTGAAGCGATTGTGCGCGAAGAAATGAATGCAGCGGGTTCAATTGAATTGGTGATGCCTGCGATACAACCTGCTGAATTGTGGCAAGAGTCTGGTCGTTGGGAATTTTACGGCAAAGAATTATTGCGTTTGCAAGACCGTCATGGTCGTGATTTTTGCGTGGGTCCGACCCATGAAGAAGTGATTACCGATGCCGTGCGCAGCGAAATCAAATCTTACAAACAATTGCCAAAAAACTTTTACCAAGTACAAATCAAATTCCGTGACGAAGTGCGTCCGCGTTTTGGTGTGATGCGTGCGCGTGAATTTGTGATGAAAGATGCGTATTCTTTCCATGCTGATTTTGATTCATTAAAAGCCACTTACAATGTGATGTACCAAGCGTATTGCAATATTTTTGACCGTTTGGGTTTGGATTATCGTCCTGTGGCAGCGGACACAGGCAGTATTGGTGGCACAGGTTCGCATGAGTTTCAAGTATTGGCTTCCAGTGGCGAAGATGTGATTGCTTACAGCACAGGTTCTGATTACGCAGCCAATATTGAATTGGCACCGACTTTGCGTCAAGAAGGCACACGTGCACAAGCGAGCCAAGAATTGACCAAAATCCATACCCCGAACACCAAAACCATTCAAGCTTTGGTTGAGTTTTTGAATGTACCGATTGAAAAAACGGTGAAGTCGATTGTGGTAGAAGGTGAAGAAGAAGGTTCATTGGTATTGTTGTTGTTGCGTGGCGACCATGCATTCAATGACATCAAAGCAGAAAAATTGGCAGGCGTGAAATCGCCATTGACCATGGCAACGCCTGCAGCCATCAAAGATGCGTTTGGTGCCAATGGTGGTTCTTTGGGCCCTGTGGGCTTTACAGGCCGCGTGTATGCCGATTATGCGATTGAATTGTTGAATGATACTGTTGTGGGTGCGAACGAAGACGACTACCACTACACAGGCTTTAATTTTGGTCGTGATGCAGCTGAGCCTGAGTTTGTGGATTTGCGCAATGTCATCGAAGGCGACGCCAGTCCTGATGGTCAAGGTGTGTTGAAATTGGTACGTGGTATTGAAGTGGGTCATGTATTCCAATTGCGTACTAAATATGCAGAAGCGATGAAAGCGACCTTCTTAGACCAAAATGGTAAATCCCAAGTGATGGAAATGGGTTGTTATGGTATTGGTATCACGCGCATTGTCGCTGCGGCGATTGAGCAAAACAACGACGAGCGTGGCATCATTTGGACCAATTCAATGGCACCATTCCAAGCGGTGATTGTGCCAATGAATTACAAAAAATCTGAAGCGGTACGTGAAGCGGCGGATGCATTGTATGCACAATTGAAAGCTGAGGGCGTGGATGTGTTGCTGGACGACCGTGATGAGCGTGCGGGCGTGTTGTTGAATGATTCTGAATTGCTCGGCATTCCACATCGCATCGTTATTGGTGACCGTGGTTTGAAAGCGGGCGAGGTAGAATACCAAGCGCGTCGCGACAATGAATCGCAAACAGTGGCAGTGGACGTTATTGCAGCAAAAGTATTGGATGCATTGAAATAAGTGATGTAGCTGATTGACAGGACGCTTTTGCCAAGGGTGAAAGCGTCCTGTACTATTATGTGGCGCCCTTTAATAAGGAATGTTTATGACAATGAATTGGCAACAGCTGCTCAGCGCACAACGTTTTAAGCAAATCGATGGCGAGGTGATGCCTACGCGCACCCCTTCTACTCAAGAAGGCATCGATGCGCTGCGCACAGATTTTCACATCGATTACGATCGTGTGGTGTTTTCAGGTGCATTTCGGCGTTTGGGTCGCAAAACCCAAGTGCATCCGTTTGCGGAAAACGATTTGACACACAATCGATTGACTCACAGCGTGGAAGTGGCCAGTGTGGGGCGTAGCATCGGCAATCGTGTCGGAGCGATGCTGGCGCATGGTGGGTTTTTGCCTGCTAACTACACGCCTCAAGACATCGGTGGCGTGGTTCAGGTCGCTTGTTTGGCGCATGATTTGGGCAATCCACCGTTTGGACACACTGGTGAAGATGCATTGCGCGATTGGTTTCGCAATCCGCAACATGCGCATTATTTGGCACTTTTGAGTGCTGCCGAGCGTTGTGATTTACAAACTTATGAAGGCAATGCCCACAGTTTGCGCACAGTTTCTGCTTTAGAAATGTATCGCCATCGTGGCGGCATGCGTTTGACCGCTGCAACAATAGGAACTTTGCTCAAATACCCTTGGACGAGTTCTGAACCCAATATGGGACAACATAAATTCAATGTTTATCAAGCTGAGTTGCCGTATGTGCGCCGTGTGGCGGATGAATTGGGCTTGATATCTGTGAACACTGACCGTTGGGTGCGACATCCTTTGTCGTATTTGATGGAAGCGGCAGATGACATTTGTTATGCCTTATTGGATTTGGAAGATGCGGTTGAAATTGGTTTGCTGTCGGATTTGCAAGTGGAGGCGATTTTGTCGAAATTGACGTTTGTTGAATCTACTTGGCAAGCGCAATCGGCACGCCAAAAATGTGCCATGTTGCGTGGCGTGGCGGTGGGTCGGGCGGTGGAAGACGTTGCCAATACTTTTATGTTGCATCAGCAAGAATTATTAGCAGGCGCATTTCAAGGCAAAGATTTGTTGGCATTTTGTTCTAATGAGGTGCGAGATACTTTGGAAGTGGCCAAAGAAGCAGCACGCCAGTATATTTTCCGACATCCGAGCAAATTGATGAATGAAATTGCAGCATTTCCTTGTTTGGGACAAATTTTGGAATTGTTATTGCCTGCGGTATTGGCTTATGTGGTGGAAAGAAAAGTCAGCCACAGACAATCTTTGGTCTTGGAATTGTTAAAAGAAGACCCTATTTTAGAAACAGACAGCGTTTATCAAGCCTATATGAAAGTGTTGGATTTTGTCGGTGGCATGACCGACAATGCCGCAGCCAAAATGGCCCGCGAAATATCTGGCATCAGTATGGTGTAAGCGTCCTGTAAACATTGACAACGCCGTGAGGCGAGGAAAGTAAGAGATGGAATTAGAATCGATGCGTTTGTCCAAACGCATGGCACAATTGGGTTTGTGTTCACGCCGTGAAGCAGATACGTATATTGAACAAGGTTTGGTGAAGGTCAATGGTGTGGTGGCAATATTGGGACAGAAAGTTACCGAAGCCGATCGCATTGATTTGGCCAAGCAAGCCCACGAAGCACAAGCGGAACGTGTGACCATATTGCTCAATAAGCCTGTCGGCTTTGTATCGGGTTCACCTGAAAAAGAATACCGTGCTGCCATTGAGTTGATTACTGCGCAAAACCACTGGAGCGAGGATACCAGTCGCCGCACGTTCAAACCATTTATGCTCAAAGGTTTGGCTCCTGCAGGCCGCTTGGACATTGATTCAACGGGTTTGTTGGTGTTGACACAAGACGGTCGTGTGGCCAAGCATTTGATTGGTGAAGACAGTCGCACTGACAAAGAGTATTTGGTGCGTGTGCGCGGTCAAATTCAGCCTAATGGTTTGGCTTTGCTCAATCATGGTTTGAGTTTGGATGGCGAGGCGTTAAAACCTGCACGTGTGACATGGCAAAACGAAGACCAATTGCGCTTTATTTTGCGCCAAGGTAAAAAACGCCAAATTCGCCGCATGTGTGAATTGGTAGGCTTGCGAGTGGTAGGTTTGAAACGCATTCGTATTGGCCAAATCAAATTGGGTAATTTACCGCAAGGTCAATGGCGTTTTGTACGTCCTGAAGAACAGTTTTAAGGTGGCGTGATGAGTCAAAATTTAATCAAAGATTATTTGCGCACCCAAGGAATCAAATTGCCAATTGAGATGGTGCAAGTGGCGTATTTGACTTTGGGTACGGTTTACAACGTTGCTGAAGTCAAGGATTTGCCAGCAAACCTATGGCAAGACACGACATATGATTTTGATGCGGTTTCTGTTTTGGAGCAATCCGGGATTCACAACGATTTTTTGCGTTCGGTATATGCTGTTTTGGATTCCACTTTCCAGCGCTATCCAGCCAAAGTAGCTTTGTATGTGGTGCAGCCTGAAGTAGAAGGTTTGGTTTTGAACCGTTTTTGGCACAATGGCATGAATATGCCACAAAGTTTGAATGCTGCTGAGCATGGGCAATGCTTGCTGCATCGTGTGGCGCAAACAGGTTGGGGTCAGTTGATTGACGATGCTCAGCGCTGGGTCAATATCAGTGAAATGAGTGCTGAAGAGAGCCATTTGGGCTTGAGCCAAATGTTGTGGCCGTTGACCACGCCCAGTGGTGCGGTTTTGGGTGTTTTGTATGTGACCTCGCCAGAAGTGGCTGCGTTTGATGAAAATGCACAAGCTTGGTGGTTGGGTGCGGCTTTGACGGTAGCTGATGCTTTGTACAATGTATTTCCGCCTGTGGGCGCAGATTTAGAGGATTAATATGATTTATCAACCTGAAATCAAACCCAATCAACCACAAAATGATATCGAAGTGCGTCATGTTGCTACTTGTCGTTTGCCAACTGAATGGGGCGAATTTCAAATGCATGGATTTGAAGAAGTCATCAGTGGTCAAGACCATGTGGCTTTGACCATGGGTGATGTCAATCATGGTGAGCCCGTTTTAACGCGTGTTCATTCTGAGTGTTTGACAGGTGATGCTTTGTTTTCGCAACGTTGTGATTGTGGTCCACAATTACAGGCCGCTATGCAAGCGATACAAGCCCAAGGTCGTGGCTGTATTGTGTATTTGCGTCAAGAAGGTCGCGGCATAGGCTTAATCAATAAAATTCGTGCTTATCAATTGCAAGATCAAGGCATGGATACCGTTGAAGCGAATGTGGCTTTGGGCTTGCCTGTGGATGCCCGTAATTTTGTGCTGGCTCGCAATATATTGCGTTTTTTACATATTACCGATATTACATTAATGACCAACAATCCACAAAAGGTAGAAACTTTACAGGACGCTGGTATCAATGTGGTGGCGCGTGAGCCATTGATTGTGGGTTTGAATCGTGAAAACGAAGCTTATTTGCAAACCAAACACGATAAATTGGGACACATGTTGTAATAGAATTGGGGCGTGTTCACTCGGTGTTGATTGGATTTTAGATAAAATCAAAACTTTTTTTTCTTTATGGAACAATCCTATTGGAAAATACTTTGTTTTGATGCTTGCGGCAAATCGGTTCCTATGTTTTAATACGCCCTCTAAACGAATTGCATGAAGCAACTCGGGGTGATTAGCTCAGTTGGTAGAGCGTCTGCCTTACAAGCAGAATGTCGGCGGTTCGACTCCGTCATCACCCACCAAGAAATTAGCGGTGGTAGCTCAGTTGGTTAGAGTATCGGCCTGTCACGCCGAGGGTCGCGGGTTCGAGTCCCGTCCGCCGCGCCA
>NZ_KB908026.1 GCF_000382305.1 Vitreoscilla stercoraria DSM 513
AACTCTTATGTTTAATCTCTAAGCTTACTATTTAATTTCTGGTCTGCTTCTCAAAGAAAAAGAGCGAGAAATGATTAAAAATCATATCTTGTCTTTACTTCTTTAGCAGTGTGAGGCTCTTCGCACTCACACTTATCGGTAATCTGTTTTTTAAAGAGCTGTGCTGTGAAACTTGTGAAGCTGACCGTTTGGTCTGTTTCGTTTCTGTCTCAGCAGCGAAGAAACCGAATATTACAGAAACACCGAAAACCCGTCAACACCTAATTGTAAAAATATGACTATAAAAACACAATCACACTGAATTTAAAGGAAATCTTATTACAAATTATTTTAACAACCTTCAAAAAACCACAAACATCACATCAAAATATTTTTTAAAATAACCGAAATATCACTAAACAAAGCAATCCAAGCGTCCTGCAACTCCTTTACAGGACGCTTGGATTGCTTTTTTATTGCTTCAATCACACTAATAAGTATGTTTTAAAGACTTGAGTGCATCGATATACATTTTTTTGATTGGGTATATACTGCCCAAAAAACTTTCAGAATGCCCACACATGCCAACATCTCTTCAGCCTTCTCGATTATTGTCTTTGCCTGAACATCATTACAGCGCAATAGATGTGCAACCCTTACACCAAGCTTCTTTGCTTGCCTACAATACAGAGTTGGCAACGAGTTTGAATTTACCAGCTACGGTTCAACATTTAGAGAATTGGATTGCGCTTTTTTCAGGCAGCTTATTAACGCCACCACAACAGCCTATTGCCACTGTATACAGCGGTCATCAATTTGGTATTTGGGCTGGACAATTGGGTGATGGTCGAGCAATGTTGCTAGGGGAAGTGGTTTCGTCCCAACATGAACACTGGGAAATCCAATTAAAAGGTGGCGGTCAAACACCTTATTCACGCCGTGCTGATGGCCGAGCGGTATTGCGTTCGTCCATACGCGAATATTTGTGTTCAGAATACATGCATGCTTTGGGCATTCCAACGACACGAGCCTTGGCTTTAACAGCATCTAATGATGTGGTTTACCGCGAACAAGCCGAAACGGCAGCAGTGGTCACTCGAGTTTCGCCTTCATTTTTACGCTTTGGTCATTTTGAACATTGGTATCACAAAGGTTTGAATCACGATGTACAGGTTTTAGCCGATTGGGTTTTGGATCATTTGTATCCAGAATGTTTACAGGCCGACAATCCTTATTTGCAATTGTTTGCAACCATTAGCCAACGCACAGCCGATTTGGTCGCTTCGTGGCAAGCAGTGGGCTTTTGTCATGGCGTCCTGAATACAGACAATCTGTCTATATTAGGCTTAACCATAGATTATGGTCCGTTTGGTTTTATGGATGGTTTTGATCCACACTATATATGTAATCATTCTGACCATCATGGACGTTATTCTTACCAAGCACAGCCAGCCATTGTGCAATGGAATTTGTCATGTTTGGCGTCTTGCTTTTTGCCTTTGGCGACTGAAGAAGAATTGGTTGCCGTTTTGAATGGTTTTGTAGCGCAATACAAGGACGCTTATTTGCAAAAAATGCGTGCGAAACTCGGCCTGTATATAGAAGATGAACACGATCAAGAATTGATAGATGACTTATTAAAAGCCATGGCAGCGCAACGAGTCGATTTTAGTTTGGGCTTTCGTTATCTAAGCCAAGTCCAACGCAATGACAATACCATTCCTCAAAAATTACGCCATATTTGGCCTTTGCCCGACGTTGGTTTAACAGATTGGTTGCAACGCTACCGCCATCGTTTACAACAAGAAGTGCTCAACGATGAAGAACGGGCAGTGCGAATGAATGCCGTCAATCCAAAATATGTCTTGCGCCAATATTTATTACAACAAGCAATTGAGCAAGCTCAACAAGGCAATGTCGACAGCATGAACGAGCTATACCAAGTCATGTCCAAACCGTATGATGAGCAACCTGAATACGAACAATATGCCGCATTGCCACCTGATTGGGCGGCTGGTATTTGCGTATCATGTTCTAGTTAAACGCACTCAACCTTCAAACTGACTTCAAAAAGGCTATTCATGAGTACCATTTGTTTGAATATGATTGTGAAAAATGAGGCTGCCATCATTGCCGATACGTTGGCCAATGTGGTGGAGCATATTCACATTGATTACTGGGTGATTGCTGATACAGGTTCTAGCGATGCGACCATGGACATTATCCGCACTTTTTTTCAAGAGCGTGGTATTGCAGGCGAATTGTTGCAACACGAATGGAAAGACTTTGGTCACAATCGCCAATTGGTTTTAGAAGCCGCGCAAGACAAAACCGATTATGTGTTCTTTTTTGATGCCGATGATCGGTTTGAAGGTCGACTCACGCTGCCTGAAAATTTAACCACCACTTTTTACAATTTATTCCTCACCAATGCTCAAAGATCCACACGCTATCCACGGCGTTTATTGGCTAAAAATGATGGGTCGGTTTATTGGAAAGGTGTATTGCATGAAGTGATTTTACCTAAGACGGATCACGCCAACCAAGAACAACATATTGAAGGTCCTTATCATGTGATTTCAGGACGCTTTGGCGCACGCAACCAAGACCCAAACAAATACTTAAAAGATGCACAAGTTTTGGCTGCTGCCTTTGAAACCGAAACCAATATCATTTTTAAACGCCGCTATTCTTATTATTGTGGTCAATCTTATCGCGACTGTAATCGTCCTGATTTGGCAGTCACATGGTTTGAGCGCAATATTCAATTGTGCGAACCTCATGGCGAAGAAGTTCGCTTTAGTTATATTGCGCTGGGCACAGAATACAATCGCATGAATCAGCATGCCAAAACAGCGGAAGCTTGGTGGAACGCTTATAACGCAATGCCAAAACATGCCGAAGCGCTAGCCCTCTTGGCACAACTGTATAACAACACCCAACAATATCAACTGGCCTTTGATGTGGCTAAAAAAGCCTCCACACTGCCACCGCCAGACCCACAAAAAACCTTATTTGTGAACGAACCCATACACCGCTATATGATTTGGTATGAAGTCGCACGCAATGCCATTAAACTGCATTTAGCCGAAGAAGCTTATTGTGCTTGTCGTCACCTGCTCCATCAAGCTGAGTATGGCGAAACTTTAAACGACTTTATTCTTGATGTTCTGTATGTTCATAGAAATCAAATTGAACAAGATACATTGTCCAATGCCAAAAAAATCTATCTACGCTTAGGTCAATTGACATTGGTATCTGAAAAATCACAGCCAACCTATACCCAACTGCTGCAATGGTTTCACAATCAATTTACCAGTAGCAGTCATCCAAACATTTAAATTTGCCTGTTTCACTTATCTTCTCATGAGTATGAGAATGGAACAAATGAAGCGTCAACATCGATTTGCGTACCAACTTCCATATAATATGAGTCATATTTGGTCATTGCATCTCTAAAAAAATGGTATTTTGCTGATGAGATAAAGTCAGAACACATTCTCATTAAACAATAAAAAAGCGTCCTGTAAATATTTACAGGACGCTTTTAATATTCAAATCAGATTACAAAGCGGTGAGCATATTCTTCTTCAAAGATTCCGCTTTTTCTTTGTTGCTAAATGGACCGATGCGAACAACATATTGGTCGTTTTGACGCACCATAATCACTTTTTGTTCATGGCTACCTTGTTTCACCAAATCGCTCACGCGCTTCAAATAAGCTTGCGCATCGCTGACTTGGTCAAAAGTATGCAAATTCACATAAGTATTTTTAGACGCTTCCGCTTGTGCCAATTGACCAGGTACCAATTGCTCAACACGCACTTTGGCCGTACCAGAATTGACCATGCCTAATTTTTGCGCAGCACCATAAGAAACGTCGATGATGCGATTGCCATGAAATGGACCACGGTCATTAATACGCACAATCACGCTTTTACCATTGCTCACATTGGTGACTTTGGCATAACTTGGAATCGGCAAAGTTTTGTGAGCGGCAGTCATCTCATGCATGTCATAGCGTTCACCTGAAGAGGTTTTACGACCATGAAATTGCTTGCCATACCAAGAAGCACCACCTTCTTGAGAAAATTGCGATACTTTATTTAAAGGCTGATAACGTTTGCCTTTGACTTGATAACTGCGGTTGGCGCTAACATGTAACTTTTCTGCTTTTACCACAGAGTCAGGCACCAGTTTGTGCGTACGACCTGCATGATTGGCGACTTTTAATTGGGTCGCCATGGCTTTTTGAGTCGACATTGCAATCGGTTCTTTAGCCACAGGTGCACGCGCTGTATCAGCTTGAGCCTGAGTCATTAAGGTGCTACTGATTGCAATAGCGGCTATGGTACAGAAAAAAACATTTTTGCTAGACAAACCGGGGCTACTTTCTTGAGTTTATAAGGGGCAATACCAATACAGGACTTTCGCATCGAACAAATTTCAACCTATTGTTGAGCCATCACATCAGCTTGGTACTTTTGGTGTCTCACGCATTGAATATGCGCAAAGGCAATCGTTCTAAAGTCCGTTTTTAAACCTTATCTAACCTCGCCAAAGCCACCATTTTTTATGACATAAAAATGTAAAAAATAGTTAAATTTTTACATAAAATATTAAAATCAACTACTTAACAATCGCTACTATGCAGCAAGCCGCAAACACGGTCAAATTTTTTGCAATTACGCTTTCGCAAGAACCCAACAAGAAACACTCGCAGCCCCCGCCCCTTTTAGCTTTCGAGCCAATTCATTTAATGTTGCACAAGTGGTCACAACATCGTCAATTAACAGCAAATGACGTTCATTAACATCGTTCTGAATCGAAAATACACCATCTACATTTTCATAACGTTGTTGCAGTGGTAATGAACTTTGAGGCGGCCTGTAAAGACGCCTAATTTTGACTTTTGAATGTTGAGAAGATATTAATGATGATGTACTAAGAAACTGAAATAACCATTCAGACTGGTTATAACCACGCTCAAACAAACGTCCTCGGCTCAAAGGCATGGCAATCACACCATCCAAAGCCAAATCAGACAGCCATTTGGGCGGATTTTCCTGCATCCAAGCTGCCAAAATCGGTGCATACGACCATTGCTTGTGAAACTTATATTCGGTAATGATTTGATGTAGTGGAAATGCCAAGTGATAACTCGCCCACAAACGATCAAAATAAGGCATGTTTTGCTGACACTCCCCACAAATAGCACCACCGACACTTAAATGCGCACACCAAGGACACACTTGTTCAGACATGATAAGCTGCTGTAACAAAGGCAAACAGTCGGCACACAAATGCAAACGCTCGATGGAATCGTGGCATAATAAACAGCCTTGAGATGGCTTAAGCCATGAATCACAAGATTTCAGAAAAGATTGCCACATGTATTTAACCTCGCCTGTGCTGCTACTACATGGTTGGGCTGCCAACCACCACGTTTACGACGATTTCCGTCAATATTTACCCACAGATTCCATTTGGGCGCCCGACTTACCCGGTCATGGCGACCATCACGAGACCGAATTTGATGCTGCCGTATTTGCCGACCAATTGGCGGCGCAAATGGACGAAGCACATCACATTGTGGCTTGGTCTTTGGGCGGACAAGTGGCGCTGCAATTGGCAGCTCGCCATCCTGATAAAGTCAAAACCTTGTGCCTGTGCGCCACATTTGCCAAATTGTTACAAACTGAGGGTTATGATGCAGGTTTGGTTCAATCCAAACTGCTGGGCATGATTCCTGTGTTTCAGGCCGACTATGGCAAAACCATGACGCAATTTTTGCAATTGCAAATTTTGTACACGCCAGAGCGCAAAGCGGCGGTTGAAGCCATATTGCCCGCCACCATCGCTTGTGGTGTGCCTGCGGGTTTACACAGTGCGCAGCAATATGCCAGCGCTGCCGATGCGCGCAGCTTGTTGGCTCACATCACCACGCCTACTTTGTGTGTTTTTGGCGACAAAGACACCATTACCCCTGTGCGCTTGGGCGAATATTTGGCCGCTCACTTGCCCAATGCACAATTATTGAACATCCCCAAAGCCGTACACGCCCCATTTATTTCCCATCCTGATGTGATGGCGAACGCATTGATAGAATTTTGGAACACTCATGAAGCTTGATTGGCAAGAAAACGATTGGTTTGTACACCAGCGTTTGGTAACACAAATGGACGAACGCTTGGACGTCTTGAAAAACACACCCAAAGACATTGCCATTTTTGGTGCAGATTTTGATTTAAGCCATGCCGCTTTGTCGCAACGCTATCCACAAGCAAGCCTGCAAGAATTTGATGCTCGCAGCGATTATTTGGAGCTGAGCGCCGAGCAACGCGCTTCCAAACGCAATATGTGGCAAAAATTGATGGGCAAAAAAACCATCCAAACCCAAGGCGTCTTAACCGACATTGGCGCCACTGCCAGTTTTGATGTGTTGTGGAGCAATTTGGCATTTGTTGCCGAGAGCGAACCGACAAAATTGTTTGAACATTGGTCAGATGTATTGCGCAAAGATGGCTTGCTGTATTTCACGCATTTTGGTCCCGATACTTTGCAAGAAATCATCATGTTATTGCAAATCCATGGCATCCAAGTGGCCAAAAACCGTTTTTGGGACATGCATGACTTGGGCGATATGTTGTTCCATCATGGTTTTTACGACCCGGTGATGGATGTCGATCGCATCCATTTAAGCTATCAAAATCCACAACGCTTTTGGCGTGATATGGAAGTATTGCAAGTGTGGCAGGCTTTGGGCATTGCAGACGATGATCAAGAAAATGCACAAAAAATCATCAGCCAATCTTTGCAAAATGGCGAATTGAAAAACATCACATTAGAAGTGATTTTTGGTCATGCAGTGAAAAAACTGGTTTTGCCTGAAAACGAATCTTTGGTGAATTTTTACCCATCTAAACCCAAAGCTTAAGGACGCTTATGTTAGCCAACCGTTATTGGATATTGGGCAGCCTCGCTGTATTATTAAGTGCTTGCGGCAGCACAGACAAACCCCAAACCAAACCAACATCTGTGACACACTCCAAACCCAAAGCCGTCATTGGCTTGGCTTTAGGCGGCGGGGCAAGCAAAGGTTTCGCCCATATTGGCGTGATTAAAGTTTTGCGTGAAAACCATATTCCCATTCATGTGGTCACAGGTACCAGTGCAGGTTCTGTGGTCGGTAGTCTTTACGCTTCAGGCATGAGTCCTGATCGCTTAGAATTGGAAGCCCAAATCATGGATTCGACCAATTTGGTCGATTTGACTTTGTCCACCAGTGGTTTTATCAAAGGGCAAAAGCTGCAAGACTTCATCAATGGCAAAGTCAAAAACAAGCCAATACAACAGTTTCCCATTAAATTTGGCGCAGTTGCGACCGAGTTTGGCAGCGGTAAAATGGTCACATTCACCCATGGCAATGTGGGTCAAGCCGTGCGTGCATCGGTCAGCATTCCCAATGTATTCCAACCGACCATCATTGGCGGCAAACAATATGTTGATGGTGGTTTGGTCGCACCGGTACCTGTGAAATCTGCAAAAAGTTTAGGTGCCAATTTTGTCATTGCAGTCGATATTTCACAAAAACCTGCCAAAAGCGCCACAGGCTTTTTAGCCCAATTGGATCAAAGCTTGAACATCATGAGCGTTTCCGCTTTGAATGGCGAACTCAAACAAGCCAACATCGTCATCCGTCCACAAGTGCAGCAATTGGGTGCCATTGGCGGCTTCAACCAACGTGACCATGCCATCAAATTGGGCGAAGATGCCACACGAAAAGCATTGCCGCAAATCAAAGCCCAATTGGCAAAATACCGTTATTAACCATTTAATATCATCCACCAAGCCAACAAGCGTCCTGTAAACCTTTACAGGAC
Source organism: Vitreoscilla stercoraria DSM 513 (assembly GCF_000382305.1). GTDB lineage: Bacteria > Pseudomonadota > Gammaproteobacteria > Burkholderiales > Neisseriaceae > Vitreoscilla > Vitreoscilla stercoraria. The sequence goes on from NZ_KB908026.1 coordinate 7,863, forward strand.
GCTTGTCATCATTTCATGAGCTGATTCAATATCAAATTTGAAAGCGTTTCCACAGCCATTGATGAGCTTGTTTTTAAAAAATATTGTCTTAGTTGCGTCAACATTTCCATCAACCAACACCTTCATATTGTGGCCATCAATTCATCACTACCTTCTTTAAAACCAAAACTCCAAACTCAGCACCGACAAACCACACTTTTGAGTCACCAACAATTTGGGCTACAATCTTCGCCATGAACACTCCTACCCGAATTTTAGGCATCGATCCTGGCAGTCGCATTACGGGCTTTGGTGTGATTGATTTGGTTGGTCGCCAACATGTTTATGTGGCTTCAGGCTGCATCAAAACGCCACCCAAAGCCACTTTAGCCGAACGCATTGATGTGTTGTTTCGCCACATTGTCGAAGTAATCGACACTTATCAACCGACTGTTAGCGCCATCGAACAAGTCTTTGTCAACGTCAATCCCGCAGCGACATTGATGCTAGGTCAGGCGCGCGGTGCGTGCATTGCTGCATTGGTACACCAATCTTTACCTGTGCATGAATACACCGCTTTGCAAGTCAAACAAGCGGTGGTCGGACAAGGCAAAGCCGCCAAAGAACAAGTGCAACACATGGTGGTACAAATGTTGGCATTAAATGGCACACCTTCCGCCGATGCGGCAGATGCGTTGGCAGTTTGTCTGACCCACGCGTTGCGCAACCACAATTTGGCAGCACAAATTCAACAAGGTTTGAGCATCAAAGGCGGTCGTTTTACCGCACGTTAAGCCTGTATTTTTAAGCGTCCTGTATTTTTTAGAAAGCCTGTATGATCAGTCAATTGACCGGCAATATCATCGACAAACAACCGCCCATCATCATTATGGATGTCAATGGTGTCGGTTATGAAGTGCATGTTTCGATGCAAACTTTTTACACTTTGCCTGCTGTGGGTGAAAAACTGCGTTTGTACACACAATTGATTGTGCGTGAAGATGCACATTTACTGTTTGGCTTTGCCAATACTGCCGAGCGTGAAACCTTTCGCTTGCTCATCAAAGTTTCTGGCATCGGTGCCAAAACCGCTTTGGGCATCTTATCGGTTTTGTCTAGCGACGATTTGGCTCGGGCGATTGCCGATGAAGACATCAAAGTGTTGAGTTCTGTACCAGGCATTGGCAAAAAAACCGCCGAACGCTTGGCTTTAGAATTGCGTGGCAAATTGCACATTGGTGGTGCGGTTGATATGCCTGAAGGTTTATTCACCCCCAAAACCGATACCAAAGACGACATCATCAGCACTTTATTGGCATTGGGCTATAACGAGCGTGAAGCCAATGCAGCGACCAAAACCTTGCCTGCCGATTGCGATGTCAGCGAAGGCGTGCGTTTGGCTTTGAAAAACATGCTCAAATAAAACAATGTATCAAAAAAACCGCAGCCCATCGCTGCGGTTTTTTGTTGATGCGCTTTCAATCTTTGTTGCTGTCAAACCAATCATTGACTTCTTTTTCAGCCTCTTCTTTGGTTTTACCGTATTTCTCTTGCACTTTACCCGCCAAATATTGGGCATTGCCTTTGGCCTCTAACAATTCATCATCGGTCAAGTCGCCCCATTTTTCTTTGGCTTTACCTTTAAGCTGTTCCCATTTGCCTGCCATTGTATCTTTGTTCATCCAAATCTCCTTGTCATTCAATCAATCGTTGCTTTATGCAGACATGCTTCTTTTCAATAAAGTTTGGCAAAATACATTTCTTTAACAATATTAACCCAATCAAAACACCGTCAATCCATACAAAAAGCGTCCTGTAAATCATTACAGGACGCTTGTAATTTGAAGATTTAGGCTTCGCGTGCCACTGCCAATGGTGCAAATGCTTGCGCCACAGGCATGATTTCAATGCTGTTCACATTCATATGCTTCGGTTGCTCTAACGCCCACACAATGGCATTGGCAATGTCTTCACCGGTTAAAGCTTGCACATTGTCATACACACTGGCAGCTTTTTCATCATCGCCTTTGAAGCGCACATTGGAAAACTCCGTTCCACCGCACAAACCGGGCTCAATATTGGTCACACGCACAGGCGTTCCCACCAAATCCGCACGCAAATTCAAGCTAAACTGCTTCACATAAGCCTTGGTTGCACCATATACATTGCCACCTGGATACGGATACGTGCCTGCAATCGAACCCAAATTGACAATATGACCTTGCCCACGTGCGACCATGCTCGGTAATACTTGGCGAGTCAGATAAGTCAATCCAATGATATTGGTATGAATCATTGTGAGCCAATCAGCAAAATCAGCTTGAGGCGCTTTTTCCAAACCCAAAGCCAAACCTGCGTTGTTCACCAAAACATCAATATTTTGCCAATCCTGCGGCAAAGCTGCCAAAGCCGCATCTACTTGCTCCAATTGTGTGACATCCAATTGCAACGGCAAAAATGCGTCACCCAATTCTTGCTTCAAACCATCCAAACGCGCCATGCGACGTGCCGCACCAATGACGCGATGCCCTTTAGCGACCAACAAACGACAAGTCGCTTCACCAAAACCTGCCGATGCTCCTGTAACCAATACCAACATGTGTCTTCCTTTATGTGAATATGCATTCGTCAATCAAACAGCTGTGCCAAAATTGTAGGCGATAGCAAGGCATTTGCAAAAGAATTAAAACTTCCTAGTTAAGAAGCAAACGCTGTTCGGACTAGGCTTGCGGATATTTAACCCGCTCGTGCTGAATTTTTTCGGCTAAAAAATCAATAAACGTGCGCACTTTGGCGCTTAAGAATTGGCGATTAATATAAGCTGCATACAATGTCACAGGCGTGTAATGCTCATGGCTCAAAACCCGTTCCAAGCGCCCTGCCGCCAAATCTTCCAACAAAATCGGCTCAGGCAAATACGCAATGCCCATGCCTGCCAAAGCCAAACGATAATTCATCAAAGTATCACTGGTTAAAATAGAAGCAGGAATGTCAAAAACAGGCGCAGATTTATCAGCATTGATGACAATTTGCGATAAATTGGTATAAGTGGGCATCACGCCTTTGTGCTGCGACAAATCAGCAATGCTTTCAGGACGCCCATAACGCTGCAAATACTCAGGCGCAGCCACCAAATAAAATTGAATGGTGTCAATCGGTTTGACAATCAAAGATGGTGATGGGTCGTGCGACACTCGCAAAGCCAAATCATAGCCTTCGGTCACCAAATCCACACGGCGATTTTCCAAGCTCAAATGTACCAATACCTCAGGATATAAGCGATGGTATTGAGCCAGCCAATCGGCAAATTGTGGAATCGCCATCCAACCCGGTGCCGTCACTTTCAGGACGCCTTTGGGCTGTTTGACACCAGCGCTGGCATTGGTGCTGGCTTGTTGCAAGATGTCCAAAGCCTGCCCTGATTCATCAAAATACAATTGCCCAGCTTCAGTCAAATGCAAACGGCGACTGGTGCGCATTAACAAACGGGCTTGTACTTGTTGTTCCAAATTGGTGACATGCTTGCTTGCCATCGCTGTCGAAATATTCAAATCTTCCGCAGCTTTGGTAAAGCTGCCACGCATCACCACTTGGCGAAAAACTTTGATACTGGTCAGTAAATCCATGGTTTCTATCTTTAACGATTGATAAACAATTCTATAACAAAATGCATATCGATTTCTAAATAAGACATGATTACAATGCTCATCTGCATCAAAACCAACAACATATTTGAAAATCAATCACATACAAAGAGCCATCATGTCAAATCCTACCAAAATCCAAATGTTAGAACCCATTACTTTGGGATTATTGCGCATCGTCAGCGCATATTTGTTTATTTTTCACGGCACGACCAAATTGTTCCAATTTCCTTATATTGAAAAATTTGCCAACGTTCCTATGGCATCAATTTTTGGCGTGGCGGGCATTTTGGAAGTCATCGGTGGCATGTTATTGTTATTAGGATTGTTCACCCGTCCTACTGCTTTTGTTTTGTCAGGCTTCATGGCGGTGGCTTATATCATGGGTCATGTGATGAATGCAGGCAATTTCTTGATGCCTATTTTAAATGGCGGTGAGTTGGCGATTGTATGGTCGTTCGTCTTCTTATACATCAGCGTAAAAGGCGCAGGCGCATTTGCTTTGGACAATATGCGTCAAAAAGCCTAAGCCCAATTAAGCACTATATGAAACAGGTCAGTTTATACTGGCCTGTTTTGTGTTTCAGGAACCACCATCATTATAATAAGCTCATTTATCACAAAACTGTTTGTGGTCATATTTTAGAAGAAAGCTGTCTTTATGAAAAAATGGTTTCGATGGTTTGAAACTCGATTGCCGCTTTACCCTGAGTCCCTACCACCACTATCCCAAGACAATATGTGGCAATTTGTGCGGGCTTGCTTAAAAGGTTGCGGCTTTTGGATAGGCATCATGATGGTCTTTTCCGCAGGTGTCGGCATGTTTGAAGCCTATTTGTTTCAAATGATGGGCAGCTTGGTCGATGCGATGAACACGCTCACACCTGCGCAATTTTGGGCAGAGAAAAAAGCGTGGTTGCTTGGCATGGCAGTCATCTTGATACTCAGTCCATTTTGGGTGTTAACGGGCTCATCTGTGCATTTGCAAACCTTACAAGGCGTGTTGCCCATGCGTTTGCGCTGGCAGTTTCACCGCCTGATGCTCAATCAATCGATGAAATTTTACCAAGATGAATTTGCAGGACGCTTGTCGGCAAAAGTGATGCAAACGGCTTTAGCCATTCGTGACTTGACCATGACCGCAGCAGAAATGGCCGTCTATTTGCTGATTTACTTCCTGTCTATTGGCGTGATTTTGGCGCAATTTGACTGGCGTTTGTTATTGCCATTTGTATTGTGGATTGTCACCTTCACTTGCATGTTGGCATTTTTTATTCCCAAAATGGCCAAAGCCGCTCGCAACCAAGCCGATGCACGCTCATTGATGACAGGTCGCATCACCGATGCTTATTCCAATATTTTGACGGTCAAATTGTTCTCACACAATGAACGTGAATTGGATTATTCCAAAGAAGCCATGGATGAATTCATGCTCACGGTGCACAAGCAAATGCGTATCGGCACCCAACTGGATGCCATCAATCACGCTGGCAATGTGTTGCTGATTTTACTCACAGGCATTTTGTGCGTGTTGCTGTGGCAAGACGGTATGATTACCGTGGGTGCTGTGGCTGCGGCAACTGCGATGGCTTTGCGCTTGAATGGTTTGTCACAATGGATGATGTGGCAATCGGCGATGGTTTTTGAAAACTTGGGTACCATCCAAGATGGCATGAACACCTTAGCCAAAGAACACCATGTCACCGACCATGACCATGCCCCTGCACTACAAGTGACACAAGCGAACATCCGTTTTCAAGATGTTGATTTCAGTTATGGGCAAAAGAATTTATTAGAACAATTCAATTTGCACATACAAGGCGGCGAAAAAATTGGTTTGGTTGGCAGATCTGGTGCTGGTAAATCCACCTTGGTCAATTTGCTGTTGCGCTTGTATGACATCGATAGCGGCAGCATTCAAATCGATGGTCAGAATATCGCTGCGGTACAGCAAATTTCATTGCGCAAACACATCGGCATGGTCAGCCAAGATACGGCTTTGTTACATCGCTCGGTGCGGGACAATATTTTGTATGGTTTTCCCGAAGCGAGCGAAGCGCAGTTACAGGCCGCTTTGAAGCAAGCACAAGTCTTGGAATTTCTCGACAATCTGGTCGATGCCAAAGGTCGACGTGGCTTGGATGCGCATGTGGGCGAGCGTGGTGTGAAGCTCTCGGGCGGTCAACGCCAACGCATTGCCATCGCTCGGGTGATTTTGAAAAATGCGCCGATTTTGTTATTGGATGAAGCCACCAGTGCGCTCGATTCTGAAGTAGAAGCGGCGATTCAGGAAAATCTTTACCAATTGATGCACAACAAAACTGTGATTGCCATCGCGCATCGCTTGTCTACCATTGTACAAATGGACAGATTGATTGTTTTGGACGGTGGTCAAATTGTCGAAAGTGGCAGCCATGAACAGCTTCTTGCCAAAGGTGGCGTGTATGCCCGTTTGTGGCAACGTCAAAGTGGTGGTTTTTTAGGTGATGACATCGATTAATCTCACCACTATTTCGATGCATTGCCATTTACAGGACGCTTTTAAGCGTCCTGTAACATTTTTTAACAAAAAAAACCCGACTGTTCAACCAGTCGGGTTCAAATCACATCATCATGAAGAAAGTTCATACACACATCGTGCGTGAATCAAACTGTGCGTCAAACGGTTGGCGGCTTTGATTTGTTTTGCTCCCACAAACAATACAAATCCTCGCTAGCAACCATCTGTGATGAACATCAAGCACTGTTTGCCTCACCACGGGTGTCAATATAATGTTTACTTCATCATGACTCTTTGCGCTAACGCAAACAATCTAATCTCAATTAGACTAAATCGGTCTGAGGATTGATATAAAACAAATTATTTTTAGCCTCACCATACACATCATGCATCCATCCTCCAATCCTCAACACCATACCAACTGTTTTCTACGGCTTATTTGTTCTGATATTATTTTTTTAAAATGTTTCTCCATCACCAACAACAGTTTGGAATATTCACTGTTCATTGCTGACAAAACACCACTCTTATAGATAGCCATTTCGTAAATCCCTGATAAAACGCCGATTGCGTTACAATCACCTTTTTGCTGCAAAGATAGAGTGACATCATGTCTGAAACCGTTACCATTGCCGCCATTGCCACTGCCCCAGGTCGAGGCGGTGTGGGCGTGATTCGCTTGTCGGGTCAAAATCTAATGCCACTGGCACAAAAAATCACTGGCGGTAAAACGCCCAAACCTCGCATGGCTTTGTACAGCGACTTTTTGTCTGAAGATGGTCAAGCTTTGGACAACGGCTTGTTATTGTATTTTGCTGCGCCCGCAAGTTTCACAGGTGAAGATGTGATTGAATTGCAAGGTCACGGTGGTCCTGTGGTGATGCAAATGTTGCTCGCACGTTGTTTGGAATTGGGCGCACGTCTTGCTGAACCGGGCGAATTTACTAAACGCGCTTTTTTGAACAATAAACTCGATTTGGCTCAAGCCGAAAGCGTTGCCGATTTGATTGATGCATCCAGCCAATCTGCCGCACGCATGGCGTTGCGTTCGCTCAAAGGCGCTTTTTCCAATCACATTCACGCTTTGGTTGACGATGTGATTACTTTGCGCATGTTGGTCGAAGCGACTTTGGATTTTCCTGAAGAAGACATTGACTTCTTAGAAGCGGCAGATGCCAAAGGCAAATTACGCAAAATCCGTGAGCAATTAGACGGCGTTTTGGCACAAGCACAACAAGGCGCCATTTTGCGTGAGGGTATGCAAGTGGTATTGGTTGGTGCACCCAATGTCGGCAAATCCAGTTTGCTCAATGCATTGGCAGGCGATGATGTGGCGATTGTGACCGACATTGCTGGTACCACACGCGACACCGTGCGTGAAATGATTACTGTAGATGGCGTACCGATGCACATCATCGATACCGCAGGTTTGCGGGATACCGACGACGTGGTCGAAAAAATCGGCATCGAACGCAGTCACAAAGCCGTACAAGAAGCCGATGTGGCATTGATTTTGATAGATCCACGCGAAGGTGTGAATGCTCGCACACAAGAAATTGTCGCCAGTTTGCCTGAAAACTTACCTTGTTTGGAAATTCACAACAAAAGCGATTTGATGGGTAGCGAAGTTTTGCAAACCCAACAATACATTGCCCGTGCCAACGATGTGATGACCATTTCAGCCAAAAAAGGCGCAGGTTTACAAGCTTTGAAACAAGCATTGCTCCAACAAGTTGGCTGGCAAGGTGAAGCCGAAGGTTTGTTTTTGGCACGAAGCCGCCATTTGCATGCTTTGGAACAAGCCAAGCAAGAGTTGGCATTTGCTGCCGATTGCGGTGAAATGATTGATTTGTTTGCCGAACATTTGCGCTTGGCACAAATCAGCTTGAATGACATTACAGGAGAATTTACCGCCGATGATTTATTGGGCGTGATTTTCAGCCGTTTTTGTATCGGTAAATAAAAAAACAGGCGTCCTGCACCCTTTCAGGACGCCTTTAAATAAGACATCATCAATTGAATTAAAGAAGATAATTCTGCCAAATTCTGTGCTCACGAGAAGTTAACAAAGCGCATCATAAAGCCATCCATAGCATTTTCACAAAGAATATAATCTTTGCCGCTTAGTGCTAAAAATTATGTGATACAAACAATCTGATTGGAGATTCAAACAAACCGCATCTATCCAACACTGACAAGGCTTGTATTAGAAAATTTGCTCACCAATAAAATCTTGAAACGGTTATTTTTTTAGAAATATGCCTCTGGTTATTGATTTAACAATCACATCTAAAGCCATTTTCAAATCCATTCATTTTAGATATGAATTAAAAATATTCAGAACCGATAAGCAACACCTATATTAAAGTAATTAACCCTCTTGCCATCATCTCCTTGGGTTTGAAACTGCGTGTTTTGATATTGCATATCCACCACCCATTGTTCACTCGGGCTCATGCTCAGACCCATTCCATACATTCTAGAATCTTTATCCAAACTCAAAGCTTGCAAAGAAGCAGAATCCTGACGATGGCTATCCGAAGTGGTTGCAGAACCGACCAAGCCATAAGCACGCAATTGAGGGCTCAAATCAAGACTAGGACCAAAACCAAAAGAGGAATATTGGCTTTGCAAGGTAGAATCCGCACTCACCTCTTTAATCGCCTCCCAGCTGGGACGGTCAATATAAGCCGTAATCAGACCAATTTTATCTTCTGCCTCTAGTTTCATCACATAATCGGCATAAATAGAGGTTGGAATGTCATCTGCCCAACAAAATGAATGCACCCACAAACAGCAACCAGCAAAGCAAATATTCAATCTGTTCATCCAACATACTCCCGATCACAATCAAGACTAATATTTTCTAGAAAACTTCTATTGAATCAACATACAAACACGACCATAACACCAATCATGCTCGATGAGAAAGTCTGAGCATAAAAAAGCGTCCTGTAAACTTTTACAGGACGCTTAAAATCATGCTTCAACCCATTATGCTGTTGCGTATTGTTTGACCACTTCCAAAACAAAGGCTTGGCAAGCACGACCGCTGTCAGGATTGTATTGACCATTGTTGGTAATATTGTTTGAAACCACACGAATGGCCAGCATCGGCACACCGTATTGAATCGCCACTTGCGCCACCGAAGCCGCTTCCATTTCTTCAACGCTCGTTCCGTATTGCTGACGCAAAAACGCAATGCGGTCGAGTTCATTGTTCCAGCAATCTGCCGAACCAATCACGCCTTCAACCACTTTGCCTTCAGTGTATTGTGCTGCCACAACTTGCGCAGCCTGCATCAAGCCTGCATCGGCTGCATAAAAGCGTTGGCGAATCGGCTCAGGATCGCTTTCGTCTTCTGGCAACATGTCAAACGCTTCTACCCATGTCAAAGCATTGCTGCCCTCGCCCACAGCCGCCACAGGCGTTTTGACTGTATTGATATTGGCGACTTTTTCACCCAAAACAATGTCAAACACATTCAATTGCGGATCATGGCCGCCACTGGTGCCTTGATTGATGATGGCTTTGGGCTGGAAACATTCAATGGCAATGGCCGTAGCCGCTGCTGCATTGGTCATGCCCATGCGTGTTTTAGACACAATGATGTCGATACCTGCATATGTACCATGCCAAAAAACCCAACCGCCTCGTGTTTCACGTGAAACATTGTGTAACTGTTTCACCAATTCATCACATTCCAACGGCAAAGCTGCCTGTATCACGATTGCTTGTTTGCTCATTTTGATGTTTTCCTTATGGCTTAAACCGATTGCGTTTGAATAAAACGCTGAATCCGCGCCACCGCTTCTTGCAAGCGTGGCAAACTGTCAGTGTACGCAAAACGCACATGCTCGTCACAACGGAATGTGCCAAAATCCTCACCCGGTGTCACGGCCACGCCTTCTTGCTCTAGCAATTGCAAACACCAATTGCGACTGTCTTGGGTGAACGCTGACACATCGGCATACACATAAAATGCCCCTGCTGGCACATTTGGAATAATCAAACCCAAATCCCGTAAAGCTTGCACCAAATAGTCTCGACGCTGCGCAAATTCGGCTCGACGTGCTTCATGAATGGCGACCGCTTCTGGCGAAAATGCGGCCAAAGCGGCATATTGCGAAATCGTCTGTACGGAAATATAAAGGTTTTGCGCCAATTTTTCGATTTCAGGAATCAAAGCTTCAGGTGCGACCAACCAACCAATGCGCCAACCGGTCATGCCAAAATATTTGGAAAAGCTGTTCAGCACCAACACATCGTCCGCCACTTCCAATACCGACACCGCATCTTCGCCATACACCATGCCATGGTAAATTTCATCGACCAATAACACGCCACCCAATTCACGACACACCTGAGCCAATGCTTGCAATTGTTCACGGCTGAGCAATTCGCCTGTCGGATTGCTTGGTGAGGCGACCAGTACGCCTTTGGTATGTTCATTCCAATGCTCACGCACCATCGCAGGCGTGAGTTGATAACGGCTAGTGGCAGTGGTTTCAATCAAGCGGGCTTTGCCTTCAACCAAACGCAAAAAATGACGGTTACACGGATAACTGGGGTCTGACATTAATAATTCATCATTTGGATTCATCAACAAAGCCGACAACAGCAACAATGCGCCCGACCCTCCCGGTGTCACCACAATGCGGCTGGCAGGTACATCTATGCCATATTGTTTTTGATACCAAGCCGAAATGGCGGTGCGCAACTCAGGAATACCCAACGCTTGGGTATACGTGGTTTTGCCTTGTGCCAAAGCCTCTTGCGCGGCTGCGATAATCGGCTCGGCAGTAGTAAAATCAGGCTCACCAATTTCCATATGGATAATGTCCCGCCCCTCAGCTTGCAATTGCTTGGCACGAGCGAGCAAAGCCATGACACGAAATGGTTCAATCGCTTGCATGCGTTCAGCAAGCGCAATGGTACGACTAACAGGCAAATCAGACATCACACGCACATCCATTTAAATTAAAAATAAGTATCCATCATACCTTTGTTTGCAAAATCACAGGCAGCAGATTGTTTTTACCATTATCAAGATGCATACTATGCTTAGTCTTTGCCAAGCCAATTGACAATTAAAAAGCGTCCTGTAAACATTTACAGGACGCTTCTCACTGTGCCACACAGGTTCAATACTATGACCCAATACCCATCATTTGCAATGCAGGCATGCAATGTTTTTTAAACAATGACTGCAATTTTGCATTCCATTTAGGGTTTTGAATTTCAAATTCAGTCGGCTCAAAAAGATGAGGATGGTATAACCAATTGTAACTGTAAACAGGTTTTAAAAACCAACCACCTTCATCCAATTGAATCACCAAACCACCTTCTTCAAACATGACCGCATTTTTAGCAGTCAGCGAAAAAACCAAACGCTCTACTTTGGTTTGCATGTCTTCCTCACGCTGAGGCTCAAATGACATTGCCTTAAATAAGGAAACAGGTGCTGAAGCATTAAAAGGAATAATCTTCATAATCAGGCTTTTCAAATCAAGTTAAATGGTTTTCAATTACAATGTAACCAATATACTGTTTTATCTGTTTTTGAAATTAGATTTAAATCAAAATATAGATAAAAATTCATATAATTCAAAAAGATATAAAAATACTCAATCAGTATATAATTATATATAAATAATACAAATCGGCTTTATTGGATGTTGCTTAAAATTAGATTCATTTCATCTTAAATAAATTCCATTTTGCGTATTCAAACTGGATTTCGCTTGCGTTAAAACAAACAAGCTTCATTTCTTGGAAAAAATCTTCAATTTGTTTTTATTTCAATGTCTTATATTAAATTAATATATTTCAATACCATATCTATTTTAAAAACATTAAATTTAAGCAAATATCATTATTCAATACCATTGCATCAAGGAACTTTCATCCAAACCAGCTGATAAACACCTTGCACTGCTATACTCAAAATAGCTAAAGTAAAATTTCAAATCTTTCAGGACGAAAATATGCCGACAGCCTTACAAAACATTAACCATTGGATTTTTGATATGGACGGTACCTTAACCGTTGCTTGCCATGATTTCCCTTATATGCGCCAACAATTGGGCATGGCTGATGGCTATACCGATATTTTGGCTTATGTTTCACGTCAAGATGCAGCTACGGCGGTCAAAATGGTGAGATGGTTGCAAGATTATGGTTTGGATTTGGCTCAAAATGCCGAAGCGGCACAAGGTGCGGTGGCTTTGCTCACGCATTTACATCAACAAGAGCACAAATTGGCGATTTTGACCCGCAACGAAAGAAGCTTGGCGATGGTGACGCTGGAAGCCATAGGCGTATTGGATTATTTTGATGAAGATTGCATTTTAGGGCGAGAAAGCTGCCAACCCAAACCCAAACCCGATGGCATTTTGCATGTTTTGAACAAATGGCAAGCCGATAAAGCCAATGCCATTATGGTAGGTGACTACCATTTTGATTTGAACGCAGGACGCAATGCAGGCGTGAACACCATGCTTTTGCATCCTGAATTCAATGAATGGCCTCACTTGAGTGATTATTATTTTGCCGATTGCGCCGCAGTATTGACCCAATTGCAATATTCAGCCGCTTAAAACCCATTGATACAGAGCCAGCCATGATTTTATACCGCAGCCACACGCAAACCTTTGACATCGAAACCTTATCGTTAAATCTGCAAGACGATGTGATGGCAGAGGTATATTTGTTCCAACCCGAATTCATCATGGCGGAAGCCGAGCTGGAAAATACAGCGGTATTACAGGCCGCTTTAAACACTTGGGCAGGCTTTGGTCTGATTGAACCCGATATAGCACAATTGGGCTGGGCTGCTTTTCAAAACCAACAATCCAAAGTGTTATTGCTCAAGCCTGATAATGCCTATAGCCCGTTATTGTCCCAATATGGCTTGGTGGTGCACGATATGACCCATTATCAAGCGGCTTGTATCGAGGCTTTGAACAATATATTGACTTAAATATCGCACTCCCAAGCGGCAATATTCAAGCGTCCTGTAAACGGTTTTACAGGACGCTTCATCTATAAAAACATTAAAACGCCATCATACCCGCATTCAATATCACACCAGCCAATGCCGTATTGTCTTGACTCACCGTCACACGCATATCTTGATACGGCTCATCATCAGCATTTTGCCAAAACGCCACGCCATGAGTGGTATATTGGTTTGACAAGGTATAACTGAACAAAACTTTGTTGTTTTGCGCACGCACCAATTGGATACTTGGGTTGGGACGGTTAGGCTCGTAATCATCAGCCTGAGCCAATTTAAATGCTTGTGGGAAAAATGGTGCCGCAGCTGTCAACGCACAACCAACACACGCGCCACTGTGGTAATAACTCACATATTCACGCCCATCTGCACTTTTCATCAACAACGCCTGCGAACCATTCACGCCCACATCCGCTTCGATATTGCGCCACGTTTTCGGTGCCAATATCCAACCCATGCCCGCCACACGCACCGCCATCAAACGATACAACTGTTCGGTTCTGACATTGGCAGACACAGGCAAAACACAAGCCTTGGGATGACAGGCATCGTCTTCAGATATCCAACCTTCTTCGATAGGGTCACGCACAGACACGGCATAAGCAGGCAAACGTTGTCCTGCGACCATCGCCGTGCCGATGTTTTGCCACGGATTGTTTTTCGCTCTTTGGTTGCCATTGGTTTCATTAAAAGTCGGCACTTGCGGTTGGTATGTTTTTGCCTGTACTTGCGTTACCATCAAAACGCCCAACAATGCCAATATGATTTTATTTTGCATCCCGCTTCCCCCTTTTTAAACTGATGAAAACAAAGATTTGGATTTAGATGGGCAATGTAACCTATCAAAAAGCGACCTGTAAATGTTTACAGGCCGCTTTTCATTTTTCAAAACCACCACAGATTAAGATACTGAATATTCATTCAACAACGTTTCCGCTTGCTGCAAAAACAATACAATATTTTCAATATCGCTTGCCCACGATGTCACCAAACGCACTGCGCTGCGCTCTGCATCCATCGCTTGCCATGTATAAAATGCAAATTGCTCTTGCAAAGCCGCCATCACTGAATTGGGGAAAATCGGGAAGATTTGATTCGATTGCGGTGGCGTTAAAAATTCACAACCCAAAGCGCGCAAACCTTCTGCCAAATACATTGCATTGGCATGCGCGTTTTGTGCAGATTCAAAAAAGATTTTGTCTTCAAACAAGCCCAAAAACTGAATGCCCAACAAACGACCTTTGGCCAACAAAGCGCCGTGTTGTTTCATTACAAAACGGAAAGCGTCCTGTAAATCAGAATTCACAATGACGATTGCTTCACCAATCAATGCACCATTTTTAGTGCCGCCAATGTAAAACACGTCGGCAATTTGTGCGATCAATGCCAAACTCAAAGCTTTATTGGCCGCCAAAGCCGCACCCAAACGCGCGCCATCAATGTGCAAATACAAGCCCAACGCATCACAACAAGCCCGAATCGCAGTCAATTCATCAACCGTATAAACACTGCCATTTTCAGTGGTTTGCGAAATATATACCAATTTGGGTTTGACCATGTGTTCATCGGTATGGCTGTGACAAATGTCTGCAATTGACTCAGGCGTCAATTTGCCATCGGCACCGCTAGGCGCCACAATGACTTTGTGACCTGTCGCTTCAATCGCACCTGTTTCATGTACCGCAATGTGACCACTTTGTGCGGCAATCACCGCCTCGTGTGGGCGCAAAATGGATTTGATGATGACCGTATTGGCTTGTGTGCCACCACTGACCAAATGAATCTGTGCGTGCTCATTGTGCAAATGCTGCTGAATCAACGCTTTTGCCTGCTCGCTATACACATCTTCACCATAGCCTGCACATTGCGCCAAATTGTGTTCGGTCAACAATGCCAAAATGCGCGGATGTGCGCCTTCGCTATAATCGTTTAACAATGAAATCATGGTCTGCCAATTCATTAACAATGAAGCGAATCAGTATACACCTGCCTTTTTAAAAAAACAGTCTAACAAGCGTCCTGTAAGCGTTTACAGGCCGCTTATCGGGCATAGTTTGATTTGATTAGTTTGTATGCAAAGAAAGCTTTATACTGTCACATCATTTGTCTTTATCAGTCTGCGTCAATGCTCACCGACCTCGAAAAAAATGCCATCTCCGACCATTACAAAAACATTGCTCGCAATTTGCCCAATTTCCGCCCGCGCGCGGCACAACGCAAAATGCTGGCAGAAATCGCCAATGCGTTCAGCCGCACCCAAATACGCACCTCTGAAGACGAAATCATCGAGCGTCAAGGCGAAAGCATTGTGGTGGTCGAAGGACCCACAGGCGTGGGCAAGAGTTTGGCGTATTTGCTCGCAGGCGGCATCATGGCGCAAACGCGCGACAAAAAATTGATTGTTTCCAGCGCCACCATCGCCTTACAAGAACAATTGGTCCATCGTGATTTGCCATTTGTGATTGAAAAAAGTGGCTTACAAATGAGTTTCGCGCTCGCCAAAGGTCGTGGGCGTTATTTGTGTCCAAAACGCTTATACGATTTGACGCAAACGCATGCCCAAACGGCTTTGGGTTTTGAAGAATTGCAGCCAAATACCACGCTTTGGGACAAAAAGCCCAAACAAGAAGAACTCGATACGCTGCGTGAATTGGCAGACGCTTTTACCGAACGTCGCTTTAATGGCGATCGCGACACTTGGCCTGAAAATATTGACGATGGATTGTGGCACCGTGTCACCAATGACCGCCATGGCTGTTTGAAACAAGCCTGCCCCAACCGTCCTGAATGCCCTTTTTTCTTGGCGCGCGAGGTTTTGGAGCAAGTCGATGTCGTGGTCGCCAACCACGATTTGTTATTGGCAGACATTTCTATGGGCGGTGGCGTGATTTTGCCCGACCCTGAACGCTCGTTTTATTGCATCGATGAAGCGCATCATTTGTCCAAAAAAGCCGTCAACCAATTTGCAGCCGAACACAGCTTGAGCCAAGCGCAAAGCTTTTTAGAAAAATTGCCAGTGACCACCAGTAAAATTGCCGCTCATTGCGACAAAGCAGAAGTGGCGAATTTGGCAGATGAAGCGGCTACTGCATTATTGGAAGCATTTGGCGATTGGATGTACCAAGTGCAGCAAGCCGATGAGTTGGCGCCTACCTCTAGCGGTGCAGACCCTTTGTGGCTGTGGGAACGTGGTCAAATTCCTGAAGGTTTGGACACGTTGGTCGAAAATACCGCTATCAGTGCACGCATGTTGCTCAAACATTTGTACAACCTCAATGACGCCATTTCATTGGCTCGCCGCCAAAACGATGACAATGCAACTTTATTAGATGGCTTGAATTTAGAAGCAGGTTTGGCCATTGCCCATGCCGAAAAAATCAATGCTGTGTGGGATTTGATGGTCACTGTTCCACGTGAAACCGAACCACCTTTGGCCAAATGGATGGTTGCCAAACGCCAAAGCAGCATCGATTTTCTGTTTTGTGCGTCCCCCGTATCCAGTGCCTCAATGTTGAACAATCAATTGTGGCGCCGTGCCGCAGGCGCAGTTTTGACATCGGCAACCTTGCAAAGCTTGGGCAGTTTTGATTTGCTGTTGCGCCAAACTGGTTTGCAATGGTTGCCTGAAACCACCACTGTGGCATTAGAATCACCGTTTGATTTTCCTCAGCAAGGCGAATTGTATTTGCCATTTTTGCCAGTTAGTCCCAAAGACAGCAACGGTCACACATTGATGATTGCCGAATGGTTGCCCAAATTGATTGATTTGCGCCAAGGCGTCGGTACTTTGGTCTTGTTCTCATCTCGCAAACAAATGCAAGAAGTGGCGATGCGCTTGCCTGATGCATACCAAGAGATGTTATTGATACAAGGTGACAAACCCAAAGCGATTTTATTAGAACAACATTTGGCAGCAGTGAATCAAAATCGTGCCAGCATATTGTTCGGCTTAGACAGTTTTGCCGAAGGTTTGGATTTGCCGGGTTTTGCATGCGTACATGTCATCATTGCCAAATTGCCGTTTTCAATGCCTGACAATCCCATCGACAAAACTTTGAGCGATTGGGTCTCAGACCAAGGCGGCAATCCATTTATGGAAATTACGGTACCTGAAGCGAGCATCAAATTGATTCAGGCCGTTGGTCGTTTGATTCGTACCGAAACCGATACAGGTCGCGTGACCATCTTAGACAATCGTTTGACCACTGCCCATTATGGCAAAAAAATGTTGGCAGCCTTACCGCCATTCAAACGCATTTGAATCTGATTCCATCATGCGGATGATCAAGTATGTAATCCGCATGTCATGATGAATACAAAGCATGTATTTCACCACAATCCGACCAACTTACCACTTCTTAAGACGGTTTTGGATACTCTGTACATACAGGCTACTGTATAATCATGCCCATTCTAATCACCGCGCATCAAGCGTCCCAAAAGAGCGAATCTTATGCAAGTATGTAATCCGTATGAAATTCTGATTCAAGGCATGACGACCAAAGGCAAACGTTTCCGTCCAAGCGACTGGTCAGAACGCCTGTCTGGTATTTTGTCTTCATTCAATACAGGACGCCTGTCTTACCATCAGTATGTTCGTCCGTTGCTGGTCGACAATGTGAGCTGTGTGGCAGTGGATAAAAAATTGGCAGAACTGCATCCTGAAATGTTCCAGTTTTTGATGGATTTTGCCCAAGACAATGATTTGCGTTTAATTGACTGCAAAGAAATGTCAGAATCTGAAGCCATCGCCGCCTCTACCCCAACCATCACACCTGAAAAAGCCGTGATTGCCGCAGCACAAAACACCATCGAACAAGCAGAAAAAACGATGGAGCCTGCCATTGCAACCACTCCTGAGTCGATCACAGTCAAAGAGATTTTGCCACCAGACACCGCCTTGGCTTATCACGCCATGAAAGAGTTGCGTGTGAGCTTGGTTTCAACGCAATCTTTTGCCAATCAAGTAGACAATATCCAACGTGGCGCAGGCTACCGTTTGTTTGCGGTGTTTGTACCTGAGCAAAAAGAAGCCGTCGCAGTCTGTGGTTTCCGTTTGACCCACAATTTGGTATGGGGTCGTTTCATTCATATTGATGATTTGGTCACCCAACAAGCCTACCGCCGCCAAGGTCATGCACAAACTTTATTGGATGCAGTCACCATCGAAGCGCGCAAACTCGGTTGCACTGAAATTCATTTGAATGCTTATGTATCCCCAGAACGCGCGCCGATGCATCGTTTGTGTTTTGACAATGAGTTTTTCATTGCCAGCCATCATTTCCGTCGCAGCCTGTAACACCCAATACCAACAGCCCTGATTTTAAAATATCAGGGCTTTTTTTATTGCTCTTTTTTGATGTTTTGACCTATCAAATTGTCAAAATATGGATATTTTCTTCATTTAATATGATAAAACAATTATAATTCGTCATGATATGGCTTAGCATTTTATTGCGTTTATTTGATTAATCGAAACATTAAAAACAATGTTTAATTGACATCAATATGACTATAAATCAAACAACAACACCCATTTAATCCTATTGCAATTCCTGACGCAAAGATGCCTTAAAATACAAAATTGCGACACAATCTTGCGTCAAATCAGCCATCCTCTTGACGAAAACCCATAAAAAAAGCAACAATTCTTAACACATTTTCATACTTAGCATGGAAACCATTCAAGCTAAGTATGATTGCGATGGTCGTAAACGTGCATGGCAATTGATTCGGCATCAACAATACCAAAAACGAATCCATACCTTGGCACACGACATCACTTTATCGATTCAAAGGTTAGGAAGAGACATGTTGACTTTAAGTAAGTTTCGCTGTTGCCGCGGCTTTGTTGTTGGCAGCTTGTGGTGGCAAACCAGCAGAAACCGCACCTACCGCAGCACAGCCTGCTGCCAGCGGCGCAAGCGCCTCAGCACCTGCAACCACAGGTGGTGAAATTGTGGTGAAATTGGGTACAGCCAACCCATTGACAGGCGCATTTGCTGAATGGGGTAAAGATGCAGCCAATGGTGTGAAATTGGCTGTCGATGAAGCCAATGCCAAACAACTTACTTGGAACGGTCAAGTAGTTAAATTTGAATTGCTTTCAGAAGACGACATGGCAGACCCAAAAACTGCGGCTCAAGTGGCTGACCGTTTTGTAGATGCCAAAGTCAATGCGGTGATTGGTCACTTGGTAACAGGTGCGACTTTGCCAGCTTCTATCGTGTACAACGACCACAATATTCCATTGGTAGCCTACTCTGTAACAGGTCCTAAACTGACCCAACAAGGCTTCAAAGGCACGTTCCGTGTGATTTCGAACGACAAGCAACAAGGTGATGCCCTGGGCGCTTATGCAGTTAGCAAATTGGGTGCAAAAACCTTTGCTGTGATTCATGACAAAACGGCTTACGGTGAAGGTTTGGCCAATGACTTCGCTACTGCTGCCGAAGCCGCTGGCGCGAAGAAAATTGCAACCGAATTCACCAGCACCAGTGCTACCGATTTTGGTGCGATTGTAACCGCGATGAAAGCTGCCAAACCTGATTTGATTTTCTACGGTGGCATGGACCCACAAGGTGCACCATTGTTGAAAGAATTGCGTAAGCAAGGTGTTGAAGCCAAATACATGGGTGCTGATGGCTTGAAAACCAGCAATTTCCCAACTTTAGCAGGCGATGCTGCGAATGGCGCATTCGCTTCTACCGCCTCAGTAGCTGACGACAAGATGCCAGGTCGCGCGGCCTTTGCTGAGAAATACAAAACCGCATTTGGTGGCGAAGTTGTGGCTTACTCTCCATATGCTTACGATGCGACCAATGTGGTGATTAACGCCATGAATGAAGCACAATCTGCAGATGCAGCGCAATATGTGCCAAAATTGGCCGCTTCTCAATTTGAAGGCATTACAGGCAAAATCTCATTCACAGAAAGCGGCGACTTGAAAGATGGCGTGGTAACCATTTACACCATCAAAGACGGTCAATGGGTTGTGGCTGAGTAATTTTTAAGCCGTCTCAAATCAATTAAAAAGCGTCCTGTAATATTACAGGACGCTTGTTGGAATACCCAATGATTAATCCAATGGACGCCAAGCCATAGGCACACGATATGTACTGCCTGAGCGTGCCGCATTCGCACCCAACAAACAGAATATCACGTGCGCGATACTCAACAAGACTTGCAATGGTCCACCGATGAAAATCAGCATCAAAATCGTACACGCCACACTGCCCAACAAGAAGGTAGAAGTCCAATTCAAAGCTTCACGCGCTTGTTGTTTCAAATAATCGGATGCATTGCCATTGAGCAAGACAATCATGGCAGGAATCATCAAAAACACCAAACTGCCCAACCACATGACCAATGCCAAACCACGCTCATCTTTAGACACATTGGCATTTAAAGATTGATTAGCGGTATAAGTTTGGTATTTTTCAGAAGATGCAGCTGGCTGATCGGTGTTTGCTTCTGTTTGCGCTGCCGCTGTATTGTCTGATGCTTTTTCCAACACAACTTCTTCAGCCTCATTGACTGCTACAGCTTCTGACGCTGCCAATTTAGGCTCAACCAGTTCGCTCACACCTTGTGTCACATGGTTAGAAGTATGCGCTGCCTCAGCCATAGATGCTTGTTTCACGTCATCTTGCAAGCTGTCTGCGGTTTGTACCATTAAATCTTTGGCATAACGAATTGGAAACACGGTCGCTTGGCTATCAGCGGCCACTGTGTTTTCAGTATGTCCCGCAGCAATATCACTCATGGCACGAATGGCTTGCTGTTTGCGGTTAAAATAAGCAGATTGGTAAGACATGACATTCCCTCTTGGTTTCAATAGGTATTGCTTGTTTACAGGACGCTCAAGCAGAACCATCTGCCTGAGCCTAGCTTCAAATCTTACAAAATATAACGAGCCAAGTCTTCTTGCTCTGCCACATTTTGCAAACGCTCATTCACATAAGCCGCATCAATGACTACTTCACCTTTAGGGCTAGAGAATGACACTTCTTCCAACAATTTTTCCAACACTGTATGCAATCGACGTGCGCCAATGTTTTCAGTTTTTTCGTTCACTTGGAATGCAATTTGCGCCAAACGCTCCACGCCTTCATCGGTAAAGACCAATTCTACTTCATCGGTCGCCAACAACGCTTGGTATTGCTTGGTCAAACAAGCATCCGTACCAGTCAAAATTTGTTTGAAATCGTCTACCGACAAATTATCCAACTCAACACGAATCGGGAAACGACCTTGCAATTCAGGAATCAAATCTGAAGGCTTGCTCAAATGGAATGCACCAGAAGCCACAAACAAAATGTGATCGGTCTTAATCATACCGTATTTGGTTTGTACCGTAGTACCTTCCACCAATGGCAACAAATCACGTTGTACGCCTTGACGAGAAACGTCTGCGCCCGCACGATCACTGCCTGCAATTTTGTCGATTTCATCCAAAAACACGATGCCATGGTTTTCGACCGCAGCCACCGCTTTTTCACGCATATCGTCTTCGTTGATTAATTTTGCCGCTTCTTCATCTAGCAACAATTTCATCGCCGCATCAACACGCATTTTTTGCTTTTTGGTTTTGCCTTGACCCATATTGGCAAACATACCTTGCAATTGCTGGGTAAAGTCTTCCATTCCCGGAGGACCCATAATCGACATCGCTGCAGCGCCTTGTGCCACATCAATTTCGATTTCTTTGTCGTCCAAACTGCCTTCACGCAACATTTTGCGGAATTTTTGACGGGTATTGGTTTCAGGTGAAGCTTCTGGTTTTTCACCTTCAAAACCGACTTGACGTGGTGGTGGCAACAAAGCATCTAAAACACGATTTTCTGCTGCATCTTGCGCACGGTCGCGGTTTTTTTTGATTTCAATTTCACGCACATTTTTAATCGCATTTTCAATCAAATCACGAATGATTGAATCCACATCACGACCCACATAGCCGACTTCCGTGAACTTGGTCGCTTCAATTTTGATGAAAGGCGCATTTGCCAAGCGAGCCAAACGGCGTGCAATCTCGGTTTTACCTACGCCAGTTGGACCTATCATCAAAATGTTTTTTGGCACAATTTCAGTGCGCAAAGGTTCAGCGACTTGGCTGCGGCGATAACGGTTACGCAAAGCGACCGCAACTGATTTTTTAGCGTTGTGTTGACCAATAATGTGTTTGTCTAATTCTGACACAATTTCTTGTGGTGTCATTACGGCTGCTGACATAAATAGATCCTGTTCTTCATGCTCACGCGGAGCATCAAAATGTTTTTATTCTTGACGTTGCAAAATCATTTGCACCGGTGGCTTAGATTGTAAGGCTACCATCATATAGCTGGTATAGCCTTTCTGAGCCTTGCTGTCAAAACGACAAAATGCTTGTACTTGATTTTGAATACAGCCAATATCATCGGCTTTTTTCATTTGCGCCAATTGTGGGAAAATCGCTTGTAGTTGGCTGCCTGTAGAGGCTTGAAAATCACAATTACTGGTTGAACAAATATTTTGCCATTGGTTTTTAGCAGCACCTTTTAAAGTACCGTCTTTACCATCCATAGCCCAACGGCCATTTTGATGAGTCAAACGCATTTGAATGCCTGACAAACCTGCAGGTTGGTTGTTTTTCAACGTCACCAATTCATATACACCAGCATCTTGTGCACCAAAACCAGCAGCCATGACTGCACTCGTACTTAATACCGCCATCAAACCCAAAGTCAGTTTTTTCAACATATTTGTTTTCCCTGTATAAGCCACTATACGCTTACTGCTTGCTGCAATAAGTTTATGCGCCCAAAATTTCAATCGTATGATTTTGATTGGTGTAAATACAAATGCTGCCTGCAATTTCCAGCGACTTTTTAACCACTACCTCAGGCGCTAAATCCGTATTTTCCATCAAAGCACGCGCTGCAGATTGTGCAAATGCACCACCCGAACCAATCGCCGCAATGCTGTCTTCAGGCTCTAACACATCACCATTGCCTGTAATCACCAAAGTATAGTGTTTGTCCGCAACAATCAACATCGCTTCTAAGCGACGCAATGCACGGTCTGTACGCCATTCTTTTGCCAACTCAATCGCTGCCACCATCAATTTGCCTTGGTGTTTTTGCAATTTGCTTTCAAACAACTCAATTAAAGTAAACGCATCTGCTGTACCGCCTGCAAAACCTGCCAACACTTGATTGTTATACAATTTACGCACTTTGCGTGCGGTGGCTTTGATAATGGTATTGCCCAAAGTGACTTGACCGTCACCACCGATGGCCACATGTTCACCACGTCGCACCGACACAATCGTCGTGCCGTCAAATTGCTGCATATAAACTCCTTAATTATGGATATTTCACCTTGATTAACTTATTTAAGATGAGGGCAAACTGTTCGGACATCAAGCCAAACTGACATAAAAAATGTCATTCGCCTCTCAAAGCGTGGCATGAGAACGACAGCTAATCATCCATATCACACCAAACTTGTCTTCAACCAAACCATATTTAGGTGTCCAAAATGTATAATCCAAAGCCTTGCGAACCATACCACCTTCGCTCAAAGCTTCAAAAATACGCTCCACATCTTCTTCCGTATCGCCTTGCCACGACACCAACATGCCTTGTTGTGGCTGATACATGTTTTCAGACGTATCACAGCCTAATAATTCTTGCCCGCCCAAATCCAACTGCGCAAACATGATTTTTGGGCTCAAAGCAGCACTGGCTTGCTCCAACAAAGGTGCATCGCTATAACGCAACAATCGCACATTGCCACCAAAAACACTCTGATAAAACACAAATGCCGCTTCACAATCACCATCAAACATCACAAATGGGCTAAAACTCATGGTCATACTCCTGTTTTAATCAGTATCGCAGCCAAGAGACTCCCATTGGATTTATGCTTGAGGCAGCAATGCTTGCAATTGGTAAATCACATCCAAAGCAGCTTTAGGGGTGAGCTCATCGGCTTGCAATTGTTGTAAGGCTTCGATACAAGCTAAATATTCATTAGGAATACAAGTTGTATCAACATGCTCATCGACTGTGATTTGAGCATCAGGTTCCCACTCTTGGAACAAGCCCAATTGTGCCTGTTGTTCACGCTGTTGTTGCTCTAATTGTTGTAAATATTGCTGTGCAGAATGTAAAGCTTTATTCGGCAAACCTGCCAATTTTGCCACCGCCACGCCATAACTTTTGCTGGCAGGTCCTGCTTGAACTTGGTGCAAGAACACAATGTCTTGTCCTTGTTCCAAAGCATTCAAATGCATGTTAAAAGCGTCCTGAAAGCGTTCAGGCAGCTTGGTTAATTCAAAATAATGTGTGGCAAACAAAGTCAGCGATTTGTTTTTTTGTAGCAAATATTCGGCAATCGATTGCGCCAACGCCAAGCCATCAAATGTGGATGTACCTCTCCCCACTTCGTCCATCAATACCAACGATTTTTCCGTGGCATGATTCAAAATATAAGCCGACTCCGACATTTCCACCATGAAAGTCGAGCGATTGCCCGCCAAATCATCGGATGCGCCAATACGGGTAAAAATTTGGTCGACCATACCAATGCGAGCAGACTGCGCAGGCACCAAAGAACCGACATGAGCAAGCAATACCAACAAAGCCGTTTGACGCATGAACGTCGATTTACCACCCATATTGGGACCTGTTAACAACATCAAACGGCGTTTGCTATCGAGTTGCGCATCATTGGCGATAAATTGTGTCACTTGTGCCGCCACCACAGGATGACGACCTTGCTGAATGTCGATACACGGAAAATCTAATAATTGTGGTACAACCCATCCGTCTTGCGCCGCCACAGCCGCCAAACTTGCCAACACGTCCAAAGTTGCCGTTGCCTTCGCCAATTGCTGCAATAAACTCAAAGCGTCCTGTAACTCTAGCACCAACGCATCAAACAGTTTTTTCTCTAACGCCAAAGCTTGATCTTGCGCAGTCAACACTTTGTCTTCAAACGATTTTAATTCAGGTGTGATATAGCGTTCAACATTTTTCAAAGTTTGACGACGCTGGTAATCGCTTGGTGCAGACTCAGCTTGCGCCTTGCTCAATTCAATGTAAAAACCATGTACCCGATTGAATTCCACTTTCAGCGTCGATAAACCCGTGCGCTCACGTTCTCGTGCTTCCAATGCTTGTAAAAATTCATCACCATGATTTTGTACATGGCGCAAATCATCCAAATGAGCATCAAAACCATCATTGATGACACCACCATCACGCAACCACACAGCAGGCTCAGGCAAGATAGCGGCCTGTAAACGGGCTGCGATAGCCAAGCCTTGTGGCAATACCGTTTGCAAATTGGTGAGTAATTCGCTGGTGCATTTTTCAGGCCAAGCCAAATGTGCCAACACCGATAAACTGTCACGCAATCCTGCCAAATCTCGTGGACGCGCACTGCCAACGGCAATGCGTGCTGTGATACGCTCGATGTCTGCAATGGGTTTAAAAGCGTCCTGTAACCATGTGTAATGTGCCAACAAAGCCACCACAGCTTGTTGACGCAATACAATCTCCGCTTTGTGCGTTAACGGCTGATGCAACCACTGATGCAATAAACGGCTGCCCATGTGTGTGGCACACACATCCATACGCGACAATAAAGTCGGGGCAGCTTTGCCGCTCAAGGTTTGGCTGATTTCTAAATTGCGACGGCTGGCAGCATCAATTTGAATGTATTGACTGTGTGACTCGCATTGCAAGGCTTCTAAATGCTGCGGCATTTGCGATTGGGTCATTTGAATGTAATTGAGCAAAGCTCCCGCAGCCGCCACCGCAGGCAAATAGGCTTCATCTTCTAAACCCAAACCATGTAAATCTTGAATTTGGTAATAGCGCAAAATCTGCCCACGACCTGCATCGGCTTCTACTTGCCAAGCATGCAAACGGGTCGTGATTTTGGCAAAAACACCCAAATCCAAACCATGACCATCCGCAATCAAAATCTCAGCAGGCTCCAAGCGTCCCAACACATGCACAATATGGTCAGCTGCACACAATTGGCAACGAAATTCACCACTTTGCAACGAAGCCCATGCCACTGCCCAAGCTTTTTTGTGTTTAGCTATGGCCACAATGCGATTGCTGTCTTTGTCGTCCAACAAAGCACTGTCGGTCAAAGTACCTGGTGTCACCACACGCACCACTTTGCGCTCAACAGGTCCTTTACTTGCACCCACTTCCCCCACTTGTTCCACAATCGCAACAGATTCGCCCAGCTTCACCAATTTGGCCAAATACTGCTCTGCGGCATGAAACGGCACACCCGCCATTTTAATCGGCTCACCTTCATATTGACCACGACTGGTCAACGTGATGTCTAACAATTGGGCTGCTTTGGATGCATCATCAAAAAACAATTCATAAAAATCACCCATGCGATAAAACATCAATTTATCGGGATGATGTTGTTTCAAAGACAAATATTGAAGCATCATTGGCGAAACAGTGGGCTTGGCACTCATAAATATCTAAACTATATAGTGTAAAAACAAACCATATTGTACCGAAGCTGCTTTGGTCTTGTGACATCGTACTGTTATAATCCAAATAATATTCTACTATCATGATTGTTCTAAGGAATTCTATGCAACACTGGTTACGCACACTATTGGCAAGTTCACTGGCTTTGGTAGGGGCGCAAGCTTTGGCCAATGGCATGGTTTTACCTGATGAACAATTACAACAAGATTTGTCTTGGTTAAGCAACCGCGGTGTGATTAACCTCAGCTTGTCTACATGGCCGATGAGCGGTGAAGAAGTGCAAATTGCGTTAAGCGATGCCAAACCACAAACCACTCAAGACCAATTGATGATTGATCAAGTGCGCAATCGATTAAACGCTTTAAAATCCAATTTTGTGGTTGAAGCGCAATCTGCTACGGGCTTTAACCCTTTAGGTCAAGGCTTAGGTGACACAACTACAGATCAACACCGATTTTCTGCTATTGCTCAATATCAAAACCAATATGTTGACGTTCGCTTACAAGGCAATGCTGTTGGTGGTGAGGGTGTAGATCGCTCAAGTCATGGCAATTTGAATGGCTCTTATGGAGCAGTCAAATTGGGCAATCAGTGGCTGTCTTTTGGCCAACAACAACGTTGGTGGGGTCCGGGCAAAGAAGGCAGTTTGATTATGGGTCATACTGCCCGTCCTGTAACTGGTTTTGCCTTGCAACGTGCCGAGCAAACACCGTTTGAATCTCCTTGGTTATCATGGTTAGGTCGCTGGCAATACCAACTGACTGCGGGTCAATTGGCACATTATGATGCCGTACCTGATGCCAAATTGATTGGTATGCGCGTGAACATCCAACCTACTGATTACTTGGAACTGGGCGCTTCTCGTGCCATGCAATGGGGTGGTGAAGGTCGTCCTCAATCTGCAAAATCTTTTTGGAATGGCCTGATTGGCAAAGGTGACAATACTTACACCGCTGCTGAAAAAAGCCAAGAACCAGGCAATCAATTAGGTGGTTTTGAAGCCAAATTAAAACTACAACCTTTAATTGGCTTACCTGTGAGTATTTATGGTCAAGCCATTGGTGAAGACGAAGCAGGTGGTTTACCTTCTAAAAATACTTATTTGCTTGGCGTAGAAGGCAGCCATGCTATGGGTAACAATGCTGTCAATTGGTATGTAGAAGGCGCAGACACCACCACTTCATTGGGCAGCAAAGAAGGCATTACCTATAATCACCATATTTATCGCAATGGCTATTACCAACAAGGTGCACCTTTAGGCTATGCCTTAGGTGGTGATGCAAAAACCGTGACCACCAAAGTCACTTTCTCAACGCCTGACCAACAACGCCTCAGCGGTAAAGTCACTTATGCAGAAGTCAATCCAACCGATCATGCCAACAATCGTATTTTATCTTATGCAGATAAAATGGCGATGTTAGAAGTCGGCTATGGTAAGACATTTAAAAATGGTTTGAATGTCGATTCAACTGTATGGTACAACCATGCTGCTGACGTATCGACATACGATGGTGCTGGTGTAGGCGTGAAACTTTCAATGCCTTTTAAGTAACCAACCCACTTTAATTCCACAGGCAGCTTGGCTGCCTGTTCGACTTTAGAAGCCATGAAAAAACACCAATTACTTCATTCCAATAAATTTCGTTTAATCGCCATCTGCTCAACAGCAGCCTTATTAACCGCTTGCCCATCCACCACAACACCACCTCCGAGCAGCGGCAATGCAAATACCCCTATTCAAGGTCCTATTTCTGCGATTCCTGCTACGCCTGCAGGGCAAACCTTTGCCACACCTGGTCAAAACGTCCGCTATACCTCAGCCACATTCCAAGACATCCCTGAATGGCAAGGCCAAGCGTTTCAACAATCTTTATTGTCTTTCCAGCGTGGCTGTACCAAGCTAACCAACAAAGTACAATGGCAAGCAGTTTGCCAACAAGCCAAAATCACGCCGATGAACAATCAAGCGGCAAAAGTGTTTTTTGAGAATTTGTTTACACCTTGGAAAATCACCGACAATGGCAATCACTCAGGCACCGTAACAGGTTATTACGAGCCTGTTTTGCTTGGTGATACCCACCAAACAACGCAAGCGCGCTTTCCAATTTATGGCATTCCGAATGATTTTATCAGCGTGCCTTTGCCTGACGCCAATCGCTTAAGTAAAGGCAATGTGCGCATCAATGTGACAGGTGCCAATCAAGGTCGCATCGCTGCAGGTGGTAACCTCAGCGCCAATTTGAACAATTTCCCTATTAACGAACGCAGCCGCAATCTCAAAGGTCGGGTGGTTGGCAATCAATTTGTGCCGTATTACACCCGTGCTGAAATCAATGCAGGCGCCCTGAATGGCAAAGCACCTGTTTTGGCCTATGCCAATGACCCTGTCGAATTGTTCTTCTTGCACATTCAAGGTTCAGGACGCTTGCAAACGCCAAGCGGTCAATTTGTGCGCTTGGGTTTTGCTGATAAAAATGAACATCCTTACAAATCCGTTGCCACTTATATGGCCAATAAAGGCTATTTGCCCTTAGCGCAAACTTCTATGCAAGGCATCAAAGCATGGATGCAACAAAATCCTCAACGATTGTCTGAAGTGTTGGGACAAAATCCAAGCTATATTTTCTTCCGCACCAACCCAGCCAGCGCCAATGAAGGTCCTATCGGTGCTTTAGGTGCACCGTTGACAGATGAATATTCAGCCGCAGTAGACCGCCATCATGTGGAATTGGGTTCACCTATTTTTGTGGCGACCACGCATCCACTCCATAATCAACCCCACAACCGTTTAATCATGGCACAAGATACAGGCACCGCTATCAAAGGCGGCATACGTGTGGATTATTTCTGGGGTTATGGTGATGCCGCAGGCAATGTGGCAGGCAAAATGAAACACCAAGGGCAAGTTTGGATGTTGTTGCCAAATGGTTATACACCTCGTTACCAACCCTAAAGCATTCATACATGCCTTAGGGTGTGCATGAATGCGGCCTCATACTCATTGCAATAAAGAATGCCTAAATCAAAGAAGCGTCCTGTAAATGTTTACAGGACGCTTCTTTGATTATTTGGCAAACAATTTATCTGAAAACAAAATACGCTTGACCAATTTATTCATGTCTTTGCGCTTGCGTATGTCTACCGCCAACACATCGGCATCACTACCAAAGTCAATAGCAGCTTGTTGCAGTTTTTCAATAAAATCAGATTCTCTTTGTTCCATACTGATTTTATTGACACCAATCACCAAAGGCACACGATCCAAAACATCGGCAAAAGCATGCAAATAAAAACGCAAATCTTGCAAGGGATTGCGTGCGCTGGCATTCAACACAATGATGACCCCACGGCTGCCTTTGCTTAAGATTTCCCACATGAAATCAAAACGTTCTT
Source organism: Vitreoscilla stercoraria DSM 513 (assembly GCF_000382305.1). GTDB lineage: Bacteria > Pseudomonadota > Gammaproteobacteria > Burkholderiales > Neisseriaceae > Vitreoscilla > Vitreoscilla stercoraria. The sequence goes on from NZ_KB908026.1 coordinate 37,909, forward strand.
GACCTGGCGTACCATACAAATGCACTTTGGTTTCGGCATCCAAAACAATCGTACCGTAATCCATCGCAACAGTCGTTGCCTCTTTCATGGTTTGTGTTTGGTCTGAAGCCAAGATGTCAGTTTCCACCACCTGAGACGTACTATAAGTACGAATGGCAGTGCTTTTACCGGCGCCTACAGGTCCGGTAACAATGATTTTGTGATCAAACATTGCGGTATGTTCCCGTTTTAAATATGTGTGTGTAGTCTCATATAAGCCACTTAAGGCTTACTAGGCGCAATGCCCGTGTGCATCATAGCAATAAAAAACCCAGCATGACGCTGGGTTAGATTAAAGTTTCTGCGATTAAATCACTCAAATCAATAAACACCTTGAGCAATCATGGCATCAGCAACTTTGACAAAACCAGCTATATTAGCGCCATTAACATAGTTAATGAAACCATCTTTTTGCTTACCATAGCGAACGCAATTGCCATGAATGTCTTTCATAATAGCATGCAAACGTTCGTCTACTTCACCATGAGTCCAGTTAAAGCGCAAGCTGTTTTGTGACATTTCCAAGCCAGAAGTCGCAACACCACCTGCGTTTGATGCTTTACCTGGTGCATACAAAATTTTCGCATCTACAAATGCGTCTACTGCATCCAATGTTGATGGCATATTAGCACCTTCAGCCACACATTTCACGCCATTTTGAATCAACAATGCTGCATCAGCACCATTCAATTCATTTTGCGTTGCACATGGCATTGCAATGTCTACAGGTACAGCCCAAGGACGTTGACCTGCAATATACTCAATACCTGCCACATTGGCTAAGTCAGACAAACGACCACGTTGAATGTTCTTCAAATTCATGATTTCAGCCAACATGTCTTCAGAAATACCATCTTTCACATAAATCATGCCGCCTGAATCACTCAAAGTCACCACTTTTGCACCCAATTCAGTGGCTTTTTGCGCAGCGTATTGCGCCACATTGCCCGAGCCTGAAACAGAGACAATTTGACCATCCAAATTCATACCACGGGTACGCAACATTTCTTCAGCGAAATACACATTGCCATAACCTGTCGCTTCAGGACGCACCAAGCTGCCACCATAAGCCATGCCTTTACCCGTGAATACACAGCTGGCATCATTGCTCAATTTTTTCATCATACCAGCCATGAAGCCCACTTCGCGTGCACCCACACCAATATCACCAGCAGGAACGTCGGTATTTGAGCCTAAGTGACGGTACAATTCCACCATCAACGCTTGGCAAAAACGCATCACTTCGCCATCACTCTTGCCTTTAGGGTCGAAGTCAGAGCCGCCTTTACCGCCGCCCATAGGCAAAGTGGTCAAAGCATTTTTGAAAGTTTGTTCGAAACCGAGGAATTTAAGAATGGAGAGATTAACAGATGGGTGAAAGCGCATGCCGCCTTTGAAAGGACCGATGGCTGAATTGAATTGAACACGGAAAGCACGATTAACTTGAACTTGGTTATGATCATCGACCCATGCCACTCGGAATTGAATCACACGTTCAGGTTCCACTAGACGCTCTAATAAACCATGTTCGCCATATTGTGGATTTTTTTCAATGAATGGCCATAAACTGGTCATCACTTCTTTAACGGCTTGCAAAAACTCTGGCTGATTTGAATCTCGAACGGCAACCTGATTCAGGAACTCGTTCACATTGCTATATTTCAAAATGACATCCTTAAAGTGTAACAAGAAAAAAATTCATACAGACTATATCAATGACATCATGATGACAGCTAAACCATGAATACCGACGTATAGGCTCAATTTGAACCTAATTCTAGCACAATCCAGAAAGCAAACAGGTAATTTTTACTGAGTTTTGGCTACTTTAAAGCAAAGAAAAATTTATTTTGAAATAAAGTACCAATACTAAAATATATCTATAAAAAAATGCCAATACTTTTTACAGCCTTGGCATCTGGTACCTATTTTACTATATTGTCATTAAATTCCAAAATAATCTTCAACTCTTGCAATGGTTTCATTAATGAGTTCATCATTGTGCGCCGCAGACATAAAAGAAGCCTCAAATGCCGATGGCGCCAATGCCACACCACGCTCTAACATGCCATGGAAAAAGTGCTTAAACGCCTCTTGGTCACTCGCTGATACATCCGCAAAAGTTTGTGGAATGCGGTCATTAAAATAAAAACCAAACATGCCGCCAACATATTGACCACTCAATGGCACACCAGCTTTGGCGGCAGCTGCACACAAACCATTAACCAAACGCTCACTGTTGCGATTCAAACACTCATAAAAACCATCACGCTGAATGATTTCCAAAGTTTTCAAACCTGCCATTACTGCCAAGGGGTTTCCCGACAAAGTACCTGCTTGGTACACACCGCCCAAAGGTGAAATACACGCCATGATGTCTTTGCGACCACCAAATGCCGCTAAAGGCATGCCGCCACCAATCACTTTGCCCATTGTCGTTAAATCAGGTGTGATGCCGTGCAACGATTGTGCACCACCCAAAGCCACACGGAAACCCGTCATCACTTCATCGTAAATCAATACCGAACCGTGTTGCTCAGTCAAACCACGCAAGGCTTTTAAGAAATCAGGTATTGGTTGCACCATGTTCATATTGCCAGCAATCGGCTCCAAAATCACACACGCAATTTCATCACCGATTTTGTCAAATGTGTTTTGCAATTGCTCGATATCGTTGTAAGACAAAACGATGGTGTGTTGGGTGAAGTCTTGCGGCACACCTGCTGAGCTAGGATTGCCAAACGTGAGCAAACCGCTGCCAGCTTTCACCAACAAGCTGTCAGAATGGCCGTGATAACAGCCTTCAAACTTGATGATTTTATCGCGGCCTGTAAAACCGCGCGCCAAACGAATGGCCGTCATCGTCGCTTCGGTGCCTGAGCTGACCAAACGCACTTGCTCCACACTTGGCACAAGTTTGATGATTTCCTCGGCAATGCGCACTTCACCTTCGGTAGGCGCACCAAACGACAAACCATCCAAAGCCACTTCACGCACCGCTTCAATCACTTCAGGATGTGCATGCCCCACAATCGCAGGACCCCAAGAACCAACATAATCAATGTACTCGACGCCCGCTTCATCCCAAACGTGCGCGCCTTGTGCTTTTTTAATAAAGCGCGGCACGCCACCAACACTACCAAACGCGCGCACAGGCGAATTCACGCCACCGGGAATGACTTGTTTGGCTTGTTCAAATAACTCTTCATTGCGATTCATAATAATTCCTACTTGTTTACAGGACGCTTACCACGCACTGTAAGGATGTTGACTCAAATAAGCATTGGTAAAACGACCATCATGGGTGATTTCCTCACCCAACCATTCAGGACGCTCAAACGCAGTGTCTTCCGATGGCAATTCAATTTCTGCCACCACCAAAGGTGCATTGTCGCCAAAATACTCATCGACTTCAAATGTATGTCCACCAAAATCAATACAATAACGGTGTTTTTTCATTTTAAACGGACACATATTGTCAATGATGCTCAAAGCGTCCTGTAATGGAATGGGGTATTCAAACTCATGGCGTGACACATCAGAAATATACCCTTTTAAAGTCAACCACGCCTCGTCCCCCACCACACGCACACGCATGGTGCGCTCTTTTTCGACGCTCAAATATGCTTGATACAATAATTTAGGCTCAACTTGTCCACGCCAAGCATCGTTTTTCACCAAAAAACGGCGTTCAATTTCAACTGCCATACACATCCTCAAAATGGTTTAAACACCACCAAATACAAAGCCACCGCCAATATTAAGGTTGGAATTTCACCATATATACGAAACCAACGTGGCGAATAAATATTTCGCTCTGCACGAAAATCTTGCAACAAACGCCAACAATAAAAATGATAGCCAAGCAAAATCACACCCAATGTGATTTTAGAATGCGACCATCCTTGCCATAAGCTGCCACTCATCAAACTGAATAAACCAAACACCACTGCCAATATCGCCCAAGGTGTCATGAACCGCCATAACTTCTCTGCCATAGCCAACAAACGTTGATACTCACGTTGGGTTTCCGTGGTATGAGGCAGCATGTGTGCCAAATTGACAAACAATCGGGGCAGAGACAACAAACCTGCGAACCAAGAAATCACAAAAAACACATGCAATAGTTTGAACCACAAATACATGTCGCCCCCTTAGCATCAAGCAAAGACTATTCATTAAGTACGTATGTGATCGCGAGCTTGTGGAAACAAACGCCCAGCTTGGTATAACACCAATAAAAAACTTTCCTCTAACCACAATCGCAATTGTTTGCTCTGCGCACTGTCGTTATAACGCGATGTTGGTGTCGGAGCAGTTTGCACATCCATACCCAAATCATCCGCAATAAAATGAGCGCGCGCCAAATGATGTGGATCACTGATGACAATCAAACGCTTCATCTCGCTGCCAACCAACAATTCCCGCGTGTTATACAAATTTTCATATGTGTCGCGCGACTGGCTTTCTAAAATCATGTCAGCTTGTTTGATGCCTTGCTTGCCTGCATAACGCGCCGCCACTGCCGCCTCAGTCGGATAACCTTCCACAGGCGTTCCACCTGTAAAAATCAATTTATCCACCATGCCATCGCGGTAAAGTTTTAAACCATAATTGATGCGCTCTTTGAACACAGGTGATGGATTTTTACCCCAAGCAGCAGCACCAAGCACCACGGCAGCATCCGCCTGTTGCAAAGTTTGCGGCTGCGCATAATGCCACACTTGGTACAAAGCCCAAGTTTGCAATACCAATACCGCCAACACACTCAAATACACACCGCGGCGCAGGTAATACCAAAAAGATTTATGCTTGTTCATGACCTTGTTCAGCCAACCAACTCAAAGCCAAAGACGGTGGTCGGCAAATCACCGCATCCTCACCGCATACCAAAATGGGACGCTGTAACAAATGCCGATGCTCAGCCAAAACATTGGCCCAAGCCACATCATCAGCGTCCTGTAAATGTGGCCACGACTCATGTTCATCTTGACTGGCACGCACCAAGGCTGAAACAGGTTGTCCCAAAGCTTTTGCCAAAGACAAAACCGTCTCTGGCGTCAAAACCTGTTCTAAATACAAAATGATTTGCACATCCACCCCTGCTTCTTGCAACAAAGCCAAAGCTTCGCGCGATTTAGAGCATTGAGGATTGTGATAATACTGTTTCATGTTCGCTCTCTTAAGGTTTGGCGGCACTCCACGCGCTGTCCAAACGACTTCCAAAACTTTGTAACTGTTGCTCCGCACTGGTTTGAGCGGCCTGTAAACGGCTAACCTCTGCTTCCAATTGGCTCACACTGCTTTTAGCCGCCTCAAGACGCTGTTGGGCAATCACCAACTGGCTTTGTTTTTCAAGCAATTGGGTTTTGCTCAATTGTATGCTGCTTAAAGCCGTTTGATACGACTTTTGTGCTGACAACAATTCCATTTCAATAGGTGTTTGCGCCACAGCCCAAGTTGTCGCCAACGAGCATACTGCTGCCATCCAATAATGCTTCATTTTCTACCCCTTTGTGTCATTTACTGTGGACACACCAAATCATATTGTTTTTTTGCCGCCGAGCCTGTCGTTACCAAGTTATAACCGACTTGATGACCGAAAGTTTGCTGATTAATCATCACGCCTTGTTGGTTATACAATTCAGTGTCCAAAATACGATAGCTGCGTTCACGACATTGCATTTGATAAGTGCTGACCGCCGTTTTGAACACTGGCACATTCGGCAAAGACTCCAAACGGATATCATCGACCACTGTGCGAGTGCGATACGTCACCACATTGCCATTTTTTTGTATGCTTTGAGTGTCAATTTCATGTTTCACATTTTTATTGGCAGAGTCGCCCAAAGCTTTCCAAGAACCTACTGGACCCACTTGAGAAGTGGTTTGGCAAGCAGACAACATCAAGATTGCCACCACGCCCAATATGCCTAACCAAGGTTTTGATTGTGTCACCATTTATCATCCATCAAAGCATCTATTTAAGGCAATCAGTGTAGCAGCTATTAACTGTCATTAGCAGCTTAAAGCGACTAAAATGATGTTTTCGTCACGGTTGCGCATCACATGAACACCCACGCCTTACAGATTTTACACGACACCTTTGGCTACCAAAATTTCCGTGGTCAACAAGCCGACATTGTCGAATGTGTGGCAACAGGAAACCATGCCATCGTGTTAATGCCAACAGGTGGCGGCAAATCTTTGTGCTACCAAATCCCTGCTTTAATGCGTGCAGGTGTCACCATTGTGGTGTCGCCATTGATTGCGTTAATGGATGACCAAGTCGCCAATTTACAGGCCGCAGGCGTTGCTGCGGCAGCGGTTCACAGTGGCATTCCCTCTGAAAAACTGCATGCCATCGCTCACGACATCCGACAAGGCGTCCTGAAACTGTTATACGTTGCGCCTGAACGTTTGGTGAGCGAGCGTTTTGTGCGCTTTATGCATTCTATCGATATCGGTTTGTTTGCCATTGATGAAGCGCATTGTGTCAGCCAATGGGGGCACGATTTTCGACCTGAATACCAACAATTGGGCTTTTTAGCCCACGAATTCCCACACATTCCTCGCATGGCGTTAACGGCTACCGCAGACGAAGAAACCCGTGCCGACATTCGCCATTATTTACAATTACAGGACGCTCAAACTTTTGTGTCCAGTTTTGACCGTCCCAATATTTTTTACCAAGTCATCGAAAAGAACAATGGTAAAAAACAATTGTTACAATTTATCAAAAGCCAAGGGCATCAAGTCAGCGGAATTGTGTATTGCCTGTCACGCAAACGGGTGGAAGAAGTGGCTTTGCTATTGCAAGAAAATGGTTTCAATGCCATTCCCTACCACGCAGGTTTGGACATGGCTGTTCGTACGCGCCATCAAAAACAATTCAGCCAAGAAGACAATGTGATTGTCGTGGCGACGGTGGCGTTTGGTATGGGCATAGACAAACCCGATGTGCGTTTTGTCGCACATTTGGACATGCCAAAATCCATCGAACATTTTTATCAAGAATCAGGACGGGCAGGACGTGATGGGCTGCCAGCGATTTCTTGGTTGTGTTATGGCTTAAACGATTGGGTATTGCTACGCCAACGCATACAAGACGGCGAAGCCAGCTCAATGCAAAAACAAATCGAATTACAAAAAGTCGATGCGGTCTTGTCTTTGTGCGAAACCGCTACTTGTCGCCGCCAATTGTTATTGGCCCAATTTGACGAAGTTTCAGAGCCTTGTGGCCATTGTGACAATTGTTTGGAAACGCCTGTGCGTTTTGATGCGACCGAATTGGTACAAAAATTATTGTCATGCGTTTATCGCCTCAAACAAAATTGTGCCACTTCCTACGTCATCGATGTTTTACGAGGCAAAGACAGCGATTGGGTGCGCCGCTTAGGTCATGACAAACTGTCTACTTTCAATATTGGTGCGGACTTAAGCGACAAAGAATGGCGTTCGGTTGTGCGCCAATGCGTGGCAGGCGGATTGCTCAGCGTCAATCTCAGCCACAACCAAGCTTTGCAATTGACCGAAGCATCCAAAGCCGTCCTGAAAGGCGAACAACAATTGTGGTTGCGCCCACTCAAACGGGATAAAAAAGCGGTATTGTCTGCGCCTAAAACCACTGTTTTGCGCACCGAACGTCAAGAACGTTTGTGGCAAGCCTTGCGCACTTGGCGCAAAGCGCGTGCGCTGGCGGACAGCGTGCCTGCTTATGTGGTTTTTGCCGACCGTACTTTGGACAGTTTGGTGGAACATGCACCACAAAATTTGGCGCAATTGGATGGCATTTATGGTTTGGGTAGCAGCAAACAAGCCAAATATGGTCAAGAAATTGTCGATTTGTGCGTCAACATTTTACAAAATGATGTCGAACCTAATACCGATATTTTGGCTTGATAATCTGTTGAAAAACAGGGATTATTTGCACATATCATAAAAACACAGCAGACAAAGGGGCGGCATGAAACCATTTTATTGGGCATTAATCACGGCAACATTGACCGTGAGCAGCTGCGCTTCCATGTCGCCAGAAGAATGCATGGTGGCAGATTGGCGCCAAATTGGTTTACAAGATGGCAACGCAGGTTACAACAACCAACAATTGGCACGCCACCAAAAAGCCTGCACCAAGGCCAATATCACACCTGATTTCAACCAATATCGCCTCGGTTATCAAGAAGGTTTGAAAAATTATTGCCAACCGCAAAATGTGTTCAGCCTTGCCATGCAAGGACGCGGCGATATCAACGTGTGCCCTAGCCAACAACAAACCTTGCTTGGGCCTTTTTACCATGTTCCACATGATTATGTAGAGGCCAAAAAAGAGGTTGAGAACCAAATTGAAAACTTAGAACGCATCGACAGACGCTTGCGTGACAAATTGTCTGACGATGAGCGACGCCATTATCATAGTGAAAGACGCAGCGCACATCTGCGTTTGCGCCAAGCCGAGGCCGAATACGACCACCAAGCTTATCGTTTGCGCGATTTCCAACGCATGCACAACGTCTATTAAAACTGAAAACAATAATCAAAAAGCGTCCTGTAATCGTTTACAGGACGCTTTTTCATATCACCGTATCTTAAAAAATACCAGCGACCAATGCTGCAATCAATTGTGAAAATTTCATAATCATGGTCACAACAGGACCCATAATCATCCACAGCAAACCCGTCATCATCAAACCAATTAAAATCCAAGTGCCATAAGGTTCAATCTTTTGAAAGCTTTGTGAGGCTTTGGCAGGCAAAAACGAATCGACAAAACGACCACCATCCAATGGCAAAATCGGCAACATATTCAAAGTAAACAACACCGCATTAATCATAATGCCAATGCTTGCCATCTTCGCCAAACCTTCTTGAAAAGTCATCGGCACCACATAACTGAGTCCCAATATCACTGCCCAAACCAAAGCCATCATCAAATTAGATGCAGGTCCTGCAATCGCCACCATACGCATGCCGACACGCATATTGCGCAAATTGCGAGTTTGTACTGGTACTGGCTTTGCCCAGCCGAAAATAAATGGTGTGAACATGAATGTCAGCAACGGAATGATAATGGTGCCGACCAAATCAATGTGCGCCAATGGATTCAAAGTCAAACGACCCAATTGTTCGGCAGTGCGGTCACCATAATGACGCGCCATATAGCCATGTGAAGCCTCGTGTACGGTTAAAGCCAACAAGACAGGCACAATCGCCAGTAAAAAAATCCCCAAATCAAACGACTGAAACATGTTTTTCCTTCAATTTAAAAACCAAACAAAGACACATCACCTTTGCCTGCACGCAGTAATTGAGTACCTTCAGTCATGTCTATGACTGTAGTCGGCTCAGTCCCGCACCAACCACCATCAATAATCAAATCCACATGATGATCCAAACGCTCACGAATGTCATAAGCATCGGTCAAAGGCTCATCGTCTTCAGGCAGCATCAAAGTACAACTGAGCAAAGGCTCACCCAACTGAGCCACAATCGCACTGACAATGGCATGCTCAGGCACACGCAAACCAATGGTTTTGCGCTTAGGATGCATGGTACGCGCAGGTACTTCTTTGGTTGCGGTTAAAATAAATGTGTAACTACCTGGTGTGGCAGCTTTGAGCAAGCGAAATTGGGCATTGTCCACACGGGCATACGTCCCCAATTCACTCAAATCATGACACAGCAACGTAAAATGATGGTGTTTGTCCAGACGGCGTATGGCTTGAATGCGCTCCATCGATTTTTTGTTACCCAAAGCACACACCAAAGCATAACAAGAATCGGTCGGCACCACCGCTACCGCACCGCCACGAATCAACTCCGCCGCTTGATGCACCAAACGCTCTTGCGGATTATCAGGATGGATGGTCAAAAATTGTGCCATAAGATGTCTTCCTTTTTGATGATGGTGTGTCTAATTGGCAAATCAAGCTTTCAATTCAAAATCACAAACCAATAGCAGCATCACACCGAAAAACCAACTGGTTGCTGTAAGCCAGCGTTTTTTTTCGAACAGTTACAGGCATTTGCTCTGCACCCAATAGCCCCGAATCAAACGCCTCGGCTTTGCCGCTAAGGATGATCAACCATCCCTTGATTTTTATAGGACGCTATGAACAAAACCAGTGCGGTCAATCATGGGATTAAAAATACCAAGCCCAATTTATCCCAACTAGATTATTGCCCATCAAACACATAAAATAACGCCAACAAAATGGTGAAAATCTTGTACCCATATTGCCATGCGCATCTGCTCATCGTGTCATTTCCATGACCGCAAAATGATTATGCTGCTTGGTCGAACAATGTCCAAATCGGCTTGCAAATCGGTGGCAATGGTGGCGGCACACCCAATTGTCCGCCTTCGTTGACGCCATGGTAATCGCTGCCAACGCTTGCGTACAATTCAAATCGTTCAGCCAACAAAGCGTAATTCAAACGCTCGCTCAAACTGTGTGAGCTCGATGCAACTTCAATACCGATGCCACCCGCTTCTTTAAATTCGCCTATCATTTCGCGCATTTTGGTGGCGCTCATGTCGTAACGTGCAGGATGTGCAATCACGGCCACCCCGCCTGCATCGACAATCCATTTTACAGCGTCCTGTAAACTGGCCCATTCGTGTTTGACATAAGCTGGCTTGCCATCGCCCAAGTATTTTTTGAATGCCTGCTGCATGTTTTTAACGTGCCCCGCTTGCACCAAAAACCGTGCCAAATGCGCTCGTCCAACGCTGTCGGGGCTACCAGCCAAAGCCAAAGCGCCTTCATATGCGCCTGCAATACCTTTTTTGTCCAACTTTTCCGCCATCAATTGCAAACGACTGATGCGACCACTGCGCAAAGTATCCAAAGCGGCCTGAAATTCAGGCACATCGTCACGCATGTTCAAACCCACAATGTGAATGACTTTGTTATTCCAAGTCACAGACACTTCCACACCATTGATAAATGGCAAACCCAAACGCGCAGCTTCCGCCCGAGCCACAGGCAAACCCGTTAAGGTATCGTGGTCGGTCAAAGCCAACATTTTGGCACCATTTTGATGCGCCAAGCGCACCACCTCCACAGGCGGCAAAGAACCATCCGACACATTGGAATGACAATGTAAATCAATGTTCATCAGCAATGTCCTTTTCATTTGCCACTTGGTTTTTCAATTGCAATTGCTGCGCATCATAAGCGGCTTTGTCACGGTAATACATATTCCAGACACATACATCACCACAATCGCTGCCACAACATTCCCAATCTTCAGGCATGACAGGTTCGGGCAATAACTCGCTCATGCCATTGCACTTTTAGTGACCACAATCGTGACATTAAATTCAGGCATGGTAATGGTTTCGCCATCTTTAATTTTAGCGGTTTTACGGATTTCGACCTGACCATTGCGCAAAACCAATCCATCGCTAATCAAAGCTTTCGCTTGACCACCACTTTCGGCTGCGCCTGTAATTTTCAATAAATCACACAAAGCAATGTGCTGTTGTTCTAATAAATCAAAGGTTTCGTTCATTTTTTATTCTTTCATTTCGTATCAAGCTATTTTACGCCAAAAAACCCCTTCATGCGCTTGTCGTCAATTATTGACCGATTAATTCACACAACTTGTTCTGCTCAAGCAATGCTGACATCATTTCCAACTTCACTCAAACGCCGCACCTTGAATCCATCATTATCTTATGCATCAAGTCTATTACAACCGCTCTATGCTCTTGACTGCCTTGTTGCCCATGTTATTGATTATGGTCAGCAGTGTGTATTTGATTTTAGATGGCGCAGATGTGGCGCGTGAACGGTTTTTGTTTGGCGTTTTACAATCTCCTTATTTTTTTTATCCCATCATTGGCATCATTGCCATCACCTTTGCCCAATATTCTTCCAAACCCTTATACAAATTGCTGCGTAAAAAACCTGCTTTGCGCTGGGGGAAAGCTGGCATTACCTTGGCAAATGGCAGCCGTGTGGCATGGATGGCGATTCAATGCATACACATGCAACAACACAAAAACCAAACCTATATTTTGATTTTTTTAGATGCGCCCTTGGCGTTTATAGACATGCAATACAAATACCGCCAAGTAGACGCTCGCCAACACTGGAAACGTTTCCAAACACCTGTTGCCATCTGTTGCAATGAATTGGATATAGACGCTCAAGTATTGTTAAAAACGTTACAATCGCTGCATCAAAAAAACCATTCGTAATCCTCTTATGCTCAAAACTTTGGCTTTGTTTTTTCTCACTGCGCTCATGGAAATTTTAGGCTGTTTTTTGCCTTATATTTGGCTCAGACAAAATGGTTCTGTGTGGTTATTGGTGTTAGGCGCGGCGGCTTTGTGTGCGTTTGTGTATTTATTGAGTTTGCATCCGACGGCTTCAGGACGCGTGTATGCCGCTTATGGTGGCGTGTACGTCATCAGTGCGTTGTTGTGGTTGCAATGGGTCGACAAAATAGCGTTGCAATGGAATGATTGGTTGGGCGCAGGCGTGATTTTGACAGGCGTATTATTGATTGTTGTACCGTGGCAAAATTAAAAACAAGCGTCCTGTAAAGGTTTACAGGACGCTTGAATGACTGACCATATTACATGGCTTGAATTTTCTCTATCCAAGCTTGCTTTTCAGACTCAGGCAAAAACGAAGCTATGAATGAATGGATGCACAATTGTTTGATTTCAGCCGCAGTCAAATCCAGAGCCTCAGCAATGGCGATGAAATTGTCATTCACATAACCGCCAAAATAAGACGGATCATCCGAATTGACCGTCACCATCACACCTTGCGCCAGCAAGCGACGAATATTGTGTTCACGCATGTCTGACACCACGCACAATTTCAAATTGCTCAACGGACAAACGGTCAACGGCATTTTGTCGTCAATCAAACGTTGCATCAATTTGGAATCTTCTTCTGAACGCACACCATGATCAACACGATTGACTTGCAACACATCCAAAGCTTGCCACACATATTCAGGCGGTCCTTCTTCGCCTGCATGCGCCACAATCAAAAAGCCCTCAGCACGCGCTTTGGCAAACACACGCGCAAACTTTTCAGGTGGATGACCCACTTCGCTAGAATCCAAACCCACGCCAATAATATCGTCTTTGAATGGCAAAGCTTGTTCTAAAGTGGCCAATGCCGCCTCTTCGCTCAAATGGCGCAAGAAGCACATAATCAAATGCGAGCTGATATTGAGTTTTTCTTGTGCATCATCACAAGCACGTTTTAAACCTTTCAGGACGGTTTCAAACGCGATGCCACGATCGGTATGAGTTTGTGGGTCGAAAAAGATTTCAGTATGCACCACATGGTCTTGCGCACATTTTTCAAAATACGCCCACGCCAAATCGTAAAAATCTTGCTCGTGTACCAACACTTTGGCACCCGCATAATAAATGTTTAAAAAAGACTGCAAATTGTGAAAATCATACGCTTGGCGCACTTCTTCAACATTTTGATAAGGAATTTCAATGCCGTTGCGCTGAGCAATGGCAAACATCAATTCAGGCTCAAACGTGCCTTCAATGTGAACGTGTAATTCTGTTTTGGGCAAGGTTTGAATCAAAGAATGGGTGCTCATAAGGCGATACTCCAAATAAAAAAAACGCAAAAACACCGTTTTGCGTCCCCTTGTTATTCAATAATGCTTGTCGGTTATTGTAAATAGGCTTCATCCATTTGGTAATATTCAGACCGCTCCCACACCACCAAGACGGCAACCTCGTCACCAACAGCGACAACAGGTTTTTTAACCAATGGATTGCTGACAAACACATGTAGTTTACCACTGTTTGGATGCAGCCAATGAGCGGTGACTTCATATTGTGTTTTATAGTTGCCATCACCTTCTTTGCGCTGCCATTGTCGTATGCTTTGCACTTGCGCCATCACTGTCACACCTTTTTCAAGTGCTTGTTTTTGTGCTTGGTATTTGGGTAACAATATCAACCCGATTAACAAACCCAACACCAAAGCCATCAACCAAGTGATGGGATGCGGTACAATAAGCACCAATAACACGCAGCCGAACAATAACAATACGGCAATTATCAAGACCACTAACACGGCCATTCCTTCATGAAGAGGCGGCCTGAAAGACCACAAATACATGAGTTTACTGGACGATTTACGGTGGCGCTATGCCGCCAAGCATTTAAACGGCAACGCTGTCCCACAAGAAGATGTTGATTACATTGTTGAAGCCGCACGCCTTGCGCCTTCTTCTTCAGGTTTACAACCGTATCACGTGTTTGTGATTCGCAATCCTGAATTACTCGCTCAATTGTCACAATGCGTTTATGGCAACCAACAAGTGAAAAACTGTTCGCCTTTATTAGTGTTTGCCGCTTGGAATACGTATACCGAAGCGCGCATCAACGAAGTCTTTGAACTGCAAAACCGTGTTCGCAACGTGCCCGACAGTTTGACCGATGCATACCGCACCCGTTTGATTGCCCAAGTAGCCAAACAAGATTTAAGCGAACACCGCCATCATGCCGACAAACAAGCGTTTTTAGCAGCGATGTGTGCGATGAATGCCGCTGCCGAACGCCGCATTGATTGCACGCCGATGGAGGGTTTTGAAGCAGACAAAGTTGATGCGATTTTGGGCTTGGCTGAGTTGGATTTGCACGCCGCTTTGCTATTGCCGCTAGGTTATCGTGATGAAGAGGTGGATTGGTTATTAAAACTGCCCAAATACCGCCGCAACAGTGCAGATTTCATCACCCATTTAGATTGATTTTTGCCATGATGAAGCGTCCTGTAAATGTTACAGGACGCTTTTTTCATGTTTACAAATATTGCAATAACTGTGACAAAGCCGAAATTTGATAAGTCGGCTCTATATCCACATGCAAATGGTTTTGCTTAGGGTTATACCAACACATGTCCATGCCACTGTTCAAAGCGCCAACCATGTCCGCTTCAACACTGTCACCAACAAACAAAACCTCATCCGCCGCCAAACCGCTGCGCTGCAAACAAGTTTCAAAAAAACGCGCATCGGGTTTTTCATAACCGATGTCACTGGAAATATACAAATCGGTAAAATATGGCAACAATTGCGCTTGATTCAAACGCTTGGTTTGCAAAGCCAACATGCTGTTAGACGCGGCATAAATCGGGCGTGTCGCACTCACTTGCTGCACCAACTCCAAAGCACCATGTTCCAATACACTTTGTTGAGACAAATTATTTTGATGACTGAGCGTCACCGCTGTCGCATCCAAATCTTGCCAATTCATCGCCTCAAAAAACAGACCAAAACGGCTGTTAATGACTTCATGTACTTTCATTAAGCCTTGTTTTTGCTTGGCCCACAAACCATCGTTCAATTCGGTGAACACCGTTTGCGCTTGCTCATCCCATAACAATTCATAATCGGCAAAAGTTTGCTGCAAAGCACGTTTGCCGCTTTGCCCAAAATTGAGCAAGGTATCGTCTATATCAAAAAAGACCGCTTGGTAAGCCATGTTTTGCATCCTTTTTACTGCATCAAAAAAAGCGTCCTGTAATTTACAGGACGCTTATTATCACGCTTCGGTCACCAATTTGCGCGCATACGTCTTTTCGCAATAATGACAACGAAGTTTCACATCGCCGTCTTTGCTTTTGACTTTGAAACGGCTCAAAACAGGTTCTTTGTGTGAAGCACAATTGGCGTTCGGGCAACGGAACAAGCCTTGTACTTCGCTTGGCAAATGCAAGCTCAATTTTTCTGCCACTTCATAATTGCGAATCACGTTCACGGTAGCGTTCGGTGCAAAAAATGCCAAACGGTTGGCTTGTTCGGCATTGAAATGCACGTTTTCCACTTTGATGATGTCTTTGTGACCCATGTCTTGGCTGGTCAAATTAAAACCCACCGTCACACGCTCTCCCAAATCATTCAAACCAAATTGGCTCAAAATCACCAAGCCTTGTCCAGCGGGAATATGATCGATGACAGTGCCATCACAAATGGCTTCAACATTGCGTTGGTGGATGGTCATGCTGGCAACTCCTCATTCAAAACCGCAGACAACAAAGCTTGGCGCGCAAACACGCCATTTTTCGCTTGTTCAAAATAATACGCATGAACGGTTTCGTCCACATCAGGATGAATTTCGTCCACGCGTGGCAACGGGTGCATGATGCGCATATTGGCTCTCACATGCGCCAGCATGGCCGCTTTCAACACATACAAACCTTGGATTTTCAAAAATTCTTGCTCATCAAAACGCTCACGTTGCACCCGCGTCATGTAAACGATGTCGGCCAAATTCAAAGCTTCTTCAAAGCTTTCAATCACATGGTAAGCGCAGCCTTTTTCGTCCAACTCTTCGGTAATGTAATCGGGCATTGCCAATTGTGGCGGCGCAACGAAATAAAACGTATTGTTCCAATTGCTCAGAGCTTGTGCCAAAGAATGCACAGTGCGGCCGTATTTCAAATCACCGACCAACACAATGTTCAAACCTTCCAAACGACCTTGGGTTTCAAAAATCGTCATCAAATCGAGTAAAGTTTGCGAAGGATGTTGGTTGGTGCCATCGCCTGCATTGATCACTGGCACAGAAGAAAATTCACTCATCACACGAGCAGCACCATCTTGATTGTGCCGCACCACAATCGCATCGGCATAACCTGCAATAATGCGCGCTGTGTCTGCCAGAGTCTCGCCTTTTTTGGCGCTCGTATTGGCGCCATCAGCAAAACCAATCACATCCGCACCCAAACGATGTGCCGCAGTTTCAAACGACAAGCGTGTGCGAGTAGAAGGCTCAAAAAAACAAGTTGCGACCAACTTGTCATCTAATAAATGCGGTTGTGGATGTTGCTTCAGATGCAAAGCGGTTTTGACCAATTGCGTCAAGGTATCGGTAGACAAATCAGCCACCGAAATGACGTGTTGGCGATAGAGCGGGTTAGACATGGCGTTCCTCTAAGGCAATGTGACAGCGACCCAATCGCTGCGCAAACGGCGGTAATGATACGCTCAATCGGCTTGGCTTAAAAGGCTCAAATTCTATCAGAGGCACTGTGAAACACATGCTTTCAACATCTGATTGCCGTCGTACAAAAGCAAGTCAACCAACACCATGCCCAACGATATCGGTCTTTTAAACTGAAATGAATCCATACCCCATCCACACAATCCCAAAAGCTGACAATGGTTGCTTCCCTATTTTTACATTAAAATCCATACTGAATGATTCATTTGGCTTGTTGAAATTCCAATAAAAATCAACCAACAACCCATGCATTTTTCTTAAGCTCGCAATATCTTAAATTCATATATTTACAAAAGGGAAAACATGTCCACTCAACAAAAATTAGCGGTTTTGATTGATGCAGAAAATGTTTCTGCACAAATTATCGAGCCCTTATTCAAAGAAATCAATAAATTGGGTACGGCGAGTGTCAAACGGATTTATGGAGATTGGACGAGCAATCAATTGGCGCAATGGAAACCAATTTTATTGCCACATGCCATTGAACCTAAACAACAGTTTTCATATACCAAAGGCAAAAATGCTTCTGATATTGCCATGGTTATTGATGCGATGGATTTGTTACACAGCCATAAATTTGATGCAGTGTGTTTGATTTCCAGCGACAGCGATTTCACGCCGTTGGTGATTCGCATCCAACAAGAAGGCATCAATGTCTTTGGCTTCGGACAAAAGAAATCGCCTGAACCTTTCGTCAATGCTTGCCACCAGTTCATTTACCTCGAAGACATCGTCAACAACCAAGTACAAGCACCCAAAGTCGCCAATAAAAAAATCGATGCTTCATCACGCGCGCTGTTAAAAGCCGCGATTGCCGAATACGAAGATGCCGAAGGTTGGGCCAATGTGGGACATGTTGGCAAATTCTTAAGAGCCCAAATCAAAGACTTTAATGTTGCAGATTATGGCTGCAAAAATCTCAGTAATTGGATTCGTGCTTGCGGTGGGCAATTTGAATTGCGGGTTGAAAACAGCATTGCTACGGTCAGACTACGAGCCAATAAAAACAAACCCAAGTCCGTTACTTCTGCGACAGCAACAACCGCAAATACAAATACAAATACAAATACAACCACCATCATCAATCCAACACCTCCACAGCAAGAACCATGGAACCAAGAGCGTTTAAACAGCGATATTGAGTTGAAGAAAAAACTGCGTCAAACCATTTGCCCATTACAAAATGAACAAGGCTGGGCAACGATTGAACAAATAGAACAAGCTTTACAAGAATACGATTGGCAACAATACGGTCATGCCGATCTGAAAACTTTACTGAACCAAATGAATTACATTCAGCAGCAAAATGACTTTTTCAGCGTTTCAATTACCGCCAAACAAGTGCAATTGTATTTAGACAGCATTATTCCTTCTTTGGCGGATGAAGATGGCTGGGTTAGCAGTCTGTTATTGGCAGAACGCTTGTCACAAATCGCTTTATTCAATGCACCAATCTTGGGTTATAACGATGCTTTGGATTTGATTTTAAAATTGGATCGTGAAAACTATGCTTTTATGACTTTGTATGGTCAAAGAATGTTGAAGCCCAAAACCGATTCTGTGTAATGTTTTGAAGGTTTAAAGCGTCCTGTAAACCCTTTACAGGACGCTTTTTGCAAACCTTTATCACACAATGCATTTGCACCATTGCCAATTTGCATTACATTAGAGTTTCATACAAATCAACTGTTTGATTGAAAGCAGCCTATGTCATCACTATTTGATTTTCCCACCACTCAAAAATGGCCACCACAACATCCTGAACGTCTACAACTGTATTCTGCGCCCACGCCCAATGGTGTGAAAGTGTCGATTATGTTGGAAGAAATTGGTTTGCCGTATGAAGCGCATTTGATTCATCCCAATGGCAACGACCATCACTCACCGGAATACATTACCTTAAATCCCAATGAAAAAATGCCCGCCATCATTGACCCAAACGGTTTGGATGGCAACGTGCAGCCTTTGTTTGAATCGAATGCTATTTTGTATTATTTGGCACAAAAAACAGGCAAGCTTTTGCCCCAAGACAGCGTGCGCCAATACCAATGTTTGCAATGGTTGTTTTTCCAAGGTGCGGGCATGGGTCCGATGTTGGGACAAGTGGGATTTTTCTACAAATACGCTGGCAAAGACATCGAAGACAAACGTCCCTTACAACGCTATTTAAACGAAAGCAAACGGGTTTTTGGCGTGTTAAACCAACATTTAGAAGGCAAACAGTGGATGATGGGCGATGAATATACCATTGCGGACATCGCTGTTTTCCCGTGGATACGCTCATTCAATGTGTATTATGAAGCGGGACATTTGGTGGATTATGACTCATTCACCAACATCCATCGTGTTTTAGAAGCCTTTTTAGCCAGACCTGCGGTGCAACGAGGTTTGCTCATTCCAGAGGTCCCTGAAGCATAATATTTGAAGCGTCCTGTAAGCCTTTACAGGACGCTTGATTGTCACAAAAAATCATCAAAATACCGCAATTTATTCTCAAAAAAACCTCATTAAGTTGTCAAATTTAATTCTATTAAATCAAAAGATTAAGCAACAACTTCAGCTGAATAAATCAAAATTGAACATTCACATGCCACACAAGTCGGACAGGGGGTTATTTTTGCGTTACCATGCGCGGCTAAGTAACGCGTAAGCTAAAGGAAAATAGCATGTCTTGGAGTTGGGAAATTGAAGATGCCGCCAGCGTCTACGGTATCAACCACTGGGGTGATGGTTATTTTGGCATCAATGCCAAAGGTCATGTGTCGGTCACGCCTCGCGGCGACAGCGAACACAGTGTTGATGTGTATGAATTGGTTGAGCGTGTAAATCAACGTGGTCAAGATTTGCCGATGCTGTTTCGCTTTCCTGACATCTTACAAGATCGTGTTAAGCGTTTGTGCGCTGCTTTTGACAAAGCCATCGACAAATACGAGTACCAAGGTCAATACACTGCGATTTACCCCATTAAAGTCAATCAGCAAGAATCTGTGGTTAAAAACATCATCGCCACGCACGAACAAGGCGCATCGATTGGCTTGGAAGCAGGCTCAAAACCTGAATTGATGATAGTCTTGGCATTCGCACCCAAAGGCGGCACGATTGTTTGCAACGGCTATAAAGACCGCGATTTCATCCGCATGGCATTGATTGGTCAAAAACTCGGTCACAATGTTTACATCGTGATTGAAAAAGAATCCGAAGTGGATTTGATTATTGAAGAATCAAAACACTTAGGCGTGTGTGCCAATTTGGGTTTGCGTGTGCGTTTGTCGTCTTTGGCGTCAAGTAAATGGGCGGATACAGGCGGCGACAAAGGCAAATTTGGTTTGTCGGCAGCGCAATTGATGTCGGCACAAAAGAAATTACAGGCCGCAGGTTTGGCAGAATATGTGCGCTTGATGCATTTTCACATGGGCTCACAAATCGCCAATATTGCCGATTACCGTTTGGGCTTTCGTGAGGCTTTGCGCTATTTTGCCGAATTGCGCGCTTTGGGTTTGCCGATTGATACGATTGATGTGGGCGGCGGTTTGGGCGTTGATTACGATGGCACCCGTTCGCGCAACGACAGTTCGATCAATTATTCCATGAGCGAATATGCGCATGTAATTGTGAACAATTTGCAAGAATTTTGCCAAGAAAATGGTTTGCAAGAACCGAATATTTTCTCAGAATCGGGTCGCGCGATGACGGCACACCATGCCGTTTTGGTGATGAATGTGACCGATGTTGAGCGTTTGCCATCGAAATGGGATCACATCGAAGACATGGATTCTTTGTCTTTTCCTGTGCGCAAATTGCTTGACTATACCAAAGTCAATGACGCAGACATGGTGACCGAAACCTACCATCGCATCACGGTTTATTTCAATGAACTGACAACTTTGTATGCCGAAGGCAAAATTGGTTTGGCCGAAAAAGCCTTGGGCGAGCAATTGTATTCGGTGTTGTGCCAACGCTTGCACAAACAATTATTATTGCTTGCCAACCAGCGTTCACAACGCCAAGTTTTTGACCTTTTGAATGACAAATTGGCCGACAAATATTTCTGCAATTTCTCGGTATTCCAAAGCCTGCCCGACACTTGGGCGATTAATCAAGTGTTGCCTATCATGCCTTTGCATCGCTTGGATGAGCAGCCAACGCGCCGCGCGGTGTTGCAAGATTTGACTTGTGATTCGGATGGCAAGGTGAGCCAATACATCGACCAGCAATCGATTGAAAGCAACATGCCTGTGCATGATTTGAACGATGAGCCTTATTTGTTGGGCGTGTTTTTGGTGGGCGCTTACCAAGAGATTTTGGGCGACATGCACAATTTGTTTGGCGATACCGATTCCATCAATGTGTATGTGAACGATGATGGCTCGGTGCGTTTGGACGGCATCGAAGAGCACGACACCATCGAAGACATGTTGGCGTATGTGCATTTGTCATCGAAAGAAATCTTGAACCGCTACGAAGAAAAAATCCGCATTGCCGATTTGAGCGCCAACGACAAAAAAGCCTATTTCGCCGTCTTCTGTCATGGCTTGAAACAATCGTCTTATTTGAGTGTTTGAGATTGATTTAGATAAGTCATTGTTGATATTGAAGCGTCTTGTAAAGTTTACAGGACGCTTCAATACTAATATTTTTATTGAATTAATTGAACTATTTTTTAAAAAAATACTCTATATATCATTGAAAAATAATTAAAAAAAATATATAATAATTGACTATTCAAATCTTTGATTGTAATTTAAGCTAAATTAATCAATAAAAATTTATTTTAAATATTGACTAATGTATATATAGTTTTTATATTTAGCTTTGTATAAAATAACATATACTAAATGCTCAGATTACTAATTTTAAAATTTAATATTATCCGCAACAGTAATTATTTAAGGAGTATTACAATGGTTTTAATTTTTAAAATGGATGGGTATGGATTTGGGATTAAATTACGTTAAAATTGTAAAGTATTATATATAAAAGCATTTGAGTTTATCTTAAATGCTTTTTTTATTTTTACTATAATTACTCTAAATAATTAGAGGATACAAATAAATGTCTCCGCTTAATCTATTAGTATTAAATGTTTTAAAAACATTTGCATTATTTATTCCATATTTTACTATCCTAATATGGTTTTATTTTAAAAGGGACTCGTTTTTTTTAAAAAATAGAATTGAAATACAGTTCAATTTAATTATCTCTTTCCTCATTACTGCTTTTATCCAAATAGCAATTTGGAATCTTTTAAGTCTTTTTAAACAGGAAAGTTTTTTAGGGTTTACACCCTCTTCCTCTAATTCAAATACAGATTCTAGTCCTATTCTAGTTTTATTAGGTATTCTTGCTGGTGTAATAGGTTGGCTATACAATTCAAGATATAATGGTATAACAGCTAGAAGAAATCATTCTATTCAAGCATTAATCTCATCACGACTTTCTACAGAATATATTCAAAATAGTAATAGAGTTAGTCATATTTCTAACAAATATTCAACATTAAATCCTTCTTTTAAAAATAAAATGGATATTAGTTATTTTGAAGCATTGCCAACAGAGGACCAAAAATCAATTCACTATATGCTAAATTTTCTTGAATTTATTGCTGTGGGAATTAGATTTGGAGACCTTGATGAGGCACTAATGAAAAATACTTTATCCTCAATATTAAAAAATAACTTTTTATTATTTGAAGATATAATAAAAAAATATCAACAAAAAAATACTCATACTTTCGAGCACTTAACACATCTATATAATCGATGGCACTGTTAAAAAAAGCGGCCTGTAAATATTTACAGGCCGCTTCTTATTTAAAACCACTGATTCAAACCAAACGTTTAATAACCCAGCACAGGTGCCAAATCACGTTCGGCTTGTTCCAAGCTCACGCCACGACGTTTGGCGTAGTCTTCGATTTGGTCTTGTGCCAATTTGCCCGTACCAAAATAACGCGCTTCAGGATGGGCGATGTAAAAACCGCTCACCGCAGCCGTTGGCCACATCGCATAAGATTCGGTCAAAGTGATGCCGACGTCTTCGGGCTGCAACAATGCCCACAAATCGGCTTTGGTGGTGTGATCAGGACAGGCAGGATAGCCTGGAGCTGGACGAATGCCTTGGTATTTCTCGGCAATCAAGTCTTCGTTGCTCAAGCTTTCCGCCGCCGCATAACCCCAATACTCTTTGCGCACCAACTCATGCATGCGCTCGGCCAAAGCTTCGGCGAAGCGGTCCGCCAAAGCTTTGAGCAAAATGGCTGAATAATCATCGCCCGCTGCTTCAAAACGCGCCACATGTTCGTCAATGCCTATGCCTGCGGTCACTGCAAACGCGCCGATGTAATCGGTTTTGCCGCTGTCGTTTGGTGCAATGTAGTCTGCCAAGCACGAATTGTACGCGCCACGGGTTTTTGGCAATTGTTGGCGCAAAGTGTGCCAACGCATCGCTTCGCCTTCGCCATTAGCTTGACCAAAAACGATGTCATCATTGTCCAAACTGTTGGCAGGGTAAAAACCAATCACCGCACGAGCGGTTAACCATTTTTCAGCGATGATTTGTTTTAACATGTCTTGCGCATTGTTATACAAATCGGTTGCCGCTTCGCCCACCACTTCATCGGTCAAAATCGCAGGGAAGCGACCTGCCAATTCCCAGCTTTGGAAGAATACCGTCCAGTCAAAACGCTCTACCAGTTCAGCCAAATCAATATTATCAAACACTTTGCGACCCAAGAAACTTGGCTTCACAGGCTCATAAGCTGCCCAATCAATCGGCGTTTTGTTCGCGCGCGCTTGTTCAATCGACACCAATTTTGCTTGCTTATTATTGTACTTCTCACGCACTTGCACATACTCATCGCGCACGCCTTGCTTGAACGCTTCCACTGCTGTTTGGTCGTCCTGTAACAATTGCGACACCACGCCCACCAAGCGCGATGCATCCAACGAATGCATGGCAATGTTGTTTTGGTAATGCGGCTCGATTTTCACCGCAGTATGCGCTTTAGAGGTGGTGGCACCACCAACAAGCAACGGCACATCAAAACCTTGTCGCTGCATTTCTTTGGCAATGTGGCTCATCTCTTCCAAGCTTGGCGTAATCAAACCCGAACAAGCGACAATATCGGCTTTGTGTTCACGTGCCGTGTCCAAAATGGTTTGACTCGGCACCATCACGCCCAAATCAATCACGTTGTAATTGTTACAACGCAGCACCACCGCACAAATATTCTTACCAATGTCGTGCACGTCGCCTTTAACAGTAGCGAACACAATCGTACCGTTCGCTGGTTGGTCTTCTAAGCCAAGTAAGCGTTTTTCTTCTTCGATGTAAGGCTGCAAATATGCCACCGCTTGCTTCATCACGCGTGCCGATTTCACCACTTGCGGCAAGAACATTTTGCCTGCACCAAACAAGTCACCCACCACGTTCATGCCGACCATCAACGGGCCTTCAATCACTTCAATCGGACGTTTCGCCGCTTGGCGCGCTTCTTCGGTATCTTGCTCAATATAAGTCGAAATGCCTTTGACCAAAGCATGGGTGATGCGCTCTTGCACGCCTTTTTCACGCCAAGCCAAGTCTTCTTGTTTCGCACCACCAACGGCTTCGCCTTTGAAGCGTTCTGCCAACTCAATCAAACGCTCGGTCACATCACCGCCATCTTGGGCCTCACGCATCAATACCACGTCTTCAATGCGTTCACGCAATTCAGGCTCGACTTCTTCGTACACTTCCAGCGCGCCTGCATTGACAATGCCCATCGTCAAACCATTTTTAATCGCGTGGTACAAAAACACCGCATGAATCGCTTCGCGCACTTTGTTGTTACCACGGAACGAGAATGACACGTTCGATACGCCGCCTGAAGTTTTGGCATGTGGCAAGTTTTTCTGAATCCAACCCACCGCTTCAATAAAATCTAAACCGTAGCGTGCATGTTCTTCAATGCCTGTTGCCACTGCAAAAATGTTCGGGTCAAAAATGATATCGCTTGGGTCAAAACCCACAACATCAACCAAAATGTCATAACTGCGTTTGCAAATATCAATTTTCTTTTGGTAAGTATCGGCTTGTCCTGTTTCATCAAACGCCATCACCACCGTTGCCGCACCATAACGCTTGATTTCTTTGGCATGGGCAATGAATTCCGCTTCGCCTTCTTTCAAGGAAATAGAGTTGACAATCGCTTTGCCTTGCACGCATTTCAAGCCTTTTTCGATGACGTTCCAACGTGAGCTGTCAATCATGATCGGTACGCGCGAAATATCAGGTTCAGCTGCGACCAAATTCAAGAAGCGTACCATCGCCATTTCAGCATCCAACATGCCTTCATCCATGTTGATGTCGATGATTTGGGCACCGTTTTCCACTTGAGTTTTCGCTACATCCAAAGCTTCGTCATACAGGCCGTTCAAAATCAAACGGGCAAATGCTTTCGAGCCAGTCACGTTGGTACGCTCACCAACGTTCACAAACAAGCTTGTATCGTCAACATTGAACGGCTCCAAACCCGACAAACGCAGCGCAGGTTTGAGTTCTGGCAAAGCGCGCGGCGCAACACCTTCGACCGCTTCACACATCGCGCGAATGTGCTCTGGCGTGGTGCCACAGCAACCGCCGACAATATTAATCAAGCCAGATTCAGCCCACTCTTTGATGTTCACCGCCATCATTTCAGGCGTCAAATCATAGCCGCCAAATGCGTTTGGCAAACCTGCATTGGCATGCACCGACACGAAGGTTTCTGAAATACGGCTCATTTCTTCCACGTATGGGCGCAACAAATCAGGGCCCAACGCACAGTTCAAACCAAACGAAATCGGTTTGGCGTGGCGCAAACTGTTATAGAATGCTTCAGTAGTTTGACCTGTTAAAGTGCGGCCTGATTGGTCAGTAATCGTACCTGAAACCATCACAGGCAAACGCAAACCATTGTCATCAAAATATTTTTCAATCGCGTAAACCGCGGCTTTGGCGTTCAAGGTATCGAAAATGGTTTCAACCATCAACAAATCCACACCGCCATTGACCAAGCCATCAATCGCTTCCAAATACGCTTCGACCAACTCATCAAATTTCACATTGCGAAAGCCCGGATCATTCACATCAGGTGAAATCGATGCTGTGCGGTTGGTGGGTCCCAAAACGCCTGCCACAAAACGCGGTTTGTTTGGCGTCAATTGGGTAAATTCGTCCGCCAAACCACGCGCAATTTGTGCCGCTGCAAAGTTGATGTCATACACCAAACCTTCCATGCCATAATCGGCTTGAGCGATGCTGGTTGCGTTAAACGTATTGGTTTCAACAATGTCTGCACCCGCTGCAAAATACTCACGCTCAATACCCGCAATCACTTGCGGTTGGGTCAACACCAAAATGTCGTTGTTGCCTTTGATGTCTTGCGGCCAATCTTTGAAACGCTCACCGCGAAAATCGGCTTCGCTCAAATTGTGGCGTTGAATCATCGTGCCCATGCCGCCATCAAGGAGCAAAATGCGTTGTTTCAAGAGTGTGTACAACAATTCGGTACGGTTGCTGGTCATAAACGTGGTTCCAAAATCATTAAAAAACAGAGGATTTGCCCATAGCAAAGAGGCAGATTATAGCAAATCTTACCTTATTAAAGCGTCCTGTAAACGCTGATATCCAAATCAAAACCAACAAAATGGCAGATAATGCTGCTTTTAATCATTTAGAATGCGCTATACAAGGCTTACAGGACGCTTCATATTCCATACAAGTTCATTCAAATACTCAAAAGACACACAAAACATGGTCAAAAAGCTAAAATAAGCATCATTTTAAGGAATTGGCATGAATCATTTACATCGACTTTCATGGGTTTGCGCCGCTGTCATTTTGAGCGCTTGTACACCCACAGACACCAACAACACACCCGCCAAACCGCGTCTATCAGAAGTGGCTCAAAATGGTTTTAGCGAAACTTTTGAACAAGAATACATAGACCAATGTTTAAAAGAGCAAACATCGGTGAATGTGGATACCAAAGTATATTGCTTTTGCATGGGCAGTTTTGTCGTGCGTGACAACCAAGCAGACGAATTCATGCCTTTGTGGCAAGCACATTTGGCAGATACCAAAACAGCTGAACAGACGGCTGTATGGGCGGCTTTGGCTGATACTGCAAAAAAACAACGTGGTTGTAAAATTGAAAAATTCTGACGTTTCACGTGAAACAACACTTTAAGGAACATCTATGTATACCGTTTTTGGCGATACCCAATCAGGTAATTGCTATAAAATCCAATTGTTAATGCAACATTTAGACATCGCTCATCAATGGGTGAACATCGATATTTTGGCGGGTGACACACAAACCGATGCTTTTTTAAGCAAAAATCCTCATGGCAAAATTCCCGTTTTACAATTGCCCAGCGGTAAATATTTGCATGAATCCAATGCCATTTTGAATTATTTGGCATATCAAACCACTTATTTACCAACCGACCGCTTGCAACATGCTCAAGTGTTGGCATGGCAATTTTTTGAGCAATACAGCCATGAGCCCTACATTGCTGTGGCGCGATTTATTGCCAAATATTTAGGGCTGCCTGAAGCGCGACGCCACGAATACGAATCCAAACAAATCGGCGGCCACAAAGCTTTGGCAATGATGGAAAATACCTTAAGCCAACAAGCGTATTTGGTCGGTGAGACGATGAGCATTGCCGACATCAGTTTGTAGGCACACCCATGTGGCCGATGAAGGTGGTTTTGATTTAAGCATGTATCCTGCGCTACGAGCTTGGTTGTCACGCATCGCAGCCCATCCCAAGCACATTGCTATGGCTTAATCCATTCAAGCACCGATTTATTATGGGTTCAGACATCCCAAGCAGGGGAGAAATCTGGATGGATGGTGCGAATGTTTTTTGGCAATGCATTAATCAAAGCCACATCGTGTGCATCCAATTGCAATTGAGCGGCCTGTAAATTATTATGCAAATGCTCACATGAGCTGGCTTTGGGAATGACTGCCACCTGGTCTTGTTGCAACAACCACGCCAACGCCACTTGATGAGCCGTCACACCATATTTGTCTGCAATCGTTTGCAACACAGGAAATTGTGACAAATCCCCGCGCGCCAATGGGCAATACGCAGTCAGCATCATATTGTGTGATTGCGTAAAACCCAAAACCGCTTTTTGCTGCAAACTGATATGGTATTCCACTTGATTGACAGCCAGTTGTTCTCCGACTATGCCCCAAGCTTGTTGCAACAACGGTACGGTAAAATTGGCCACACCAATGTGTTTTGCCCAACCTTGTTGTTGGATTTTGACCAAGGCTTCTAAACTGGCTGCCATATTCCAATTAGAATCTGTGCTTGGCCAATGAATCAGCAACAAATCCACATAATCCATTTGTAAATTTTCAAGACTGGTCGCAGCGGAACGTTCCATTGCAACAGGACTTAATTGATCGTGCCAAATTTTGGTGGTTAAAAACAGCTCTGAGCGTTTAACGCCACTTTGAATGATACCCGCTCCAACCGCAGCTTCATTGTCATAGCGCGGTGCAGTATCAATATGACGATAACCCAGCTCAATCGCTTGTGTGACCACATCCGTAGCTTGCTCACCCAATAAACACCACGTACCCAAGCCAATACGAGGCATATGCATTGTTACTGTCATTGCAACCCTTCCCAAATAGCCAAAGACGTTATTAATGCTCTCGCATCTGTTTGCGCAGCGTGGCCAATTGGCGACGGCTCACAGGCAAGATTTCTTCCAAATCTATAATTTTGGCACCCCAGTTAGCAGCATCATCCGTATGCTTACCAGGCAAGCGCACCAAAGAATCCAAACCATGTTTCATTACAATGGCGTTTCTGTGAATGCGAACCACCTTATCACCGAGCAACTCCTCCCAATAAATCAAAGTTTTGGGCAAATCATAAGTCGAACCATCGGCAGTCACCAAGATGACACTTTTTTCTTCTGCAATCAAATAACGGCTCTTTTGCCATGGAATTTCAATCATACGCTCACGGCTCATGACTTTAAAACAATCAAATTCATCACTAGGCTTATCATGCGAAATGCGTTGCAAAGCGGCCTGTAAGCGACTGATTTTAATGGGCTTCAATAAATAATCTACCGCCGCCAAATCATACGCTTTCAAAGCATGTTCTTCATATGCCGTCGTAAAAACAATTTTTGGAGGATTGCCTGAGGAACGGTTGATGCGCTCCACCAGCGTTAATCCATCCATTTCAGGCAAACCTATATCGACAAAGGCAACATCCACTTGGTGTTGAGTAAGCCAATCTAAAGCAGCTTGTGGGTGCTCAAAATGCTGTAATAAAATAACTTGGCAATCTTTCAGCAACACACGCAAACGTTCTGCAGCCAATACTTCATCTTCCACAATGATGGCACTGAGCATTGTATTTCCTCCTAAATTAACCAAACTCCCCCGAATTATTTTAAATGTATGGTGGGTTTGTTTGGTTCATCTACATCAAAAAAGCCACAACCTTCCCTCGGCTGTGGCTTTTTACATCTCACAAACCTAATATTAATCAGCAAATTGCTTTTTAACTTGCTCACGACGCTCTTGCGCCTCTACTGACAAGTTGGCAGTTGGACGCGCCAATAAGCGTTTTAGACCAATCGGTTCATCAGTATCTTTACAATAGCCATAAGAACCATCTTCAATTTGACGCAAAGCCGATTGAATCTTGGTCAACAATTTACGCTCACGGTCACGTGTACGCAATTCCAATGCATATTCTTCTTCCAAAGTCGCACGGTCAGCAGGATCTGGTGTCACCACTTGTTCTTGCAAATGATTGGTTGTCGCATTGGCATTGCTTAACAACTCTTCTTGCAATGAATTTAACAATTCTTTGAAGAAAGCCAAGTGGTCTTCATTCATGTAATCTTCTTCTGGACCAGCCCAGCTGATGATGTCTTTCTCGGTTAATTTAGCCATAGTAAAGCCCCTCCACTTAGCGTTACCATTGATTTTGATAACGTCGGTTAAATCGGTTTGATTTTTATTAAAAAACGCGCGGCATATTAACACATTTACCGCTACCGATTTCAATACCCATCAATTACATAGCAAAGCTTAAGCTGAAAAACTAAGACTTCTGACATTCTAATAGGTTTCTTTGCGTGCTTGGATTCAGGTTACAGCAGAGAATCATTGCAAATACCAAGCGTTCAAGCTTTGTTGCAAATATGGTAATACTGCTGACAACCACCACCATAAAAACAAAACCAAAATCGCAGCTGAAAAATCAAATTGGCGATAACGCATCCATGCAAAAGGCTTGGTCAACGGACGGTAAATGCGTTGCATGACTGTCAATAAATGAGTGGGTTGTTGCTGCCAACTTAAGATGGTTTGAATCAACAAACCCATGAGCAAAGAATAAGTCGCTGCTTTTAAGGCCGTTAAAACCGTAGACAAAACACTACCTGCCAAAAACACCACATTGCCCAAAACAGTCACATCACGAAACAACCACAACGCCACCACCAAATGCATCACATAAATGAATATCAATGCCGAAGCCACCGAGGCCATGTCAAACCAACCTAAAGGCGGCAATATACGGCGCAAGGGTTTTACCATCCATTGCGTGGTACGCATCGTAAATTGCGCCAATGGATGATCAATGTGCAAACGACCGTATTGCAACAACATACGGCTAAAACACAAAATCCCAAAAATCAACGCCAACATATGCATGATTTCAACCATCATCGCCGTAACCTTTATGCTTGTGACAATTGCTGTTGCATCTCTTCAGAACGTGCCACGCAAGCCGCCACACCTTGTTCTATGCCTTGTGCCACTTGTGCTGCTTCCAATGCGCTAATGGCTGCAAATGTGGTGCCACCTTTAGAAGTCACATTTTGCTGCAATTGTGCAAATGGCAAACCCGATTGTTCTGCCAAAGTCACCGCACCTTTGAAGGTGGCCAAACTCAATTCACGGGCTGTTTCAACATCAAAACCTTGTTGCTGTGCCGCTTGTGCCAAAGCTTCTAACAAATAAAATACATAAGCAGGACCACTACCTGACACACCTGTAATGGCATGCATTTGCGTTTCAACGTCCAACCAATGCACCGCTCCCACGCTTTGCATGATTTGTGTGGCAATGTCTTTATCACTTTGAGCAATGTGTGCAGGTGCATACAGCCCAGCCACGCCCAAGCCCACTTGCGCAGGCGTATTAGGCATAATGCGAATCACACGCTCATTACCCGCCATCGCTGCCAAAGTTTGCGTATCTAAACCCGCTGCAATCGACAAAATCAACGCGCCATTGCTGCGAGCATCGGATAAAGCTTGCGCCATGTCTTGTGGCTTCACTGCCAATAGCAACACATCTTCAGCATGTAACGAAGGCAAACTTTCTGCCACTGCCACGCCATAAGCGTCCTGTAAATATTGACGCTTGTCAGCATGGCTTTCAATCACCGTAATATCAAAACGCGGTGTTTTGATTAAACCCGAAACAATGGCTTGGCACATATTGCCACCGCCTAAAAAATACAATTTTTGCATGTGTGTCTTTCAGGACGCTTGTATGCGTCTGTTCATCATCATAATTGGAAATTCAAAACTGGCTGGTAGATTTAAGCAGGATAATGACGATGGCCAAAAATAGCCGAGCCTATGCGCACATGGGTCGAACCAGCAGCAATCGCCGCTTCCATATCCGCACTCATACCCATAGACAACACATCCACAGCCAAACCTGCCGCTTGCAATTGCTGCAACAAGGTTTGCATCAACGCAAGTTCCTGCTCTAATTTTACAACATCATCCATGTGGCTGGGCACACACATCAAGCCGCGCAAACGCAATTGCGGCAAAGTGACAATGGTTTGTGCCAATGCCAATACATCGCTTGGATTCACGCCATGCTTGGCATCGCTGCCTGAAGTATTTACCTCAATACAAACATTCAATGGCGGCAAGTTTACAGGACGCTGCTCACTCAAACGTTTGGCAATTTTTTCACGGTCTACCGTATGTACCCAAGCAGCTTTTTCGGCCACGATACGGCTTTTATTGGATTGGATTTGCCCAATGATGTGCCATTCAATGTCCAAATCCGCCAATTCAATGGTTTTTTGCGTCCATTCTTGAATATAATTTTCGCCAAAATGTCGTTGTCCTTGCTCATAAAGCGTGCGAATATCCGCACTTGGAAACGTCTTGCTAACGGCAATCAAGTTGACCGCACTGTCACTTTGGCGATGCTGTTGTGACAATTGTTTGACTTTATTGATAACCGATTGATAGTTTTGTATTAAACTGTTTTGGTTCATGACCACCGCTCCGAATTTTGAACAATCGGCATATTTTTCGCAGCCGAAACAACATGAAACCATATCATAAATCAAAGCTCGCAAGGCAGTGTCAGGCTACAATCCGCCATCATAATAACCACTCATTGAATACATACATTAAGGGATGACCATGCAAATTACCGATTTATTGGCATTTAGTGTCAAAAATAAGGCTTCAGACTTACACATCAGTACCGGTTTGCCACCAATGATTCGTGTGAACGGTGACGTGCGCCGCATCAATTTGCCAGCCGCTTCGCAAGAAGAGGTTTTTGACATGATTACCGATGTGATGAATGACAATCAGCGTAAAATTTTCCAACAAAACTTGGAAACGGACTTTTCGTTTGAGTTGCCCAATATTGCCCGTTTTCGTGTGAATGCATTCATGGGTAATCGTGGTCCTGCTGCCGTTTTTCGTACCATTCCCAGTACGGTTTTAACGCTAGAACAATTGAATGCGCCTAAGATTTTTGAAAAAATTTCCGATACGCCGCGTGGTTTGGTCTTGGTGACAGGTCCGACGGGTTCTGGTAAGTCTACCACTTTGGCAGCGATGATTAACTATATCAACGAAAACCATCCTGCGCATATCTTGACGATTGAAGACCCAATCGAGTTTGTACACCAACCGAAAAAATCTTTGGTCAACCAACGTGAATTGCACCAACACACCCACAGTTTTGCCAATGCCTTGAAGTCTGCCTTGCGTGAAGACCCAGACGTGATTTTGGTCGGTGAGATGCGTGATCCTGAAACGATTGGTTTGGCTTTGACTGCTGCGGAAACGGGTCACTTAGTGTTTGGTACCTTGCATACTACAGGCGCAGCCAAAACCGTCGACCGTATTGTAGACGTGTTTCCAGCAGGTGAAAAAGAGATGGTACGTTCGATGTTGTCTGAAAGCTTGCGTGCGGTAATTTCACAAACCTTGCTCAAGACCAAAGATGGTTCAGGCCGCGTTGCAGCACATGAGATTATGATCAGTACGCCTGCGGTACGTAACTTGATTCGTGAAAACAAAATTGCGCAAATTGGCTCTGTGATGCAAACAGGTCAACAGTTTGGCATGCAAACTTTGGATCAATGCTTACAAAACTTGGTACGCCGTGGTCAAATTTCTTTGGATGTGGCACGCGGCAAGGCTTCCAATCCTGATTTAATTAATAGCTAATTTGGAGCTTCATCATGTCTAATGATACTAATGAACTGTTATCCATGCTCAATGATGTGGCCAGCCAAAAAACATCTGAGCTTGAAGTACAGTCACCAGCTAACAGCCAAACAACCACAACCACACAACCCATACATTCATCACAAACCTT
Organism: Vitreoscilla stercoraria DSM 513; assembly: GCF_000382305.1. GTDB lineage: Bacteria > Pseudomonadota > Gammaproteobacteria > Burkholderiales > Neisseriaceae > Vitreoscilla > Vitreoscilla stercoraria. The sequence goes on from NZ_KB908026.1 coordinate 71,619, forward strand.
GCAGCAAGCGTATTTGAATTTACAAAAAATCATGATTTACGCTGCCGAAAAAAATGCTTCGGATATTTTCATTGCGCCAGAATTCCCACCTGCGGTGAAAATCAACGGCAAAATTACACCATTGTCTTCCAAGCCTTTTACCGCTGAAAACACACGTGAAACCGTGTTGTCTACGATGACACCTAAGCAAATCAAACAATTTCACGAAGAGTTGGAAATCAACTACGCCATCAAAGCCAATGCCGATGTGCGTTTCCGTGTGAATGCTTATCACGAGCAAGGCCGCATGGGTATGGTGATGCGTAAAATCAACACCGAAATTGCCACTTTAGATGAATTGAAATTACCTGATATTTTGCGTGATTTGGTGTTAGAGCGCCGTGGTTTGATTATTGTGGTCGGTGCCACAGGTTCTGGTAAATCCACCACCATGGCAGCCATGTTAGACCATCGCAATAAATTGCAAGCAGGTCACATTGTCACGATTGAAGACCCTGTCGAGTATGTACACCGCCATCAAAAAAGCATCGTCACCCAACGTGAAGTGGGAATGGATACTTTGAGTTGGCATGCTGCATTGAAAAGTGCCATGCGTGAAGCACCTGATGTTGTCGTGATTGGTGAGGTTCGTGACGAAGAAAGTATGAGCCGAGCTTTGGAATTGGCACAAACGGGTCACTTGTGTTTATGTACTTTGCATGCCACCAATGCCAACCAAGCTGTTGAGCGTGTGATTAACTTTTATGAAGAAGCGCGTCACGCTCAAGTGTATATGGACTTGGCTTTGAACTTAAAAGCGATTATTTCACAACGTTTGGTGGTTAAAAAAGACGGTACAGGCCGCGCAGTTGCCATGGATATTTTGCTGAACAATCCTGCTGTACAAGATTTGGTTTTCAAAGGCGATATTGGCGGTATCAAAGAAATCATGAACCGCGCGCAAGACGAAGGCATGCAAACTTTCGACCAACATTTATTGCGTTTGTACATCGATGGTACGATTGATTATGAAGAGGCTTTACGCAATGCCGACTCTATCAATGATTTGCGCTTGAGCATCAAACTTTGGGAAGAGGGTCAAAGCAAGAAAACCGTATTTGATCGTGTGAACAATTTGAATTTGATGTAAACATTTAAAAGCGTTACATTGATAAGCCACCTATTAAGGTGGCTTTGTTCATTCAGGAAGACTTATGTCCAACATTCACTATCCCGAGAAGAAGCTCGGGCTGATTTATGCCATCAGCTGTTACATGATTTGGGGTTTGTTTGCCCTGTATTGGTATCCGCTGACTCAAACCGATATGCCTGCAAGCCAAATTTTGGCACAACGGGTCATTTGGTCTACCGTATTTGCTTTAATTTTAATGGTCGCCTTGCGCCAAACCAAAATCGTCGTAGATGCGATTAAAACGCCTAAAGTATTGGGTGTGTTTGTTCTGTCTGCGGCTTTATTGGGTGCCAACTGGCTAATTTACATTGGTGCGATTACTTCCAATCATGTGTTAGATGCCAGCTTAGGTTATTTTATTTCACCTTTATTCAGCATTTTATTAGGACGATTGTTCTTCAACGAACGTTTGTCTTATTTACAGGTCGCTGCTGTGGGCGTCGCATCTTTGGGCGTTATTTGGTTGATTGTGTTGTATGGTAACGTTCCTTGGATTGCCTTGGGTTTGACCATCAGTTTTGGTTTTTACAGCCTAGTACGCAAACTCGCTCCTTTGCCTGCTTTACCCGGTTTAATGCTGGAAACTTTGTGCATGTTGCCCATTGCTTTGTTGTATTTGGCATTTCAACAACAACAAAACACTTTGTATTTGGATTTATCGTCTTTTAATTGGGCGATTTTGGTCGGCTCAGGCATCATCACCACCGTACCCTTATTGTTGTTTGCCGCAGGTGCCAAACGCATCAGCATGACAGAAATGGGCATCATCCAATACATTTCACCAACTTTGCAATTGATTACAGGCTTAATCTTGTTTCACGAAACCTTTAATCAAGACCGTTTCATCGGTTATGCTTTGGTGTGGGCTGCGGTGATTTTGTATTTGCTGTCTTCGTGGCAAAAACGCCGCAAAGCGTAATCATCATCGTGACCATATAAAAGCGTCCTGTAAAACATTTACAGGACGCTTTATTCATGACTGATAAAACTCAATATTATTGAGCAAAGTATTTGGCAGAAATTTTGGCATATTCACCATTGGCTTGGATTTTTTTCAAGCCTGAATTGATTTTATCCAATAACTCTTGGTTGTTTTGTGCCACAGCAATACCGTAGTTTTCCACATCAAAGTCTTTGACTTCAACCATCGTAAAACCTTTGTCGCCGTGTTGTTTCACATAATGTGCCACCACTGCGCTGTCAGAAATCACCGCATCCACGCCACCACTTTCCACTTCTTTCAAAGTCAAAGGCAAGTTTTCCAAACGGATGATTTTTTCACTGGTCGCACCCAAGATTTTTTGAGCCGCATGGTCACCTGTGGTACCCAAGCTCACACCCACTTTATCCAAGCTCTTCAAATCTTCGACCGATTTTACATTTTTGCCTTGTGGCACCAAAATCACTTGAGTGATTTTATAATAAGGGTCAGAGAACAACATTTCTTGTTGACGCTCAGGCGTGATGGTAATGCCTGAAATCAAAATATCATGGTCGCCCGTTTTCAAACTGGCAAAAATGCCATCCCAAGGTTGTTGGTGATAAGACACTTGGAAGCCTTCTTCTTTGGCAATGGCATCCAACAAGTCCACATCAAAACCTTCGATTTTGCCATTTGAATCCATAGATTCAAACGGTGGATATTGCGCATTCATACCTACTTTATAAACTTTACCTGCTGCAGCTGGTGTAGAAGCAGCTGCTTCAGTTGGTTTGGATGCCGCAGGTGCTGCACTATTAGATTGACCGCCACACGCCGCCAAAACAGCTGCGGCCATGAATGCCAAACCCAAGTTGCGTACTTGATTCAATGCCATGTTTCACTCCCTAATACCTTACCGATTAAAAAATAAGGCAGCTTATTGAAGAGCTGCCCTAATATGTGTTTTATTTTGCGAAATACTGATCCAAAATCTTCTGATATTCACCATTTTCTTTGATGGTTTTCAAAGAAGTATTCAGCAAATTAACCAATTCAGGATTGTTTTTCGCCACAGCCACGCCATAATACTCTTCAGCAAAATCTGGCACTCGTACCATGGTAAAGCCTTTGTCACTGTTCAACTTCACATAGTTGGCCACCACAGCACTGTCCGAAATCACCGCATCCACGCCACCGCTTTCCACTTCTTTGGCTGCCAATGGGAACGCTTCTAAGCGAACGATTTTATCACTGGTCGCACCCAAGATTTTTTGTGCAACCAAGTCGCCGGTATGACCTGTCATCACAGCCACTTTACCCAACTTCTTCAAATCTTCAACAGAAGTCACATTTTTACCATTTGGCACCAATACCACTTGAGAAATCGTGTAGTAAGGGTCGCTGAAATCCATGGTTTGCTTACGGTCTTCAGTGATTGTGACAGCAGAAATAATCATGTCTGCATCGCCATTTTGAATAGTGGCAAACAAACCTTCCCAAGGTTGGTGTTTGTATTCCACTTTAAAACCACCCACTTTGGCCAAAGCATCCATCATATCAACGTCAAAACCTTCTACTTTGCCATCGGTCGTCATAGATTCAAATGGCGCAAATTCTGCATTCAATGCCACTTGATAAGTTTTACCGCTGGCTGTTTCAGCAGGTGCTGATGCATCATTTTTTGCAGGTGCAGACTCTTGTCCACCACATGCACTTAAACCCAAACTCAATGCTAAAACCGCCACTGTGCTACGTAAAGCCGAAGAAAACAACATATTTAACCACTCCAAAATAAAAAACAAGCCCTAAGGCTTGATGAATAACTACATTATATTCCAATATTAATTCATTTTGTGACAAAAATATAAGCATCATCTTGATTAAGCAAGTTATTTAATAATCAATTTGGATAAAATTAGCATATTATTTCAATAAAATAAAAGCCGCATAAAAATGCGGCTTTAACACCCACTGACTTAACGATGAACGACTTCTAAAATGGCAAATTGAGTACTGAGGTTTTTCAGACCATTGGCACCAAAATTAATGCTCAAAGTGGCATGTTCTCCCTTGTGTTTAGCATCCATAATGACACCCATACCAAATTTTTCATGACGCACATTTTGTCCAATCACAAAACCATCGAAAGTTTCTTTGGCACGTTTGGCATGGATGAAAGGTTCTTGGCGTATTTTCAATGTTTCTTGTCTTTTTTTGCGATGGCTCGATAAAAATTGCAACACATCATCAGGCAACTCATCCATAAAACGTGAAGACATAGAATAATTCGTGCGCCCATGTAGCAAGCGTTGTTGTGCCGCACTCAAATACAAACGCTCACGGGCACGTGTAATGGCAACATACATCAAACGGCGTTCTTCTTCTAAACCGCCGCGCTCTTGCAAAGAATACTCACTTGGAAATAAACCTTCTTCCAAACCAGTTAAAAACACCGTATCAAATTCCAAACCTTTGGCAGCATGTATCGTCATCAATTGCAAAGCTGCCTCGCCCTCTCCAGCTTGACGCTCACCCGCTTCTAACGATGCATTACTCAAAAATGCCACCAATGGCCACAAACCATCATCGGTTTTCACCCATTCCTCTGTTTGTACATCGGCACTGTTAAACACCATCGCTGCACTGACCAACTCTTGTAAATTATCGATACGGTCTTGATGGTCGCCTTTTTGGGTTTTGTAATACTCAAGCAAACCACTCAAATCCAAAGCAGCAGTAATGGTTTCCGTCAATTCCAAACCTTTGGCTTGTGCTTGCAATTGTTCAATCAAGTCTACAAAAGCTTTGAGCTTGCGATTGGCAGGCTCGGTAATCAAAAATTGTAATGCTTCCCACAAACTCGATTGTCTGTCATGCGCAACGGCCTGAACTGCCTCAATCGTGCGCGCCCCAATGCCTCGTGGCGGCATATTAATCACACGCAACACCGACTGATCGTCTTGTGGCTGCACCGCCAAACGCAAATACGCCAAAGCGTGTTTGATTTCTTGGCGCTCATAAAAACGCAAACCACCATAAATTTTATACGGCACGCTCGCCGCAAACAAAGCTTGTTCCAAAACACGCGATTGTGCATTGCTGCGATACAACACCGCCATATTGTCCAAAGCCACGCCTTCTTTCATGCGCTCTTTGGTTTCACTGACCACAAAATCGGCTTCTAGAAAATCACTGTCCGCCACATACAAACGCAGCTTCTGCCCTTGTTCACCTTGTTTGCTTTCAGGCAAGCGCAAATTTTTACCCAAACGACCGCTGTTATTGGCAATCAAAGTATTGGCAGCAGTCAAAATATGACCCACCGAACGGTAATTGACTTCCAACTTCAATGGCTCACGAATGCCAAAATCTTGCATCAAAGTTTGCATATTGCCCACATTCGCACCACGAAATGCATAAATGCTTTGGTCATCATCGCCGACGGCAAACACCGCTGCCGAATCGCCTGCCAACAATTTCAACCATTTGTATTGCAAATTATTGGTATCTTGAAACTCATCCACCAAAATATGATTAAAACGTTGTTGGTAATGAGTTCGAATGGCGGCGTTGTGAAGCAAGACTTCATAGCTGCGCAACATCAATTCTGCAAAATCCACCATACCTTCTTGTTGGCACAATGCATCATAAGCTTGATAACATTCAATCAATTGGCGTGTGGTTTTGTCATGAGCATTCAGGTCGCTTGCTCGCAAACCTGCTTCTTTATTGCTGTTAATGAAATATTGCAAAGTCTTGGGAGCCAAGCTTTCTTCCGCAATATTCAAACTCTTCAATAAACGTTTGATGACGGAAGCTTGATCACCGCTGTCCAAAATTTGAAACGTACTTGGCAAGCGCGCATCTTGATAATGCGTGCGTAAAAATCGGTGGCACAAACCGTGAAACGTGCCTAACCACATCGCAGCAATGGCATTTTCTACCATAGAACTGAGACGGCTTCGCATTTCTTTAGCCGCTTTATTCGTAAACGTCACCGCCATAATACTGTGAACACTCGCTTGTTCGGTATCGAGTAACCATGCAATGCGCGTAGTCAAGACGCGGGTTTTACCACTGCCCGCACCAGCGAGCACCAAAGCAGCAGCAGGCGGCCACGTTACCGCAGCCAATTGTTCGGCATTCAAGCCATTGAGTAATGAAGTATCCATGCATCAATTGTAACGGTTTCAAACACTTCTGTTCAGATTATTCCCAGCTGTGCATCTGACTTTACAGGACGCTTTGTGTGGCAGCGCAAAAACAACATTTTTATGTTAAGGTTAGCCACCAAACATTCTGGGAAACATGCCACATGAATACCATCGATTGGCTCAGCCGCTTGATTGCATTTGACACCACCAGCCGCCACTCCAATTTACAACTGATTGAAGCACTCGCTGATGATTTACACACACATGGTTTGTCACCTTGGCTCAGTCACAACGCAGACCAAAGTAAAGCCAATTTGTTTGTCACCATTCCTACCCATGATGGACAAACCCATGGTGGCTTGGTGTTGTCAGGTCATACGGATGTGGTGCCTGTGGATGGACAGGTTTGGGACAGCGACCCATTTCAAGCGCATATTGCCGATGGCAAATTGTATGGTCGTGGTGCTTGTGATATGAAAGGTTTTATTGCCGCTTGCATGAATCTGGTACCAAGCGCCCTGCAAAGCAAGCTGACTCAGCCTTTGCATTTGGCTTTTAGTTATGACGAAGAAGTAGGTTGTTTGGGCGCACCTGTAATGTTAAATGAATTAAAAGCGCGCGGCTTGTCACCAACACAATGCATAGTCGGAGAACCCACCAGCATGCAAATGGTTACCGCGCACAAAGGCATACAAGTTTATTCATGCAAAATACATGGACATTCGGCGCATTCTTCATTGACGCCATCTGGTGTAAATGCCATTGATTACGCTGCTCGCATCATCGTTTTTTTGCAGCAATTGGCACAAAAAATACAAAATGAGCACGCTCAAGATGCTGCGTTCGATGTGCCATTTAGCACCATCAATGTCGGACGCATTCGTGGCGGAACTGCCGTCAATATTGTGCCTAACGAATGTGAGGTACAATTTGATTTCCGCAATTTACCCACTTTATCAGCCGCTGTCTTGGAAACACCGCTCAAAGCATTTTTGGCACAACTGGTATCGGAAATGCAAGCGGTGCAAATCCACACAGACATCGTCTTAACACAACTGGCACAAGTACCAGCGATGCAAGATACTCACAATCACGCCTTGCTCGAGTTAATTGCCAATTTGGTGGATGAGCAAAAACAAAGCAAAGTCGCTTACGCGACCGAAGGCGGACATTTTCAATTGGCGAACATGCAAACCTTGATTTGCGGCCCGGGCAGCATCAATCAAGCGCACAAACCGAACGAATACATTGAACTGGCGCAACTGGCACGTTGCGACCGTTTTTTACAACAATTGCTGCATACTCTCAGCCAATAATTAGGATGGATACATGGATTACCAATCAGTTTACGATGCCATTACAGGCCGCCACTCTGTGCGTGCGTTCACCCCACAAACTGTCGAAAAAGATTTGATTTTAGAATTGCTCAATGTGGCTGCTCGTGCACCATCAGGCACCAATTGCCAACCGTGGCAAGTATATGTGGTGACAGGCGACAAACGTGACCAAATCGTGGCTGAAGTGTGCGCTTTGCACGATGCGGCTCGCTTGGATGCCAGCATCAACGAACAACACACCGAATCGTATCCTTATTATCCTGAAAAATGGATTTCACCTTACATCGATCGCCGCCGTGAAAATGGTTGGGGTTTGTATGGCTTATTGGGCATTCAAAAAGGCGAAAAAGACAAAATGCACGAGCAGCATCAACGCAATTTCCGCTTATTTGATGCACCTGTGGCTTTGTTTTTTACTGTTAACAAAGTCATGGGCATCGGCTCGAAAATGGACATCGCCATGATGATGCAAAATGTGATGATCGCAGCGCAAGCGCGCGGTTTGGCCACTTGCCCACAAGCTGCGTGGAACCATTATCACAAAGTGATTTTACCGATAATCGGTGCAGGTGAAGACGAAGAATTGGTGTGCGGCATGGCTGTGGGTTATGCCGACACAAGCGCAACTGTCAACACATTCATCACACCACGAGTAGATGCGAGCGAATTCACCCATTTTGTAGAATAAGCGTCCTGTAAACTTAAAAAAGCGTCCTGTAAACCCTTACAGGACGCTTTTTAATGGATTTTCACAACCAGTGTTCAAACACACAAATCCAAATTGCTTTTAACCTTCATGCTACAAACCCTAACTGAACATATTCGGTCTTAATAACAACGTGTGTTCCATTAAACAAATGTGAACATACACTTGTTTTTGATTACAGGAATTTGACATCATGAAACACAAAATACTGTTCACCACTGCCATGACTTTGTTACTGAGCGCATCGTTGGCACAAGCACAATACACAGGTGCCAATAAAAATGGTCCTATGGTCAATCCATATGCGGCATCCAACTTAAACGTAATGGGTCACCCTTTACAATTAGCAGACCGAACCAGCCCCCATACCAACCCTAAAGAAGTCAATCCATGGTTTGAATACGTCGGTTACGACAGTAGCGTGACCATTCCATCTTCTATCCAAACACCGTCAAGACGCTTGCCTTAATTGTGTTTAAATATTAAAAAAGCGTCCTGTAAACATATTACAGGACGCTTTTTTAATCTGTTTTTTTAACTGAACAATGCCATCAAGGGTTGGTATAAAGTGACCAAACCTAACACAACAAACAACACACACGCAGCCACACGGATAATATTCAAAGGCAATTTTTTCAACAACCAATCACCCAAAAACACCATCGGCACATTGGCAATCATCAAGCCCAAAGTCGAACCCACAACCACCCAAAAAACATCTTGGTATTTTGCTGCTAAAAACACGGTTGCCAATTGGGTTTTGTCGCCAATTTCGGCCAAGAAAAACAATACTGCCGTTGCCACAAACGCACTACCAGTCAGCCATTTTTCACTCACTTCTTCGTCTTTGTCTGGTACCAATAACCAAAAACCCACTGCAATAAAACTGATGCCTATCACCCACGCCATGATATTGGCGTTAAATGACTGTCCTACCCATGCACCGATCCAACCTGAAACCAAATGGTTTAGAATTGTTGCCACCAAAATGCCCATAATAATAGGCATAGGCTTGCGATAACGTGCCGCTAAAAACAAAGTCAATAATTGGGTTTTGTCACCGATTTCGGCAAGAGCTACCGCAGCGGTAGAAGATAAGAAAGCGTCCATGTACAAGGTTCCGTTTTGTGGGCTGAATTATGTACAAAAGACCAAATAAACGCCGCCCACATAGGTCGTTTATTCAGTCTTAAGTCTCATCAGCCGATTACGTCACCGCAACAGACACTCAGACCATGCTTGAATCAAGCAAATATGTTGACCTGAGTTTCAAAACGCTAGAAGCGTCCTGTAATGATTACTCCCTCAAGAAGTGGCGCTATTATAAAAGCACATTCATATTCATGTAAATCATTTCAAGCAAATAGCTATTTTTTATTACATTTAAATGAAAATGCCGTCATATAAACCTCATTTTTGATCCCGACGCAAATCACGAAACCATTTAGGCTCCCAAGTGCGCAAAGCCAAAACCATAGCCATACCTTGCTTGCGATCTTGTGGCACATTCAAAGATTGGCGGTGTGACTGTGCCATTTGTTGTTGGCATTTTTTCAACGTGCTGCGCATGGTTAAAATCGCATCGGCACTGAGCATGCCATGACCAAACAACAACTCTTCATAACCTGCGACATCGTTTTCAAAATCAAAAAAATCTGCCATGCCTTGTTCTTGAATATAACGCTGAATTGGTCCATTAGGCTGCCAAGAAAACTGTTGGCTCACCCGCAAACGCACCCGATTATTAGGCAATAATTGCAACATGCCCATTTTATCGAGCTGTGCCAATTTCAAAACACATTCGTGCATTTCAATTTGATAATGGGCAATCACAGCTTCAATCGGCCAATGATTCATCATGCAAACTGCCATCAAAATCAATTTCGGATCGCTCATCAATTGTTTTTCTTGCACCAAAGTCAATTGATCCAATACAGGACGCTGCTCATCCACCAAACGCGCCAATTCCACAAAACTCAATTGCAAATATTCACAAATTTCCAATAAACGTTCTAGCGAAGTGCTTTTTTTGGCAAACAAGCGCTTGATACTGGATTCTGAAACCTCTAAATATTCGGCCAAATCAGCATAACTTTTCCCCTGACCATGCAATTGTTGTTTCAACACCCTGAAAATTTGCTGTTGCTCCATAGTTTGCACCTTTTTATTATTTAAGTATCAATTACTGCTACTTTAAAGTGAAAACTCTTCCAAAGCAAACCAACGCAAAGCGTCCTGAAAAACCTGTATTGGTTTTTCAGGCAAAGATACATGGTGAAAAATCAACGCAAGCGGCGACCGCTGAGCAAATCAAAAATTTGACTTGGCTGTTTATTGCGACCAATCCGCCCATCCACCACTATCACTTGACGACCAAATTGGCGTTTGACTTCACGGGTATTGGTACAAAAACGCTTACCACTGCGATTGCAAGAAGTGGAAACCAACGGAGATGCCACCAACTTACTCAGCAAACGGGCATCATTATGCGCAGGAACACGCACCGCCAATTTATCGCGCCCATTGCCACGCAATAAGGCAGACACTTTATCTGAACATGGAATGATAAACGTCTTGGCAGCAGGCCAAGCTTGATTCACCAATTCGGTTTGGGAAGGTGTTAAAGGTTTTAACAAAGGTTGCAAGCGGTTCAGACTGTCACCAATGACAATCAAACCTTTGCTTTGAGGACGTTGCTTAATGGTCATGATTTGGCGCAAACCACGTTGATTATTGGGCAAACAACCCAAACCAAAACAAGCTTCACAAGCATAAGCAATCACGCCACCACGGCGCAAATGTTGTTTGAGACGGCGCAAATCAAAGGCGCCCATGATTCTGTGTGTGTACATAACAGACATTATAAAAGCGTCCTGTAAAGATTTACAGGACGCTGACTCAGTTTAACGCAAAGATTAACGCAATGCTTTGTCGGCAATGTCAGTACGGTATTGCATGCCATCAAACGAAACATGGCTCAAAGCTTGGTAAGCTTGGTCTTTGGCCGCTTGCACACCATCACCCAAACCCACTACGCACAACACACGACCACCATTGGTGACCAATTCACCTTGCTCATTCAAAGCACTGCCCGCATGGAACACTTTGCCAATTTGATTGGCAGCATCCAAACCTGAAATCACATCACCTTTGCGTGGCGTTTCTGGATAGTTTTGCGCTGCCAACACCACGCCAACTGCTGTTTGTGGATTCCATTGCGCTTGCACTTCATTCAAACGACCATCAATCGCCGCTTCTACCAAATCCACCAAATCAGATTCTAAACGGCTCATAATCGGCTGTGTTTCAGGGTCGCCAAAGCGGCAATTGAATTCAATCGTAAACGGTGCACCGTTTGCATCAATCATCAAACCTGCATACAAAAAGCCTGTGAATGGATGGCCTTCGGCTTTCATGCCTTGTACGGTTGGATGAATGATTTCATCCATCACACGTTGGTAAACCGCATCGGTCACCACAGGCGCAGGACTGTAAGCACCCATGCCGCCTGTATTCGGTCCCAAATCATCGTTTAACAAACGCTTGTGGTCTTGGCTCGTTGCCATAGGCAAAACATTTTCGCCATCGACCATCACAATGAAGCTGGCTTCTTCACCTTGCAAGAAATCTTCAATCACCACGCGTGCGCCAGCATCGCCCATTTTATTGCCCAACAACATGTCGTCAATCGCGGCATGCGCTTCGTCCAAAGTCAAAGCCACAATCACACCTTTGCCTGCCGCCAAACCATCGGCCTTGATGACAATCGGCGCACCACGACCATCCACATACTCATGCGCCAAAGCCGCATCGCTGAAAGTTTGATAACCTGCAGTCGGAATGTGGTATTTGGCCATGAAAGCTTTGGCAAAGTCTTTAGAGCTTTCCAATTGTGCTGCGTATTGAGTAGGACCAAAAATCTTCAAACCAGCGGCACGAAAATCATTGACCACGCCCGCAGCCAACGGCGCTTCAGGACCAACTACCGTCAAAGCCACATCATTGGCTTTGACAAATTCAATCAAATCTTGATGCGCTGAGATGGCAATATTGGTCAATTTAGGCTCCACTGCCGTACCTGCATTACCAGGCGCCACAAAAACCTCATCCACACGCGCAGATTGCGCCAAACGCCATGCCAACGCGTGCTCACGCCCGCCAGAACCAATTACCAATACTTTCATCATCCATCCACATCAAAGGAAATAACAAAGGCGTATTTTAAAGCGGTGTCGCATCCTTGCCTAGTTAAATGCCAAACTAAGCAAAAATTAATCAGTTTTGGTTTGAATTTGGGGATAATATTGGTTTTACTTAACAAATTACATGGGACGCACTGCATGAAAAAAATCGCTTTATCACTGCTTGTTTTGGGATTGTTCACTGCCTGCCAACCGCAAACACCAGAAGCAACACCGACCATTGCATGTGACAGCGACGTGGTCAAAACCACTTTTGATTTGGGCACCAAACAACAAATCATGGCCAAACTCAAATATTTAGCACAAGCACAACCTGAAGTTTATGGCAGTTTGAATTTCAGCCAAATTGAGCAAGACTTGAAGCAAATCCAATTCAATTTAGACGGCATCAATACCGCATCTGCTGCCACTGACAGCCCTCAAATTTGTCAAGCAGATGTACAAGTTTTGATTCCCAATGATTTAATCATCTCTGCTCAGTTAAAAGCCAATGAATTGAATCAAACCTTTAATTTAGCTGCCGAAGCATTCCAAGCACAATTAGGTCAATCTCCTAATGGTTTTTACCAAGTGCCAGTGCAATACCAAGCCAGCGGTGCAGCAGATACCAAAAGCCCAATGGTGCAATCCAATGCCGATACCAAACTGACGCAGTTTTTATTGCGCTTGCTCACTATTGGTCAACTCAAAACCAATACGCCTGCCTCAGTGTCAGATGTTTTGGAGGCACCCATTGATTTAACCCCAGCCAAACCTGCGGCGGCTTCAGAAGCAAAAGATGCCATCGGTGATTTGATTGATCAAGTGCAACAAAATCAAAACACCCAAACCAATACCAATCCTAACGATTTGACGCATAACCAAGCACAACGCAATCGCTCTGAAGCGCAAGTCGAACAAATTTGGTCTGAATTGCCAAGCGACGTGCAACAAACTTTGGAAAACGAGCAAAATCAATGGCGCAACAAACGCCAACAAACTTGTCAACAAGCCGCTGCCAATGCCAGCAGCGATGCAGAACGCAAAAATGTTTTGGCGCATTGCGAAGTACAATCCAACCAAAAACGCTTGGAAGAGTTAAAGCAATACCACGTACCCAACTGATTTTGAGGCATTCTAATGGGAAGCCGATATCAAGCTTCCCATTTTAACCAATGCCAATCTTGTACTTGCTGCATGAATGTGGCTTCATGTGATTTTGGCACTGCAACACTCAAACTCACTTCCATTTCCATATCTTGGCTGAGCATTTGCGCCTCCGTACGCTTGACCAAACGCATGACTTCACTCATTTTTTCATACGAAAATCGCAAAGAAAACGTTTTCAAAATCGGCTTTTCCAACCGAGAAGCGTCCTGTAAAGCCAAAACTGTTGCTTGTTTGTAAGCCTGAATCAAACCGGGAACGCCAAGCAAAGTCCCACCAAAATAACGCACTACAATCACCACCACATCCGACAAGCCCGCCGAATCAATTTGGCGCAAAATCGGCATGCCCGCGCTGCCTGAAGGCTCGCCATCGTCATTGGCACGAAACTGCATGCCATCACTGCCCAAACGATAGGCATAACACCAATGCACCGCTTTGGGGTGTTCGTCATACAATTTTTGCAACAAAGGCTTCAAATCATCTGCTTGCGACAAAGGATAAGCATAGCCCAAAAAACGGCTGCCTTTGGCTTTGTGTTCAGAAAGGGTAGGGGAAGCAATTGAAGTGATGTGTGTCGGTTCCATGCAAACATTATAAACATCCACATCAAAATGCTTCAAACAAATCTTTCCCTTAAGCCATCACAAAAACTTTGGCTTATAATTTGACTATTGCCAAGCTGTTCGATTGAGAACAACTGTTTTACGCTGAAAGATAAACATGCCTTTACACATTGCTTTGTACCAACCTGAAATTCCTGCCAATACAGGCAACATCGCCCGCACCTGCGCTGGCACTCACACCAGCTTGCATTTGATTCGCCCATTGGGTTTTTCTACCGATGACAAAATGCTCAAACGAGCAGGTTTGGATTATTGGGCACATGTCGACATTCATTACCACGATGATTTAGACGCTTTCATCGCCCACACCGAAAGCCAAAATGCCAAAGTGTATTTGATTGAAACTTACAGCGATGTACCGTTCAGTGAACATGATTTTAGCCACCAAGAACAAGATATTTATTTTTTATTTGGACGCGAAACCACCGGTTTGCCACAAGAATTTGCCCAAGCGCGCGCTCAAGACTGTTTGCGTATTCCACAATCGGAACACATTCGCTCGTTAAACCTGTCTAACAGCGCTGCCATCGTGATTTACGAGGCTTTAAGACAACAAGGCTACCCGAACCTTGCTTAAGGCGTAAAACACGCTGTACAGCGATAATAAAGCGTCCTGTAAACGTTTACAGGACGCTTTATTGATTTTTTGGCTCAAATCATCACAATTTTAGCCATGTTTATTACAATGCAGCCACCAATTCAGGTACCAAGGTAAACGCATCGCCCACAATACCGTAATCAGCCACATTGAAAATCGGCGCATCAGGATCTTTGTTGATGGCCACAATCACTTTACTGTCTTGCATACCAGCCAAATGTTGAATCGCACCAGAAATGCCCACAGCGATGTACAAGCTAGGCGCCACCACTTTGCCTGTTTGACCCACTTGGTAATCATTAGGTGCATAACCTGCATCCACAGCCGCACGAGACGCGCCAATGGCCGCACCCAATTTGTCTGCCAATGGCGTCAACAATTCGTTGAATTTTTCAGCACTGCCCATTGCACGACCACCAGAAACGATGATTTTCGCTTGGGTCAATTCAGGACGATCAGACTTGGTCAATTCACGACCGACAAAGCGGCTTAAGCCTTGTGGTGCAGAAGCTGCAACTGTTTCAACTGCCGCGTTGCCACCTTCGTTTGCTGCCGCATCAAAAGCGGTTGCACGAATGGTCAAAACCAATTTGGCATCAGATGCTTTCACTGTTTCAAACGCATTGCCCGCATAAATCGGGTGTGTGAAAGTTTGTGCATCGATGACTTCGGTCACATCAGACACTTGAGAAACATCTAACAAAGCAGCTACGCGTGGCAACAAGTTTTTACCAAACGCCGTTGCAGTTGCAACAACATGGCTGTAATCACCTGCCAAAGACACCACCAAAGGTGCTACTTCTTCTGGCAAGCTGTTTTCATAATGCGCTGCATCAGCTAACAATACTTTTTCCACACCAGCAACTTGTTTGGCTGCATCAGCAACCGATTGAGCACCGCTACCTGCCACTAAAACGTGTACTGCACCCAATTTTTGAGCAGCAGTGACCGCATTCAAAGTCGCCAAATTCAATTCGCTGTTATTGTGTTCAGCAATGATTAAAACTGTCATGTTGTTTCCCCTTAAATCACTTTGGCTTCGTTTTTCAATTTACCAACCAAATCCGCTACGGTTTCTACTTTCACACCAGCACTGCGGCCTTTAGGCTCAGCAACTTTCACAACGCTAAAGCGAGGGGTTACATCCACACCAAAATCAGCAAGCGTATGTTTGGCCAACGGTTTTTTCTTCGCTTGCATAATATTAGGCAATTTCACATAGCGAGGCTCGTTCAAACGCAAATCCGTGGTAATCACCGCTGGCAATTTGATTGCCACAGTTTCCAAACCACCGTCAATTTCACGTGTCACTTCCACTTCACCACCATTGACTGCTACTTTGCTCGCAAACGTCGCTTGTGGCGCATTCAACAAAGCCGCCAACATTTGACCTGTTTGATTGGCGTCGTCATCAATCGCTTGTTTACCGAGCAACACGATATCAGCATTTTCTTGTGCCTGAACCGCTTGCAATAATTTGGCCACTGCCAAAGGCTCCAATTTGCCATCGGTTTCAACATGAATGGCGCGGTCTGCACCCATTGCCAAAGCTGTACGCAAAGTTTCTTCGCACTGCTTCACACCAATTGAAACGGCAACGACTTCAGAAATTTGACCTGCCTCTTTCAAACGAACTGCTTCTTCTACTGCAATTTCATCAAATGGGTTCATCGACATTTTTACGTTGCCAATATCCACATCTGAGCCATCGGCTTTGACGCGCACTTTAATGTTGTAATCAACAACACGCTTCACTGCTACTAATGCTTTCATTCTCTATCCTCATTTGTACGACTCATTAACATGAAAAATGCCTTTGTTAGGCCATCACCCTGCCAAAATATATGCTGTTTTTCACGCTAATTTACGGTAATTATTTCAGTTATATTTTTGCTGCAGAGCAATATTGCCAAGCATTGAAAACCATGTCAACCGTTGGACAAACACCAACATCCCCTACATTGGTAGAAATTGGCGTAATTTGAACACCAGTTAACATAGGATTAGAATGTAAATAAATTCCAACTGTAGGTTTGTTGAGCGCATTGGCCAAATGTAACAAGCCAGTATCCACACCAATCACAGATTGTGCATCTGCTAATAATTTCGCTGCTTGCTGTAAATTCATTTTTGGCGCCAATTTTACATAATTAAATTGAGCAGCCCATTTGATAGCTCGATTTTTTTCAATATCGTTTCCCCAAGGTAAATAGATATCAAAACCAGTTTGTTGATGCAAGCGTTCAAATAATTCAAACCACAATGTTTCAGGCCACAGTTTTTCATCTTGGCTAGTTGCATGTAATGCAACAATATAAGGCGTCATGTTATCCACAATGTTATTCACCGTTGTGGGTACTTTGGCACCAAACACCACTTTATCCACATCAAACTCATAACCAAATGCCAAAGCAAACAATTGGCGATTGCGCCAAATTGCGTCAGCATACTTATCCACAGCATATTTTTTTTGATAAAACATACTGGCTAATGGCTCTCGAATACTGTGTTGGTCATACCCAACAATAGGAGTGTGGGCGAATTTTCCGAACAAAGCACTTTTGATTAAACCTTGGCTGTCTAATGCAAATTGGTAATCTTTGCCGATTAATTGATTACGCAATTGCATCATTGCAGAGCGTGTTTGCGATTGCCACAATTGTTTGCGCCATTGTCGCCAATGCATTGGTATGACATTTTGTACAAATGGATGTAAAGCAGCAATATCTGCAAACGATGCTTCACACATCCAATCTAACTTTACATCTGGTCTGTGTGTGGATAAGTCTTCAATGGCTGGCAACGTGTGTATTAAATCGCCCATGCTAGATAAACGCAGCAACAAAATGTTCATGGGTGCTTTCAGGTAACATAATGGGGTTTATTTTACTGGAAAAAGTCATTATGGGTTTATCGTTTCAAATTGAAGCCATTGGTATGGTGCAAGCGCAATTCAAACAAAAGTTTGGTATTCCAAGACAGCCTGGTCTGGTACCTGAAGCTAAAATCAGCATTGTTTTAAATCAAGAATTTTCGCCAGATGTTGTGCGTGGTTTAGAAGATTTTGAATATATTTGGGTGCATTTTGTGTTTCATGATGCAATAGGGGAGGGTTGGTCTGAATTGGTTAGACCTCCAAGACTGGGTGGTAAAACCAAAAAAGGTATTTTTGCTACTCGTACACCGCATCGTCCTAATCATTTGGGTTTGTCTTTATTAAAATTAGACAAAGTCATTACCAGTAAACCTATTACATTGATTTGTAGTGGTGCTGATTTATTAGATGGTACGCCTATTATTGATATTAAGCCTTATATTGCTTTTGTAGAAGCCAAGCCTAATGCTCAAAGTGGTTTTGTAGATGGTATACCGCCACAATTACAAGTAATTTGGTCTTTAGAAGTTCAAGAACAATTGCATTTCAATCAAGTCAATCAAAAATTAATTGAACAAACCTTAGCGCAAGATCCTAGACCTGCTTATCAAAATATTCCTGAACGCATTTATTTTATGCAAGTAGATGGTTTTGAGGTCAGATTTAAAATTATAGAGAATGTTGTTCAAATTGTAGATTTAATTAAATTGTCAGAATTTTAAAGAAGCTGTTTTTTATTATTATATTATTATATATAAAAAGATGATGATGCTGAAGGCAGTGAAAATCTGTGGATAAGTCTATTTTTATTGTTAAATAAATGGTTTATGAAAATATAAGTCTGTGTATAAATGGTCTTGTACTCAGGGGATAGTTTGTGGACAGTTTTTTGGCATGTTAATAAGCTGTGTATGGGTGTGGATAGATTGTGGATAAAAACAGGCATTTTGTGGATAAAATGTGGATAAATTTTAACTATATTCTAGTACAGAAATTTAAGTCACTTTGTGTTGTAAACTCCGTTACAATTTCAGCAATGCAATCATTATTATTGGTAAAACGATTATGTTACAAAGAACTTTAGCCAAATCAGTACATGTGACAGGCGTTGGCTTGCATTCTGGAGAACGTGTGTCTTTGACCATGCATCCTGCGGTTGTGGACAGCGGTATTCGCTTTCGTCGTACAGATTTAAGTGGTGAGCAAGGTGAAATTATTGCTTTAACTCCTTGGTTAATCAACGATACACGTCTGTCTTCCACTGTTGTAACTGAAAATGGCGCTAAAGTCGGTACGATAGAACACATCATGTCTGCTTTATCTGCGATGGGTGTGGATAATGTTTTGATTGAATTGAATGCGCCTGAAATTCCGATTATGGACGGTTCTAGTTTGCCGTTTATTTATGTGTTACAGGACGCTGGTATTGTCGATCAAGATGCCCAGAAGAAATTCATTCGCATCAAACGCCCGATTGTGGTGGAAGAGCCGGGTAAAAAAGTGTCTTTTGAGCCTTATGATGGCTTTAAAGTGACTTTGACCATTGAGTTTGACCATCCTGTTTTCAATCGCTCGAATCAAACTTACAGTATTGATTTTGCAGGTGCTTCTTATTTGGAAGAAATTGCTCGTGCGCGTACATTTGGTTTTATGCAAGAAGTAGAATTGATGCGCAGCCACAATTTAGGTCTAGGTGGCAATTTGACCAATGCCATTGTGATTGATGATTTTGATGTTTTGAATCCTGAAGGTTTGCGTTATCCCGATGAGTTTGTGCGCCATAAAATTTTGGATGCCATTGGTGACTTATACATTGCAGGTCATCCGATTATTGGTGCATTTACAGGTTATAAATCCGGTCATGCGGTGAACAATGCGTTGTTACGTAAGATGTTTTCTGAGCCAGATAGCTTTGAATGGGTTACTTTTCCAAGTGACAAAGACTTGCCAACGGCATTCCATCCTGTGAATGAATATGTATAAGTCTGTGGATAAGTTGTGAATAAAGTGGATAAGTAATTATTCTGCTGATAAAAAGCGGCCTGTAATGTGACAGGCCGCTTTGATTTTGTTGATTGATTTTGGGTGATTTATTGGTTTTTGCGTATCCAATTGAGCCAAGCTGTGAATAACTCAGGTTGTAAAGCCGCAATGGCAGAGCGACTGAATACATGTTCTCCATTCCAAAAATCATCTCCTTCTAATGTGGCAAGTTGTCCACCAGCTTCTTCAAAAATCAAAGCACCTGCGGCGTAATCCCACAATTTTTGACCGCCGTGTACATAAACATCGTAGCGGCCTGAAGCCAAATAACACCAATCCAAAGTGGAGCTGCCCATGCTGCGTTGGCTGCCACAAGGAGCGAGAGTTTGCATGCGGCTGGCCAGTTTTCCTGAGCGTAAATATTTGACTTCAACGCCTGCAATGGCCTCACTTAAAGGATTTAAGGTTTTTTTTAATGGTAAAGGAATACCGTTCATATGTGCCCCTTTACCTCGTTCTGCGGCATACATTTCATTGGTATAAGGATTGAAAATGACGCCCAATTGACTCACACCATTTTTGACCAAAGCCACAGACAAAGCAAAATGAGGCAGCCCGTTGATAAAATTGGTTGTCCCATCAATCGGATCGACCACCCACAAACCTTGTGGATTGTTTTGCCACAACTGCATTTGTTCATGGCGTGACATTTCCTCACCCAACATGGGATATGTGGATAAGTTTTTTAAGCCTTCTGCAAATGCATTTTGAGCCGCTAAATCGGCTTCTGTGAACAAAGAACCATCTTGTTTGCGTGTGCTACCGACACGTAAAAATCGAGGCATCACCTCGTTTTGTGCCACATCTCTTACCAATTGAATCAAAGCATTGAGCACGATACATCAACCTTTTAGCAAATTATTGCCTAATTATTTTCAAATTGATTATTAGGCGATGATGGAGAGAAGTCAATCCATTACGTTGATGAAGCTTATTGTACAATGAGTGTTCATTAATATTTTTATATAAAGTGATGTCTTATGCCACGTTTTTATTGTCCTGTTGAATTGGTCGTGGGTCAAAATTTGGAATTGCCCGAGCGTGTAATGCGTCATGTACAAGTTTTGCGCTTGCAAGAACAAGATGAGATTGTGTTATTTAATGGTGATGGCAATGATGTGACAGCTCATATTGTAGAAATGACCAGAAAGTTCGTAAGCGTTTGTTTGAAAGAGGTTAAAGCATGTCAGACTGAATCCAAATTACATTTAAGTTTGGTACAGTCTTTGTCCAGTGGTGAGCGCATGGAATTCACTTTGCAAAAATGTGTCGAGTTGGGCGTGAGTCAGTTTCAACCGATTATCAGTGAGCGTTGTGTGTTGCGTTTACAGGGCGAGCGTGCAGACAAGCGTTTGCAGCGTTGGCAAGAAATTGTGATTTCAGCTTGTGAGCAAAGTGGTCGTTCGGTTGTGCCAGAAGTATTGCCTGTGATTAAGTTATCCGAATACTTATCCACAGCCCCTGTTGATAAGCTGTGTATTTTACTTAGTGTGGTGAATAAGCAAGGTTTGAATACATTGCCTGAGTCTGTGAATCAAGCGGTGTTGATGGCAGGTCCTGAAGGTGGTTTCAGCGAAGCAGAGGAAGCGGCGATTTTAGACAGTGGTTTTGTACCTTTGAGTTTAGGACCGCGTGTTTTGCGCACTGAAACGGCTGCCATGACGGCCACTGCTTGTTTACAAGCGCGCTGGGGTGATTTTGATTAAAAATTGAGGGAAAAATCCATGTATTATGGTGAGCGGTTCAATGCATACAGTCATTTGTCTGGTGTCATATTGGCGGTCGCTGCGACGGTTTTATTGGTTTTAAAATCCATAGGTCAAGGTGAATTGGCTATTTGGGCAGCGAGTGTTTATGGTGGCACGTTGATTTTTTTGTATTTGATTTCAACTTTGTACCACAGCATCAAGCCTGAGTTGGCCAAAACCGTGTTACAAAAATTTGATCACTGCGCCATTTATCTGCTGATTGCGGGCAGTTATACACCGTTCACTTTGATTACTTTGAATGGTCCTTGGGGCTGGTCTTTGTTTGGTGTGTCGTGGGGATTGGCATTGTTTGGCATCATCCAAGAATTGACCATCGGTTTGCGCTCTCCTACTCGTTGGCTGTCCATGTTGATTTATGTGTTGATGGGTTGGCTGGTTGTGGTGGCCATTATGCCTTTGCTGCGCGGTTTGGAAAGTTGGGGCTTATTTTGGCTGGTTGCAGGCGGTGTGGCTTATAGCGGTGGTATTTATTGGTTTATCCAAGACACTAAAATTAAACACGGTCATGGTATTTGGCACATGTTTGTGTTGATGGGCAGTTTGTTCCAATTCTTTTGTATTTATTTTTATGTTTTGTAATGAGCTGTGGATAAGTCCAAAATGATTCACAAGCGTCCTGTAAGTTTACAGGACGCTTTTTTAATATTTATTTTGAGCATTGTTGTGGATAACACTTACAAAACGAAACACTTAAGGTAAGCTTGTGCACATCTTTTTGTACGAAAGCAAACAACCATGCAAACCATCACTTTGTTGCCTTTAGAAGGTATTGAAATAGAAGGCATAGGCTTATTAAAACTGGGTACCAGCAAAGAAGCGGTGCACAAGTTTTTGGGTCTGCCATCAGAACACGATGACCATTCTTGGTTTTATAAAAAACATGAGTTCCGTTTGGATTTTGATGAAGAAGGCAATATTGAATTCATTGAATTTGTCTTTGGCCCCAATCCTGAGCGCACGGTGTTGTCGGTGTATGAACAAAATCCGTTTGAATTGGATGCGGCAGATTTGGTGGCTTTGTTGACCAAATGCAATCGTGGCAGTGCTATTGATGACAGCGATGCGCCTTATTGTTATACCTTTTCACATTTGGCCATGGGCATTTGGCGACAATTTACCGATGCAGATGTGCAACAAAGCATGGATGAAACCCCCGCAGAAGACCGTGATTCAGATGAAGACGAATGGTTGGCGCGTGATTTGGAAATGGGCAAACATTTCTGGACTATTGGTTTGGGTGTGGCGGGATATTACGGCTAAATATGAAGGGGCATGAAGTAGCGAGAGAGGGCATTACAGTTTGTCGATAAGCCGGGTTTTGTCGTTGGACAGTCATTCATCTAGCAGCATGATTGCTCATGCCGTCAAGCAACCTACCCGAATCCAATGCGAGCCACATTAGCGGATTCTGTTTGGTCTTGCTCCCAATGGGGTTTAGCCTGCGACATCTTGTTGCCAAGTGCCCGGTGCGCTCTTACCGCACCTTTTCACCCTTACCTGTGCCCGAAGGCCATCGGCGGTTTTGCTTTCTGTTCCACTTTCCGTCGCCTTTCGACGCCCAGCCGTTAGCTGGCATTGTGCTCTATGGAGCCCGGACTTTCCTCCCCGTGTTGCCACGCGGCGACTGTCTGGCAAACTGTAATGCGGCGCGTATTGTAACACAATTTGCTGTGGCATTGATTGCTCGAACGATTTAGACTCATTTTGACTTTGAAATAATTCCTAAAACAGCGACTTATCCACGTTATACACAACTTATCCACAGGCTTTTGACAATAAATTGCCATATTTGCCATTTATTCACTCTTTAAAGGATAGAAATGGATGGAAAGTAAATGTGGATATCTTAAATCAGAGATAGAAATATCAAACCATATGCTTGTGGATAAGTTGGTTGGAATAAAAATGAAGCGTCCTGTAAGTTTACAGGACGCTTGTCTTAATCTTTTGATTTTTGACAAAATTTAAGCGTTTTTCACTTTCATCGTCCATTCAAAATTCATGGTTGTGACTACATCTCCTGCTTCGTCTGTTCCCACGCTTTGTAACCACAAAGTCACGCCTTCACGCGTGCGCAAGGTTTCTTCGATAGCGGCATTGATGAAATGACCTTGGGTACAGGTAAAGGTGATGGTGCCACGGGCTTTTTTGCTGAAATGGGCATTTTGGTTCAACACCAACATGGAAATGACTTCAGGCGCATTTTCTACGGCACGAATCACCATAGCACCTGTGGATAACTCTGCTGCCATCGCCAAGGCGGCAAAATAAATCGAGCCAAAAGGATTTTGGTTGGCATGTTGGTGTGTCATTGTGACATCGCACACCTTCTCATCCAGATTTTTGACGCGCACATCGCAAAAATGTGCAGCAGGCAATTCGGTTTTAACCACTTGATTGAAATATTCGACTGAGTGTTTTTGCATATGGGTTTCCTTTGTGATGGGGTCGATGAATCGGATTTTGTCAAACTGTGAACAGTGTAAACCGAGCGGCATTTTAAATGCTATTTGAATGAATTAAATCATGATAAACCACTTAAAAAAGCGTCCTGTAACTTTTACAGGACGCTTTAAATGATGAAATGATTTATTGTTTTAGGCTTTGTCCGACTGTCACCACGTTCAAATCTTCGACTTTCAAACGTCGCTGCCATGCATCGCGAATTTGTTCGGTGGTCAAAGCTTGGACTTTCTGTGGATAAGTGTCTAAATAATCCAATGGCAATTGGTAAAAACCGATGGTGCTGAGCCAGCCCAATAATTTGTTGTTGGTATCAAAACGCATCGGAAAGCCGCCTATGATATTATTTTTGGCTTGTTGCAATTGCGCTTCAGTAGGACCTTGCGCGATGTAGTCGGCCAATACTTGCTTGGTGACTTTCAAAGCTTCAGGGGCATTGGCCGCTTGCGTGCTCAAGCCTATGGAAAATGTGCCTTTTTGCGCCATCGGATTGAAATGACTGTAAGCGCCATAAGTAAAACCGCGATTGTCGCGCAATTCTTTCATCAATAAGCTGTCAAAACCGCCCGCACCCAAAGTGTAATTGCCAATCAATAGCGCAAAATAATCCACATCATCGCGGCTGATAACAGGCAAGCTCAAATCCAAATGGGTTTGGCTGGCAGGATGATGGATGTGTGTGGTTTGACCTTTGTGCAAAGGCACAGCTGCGATGTTTGGCAGTTTGAGTTTTTGTTGTGGCAAGTCTGCCAATAGTTCGGTGGCGATTTTTTGCGCTTGGGAGCGGTTTATATCGCCGACAATCGAAACCACAGCGGTGCTAGGGCGGAAATAGCGGTGGTGAAAATCCAGCAAATCTTGGCGTTTGATGGCGCGAATGCTGGCTTCGTTTTCTTGTGCCCAATAACCATAAGGATGTTGTGGATAATTCAAACGGGTCATGGCTTGTGAAGATAAAAATTGAGGATCGGTTTGGTTTTGTTTCCATCCCAATACGGCACGATCTTGTTCACGTGTTAAAACAGTCTGTGGATAAGTCGGTCGGCTTAAAATGGTTTGTCCAAGTTTTAAAGCGTCCTGTAAAGTTTGCGGCTGACTGAGGCTGCGAATGCGGATGCCCGCTTGTTCGGTGTCGCTGAAGCTGCTCACAGTGACTGCCCAATCGCTGCTCAAGCGGCGTATGTCTTCTTCATTCCATTTGCCTGCACCCATGTCCATCAAGCTGCCTGCAAAATTGGCGACACCTATTTTTTGTGCATCATCGCGGCGGCTGCCAGCATCAAAAGCCACGTTGATGTCTACAATCGGTAGCGCGTGTCGTTCGACTAGCAATACTTTGGCACCATTTTTTAAATGCCAGCTTTGAATATGCAGTTGATGTGGGTTGGTTTGAGCTATGGTAGATGGCGTGGTGGTGGTTTGTGCCCAAGCCGATTGGCTAAGCCAAGCCAAACTTAAAATGCTGATGGTGGCGATGGTTTTCATTGCGCCGCTCCTTTGCTTGACAAGGATTCAGGCTGCAAAATCACTTGGGTCAATTTGTCATCGGTTAAATATTGCGCTGCTTGTTGTACTTCTTGGGCAGTAACGTTGTTGAGCTTTTGGCGGATGGCATCTTCGTCTTGGTACGAAAAACCTTTGCTTTCTAAGTTGCCCAATAAAGACGCTTGGGCTGTAATGGCATCTTTGGCGTAAATTTCAGAAGCTTCACGCTGTGTGCGGATGCGGGTTAATTCTGCTTCGTCCACGCCATCGGTCGCAATTTTCTTGATTTCTTGCTTTAAGGCATTGATTAAGGTGGTGACATCGATGTTTTGTGCAGGTGCGCCCGATAAAATAAACAACTCATCCGAACGGCTTAACAAAGAATAATTGGCACCGACCGACAATGCAATCGGTTGACCGCGCACCAAATTTTTTTCTAAGCGACTGGCAGCATTGCCATCCAAAACGTTGGCTAAGGTATCCAAAGCATAAGGCAAGCGCTCATCTAATGTTTTTAAGTGTGGTACTTGATAAGCCAAAGCGACCATAGGCACTTCAGATGGCGCTGAGGTTTGCGCATGGCGTGTTTGGGTTTGAATCGGCTCTTGTGGCAAAGTAGGTGGCGTAAATGTATTGGCGTGAATGTCACCAAAAGTTTGTTGGACATTTTGAATGGTTTTTTTCGCATCCACATCGCCAACAATGACCAAAGTGGCATGGTTGGGTGCATACCATTTTCGATACCATGCTTTGGCATCATCGCCTGTCATTTTGCCTAAATCAGACATCGAGCCAATGATGGGTGAACGGTTGCCACTGGTGACAAAAGCCGTTTCATACAAGGTTTCAAACAAGCGTCCTGAAGGGCTGTCGTCGGTGCGCAAGCGACGTTCTTCTTTGACAACCTCCAATTCATTGACATAATCGGCATTGCTAAAGCTTAAATTCACCATGCGATCGGCTTCCATTTTCAAGACTTCAGGCAAATGTTGGCTAGCAATGGTTTGGTAATAAACCGTTTCATCGCGGTTGGTGTAAGCATTGAGTGAGCCGCCTAAGGCGCTGATGCGTTTGGCGTATTCACCTGATGGTATGTTTGGTGTGCCTTTGAACATCATGTGTTCCAAAACATGGCTTAAACCTGTTTTGCCTGTTTCTTCATCCACGCTGCCGACTTTGTACCAAAGTTGTGTGACGACAACGGGTGCACGTTGGTCTTCTCGCACGATGATTTTCAAACCATTGTCCAAGGTGTGGCTGAGGGTTTGAGCCCAAGCACTGCTATACGATGCAGCGAGTAATAAAGCACTGCTCCAAACTTTTAGATACATGATTTATCCTTGATTTTTACGCTACAATAGCCCTTACTTAGGCATATTGTGATTGAAAGACTAAATGTTCTCCAAATTTTTCAAACGATTTAGAAAATCTGAACCGGAACAAAACGTACCGGAAACCCAGCCAGAGCACATTCAAGAGCAACTTCCTGCTGAACCACTGATAGATTCTAGCAAGGAAGCTGTGGTTCAGGAAGTTGTGGCTGAGGCGACATTGCCTGTTGAAAATATTGCTATTGAGCCTAAAGAGGCGCCCATAGTCATCCATGACGTTGAAGTGGCAGAACCGATTGTTGAGCCTGTTGTGGCGCCAGAGGTTTCTGACACTGTGTCGCCTAGCGTTACGGCATTGAGTTTTGATACGTTGGACAATCAGCCTCAGTCTGTTGTGGTAACAGAACCTGTTGTGATGGCGCAAGTGACACCAGAATCGGTTGCATTGATAGCCCAAGAGCCTGCGCAAAAAGCTGTTGAGACTGTGACCGCACCAGAAGCAGCAGTATTGCCACAGTCTGAAGTGTTGACGGAGTCGGGATTAGAAGCACCTGTACCTTTGGTAAGTGCGGCTGTTGAAATTGCAACAATACCTGAAGAAGTGGTTATGGTGGTGCCTGCGGAGGAGACTATCTCGGCTGACGAAGCAGAAAAACCAGCAGCTTTAGTGGAGGACGCCCAGCCAGTCGTACAAGGTTGGGCAAGAGGTATTGTGCCGACTAAGGTTGAAAACGTTGCGGCAACAGTTGAGCCGATAGCCTTGGCAGAGGTGCAGGATATTGCCGTGCCGACTCAAGAAGCGGTGGCAGTTGTTGTAGAAGAAACAGTACCAGTATCTTCAGAATCTTCGTTCTTTACGGGCAATTGGGCAACCAATGTTGTTGAAGTAGAAGAAGCCATTATTGAAACGATTGCGCCAACGACGGCACCTGTTGTGAAGCCGGTGCATAGCAATCCTGTTAGCAATTTTGAACCCAATGAATCTGTGAGCAGTTGGACAGCACGTTTGAAGCAAGGCTTGAGCAAATCGCGTGACAAATTGGGCAAGTCTTTGGCGGGCGTTTTTGGTGGTGCGCAAATCGATGAAGATTTGTACGAAGAGTTGGAAGATGTGTTGTTGACCAGTGATATGGGTGTGGCCGCAACTGAGCATTTGTTAAAAGAAGTGCGCGAGCGTGTGAGTTTGAAAGGTTTGAAAGACCCACAAGAGCTGCGTGAGGCCTTGAAAGATGCGTTGGTTGAGTTGATTGAGCCCTTGCAACAACCATTGGAAATTCCTGCGGATGCCAAACCTTTTGTGATTATGATGACAGGTGTGAATGGTGCGGGCAAAACCACTTCAATAGGTAAATTGGCGACGCATTACCAACGACAAGACAAATCAGTGTTGTTGGCGGCAGGGGATACTTTCCGTGCGGCAGCACGTGAGCAATTGATTGAGTGGGGCGCACGCAATAATGTGACCGTGATTTCTCAAGCGACAGGCGATTCTGCAGCGGTGTGTTTTGATGCGATGCATGCAGCGCAAGCGCGTGGTACCGATATTGTCTTGGCAGACACTGCAGGCCGCTTGCCGACACAATTGCATTTGATGGAAGAAATCAAAAAAGTCAAACGTGTGATGCAAAAGTCTATGGACACTGCACCACATGAAATTATCTTGGTTTTGGATGCCAATATTGGTCAAAATGCCATCAATCAAGTGATTGCGTTTGACGATGCTTTGGGTTTGACAGGTTTGATTTTGACCAAACTCGATGGCACTGCCAAAGGTGGCGTGATTGCTGCTTTGGCAAAAACCCGTCCGATTCCAATTCGTTTCATTGGCGTGGGTGAAGGCATCGAAGATTTGCGCCCATTCAATGCGCGCGATTATGCCGAAGCTTTGTTAGGTGATTGATTAACTTTTTGAAAGCCACATCATGACCCGAAGCCGCGCGCTGTGGAACATGCATTTTGCAACGATTTTCTTTGGTTTATCTGGAGTGTTTGCTGCTTTGGTGCCCACTACTGCGGCAGCCATGGTTTGGGGGCGCTGTGCATTTGCAGTAGTGGTTTTGGGTTTGGTGTGCGCCCTGAAAAAACGTTTGCCGTGGCAAGATGTGGCAGCGAAAGAAATTGCCCAATTGCTGTTCATTGGTTGCTTATTGGGTTTGCATTGGTGGGCATTTTTTTATGCCATTCAACTTGGTGGCGTGGCGATAGGTACTTTGGGGTTTTCCTGTTTTCCTGCCGCGATTGCCATCATTGAAGCGCTCATATTCAAAGACAAAATCAGCCGTTTGGAAATGGTGTTGATTGTTCTCATCAGCATCGGTTTAATCTTAGTGGTACCCAGTTTTGATATGGGCAATTCTGGCACAGTGGGTTTGTTGTGGGGCATTTTTTCAGGCTTGGTGTATGCCGTGATTGCCGCACTGAACCGAGCAGGTGCTGCGCAACGCCAAGCCGATTCGATGCAATCTTGTTGGTGGCAATTTGCGGCGATTAGTGTGGTCAGCGCGTTTGCGATACCGCAATTGGGCAGTTTGGACATAGCAGGCTGGTTTTGGTTGGCTTGCTTGGGTGTGTTGTGTACGGGTTTGGCATATTGGTTGTTCATTGACAGCTTAACAGTCATCAGCGCACGCACTGCTGCGATGGTGATTGCTTTAGAGCCTGTATACGCCATTGCCATTGCTTGGATTTTTTTGCACGATGTGCCCACGCTGCGCATGATGTTAGGGGGCAGTTTGATCATCATGGCTGTTGTGGTGTCTGCACGTTTTAAAGCGTCCTGAAAACAATCAAAGAGGCTGACATGATACGATTTGAACAAGTCACCAAGGTATATCCTGGTGGCCATGAAGCATTGAAAAATCTGAGTTTCAAAATAGACAAAGGGGAAATGATTTTTTTGGCGGGACATTCTGGCGCTGGAAAATCCACGATTTTGAAACTCATTGCTGGCATTACCAAGCCATCAGATGGTGCGGTATGGCTCAATCAGCACAATATGGGCGATTTGAGTGACAACCATTTGGGTTTTTTACGTCAACACATTGGTATTGTGTTTCAAGATCACAAACTTTTGTTTGATCGCAATGTATTGGCCAATGTGTTATTGCCTTTGCAAATTTCGGGTAAATACAGTCATAAAGATGCGCTTAAGCGTGCCCATATGGCGATTGAGAAAGTCGGTTTGGCTGGCAAGGAAAAAGCTTTGCCTGTGACGATGTCAGGTGGCGAACAACAGCGTTTGTGCATCGCACGAGCGGTGGTTAATCAACCGACTTTGTTGATTGCCGATGAGCCGTCTGCCAATTTAGACCGTGCTTATGCTTTGGATATCATGGAATTGTTCCGTTCTTTTCACCAAGCGGGCACCACTGTGGTTATTTCCGCTCATGATGAATCTTTGATGGCAGACTACGGCCATCGCATTTTGCGTTTACAACAAGGCAGGTTAATCTAAATGAAGCATGCCATTTCCATGCACACGCAAGCGGCGTTGCGTGCGTTGAAGACATTTTTGCGCCAACCTTTTGGAACATTGTTGATTTTGGTGATGTTGGGCATTGCTTTGACTTTGCCATTGGCATTTTATTTGTTGGTGAAAAGCAATGAGCAAATATTAGGGCAATTGACCACAGAGCCGCAAATGACGGTGTTTGTGGATTTGACTGCAGATGACAGTGCTGTGCAGACTTTGCAAAGCACTTTGTCGCAGCGTCCTGAATTGGCGCAGATAGAATATGTGCCCAAGCAGCAAGCTTTGGAAGCTTTGCAAGACAGTATGGGCGAGCAAGATTTGGTGTCGATTTTAGAAGAAAATCCCTTGCCCGATGCGTTTGTATTGACCTTAAAGCCTGAATACAGCCCAGCGCAAATGCAAAGTTTACAGGACGCTTTGAGTATTTTACCCAATGTAGATTTGGTGCAAATGGATGCTCAATGGATACGTACTTTGTATCAATTGAATCATTTGATTCAACAATTGGTGTGGTTTTTGGCAGTGACTTTGTGTGTGGCGTTTGTGTTGGTGGCACACAATACCATTCGTTTGCAGATTTTGAGTCAAAAAGAAGAAATCGAAATCACCAAACTTTTGGGCGCACCGTCGTCATTTGTGCGCCGTCCATTTTTATACCAAGCTTGGTGGCAAGGTTTATTGGCTTTAGGGTTGAGTTTGGGTTTGTGTGCGGTTTTGGTGCAACAAACGACACCGATGCTTAGCAGCGTGTTGGCACCTTATGGTATCAATATGGCATGGCGGTTTTTCACGCCGACTGAATTGGCAGTGTTGTTTGGTTTGATGAGCGTGTTGGCGATCGTTGGCGCGACTTTGGCAACCAGTCAACATTTGCGTCACTTTAGAGCCAAACAACATTAATAAGGCGTCCTGTAACGCCGCTCAATTGTTACAGGACGCTTGAATGAAACAATAATAAATACAAGCGTTCAGAGCTCACTGAGCGCTTTTTTAGTTGGACTTGGTATGAAAAAAACACCCATTCCCATTGTGCCTTGGCGTGCGCCAAAGCTATGGTCTTTGCGCCCCTACTCTTTGTGGGTGAGCGTGTTGTCTTTGTTTGGTTTTGGCATCGGTGACGGCTTGTTATTGCAATCACAACTGGGCAATTCACCGTGGACGATTTTTGCCGAAGGTGTGTCTTTACACACGCCTTTGTCGGTTGGTGGTGCCAGCGTACTGATCAGCGCCGTGATTTTATTATTGTGGTTACCATTGCGGATTAAGCCGGGTTTGAACACGATTTTAAATGCATTGTTGATTGCTGCTGCCATCGATTTGACCCGTTATATTGTGCCGACACCTGAATTGTTGTGGCAGCAAGTGGTTTTGGGCGTATTTGGAATTGTGTTGGCAGGCGTTTGCGGTGCGTTTTATTTGAGTGCCAATATGGGTGCAGGTCCGCGTGATGGTGTGATGGTGGTATTGAGTGCACGTTATCATTGGCAAGTCAGTCACGTGCGTACGGGAATTGAAATTTTTGCCTGTTTAAGTGGTTGGATGATGGGTGGTAATTTGGGTTTGGGTACGGTGTTGTTTGCTTTGTTGATTGGTCCTGTTTTGGGTCAAACTTTGAATTGGTTTTCCAAGCGTTATCCACAAAACCATGAATGAATTATCAGCGTCCTGTAAAAAAACCTCCCTTTTGGGGAGGTTTTTAAGTTGAGGTTATGACATTTCAGAGCGTTTAAAGTGGCGAGGTCTGAAGCCTAGTAAACCTAAAACCAAGAAATACACGAAGATGCCAAGACCCACTAAGCCAAACAATTGCACACAACGTATCCAGCCTGAGGCATACCAATCGAAGTAATAAAAGGTTTGAGCGTATAGCAAAGCCCACAATACGCCACCCATGGCTGAGACTGCGACGATGACTTTTAGCAAAAAGGATTTCCAACCTGCTTTGGGTTGGTAAAAACCTGTGCGGCGCAACAATACATACAATAAACCTGCATTCAAACAAGCACCTAAACCAATGGCCAAAGCCAAGCCTGCATGTTTATAACCTTCAGCAAACAGATTCACAAAGATTAAGTTCATGATTTGGGTCATAACCAATGTAAAAATGGCGATTTTGACAGGAGTTTTGATGTTTTGGCGTGAGTAAAAACCAGGTGCCAAGACTTTTACCATAATCAAACCCACCAAGCCCACGCAATACGCTATCAAGGCCCATTGCGTATTGACTGCATCCAAGGCGCTAAACTGGTTGTACATGAACAAAGTGGCCACCAGTGGGAATGCTAAGACAGCCAATCCTACCGCAGCTGGTAAAGTCAATAATAGGCACAAGCGCAATCCCCAATCGAGCAAGGCAGAAAAATTCTGTGTGTCTTGATTGGCGGCATGTTTCGATAGCATTGGCAATAAAATTGTCCCCAATGCTACACCCAAAACGCCTGTGGGTAACTCCATTAAGCGGTCAGCGTAATACATCCACGACACCGAACCTGCGACCAAGAAGGATGCAAAAATGGTGTTAATCACCAAAGAAATTTGTGATACCGATACGCCCAAAATGGCTGGGCCCATATTGATTAAAACCCGTTTAACCGCTTGGTCTTTGAAATTGATTTTCGGCATTTTCAAAAAGCCCAATCTTGCCAAAGCAGGCAATTGAAAGCCCAATTGCAAAATACCACCTACAAATACCGCCCATGCCAATGCCAAAGCAGGGGGATCAAAATAAGGTGTGAAAAACAAAGCGAAGACGATGAATGAAATATTTAAAAAAGTGGGCGTGAACGCGGGAATGGAAAATTGGTGGTAAGTATTTAAAATACTGCCAACCAAGCTCGACAGTGAAATCAGCAAAATATATGGAAAAGTGATTTGCAACATGGTTGTGGCCAAGGCAAATTTGTCTCCGTCAGTGCCAAATCCGGGTGCCGTCACATAAATAATCCAAGGTGCTGCCAAAATACCGATGGCTGTGACAATGACCAGCACGAAACTGAGCAAACCTGTGATGTGTTGTACAAATGCTTTGGTCGCTTCTGGTGAACGAGTTTGACGATACTCCGCCAAGATGGGCACAAAAGCTTGTGCAAAAGCGCCTTCGGCAAAAATACGGCGCAATAAGTTGGGCAATTTGAAGGCTACAAAAAAAGCATCTGTTGCCATGCCTGCACCAAACATACGCGCAATAATGGCATCACGAACAAACCCTAATATCCGTGAAACCATCGTCATACTGCTGACTTTAGCTAATGTTTTTAATAAATTCATTGTGATACACAGTACAAGTTAAAGAAGAAATGAAAAACGAGAGTGTACACTTTAAGTTAAAAAATGGGTGTATTGAATTGACTTAGTGAACTATTATGAATTTAGAATAGTCTGCTTGAATATTTTTTGACTTGTTTGTTTGGACGTAATGCGTTGCTAAAAATAAACAATATTGAGACTTAAGATAAAGGAGTCATGATGAGCTGGTCTGACGGATATCATGTAGAAGCGGAATATACTTCTGGCTATTACAAAGAATTAAGCCCAACAATGCAACGTTTTTCTGCGTTGCTTAATGGTTATGATTTGCCTCCAGTGGGTCCCAATGATGCACATATGGAGTTGGGTTTTGGTCAAGGGGTGAGTATCAATATTCATGCTGCGGTGCAGCCTGGATTTTTTATTGGTAACGACTTCAATCCTACTCATGCTGCACATGCGCAGCAACTGGCATTGGCTTCAGGGGCGCATACTCAATTCAGCGATGAGAGTTTTGCCCAATTGGATGCCAGAAGTGATTTGCCTATGTGTAGCAGTATCAGTTTTCATGGTATTTGGAGTTGGATTAACGATGAAAACCGCCAACACATGTTGAATCTGATTCAACGTTGTTTGAAACCCGGTGGAGTGGTTTACAACAGCTATAACATTCTTGCAGGTCATGCGGCATTTATTCCGTGGCGCAATATGATGGTGAATCATTTCAACAGCCAATCAGGTCCTGCATTACAGCGAATTGAAGCGACGTTGGCATATATTGCTGGAATTTTTGAAAAAAACCCGCAATTGTTAGAGCAAAATCCAAGTTTGAAAAACTCTTGGGGTCGTGTGGTCAATGCCAATCGCAATTATTTGTTGCATGAATATTTTAATGCAAACTGGGATTGTTTCACTTTACACCAAGTGGCGGACTTGATGTCTGAAGTGAAATGTCAGTTTATTGGCGGCATTAATAACAATCAATACATGAATCATATTCATCTGAATCCTTCTGCATTAGAGCAAGTTTCAAACCAGCCTAATATTTTAGAAGCGGAATCTTGGCGTGATGTTTTGGTGGGCAATACTTTCCGTCGTGATTTGTATGTCAAAGGTGGTCGTCGTTTGTCACAAAGTGAGATTGTGGCACGTTTGAAAAACTATCGTTTTGTGATGGCTGTGAATGTGGATAAGTTTGGCAGCAAGCTGTATTCAGAAAGCGATGGACGTGAATTCAGTCAAGATTTGTTTGAGCCGATTCGAAATCTTTTGGCTCAACAAGATTATCGACCTAAATCGTTTCAAGAGTTGTTGGATGTCACAGACTTGAACAAATATAACTGGTCAAACATCTTACAAATTCTTTTGTTCAAGATAGACAGTTCACAATTGCATGTGTGCGCAACGCATGAAGTCAGCAATGAGCTGGTGACACAAGCACGAAATTTAAATACGGCTTTGTTAAAAGAACTGGATTACAACATTGCCAATGTTTATTTGGCTTGTCCAACGACAGGTTCTGGCTTGGTATTGGATTTTGCTTATGCTTGGGCTTTGCGAGTATGGATAGAAGATATCAATGCCAATGACCAAGTGATTTGCCAAAGAATCTGGCAATGTTTACAAGCCAATAATCGCTTTTTGATTGATAAAAATGGTAATCAATTGAATGATGAAAAAGCGACTTATGCATTTTTAAAAGAAATCATTCAAGACGCACATCAATTATTGCCAATTTGGAAACAATTGGGTGTGATTTAAACAATACTTTGTGATGTTATAAGTTAAGGGACGAGTGATGAATTGGTCTGATGGTTATAATATTGACGTTGAATATACATTTAAATATTTCGCTTATCTCAGTCCAGTTTATCAAAGGTTTGCCGCGTTGCTGAATGGTTATGACTTACCGCCAGCTTCGGAAGATGCTGTGCATATGGAGTTGGCGGTAGGACAAGGATTGAGTATTAATTTTCATGCGGCCTGTAATCTAGGTTCTTTTATTGGCAATGATTTTCATCCTAGTCATGCTTTACATGCACAGCAATTGGCGGCAAGAAGTGGTTTAAAAATTGATTTGACCGATGACAGCTTTGAACAGATGCTGAATCGTCCAGATTTACCTATGTGTAATAGCATTAGCATTCATGGTGTTTGGAGTTGGATTTCTGATCAAAATCGCCTGCATATATTGAATATTATCAAGCGTTGTCTTAAGCCCGGAGGTGTGGTTTATAACAGCTACAATATCAATGCAGGGTCTATGATTTGGAAGCCGTGGCGAGACATGATGAAGCGTTTTTATGATTGTCAAAAAGGCAGTGAAATCGATCGTTTTGAGGCAACCATTCAATATTTTAAAGAGATATTTGATAAAAATCCTCATATCATGCAAGACAATCTGGCTTTACAAAATAAGTGGAATCATATGACGAGCGTTAGTCAAGACCCGCATTATTTGTTACAAGAGTATTTTAATGAGCATTGGGATAGTTGTGATACATCTGAAATGGCAGCCTATTTTGAAGAAGCGAAATTAACACTCATAGGTCCTGCAAATTGTGGGCATGTTTGGAAATTTTTGGAGTTTTCAGGTGATACATTACAGTTCATGCTCAATCAGACCAGTCCTTTATTGTATAGCTCTTGGCGTGATTTGTTGTTACGTACTTCATTTCGAAGTGATTTGTATGTCAAAGGTGGTCAATTTTTATCCGAGCAGGCTATTTTTGCAAAGTTGAATTGTTATCGCTTTGTGCTGACGGTACCTGCTAAGGAGCTTAAAAATAATATATTTCAGTCTGATTATGAATATGATGAAGAGGTATTCAAGGCTTTGCAAGAGACTTTTTCAGCTCAAGATTATGAGCCTAAAACATTTTTACAATTGTATGAATCGGTCAAAGCATTGGGCAGCAGTCAGACGGATTTATTGATATTTTTAGTATCTAAAATGCAGGTAGGTCAAGTGCAAGTTTGCGCATCAAAAGTGAATCAGACATTGTTTGTGCAATCACAAGCATTAAATAAAGTTTTATTAGAATCAGATGATTATCAATTTAAAACAGATACTTTAGTCTCCCCAGTCACAGGACAAGGTGTTTTGGTTGATTGGAGTCATAGAGTGGTATTGCAGCTTTGGTTAGAAGACATTCATATGGCTGATGACGTTGTTTTGACTCGGTTCATAGCGCAATTACGCCGAAATAAAAAGCAATTTTTCAATCTTGATAAAACCATATTGTCACGAGAAGATGAGAAAACTTTTTTCTTGGAACATATTTTACCTTCCGCTAAATCGTATGTGCCCATTTGGCGACAATTGGGTTTGCTGTAAAGTGTGCTGGTTTAAAAAACAAAAACCTCCTTATCGGGAGGTTTTTTTGCTCAAATATCGCGTTTATGCCCAATTTGTTTATTAATGCAATATGATTGATAATCAAGATGTTAACCTATTCCTTCATGGCGATTATGCTGCTTGATGATAGGTTTTCCACAGACTTATCCACAGATTTTGATGGCATGCACATCACAATAAGTGTCCTGTAAATGTATTAAGAGGCATTGCGTGTTTGTGGATAAGTTTGTGGATAATATTTGTCAGC
Source organism: Vitreoscilla stercoraria DSM 513 (assembly GCF_000382305.1). GTDB lineage: Bacteria > Pseudomonadota > Gammaproteobacteria > Burkholderiales > Neisseriaceae > Vitreoscilla > Vitreoscilla stercoraria. Next base: position 108,770 of record NZ_KB908026.1, read on the forward strand.
CACATTTTTATGTGAGCGCAAGCGGCTTTTGAAAGAGTTGGCACCCAATTGTTGTAGCATCGGATTATTCGGGTCAGCCTCAGGTCCAAGAGCCAATTGCTTTAACTCTGTGGATAAGTTGAGTAAAGTCACATGGCTGTTCAGATTTGGTGCCAAGAAGTAAGCAATGGAATAACGGTCTTGCTGTCCTTGTGGCGTGATTACGCGATGTACATTTGCACGCAAATAGCCATTGGTTGCCAATTCTAAAATCTCACCAATATTAATCACAAAAGCGTCCTGTAAAGGTGGAACATCTATCCAACCTTCATCGGTTTGCACTTGTAAGCCACCGACTTCATCTTGTAGCAACAAGGTTAAAATATCAGTATCTTTGTGCGCCCCAACGCCTTGCGCATCGGCTTGTGCAGCAGAAGCAGGGTAACGCACCAATTTCAATAAATGCACAGCAGGATCGGCAATCAAATCATCCAAAGCGTTTTCAGGCTGCCCCAACGCCACCAAAAATGCCCGTAGCAACTTGATGGCTACTTGGCGCAAAGTGTGTTGATAATCCAAAACCGTTGATTTGAATTCAGGCAAAGCGGTTGCATCTGGCCACAAATTGGGTCCTTGTAAATGTAACCATGGTTTGTCTTCTGGAATATGTTCCCAAACTGGCAATTCTGCCCCTAAATCAATTTGTTCGCGATGATCGGGTTGATTGCGGGTGATTTCTTCTTTGCTGCCGGTATAACCTCGAAATTGCGGTGAATGTACCATGTTCAAGCGATTTTTTTGTGCTTGTGGCAAGTCGAAAAAAGCCCGAGCTTGTTGTTCCATTTGACGGATTTGGGCAAGATTAACACCATGACCGACCAAATAAAAAAAGCCGATATTTCTGGCAGTTTGGCGCAATTCGGTATAAAAAGCCGCACGTTCTTCAGGATGATCCACTTTACTTAAATCTATAACAGGTAGTGTATTTTTCATGGTGACAGTCTTCATCAATTCAGGTAAGTTTCAAGTGTGTTTTAGTATAGCTTTACTTTGAGCAAGGCGACAAAGAACCCATGTTCATATGAAAATAACTACATCTTTTGTGATTGATTAGAAGGAAGAGAAATGACCACTCAAGCATACGCAGATATCAACCAACAATATATCAATGGCCAATGGCGTGATGGTGCATCTGCAAGCCGTGCCGATAACACCAATCCGTACACACAAGAAGTGATTAACACCATTCAATTGGCGAACCAAGAGGATGTGAATGATGCTTACCAAGCGGCCAAAAATGCTCAAAAAGCTTGGGAACAAACCTTGCACAATGAACGCACCGCTTTGGTGAATCGCGTGGGTCAAATTTTGCAAGAACGTGCTGGCGAAATCATCGATTGGATTATTCGTGAATCGGGCAGTACTCGTTTGAAAGCGATGATTGAATTGGGTGCGGCGCAAGGCATTACAGCGGAAGCAGCGACCTTTCCTACTCGTATGGTGGGTGAATTGTTACCTTCTAATATTCCCAATCAAGACAGTCGTTATTACCGCCAAGCTTTGGGTGTGGTCGCTGTGATTAGCCCATGGAATTTCCCATTTCATTTGAGCATGCGCTCGGTGATTACAGCGATTGCTTGTGGCAACAGCGTGGTATTGAAGCCTGCGAGCGACACACCAGTGACAGGTGGTTTGTTGCTTGCGAAAATTTTTGAAGAAGCGGGTTTGCCGGCAGGCGTTTTGAACGTGGTGGTGGGTTCAGGTCGTGAAATTGGCGATTATTTTGTAGAGCACAAAACACCAAGCATGGTTTCGTTCACCGGCTCGACCGATGTGGGTAAACGTGTGGGCGCGTTGGCAGTAGGTGGTCGCTATATCAAGCGTGTGGCTTTGGAATTGGGTGGTAATGCGCCGTTGGTGGTGTTGGATGATGCCGATATCAAGCAAGCGGTAGACATCGCAGTGATGGGTCGCTTCTTACACCAAGGTCAAATTTGCATGAGCACCAACCGTGTGATTGTGGACGAAAAAATCCACGATGAATTTGTGGCAGCATTGATTGAAAAAGTGAAAACCATTCGTTATGGTAATCCTGACAGCATGGAAACGTTTGTTGGTCCTATCATCAACCAATCACAATTGGACAGCTTGAAAAACATCATCGCCAAAGCACATGCGCAAGGTGCGCAATTGGTGGTCGGTGGTGAGATTGAAAACAATGTGTTGCCGCCACACGTATTCATCAATGTGGATCCTCAATCGGATTTGGCCAAAGAAGAAAGCTTCGGTCCTGTTTTACCTGTCATCAAAGCGCGTGACGAAGCGCATGCTTTGGAATTGGCGAATGACACCGAATACGGTTTGTCCAGTGCGGTTGTGACCAGCAATCACGAACGCGGTGTACAGTTTGCTTTGGGCATCGAAGCGGGTATGACGCATGTGAATGATATTTCTGTCGATGACCAAGCACATGCACCATTCGGTGGTGAGAAAAACTCAGGTTTGGGGCGCTTTAACGGTCATTGGATTTTGGATGAATTCACTCGCACGCATTGGGTGACTGTTCAAACCCAACCACGTCCTTACCCAATTTAAGCGTTTTATTTTTCATTTATTAGAGATGAAATGATGTTTCAAGCGGCCTGTAAAGTTTACAGGACGCTTTTTTAATGACTGCCATTGTCATAATATGATTGTTTGCCATGGCTATGAAATGGAATTCATGAAAAATCATGCACAAAATTTGTCGTTTTGGATGCAATCTTTGCCTGCAAACATGTTGGAATTTCCGCAGCCAATTTTGCAAAGTGAATATGATGTGGCGATTGTGGGCGCAGGTTTTTCGGGCTTGTGGTTGGCTTATTATTTGAAGCAAGCACAGCCTGAATGGAAGATTGCCATTTTTGAGGCCAAGCACATTGGTTATGGTGCTTCAGGCCGCAATGGTGGTTGGTTATCGACCAATATTCCGATTGTGATTGGCAATTTGCTTAAAAATCCCCGTTGGGCAAAGCAAGATGTGGTGCATTTGCAGCGACAGATTATTGATACCATTGCCGAAGTGGCCAATGTGTGTGAGCGTGAGCAAATAGATTGCGATTTGCATCAAGGCGGTTTGATGTTCATTGCCACCAGCGATGCGCAAGCATCACGTTTGCAAGACTATCATGCTGAAGAATTGGCACATGGATTTTTGCCGCATGAAATCCAATGGCTCGGTGCTGATGCAGCCAAGCAACATATCAATATAGACATCATGCAAGCGGCAACGCATTACCAATATGGCGCACGCATTCATCCTGCCAAATTGGTGTTGGGTTTGGCGCGCAAAGTCATCGCTTTGGGTGTAGATATTTTTGAAAACACGCCTGTGCAAAACTTGAGCACTCATACTGTGTATTTGTCGCATCAAGCTGTCAAAGGCCAACATATCATTGCTTGTACCGAAGGCTATACCGATCAATTGTTACAGGACGGTAAAGTCATTCCGGTGAATTCTTCTATCATCATGACACAAGTGTTGCCTGCATCGTTTTGGGAACGAGTGGGTTGGCAGAACAATGAATTGTTGGGTGATATGGCGCACGTGTATATGTATGCACAAAAAACGGCTGACTATCGGATTTTATTCGGTGGGCGTGGTGCGCCATATCAATATGGCAGCCGTGATGCGGGCGATGGTGAACTTGATCATGTCACCACGGCACAATTGTTACAGCGTTTGCGAGAATTGTTTCCACGACAAGATTTTCAAGTCGATACAGCATGGAAAGGCTCGCTTGGTGTGACGCGCGATTGGAATGCATCGGTGACTTTCGATGATAAAACAGGCTTGGGATTCATTTATGGTTTTGGTGGCAATGGCGTGGCGCCGACCCATTTGGCCGCTCGTACCATGACAGACCGAATCTTAGGCAAGCACACTGCGCTAACGACATTGCCATGGAACGATTATGTGTGTCCGACTTGGGAGGGCGAGCCGTGGCGTTGGTTGGGAATACAATCGATGTACCAATTATTGGGTTTGGCTGACCAAGTGGAAAACCGTTTACAGCTGAAAAAATCGGTGTTTTTTGCCAATACGGCATATCAAATTTGTGGTTTAGAATGAAATTTGGAGAAACAATCATGCAATTGCGTTTGATAGAACAACAAGACAATGCGGCTATGGCTGCAGTGATTCGAACGGTATCAGCTGAATATGGTTTGGGTGCGGACGAGGGTTTTGCAGTTGGTGACAGTGTGTTGGATGATTTGCATGCGGTGTATTCGCAAGCGCAAGCGGCGTATTGGGTTGTGGTCGATGATAATCAACAAATCGTTGGAGGTGGTGGCGTGGCACCGCTTCGAGGCGATGATTCGATTTTGGAAATTCAAAAAATGTATTTTCTGCCGCAAACACGTGGACAAGGTTTGGCAAAACAGATTGTGCAGCACTGTTTTGAGTTGGGTCGTGCTATTGGCAAAACGCAGTTTTATTTAGAAACCACCGCCAATTTACAGGCCGCTATTGCCTTGTACGAATGTATGGGATTTGAATATGTGAATGAGCCTTTGGGCAATACGGGACACAGTGCAGCTTGTGAAATTTATATGCTTAAGACGTTGTAAATATGCTTGATTAATGAAAAGCCAGCGTCCTGTAAACATAAACAGGACACTGGTTTTTTGTTTCACGTGAAACATTTATTTTGGTAAAACTTGGTTTTGCGGTACGCCTTTGGTATGGGCATTGATGTTGTCTATCAACATGTTAAACAAGCGCGTCATCGCTTCTTGGCTGCCCCAAGCCATGTGTGGCGTGACAATCAAATTGGGTAAACGCGTATTGACCAAAGGATTGCCATCGACAGGCGGCTCATTGGTAATCACATCAAAACCTGCACCGCCCAAACCACCATATTTCAACGCGGCAATCAACGCTTTTTCATCGACCAAACCGCCACGTCCGACATTGATGATGACACAACCCATTTTCAATTGTTTCAACTCTTCTTCGCCCAATAAATGGTAAGTTTGCGCATTCAATGGACAATGCAAAGAAATCACATCTGCTTGTTTTAAAGCGTCCTGAAACGGTACATAACCTTCACGGCAAATGTTCGCGTGTTTGTGTTCGCCATAAATCACCTTCATGCCAAATGCTTCGGCACGTTGTGCCAATGCCGAACCGATGCCGCCTTTGCCAAAAATCAACAAAGTTTTGCCATTGATATCATGAATCGGTGCACCAAAATGACAAAAATACGGTGAATTTTGCCACAAACCTGCTGCCACATCACGTTGGTAAGCGGGCAATTGGCGCATCAAAGCCATCATCAACATGAAAGCATGTTCGGCAACCGTATCATTGCCATAAGCACGAATGTTGGAAACGGTGATGCCACGTTCTGATGCGGCCTGAATGTCCACATGTTCATAGCCTGTGGCGGCAATGGCAATCATTTCCAAGTGGTTGGCAGCAGCGATGGTGTCGCGGCTGACTTTGACTTTGTTGGTGATGACAATGTGGGCATCACGGCAACGTTCTAGCGCTTGTTCATCGGTGCTGCTGTCGTATTCGGTGAGGGTGTGTTCAAAATCAAATTGCCATGGCAAAGGCATTAAAGTACCACGGTCTAAAACCACAATGTGACGACTGCTCATATCGCTCCTTGTATCTTTATAGTTAAAATTAATCGAATTTTGAAAATTAATATTAGTCAAATCTAAGTGATATGAATTATCATTTAACTACTTCCTTAACCGACAACTCTAGGAAAAACAAATGACTAAAACCCTTACCTTTGCCATTTTGCATTTTACTGTCGCGTTCAGCGTGGCTTATCTGTTGACTGGCAGCATCGCCATTTCAAGTACCGTAGCATTGGTAGAGCCTATTGTGAATACAGTGGCATTCTTTTTCCATGAAAAAGCATGGCAGCGTTTTGAAAGCAAGCGCCGTTTGAAACAAGATATGGCGCAACAACACACAGACCATCAAACAGCGGCCACTTGTTGTGTTCATCATCAATTGTTTGTAGGAGCACAAGAAGCGGGTGAGGCGGTGAAAAATAATACTCCCAACCCCATGCCTGCAAAAATTGTGTGATACAGTAAACTCTTTTGAGTTTGGGAGTGAACACATGGGTTTGCAAATCGAAGATGTGTTGATAGGCGAAGGTACGGAAGCTGTTGCAGGTAAAGAAATTACTGTGCATTACACAGGTTATTTGACTGATGGTAGCAAATTCGATTCTAGCGTAGACAGAAAACAACCTTTAAGCATAGTTTTGGGTGTCGGCCAAGTCATTAAGGGTTGGGATCAAGGCATCGTGGGTATGAAAGTTGGCGGCAAGCGCACTCTGACCATTCCACCTGAATTAGGCTATGGTAGTCGTGCAGTGGGTGGTGTTATTCCTGCCAATGCCACTTTGGTATTTGAAGTGGAATTATTGAAAGTATATTAGGACGTGTCCTCATTCTGAGGCGCATTCAATGAACATACGTGCTAAACGCAATATCGTTTTGTAGTGGTATGTTTAGTCAATCTGGTTGTAATGCCTTTGAAATGTTTGAAGCAAGCAAAGGCATTCTCAACTTCATGCGGCAATTGAAATGCATCATTGTCACATTCCATTTTTTTCTTTGTTGTTGTTCATCTTCTAAAAGTCATGAAAGCCGCGTAACCGCTTCTAACTGTTCTCCTGATTGTATCTAAATGACAGTCTTTTTATTGTCAAACTCCTCCCACCTTCAATTTTTGTATCTTATTTGGATGGAGTCAGTACCCATCATGATAAGACATGCCATGATGCATCAGGATGAAATGAATCTATCATCAATTTGATATATGATTGATTGCATATATGATAAGTTAATTAAATATTTATGATGACAGTAGTATATATATTGACTTATGATGCATGCAAAAAGCACCATTTTTTGTGAAATTTTTTTACTTTAAATCAAGCAACTTAAATTTATTCAGACTTAAATATAGCCTTTGTGCTATATATTGGGTTCCACACTAAATATAAATGGGAAGTGTCACATCATGGCAGTAGTTTTATACGATGACGGTTCGCACAAGTGCGTCGCATTTTCAGATTTGGTATCAGGTGAAGGCGTACAATCAAATCAGTTTGCTATCGTTAATAATGGTGATGGCATGTTGCTTGATCCCGGTGGCAATTTAACTTATAAACATTTGTTGGCAGAAATTTCGGATTATTTTTTGCCATCACATACCCGTTACGTGTTTGCTTCCCACGCAGACCCAGATATCATTGCGTCGATTAATGGCTGGTTGTTGATTACCGATGCCAATGTGTTGATTGCAAAAGAATGGGAACGCTTCATTCCGCATTTTTGCTTGAAGGGTGCGACGGTTGGTCGTTTGACCAGCATTCCTGCAGAAGGCATGATTGTAGACTTGAATGGTGTGGCATTGCAGGTTTTACCTGCGCACTTTTTGCATCCAGTAGGCAATTTCCACATTTATGACCCTGTCAGCAAAATTTTGTTCTCAGGTGACGTGGGTGCTTCGTTGGTCGATGCGGAAACTGCGGGCAAACCGATTGAAGACTTCGACTACCATTTGGAACACAATGGCATGTTGGGTTTCCACAAGCGTTATATGAGTGGCAATCGCGCTTGTCGTTATTGGGTCAACATGATACGCCAATTGGATGTGGAATGGATTGTGCCGCAGCATGGTGCTTCGTTCAAAGGCAAGGAAATGGTCAACCGTTTCTTGGATTGGTTTGAAGAATTAGAGTGTGGCGTGGATTTGATTACCCAAGATGATTTCAAACCGCTGATTTAATCTGAACTCAGACAAAACAAATACAGGACGCTTATTATGAAGCGTCCTGTATTTTTTTGTGGCATTGAAAAAACTATATAGATGTTGTCGCCATGATTTGGCGTGCTTGTTCCAAACGTTCTATCGTACCCACGTCTAACCACAAGCCTTGATGCACGTTGCCTGTGATGTGTTGCTCGTTCATGGCAGCTCTTAATAAAGGCGCTAATTTTGCTGCTTGCTGCATAGGTGTATGAGCAAACAAAGCAGGATGATAAATGCCACAACCGCTGAAAGTATATTGTTTGGTGGCTTGGCTCACCACATAAGCGTCCTGTAAACCAAAATCGCCATTCGGATTGTGGTCGGGATTGTGCACCAACCAAAGATGCGCCAACGTTTGCTTGCCATCGATTTGTGCCATTTTATTTTTGGCAATGGCAAAATCAATGTCGGTCAACACATCGCCATTGATGACCAAAAACGGTTCATCGCCCAATAAAGGCAAAGCCGTTGCGATACCGCCAGCAGTTTCCAAGCCTTGCGTGCCTTCGGCTGAATATTGAATGTTCAAGCCATATTGGCTGCCATCTTGTAGCACATCTTCAATTTGTTGCCCCAACCATGCGTGGTTGATCACAATATCGCTGAAGCCAGCTTGTTTGAGGCGGCGCAAATGCCAACCAATCAAAGGTTCTGCACCAACTTGCAATAATGGTTTGGGCGTGGAGTCGGTCAAAGGGCGCATGCGTTCGCCGCGTCCTGCTGCCAAAATCATGGCTTTCATAAGTGGTTTCATCAACTTGAAAAAAGAGAGTGAAAGTGTAATCCAAATTGCTGAAAATCAACACTATGGCTCAAGCGTCCTGTAATCGAATTTACGTGCTTATCATGCCATTTCTATGAAGAAGTTTTCATTTTTTGGAAATAAATTTATAAAAAAATGGTTTTTTGAATCATTTAATTTTAATTAAATAGATAAAATAAGCCAATATTGAAATTATATTTCAATAATCTTGTAAAACAATGCTTGATTTTTAAGTTTAAAGGCGTTAGCCTAACTCTATCACTAAGAGTTTTTTAAAAACAGGGTTTGGGCATGAATAGCAATATGAAAAATACTGATGACATTAAAATTAAAGAAATTAAAGAATTGTTGCCACCAATTGCACATTTGTATGAACTGCCATTGACTGAACCTGCTAGCACGTTGGTACATGATACCCGCGTGGAAATCTCGAATTTGATTCATGGTGAAGATCAGCGTTTGTTGGTGGTAGTGGGTCCTTGCTCGATTCATGACACCAAAGCGGCTTTAGAATACGCTGAGCGTTTGTTGCCATTGAAAGAAAAATACAAAAACGAATTGGTGATTGTAATGCGTGTGTATTTTGAAAAACCACGCACCACAATCGGTTGGAAAGGTTTGATTAACGATCCGCATTTGGATGGTTCTTTCGACATCAATTATGGTTTGCGCCAAGCGCGTCAGTTGTTGTTGCAGTTGAACAATATGGGCATGCCTGCTTCTACCGAATTCTTAGACATGATTACGCCACAATATTATGCTGATTTGATTAGCTGGGGCGCGATTGGCGCACGTACGACAGAAAGCCAAGTGCATCGTGAATTGGCGTCTGGTTTGTCTTGTCCTGTGGGCTTCAAAAACGGCACAGACGGCAATTTGAAAATTGCGATTGATGCCATTGGTGCAGCAAGCAATCCGCATCACTTTTTGTCTGTCACCAAAAGCGGCCATTCGGCGATTGTGCGCACGGCTGGCAATCCTGATTGTCACGTCATTTTACGCGGTGGCAGCAAAAATACCAATTACGATGCCGAATCGATTGCCAATGCCGTTGCTGATTTGAACAAATCAGGTGTGACGCCTAAATTGATGGTCGATTGTTCTCACGCTAACAGCCGCAAAAAATACGAATTGCAAATGGAAGTCGGTCGTGATGTAGCGACGCAAATCAAAGCAGGCGAAAACAATATTATGGGTGTGATGATTGAAAGCCATTTGATTGCAGGTCGTCAAGATTTGGTCGAAGGCCAAGAGTTGTGCTACGGTCAAAGCATTACCGATGCATGTATTGGTTGGAATGACACCGAAATCATTTTGGAAGAATTGGCTGCTGCTATTAAAGAGCGCAATACCGCCAAACAAGCTTAAAGGCTTTTCATCTTTATAGTATGGCGCATGATGACAAGCGTCCTGTAAGCGTTTACAGGACGCTTTATTTGTTAATGATGGCAATGACAGGAAAATAGATGATGGAGCAAAACAAGCTGCGAGTTTCAACCGATTGGCAAGAGTTTGATTGGTAGTTGATGCACGAAGTATTAAGTAACACTTATTGGGCAAAAAATATTCCATTTGCAGTGATGCAAAAAGCGGTACAACATTCTTTGTCATTTGCGTTGTTTTATGAAACACAACAAGTCGGCTTTGCACGTGTCATCACCGATCAAGCCACATTTGCATATTTGGCAGATGTGTTTATCGTCGAGTCGATGCAAGGACAGGGTCTGGCGCAGTTTTTGTTAAATGAGATTGTGCGCCATCCTCAGTTACAAGGTTTACGCCGTTTTTTATTGGCGACCAAAGATGCACATAGCTTATATAGCAAATTTGAATTTAAGCCGTTGCAAGCACCTGAAGTGTTCATGGAAATCAATGTAGCCAATATTTATGAGCGTTGAATTGAGTTTAGATGAGTGAAATGGAGTGAAATATCACATCATTGTTAATATTAAAGCGTCCTGTAAGGTTTTACAGGACGCTTTAATATTGTAATTTGCTTGTTTTTCAAATCAATTTGAAATTTATTAATATATAATTTTCTTTCAATTCAATAGCATTGTGTTTTTATAGTCATATTTTTACAATTAGGTGTTGACGGGTTTTCGGTGTTTCTGTAATATTCGGTTTCTTCGCTGCTGAGACAGAAACGA
>NZ_KB908027.1 GCF_000382305.1 Vitreoscilla stercoraria DSM 513
CCAGGCTTAACCGTAGTGGGTAAAGACGGTAAAGACGGTGTGAGCTTCAATAACGATGGTACGATTTCTAACTTGGCAGATGGCACGCGTCCGAAAGATGCAGTGAATTTGAGTCAGTTGACTGGTGTATCAGATGCATTGACCAATGCAGGTTTGAACTTCACTGATGATGCAGGCACAGTGATTCATCGCAAATTGGGTGAAACTTTGGGCTTGACTACCACTTCTTCAAATATGGAAACAGTAGTTGGTAAAGATGGTATTGTTATCAACTTCTCAGACCGTCCTGAATTCTCAGGTTTGGTTGTGAATGGCAAAGACGGTAAAGATGCATCGATTCAATTCACCGATCCTAGCGGTAACAAAGGTGCTGCATTGGTGGGTAAACCAGGTGCAGATGGTTTGCCAGGCTTAACCGTAGTGGGTAAAGATGGTAAAGACGGTGTGAGCTTTAATAATGATGGCACTATATCTAACTTGGCAGATGGTACACGTCCAAATGATGCGGTGAATAAGAGTCAGTTGGATGGTGTGTCTGCTAACTTGACTAGTGATGGTTTAAACTTCACTGCCAGTGATGGCAATGTAATTCACAGAGACTTGGGTGATACATTGAGCATCATTGGTGCCTTGACTGGATTGGGTATTTCTGAAGATAAGAGCTTGTATGCAACTGCGGGTGACTATTCTGCGAAAAACATCCAAACAGTGGTAACCAAAAATGGTTTGCAAATTCAATTGGCAGATCGTCCTGAATTCTCAGGTTTAGTACTCAATGGCAAAGATGGACAAGATGCTTCAATTCAGTTTGCAGATAGTAAAGGACATCCAGGCTTTAGCATTGTAGGTACAGCGGGTTCAGGCGGTGTTAACCCTAGTCTTACTTTTGTAAATAGTTTTGGAGAAGAGGGTGTTAAATTGGTTGCTGATGGCAGAATTACCAATGTAGCAGAAGGTAAAGACGGTAAGGATGCTGTGAATGTTGACCAATTGACAACGGTTAGTAATGTAGCGAATCGTGGTTGGGATGTATCAACTAACGGTGGTCCTGTTCATAACGTGGCTCCAGGGTCGCAAGTAGATTTTTCGAATAACGATGGTAATGTTGTGATTGCCAATCAAGCGGGTAACATCACTGTTGGTTTGGCTAAAAATGTCACAGTAGATTCAATAGACTTGGGTGGTACTGTTTTGAATCAAGGTGGTTTGACGATTAAAGATGGACCAAGCATTACCCAAGGTGGCATTGATATGGCAGGTAAAAACATTAGCAATGTTGCTGATGCAGTTACTGACGATCAGGCGGTGAATTTAGGCCAATTGAATAGTTTGGTAACATCTACTAACAACCAACAAAATGTTGTCATCAATCAGATTAAAACTGATATTGGTGATATGGATAAATTGGGTGCTACATTCGATGTGTCAGGTCAAAATATGACTGAGCATAAAGACTTGGTAAGTACTATTAATGCAATGAATACTGGTGGTATTAAGTATATGCATACTAATGGCGTACCAGAGGTTGACGAACAAGGCAAGATTGGACCTACCAATGACTCAAGCGCTGGTGGTAAAAACTCAAGCGCAATTGGTGTGAATGCCATTATTCAAGCAGGCGGTACTAGCTCTGTGGCTATGGGACATAACAGCTTTGTTGGCAATGATGCAACCGATGCTGTGGCCATAGGTTCTGGTGCTCAAGCGACTGGTAGCAGTGCAATTGCAATTGGTCACAATTCAATAGCCAGTGGTAAGCAAGCATTGAGTGTTGGTACTGGTAATGTGGTTAGTGGTAATAATTCCGGTGCATTTGGTGACCCTAATATCGTAAGTGGCAATAACTCTTATGCATTGGGTAACAACAATACCATTGCAGCAGACAACTCATTTACAGTTGGTAACGATATAGTTATTGATCGTAATGTTGATGATATGACTCAGGCAAATGGAGCAAGCTTTAAAGGCTCTATGGGCTTAGGTAATGGCTCAACAGTGGCTGCGGCAGTGGGTACTAAGAGTGTGACCATTCAAAATCATACTTATGATTTTGCAGGCTCTGCTCCAGTAGGTACTGTCAGTGTCGGTAGTGCAGGTTCTGAACGTACTGTTACCAATGTTGCAGCAGGTCGCATCAGTGAAACCAGTACCGATGCCATCAATGGTAGCCAGTTGTATGCAACCAATGAAGCTGTTAATAATTTGAATAAAGGTGCAGCGGGTATCGTGCAGTATTCAGATGGTAACAATCCAACAGTTAGCAATGGCGGCGTGGTTAGCAATAACGCAACCTTGACGGGTAAACCGGCAACTGTGGATAGAAATGGCGATGGTAAGGTTGATGCTGCAGATGGTACTGATCCTGTACAATTGTCTAATGTTGCGGCAGGTGCGGCACCAACAGATGCTGCCAATGTAGGACAGTTGCAACAAATGGGCAGCACCCTGAACAACCGTATTAATCAGGTAGAAAACAATGCTAATGCAGGTACTGCCACTGCGATGGCTGTAGCTGGATTGCCACAAGCATATTTACCTGGTAAGAGCATGGTTGCGGTTGCTGGTAGTGTGTACCGAGGTGAAACTGGTTATGCAGTAGGCTACTCAAGTATTTCAGATGGCGGTAACTGGGTAGTCAAAGCCTCAGCAAGTGGTAATTCTCGCGGTCACATTGGTGGTACGCTTGGTGCAGGTTATCAGTGGTGAGGTAGTTAGGTTGTAATGAAAGCCGCTCGAAAGAGCGGCTTTTTTGATGTCAACTGACAATTGAAATCGAATTGATATGCTTGGATATTCATCAATGAAAAAAGCCCACATCGTGTGGGCTTTTGATAATCAATAAAACTTTTATTCAATATTAGTTGTAGGTGTCTCAATACTGTTAGCTTCAATGGCATCTTCTGATAAATCTTCCTCAGTTTCTGCAATACGAGTCAAACTGACCAATTGTTCGCCTTCATCTAAATTAATTAAGCGAACGCCTTGAGCAGCACGCCCTGTTTCGCGTACTTGATTGACTTTCGTGCGAATCAACACGCCACCAGAGGTAATCAACATCAAATCATCGGTTTCGTCGGTTAAAGTGGCAGCGACCAACTCACCATTGCGCTCACCTGTATTGATGGCAATATTGCCTTGACCACCTTTGCCTTTGCGGCTGTAGTGAGCAATAGGTGTACGCTTGCCATAGCCATTGGCAGTGGCAGTTAATACTTGTAATTGGCCTTGCTCACATTCTGGCGCGAAGGTAATCAGGCTGACAATTCGACCTTCGGCAGGTAAGCGCATACCACGTAAACCACCACTACCACGATTAGAAATACGTACGCCATTGGCAGGCTTGCTTATTTCAGTGGCATCATTGTCGCCATCGGTATGTTCAATGCTATTGTCACTGTCTAAATCTTCTGCTTCATCACTATCACCACTGCGTTCCCAGTATTCGTTGAAACGTATGGCTTTGCCTAAATTAGAGAATAACATGATGTCGTCTTGACCACTGGTTTGTGCCACGCCAACTAAGCTGTCTCCGTCTTTCAAGGCAATTGCTTTAATACCTTTGCTACTGACGTTTTTAAAAGCAGACAGTTGTACTTTTTTAACCAAACCTTGAGCCGTCGCAAAGAACACATATTGGTCGTCGGGAAAGTCACGAACAGCCAAGATAGCGCTGACTTTTTCACCATCATCCAATTGAATCACATTGCTGATAGGGCGACCACGGCTATTGCGGCCACCTTCAGGCAATTTATAAACTTTAATCCAATGACAGCGCCCAAAATTGGTGAAACACATTAGATAATCATGGGTATTAGCGACAAACAACGATTCAATGAAATCTTCATCTTTGGTGGCTGCGGCTTGTTTGCCTCGGCCGCCACGTCTTTGTGCTTGGTAATCATCGACATGTTGTGTCTTGATATAACCGCTATGAGTCAGGGTGACCACCATTTCGCGTGGTGGAATCAAGTCTTCATCAGCAATATCGCCACCAAATGGGTTGATTTCAGAGCGACGCTCATCGCCATATTGCACTTTAATGCTACTCAATTCACCATCAATGATTTGATTGATGCGCTCAGGATTGCCCAAGATATCAATCAAGTCCAAAATGGTGGTCATGATGTCTTTGTATTCGCCCAAAATTTTGTCTTGTTCCAAACCAGTTAAGCGTTGTAAACGCATTTCTAAAATGGCTTGGGCTTGGGCTTCACTGAATTGGTATTGTGTACCATGCAAACCGACATGCGCTGCCACATTTTCAGGACGCACCATGTCTAAATTTTCAACACGGCTGAGCATGTCGTTGACCAAAGAAGATTTCCATGCTTGACCTAATAAGGCTTGCTTGGCTTCGGGTGGTGTACTGCTGCTCTTGATCAAGGCAATAATGGCATCAACATTGGATAAAGCTACCGCTAGACCTTCCAAAATATGGCCGCGCTCACGGGCTTTTTTCAATTCAAACATGGTGCGACGTGTGACTACTTCACGGCGATGGCGTAAAAATTCGCTTAGGATTTGTTTGATATTGAGCAAGCGAGGTTGACCATCAACCAAAGCAACCATATTGATACCAAAACTGTCTTGCAATGGTGTCATTTTGTACAATTGGTTCAAAATAACTTCGGCATTTTCATTACGCTTGAGCTCAATGACCACTCGCATACCTGATTTGTCTGACTCATCGCGCAAATCAGAAATGCCTTCCAGTGTTTTTGAACGTACCAATTCACCGATTTTTTCGACCAATTTGGCTTTGTTTACTTGATAAGGGATTTCATCAATGATGATGGCTTCGCGCTCTTTCGGTAAGGCTTCGATGTGGGTTTTACTACGCATAACCACACGACCGCGACCTGTACGGTAGCCTTCACGTACACCGCTCAAACCATAAATAGTGGCACCTGTTGGGAAGTCTGGCGCTGGAATGTAATCGATTAATTCATCAATGCTCAAATCAGGGTTTTGCAATAAAGCCATACAAGCATCTAATACCTCATTCAAATTGTGAGGTGGGATGTTGGTGGCCATGCCTACAGCAATGCCTGAGCTGCCATTGACTAATAATGCAGGTACACGAGCTGGCAAAATCAAAGGTTCAGATTCTGAACCATCGTAGTTGGAACCAAAATTAACCGTTTCTTTGTCAATATCGGCTAATAATTCGTGTGCAATTTTGGCCATGCGAATTTCGGTGTAACGCATTGCCGCAGCGCTGTCGCCATCGACTGAACCAAAGTTACCTTGACCATCGACCAGCATATAACGCATCGAAAAATCTTGTGCCATGCGCACGATGGTATCGTAAACCGCAGTATCACCATGAGGATGGTATTTACCAATCACGTCGCCGACGATACGAGCAGATTTTTTATAAGCACGATTCCAATCATTGTTCAACTCGTGCATGGCGTATAAAACGCGGCGATGGACGGGCTTTAAGCCGTCGCGCACATCGGGCAAAGCACGACCCACAATCACGCTCATGGCGTAGTCAAGATATGAACGACGCATTTCCTCTTCGAGGCTAATGGCGATGGTTTCTTTGGCAAATAAGGAATCGGTCATAACACTGAACACATGGTCTATAGAGCCTGTGAGTATAGCACAAAGCCCATATTTCAGGACGCTTATCTTTATTTGGCTCAGAGTTAAAAAATCATCGATTTAAAGTATTTGTAAGCTTTTTTAAAGCGTCCTGTAAAATTAGCTGGCAGGATGCTTGGTCGCTTCATTATGGGGATTGGGGCATAATGAGACTTATGAAAAAAAACAAATTGTGTGCATGGCTGTTTTGTCGTGTGATAGATAATTTTGGTGACATTGGCGTGTCTTGGCGTTTGGCCAAACAATTGGTGTGCGAACAAAACATGCAGGTGGTGTTGTGGGTGGATGATTGGCAAGCGGTACAAGCTTTATTGCCTGATGTCGGTCATCAGCCTTGTGAGTATGAAGGGGTTTTATTGCTTTTTTGGAATGAGGCGCAAAGCATGCAAGGGTTACAAAATATGCCTGCTGCGGATGCAGTCATTGAAACGTTTGCGTGTGATGTACCTGAAACAGTATTGCAATGGTTGACTGAGCAAAAACAAGTGGTGTGGCTCAATTTGGAGTATTTGACGGCTGAAGATTGGGTGGACGGCATCCATTTATTGCCTTCGTTGCAAAGCAATGGTGTGGCGAAATACTTTTTTTGTCCTGGTTTTAGCGAGCAAACTGGTGGCGTATCGTATGAGCAAAACTTGCTTGCAAAAAAATGGCCTGTCGATAGCCTGCATAAGCAAGCATTGCGTGAACAATATGCCTTGCCATCTATTGCAGGCAATACACATGTGTATGTGTTTGGTTATGCCGATGAGATGTGGCCGTTGTGGTTTGAAATGTGGGCTCATGGCGCACAATCGTTAACAGTTTGGTTGGCCAAAGGCAGCGTCTTAACGCAATTGCAAACCCAATATCCTGTTTTACAAGCTTTGCAGCAAGTCGGGGACAGTGTGGTTTGGGGACGTGTCACTGTGTGTTTGGTGCCATTTGTGGCACAAGCGCAGTTTGATGAAGTGTTACAGGCCGCTGATGTGTGCGTGGTGCGTGGTGAAGACAGCGTGTTGCGCGCGCTGTGGCAAGGACAAGTGTTTTGGTGGCAAATTTATCGCCAAGAAGCGCAAGCACATCACATCAAGCTCAAGGCATTTTGGCAACGTTTTGTTGATGATACGGAGATATTACAGGACGCTGCTGCGCAGAAAGTATGGCAATCGCATCAATTATTGTCCGATGAGCTCAATGGTGTGAGGCATTTGTCGGTGTCAGAACGTGCGCAAGCATGGCAATATGTGTGTGAACATCAAGTATATTTAGCAGTATTTTTGCAAAAATGGCGGCAATTGTTGTGGGATAAGGGTAGTTTAGCGACACAGCTAGCCAACTTCATTCGCCATCAGTTAAAATAGCGCGTTTTAAAACTTTTTAATGCGGAATTTAGATTATGAAAACAGCACAAGAATTGCGTGTCGGTAATGTATTTATGGTTGGCAACGACCCTATGGTAGTACAAAAATCAGAATACAACAAATCTGGCCGCAATGCAGCAGTGGTGAAAATGAAGTTGAAAAACTTGTTGACTGGCGCTGCGACTGAATCAGTTTACAAAGCTGACGAAAAATTTGATGTGGTTATTTTGGAACGCAAACAGTGTAATTACACTTATTTTGCCGATCCTATGTATGTGTTCATGGACCAAGAGTTCGAACAATACGAAATTGAAGCAGAAAACATGGGCGATGCATTACCTTACATCGTAGACGGCATGGAAGAAATCTGTGAAGTGACTTTCTACAACGGTAAAGCGATTTCTGTTGAGTTGCCTACTATTGTGGTACGCGAAGTAGAATACACCGAGCCTGCAGTGAAAGGCGATACCTCTGGTAAAGTGATGAAACCTGCTCGTTTGGTTGGTGGTTTTGAAATTGCGGTGCCTGCATTCGTTGAAAATGGTGAAAAAATCGAAATCGATAGCCGCACCCACGAATTCCGTAAACGTGCTTAATGTGATTGATTAAGCCTTTTACGTGCCAAAGCGACGCTGTGAGTCTTTAAGGCCGCAGCGTCGCTTTGTATTTGAATGTACATGTGAAACATGTTGAAAGAGTGTATGTTATTTGATCTCAATCGTTTCAGTGGCGGTGTTTATCGCAGCGAAGCGAAAAAAATCATCCAATTGGCTTGGCCAATGTTTGTGGCACAAATTGCTCAAGTGGGTGTGGGCGTGGTCGATACGGTCATGGCTGGGCGTTATGGTGCGGAAGACTTGGCAGCGGTAGCGTTGGGTACGAGTTTGTTTTTAACCATTTACATCAGTTTAATGGGTGTATTAACAGCGTTAAATCCGATTGTATCGCAGTTGTATGGTGCGCAAAAAACAAGCGAAATCAGTAAGGTCGGCAGCCAAGGTTTGTGGCTGGCCTTGTTGCTTAGTGTGTTGGGTATGTTGGTGTTGTGGGCTTTGATTGTGCCCTTGAATCGTTATTTCGAACTCAGTGCTTATGTGAAGCATGTGTTTGCGTATTTTATGTTTTGGGTAGCATTTGCCTTGCCATTTGCTTTGTTGTATCGCAGCTTGCATGCGTATGCCAGCAGTTTAAACCGTCCTAAGCCGATTATGTGGATCAGCTTGATTGGTTTGGCTTTGAGCGTACCTGTGAATTATGTGTTGATTTATGGCTTATGGGGTTTGCCTGCTTTAGGTGGGATTGGTTGTGCTTTGGCGACTGTGTTTGTCTTTGCATTTAATACCATTTGTTTGTGGCTATACATCAGCTTGCATCCTTATTTTAAGCAGTTTGGTAGCTTGAGTTTAAAAGGTGGCATAGATGTGGCCGTACTCAAACGCATTGTGTCTTTGGGTATTCCGATTGGCTTGTCATTTTTAATTGAAGTCAGTTTGTTCACCATGATTGCCATTTTAATCGCTAACTTGGGTGTGGAATATGTGGCCAGTCAGCAAGTGGTGATTAATATCAGTACGATGGTTTATATGGTTCCCCAATCATTGGGCGCTGCTTTGAGTGTGTGCGTTGGCTATGCCATTGGGCGAGGTCATTTTCAACGAGCACGTTATATTGCAGGCGTGGGGTTGAGTATAGGCTTGATAGCATCGTTGATGACCGTACTGGTGATTGTTACAGGCCGCTATCATATTGTATCTTTGTATACTACTGATGCTGCTGTCATTGCTATTGCTTCTGCATTATTGGTTTTCAATGCGGTATTTCAAATCCCTGATGCCTTGCAAACCATCGCCACTGGTGCTTTGCGTGGCTATAAAATCACGCGTTTGCCGATGATTGTGCATTTGATTGCTTTTTGGGGCTTGGGACTGTGTTTAGGTTATGTTTTGTGTTATCGCTTTAATATGGGCATTTATGGTTTTTGGAGTGCTTTGATTTTATCTTTATCTGTAGCAGCAGTGGCATTCATCATTTTATTGTCTCGTGTGAGCAAACGTTTTTTGAGCAAATACCATCATGAAAATTGAATCGAATTTTGAGTTGCAGCCGTACAACACCTTTGGCTTGGGAAGTTGCGCCCGTTATTTTACTGAATTGGTTACCGTAAACGATGTGTATGAATTGGTGGAACATGAATGGTTTGGACAAATCAAGCATCAGTGGTTAGGTGGTGGCAGTAATATTATCATGGCACCTGTGATAGATGCATGGGTGCTGCATATTGCCAATAAAGGCATTGAGGTTTTGTCTGAAACAGATGATAAAGTGTTGATTCAAGCACAAGCGGGTGAGTCTTGGCATCAGTTTGTATTGCATTGTATCGACTTGGGTTATAGTGGTCTGGAAAATTTGAGTTTGATTCCTGGACAAGTCGGTTCGGCACCTGTGCAAAATATTGGTGCGTATGGTGTAGAGGTCAAAGACATTATTCATTCAGTGGAATGTTTTGATACGCATGAAAAAAAATGGCGTGTGTTTTCAAATGCCGAATGCCAATTTCAGTATCGTGATAGTTTTTTTAAACATGCAGAGCATGGACGTTATTTAATTTGGTCGGTAATATTAGAATTAAATAAAGTATTCAAACCTAATGTGGGTTATGGTGACTTGGAAAAAGTCTCGATCGCAATGGCGCAAGGCAGTCAAATGACTGCCAAAATTGTCAGTGATGCAGTGTGTCAGATTCGTCAAAGTAAATTACCAGACCCTAAAATAATGGGCAATGTGGGCAGTTTTTTTCACAATCCCATTTTGTTAGAACAAAAAGCGAAACTATTAAAACAGCAATATCCATCCATGCCGCAATACTTGCAAGGACAAGGCAAGATAAAGATTGCGGCAGGCTGGCTTATTGATCAAGCAGGCTTAAAAGGTCTGCAACAAGGCGGTGCAGCAGTACATCAGCAGCAAGCGTTGGTTTTGGTGAATAAAGGACAGGCAACACACCAAAATATTTTGGATCTGGCCAAACAAATTCAAAATGAGGTGTTGGATCAGTTTGATGTGAATTTACACATTGAACCTACTTTTTGGTGAGAATAAGGCATGAGTTTTGAATCAAAGTGCGTGTCTTATTCTGATTAAAAAGCCCAATGTGCGTTTGGTGCATTGGGATGTTGGTCGCTTTTTAACCGACGTTGTTTTATTACACACACTTGATATTAAAAGGTTGTATTCATGGCGAAGCAAGGCAAACGAAACACTTATGACCGTATTGTGGATGCGAGTTTGGAGTTGTTCAATACGGAAGGTGAGCGCAAAATCAGTACCAATCATATTGCAGCACATTTAAGTATTAGTCCAGGTAATTTGTATTATCATTTTCGCAATAAAGATGAAATCATTTTACAATTGTTCAAGCGTTATCGTTCGGAATTGACTGAAATACTCAGTCGCAATGAAACGCCAGAAGACATGACGGGCATGGTGGATTATTTCTTAGAAGTCTTTGATGTGATGTGGCGTTACCGCTTTTTGTTTGCCGATGTGAACACCTTACTCATGCGCAACAGCGAATTGTCAGGTGAGTATCAAAATTTCACTTGGAAACAAGTTTCACCGATGATACACAAGCACTTGAATCATTTGGTACGCAGCGGTGCTTTGCGTGGTGAGGTTTTGGATGTCGATGTTTTGGCCTTGAATATTTGGTTAATTTGCCGTTATTGGTTTGTGTTTGATGGTTCTTTGAATCACCATCAATTGGATGAAAAATCCAAAGTACGTGGTTTGGTACAGGTATTCAATCTATTGCGTCCTTATGTACATGAAGAATTCATGAACCAATATCATGATGGTTTGTCTGTGTTACAACAACGAATGGAACTTCAATGAAATGAACGAATTGTTTGCCATTGCCAAAAATGCGGAACAACATGATTTGGGCTTGATTCCCAAGATGGCCAATCGACATGGTTTGATTGCAGGCGCAACAGGCACGGGCAAAACAGTGACTTTACGAAAAATGGCGGAATGCTTCAGCGATGCTGGCATTCCGGTTTTTTTATTGGATGTCAAAGGCGATTTGTCAGGTATTGCAGATGCTGGTGAAAACAGTGGCTTTGTTGCCAAACGCATGCAAGAATTTGATTTACAGGACGCTTATTTGCATGGTTTTCCTGTGCGTTATTGGGATGTGTTTGCGCAAAAAGGCTTGGCTGTACGCATCACCATTTCTGAAATGGGACCTGTGTTATTGTCACATTTACTCAGCTTGAATGATACCCAATCGGGATTGTTGAGCTTGGTGTTCAAAGTGGCTGATGACAAAGCTTGGCATTTGATTGATTTGAAAGATTTGCGTGGCATGCTCAAATATGTGTCTGAGCATGCTAAGGATTTTCGTGCCACTTATGGCAATGTGTCTGCTGCCAGCGTGGGTGCGATACAGCGTCAATTGTTGCAATTAGAACAAGATGGGGCAGATTTAATCTTTGGCGAGCCTGATATCAACTTGGATGATTTGTTGCAAACAGAGGGCACACAAGGCATCATCAATATTTTACAAGGTGAGCGTTTGATGCGTTCGCCCCGCATTTTCAGTGCATTTTTATTGTGGTTATTGGCAGAGTTGTTTGAGCGTTTACCTGAAGTGGGCGATTTGCCACAGCCGAAATTGGTTTTGTTTTTTGATGAAGCCCATTTGCTCTTTGATCAAGCAGAGCCTGCTTTATTGCAACAAGTGGAGCAAGTGGTGCGCTTGATTCGTTCTAAAGGTGTGGGCGTGTATTTTGTCACGCAAAACCCATTGGATTTGCCTGATACCATTTTGGGACAATTGGGCAATCGGGTTCAACACGCGTTGTGGGCATTCACGCCACGAGATCAAAAAGCGGTGAAAGCCGCAGCAGAAACATTTCGCAGCAATCCCCATTTAAATGTGACTCAAGCCATTTCAGAGTTGGCAACGGGCGAAGCTTTGGTATCATTTTTAGATGAAAAAGGCATGCCTACACCTGTACAGCGCGCTTTGATTTTCCCACCAAGCAGCGCATTGCCACCTAAAACTGAAAACGATATCGTGTCACACATTCAAAATGATGATTTATATGCTGCTTATCAAACCAGTGTGGATCGTTATTCTGCGTATGAGGCTATTTTGGCTTATGAAGAGGGGCAAGTAGCGGCAGCAGCTCAAGCAAAAGAGATGACACAAAACACCATAGCCACTGAGCAACAAAAGCCGCAACCAGCAGCAGAAGAGCCTGGTTTATTAGATGGGCTGTTAACAGGATTATTGGGTGGGCGGCGCAAAAGCCAAGCGAGTATGAGCAATAAAATTGGCGCGCAATTGGGACATTCCATTTCCAATCAAGTCAGCAAAAGTATTAGTCGCACAATTATGGGCATCATCAAGGGCAAATGATGAAATATACTTAATAAGCGTCCTGTAATGATTACAGGACGCTTATTTTATGGTTGTTCGGGAGGTGATTGAGGGTTTTTTTCAGGACGCTTCACATCATTTTTAAGGCGGTGTGGCTTGTCTTTATGAGAACGATGTGTGCCGTCGTATTTGTGAATGCGCAGTTTTTTGCTGCGATATATTTTTTTCGCTGGTGTAGAAGAGTCATCCGTGCTGGGATTGGCTTCTGAATAAGATGGTATCTTAGGCGACATTTGAGCCGTTGGCGCATCTGCCCACGCTGCAGTACTGGTTAATACAATACTCAAACAAAATAACCAAATGAATTTCATCCGCGGATATCCATATGCAAATGCAATAAAGAAAGGCAAACGGCAAGCAAACTGTCTGTCAGGGAGTCTGCTTGCCGTATTGCGATACTACTCAATGAGCCACGTTGTGTTGGAAGCGTGGTTCATTTGTGAAACAGTATAAGAAACAAGACTTAGACCATACTTAGCAAATTGTTAATTTTTGTAATAAAGTCAGCCTAAAAACGCATGTGTAACACATCCAAATGAAACATCGCTTCACGCAAAACCAATACATAAGCAATCTCTTGTTTGGTCAATGGATGTTGGCTAAACACAGAGCGATTGAGTTGTTGAGTGAGATTTTGGAAATAAGCTTCCAACTCATCACGACTAATGTGTTTGGTGTGGTTGATGCGCAAGCTCAGTTGTTCAAATATTTTGTCATCGGTGAGCCAGTCTGTGACAGCAAAACTTTCTTGTTTTAACGGCAATAAACCATCTTCAATCAGTTGAATAGCATATTCGATATCCAAAGAGTTAGGTGGTGTGTTGTTAAACCAAGAGGCGGTCATTTGAAAACCGACCATGGCAGTATGTGTGCCATTATCGCGTATCCACATTAATTTATCGGCATGTAAACGCCAAATGACGGTCTGTTCATCAACTAATTGGGTCATACATATTCTCTCAATCAATGGAAAAACGGGCAGTGACAATCAAGCCTTGTGGGTGATTGTCTTCTAAATAGATGCGACCATGGTAGCGTTCTACCAAATTTTTGACAATGGCCAAACCCAAACCCGTGCTGTTGTGGCGGTTGTCTTCGACACGGTAAAAAGCATCCCAAACCATGTCTTTGTGTGCATCATCAATACCAATGCCATTGTCGCTCACTTGTAACACAATGTCTTGTGCTTCTTGCCAAACAGCGACATCGACTTGACCATCTTCATGCGTGTAATGAACCGCATTTTCAACCAAATTTTGCAATAAGGTTTGAAAATCCAATCGACTCATCGCCAAAGGCATATTGTCCAAATGGGTGACGCCCAAATCAATGTTTTTATGCATGGCAATGGGTAAACATTGCTGCATGACGGCGGTAACCTCATCGATGACAGACAAGGGCTGAGGTTTTTGTTGGGTTAAAACCTCTTCGCTACGTGCTAAATCCAATAATTTCACCACCAAATCCCGTTGGCGATGGATGCCTTGTTGTAATTGATGCAATTGCTCGGTAAATCGTTCCGATGAATGGGTGGCTTGTTGCAATTGTTCTGCTTGTAAGCTCAAAGCTGTTAAGGGTGTACGCAATTGGTGAGCGGCATTGGCAATCAAACGCCGATTCAATTGCATGGCATCATTCAAACGCAAAAACAAGTCGTCAACAGCGTGGGTAAAGGGCTGCAATTCGTTGGGAATCGAGCGTTCAGACAAAGAGGGTGCTTGTAAATGTTCCACATTTGCAAGGTCTTGTGTCAGTTGGCGCAAAGGTTTGAACACTTGATAGACTGTAATATAAACAGCAGCAATCAATAAAGGCAGCAATAGCAATAAAGGAATCAATGCTTGCCAAGCACTTTTGCGGGCCATTTCATCACGAAAGCCAGACGGTTGTGCCACAATAACCCGTTGGTCGGTTTGCGTGAGTAAATAGGCACGCCAAGTATCGTCTTTGCCTTGTAAATCATGAAAACCATCGGGTAAAGCCATTAAGTATTGATTGACATTTGGATAGTCAAATAACAAAGCCAAATCGGGATTGTCGACAGTGTCGATGATGGTTTGCTGCTCGTGTGGCGGTGCTAACTGATTAATAGGCGGTTGTGGCAAACTTTTATGCGCAGATGAAGTCGGGTTAGCATGATGAGGGGTAGTGGTGGTGCTGGTATCATCGGCATCGACCAAAGACACATTGTCGTCTTGCACCATAGACACCAAAGTTTGCATGCTGCGGTCTTGGAAATATTGGATGCGGTTGTAAGTGCGCTGAAACGACCACACGCTGACCACTACCGCAATGATGAGCAAGACGATGCTGATAATCAATGCCAAGCGAAATTGTAACGATTGGCCTAAGCCTTGGCGACGAACCATCCCAAACCTCTCACATTTTTAATGCTGTCACTGCCTAATTTTTTACGTAAGCTGTGAATCAGAAATTCGATTGCATTGCTTTCGACTTCTTCATTCCAACCGTAAATGCGTTCTTCTAAATCGCTGCGTGACAAAATCGTGCCTGCTTGTTGCATCAATGCAAGCAATAAGGCAAATTCGCGTGAGGACAAACGGGTGGTTTTGTCATCGCGTTGTACTTCTTTGGTTGCAGGATTGAGTTTCAGGACGCCATTGTCCAAAATGGGTTCAGCATTGCCTTGACGACGACGACTGATGGCGCGAATGCGCGCGAGCAATTCTTTCATTTCAAATGGTTTGACCAAGTAATCATCGGCACCTGTGTCTAAACCGGTAATGCGGTCGTCCACGGTGTCGCGTGCTGTGAGTAATAACACAGGCAAACTAGAGCGTTGTCCGCGCAGTGCCGCCAGCACTTGTAAGCCATTTTTTTTTGGTAATCCTATGTCAAACACACCCACATCGTATTCATGTGTGCTCAAAGCCAGTAAAGCCGCTTCGCCATCTTTGACCCAATCCACCGCATAAGCTTGTTGTTGCAAGCCTTCGTAAACGGCTTGTCCTATCATTAAATCGTCTTCAACTAATAAAATGCGCATGTATTTGTATTCTTCGTTATGAGAATGGTTGAGGCGTATTATTTCACATCGTGAATGATGGGTCGATGTTGGTGGCGTTAAGGTTGGAAATGTTTAGTTGACAGAAGTTTTCGAGTGGGACGGGTGGTTTTGTAACCAAGCTTCTAGCAGCAACAAAGTGTCTTTGGATTCTGCTTTGGCAAACACATATTGTTCACCAAAGCGGGTGTGCAGCGTCAATTGGTAATGTGTTTGCGGATGTTGACGCTGTTTGATAAACCAAACCAGCACCTCAGCACACAGATAAATGGCTACTAAAGTCCAAAGATAAGTCTGAAAACCATCAGGCAAATACGGTTGTATGTGCGACCATAAATGAATGGGGAAAAATTGGGCAAATATCATTATCCACAACAGGAAAAATTGCCACGGCGTCATGCTTTTGAAGTCACGCAAGCGTTTGTGAATGGTTTGGATACTGGTGGATTGGATATGTATTAAGTCAGTCAAATACATATTATGCAGATACACGCTCAGGTTATCGCTGCCACAAGACTTTAAAAAATTCAGCTCACGTTCAGGCAGATTTTGCTGTCTTAAAAACATCGCCAACACATTGTCTTTGGCTTTGAGTTTTAACATGTCAAGCGGCCTGTAAACGTGGATGTTGCTGGTGTAAGTGTTGCCTTAATTGTTGCAACACAGCTTCATCTTGGGCATACGCAAAATCCACTCGATGATCATCGAATAAATGCAGTTGCAACACAAAATAATGTGCTGCTTGAGTAGGGTGGCGTTGCCGCAAGCGGTGGTTGAGCCAAATATCTGCCACGCTGATGGCAATCAAATAAGCCATACCGTAGCCCATTGTCGTCATCAAGGTGGCTCGTTCTAAAGTTTGTAACCACATCGTAATCGGGATGCCCATACCCATGAACAGCAAGGTGAACAAAGCCAAACGCAACAGCCATTTGAGCCAACGAGGAGGGTGCAATAAAGAAGCATGTTGGGGCAGCGAAGCTTGGTGATAGGTCAATAAAGTTTGTAGCAATTGCTCATGCGTCCTGAAAAACACCATGCTCAATAACACAGGATAAAGCCATGGCATGGTCGAGGCAGGCATAAAGCGCAATAGCCATACCATCAACATGACCAATAAAATACCCACACAAGCCAGCAACAAACCATCACGCCAAGGCTGTGGATACAGTAACCATGGTGGTGCCAAATTGCCATCGATGCGGGCAATGTGGATGTTGTCGATGTCGTTGTAATCTATGCGTTTGACAAATTTGGCTTGGAAAACTTGATTGGGTTTTTGTTGGTATAAATGCCGTTTGTGCCAAAACAAACCTTGTTCATCCTGACATTGAATCTTCAAATATCGGAAATCGGAATGTTGGGCATAGCGTTGGTGCAGCCATATCTGTAAAGGATTGTGTTTGGCAGCAAACGGCATGGTATTTCCTTTAAGGTGATTAAGCTGGTTTCAAAGCGTCCTGTAACAAAGGCCATTGTTCACAACGATAAGCCGAATCCCAAAATACCCATTCCAATTCAGCGCCACGAGTGTAAGCTGCATGCATTTTTTCGACTGTCGCCGCATCGGCTTGTTCTGCCAAAGCATCAATGGTGGCCAAAACTTTGGTCACAGCGTCCTGAAACTCATCGCTGACATAAGTATCGACCCATTTTTGATAAGGATTGTTGGCGACCGATTGATCGACAATGTCATTGCCCACTTGTGCATACACCCAATAACATGGCAACACTGCCGCCAACGCCACCGGATAGCTTTCTGCCCAAGCGGTCGCTTGTAAAAATGAAGTGTAATGGTGGCAAGCTTGGCTCAAAGGTGCGGCTTCGAAATCTTCTTTGCTGATGCCAAAATCCGCCATAAAACCATCGTGCAAACTGCGCTCAACGATGATGGCCAATTTGGCCGCTTCGGTAAATTGAATCACAGAATCCGCATCATAAGCTTTCGCACCAATCACTGCCAAAGCCCGACCATAAGCGAGCAAATAATGCGCATCTTGAATGACATAATGAATAAATGCCTCACGACTCAGTGTGCCTGCGGCCAATTCTTGGTTGAATGGATGCTGGACTGTGGCTTGGTATAACGCGTGATTGCGTTGCCAAACGTCTTGGGTAAATGACATCTTTATGTTTCCTTAATAAAACACACAGCTTGTTAAAAAGCGTCCTGTAAACTTTACAGGACGCTTAAAGTGCAAACTTTAAATTCAGTTTGAATAAAAAACAAGCCTAATGGGACTCTAAATGGTTTGCTCGGTCAAAGCCATTGCTTGCTTGATATCGACATCGACAATGCGTGATACACCTTTTTCTTGCATCGTCACACCGATTAATTGTTCCGCCATTTCCATGGTCAAGCGGTTGTGAGAAATGTATAAAAATTGTGTTTGTTGGCTCATTTTTTCAACCAAACGACAAAAACGTGCGGTATTGGCATCGTCCAAAGGCGCATCGACTTCATCAAGCAAACAAAACGGTGCAGGATTGAGACTAAACAGTGCAAATACCAATGACATTGCCGTCAAGGCTTTTTCTCCACCTGAGAGCAAATGAATGGTCGAATTTTTCTTGCCCGGTGGTTGCGCCATAATCGCCACGCCAGCTTCGAGCATGTCTTCGCCCACCAATTTCAAGCTCGCTTGCCCACCGCCAAACAAAGTCGGGAAAAACGCTTGCATGTGTTCGTTCACTGCATGGAATGTTTGCTCAAACAAATTTTTGGTTTCGGTGTCAATTTGCGCCATCGCATCATTGAGTAAAGCCATGGCTTGTTCCACATCTTCACGTTGATTTTGGTAATAATCACAACGCTCTTGCGCTTGTTCCAACTCTTGCAAAGCGGCCAAATTGACAGGACCCAAAGCTTGTAATTGTTGGTTCAAACGCACAATGGCTTGTTGCAGTGGTGCCAAGCTGACCACAGGCAAATCAATCAAATCTTTCAACAGGGCACCACGTTGTTGCAGCTGCTCCAAATAACGCTCTTGATTCCATTGCGCTTGTTGTTGCAATAACAATTGTTGTTGCAATTGTGCTCGTTGCTGCGGCAATTGTGTGTCCAATTGTTGCTGTTGTTGCTGCAACTGTTGTCGTGTGGCGACATGTTGTTGGTTGTGCTGTTGCTCGCTTTGAATGTGTTCTTCCAAAGTGTCGATTTGCAGCAAACATGCTTGCCATTGTGTGTGTAACAAATCGGTATTGGCATCATCGTCAAATTGCAAAGCCAAACTTTGCTGGCGCTCGCTCCAATGTTGTTGTTGCTGCATCAATTGCTGTAAACGTTGCTGAATGTGTTGGTTTTGCTGTTGTCTTTTTTGCAATTCCAAAGCCACCAAACCTTGTTGGCGTTGCACTTCCAATATTTGCAAATGCAATTGTTGTTGGTGGTGTTGTTGGCTTTCACGTTGTTCTGATAACTGCGTTAATTCTAGATTTAATTGTTCTTGAGCGTCCTGTAACTCATGAATCTGAGTTTGTCTTTGATTGTGCTCTTGTTCATTTTGATTCAAAGAGAGTTGCAACTGTGCCAATTCTTGTTCAATTTGATTGTGGCGCAGTTGTACTTGCTGCGTGCGTTCTAATAACTGAGTCGCTTCGGTATGAGCCAAACGCAATTGCTCATGCCATTGTTTGTGTTGCGTTTGGGCTTGTTTGTATTGCTGTTGTTGTGTGTCTAAATCTTGTTGCAGTTGCAAGACAATGTTTTGTGCTTGGTCTGTTTGCGGTTGCCATTGTTGCCATTGCGTTGCCAAGGCATGCAGTTGTGCTTGGTGTTCTAGCAAAGCTTCGCTTTCTTGTGCTAAGGCTTGCACACTCACCGCATCGATCCACCAAGCTTGTGGCGTGATGAAAGCTTCATGAGCTTGCAATTGCGATTGTTGCGCCAAAGCAGTTTCCAAATCAGGAGCGCAGCGGATATGACCAAACCAATAGGCAATCGCAGGAGTGAAGGTGGCGTGGGTATGAATCACATGCGCCAAACTGTCAGGCAGTATCGCAGCATCGGGCAAGTCATCAGGCATATTCAGCCAACTGATGGCGTTAGGCTGATCGGATACCATGTGTGGTGCATGGCTGCGACAATGTTGGCGTTCTCGCAACAGCGTTTGCACGGCATGTACCCAAACTTCAGACACTTCCATGTGTTGCCACAAAATTTGTGCATCGTCCGACATCGTGTTGGACACATTGGGCAATAATGCACGAATGGTTTGTTGTTTGGCTTCGATGGCAATGATTTGTTGCTGACAATGTTGCGCTTGTTGTTGTGCTTGTTTTAAAGCGTCCTGTAAGCTTTGTTGTGCATCTTCATGTTGTAATATCAGATTTTCAGCTTCTAAAACCTGTTCTTGCAACAATGCCACTCGCTCTTGAGCGTCCTGTAAGCTGCTTGTTGTCGGTAAATCTAAGGCTTGTTGGTGTTGCAGCAATTGTTGTTGGCGCTGTTGCCACTGTTGCTGTTGTTGGCGCTGGTGTTGTTGCTGTTGTGTCAATAATGCCAATTCACGTTCTAAGCAGTGCAGCGTGGTTTGTTGGTGTTGCCACGCTTGTTCTAAATCTTCGCTGGCGTGTTGTTGCTGTGGTTGAGTGTCTTGCAATTGCTCTAGCTGCATTTGCCATTGTTCGTGTGAATATTGTAATTCTTCTAGCTCAATGTACGCTTCTTCGGCAGAGGCGATTAAATTGCTTCGCTCCATTTCAATGTGTTGCAATTGTTCAGATGCTTGTTCTTGTTCTCGAATAATGCGCTCATGGTTGGTTTGGAGGTGTTGGATTTGCATTTCCAAACGTGTCGCTTGCTCACGCTTGATGGTGCGTTGCTCGGTCAAGGTGTGGATATGTTGTTGTGCGACTTGTTCGTTGATTTGCAATTGGTATAAATCATCTGACAATTGCTGCGCTTGTGTTTGGCTGATATCCAATTGTGTTTGCAAATCTTGTTGTGCTTGATGCGCTTGTTGCCATGAAGCTTCGGCTTCACGGTAACGGATGAAATCCATGTGATTTTGTTGGTGCTGTAAGTCGGCAGACAAGTCTTGGTATTGGGCAGCGGTTTGGGCTTGGGTGTTCAGTTTGTTGACTTGAATATTCAATTCCGATTGAATGTCTGCCAAACGCTGCAAGTGTTCGGTGGTGTCTTTTAAACGGGTGGCGGTTTCTTTGCGGCGTTCTTTGTATTTGGATACGCCTGCGGCTTCTTCGATGTGGGCACGCAATTCTTCAGGACGTGCTTCGATGATGCGTGAAATCATGCCTTGCTCAATCACCGCATAACCACGCGCACCCACGCCCGTACCTAAAAACAAATCGGTAATGTCTCGGCGTCGCACCACTTGGTTGTTGATGTAATACGTTGATTGTCCTTGGCGAGTTAACACCCGTTTGATGGCAATTTCAGTATATTGTCCAAAAGCGCCCTGTAAACGCCCATCGCTGTTGTCAAATACCAATTCTACGGCAGCACGAGACACCGCTTTGCGGGTGGTAGCACCATTGAAAATCACGTCTTGCATCGATTCGCCACGCAATTGTTTGGCAGACGCTTCGCCTAAAACCCAGCGCACAGCATCGATGACGTTGCTTTTACCGCAACCATTAGGTCCCATGACTGCAACCAATTGACCCGGAACGTGTAAAGTGGTCGGATCTACAAAAGATTTAAAACCTGCCAATTTGATATGGGTAAGACGCATATTGCCCGATTGCCAATGAAACAAAACAGGCATTGTAACGGAAAACAAGCTTTAAGCGTCCTGTAAACGTTTACAGGACGCTTGGGTTTACCAATCTTGTTTGAATTTGTCGATTTGACGACGGTCGCGTTTGGTCGGGCGACCTTCGGGATAATAAGTTTGCATGTCCGCAGCTTGATTGAGCAATTTCATGTGCTCACGTTTGGCGATGGTTTCAGCATCTTCTTCGTATAACAAACGTGCTTCGGGCGCAGGACGACGCTGCATATTCAAGCCTTTGATGGTCAAACGGTGGGGCAAGCTGTTCAAATTCATGTCCACCACATCGCCTACAACGATGTATTTGCTGTTTTTAATGCGCTCGTTGTTGACTTTGATGCGTCCCAGTTCAATGTGTTTTTGCGCCAAGGCACGGGTTTTGAAAAAACGGGCTGCCCATAGCCATTTATCCAAACGCATGGTATTGATGTCACTCATGATGTTTTCCTTAATGATGCCAAGTTATTGTACTGTGTTTGTATGCAATCAATGAATATCACATTGAATAATGAGTAGTCATAGTTAGTATTTGTATTTTAAACCTAGAATGGCTATGCGATAATGCAAGATGCGCTGAATTTTAAGGATTTGAATGTTGCTTTGCATCAATCACGATGCAAAACAGCTGCACCTAAGAATAAGATAGCGTATGATAATTGATAATTTACGACACATGGATACCACTGCATGAAGCAAGTATTTTTGGATTTTGAGCAACCGATTGCAGAATTAAGCCAAAAGATTGAAGAGTTGCGTTTTGTTCAGGACGATTCCGTAGTTGATATTTCTGAAGAAATCAAACGCTTACAAAAGAAAAGCGATGAGCTGACCAAAAACATTTTTGCGAAATTGACACCTGTTCAAGTATCGCAAGTGTCTCGTCATGCCCAACGTCCTTATACATTAGATTACATCCAGCATATTTTTACCGATTTCCAAGAGTTACATGGCGATCGTGCATTTGCAGATGATCCTGCCATTGTTGGCGGTTTGGCACGCTTGAACGGTCAATCTGTGATGGTCATTGGTCACCAAAAAGGCCGTGATACCAAAGAAAAGATTTATCGTAATTTCGGCATGCCTAAACCTGAGGGTTATCGCAAAGCGTTGCGTTTGATGAAATTGGCTGAAAAATTCGGCTTGCCAGTCATTACTTTTATTGACACTCCGGGCGCTTATCCTGGGATTGGTGCAGAAGAACGAGGTCAATCTGAAGCGATTGGTCGAAATTTGTATGAAATGACTACATTGCGTGTGCCTGTGATTTGTACGGTCATTGGTGAAGGTGGTTCTGGTGGTGCGTTGGCTATTGCTGTGGGCGACAAAGTCAATATGTTGCAATATTCAACTTATTCAGTGATTTCTCCTGAAGGTTGTGCATCCATCTTGTGGAAAACGGCAGAAAAAGCGGCCGATGCAGCTCAAGCTTTGGGTATTACCGCTAAGCGTTTGCATGAATTGAATTTGGTCGATCGTGTGATTGATGAGCCTTTGGGTGGTGCACATCGCAATTTCCCTGAAATCATGCGCAATGTCAAAAGTGTGATAGTAGAGCAATTGCGTCAGGCACAAGACATGCCTATGGCGGATTTATTAACGGTGCGTTTTGATCGCATTATGGCTTATGGTACGTATGCTGAAAAATAAATTACAAGCAGCCATTGTCAATTCATGGTCAGAGCCTAATGGTTCTGACCATTTTCATTTGGAAGTGGCTTTAAGTGGCGGTTTGGACTCGGTCGTTTTATTACATGTTTTAGCCTCTTTGAAAGACACTATGAATTGGCATATTTCTGCCGTTCATGTGAACCACCAGTTACAGCTGATATCAGGAGAATGGGTAAGCTTTTGTGAGCGTTTGTGTGAGCGTTTGCAAATTAATTTACGCATTGAGAATGTAAAAGTGGAGCAAGTAGCGAAATTAGGTATAGAAGCTGCTGCAAGAATGGCAAGGTATCAGGCTTTTGCGAAAACCTCGGCAGATGTGGTGGTTTTGGCACACCACAGCGATGATCAGGTGGAGACGGCATTATTGGCATTTTTACGCGGTGGCGGTTTGCGTGCCTTAGCGGCCATGCCAGCTTGGAGACCTTTAAATGCAGCTGTTCAGTTGTGGCGACCGTTTTTAAATCTTTCTAAGAGCGATTTAGAACAATATGCATTAGAAGAAAATTTGGCGTATGTTAATGATCCAAGTAACGCAGATGAGTCATACACCAGAAATTGGTTGAGAAAGACAGTTTTACCCCAATTGAATTTGTATGATGCATACACTAATAAAAAAATATTGGCAGGGATTTATCAGCGTCAGCAAGAATTATCTGTATTAAATGAGATACAAGAGCAAGATTGGAAATATATTTTTTCAGAAAAAGTTTTCAGTATTAATAAAATGCTCAGCTTGAGTATCCCGCGACAAGAACAACAATTATTATTATTTGCAACACATTATCAGCTAAGTACTTGGAGTAAAGCCAAATTAAACCATTTTTTAGCTGAATTAGCGCATTCTCCTACTACTCGGCATCAAATATCATTAGGATGTAATCAAGTTAGAGCAGACCGAGGCAGATTATATGCTTGGGGTGAGCAACAACAGGGGCAATTTAAACAATTATTTGATTTTTTTGAGAACTCATTTATCAATGAACAAGATAAGCTCCAATTAGCACTTGCATTCTTAAAACAGTTCGACAATACTAATCATTGCAGTTCTTTACGAAAATATGGAGTAGCGTTGTTGCCATTATCCAAAGTTCGCTCAATCACTGATGAGATTACTTTGAATAAATTGATGAAGGTTTTGAAGGCAAAAAAAATCCCTTTGTTTGTTATAGAAGAATGGCCTTGTTGGATTTTTAGTGAAGGTAGCCATCAAGTATGGGCAGCAAAAATACAAGATGGTGAGATGCTACGGCAGTTTCCAATATGGAATGAATATTTGTCTTTTTTAGACTTGTATTTAATACAACCGAATTAATTCATTGGAATTTATTTGACTTTTAATCTCTTGTAAGTGAGTGCTCATGGAAGATCGAGAAATAGATCAGCAGCTGGTTGAAAAAGCGCAACAGGGCGATCACCATGCGTTTGAGTTACTGGTGGTGAAATACCAACGTCGCTTGGCACGTTTGTTATCACGCTTTATAAAAGATGAACATGAAGTAAACGATGTGGTACAAGAATCTTTTATCAAAGCTTATCGTGCTTTACCCAGTTTTCGCGGAGAAAGTGCATTTTATACATAGCTATATCGTATCAGTATCAATACTGCGAAGAATTTCTTAGCCAACTCTAATAAACGTCCCATTACTTCCAGTGATATTGCCAATAGTGATGGTGAGGTGTTGGATGTGGCAGAACAAATTGCCGATGATTTAACACCAGAAGCAGAATTAATGAACCGTCAGATTTTGGAAACGGTGGAAAGTGCTGTGGCGAAATTGCCAGAAGATTTGCGTCGTGCGATTACCTTGCGAGAAATAGATGGTTTGTCGTATGAAGAAATTGCCTCGGTGATGGCATGTCCTATTGGAACTGTACGTTCCCGTATTTTCCGAGCGCGAGAAGTGATTGCCGCTGATTTAAGACCATTGTTAGACACGACCGAGAATCGCCGCTGGTAGCGTAATGGTGTTCTTGAAAATGAAAATAAGATGCTTCTGATATGGAATTAGGAGCATCTTATTTACGTTATGAGTCGTGTATTATTGTTATAAGTAGGTGGCATATGAATTTGGATTTAGATACTATAATAGAGTGCTGGTTTGTGACACAATGAATCTAATGATGAATGAAAGTAGAAGTGACGTATGAATACATTGAAATTTACCAAAATGCATGGCTTGGGCAATGACTTTTTGGTTGTGGATGCAACCAAAGAGCCTATTTCATGGACAGCTGCGAACATTCAAGCATGGGCTAATCGTCATACAGGCGTTGGTTTTGATCAATTATTGGTGATTGAGCCTTCTAGCAATGAACGCTGTGATTTTAAATACCGTATTTTTAATGCTGACGGCAGTGAAGTCGAGCAGTGTGGTAATGGTGCGCGTTGTTTTGCTAAATATGTGACAGAACATGGTTTGACAGATAAAAAATCTGTCATGGTAGAAACCATGCGTGGCATCATTGTTTTGCATGTATTGGAAGATGGGCAAATTACCGTAGACATGGGCAAACCACATTTTGCGCCTGAAGAAATTCCTTATGTTCCAAGCAGCCCTACTGATCACGATGCTATGGCTCATGTTTTGATTGTTGGTACTGATACGGTCACTATCAGTTGTGTCAATATGGGCAATCCTCACGCAGTTTTATTGGTAGATGATATTCGCAAAGCACCAGTGAGTGTTTTGGGCGAAGCAATTGAATCACACGCACAATTTCCACAAAAAGTGAATGTGGGTTTTGCAGAGATTGTTTCGCGTGATGAAATCAATTTGCGTGTATTTGAGCGTGGTGTTGGTGAAACGCAAGCGTGTGGTACAGGTGCTTGTGCGGCGGCGGTTGCTGGTATACGTCATGGTTTATTGAATCAAAACGTGTTGGTTAACTTGCCAGGAGGTACGCTGACCATTCAATGGCAAGAAGGAGAGTCGGTATTGATGACAGGTCCTGCGGCTGAAGTTTACAGTGGGGTATTGACATATTGAGTGAATTGACTGAAAAGCAAGTCATTGATTATTTGGCTGCAAATCCCGATTGGCTTGTTCAGCAAGAGGATTTGCAGGTGTCAGTTCGTGCTAAGGTTAAAGATTTTCGTGAAGCGCAACTGGTCAAAGCCAAAGTTGAGAATGATATTTTGAGCCAACGGCAGCAGCAATGGTTAGCGGCTTTGCGTATGAATGAAAAATTGTCTTATTTATTGTGGGACAGTGCTGCACATCTTGCACGAGCTAATGGTTATCAGGCAATAGAATCGGTTTTGGATGTTTTGTTGTTTGAATCTTTGGATTTTCCAGCCCATGCATTGAAACTGTTCGCACCATGTAATAAGCGTCCTGTACCGCGTCATTTGCAAATGGATATGGTGGTTCATTTGAATGAGGTACGCGCTTACTCGCGTTTGCCTAATAGTATGAGTAATTGGTTTGAGCACAATCATGCTAGTTTTTTGGTTTTGCCGATTGTCTATCAAGGTCATACTTTGGGTATGTGGGTGGTGGCATCTGATCAACAGGATTATTTTAATACTCAATTAGACACGACTTATCTTGAAGCATATGTGCAAGTTTTAGGTGCTGCTTTGGCCAGAATCATGGGTGTTACGGTGTTATGTTAAGCACAGTGGTCATTTTTATTTATGCAGGCTTGTTTTTTTACTATGCGCATACCAATGGTCATACACAATGGATGTTGGCCACAATAGGCTTAGGAATGGGCTCTATTTGGTTATTGGCCAGTGTGTTGCCTGGCTTTGTATACCACCATGCTATTTTATTTCTGCATTTATTGCCTTTGTGGATTTCTTCCTTTGTGGATTTCTTTAGGTAGCTTGTTTTTCTTTGTCAATCATTGGCGTTATCATGCTGCAACTCGTGTTTTTTATGCAGAACCGCCTTGTTCACCTTATTTAATGTATTTGGCTTTAACAGGTATGACGCTGCATCTGGCTTGGCTGATTCCTATGGCTGCTGCTTTGTACCAACATCCTGAGGGGTTAAGTCCATATGTTTTAATGGGTTTGTTGCAGCTGTATTTTTTGCAGCCTGTATATTGGATTTTGATACAGTGGTTGATTATGGGAATGTTTGCATTGGTTGCTCGTATGCGTGCTAAGCCTGTACATTATTTGACCATTAGCCAGATTCAAATTTCCTTTTTGGTCGGGCTGATGGCTGTGAGTGTGTATGTTTTGGATGATTTATTGCGTTATTTGCGTTAATGATGGTTTGGGAAGACATTAAATCCACCTATTTATAGGTGGATTTTTATATGAGTTGGGATATTGACATAAGATTATTTGGTTAAGGCAACAGAGTTTTGTTGCAATTGGCGTTCAAATAAGCGGTGGCTTTTTTGAATGTTGGCCAATGTTTTTTGCAAGGGTGGGATGGCTTCTTGTAAAATTTGTTGCTTGCTTAAGCATTCACGTATCAAAGTTAAATCACCATCTTGCTGTGCTTGGGTGAGATGGATTTGATTTTGTTGCAGTTGTTCTTGAATTAGGCTGATTTTAGATTCGGTTTTCACGATATTATTGCCTAAAGTTTGAACCCGTGTTTGTAATATTTCTAAGATAGTAGAAGCCATGATCGCTCAATATATGAAAGTGATTGGAGAGAGTCGTTAGATTCTAGCAGAGCTATCTAACATGAGTTTTTGTTCAGTATCAGACAATACTAAATAAATACCATGCTCTTGCTGCCAATGTGGTAAGTCATACCAAGTGGTTGATTTTTTATGCCAAATGGTTGATTCTGCTAAGAAGCTACCTGTATGACCAAATAGGATGGTTCGATTATAAGCAAAATCCATACCATTATGTTGCAATAAAGTTTGAATGGTCGTATTTTTAGCTTGAGTGTGAGGAAGGGCTGCTGCTTGTTGGATGTTTTGAGCGAGTATGAGTTGCTGCTTGGGGGACAAACTGATCGATTTTTGTTGGAGTAACTCTTGGCGCAATTGTTGGTATTGAGGATGCCATATACTTAAAATAGTATTCGAAACCAATAAAATGGTTTCATCAAGATGAGCAATCTTTGCCACAGGTGGTAAAAAAGTGATGCCTGTACGCTGTGCAAAAACATCGCCTAATAAAAAATCAGTCCAACCAGTTTGAATAAAAACGGGTGTGTGTTGGGTGAAGACAGCCAATGCGGTAATCAACTCCTCCGTCACATGGTGGCGGTTTTCATCTCCCGTCCAAACATCAAAAACATTGTCCACCAAATACAAGGCATCGATTTTGCCCATGTGTTCGGCCAAATATTTCATAAACAAAAAATTATTGCGTGCATTGTCAATGCTTAAATTCAGTTGGGAAATGAAATGTTGAATCATAATTTTACAAATGCATTCGTGTAAGTATCGATATCAAAGCCTAAAATCAAGGGTGTTTCAGGAATAACGGCTACAGGACGCTTGATGACAGAACTGTTGGCAATCAACACAGCCATGGCTGTTTCAGGGTTTTGTAACGCAGCTTGTTCGTCTTCTGACAATTTGCGCCAAGTCGTGCCACGTTTGTTGACCAAGCTTTCTAGATTGGTGGTTTGCAGCCATGATTGCAATAATTCGGTTGTGGGTGCTTCGGTTTTGAAATTGTGAAACACATATTCAATGCCATTTTCTTCCAACCAAACACGGGCTTTTTTAACCGTTTGGCAATTGGGAATACCATACAGATGCAACATAACAGTGCCTTTGTGAACAAAATACCATTTTAACTGATTTTTAGAATACATTAGTGGGTCAGACTGAAAATGTCGCTTGCGAGGCTGCAGCATTCTTGTCATGATATAGGCAAATCAAATAGGCTTTTTTAAGGGACAAACATGAAATATTGGATCGCTTTAGGCTTGGTGGCTACTTTAGCTGCTTGTTCGGGTAATGGTGTTAGCAAGAGTGATTTGAGCAAAGCCATCGATGAATACAATCGTGACCATCCATTTTGTGTGTCTGTGCAAGGCTTGTTGGCACAGCAAGCAGGCAATACAGCGCACTTGATTAAAGGTGGTTTGGGTGATGAGTGGATACACATCACGACTGAGAATTTGAATGGCGATGACATCAACGAAGCGGCTCAAAAACAATTGCGTGTCTTGACCCGTGCTGGCTTGTATGAAAAAGCAGGCAAAAAAGAACAAAAAGCTTTGTTAGGAAATGATTTACAAGTGCCTGTGAGCAGCTACCAATTGACCGAAGAAGGTAAAAAACAATTCCTTCGTGGTACAGCACAAGGTCATGCTTTGTGTTTGGGTCAAGTCAAAGTAGACAAAGTCGCTTGGTTCACCGAGCCTACACCTGCCAATGGCATGACCATCACGCAAGTGCGTTATCAGCCTGAATACAAATTAGAAGGTTTTGCCAAGCAGTTGATGAAAGAAGGCATGCCTGAATTGAAACAAAAATTAGAACAACCCAATGAATTGACGGCGACTTTGGTGCGCACTGATAAAGGTTGGCGTGATGTGCGTGAATTGTCTGCGCCTAAGCCTTGAATGTGGGTCTTGGTAGCGTGACAATTGATAAGCGTCCTGTAAATGTTTACAGGACGCTTTGTTTTAACCGCTATTTTTAAAACGGCAAATCTTCAATGCCTGCTTGCTGTAATACGGCTCTGAACTCGTTTTGTATCATTGCCAAAGCTGCCTCGGTTTCAGCTTCAAAACGCAA
The DNA here is from genome assembly GCF_000382305.1 of Vitreoscilla stercoraria DSM 513. Lineage (GTDB taxonomy): Bacteria > Pseudomonadota > Gammaproteobacteria > Burkholderiales > Neisseriaceae > Vitreoscilla > Vitreoscilla stercoraria. The sequence continues at coordinate 29,497 of NZ_KB908027.1, forward strand.
CACCAACACAGGCGTGGTATTGGAGGCACGAATCAAGCCAAAACCTTGTGCATATTCTACCCGCAAGCCATCGATGTCGATGATGGTTTGCGATTGTGGGAATTGTGCTTGTTGCTGTAATTGTGCCACTACGCGGTGATTGTCGCCTTCGTTTGGCATGGCAATATTCAATTCAGGCGTAGACAAAGCCTCAGGCAAAGCATTCAAAATGGCACTAGGATTATCGTGTTGGGATAAAATTTCCAACAAACGCGCGCCCGTGTACAAACCATCATCAAAACCAAACCAACGCTCTTTGAAGAATGTGTGTCCACTCATTTCGCCCGCTAAAGCTGCGCCATGTTCTTTCATCGCCGCTTTAATCAAGCTGTGACCTGTGCGGCTGATAATCGGCTGACCGCCATGTTGTTCAATCCAAGGCGCTAACAAACGGGTGCATTTGACATCGTAAATGATTTTGGCATTCGGCTCACGTTGCAATAAATCGGCTGCATACAGCATCAATTGGCGATCTGGCCAAATGATGTTGCCGTCTTTAGTGACCACACCAATGCGGTCGCCATCGCCATCAAAAGCCAAGCCAATTTCAGCATCGCCTGCTTTCAAAGCGGCAATCACATCTTGCAAGTTGGCAGGTTTGGCAGGGTCGGGATGGTGGTTGGGGAAAGTGCCATCAACATCGCAAAACAATTCGGTCACATCACAACCCAAAGCACGGTACAAATCGCCTGCAAATGCGCCTGCAACGCCATTGCCTGCATCAATGACGATTTTCATGGGGCGAGACAATTGGATGTCGCTGACGATGCGTGCTTGGTAATTGGCGCTGACATCAGCTTGGCTCAATTGTCCACGCTCATGGTGAGCAGTGGCTTGGCCTTGTACAATAGATTGATACAAATCTTGAATGGCATCACCTGACAACGTGGTGCCTGCAAGCATCATTTTCAAACCATTGTATTGCGGTGGATTGTGGCTGCCTGTGACCATGATGCCTGAGCCTTGGGTCAAAGTATGTGCTGCAAAATACAACATTGGTGTGGCGACCATACCAACATCAACCACATTCAAACCACCGTCCTGTAAAGCGTTTGCCAAACTGTTGACCAAATCAGGACCTGATAAACGGCCATCACGACCGACAGCAATATGGCTTACACCCAATTGGCGTGCACGGAGGGCGATGGCCAAACCAATGTGGTATACCGCTTCTTGGGTCAAGGTTTCATTGACGACACCACGAATGTCATACGCCTTGAAAATGTCGGCGTTTAAAGTGGGTGTAGGGCTCATGTGTTAATCCTGTGCAGCAAGTTGCTGAGAAAAATCAATTAATTGTTGACGCGCTTGTTTGGCTTTACCATTGTCGATGGCAGCTTGTGCCATGGCCACGCCGCTTTCAAAACCATCAGCCAAATTGGCGGCAATTAAGGTCGCTGCAGCATTCAACACCACAATGTCACGACAAGGACTGGCTTCGCCATCTAAAACGCTGTTCATTTTGACATAAGACTCTTCTGCGGTTTGTGCTTTTAAAGGGCGCAAATCGTCAATGACCGCCAAGCCAAAATCTTCAGGATGAATCGTGTATTGTTCGATACGACCATTTTTTAATTCGGCAATATGGCTTTTACCGGTGATGGTCAATTCGTCCAAGCCATCGCTACCTGTAACCACCAATACATGTTCACGTCCCATTTGTTGTGACACGCGTGACAAAATGCCGACCAAATCGCGGTGGAATACACCTAAAACTTGGTTGGGAGCATCGGCTGGATTGGTTAAGGGACCCAAAATATTGAAAATGGTGCGCACACCCAAAGCCTTGCGCACGGGAGCCACATATTTCATCGCACTGTGATGATTCGGCGCAAACATAAAACCCAAGCCAATTTCATCAATACAACGACCGACTTGCTCAGAAGACAAAGTCATTGCCACGCCCATGCGCTCGATGATGTCCGCAGCACCACTAGAAGAAGACACGGCACGACCGCCATGTTTGGCAATGCGTGCGCCTGCGCCTGCGGCGACAAACATCGAAGTGGTCGAAATATTGAAAGTATGGGCTTGGTCGCCACCTGTGCCAACAATATCAACCAAATGTTGTTTGTTTTGAGTTGGCACTTTGGTAGCAAATTCACGCATGACATTGGCAGCAGCGGTAATTTCCGAAACGGTTTCAACCTTAATACGCAATCCGATGAGCAAAGCTGCAACCACTTCGGCAGGCAATTGTCCCGACATGATTTGACGCATCAAATCGGTCATTTCGTCGTAGAACAATTCATTTTGATCAATCAAGCGGTTCAAAGCCTCGGTGGCCGTAATCATGTGTGGTCCTTTTAATGCAAAAACACGGACGATGCCGTGTGGTCAAAAAATCAAGCAGTAGCGTGTTGGGTTAAAAAATTGGCAAACATTTGATGGCCCGATTCAGTTAACAACGCTTCAGGATGGAATTGTACGCCTTCTATGGCCAAAGTTTTATGGCGCACGCCCATGATTTCACCATCGTCTGTCCAAGCGGTGATTTCTAAGCAGGCTGGCAAACTGTCTTTTTCAATCACCAAACTGTGGTAGCGGGTGCAATTGACAGGGTTGTTTAAAGTGGCGAACACACCGCTGTCGGTGTGGTGTACGGCTGAAATTTTGCCATGCATCAAGGTTTTGGCACGCACAATGCGTCCGCCAAAAGCCTCGCCTATGGATTGATGTCCCAAACACACACCTAAAATCGGAATTTGACCAGCAAAATGGCGGATGGCTGCCAAAGAAATGCCTGCTTGTTGCGGGTCACATGGACCGGGACCGATGAGCAAATAATCTGGATTCAGGGCGCTGATGTCGTCCAAACTGATTTCATCATTGCGCTTGACAACCACTTCTTGTCCCAGTTGCGCCAAATATTGCACGATGTTATAGGTGAAACTGTCGTAATTATCAATCATCAGCAGCATGATGCCTGTCTACCTGTCAAAGCGTTGTACGGAGGTTGATGGTGCAAGGTTAAAACCATTGTTTCAATCAACATAAAATAATAAACGCCTCATAAGAGGCGTTCTGATTATGCCATTATTTAGGGCTGTTTGCGAAGCGTTTGCTGGGAAATGGCTTGATTAATGTGAGCCAAAGTGGCGCCACTTTGCAATTGACCCGCACTTTGAGCCAAGGCCAATTGCGCTTGTAAATACTGATAACGTGCCGCTGCCAATTGCTGCTCGGCATCGGCATAGGTTTGCTGTGCCATCACCACATCCAAATTGCTGCGCACACCCACTTGTTGCCCTAATTGGCTAGACTCTAATTTTTTGCGATTGCTTAACAGCAATTGCTCCAAAGCTTTCACTTGCGCCAAGCCGTTTTGCACATTCAAATAACGCTCCCGCACTTGCAATTCTATTTCACGCTTAGCGGCAAGCAATTCTTCTTTGCGTTGCAATAATTCAGATTCCACTTGACGGCGATAACTGCTGATGCCACCGCCAGCATACAATGGCATACTCAGTTGTACGCCTATGGATGCACCGCGATTGTGGGTGGCTTGACCTAAAGTAGCAGCAGAGGCTTGTTGATGTTGGTCTTGATAAGCGGCCTGTAACTCAATTTTGGGATACATTTGTGCATAAGCTTTTTTAATCGTTTCTTGCGCTTGTTCCACTGCCAAAGCTTTGGCGGCAATATTGCTGCTGTTGGCTTGTGCTTGCTCTTGCCAATAAGCCAAAGTGTGCAAAGGGAGAATTTGAGCCACTTTGCCAGCTTGTAACACTTGAATGTCTTCAGGATTCAAACCCGTTAAATGGCGCAATTTTTCTTGTGCCACAGACAATTTGTGTTGGGCATTGAGCCATTGTACTTGCGCTGCATCCAAACCCGCTTGCGCTTCATGCGTGTCGACTATCGTTGCCGCACCGACATCAAACATGGTTTTGGCTTGGTCTAATTGGCGTTGGTATGAAGCTTTGGAGGCATTTGTCGCTGCAATCATGTCATGCGCTGTTAAAACATCAAAATACGTTTGGCTGACATCTAACAGCAATTGTTGTTCAGACAAATCAAATTGTGTATCTGCCAAACGCACCGCAATCTTGCTTTGGCGATAGTCTGCCAATTTGCCTGCATCAAACAAAGTTTGTGTGGCTTGGACGCTGTAACCGTGTTGGCTATACGAATCGGCATTGGGCTCTAGCGGTTTATTGCGTTGGTAATTGGCACCCAAACTGGCATAGGGCAATAAATAAGCACGCGCTTGGGTGGTTTGTTCTTGCGCAGCTTGACGCGCATAGGCATTGGCTGTATGTCCAGCATCGTGGTTTAACGCGGCATTCCAAGCGTCCTGTAAATCAAATGCCCAAGCAGGCGTATGCAAACTCAATAAGAATAAGCCAGTATAAAACAAAGATTTCATTGTTTGGCCTGTGTGTCTGTTACAGCATGGTTGCCCAACATTTCAGGGCTTAAACGGCTTAAAAAATAAATGATGCCAATATTGCCCAAAGCCAAAATTAAAAACAATAAGCCCAAACTGTCAAAAACAAAAATGACCACCGAGCTGATTAAAGCACCTGCCACCATGAACAAACCGTTGATGATATTGTTGGCCGCAACCGCTTGGGCACGAAAAGCATCGGAGCTGGCAGTTTGTAACCAAGTGTATAAAGGCACTGAGAAAAAGCCACCAAAAAAGCCCATTAAAGTGAGCAAACCCAATAAATAATAATTCTGGGCTTGGCTTAAAAATATCCAGATGCTGGTATCAGGATTGGCAGGTGGTAAGCCAAAAGTATGTACGGCAAACAACACGCCGCTGATGGCCATACCTGCCGCGCCCCATAAAACCACACGCAAATTCAAACGGCCGTGGCTGAGTTTGGCACACAAAATCGAACCGATACCAATGCCGATGGAAAACATGGCCAATAAAACGGAAAACAAGGCTTCTGAGTCACCCAAATAGGTTTTGGCAAAGCTCGACAATTGCGTGGTATATACCGAACCGACCAACCAAAACCATGAAATGCCGATGATGGCCGTTTTAATCGGTTTGATGCTGGCTGCTTGTTGAAGCAAATCACGAGTCGAACCAACAATGTTGATTTGAACTTTTTGCGCAGGGTTTTGCGGTGGTGTAGCGGGCATGTAAAAACTGGTCACCGTACCCAATATCGCTACCAACACAATCACAGCGACTACCACGTATGTGCCTCCTGCGACCATCAAAGCACCAAAAATTTGACCCAATAAAATCGCTAAAAACGTGCCGCTTTCAATCAAGCTGTTGCCGTTGAGCAATTCTTTATTTGGTAAGTATTCAGGCAAAATGGCATATTTGACAGGGCCAAAAACGGTTGATTGTGTGCCCATCATGAACAAACAGCCCATCAATAGCCAAATTTGGTTGTTGATAAAACCATAAGCGGCCACCAACATAATCAGCACTTCCCAAATTTTGGTGGCTTTGGCCAAGGTAGCTTTGTTCCAACGGGTGGACATTTGTCCTGAAATGGATGAGAACAAAAAATAGGGCAAAACAAACAGCAACGTACTGATGGCGACCAAAATTTCAGGACGCACACCACTATCACTGCCCAAGCTGTAAAAGCTGATGAGGGTGACTAAAGCGGTTTTGAATAAATTGTCATTGAATGCACCCAAAAATTGGGTGGCAAACAAAGGTGCAAAGCGGCGGGTACGGGCAAATTCAAACATAAAGGCGTCCTGTAAACTCTTTTATGAAGTTGATTTGGTTAAAGAGCGTCGTTTTAGTATGCAAATAAGGTTTTGCTAACCTGATTCAGGTCAAACGATAGTCAATGATGATATGGGTTCGAATCAGTGAGACATCGCTTGTTCACATCACATTGTGCTGGAAATGTCATTGACCAAAAACACATGACCTTGCCATTTGAAGTAGCCATCGACCATGCGTGTCAACACCGAGCCTGAGTCATCGCGCAATACGATACCATCATTTTGATGTTGCCATTGCAATGGTTGATGAACCATTAAGTGATTTAAAGCCATGCTTTCAGGACGCGTAAGCCAAGCATCATCGCTGGGTTGAATTTTAAGCATGGCTTGACCAAAAGCGGACGCACCGTCTTCGCTTTCTAAGACAGTGACCAAAAAGCCCAAATGCTCGCCTGTGGCAAGGCTGACGCTGTAGTAATGTGTATCCATTTATTGCAGGATTCATGCTGGAAAACGACAGTATACCGCAATCTTGCCTTGCACAAACTCAACACTCAATCACAGACACTGAAACTGGAATCATTTTGTGTTTCATGGTCGCTGCCAAGCCGCCCAAAGAGGTTTCTTTGTAGATGTGTTTCATGTCTCGACCCGTTTGTAACATGGTTGCAATGACGGCATCTAACGACACTTTTTTACCCAAGCCATCTTCAAGCAAAGCCAAAGAACCCAATTTAATGGCTTTTTCAGCACCAATACCATTGCGCTCGATACATGGAATTTGTACCAAACCGCCCACAGGGTCGCAAGTCAAGCCCAAATGGTGTTCCATGGCCATTTCTGCTGCATTTTGAATTTGCCAAATCGTACCACCGCTGACATCACAATAAGCACCTGCGGCCATCGAGCAAGCCACACCTACTTCGCCTTGACAACCCACATCCGCGCCTGAGATAGAGGCATTCATTTTGTATAACATGCCAATTGCGGCAGCAGTTAACATGAATTGCACCACGCCATCATCGCTAGACAACGGGTGAAAGCGGCGATAATAGGTTAAAACAGCGGGAATGATGCCTGCTGCGCCATTGGTCGGTGCCGTAACGACACGGCCGCCTGCAGCATTTTCTTCATTTACTGCCATTGCAAACACCATCGGCCACAATTGCGTGTTCACTTGATTGCCTTCACGCAAGTCTCCTAATTTTGCAGCCAATAATGGGGCTCGGCGGGTGACTTTCAGGCCGCCTGGTAATTCACCTGTTTGGTTTAAACCACGTTCCACACAATCAAACATGACTTGCGCCACATCACAGATGCGTTTTTTCACTGTTGCGACATCGGCTTGCTGCAAAGCCATTTCGTTGGCCAAAACCAATTCAGACAAACTGATATTGTGGGTTTGGCACTGTTCCGCCATGGTTTGGGCATTGTGAAAAGGGTAAGGTACGCAGATACCACTGCTTAAGTCTTGACCGAACTCGGCATCGGTGACAATAAAACCGCCGCCAATGGAATAATATATTTGCTGTGCAATTTCTTTTTCGTTGACATCATAAGCGGTAAAGCGCAATCCATTGGGGTGTTTTGGAAGGCTTTCGGCATAGCGAATCACAATGTCACGGGCAACAATAAATTCAATGCTGTAGTCTGCGCTCAAAGGCAAAATGGCTTGATTATTGATGGCCGCTAAGCGAGCAGGAATGCTGTCTAAGTCGACAGAGTCAGGTTGTTCGCCTTCTAAACCCAATAAAATGGCTTCAAACGTTGCATGACCTTCGCCTGTTAATGCCAATGAGCCATAGACTTCTACAGCAAGGCGTTGGGTTTGATACAACAAGCCATTGCTTTGCAATTGAGCCACAAAAGCAGCAGCTGCTTTCATCGGACCCACAGTATGAGAGCTAGAAGGACCCAGACCAATTTTGAAAATGTCAAAAACGCTAATCATAAAAAGGTACCTGTCTGTGATGTATCACGGTAAATGAGGTTTATTATATTTGCCATTGTAAAGAAGGTTTTTAAATGCCAACATTCAGATAACGACATGGCACATAACAATCACGACCATAGGCAATATCAGACCATAAAAATCAAAAAAAAACAGCCATCAAGGCTGTTTTTTTTCATATTGCAATGCAATTTTACAATTGGCGTAACATCAGTTTTTGACCAGGTTGCAAATTGCTGCCAGTGTTGTTCCATTTTTTCAAATCATTGACTTGTACATTGAACTTGCCAGCAATGCTCATCAAAGTATCGCCTTTGCGTACCACGTAATTGACATTTTTAGGCGTATTTTGGTCTTTGGTAGCTTGTTTTTTCTGAGCTTGGCTGTCTTTGGCTTGTGCCAATTGAATGGCTTTGTCAGCAGCTTTGCCCACTTTCAAAGTTTGACCTACTTTGATGGTATTGCTCTCTAAACCATTGGCAGCGAGCAATTCAGACACTTGCATATCATACGTTTTGGCAATGCTGTACAAAGTTTCACCAGAAGATACTTTGTGTTCATTGGCATTGGCCAATTGGCGTTCTCGTTTTTCTGCTTCTGCTTGTAATTTGGCCAAACGCGCTTCTTCGCGTGCCTCACGCTCATTTTCACGTTCAATTGCCAAGCGTACGGAATTGGCAGCATGGTTCTCATCCAATTGCAACGCTGCAATCGGTGTGGTTTGAACTTCTGTCAATTCAATACTTGCCGCTTGTATATCAGTAGCCACTGTATTGGCGTCGGTAATCTGGTTTGCAGAGGCTTGGTTTTCAGTGATGTTGACCGCTTGAGTCAGCGCCATATTGTTTTGTAACTTCGGTATGTTCGCTGCTTCTAAAACCATATTTTGCGTGGACGGTGCTTGTGTGAGTACCATATTTTCTTGCAGAACAGGCGTATTGATGGCAACGCTTGGCGTTGCAACAGGTGCTTTGGCGACTGCTTGTACAGCAGGCGTTGGACGTGTGTTGCTGCGATGGTTCATCAAATTAGACAAAGGATCGGCTGTGGCCATTTGTTGGCTGGTGCGCGCTTTGGGCGTTTGCAATAAATTGACGGTAGGTGTTAAGGACGCTGTATTCACCGCTGGCGTCGTATGGGTAAAGCTTTCTGCTTGTGCCACTTGAATATGGCTTACAGGCCGCTCTATTTCAGATGCTGCAAAGTTTTGGTTAGATATTGGCATCGCCGCACCTGCCAAAGCCGCAGGCGTAGCATAACCATAAGGCGTGTGACTGCCGCGCATTTTAATTGGCAGTGCACCAGCCAATTGTGCTTGTGGTTTGCTCAAGCTATCGGCTTGGCGCACGGTCACAGCAGGTTGTTGCAAGAAATTGGCACCCATTTCTAAAACAGCATGTTGTAAAGATGCGTCTGTGTTTTGCAAGGGTGAGCGGTTTTTAGCCACCAATACAGGCAAACCTGAGCTTAAAGTATTGCCTTTTAAGCCATTGAGTTGGCGCAATTCTTGATAACTCATACCAAAGCTGGCTGCGACATCATCGGCTTTTTCAGAATATTGAGGCGTATAAACTTGATAAGATAATAAGTCTTCTGCTTTGCTCGCTTGGTAGTTTTTCATGAACTGGTTGGCAGCAGCGGTTGGCAATAAAATTTTACGATTTTCAGCAGGAATGAAGACAGGTAAATTGGGTCCTGGATTTAAGCGTAAAAATTCATCATGGCTAATGCCTGCTAAGCGAGCTGCGACGGTAGTTTCAATCGGGGTGTTGATGTCGATAGCTTGGAAATAAGCTTCGTCGTTGATGTGCGGTATTTGTACGCCAAAAGCAGCTGGGTTATGTAGAATGTTGCGCCAAGCCAGTAATTTTGGTGCATAATTGCGCGTTTCTTGCGGCATATTGAGGTTTTCATACACAGGTAACAAACCTTGGCTTTCCGCACGTTTGATGGCACGGCTCACATTGCCTTGTCCCCAGTTATACGCTGCCAATGCCAAAGACCAATCACCAAACAAGCCGTATAAATATTCCAAATAATTTAAAGCAGCATCGGTGGAAGCATAAACATCATGGCGGCCATCGTAAACATAGGTTTGGTCTAAGCCATAATCTTTACCTGTGGCTGGCATAAATTGCCATAAGCCTGATGCGCCCACTGGTGATTTTGCTTTGATGACAAAAGCACTTTCAATGAAAGGCAATAACGCAATTTCACCTGGCATATTGCGGCGTTCGACTTCGGTTGCCACATGGTGTAGATAAGGTTCGCTGCGCTTGATGGTACGATTTAAATACGCTGATTCTTTTGCGAATTTTTGTTCGTGGCGACGCACTAATTCTGAGTTGACTTCAGGCATTTCAAAACGACTGCCAATGCGACCGAAAACATTGGTATATTTTTGTTGTTGGCCATGGAGCAAGCTAGAGTTCAAACGCATCAAGTCATGCGCCATTTTTTGAGTTTGAAAAGGTGTTTGCACTTGCGCCAACGACGCTTGTGCCATCGATACACCTGTCAAAGTCAGGAGCAGGGTTTTGAAATGGGTCATAACAATCAGAAATAGGAATTTTAATTGCAGTGGATAATAAAAGTGTTTACAAATGTTGTCAATTTAAGCAAGTTGCTTAAAAAGTGTAAATTAACTGATTTTTAAGCAATTTTTACAAAATTTAATCATCAAGAAGGACATTTTTTTATGATAAGTAAATTGATGGTGTTTGTATAAAATGAATTCAAATCATCTACAAACATGGCTATTGCAACACCCACATGGCAAAGAAATCTTGGCGCAAGTGCAAACCCAATTGCAACAGTTGATTGGTACGCAACATTATGAGCATGCACTGCAATTGGGCTTGCCAAGCGTGGACTTATTACCACAAACGGGCGTGGTGCATCGTTATATCATGGCTGAGCAAGAGGCGCCGATTGTGGCTCAATTTGATTATTTGCCTTTGCCAACCGAAAGCATGGATTTGGTAGTATTGCCATTTGCCTTGTCCCAATATGAAAACCGCCATGCCATTTTGCGCGAAGTGCAACGGGTGTTGTGTGGTTATGGGCAATTGGTGATTGTGGATTTGAATCCACATTCTTTGTGGCGCATTCAATCTCAACAATGGCAGCGTTTGACCGCTTGCCACAGCCATCAAAGCGTGACGCCCAAACACATGGCAGATTGGTTGAAATTATTGGATTTACAGCCACAAAGCAGTCGTTTTATCCATTATGGCCCTTTGTTTACAGGCCGCCCTTCGCCAAAATGGCAATGGTTAGAATTGGCAGGCAATCGTTGGTGGCCGCATATGGCAGCGATGTATGCGATGCTGGCCATCAAACAAACCGTGTATTTGCGTCCTTTGTCTGAGCATGCTCGGCACCGACATTTGAAACAAACCGAATTGATTTTGAATCCAGCTTCATCAGAAAGCCCAAAGTATGACCACAAATAAAAAACACGTCACCATGTATACCGATGGCGCTTGTAAAGGCAACCCTGGCGTTGGAGGTTGGGGCGTGAAGCTGCAATATGGCGAGCACGTTAAAGAATTGTTTGGCGGTGAAGTAGAAACCACTAACAATCGCATGGAAATGACAGCAGTGATTGCAGGCTTAAAAGTGTTAAAACAATCGTGTGTGGTGACGGTTTATACCGATTCCAAATATGTGTTGCAAGGCATGGAGGAGTGGCTTGAAGGCTGGAAAGCGCGTGGTTGGAAAACCGCTTCCAAAGCAGCTGTCAAAAATGTGGATTTGTGGCAACAATTGGATGACTTGGTGCAACAACACGAGGTATCGTGGCAATGGGTCAAAGGCCATGCAGGAAATGCAGGCAATGAACGAGCAGATGAATTGGCCAATATGGGTGTGGCATCGGTCTTGGTGCCTGATGGCGATTAAAAGGCATCAGGTAGGGTCATAAGGGTATCTAACCGTGGTCAAGATGAGAGACTACGCGAAAAATGATAACGCTTGAGGGCGCAGCATTGAAGTGCTGCCGAATGATGGGCAATTTTATTGCGCGTAGGTTGATCAGGCTGTGATGACTTTGTCGCACGAATGGACCGAAGACCAAGCACATCCACCAGTTTTACAGGTCGCTTGTGTGTGGCTAGACATTGCTTTGTTTGGTTATTGGCGCTCGGTGATGAGGCAGATGAACCATTTGCATGAGGCTGTGGTGTGTTCATATATGAGCCAACAAAATCATTCCTTTGCAGCTTAGGTGTGATATCTGTGGCTGTGTCGGTTATAATAGCCGATGGCATGTTTCAAAATGAACATAAAAAAACGCCCTGTCAGTTTACAGGACGCTTGATTCCATCACATCAGGATTATTTCCAATAACGCCACCAAGGGATGTCATTGCTCTTCCAACCTTCCGAAAATTGGCTTTGCGGGAAATTGCTTAACAACACACGTTGCGTGTCTTGGCTTAATTGGGTTTGACCTAATTTATCGTAAGACGCTGCCAAGATGGCTAATGCCTCTTCGGTAAACGGTGTGTTTTGATAATGTTGAATCACGTTTTGCGCACGATTGGCTGCGGCAACATAAGCACCACGGTTTAAGTAATAGCGTGCAATGGCCATTTCATTGCCAGCAAATGCCACCACCAATTTGCTCATGCGATCGCGCGCATCAGGTGCGTATTTGCTGTCAGGCCAACGTGTAATCAATGTATTGAAGTGGCCATAGGCTTCGCGGTTGGCTTTTTGGTCACGGTCAGCCCAATCTTGAGAGGCCAATTTGGTCACAAAAGAGGTGTCTTCGTTGAAAGCCACCAAACCGCGTAGATAGAACACGTAATCTAAATTTTCGTGTTTTGGATATTTTTTCTCAAAACTATCCAATTCCGCTAACGCCTTAGCAGGCTCAGCATCGCGATAATGCGCATAAGCTTTGTCCAACTGAGCTTGTTGAGCATAACGACCATTTGGGAAACGGGATTGCAAAATATCGTATAATTTGACAGCACGGGTATAGTTTTTGCCGTTCAAGTCATCTTGTGCTTCTGTATACAACTGCTGCACAGTCCACGATTGGGTGATTTGGGCATCTTTGTCGACAGAAGTACCTTTATTGGCACAACCTGTTAAAACAAGCGCCACACAGCTGGCAATTAAAATTTTTTTCATGAAAGCAGATTTCCTTGAATAACGCCGAAGATTATAACGATGATTTGGATTTAGCGGTAGAGGCTCAAGTCATTGAGTTGACCGTACCAAATGAATTGGCAGGTAAACGGTTGGATGCCGCCTTGGCACACATGCTGCCTGACTACTCACGTAGCCGCATCACCACATGGATCAAAGATGAGCAAGTGATGCTCAATGGCAAGACCGCTCAACCGAAACACAAACTCATTGGTTCTGAACACTTAACCGTCACCATCACCCCTAGCTTGGAAACCGCGGCGTTTACTGCTGAGGAGATGGACTTAGACATCATTTACGAAGATGATACTGTCATTGTTATCAATAAGCCAGCAGGTTTGGTGGTTCATCCAGCTTCTGGTAACTGGAATGGTACTTTATTAAACGGATTGTTGCATTATTGTCCTGAATTGTCGCAAGTGCCACGAGCGGGCATTGTGCACCGTTTGGACAAAGACACCAGTGGTTTGATGGTTGTTGCCAAAACTTTGCCAGCGCAAAACAATTTGGTACAGCAATTACAAGCACGTACGGTCAAGCGTATTTACCGTGCAGTGTGCAATGGTATCGTACCATTTGATGGCAAGATTGAAACCTTGATTGGTCGCGACCCACACAATCGCTTGAAAATGGCGGTGGTCAAATATGGTGGCAAAGAGGCGATTACGCATGTGCGAGTGCTGGAGCGTTATTTGAATCACAGCTATGTGGAATGTGCTTTGGAAACGGGCCGTACTCACCAAATCCGTGTTCACATGCGTGAAGCGCGCCATCCATTGGTGGCAGACCCTGTGTATGGTAATGTCCGCCATCTGTGTTCTGACAAAGTCAAAGAAGTGGTGAAAAACCTACACCGTCAAGCTTTGCATGCTTACCGTTTGAGTTTTGTACATCCTGTGACAGGTGAATTGGTGTCGTTTGAAGCGTCGATGCCAGACGATATGTATCATTTGTTGTCTTTGTTGCGTTTGGAAGCGGGTTTGGATTCATCTTTGCAACATGAAGCGGGTTATGCCGATGAAATGGGCATGGACGACGATGACGATTGGGATGATGACGACGATGTGGAAGTGATTTACGTCCGCGATTAATACGGTTGCATTGAGTTGGTTTAAAAAAGCCTCGCATATTTTGTCGAGGCTTTTTTGAGTTTTAAGCATCCTGTCTATATTACAGGACGCTTATGGTTTGGTTTTGATGGTGTTGAGATGTGGAGACATGTACCGTCATGGTGTGGGTGTTGCTGTATGGACTGGGAAAGGCTTGGGCTGTGCCATTTTCAAACGTACAATGGGCAATATTATTTCAAGCTTGATTTATTGAAGGATGTTTTCATGAAAAACCTTGCCATAACGCGTTTGTCTGAATCTGTTTTTACTGCCAATTGGCCAGCGCCTGCCAATGTCAAAACTTTGATTTCTACTCGTCACGGTGGTGTCAGTGAAGGTGTGTATGCCAGTTTGAATGTGGGTGCGCATGTGGGCGATGTGGCGGAGCATGTGGCGCAAAACCGCGCGTTGGTGCAACAACACGCGTCCATGCCTTTGGCTTATTTGAATCAAACCCATTCTACTGATGTGGTGGAGGCGGAAGCGGCATTGCAAGATTTGCTTGATGCCGATGCCAGCGTCAATTGCAATGGACAGGCCGCTTGTGCGGTGATGACGGCAGATTGTTTGCCGGTGTTGCTGTGTGATGCGGCAGGGACGGTGGTAGCGGCTGCGCATGCAGGTTGGCGTGGTTTGGTCGGTGGCGTGATTGAAAACACGGTGGCGGCGATGAATGTGACAGGTCGCTTATTAGCCTATTTGGGTCCTGCCATTGGTGCTGATGCGTTTGAAGTGGGCGAAGAAGTGCGTGCTGCATTTGTGGCGCACGATGCGCAAGCTGCCAAGGCATTTGTTGACATTGGCGATGGCAAATATTTGGCAGACATTTATTTGCTGGCGCGCCAGCGTTTGCAAGCTTTGGGTATTTTGGATATTTACGGTGGCGAACACTGTACGGTATTGCAACGAGAAGACTTTTTCTCGTATCGCCGTGATGGTCAAACAGGGCGCATGGTCAGCGCCATTTGGTTAGAAGCATAAATTGTATTGGCATGATTAAAAAAGCGTCCTGTAAACATTTACAGGACGCTTTTTTAATACTTGATCAACGATTGGATTTTAGCTTATAGCTTGGTGTTGGGAAATTAATTGTGGTCTCAAACACTCCATCAGCATGGGCATTGGGATGAAATAGGGCACAAAATGGCTTGGGTGGCGTGGTGTTTGGGGGTGATGTTGTGTGTGTTTTTACCCACACTGCCGTGGTTGTGGCTGTTGTTGGCAGCTGGCTTGTTGGGCTGTGCTGCGCACAAATGGGGAAAATGGCATGCTTGGCTCTTTTTGTGTTTGGGTTTTGTGTATGCGTTTTTCCGTTTGCAATGGGCATTGGAGCAACAAGTGCCCATCCAAAATGCCATAGTGCCGCAAACTGCTCAAGTGACGGTTTTGGATGTGGCGACCGAACAAACGTATGGGCAAAGATTTTTGGCTCAAATCATCTTGCAAGATGGTCAAACATTTCAAGTGTATGCTTATGATGCGCATCAACAAATATGGAAGGTTGGGCAAATCAGTCAATGCAATGTGCGTTTGCGTCCGAATATTGGGGCGGTGAATGCCGCAGGATTTCATGTGGAGGCGTGGGCTTTGGCCAATGGCATGGATGGCAGTGCGCATATTGGTAAACATTGCCAAATATCCAGCTTGCAAAATACATGGCAGTTTTGGCGTTTGTGGCGTGAAAATGTGTGGCAGCGTTTGCAAAACTTCAATACGCCAAACCATCAAGGCAAAGCGATGGTGGCGGCTTTGACTGTGGGCGTACAGGACGGTTTGAGCTCAAGCACTTGGCAAGCGATGCGCCAATTGGGTGTGGTGCATTTGGTCAGTATTTCGGGTGTACATGTGACGATGTTGGCGGTATTGGTAGGATGGCTTGTTGGAACGTTATTGCGTTACTTGCCTTATACCGTCAAAACCCCGATGTTGTGGCAATGCTGGGCAGGCGTGGCGGTGGCGTTTTTATATGCATTGGTGGCAGGCTTTCAAGTGCCGACACAGCGCACAGTATGGATGTTGTTGTTATTTGCCATCGCTTTGACAGGCAAATGGCGTTTGTCTTTAGGGCAAGTATGGTGGCGGGCTTTGGCGGTGGTAGTGGGTTTGCAGCCTGCGGCTTTTTTGTCGATTGGTTTGTGGCTGTCGTTTGGTTTGGTGGCGATAATGATGTGGGCAGCACATGCTTGGCGTGAGCGTGGAAATACTTGGCGTGTTCTATTGCGAGTGCAAACAGGTTTGATGTTGTTGACGGTGGTGTTGGTCGGGGCTTATTTTCACATCGTGCCTGTTTTGAGTCCTTTGTTCAATGCCATCGCGATTCCGTGGTTCAGTTGGGTGTTGACGCCATGGGCATTGGTGGCGGTGTTATTGCCATGGGATGCGCCATTATTAGGCGTGGTGGCGGTGGCGCAATACAGTGTGGATGTCAGCGTGTGGGCGGTGGCATATTCGCCGGAGTATGTGATTGCGGCACAATCGACTTGGATGTTGATTTTGGCATTGCTGGCGGCTTTTTTGTGTTTGTTGCCACAAGCGGCATTGATGCGTCCTGTAACGGTTTTAATAATGGTGTTGTGGATGGTTTACAGGCCGCCTGTATTGGAACAAGGACAATTGCGCCTGCAAGTCTTGGATGTTGGACAAGGCTTGTCGGTATTGCTCAACACACAAAACCATCGCTTGTTGTTTGATACAGGGCGCAGCTCGGCACAGACAGCCATCATTCCTACGCTATATGCACAAGGTTGGCGGGACTTGGATGTGTTGGTGTTGTCGCATCATGATGACGATCACGATGGGGCGGCAGCAGAGTTATTACAAACCATTGCCGCGCACAACATTTGGGTGAGTGACACGCAAGCATACCCGCAGTGGCGAACGCACACTTGCCGAGAGCACGCATGGCAATGGGATGGCGTTTGGTTTGAGTGGCTCACATTGCCGCTGCAAAACGTTAAAAATACCACCAATGCCCGTTCATGTGTGTTGCGTGTGGTGACACAAGGACAAGCTGTGTTGATTCCTGCAGACATAGGGCATGCTGAAGAAGCAGGCTTGTTGCAGCGATATGGACACAATTTGCGCAGCACTGTTTTGATTTTGGGTCATCACGGCTCTAGTGGTTCAAGCAGCGGTGCATGGCTCAATGTGGTGGATCCGGATATTGCCATTGCGTCCTCAGGTTGGAACAATGCCTATCACCATCCCACGCCCGCGGTGCAAAATCGGTTGAGCGCGCATGAAATTGAATTATACCGCACCGATATGCAAGGCGGTGCGGTATGGATTTTAGATGAACAATTGCACTTCAAAGCGTTTACAGGCCGCCGCTTTTGGTGGCAGAGAAAACCGTTTACCGCTCAATCAAATGCAAGCGAAACATCAAATGACATAATCCACCAAACTTTTTTGCGAGAACACGCTGATATTGGTCGGCGTTAAAAACACTGTTTCGTTAACACGGTATTGGTGTTGCAATTGTTGTTGGTGTGGAATCATCACTTCGATGTCTTGACCTGTGGCATCGTATAAGCTCACACGCACAATCGGACCCAATACCGAAATATGGTGAATTTGTGCTGCCAACATGCTGCCTGTTTGGTCGCGGCTGATGGTGAATTCGTGTGGACGCACATAAGCGGTGGCGGTGCCTTCGCTCCATTTTTCTTGTGGCGGCACTGCTTGGTAGCGGAAATGGCCTAAAACCAATTCGCCTCGCTCAATATAGCCTTCAAAGCGGTTCACTTCGCCCAAAAATTCCGTTACAAAAGCATTGTCAGGCTGCTCGTACAAATGTGCGCCACTGCCGACTTGTTCGACTTTGCCATGGTTCATCACCACGATTTGGTCGGAAATTTCCAAAGCTTCTTCTTGGTCGTGGGTAACGAGCAAGCTGGTGACATTGAATTCGTGGTGAATGTCACGCAACCATTGGCGCAATTCTTTGCGTACTTTGGCATCCAAAGCACCAAACGGCTCATCCAATAACAACAATTGTGGTTTGACCGCCAAAGCCCGTGCCAAAGCAATGCGCTGACGTTGACCACCTGACAATTGATGCGGATACGATTTGGCGAGCCATTCCAATTGCACCATTTTGAGCAAACCATGCACACGTTCAGCCATTTCGTCTTTGCTGGGACGTTTGTTTTTGGGCAACACTTGTAAGCCAAAAGCGACGTTGTCAAACACTGTCATATGGCGAAACAGTGCGTAGTTTTGAAACACGAAGCCCACGCCACGCTCACGCACCGATTTGTCGCTCACATTTTGGTCACCAAACCAAATTTCGCCATTATTATGGGTTTCCAAGCCTGCAATGATGCGCAAAAGCGTGGTTTTGCCACAGCCCGAAGGACCGAGTAAAGACACCAAAGCACCAGTAGGCACTTGTAAATTGATGTTTTGCAGCGCATGAAAGTCGCCGAAATGTTTGTTCAGGTTCTTAATCGTAATGCTCATGCTTGGCTCTTTTTCACTTGAATTAAATCGGTATCGGGTTTGGCTTCACGGGTGGCGGCACGCATTTTGCGTTCTTGCAAATGGTTCAACACATTTTGCAAAATCAATGTCAATAATGCCAAGCCCGCTAATAAACTCGCTGCTGCAAACGAAGCGACAAAATTGTATTCGTTGTACAAAATTTCTACATGCAAAGGAATGGTGTTGGTTTGACCGCGTATGTGTCCTGAAACAATGCTCACCGCACCGAATTCACCCATTGCGCGGGCATTGGTCAAAATCAAGCCGTATAGCAATGCCCACTTGATGTTTGGCAAGGTAATGCGCCAAAACATTTGCCAGCCTGAAGCACCCAAAATTAAGGCCGCTTGTTCTTCGTTGTCGCCTTGCGATTGCATTAAGGGAATCAATTCACGCGCCACAAAAGGGAAAGTCACAAACAAAGTGGCTAAAACAATGCCGGGAATGGCAAAAATGATTTGAAAGCCGTGTGATTCTAACCATCCGCCCAATAAGCTGTTGCTGCCAAACAATAAAATAAACATCAAGCCTGCCACCACAGGGGAAACTGAAAACGGCAAATCCAATAATGTGGTTAAAAATTGCTTTCCGCGAAAATCAAAACGGGTCAAAAGCCATGCAATACACACGCCTAAAACCGCATTAATCGGTACCACAATGGCGGCTGTGAGCAAAGTCAATTTGATGGCAGATAAGGCATCAGGATGGGTGAGCGAGGCAATGTACAAATCCCAACCTTGGCGCAAAGCTTCGATGAAAATGGCACACAAGGGAATGAGCAAAAGCAAAGCCAAGAAAATCCATGCCACGCTGATTAACGTGATGCGTATCCATTTTGGTTCGGTTAAACCCGCTTTGGTTTTGAGTTCTAAAGGCGTCATGCTCATACTTTTGCTCCAATTTTACGGCTGACCGACCATTGGGCAATGTTCAATACTGACAAAATTACAAATGAAATGAGCAACATGAACAAAGCCACGGCAGAAGCGCCCTGAACATCAAACAAGTCTAGTTTAGAGGTAATGACCAAAGGCAAAATTTGCGACACCATAGGGATGTTGCCAGCAATGAAAACGACAGAGCCATATTCACCTGTGGCACGGGCAAACATCATGCCAAAACTGGTAATCAAAGCAGGTACCAATTCTGGCAATACTACGCGCCGAATGATGGTGAAGCGGCTCGCGCCCATGGTGGTCGCAGCTTCTTCGAGCTCAGGTTGTAATTCTTCCAATACAGGCTGCACTGTGCGTACCACAAACGGCAAGCTCACGACGATTAACGCAATCAAAATGCCCAATGGCGTGAACGCCACTTTAATGCCCATAGGCGCTAACAATTGCCCAATCCAACCGTTAGGTGCATACAGCGTTGCCAAAGTGATGCCTGTCACCGCAGTGGGCAGCGCAAAAGGTAAATCCACAATGGCATTGATGATGCTTTTGCCAAAAAAATCGTAACGCACAATGACCCATGCGATCAAAGTGCCAAAGACCAAATTGATTGCAGCGGCATAAAAAGACACTTTCAAACTCAGCCACAAAGCGGCTAAAACTTGCTCTTCGGTGATGGTGCGCCAAAATTCAGCCAACCCCATGTCGGTAATGCTCAAAGCCAACATTGAAAAAGGCAGCAATACCAAAATAGACAGCCAAAACGCAGATACCGCCAAGCTGAACTTGAAGCCGGGTAATACTGTAGGAGATTTTAAAAACAACATAGACAGTCCGAATCGGTTAAAAAAGCGTCCTGTAAACCTTTACAGGACGCCGTTTTGGGTATGGATTTACTTCTTGTTGACTTCGTCAAAAACGCCGCCATCTGCGAAGAATTTCTTCATGATTTCATCCCAAGTTCCGAACACGTCGTTGGCGCGGAAAGTTTCCATAGTAGGGAATTTGTCTTGATTGGCTGCCAATACTTCGGCATTGCTAGGACGCAAATACAAGCTCGCTGCCAATTCTTGCGCAGGCTGGCTCCACAAATAATCCAAATATTCTTTGGCCGCTGCGCCCGTGCCTTTGCCTACGACGACTTTGTCGACGACTGCAACAGGGTTTTCAGCTTTAATCGAGTATTTAGGATAAATGATTTCAAATTGGTCTTTGCCAAACTCACGAGAAGCCAAGTTTGCTTCGTTTTCAAACGTAATCAAGGCGTCGCCAATGCCACGTTGGACAAATGTTGTGGTCGCTGCACGACCGCCATTGTCCATAATCGGCACATTTTTCAAGAAAGCTTTGACGTATTCTTTGGCCTTGGCTTCGTCGCCATTGTTGGCTTTTAAAGCTTGGCCATAAGCTGCTAAAAAGCTGTAACGGCCGTTGCCGGTGGTTTTGGGGTGAGCGATGATGACTTGATTGCCATCTTTGATTAAGTCGTTCCAGTCTTGGATGCCTTTAGGATTGCCTTTGCGCACTAAAAATACGGTGGTGCTGGTAAAAGGTACGGCATTGTCAGGTAATTTGGCTTGCCAACCAGCTTGAATCAAGCCTTTTTTCTCCAATAACTCCACATCGCTTGATTGGTTCATTGTGACCACATCGGCTTTTAAGCCATTGGCAACTGACAAAGCCTGTTTGCTAGAGCCACCGTGCGATTGTTCGATAGTGATTTTGGCACCACCATGTTTGGCAGCGTATTCTTTTTCAAACAAAGGGTTGTATTCTTTGTAAAAGTCACGCATAACGTCATAAGACACGTTCATAATGGTTACATCGCCGCCAGCGGGTGCGGCTGTGGTAGATGAAGAAGCATTGGCAGGCGTTTGTGCGGGTGTTGTTTCGGTTTTTTGACCACCGCATGCTGCCAAACTCGCTGCAGCAGCGACCATCAAAGTGTAAGACAAAAAGCGTGACATGGTGTTGTTCCCATAAGAATGATGACAATATGATTTTCATCATAGAGGAATCAAAAACATTTGAGAAAGAATTAATAGTCTGCTCTATATGCAAAAATTATATATATGAGGTGTAATGTGACTTATGCTTGAAAAGTGGGAACTTGAAGCACAAATTGGATACAAAGACTGTGTGAGACTAATGTTAAATATCACAATATGATTGTAAAATTGAACATTAGAGTGAAGAGATTAGAAGTGTTGTTTTAATGAGTCGGTCTGAATTGAGGGTTGCCACACTGGTAGGACAAGAGATACTCACTCGCTTCGCAACAATTTGAGACTAATTCGTAGAATACAGATGTATTGCTTTAAAAGAATGGGGTATTATTGCCATGTCATGGTTATTAACCAAGCTTTCCATTTATTATTAAAACTTAGCAAAAGGAATGACAATGAAAGCGTCATCTAAATTAATTAAGGCAGCGTTGGCAGTTTCTACGGCCTTATTGTTAGCGGCATGTGGTAGCTCTAAAATCAGCGCAGATGGCTCTGCTAACAGCTTAAGCTGGCCTAAGCCAAGCGCATCTACATTTAGTAAAAGTTTGGGTACTTTTCCAGATCCATCTAGCTTGGCACAAGTCAAAGCTGGTGTGACCAAAGACCAATTGTATTATTTATTGGGTCGCCCTCATTACAATGAAGGCTTTATTGGTGTGCGTGAGTGGAATTATTTGTTCCATTTCCATACTCCAGGTCAAGGTACGAATGATGTGACCACGTGTCAATTCAAAGTATTGTTTGATTCTGGTATGCGTGGTCAATCTTTCTATTGGAATCCAGTCGATCCAGCAGGCGCTACTTGTCCTCCAGGCAATGCGCCAGCTGCAGCGCCTACGATTCAACGCTATACTTTGAGCGGTGACGCTTTGTTCACGTTTGATAAATATGGCGAAAGTGATATTTTGGCAGGTGGTCGTGCTGAATTAGACCAATTGGCTCAAAATTTGCGTGGTTTTGATCGTTTGAATCGCATTGTAGTTGTGGGTCATACCGATTACTTGGGTTCTGATAGCTATAATTTGCAATTGTCACAACGCCGTGCAGTGACTGTTGCACAATATTTGGTGAACCGTGGCATTCCTGCGAACTTGATTGAGCCTCGTGGTATGGGTGAGTCGCAGCCTGTGAAGCAGTGTGATGAAACATTGGGTCGTCAACAATTGATTGCTTGCTTGCAGCCTAACCGCCGCGTGGAAATCGAGATTGATGGTTCGGGTGTGTTGCGTTAATACATCGACATGCGTATGCTCAAAACCCAGCGTTAAGCTGGGTTTTTTTGTGATGTGAATATGATGGCCATAGGGGCAGAGATTTTTGGTTTCAAAATAGCAGGATGATGATAATAAAATGGATGTGAAAAAAACAGGCAATATGTATGTCAGCACTCATGCTGCCAGTGCGCAAATCTTGGCGCAAAGACC
Organism: Vitreoscilla stercoraria DSM 513; assembly: GCF_000382305.1. GTDB lineage: Bacteria > Pseudomonadota > Gammaproteobacteria > Burkholderiales > Neisseriaceae > Vitreoscilla > Vitreoscilla stercoraria. Next base: position 52,212 of record NZ_KB908027.1, read on the forward strand.
AGCACAAACGTTGGATAATTTTCAGGACGCTTTAAAGGATTTGCGTGAACAGCAACAATTTTGGGCGGATAAAAAAGTGACCGAACGTTGTGCTGTTTTATTGCAATTGGCATTGCGCATTGAGGCGGCTAAAGATGAATTGGCGCAAGCGGTGTGTTTGGAAGTGGGACGTTGTTTGCGTGAGTGTGAGGCGGAGATTGATAAAACGGTGGATTTGGTGCGGTATTACGCCAAACTTGCGCCTGAGTTGCTCGATGCCAAAACCATCACCACGCAAGCGAGCTTATCGCAAGTGCGGTTTGAGCCTTTGGGTGTGGTGTTGGCAGTGATGCCATGGAATTATCCTGTGTGGCAAATCATGCGTTTTGCCATTCCAGCTTTGTGTGCAGGCAATGCTTGTGTGGTGAAACCTGCGCCAAGCGTGGCACAAGTGACGCAAAAATTAATGGCTTTGGTCGGCAGCGATTTGCCTTTACAGGCCGCTTATTTGGAACATGAGGCGGTAGAAGAAGCGATTGTGCAAACCGATGCGATGGCGTTTACTGGCTCGACCGATACAGGCCGCTATTTGGCGAGTTTGGCGGGCAAACACATTAAAAAATGTGTGTTGGAGCTCGGTGGCAGCAATGCCTTCATTGTGTTGGATGATGCTGACATTGAACAAGCGGCGCAAGACGTGGTGTATTCGCGCTTTCGCGATGCAGGGCAATCGTGCAATGCCGCTAAGCGTTTGATTGTGACGCCACAAATTGCCGATGCACTCATTGCCAAAGTGGTGGCGTTGAGTGAGGCTTTGGTGATGGGTGACCCGATGCGTCCTGAAACGACTTTGGCGCCTTTGCACACCAAAACATTGCAACAAAAAGCCCATGCACAAGTACAGGACGCTGTGGCGCATGGCGCACAAGTGTTGTGTGGTGGCGTGTTGCCTGAAAACGTGGGTTATTTTTATCCAGCCACCGTTTTGGATGGTGTGAATGCCGCGTGTCGTGTTTACCAAGAAGAAGTGTTTGCGCCCGTTTTAAGCGTGTTGCGGGCGCAAGACGAAGAGGATGCTATTCGCTTGGCCAACGATACTTGCTTTGGCTTGGGAGCAGCAGTTTACAGTCACGATACCGAACAAGCTTGGGCTTTGGCCAAGCGTTTGCAAGCGGGCAGTGTGTTCATCAATCGCCATACCAGCAGCGATTTGCGCTTGCCATTTGGTGGCATCAAGCAATCTGGATTTGGGCGAGAATTGTCTGAATTTGGTTTGTATGAATTTGTGAATGTGAAAACTTATTGGCAAAAATAATTGAAATAACAAGTCATTAAGGTGTTCATGAGGTGGCGTATGGTTTATAATGCGCGCTTTTCATCCATTTGTCACATTATCATGTCACAACAAGAACACAATTCTACGCCACAAGCGCCATCCGAGTTGATTTACGGCATCAATGATAAGCCGAAACCTCTGGTGGCGTTTTTTGCAGCTTTGCAACATTTATTGGCGATTTTGGTGCCGATTGTCACACCGGGTTATTTGATTTGTAAGGCTTTGGGCGTGAGCGAAGTCGATACAAATTTGATTTTGTCGATGTCTTTGGTGATTTCGGGTATCGCGACGTTCTTGCAATGTAAAAAAGTGGGACCATTTGGTGCAGGTTTGTTGATTGTGCAAGGTACCAGTTTTAATTTTATTGGTCCTATCATTGCCATCGGTAGTGGCATGGTGGCGGCGGGTACGCCTGTTGAGCAAGTGATGGCAGCGATTTTTGGCGTGGTGATGGTCGGCTCATTCATTGAAATGGGCGTTTCTCGCATTTTGCCGTGGGTGAAAAAATTGATTACACCATTGGTCACCGGCGTGGTGGTGTTACTCATTGGTCTGACCTTGATTAAAGAAGGTTTGGTGAGTATGGGCGGTGGTTATTACGCCATGCAAACAGGCAGTTTTGCCAATTTTGAAAACTTGATTTTGTCGGCGACCGTGTTGGTGTTAATCATTTTGCTCAATCGCGTCAAAATTGTGTGGGTTAAAAGCGCGTCTATTTTGATTGCTTTGGTCGTAGGCTATGTGTTGGCAGGTGTGATGGGCTTGTTGAATTTCTCAGCTTTAGAGCAAGCGCCTTTATTCCAAGTACCTAAACCGATGCATTTTGGTTTGAGTTTTTCTTGGGCTTTGTTCATTCCGATGGTATTCATTTATTTGGTGACATCTTTGGAAGCCATTGGCGATGTGACGGCAACGAGTAAATTGTCCAAACAAGAAGTGGAAGGTCCACGTTGGATGGAGCGTGTCAGAGGCGGTGTATTGGTGAATGGTGCCAATTCATTATTGGCAGGCTTGTTCAATACATTCCCAAGTTCTGTGTTTGCACAAAACAACGGTGTGATTCAATTGACTTCGATTGCCAGCCGCCATGTGGGTTTGTGGATTGCGGGCATGTTGGTATTGCTCGGCTTGTTCCCTGTGGTGCCTGCCGTGATTCAAGCGGTTCCTGAAGCAGTTTTGGGCGGTGCGGTCATTGTGATGTTTGGTTCGGTTGCCGCTTCGGGTATTAATATTTTGGCGGGCACCACGCTAGACCGTCGTGCTTTGCTGATTATTGCGGTGTCTTTGGGCTTGGGCTTGGGCATTGCACAAGTGCCACAATATTTGGAACACATGCCTGAATTGATACGCAATATTTTCAGCTCTGGCGTAGCCACAGGTGGTATTGCGGCATTGATTTTGAACTGGTTGTTGCCTGAGTCACAAAAATAATACAGTTAAAAAATAGCCAGTTTTGGATATAAGAGGCGTCCTGTAAAGTTTTACAGGACGCCTCTTTGTATGGGCAAGAAATACTTTCACTTATATCAAATCTATTGTCATTTTTTTATGCAAAATGAGGTCTTAATGTGGAGAGGAGACACCACTTGTCTGCACGCGTGAGTAATATGCTTTCTAAGCAAGGCAAAGTTGGGCTCCTCATATTAATCATCAAGGAGCGCTATCTGGTTTGAAGAGGTCTGAAAAGGAGTCATGGAGATGGAATATAAAGGAAAAATTGTGGATTTCTCTGTCAAAGCAGGCGGAGGAATTGTCAGTGTTGAAGGTAAAACCTATGTGTTTCACATTCGAACATGGCAACACACTTTCCCACCTTTAAGAGGATTGCCTGTGGCATTTGAAATCGGTGACAATGGTCTGATCAAAACATTGTATGCTTCAAAATACCATTATTGGTATTTGCGCATCGCACGCTTTTTATTGAAACGACCTGCGGTGGTCTATTCCAATTCATCGGTTTGAAGACGGCTGCTTGGGTGAATGTGTGTGTTGGGGCATGAGCCTAGGAAAGATGAAGCCTATTAAAAGGTATGTTGAGGCATGAATTCAAATCGAAAAAAGCGTCCTGTAAAGATTTACAGGACGCTTTAAAATGTCAAAAAGGGTTATTTGCGCAAAACGCGTTGGACAAACAACGCCAAAGCTGCCAAGAAACCAGCCAAGCCTAATACCGTTGCCATTGTGTCCCAATTGGCCAATTGCAAGGCCATAGGCGCATCTGAACCACCAGAGGTTACAGACACCACGATGATCATCGCCATGGCCACACCAATTAAGCTCTCGCCCACAATCAAACCTGCGGCAAACAAGGTGCCACGGCGTTCGCCTTTGACAAATGCTGCTTCACCGCGGGTTTTTTTCAAGTGGCGGTGTAACAAATAAGACATCACCGTACCAATGATTAATGGCATGTTGATTGAAGGTGGTAAGTAAATGCCCATGCCGATTGCCAAAGCAGGTAAAGTCAAACGACCACCGCTGGATTTTTTCAACAATGCATCTACAATAATGACGGCAATACCGATGCCCACACCCATCAAGATGAAGTCCCATTGCAAATTGTGGGCAAAAATGCCTTTTGAAATGGTGGTCATCAATGTCGCTTGTGGTGCTGACAAAGCTTGCGCCGCATCCATGCCTTCACGTGGCATGGCGCCAGTGAAACCGTATGCTTGGAAGAGCAAATCCAAAATTGGTGAAATGACCACGGCACCGACCACACAGCCAATAATCAACGCAATTTGTTGCATGGCAGGTGTGGCATGGACCAAATAACCTGTTTTCAAGTCTTGTAAGTTGTCATTGGAAATGGTGGCCACTGCCATCACTGCCGAAGCCACAAACAAAGTCAATGCGGTTAAGAAGTTTGAGCCTTCTGTGGTGGACAATAAATCAGTGCTTTCGCCAACAATCAAGAATGTGGTGGCAATCAACAACACCGACACAATGCCAATGCCTGAAATTGGGCTAGAAGATGAGCCAATCAAGCCTGCCATATAACCACATGCAGCGGCGACCAAAAAACCAATGACCACAGCCAATAAAGTGGCAACAGCGACCAAACCCCAGCCTAAGCCAGCTGAAATTGGGGCTGCTTGTACAAAACTGTAAAAAGTGATGAACAAAATCAATACCATCAACAAGCTGATGCCTATCATGGCTTTAGGGCTCAAGTCGCGGTCAGCACGATGGGTATTGGCTGCGGCAGCTGGGTTTTTGATGGCTTCAAAAGACATGCGCATGCCTTCCATCATCGGTTTGGCTAAGCTCAATAAAGTCCAAATGGCTGCAATACCAATGGTACCGGCACCGATAAAGCGCACTTTTTCTTTCCACAAAGTCATGGCATAAGACACCATGTCTGCATCGGCAGGCATAGGAGCTGTGCTAGACAATACAGGTACTGCTACGCCCCAAGCGATGGCGATACCGGTCAAAATGGCCATACCGCCAGCGATGCCTACCAAATAACCTGCTGCCAACAAGGCAACGGAAAAACCCATCGGCAATTGGAAAATGGCATTGCCCATTTTGAACCAATGTGAAGCATGGTCAGATGCGATGCGCAAACCGTTGACCATAAAGCTGAACACACCTGCTAAAGCACCACCCATGACGATTTCTTTGATGCCGCTTTCTTCAGGTTTGGAGTTGGCATCTTGTTCGATTTCGCCTTTTTCATTGACAACCAAGCCGCTGGTGCCCGCTTTTAAGATTTCAGCTGCCGCCACACCTTCTGGATAAGGCAAATTGCTGTTAACCACCATGACATGACGCAATGGGATGGTGAAAATCACCCCTAAAATACCACCAGCCAAGCAAATCATAGTGGTTTGCCAGAATGGGAAGTTTTGCCAATAGCCAAGCATTAGCAAGCCCGGTAAGACAAAAATGATGGAAGACAAAGTGCCTGCTGCCGAAGCTTGGGTTTGCACCATGTTGTTTTCCAAAATATTGGAATCCTTGGCAAACTTCAATACTGCCATCGAAATGACTGCGGCAGGAATGGCTGACGCAAAGGTCAAGCCGACTTTTAAGCCCAAATAAACATTGGACGCGGTGAAAATCACCGTAATGAGTGCGCCTAAAATGATGCCGCGAATGGTTAACTCACGATAGTTGGCAAAATGGTCGACGCGTTGAGGTTGATTCATGATCTATCCTTAGCGCAATATAAAAAGCCACGGTTGGATGACAATCCGTGGCATGAGTTTTCTGTTGGTTGGATAAAACGCACAGTTTGCCGTATAAACTAGGCAATTTATAATTATATCTTAATGGTCGAGGTTTATCATGGTGCAAAAAATTGTAATCTTGAATGAATATTGCTCAATTTTGTAAGTTTAGGATTATTTTATGTAATCTAAGCGGTAAGTGGAAGAATCAATATTATTTTTAAAGGTTGATTTGATTAATAATTTTAAATTTTAAAATGAAAAATGCTCATGAATCAGTTGTTCTAGATTTTTCATACTTGAAAATATTTTTTTTGCACCATTTAGTTGCAAAGTTTCAGCATTAAAATGACTGTTTTCAGGTAAGTAAGCCCATACCGTTGCTCCAGCGGCAACGCCTGCTTGGATACCAGTGACGCTGTCTTCAATGATCAAACATTGGGCAATGTCTGCGTTCAAAGCTTGGGCTGCTGCCCAATACACATCAGGATAAGGTTTGTTGCGAGGGCAGTTGTGACCGCTTAAAACCGCTTTGAAAAATGGTTTGAGTTGGACTTTATCCAATTGCATACACACTTTGTGCAAATCGGCTGCTGAAGCGCAAGCAATATTGCCTTGGCAAGCACCGTATGCCGCTTGTACCGCCAAATGGCTGTCTTCAATGGCGGTCAATTCTTCTAATAAGGCGATGTTGCGGCGGCGGTAAAATTCTTGCATCCAAGTGTCATCTATTGAGCGACCAAGATTGGCTTCAATCAAAGCGGTTTCGCTGCGCACGGTTTTGCCCAAGAAAATGTCATAACATTCGGCTTCGCTGACATACCAACCATGTTCGTTCATGTATTGCCAAATGATGCGGTTGGTAATGCCTTCGCTGTCGACCAATACGCCATCGCAATCGAATAAAATGGCTTGAAATGACATGGTATGTCCTTTGTAATGGGAAATGGAATGCTGGCAGTGTCGCAGCGTCCTGAAAAATACACAAGAGGATACAGATATGAAAAAAGCCAGCTGATTAGCTGGCTTTTTGTATTTGGCTCCCCGACCTGGGCTCGAACCAGGGACCTGCGGATTAACAGTCCGTCGCTCTACCGACTGAGCTATCAGGGAATAGGTGTGCATTATAGCGACCTTGAAAAAACTGTCAAGCCAGATTTAACAGAAAAATGCAGGCTTGAAGATAAGTATCAGAAATGCATTGTAATATTGTTAATAAATAATTGTGTTTAGCTTGAAATGGCACAGATGAAATGTTTACAGGACGCTTACTGTGGATGTAAACGTAAGCCAGACAAGGTTTTTAAACAGGAATGATTTTTTGATAAACAACAAAGATTTTATAGATAAGATGAATATGAAAAAAGCCAGCTGATCAGCTGGCTTTTTAAATTTGGCTCCCCGACCTGGGCTCGAACCAGGGACCTGCGGATTAACAGTCCGTCGCTCTACCGACTGAGCTATCAGGGAATAGGTGTGCATTATAGCGACCTTGAAAAAACTGTCAACTTAAAAAAACAATTTTTGCAGCATAAAATGGTGCTTGCTTGATTTTATTAAGAATTTAATTTTGCCAATTCGACACGCATTGCATCAATCACTGCCTTGTAATCGCTTTGACTAAAAATAGCCGAGCCTGCCACAAACGTATCTGCACCTGCTGCAGCCACTTGGGCAATATTGTTGACTTTGATGCCACCATCAACTTCGATGGCAATGCGGCGGCCTGAAAGCTGTTCGTATTCATCCAATTTTAAGCGCAAAGCACGGATTTTATCCAAAGTGTTAGGGATGAAGCTTTGACCACCAAAACCAGGATTAACTGACATCAACAACACCATGTCGATTTTGTCCAAAACATAATCCAATACATGCAAAGGTGTCGCAGGGTTCAAGACCAAGCCTGCTTGACAGTTTTGTGCTTTAATCAAGCCCAAACTGCGGTCAACATGGCGACTGGCTTCTGGGTGAAAGGTGATGATGTTGGCACCAGCTTGGGCGAAAGATTGAATCAAATCATCCACAGGTTCTACCATCAAATGAACGTCCATCGGAACAGACGAATAAGGTTTGATGGCTTCACAAATCATAGGGCCAAAAGTCAAATTGGGTACGTAGTGGTTGTCCATGACATCGAAATGGATTAAGTCTGCACCAGCTGCAATCACATTGGAAACTTCTTCACCCAAACGGGCAAAGTCGGCAGACAAAATACTTGGAGAAATACGGTAATTCATGGTGTGTGTGTCATTTTTGTTAGCAAGAGGAGGCTATATTGTAACGGCTTTGTGCAGGGTCGACCATGCTTAGTTGGATTTAAAATCAAATTCTTAAATGACATAAATAACTTAAGCAAATGCTCGATTTACACAGATTTACGGGCTTGAGGTTCAGTTTCACACCGACACTGATACAATGCAAACATTCTTAATTTATTTGGTTTGAATGCATGGGCTCTGTCATGATACCCACACTGAAAAAAACAACCTTAGGTTGTGTGTTGTTTGTCAGCTTTTTTGCTTGTATGCAAACGGCGCATGCGGTTGGTATGAATTGTAATACCAGCCAATTGGGATTGACGCCAACTCAAAAAAATCAACTCAGACAGTTACGCCATGAGTATCGAACATTACGTGATGATATGACACGAAAAAAACCATCTGCTGCGACGGCTCGCCGCGATTTGGTACAAATTTTGATGCAAGATGATTTTAACGATCATGCTGCGCGCCAATATGTCAGTCAGAAATATTTGTACAATGCGGAACTTGATATGCAAGATTTGCGCATGCAGCATTATTTTTTCAAAGTATTAACGCCGCAGCAAAAGCAACAATGGCTGAGTCAATGTCAATAAGCCATTATATCTAGACAAAAAAAAGCCCATCATGAAGATGGGCTTTTATACAGATTACAAACTTATTTGAAGTTTTTAATACCAGACTCTAATTCTTCGGTTGCCGCTTCAATGCCTTCCCAGCCTTGAATCTTAACCCATTTGCCTTTTTCCAAATCTTTGTAATGTTCAAAGAAATGTTTGATTTGGTCGCGCAACAATTGTGGTAAGTCTTCCAATTTTTGGATGTCTTTGTACATCGGGCACAATTTTTCTACTGGAACGGCTACGATTTTGGCATCTACACCGCCGTCATCTTCCATTTTCAACACGCCCAAAGCACGGCAACGAACCACAACGCCAGGTGGCAATGGGAATGGGGTAGCAACCAAGACGTCGCAAGGATCGCCATCACCAGACAAAGTGTTAGGCACGAAACCGTAGTTGGCAGGGTACATCATAGAGGTGCCCATGAAACGGTCTACACAAATAGCGCCAATTTCTTTGTCGAATTCATATTTAATCGGTGCTGCATTGGCAGAAATTTCAATCACAACATTGAAATCGTCTGGAATGCTGGTAGCAGGTTTGATAGCATTAATGTTCATTATGTTCTCAAAATGGTTGAAGGATAAAACAGTAACATTATAACAGTATCAAACCTGTAAGCGATGCTTAAACAAGGTGAGGATAGGATAAAAAACCAAATTTTTTTGATGCAACACAGTTTGATTTAAATTTGTTTTTATCCAAAACTGATGCACCGCACAAGTGCAGGGTTTTTGCGGTAAAATACTTTGCTTAATGCAAGCTGAAAAATCAGATAAAGCTTGTGTCATTGATTTTATTGGTAATAGATGGAATAAAAAGGAGATTGCCGTGTTGCCCGATCGCATGATTGAAAACGTAGACATCGTGTTGCGCACCTTATTGGCGCCTGCCCAAACCACGCGTCCTTATCCCGATCAAGGCATACAAGAAGGGGAGATGGACGAAGACGAGCGTCAACATGCTTTGGGTTTGATGCGTGTGAATCATGTTGGTGAAGTGTGTGCGCAAGCGTTGTATCAAGGGCAGTCTATGACCGCACGCGACCAAAGCAATCGTGAAGCTTTGCAGCATGCTGCGCAAGAAGAAGTAGAACATTTGGCGTGGACAGAAAAACGCATTCAGGAATTGGGCGGGCGTGTGAGTTTGCTCAATCCTGTTTGGTATGCGTCATCTTTGGCCATTGGTGTGGCGGCAGGTGTGTTGGGCGACAAATGGAATTTGGGCTTTTTAGAAGAAACCGAAAAACAAGTGACCAAGCATTTAGAAGAACATTTGGAAGCGTTGCCTGCACAAGATGCCAAAAGCCGTGCGGTGGTGACGCAAATGCGTGAAGATGAAATGAAACATGCTGAAATGGCGCATGATTTTGGTGCAGCGCCTTTGCCTTTGCCTGTGAAAATGGCGATGGAAGCGATGTCAAAAGTGATGACAAGCATCAGTTATAAAATTTGAGAGATGGTGTTCCAACAAGCGTCCTGTCAATGTTACAGGCCGCTTGTTTTTTTACAGGCCGCTTAAATTGATTTGTGCTTGTGCGCCAAGCTGTTGTTGAAAGTAGGGGGTTTGAAACAAAGGCGAGCGTTGTGCCAATGTTTGTAAGACTTGGCGGCGGCGATAGCGGTATAACATCGCAGGCACAAAGCGGTATTCTTGGCGGATTTGCGCTTCATATTCGGCAAAACGTCGCGCATTGGCACCCAAAATACTCAAATCAATGTCCAACATCCATGCGCTGATTTCGCCCAAAGAGGCCTGATGGTTTTGTGTGTCCATGATTAAAGTGGCGATGGTTTGCAGTGTGTGCGGGTCTAAAGCGTCCTGTAAATGATGGTGCATCCATGCGACACTTTGCGTTTCATTGTCTTGGCGCTGAGGCTCATACACCACATCGTGGTAAAACAACGCCACACCAATGGCAAATGCATTGGGCATTGCCTGTTGGCAAGTGTGCCAATATTGCAGACATTCGCGCAAATGTTGGGTGGTGTGATAGTGGCGTTGCGGCTGTTGATACGCAGCGATGATGGGCGCCAGCTCAGGTGCAAGACGCGGTGTCTGTTGCCACAGCGTTTGCCACATGGTTTGCAAATACGCCACATTATCCATGTCGTGCTCTTAAATGGCGGCAGCTGCTTGGATTAACATTTCTTTGGCATGTTCGCGCGTGGTGGTGGTGATGGTTTCGCCACCGAGCATGCGCGCAATTTCTTCGGTGCGTGCATCGTCCACCAATTCCAGCAATTGGCTCAATGTGGTTTCGCCCACATCGCGTTTGCTCACTTGCCAATGTTGGTTGCCAAACGCGGCCACTTGCGGCAAATGGGTAATGGCCAACACTTGGTAATGTTGCCCCAATTGGCGCAATGATTTGCCCACCACTTCGGCCACACGCCCGCCAATACCGCTGTCTACCTCATCAAAAATCAACGTCGGCACGCTTTGCAAACGGCTGGTGACCACTTGCAATGCCAAAGAAATGCGTGACAATTCGCCACCTGAAGCCACTTTTGCCATGGGCCGCAAAGGATTGCCTTTGTTAGCAGCCACCAGAAATTGGACGTGTTCCAAACCATGTGAGCCTGCGTTGGATGCCAGTAATTCTATGGCAAAACGTGAACCATTCATCGCCAATTCTTGCATGCGCTCGGTGGTTTCAGCCGCCAATAGTTGTGCCGCTTGTTGGCGTTTGGCGCTCAATTGCTGGGCAAGTGTTTCAAAAGCTGCTTGGGTTTTGTTAACCGCTTGTTCTAAAGCCTCCGTATCGCCTGCGGCTTCCAATTGATTTAAAGCGTCCTGTAAGCTTTGTTGCTTGGCAAACAATTCTGGTGGCTCGACCCGGTATTTGCGTGCCAAGGTGTTTAAAGTTTGAATGCGTTCGGCTTGGACAGCCAATTCTTGTGGATTGATGTCGACATCAGCGCACACATCACGCATGCTCGAGGCCACTTCTGCCAATTCCGCTTCTACTGCCAAAAGCAATGGCAAACTTTCTTGAAAACGTGGTTCGTGTTGCGCCAAATGGCTCAAGCGTTGTTGGCATTGGTAGAGGCGTTGCTGCACGCTGCTTGCGCCATCTATCGCTTCATCTACCCATTGCGCCGCTTCTAAAATGTCCGCAGCATGCGCCAAAGCATCGTGGCTTTGATTGAGTTCGTCCCATTCTTTGGCAGACAATTGGTGTTGTTCCAAGTCTTGCAATTGCCATTGCAAACGTTCTTGCTCCAAAGCCAATTGTTCACCAGAATTCAAAGCGTCCTGTAAATCTTTTTGCGCTTGTTGCCATGTTTGATAAGCGTGCTTGACCGACAATGACAATTCTTGCGCGCCTGCAAAAGCATCAAGCAATTGCCGTTGCATCGCTTCTTTGTTCAACGATTGGTGGGCGTTTTGTCCGTGGATGTCGACCAAATGCGCGCCCATGTCACGCAATTGGCTTAAAGTGACGGTTTGACCATTGATAAAGCTGCGGCTTTTGCCTTTGGCATCAATGATGCGGCGAATGCTCAATTGCTTGTCTTCATCGTCTTGCATTAAGCCTTGTTCGCGCAAAGCGTCCTGTAAAGCATGCAATGCCGTGATGTCGAACAAAGCGGACAATTGGGCTTCTTTTTGACCCACCCGCACTTGTGAAAAATCGGCTTTGTCGCCTAATAATAAGCCCAAAGCATCCAAAGTAATGGATTTGCCCGCGCCCGTTTCACCGGTAATCACAGTCAAACCTGATTGAAAATTCAGATGTAATTGGTCAACAATGACAAAATCTTTTAAAGATAAGGCAAGCAGCATAAACGTCCCTAGACGAGTTGTTCGCCCCAATGCAACTTGGTGCGCAAAGTACGGTAATAATGGTAATCGGTTGGGTGTAATACCCGCAAAGTATTGCGATAACGGCGAATGATGATGCGATCGAGTTTTTGCAAATCGATAAACGACTGTCCATCAAAATGCACGCGGGCATCCATGCCTTTGGTCAACATGATTTCAATTTCGCTGGTGTCTGAAATGACAATCGGACGGTTGGTCATCGATTGTGGGCAAATTGGCACCAAAGCCAAAGCATGCATCGACGATTGTAAAATCGGACCACCTGCCGCTAAAGAGTAAGCCGTCGAGCCTGTGGGCGTGGATACAATCAAACCATCGCTTCGTTGTGTATAGACAAATTGGCGATTGATGAACACTTCAAATTCGACCATTTGCCCCAAGCCACCGCGCGACAACACCACATCGTTCAAAGCCAAAGATTGCTTGATGGTTTTGTCATCACGCACCACTTTGCTTTCTAGCAAAATCAAATCTTCAGGCAAGTATTTGCCACTCAAAATATTGCGCAAATCAGTGGCCAAGGTTTCCACGGGTACTTGGGTTAAAAAGCCCAAGCGACCCAAATTAATGCCAATGATGGGCACATAAAATGGGGCAATTTTGCGCGCGACTGACAAAAATGTACCATCGCCACCCAATACCATCACCACATGGCAATGGCGGCCTAAATCGCTTTTGCTGACGATTTGGCAATGCTCAATTTGCGGCATTTGCGCCAAGTCATGGTAATTGTCTTCGTCCAAATACACTTCTAAGCCATCATCTAGCAAGGTTTGGACGATTTTGCTGACAGGTCCAAACGCCTCAGGTGTTGCGATGCGGCAAGCAATGCCTATGCGTTGAAATTGAGTAGAAAGCATGGGGCTCCAATGTGTCTAAGCAGCGTCACTTTACCGCAAAGTCTTACAAACAGCATCATGCTGTACGCCATAAATGTGCAAATTGTTGTTTCGCTTGTTGTACTTTCGGTGCAATCACCACTTGGCAATAGCCTTGGTAGGGATTTTCAAAAAAGTAATCATCGTGTTCGTTTTCGGCAGGGTAAAAAGTTTGTGCTGCTGCAATTTCGGTGACGATGGTTTGGGGCAAGTCGTATTGCAAGGCTTCTAAATTGTTTTGTGCTTGCTGTTTTTGTTCTTCGTTTAAATAATAAATACCTGAGCGGTATTGCGTACCGGCATCATGACCTTGACGGTTCAATGTGGTGGGATCATGGATGGTGAAAAAGACATCCAAAACTTCATCATAACGAATGATATTTTCATCAAAATCAATTTTAACCGCTTCAGCATGCCCCGTATTGCCAGTGCACACTTCTCGATAAGTGGGATGGCGTGTGTGGCCGTTGATGTAGCCGCTTTTGACATTCAGGACGCCTTGTAATTGAGAGAATACTGCCTCCAAACACCAAAAACATCCACCAGCTAAAATGGCTGTTTGCATAGTAAAGTCCTTTTCAATTCATTCAAATTCAAATGTCCCTAATGAGCACAAATATTTTGCATCGTATCTGATGGTATCAGGTAGCGATATGATGGCGATTTTCTCAAGGTCAATGCCATAAAGATTTTAATGGTCTTGCCCATTCCCCAATCCATTTGCAGCATGATTGAACAATGCTTGTTTGAAGCATAAAGATTGAAATAGCGTTGGGCGAGTGTGCTCATGTCAGGGTAAAATAGCGGGCTATTGATAAAGGAAGATTCAATGCGTTTGATTCTAGCACCAATGCAAGGTTTGGTGGACGATGTGATGCGCGACTTATTGACCCGCATGGGTGGGTTGGACGCTTGTGTGAGCGAATTTGTGCGCATCACGCACACGGTGCATGGGCGTGGCATGTGGATGAAGTTGATTCCTGAATTGGAACACGATGCCAAAACATTTGCAGGTGTGCCGTGTACGGTGCAAATTTTAGGTTCAGATGCTGAAAATATGGCGCTCAATGCTTTGGAAGCGGTGCGTTATGGCGCCCAAAAAATTGACATCAATTTTGGTTGTCCTGCGCCGACAGTGAACCGCCATCAAGGTGGGGCAGTCTTGCTCAAAGAGCCTGAGCGTATGTTGGAAATTGTCACTACCGTGCGCCAAGCTTTGCCTGAACACATTCCGTTGAGTGCCAAAATGCGCTTGGGTTATGAAAGCAAAGATTTGTTTTTAGATTGTGCTCATGCCATTGAAAATGGTGGTGCTTGTGAAGTGGCGGTGCATGCTCGCACGAAAATAGAAGGCTATGAGCCGCCTGCACATTGGCAATACATTCACCGCATTCGCGAGGCTTTGAACATTCCTGTGATTGCCAATGGCGATGTGTTCAGTTTAGACGATTACATTGCCATCAAAGCACAATCGGGCTGCGACAGTGTGATGCTCGGTCGCGGCGCTGTGCGTCGTCCTGATTTGGCGCGTCAAATCATGTTGTACGAACAAGGTCAAACTGTCACTGAAATGGATTGGCCTGAAATCATGCATTGGGTGCGCTTGTTTTTTGAGTTGTGTTGTATCAAGGCGGGCGACTCCAAATATCCGATGGCACGTTTGAAACAATGGGTGGCGATGATGAAATTGGTTTATCCACAAGCGCATGTTTTGTTTGAAGCGATTCGCCCGTTAAAAGGCAATGATGAAATTAGAACGGTTTTGAAAGCGTCCTGAAAATGTATTTGATTCAATCGGCTCAAAACGAGTCATTAAAACGCTTGGGCAAATTGCTCAAGCAAGCGAAAGTGCGCCGTCAATTGGGTTTGGCGGCGATGGAAGGCGTGCATGTGTTGCAAGCGTATTTGCAAACGGGCGCGTTTCCTGAACAAGTGTTTGTGTCTGAAAAACGCAGCAGCGATGCCGAGGTTGCGTCCTTATTGCGCTTGCTGCCTGCGGGTGTGGTGCATGTGGTGACAGGTGATGCGTTAAGCAAAATCACAAGCCTCACCGAGGCGGACGACATCATCAGCGTTGTGAAGCGTCCTGTAAACGATGTGTTGCCAATTTCTGGCAATGGCATGTTGTTAGAAGACGTACAAGACCCAGGCAACATTGGCACCATCATTCGCAGCGCAGCGGCAGTGGGTTTGGATTGGCTCGTGTTAAGCCAAGGCTGTGCCGATGCTTGGTCGCCCAAAGTTTTGCGCGCTGCGATGGGTGGGCATTTTACGCTGCCCATTTACACCGATGTCGATGCTATTGATTGGACGCAAAACTTTACAGGACGCTTGTGGATGACAGCTTTGAAGCAAGAGAGCGACAGCGTGTATGATTTGGATTTGTGTGAAGATGGCGTGTGGGTGATGGGCAACGAAGGCGCGGGTATTAGCACTGGGCTTTTGCAATATTGTGCAAAGAGTGTTCACATTCCAATGCATGCACAGACAGAATCCTTGAATGTGGCGATGGCTGCCACTATTTGTATTTTTGAACAACAACGACAACGATTGAGAAGTAAACCATGAGTGATATTTTAGCCTTACAACAACAATTAGCCACTTTATTGCACCCGCATATTGACGGTGACACCATGCGCGTGGATGAAGTGCAAGGCTTCATGTGCGCGGTGTTGTCGGGTCCCGATGACATTCAATTGGAAGATTGGATGCCTGAGATTTTGGGTGATGAAAATTTGTTCTCTGATGCACAAAAAGCGCAAATTTTGGAATTGATTCGTCAATTGAGCGATGCATGGGCAGCGCAATTGGAAGCGCGCGAGTTGACTTTGTTGCTTGAAGACGATGAAGACGGTGAGCTTGATTACCAAACTTGGGCGAACGCTTATTTGTTTGCTTTGGATGTGGTCAATACCGATTGGTTTGAGGCAGCAAACGATGAAGAGTTTGAAGATGCGTTTTATCCAATGATGGTGACAGCAGGCATTTATGATGAAGAAGGCATAGACATTAGCCCAAAAGAGCGCAAAGAATCGGCTGAACAATTGGCCGCCACCGCAGAGCAATTCTTCCATTATTGGAAAGCGGTGCAAAACAAGCCACAAACGATTTTCCGTGGTGAAAAAGTCGGTCGCAATGACCCTTGTCCTTGTAACAGCGGCAAAAAATACAAAGCCTGTTGCGCTAAAGAAGTCTAAAACATGTTGCGACAAAGTTGGTGGCGTCAAAAATGGCATGCGTTGCGAGACAAAGTCCCAACGCACGATGAAATCTTTGCCAAGCGTTGGTTAAAACCTTTGGCTCCGTATTTCAACAAGCCTTATTTTTGGGTCGCCTCGCGTCGCAAAGTGGCGTTGGCTGTGGCCATTGGCTTGTTTGCAGGCATGATGCCAGGGCCTACGCAAATGTTGATGGCATTGATTTTGGCGTATGTATTGCGTGCCAATTTGCCTATTTCTTTGGCCATGACTCTATATACCAATCCGTTGACGTATCTGCCTTTGTATTATTTGGCTTATCAATTGGGCTTTCATGTTTTGGCTGAGCCTGGACACACTTTAATGGCATTTTCGGATTGGAAAGTGGTGATTGAAGCAGGTGGTTCGGATTTGCGCGCGGCTTTGGCTGAACAAGCCAAATATTTGATGCTAGGCGTCCCATTGTTTTCGGGAAGTCTGGCTGTGATAGGCTATGTGTTGGTACGCGGCGGTTGGCGTTGCCGTACCGTCAGTCGTTGGCGCTCTCGGCATGAGCGATTGAAATAAAATGAAGCGTAAATTGACCACGGGCGAAATGCAATTGGCGCGTTGGATGTTTCAGGACGCTGTTGATTATGCCTCTGTGCGTTTGGTCTTTGGTGCTTGGTGGCAAACTTTCAGCCGTGCAGCCGTGGCACCCAATGGTTGTATTTACTTTCCCAAATCGGCGTATTGCGCCGATTTTTCACAAGCACCCGTGCATTTGAAAATATGGTTCATGCATGAAATGACGCATGTGTGGCAATACCAACGTGGGTTTTCGGTTTTATTGTCAGGTGTTTGTTTGTTTGGCCAAGCGGGATATGTTCATGCCCGTGCTTACCGTTATTGGCAAGAAGGGCAAGATTTGCCTGCGTTTGCCCAATTGAATATGGAGCAACAAGCGGAAGTCGTTGCTCATTATTTTGCGGCTACATATTTACAGGTCGATGCTTTACAAAAACGGCTGCCACAATTAACTCGATGTGTGCAGCCGTTTTTACGCCATCCTTATCATTTAAGTTTGTTGCCACAACACAGTCGTTGTGGCGTGCACAAAGTTTAATATTTGGATTGATTGCCGCGGGTTTGATTGCTGTGAATACTCATTAACATTCCAAGCATAATCATCACCGATAAAGTTGCCGTACCGCCATAGCTGACCAAAGGCAAAGGCACGCCCACCACAGGCAAAATGCCGCTGACCATGCCAATATTCACGAACGCATAACAAAACACTGTCATCGTGAAAGCTCCTGCCACAGTACGTTCATACAAAGTGCGCGAATTGGCACTGATAATCAAACCACGAACGACAATAAACACATACACTGCGACTAATAAAATATTGCCTATCAAACCAAATTCTTCGGCATAAACGGCAAAAATAAAGTCGGTTGTGGACTCAGGAATATAGTCTAAATGGGTTTGTGTGCCATTGAGCCATCCTTTGCCCCACACGCCGCCTGAACCAATGGCAATCATGGATTGGATGATGTGATAGCCTGCGCCCAAAGGGTCTGCTGCGGGATTAAACAACGTTCTGACTCGAACACGTTGGTATTCGTGCATGCCATATTCCCACATCAACGGCATGGATAAGACTGCTAAAACAATGGTGACAAAAACCACGCGCCAAGACAAGCCAGCAAAAAACATCACAAAAATACCAGATGCGCCAATCAATACGGCTGTACCCAAATCAGGTTGGTCTAAAATCAAACCTACAGGCAGACCAATAATGCCCAAAGCACCTAAATAATGGTACCAACGCAATTCGGTATCATAGCGTTGAAAATAAGCTGCCACCATCATGGGTAAACCAATTTTCATGATTTCAGAAGGTTGAATGCGCAAGGGACCGATGTCCAACCAGCGCTTGGCACCGTTGACGCTGACACCAAAAAACTCTACGCCCAATAATAAAATGACGCCACCAATATACGCTGGCAAAGCCAAGCTCGCGAGCATTTGCGGTTTGATACGCGATAAGCCCCACAACAGCATGAAGCCTAGGAAAGTATGTAGGGTTTTTTTCTCTAATTGGAAAAATTGGCCACCGTCAGCAGAATAGAGCAAAAACAAGCTCATGATGTAAATGATTAAGATAGACAGTAATAACCATCGATCCATAGGTGCGATAAAAATATCGTATAAGCGTTTGAGTGGGTGATTGGAAGTCATGGGGTCACACCTGATGCTGCACGAGGTATTTTTTGTGCAGATTGGAAAGCGGCCTGTAAAGAAGTTTGCGCGTGGGTGGTTTTATTGTCTTTACTGTTGCTGGAAATTAAGGTTTCGTCTGCCAAGACAGTATTGGCTTGTGGTATGCGCAAATCATCGCTAGAACCTTTGTTGCCTAAAACTTTCAATAAGTAAAAATCAGAAAGCTGGCGAGCAATCGGAGCGGCAGTGGCACCCCAACCACCATTTTCTAAAATCACGGCAATGGCAATTTTAGGATTTTCCACAGGTGCAAAGGCAATAAACCAAGCGTGGTCACGGTGACGTTCCGCCAAGGCTGCGGCATTGTATGTTGCCCCTTGTGCAATACTTTTCACCTGTGCCGTTCCTGTTTTGCCTGCCATACTGTATTGCAAGCCTGATCCCACACGCCAAGCAGTACCACCTGGTCGCAACACGTTTTGCATGCCTTGTTTGACATAGTTAAAATTGTTTTGTTGGTAGGGCAAAACAGCTTCAGGTTTGGGATCGACCAAAGTGATTTCACGCGTTTGATGGTTGTGTAATTCTTTGACCACATGCGGCCTGAAAGACACACCATTATTGGCCAAAGTGGCTGTGGCATGTGCCATTTGTAAAGGAGTATAAGTGTTATAACCTTGTCCAATACTAATAGACACCATTTCTGAAGGATGCCATTCGCGTTCTCGCGGCTTGCCTTTTTTGAAGCGTTCGGCTTTCCATTCTTTGGTAGGCAAAATGCCACGATTTTCATTGGGCAAATCAATGCCAGTGCGCTCACCCAAGCCAAAGCGTCTTAAGTGGGGCGCTACCATATTAATACCCATTTCATAACCGATGCGGTAAAAGAAGGTATCGGATGAAACCGTAATGGCACGTTGTAAATTCATTGGGGCGTAACCGGATTTTACCGAATCGCGGTACACGTGTTTGGTGCCAGGAATACTCCATGCACCAGGAGCGGGCACAATACTGGTTTGGGTCAACTTGCCGCTTTCTAACATGGCCATGGCCATGAAAGGTTTGAAGGTTGAGCCTGGTGGATATAAACCTTGCGTGGTGCGATTGAGCATGGGTGTTTCCCAGTTCTCATTCAAAGCTTTCCACGACTCGGTATCAATGCCGTCAATGAACAAATTGGGGTCAAACGTTGGCTTGGATACCAAGGCCAAAATACCGCCTGTTTGTGGGTCGATGGCCACCACCGCACCACGACGGTTACCAAGCAAACGGTCAGCTTCTTGTTGTACACGAATATCCAAAGCCAAACGCAAGGTTTGCCCTGTTTGCGCTGGCATTTTGTTCAGGACGCGGACAATATTACCTGTGGCATCTTTTTCCACTTCTTGCATGCCCGGGATACCATGTAATTGAGGCTCGTAATAGGATTCCAAACCAAGTTTGCCAATATGTGTGGTACCTCGGTACAAATCTTGACGACCGTCTTCACTGAGTTTATCCAAGTCTTTGGTGCTAATACGGCCAATATAACCTAAGATATGAGCGGTGAGCTTGCCATAAGGGTATTCACGGAACGTACGAGCATTGATTTCAACGCCCGGAAATTGATACAGCTCTGGTGCCAAAGCACTGGCTTCGTCGATAGACAGTTTCAATTTCAAAGGAATGTTTTCATAAGCACGACTTTGCGCGCGCATGCGGCGGTAACGCTTGATATCTGCGTCAGAAACCGTGACATATTTTTGTAATTGCACCACCAAATCATCGAATTTGCTTTCGATTTTGCTTGGGATGATTTCCAAAGAATAAGCAGGATAATTGCGTGCCAAAACGACGCCATTGACGTCAGTAATTTCACCTCGAATAGGTGGTGTCGGAATGACAGAAACGCGGTTGCTGGTAGCTCGTTGCACGAATTCATCGTGTTTTTCAACTTGTAAATAAGCAAAACGCACAATCAAAACCACACTTAAAATCAGCACAACAACAAAGGAAACCAAAAGGCGCAATTGGAAGTCACGTTGGTTTCTTTGTTTGAATCTGCTTTGGTATTCACGCAAAGATTTCATCGTTTATTTTGCCGCCAATGCATGATGCCAACCATCAATGTGTTAAGTAAAGGCCATAATATGGCCACCGTAATGGCAGGCGTGAAATACAACCAACCGTAAAAGATTTGGTCATAAAACAGACGCACCAATATCATAATGCCTGCGTGTAATAAGAAAAAACCACCTACGGCAATGGCTTGGAAACCATAATGGTATAGCAAGAGTTGTCGGTGTTGCTGGCTGGCTAAAAAAGCAATAATGCTGTAACTGATGGCATGTTGTCCTAAGGGTGAGCTTAAAGACAAATCCATCACCAAGCCGATACAAAAGGCGATGCCAATATTGATGCTTTCAGGTCGGTGTAAAACCCAATAAATCAATACCAATAAGCATGCTTCAGGCAGCCAGAAAAAATACTCTCTTGGCCAAGCAATCAAGTCAAACATAATCGCCGCAACAAATGTTGTGGTGATAAAGCGTCCTGAAACTTTATATGGATTAGAAGAGCTGTATGCGGTCATGGAGCAGGAGCACTTTCGGTCTTAATAGGCGCAGATGCAGCAGAGACGGCGGATGCAGTCGCAACATTGGCTGATTCAGCTTCATTCAAATAAACAACCGGCTTGCTTTCTAAAATCAAAACTGAGCGCACGCTGGTCAAATTGGCCGTGGCTGCTGTGGTTGTTTTGTAGAAAGGGGTGCCGCTAGTAGGGGTAATCGAGGTAATTGTGGCTACGGGAATGCCCGCTGGATACACATTGTCCATGCCTGATGTGACCAAAACATCGTCTTTTTGCAAATCGGCGCTGACAGGGAAGTAGCGCAATTCCAAGTCTTCTAAATTGCCATACAACAAGCTGCGTACACCCGTACGAGCGACCATAACAGGAATGACGTTTTGCGCATTGTTGAGCAAAGTCAATTCAGAATGTCGGTTACCCACAGACGTAATTTGCCCTAATAGACCTGCAGCCGTCACGACTGCTTGACCGACCTGAACACCGTGTTGGCTGCCTTTGTCCAATAAATAATGTGTCGGAAAAGGTTCTATGCCCACATGGACGATTTTGGCATCGGTGGTGGGTAAGGACAGCAAATCTTTCAGGCGCTCATTGGCAGTGATTTCATCGACACTGTTGTTGATGCCTTTTAATTGGCTTAACTCAGTTTTCAAACGGGCATTTTCGGCATGCAAAGCTTGATTGGTTTGTACCAATTGATTTTGTTCTGCAAAATGTTGGTTAAGGCTGTTATACCAATTGACAGGTTGGTTAGCAGCCCATTGAATGGGATAAAAAATGCTGGCCAATTGGCTGCGCATTTGCTTCACCGCATCGACACGTTTGTCGGTGATGAGCAAGATAGAAGCCAACAACACCAAGAGCACCAACTTGGTTAGTGGGTGCAGGCGTCGTTGGTTAAATTGTAATGATTCAGACATCTACAATGACTATATTCAAAAATGACGATATATTAATGACGATATATTAAGGATTGACCACAAAAATGGAATTTAATTTACCAATTTTATCTAAAGCCAAGCCAGAGCCGCGTGCCACACAAGTCAAGGGATCGTCTGCAATGTTAACAGGCAAGCCAGTTTCTTCTGCCAATAAACGGTCGATGTCGCGCAATAAAGCACCGCCACCAGTCAAAACAGGACCACGTTCTGCAATGTCACCACCTAATTCTGGTGGGGTTTGTTCCAAAGCATTTTTCACCGCTTGTACGATTTGGTTCAAAGGTTCAGACAAAGCTTCCAAAACTTCATTAGATGTGATGGTGAATGAACGCGGAATGCCTTCAGCCAAGTTACGACCTTTGACTTCGATTTCACGCACTTCAGCACCAGGAAAAGCCGTACCGATTTCTTTTTTGATTTGTTCAGCAGTGGCTTCACCAATCAACATACCGTAGTTACGACGCACATAGTTGATGATGGCTTCATCAAATGCATCGCCGCCCACACGAATAGAGTGTGAATAAACCAAGCCACTCAAAGACACAACACCTACTTCAGTGGTGCCGCCACCAATATCCACCACCATAGAACCTGTTGGTTCTTCAATCGGTAAGCCTGCACCAATAGCCGCAGCCATAGGCTCTTCAATCAAATTCACGCTAGAAGCACCTGCAGCTAAGGCTGAGTCGCGAATGGCTTTGCGTTCTACTTGGGTTGAACCACAAGGTACACAAATGACGATGCGAGGCGGTGCAGACAGTTTGCCGTTATTCACTTTGCGAATAAAAGCTTTCAACATGCGTTCGGTCACATTGAAGTCAGCAATCACACCGTCTTTCATTGGACGAATGGCTTGAATCGAGCCTGGTGTACGACCCAACATTTTTTTCGCATCTGTGCCTACGGCCAATGTTTCGTCTTTGTTGGAATTTGGATTGATGTGCATGGCGACAACCGACGGCTCGTTTAAGACGATGTCTTTGCCTTTGATGTAGATCAGAGTGTTAGCAGTGCCAAGGTCAATGGCTAAATCGTTTGAAAAAAAGCGGGTTAAAAAGCGCAACATCGGAGTTTCCTGAAAGGGTTAATTGGTCCGTGATTAATATTTAATAAGCAAGTGATTTGCTGCAATGCAGTATAGCAGGCTAAGGCTTACCCATTGGTGAAAATCGGTTATAATTCTCGCCTGTAACGGTAGCCTAAAACCAAAAGCGTGTATCATACCTGAGTTTATGCCGCTTGCTAAGCATCAGGCTGCCAGTTTAACGTATTATTTAAATACTATTGAAGGTGAAGGATATTCTCATGGCGTTAACCACCAGTGATGTGCAAAAAATTGCACGCTTGTCCCGCTTGCATTTAAGCGATGAAGAGTTGAATGCTGTGGAAATTCAATTGAACAATGTCTTTACCATGCTTGAGAAAATGCAAGCCATTCCTACTGAGGGTGTTGAGCCTATGCGCCATCCACATGAAGTGGCTTTGCGCTTGCGTGACGATGTGGTAAGCGAAAGCAACCAGCGTGAACGCTACCAAGAGCATGCACCACTTGTTCAAGACGGCCTGTATTTGGTCCCTAAAGTCATTGATTAAACCGCGCAAAGAGACAGCGACATGAAACCATTAAGCGTGAAGCAATGCAGCGATTTGTTGCAAAGCAAACAAATTTCAGCCACTGAGTTGGCACAAGATTACTTAAATCAAATTCAAGAACACAATCCAGCAATCAATGCTTACATTCATTTGGATGCAGACAGAACTTTAGCGCAAGCGCAAAAAGCAGATGAGCGTTTGCAAAGTGGCACCGACAGTTTGCTCACAGGTGTGCCTATTGCGGTCAAGGCCAATTTCTGTGAAGAAGGTTGGACGACGTCTTGTGGTTCGAAGATGTTAGAGAACTTTATCGCCCCTTATACCGCACACGTAGTACAAAACGTGCGCAACCATGGCATGGTCAGCTTGGGTAAAGTGAACATGGATGAGTTTGCCATGGGTTCTACCAGTGAGTCATCTTTCTTTGGCATCACACGCAACCCGTGGAATTTAAATCACGTTCCGGGCGGCTCAAGTGGAGGCTCTGCTGCGGCTGTGGCGGCTCGTTTGGCACCTGCGGCTTTGGGTTCAGATACAGGCGGCTCTATTCGTCAACCTGCGGCGCATTGCGGTGTGACAGGTATCAAACCCACTTATGGCATTATCAGCCGTTTTGGTATGGTCGCTTATGCTTCGAGTTTGGATCAAGCCGGTCCGATGGCACAAACGGCAGAAGATTGCGCTTTGCTGTTGAATGCGATGGCAGGCTTTGATGAACGTGACTCGACCAGTTTGGAGCGTGCCAAAGAAGATTATATGCGCGATTTGAACTTGCCATTGACCGGTTTGCGCGTGGGTTTGCCAAAAGAGTATTTAGAAGGCGGCCTGAATGCAGATGTGGCGGCAACCGTGCAAAATACCGTTGATTTGCTCAAATCTTTGGGTGCACAAATGGTAGACATCAGCTTGCGTCAAACCGAATTTGTGATTCCTGCGTATTATGTGATTGCGACAGCCGAAGCGTCGACCAATTTGTCACGTTTTGATGGCGTGCGTTATGGTCATCGCACTGATAGTTTTGAGTCTTTGGATGAGTTTTACAGCAAAAACCGCGCTGAAGGTTTTGGCGAAGAAGTGAAACGTCGCATCATGATGGGTACTTATGTATTGTCACATGGTTATTACGATGCCTATTACGTTAAAGCACAACAATTGCGTCGCTTGGTGTCGAATGACTTTCAGGCCGCTTTTGAGCAATGCGATGTGATTTTGGCGCCAGCTTCACCAACGGCAGCCCCTGCCATTGGCAGTCAAACCAAAGACCCCGTACAAATGTATTTGAGTGATGTGTTTACGACATCGTTGAATTTGGCGGGTTTGCCGGGCATCAGCGTACCAGCAGGCTTCAGTCAAGACGGTTTGCCAATTGGCATGCAATTGTTTGGCAATTATTTTGCGGAAGCCAAATTGTTAAACGTGGCACATCAAATCCAATTGAACAGTGACTACCACACACGCACACCTGCGTAAGGTATTCATCGTGTTTACAGGACGCTGTTTTAAGCGTCCTGTAAACATCTATTGGACAAGTAGTATTCCTTAAACCTGTTTTCATGCTTAGGACGTCGCGCTTATGGCCATCATTATCCCCAATTTGAATCAACTCAAAGGTCGCGGTACGGCAGGTGAGCGGCGTGTGGCAGAGGTTTTGCGACGCAAATTAGGCGATGAATGTTTGGTGTGGTATGACGTGGCAGTGGGCAAAAAACGCCGCTATCCTGATTTCATCGTGTTGCATCCGCAAAAAGGCTTGTTGTTTTTGGAGGTGAAAGATTGGGAGCTGAAAACTTTCAAATCCATCAATCCCAATGACATTCAACGCTTAACCAGCAATGGTTTGCGCACCGATCCCAATCCTTTGGCACAAGTGCGTGGTTGTGCTTTTGCCTTGGTCAATCAATTGAAAGCCGACCCTGTTTTACAGCAAACGGCCGCCCATCGTTTGGGACAATTGAAAATGCCGTATGGTTGTGGGGTGATTTTTTCCAAAGTCTTGCGCAGTCAAATGGAAAATGCCTTGCCCGAAGACAGCCGCAATTTGGTCTTACCCGACCATTTGGTGTTGTACCAAGAAGATTTGCGTGATGATGTGGATGACGAGGCATTTCAAAACAAATTGTGGGACATGTTCCCGTATCAATTTGGGCAGCGTTTGAGTGAGGACGAAATCAACCGTGTGCGTTGGCATTTGTATCCAGAATTGCGCATTGATTTGCAATTGTCACAAACCAATTTGTTTGATGATGAGCCATCGCTAGAGGTTTTACAGGACGCTAGTGCCATGTCTTTGCCTGATAAAATCAAAGTCATGGATTTGCAGCAAGAGCAATTGGCACGCAATTTGGGTGCGGGACATCGGGTGATTCATGGTGTGGCAGGTTCGGGAAAAACCTTGATTTTGGCTTACCATTGTCAATATTTGGCGCAAATGTTGAGCAAACCGATTTTGGTCTTGTGTTACAACGTTGTTTTGGCGGTCAAATTAAAGACGATGTTGCAAAATAAAGGCTTGGGCGACAAAGTCCAAGTCCACCATTTTAATGGTTGGTGTATTGAGCAACTGAAAAAACACCATATTGCTACCATCGAAGGCTCTGAGCCGATTTACAAACGCCAAGTTGCCACTATGTTGGCGGCGGTGGAAGATGGTAGGATTTCACGTGAACAATATGGCGCAGTAATGATAGATGAAGGCCACGATTTTGAGCCTGAGTGGCTGCAAGCTGTGGCCAAAATGGTGGATATAGACGATGGCAATTTGTTATTGTTATACGACGATGCACAATCGATTTACCGTCGTGGTGGTTTGAATTTTACTTTGTCCAGTGTCGGCATCAAAGCACAAGGCCGCACTTCGATTTTGAAAATGAATTACCGCAATACGCGTGAAATTTTGCATTTTGCGTATGAGTTTGCCAGCGAATATTTAACCGGTGCAGACAGCAAAGACGACGACCACATTCCTTTGGTTTTACCTGAGTCCGGTGGCGTGTCTGGTCCGAAACCTGTGTTTTACCGCCTGCCATCGTTCAGTGAGGAAATCACCCAAGCCAAACAGCAAATAGTCTCTTGGCAAGCCGAAGGTGTGGCTTTGCACAAAATGGCGATTTTGGTGGTGACTTTGGAACAAGCCAAACCTTTACAGGACGCTTTCAAACAGGTGAATGTGGCCACACAAATTTTGGTCGATAGCAAAGCCAAAAAAGCGTATTTGCCAGACGACAACAGCGTCGCCATCATGACGTTGCAATCGTCTAAAGGTTTGGAATTCACACATGTGGTCGTGGTGGGTGTGGGCAGCTTGGCACCAGAAGCCAAACGCACTGCGTCGGACGCCAAAGTATTGTATGTAGGCATGACCCGTGCACAGCAAGTATTGGTGGTCACGGGTTCTGTCAGCGAGGCAGAAGAAGCCAAAGGTCGTGGCGTGTTTGTCAAAAAATTGCTCAAACAAGCCACTGATTTGGCTTCATAACCCCCAGATTTTTAAGTAACACCCGTTTACAGGACGCCTGTAATCTGAATAGGAAGTAAGAATATGACTTGGGAAACCGTAATTGGACTGGAAATCCACGTCCAAATGAACACACAATCAAAAATTTTCAGCGGCTCATCCACAGCTTTTGGTGCCGATGCCAACACACATACATCGGTAGTGGATTTGGCGATGCCGGGGGCATTGCCGGTGATGAACCGTGCGGTGATTGAAAAAGGCATCAAATTGGGCTTGGCCTTGAAAGCCACCATCAATCAAACCAATATTTTTGACCGCAAAAACTATTTTTATCCTGATTTACCCAAAGGCTACCAAATCAGCCAAATGGATTATCCGATTGTCGAACATGGCAAATTGGACATCGTCGTTGGCGATACGCTCAAAACCATCAATGTGACCCGTGCGCATATGGAAGAAGATGCGGGCAAATCGGTACACGATGCGGTGCAAGGCTTTACGGGCATTGATTTGAACCGTGCGGGCACGCCTTTATTGGAAGTGGTGTCTGAACCTGAAATGCGCAGCGCAGCCGATGCGGTGGCATATGCCAAAGCGATGCATGATTTGGTCACTTGGTTGGATATTTGTGACGGCAATATGGCCGAAGGTTCGTTCCGTATTGATGCGAACGTGTCGGTGCGTCCTGTAGGTCAGGCTGAATTTGGCACGCGTTGCGAAATCAAAAACTTGAACTCATTCCGCTTTTTGGAAGCGGCCATCAATTACGAAGTTGAGCGTCAAATCGAATTGATTGAAGACGGCGGTAAAGTGATTCAGCAAACGCGTTTGTGGGACCCTGAAAAAGGCGAAACCCGCGCGATGCGTACCAAAGAAGACGCCAACGATTACCGTTACTTCCCAGACCCTGATTTGTTGCCTGTGATCATTTCTGATGAACAATTGGCGCGTGTGAAATCGGAAATGCCAGAATTGCCTGCGGACATGGCCGAGCGTTTTGTGGCGGATTTTGGCATCACCGAATACGATGCGCGTTTGTTAACGACATCCAAAATCACGGCGGATTATTTTGAAACCGCTGCCAAAGCTTCAGGCGAAGGCAAATTGGTTGCCAACTGGATGAACGGCGAATTGGCAGCAACATTGAACCGTGAAGAAAAAACCTTGGCAGACAGCCCGATTGACGCGGTGCGTTTGGCTGGTTTAGTGAAAAAAATTGTCGATGGCACTTTGTCGAGCAAATTGGCGAAAAAAGTGTTTGAAGCTTTGTGGAGCAGCGATTTGTCAGCCGAACAAATCATTGAACGTGATGGTTTGCAACAAATCAATGACACTGGCGCCATTGAAAAAATGATTGACGAAGTGTTGGCAGCCAATCCTAAATCGGTCGAAGAATTCAAAGCGGGTAAAGAAAAAGCCTTGAATGCTTTGGTCGGTCAAGTGATGAAAGCCAGCCGTGGCAAAGCCAATCCTGCGCAAGTGCAAGATTTGATGAAAGCCAAATTGGTTTAATAAGGGACACACATGAAAAAATGGCTGATATTGAGTTGTCTGTTTTTATTGAGCGCTTGTGGCTTTAATTTGCGTGGCGTTGAGTTGACCGACACTTTATTGCCTTACCACCGTTGGGCGGTTGAAGATGCAAAGGGCATGTATAACCCAATCAAATACGAATTGAAACGCCGTCAAGACGTAGAAGTGGTGGATGCAGCTCAATCGCAAGCCATTTTGCGTGTCTTAGAGGAAAGCACCGACAGACGTTCACAGTCTTTGAATTTAGAAGGTTCCACCACTGAGTATTTGATGACTTTGAACGTCACCATTCGCATCGAACAAGGCGGCATGATTGTGTCTGAGCCGATGAGTGTGCAAGTGCGTCGCTTTATGAAATACTCAGACAATGAGATTTTAAGTAAAGACGATGAAGAACAAAAACTGTGGCAAGACATGCGTCGTGAGGCGGCTGCGCAGTTGATTTTGCGCATTGCCATGGTCAATGCAGCTGATTTGCGAGTGCGACAGTAGTGGCTTTGTTGAATGCTCAAGCTTGGATGGCCAGTTTAAAACAGCCATTACCAGCGGCGTATGTGGTGTTTGGTGAAGAAGATTTGTTGCGCATTGAGGCTGTGGACGCCTTGCGTGCTGCTGCCAGAGAACAAGAATATTTTGACCGTCAGGTTTTGACGGTGGATAGCCATTTTGATTGGTCGTTGTTGCGTGAAGCGACGCAATCTATGGGTTTGTTTTCTGAGCGAAAATTGATTGAAATTCACTTGCCAACAGGCAAGCCAGGCAAAGAAGGTGCCGAAGCGTTGTTACAGGCCGCGGCTGCTTTTGCAGAAGATACTGTCACGGTATTGGTTTTGCCCAATATGGACAAAACGCAGCAAAAAAGCAAGTGGTTCCAAGCGTGGTTACAGGCCGCTTGTGTGTTGGAATGCAAAGCGGTTAGCGCTGCGCAATTGCCTCGTTGGATAGAGCAGCGTTTGCAGCAACACCAATTGCACATGGCAGCCGATGCTTTGGATGTGTTGGCGCAGCGTGTGGAAGGCAATTTGCTGGCGGCTAAGCAAGAAATCGACAAATTGGCTTTGTTGCATGGTGCAGGCGCGCGTTTGGGTTTACAGGACGCCCAACAAGCGGTGGCAGATGTGGCACGTTTTGACGTGTTTGATTTGGCGCAGTCTTGGATGCAAGGTAATGTCAGCCGAGTATTGCAATTGCTTGCGAGCTTGCAAAGCGAAGGCGATGAACCTGTGTTGGTGGTTTGGGCGGTGAGCGAGGATTTGCGTGCTTTGTTGCGTTTGAAAGCGGGTTTGTCTTCAGGCGAAAGCGAGCAGATTTTGCGGCGCAACTTGCGTTTGTGGGGTGACAAATATGCATGGGCGCAACAAGCTTTGCGCCGTGTAGGTGTCAGACGCGTCTTGATGGCTTTGCAACAGTGTGCGCTGATAGACCGTCAAATCAAAGGTGCTGCCGATGGCAAGGCATGGCAATCTATGCAAGATTTATTATTGGATTTGTGTCAAAAAACACAGAAACATTCTTGAAACCATCGAGCGTCCTGTAAAGGTTTACGGGACGCTTTTTGATGTTGAAAACAAAGGAAATTAGCATGACTTTAGCGTATTGGTGTGTGTTTATTGCAATGTTTTTACCGTGGTTGTGTGCGTTTTATGCTAAACGGGTCGGCGGTTTTGCAGGTCAAGACAACCACAATCCACGTGATTTTATGTTGCACACGCAAGGCGAAGCCAAGCGTGCCAATGCAGCGCAGCAAAATTCATTTGAAATTTTCCCTGCGTTTGCCGCAGCTGTCATCATTGCACATATGACGGGCGGCGCATCGCAAGCTGCGATAACTTTTTGGTCGGTTTTGTTTGTGTTGAGTCGCTTGCTGTACATTTTCTTGTACATTAAAGACATGGCGACTTTGCGTTCTGGGTCGTGGATGGTGGGTTTGGTGTGTATTTTGGCACTGTTTATTGCAGCCGCTTAAATTCATTTGCAACTTATGACAGCCAAAAGGCGACATTTTTGGTATAATTGCCGCCGTTTTTGTGTCTCCTAAACCAACTAAGGATTTTCCATGACGATTAAAGTAGCCATCAACGGTTATGGCCGCATCGGCCGCCAAGTTTTACGTGCCATTTACGATTACAAATTGACGAATGTGTTTGAAGTCGTTGGCGTGAATGCTTCTGGCGATTTGGCCACCAATGCACATTTGACCAAGTTTGACACCGTACACGGCCGTTTTGGTGCAGAAGTGACTCATCAAGACAATGCTTTGGTCATCAATGGTGATGTGATTCCGTTTTTCTCTACTCGCAATCCAGCTGAATTGCCTTGGGGCGAATTGAATGTGGATTTGGTTTTGGAGTGTACAGGTGCGTTCACCACCAAAGCAAAATGCCAAGCACACATTGATGCAGGTGCAAAAAAAGTTTTGATTTCAGCGCCAGGTGGCGATGATGTGGATGCTACTGTGGTTTATGGTGTGAACCATGACGTATTGACTGCTGACATGACGGTTGTGTCTAACGCGTCTTGCACCACCAACTGTTTGGCACCTGTTGCCAAAGCTTTGAACGATGCATTGGGCATTCAAAAAGGCTTGATGACCACGATTCATGCGTTCACCAATGACCAAGTATTAACCGACGTGCGTCACAAAGACTTGCGTCGTGCGCGTTCTGCTACTGAAAACATGATTCCGACCAAAACAGGCGCTGCCAAAGCCGTGGGTTTGGTATTGCCTGATTTGAATGGCAAATTGGATGGTTTTGCTGTGCGTGTGCCGACCATTAACGTGTCATTGGTAGATTTGACGTTTGAAGCCGGTCGCGATACATCTGTTGATGAAGTCAATGCCATTGTCAAAGCCGCTGCTGAAGGCAGTATGAAACATGTTTTGGGCTTCAATACTTTGCCATTGGTTTCAACCGACTTTAACCATTCTACCGAAGGTTCAACTTTCGATTCGACTTTGACCAAAGTGTCTAACGGCAATATGGTCAAAGTATTGGCTTGGTATGACAATGAATGGGGCTTTAGCTGCCAAATGTTGCGCACCGCTGCGGCTTTGTTTGGTCAAGAAGTGGTTGAATTAAAATAAATTGGTTTGACCTCTTTTAGATTTTTAAGCCATCTTGCTTCACAGCAAGATGGCTTTTTTGTAGGGTTTTGAATTTGTTTGCCAAACATGGCAAGATATGATGCCAATAGGTTTGATATTCACACAGTTTGTGTCTGCTCAATGGACAGAAGCTAGTGGTGTGTGATGGTGGTTTGTGGTATTTTTATTGCAGTGCAGCAATTGGATTTTGGTCAAGATTTTTGTATTTGAGTTGGGATGAAAGATGTTTACTTTGTTTGTGTTGAATTTGATTATTTTGGGTGTGGTTTGTGCGGGTTTGATGCAGATGATTAAGAATACCCGTGCTGAAATCATGGCATTGAAAAAGCAAGTAGAGCGTTTGCAAGCCCGTTTGGATGGTATTACTCACAGCGACACTGAAACTTTGTGACAAACCAATGGGTTTTAATATTTTAAAATAAAGAAAAGTATCTATATGGACTTACAAATGACCACCCCTGCGCTGATTTTTCCAGCCATCTCATTGATTATGTTGGCTTACACCAATCGATTTTTAGGTGTGTCGACGGTCATTCGCAATTTGACGCACGAATACCAACAACATCCTGATGATTCTTTGTTATTGCAAATTGACAATTTGCAGCGGCGCGTCATCATGGTGCGTAACATGCAAATGTTTGGCGTGGCTTGTATCATGCTTAGTATTGCCAGCATCATTGCTTTGTTTTTTGAAAGTCAATTTTGGGGCGTGAGTTTGTTCACGATCAGTTTGTCTTGTTTGGTGGTGTCATTGTTGATTTCGATGTATGAGTTGATTTTGTCTTGTCATGCTTTGGAAATTGCGTTGGGCGACATGGAAAAAGACTTGAAGCAGATTGCCCATCCGATTTTGGCCAGACCACGCCGCCGTACCAAAAGTAAAAAAACAGTGGTTTCTGAAATGGTGCGCAAAGAAGAAGAGTCGAACGATAATATGCGTTAAATGGTTTGAACAGTCATTTTGCAGATAAAAAGCGTCCTGTAAACATTTACAGGACGCTTTTTTTGATGTGAATGAAGGGAATGATTCTGGCATTTTAATATTGTGATTGTTGTGAATCATCGGGTGACGCTTGGTCAATATCAGTGGGCTTTGAATCATAATTATGAGAGGATTGGTAGTTTGATGATTTTTGAATGTGGCATAAATGGGTTTATTTTGGATGAAAGTTTTATATATTGAAAAAACAAAGGATTTATATTTTTAATATTTTAAAATAAATGGTATTTTGTATTTTGTATAAAAAATAAGCATGTTGGTGCGGCTATCAACAAGTCTGCTCCTCGGTGTTACAATGAAATCAATCATCAGCAGTCAGCTGTCTTTAATATAATAAGGATTGTGTAACATGCCTCAATATCGTTCTCGTACCTCTACCCACGGTCGCAATATGGCTGGTGCTCGCGCTTTGTGGCGCGCCACTGGCATGCAAGATGGTGATTTTGGTAAACCAATCATCGCCATTGCCAATTCATTCACCCAATTTGTACCAGGCCATGTGCATTTAAAAGATTTGGGTCAAATGGTGGCGCGCGAAATTGAAGCGGCGGGTGGCATTGCCAAAGAATTCAATACCATTGCGGTGGACGATGGCATTGCGATGGGTCATGGTGGCATGTTGTACAGCTTGCCATCGCGTGATTTGATTGCCGATAGCGTGGAATATATGGTCAATGCCCATTGCGCCGATGCGATGGTGTGCATTTCCAACTGTGACAAAATCACCCCAGGGATGTTGATGGCTGCGATGCGCTTGAACATACCAACGATTTTCGTGTCAGGTGGCCCTATGGAAGCGGGCAAAGTCATTGGCATTGCCAATGCGCAAGGTCAAATCATCGAAGGCGAAATCCGCAAATTGGATTTGGTCGATGCAATGGTAGAAGCTGCCAATGACCAAGTATCTGATGAAGATGTGGCGAAAATTGAGCGTTCGGCTTGTCCAACGTGTGGTTCTTGCTCGGGCATGTTTACCGCCAACTCGATGAATTGTTTGACCGAAGCTTTGGGCTTGTCATTGCCGGGTAATGGTTCGTTGCTCGCCACACATGCATTCCGCAAAGAGTTGTTTTTAGAAGCAGGTCGCCGCATTGTGGATTTGGCCAAGCGTTATTATGAACAAGACGATGCTTCTGTGTTGCCTCGCTCGATTGCGACGAAAAATGCGTTTGAAAACGCGATGGCGTTGGATATTGCCATGGGTGGTTCAACCAACACCATTTTGCATTTGTTGGCAGCTGCGAACGAAGCGGGCGTGGACTTTAAAATGACCGACATCGACCAATTGAGCCGCAAAGTGCCTTGTTTGAGTAAGGTTGCGCCTGCCACACAAAAATACCACATGGAAGACGTTCACCGTGCCGGTGGGGTGTTGGCGATTTTGGCGGAATTGAATCGTGCTGGCTTGCTTCATACCGATGCACACACGGTACATGCAGCGACTTTGGGCGATGCCTTAGCCAAATGGGACATCATGACAACCGCAGCAGACAGCGAAGCGCATGTACGCTTTAGTGCCGCGCCAGGTGGCGTGCGCACGACTGAGGCATTTAGCCAAAGCCGTTCATGGCCAAGCTTGGATACTGACCGTGCAAACGGCTGTATTCGTGATGCAGAACATGCGTATTCTAAAGAAGGTGGTTTAGCGGTATTGTTTGGTAATATTGCTGAGCGCGGTTGTGTGGTGAAAACGGCTGGTGTGGACGAAAGCATTTGGCAATTTACAGGCCGCGCTCGTGTGTTTGAAAGCCAAGATGCGGCAGTAGAAGCCATTTTGGCCGATCACATTGTGGCAGGCGACATTGTTATCATTCGCTACGAAGGCCCTAAAGGCGGCCCTGGTATGCAAGAAATGTTGTATCCAACGTCTTATTTGAAATCCAAAGGTTTGGGCAAAGCATGTGCTTTGTTGACCGATGGTCGTTTCTCAGGCGGTACTTCGGGCTTGTCTATTGGTCACGCTTCACCAGAGGCGGCTGAAGGTGGTGCGATTGGTTTGATTGAAGAAGGTGATACCGTTCAAATTGACATTCCAAACCGCAGTATTAATTTGCAAGTTTCAGATGAGGTATTGGTAGAACGCCGTGCAGCAATGGAAGCCAAAGGCAAAGAGGCTTGGAAACCTGTGAATCGTGACCGTTATGTGTCGGCAGCTTTGCGTGCTTACGCAGCAATGACGACCTCTGCGGATACAGGTGCGGTGCGTGATGTGTCTCAAGTAGAGCGTCAAAGCTAATGAGCCGATGATGTTTTGTGATGCCCTGAACTTGGTCTCAGGGCATTTTTG
Organism: Vitreoscilla stercoraria DSM 513; assembly: GCF_000382305.1. Classification (GTDB taxonomy): domain Bacteria; phylum Pseudomonadota; class Gammaproteobacteria; order Burkholderiales; family Neisseriaceae; genus Vitreoscilla; species Vitreoscilla stercoraria. The sequence goes on from NZ_KB908027.1 coordinate 87,180, forward strand.
TTCTTAACAAGTCTTTTCTATTTTCTGGTGACATCTTCTTGCGACAAATCAAAAATTGGCAATGTAAATGCTTATTGATTGGCTTGAGTGACAGATTGGCTTTATTATCTTCTGTAAACAAAGAGTATGAAACTGAGGATTATCCATGGATATGGTTGTAGATTGTGGTATGAATGAAAAAAACTTGCAAGACACACAAATATTGGTCGAGTGGGATGAGCATACGTGGGAATTGGCAGACTTTAATGATGCTTTTGAAGCCAATTTGAACTTGAGTGCACCATTTGAATCTTAATGTTTTTACTATTTCTTGATTGGAACTGCCGTCGATTCAGACGGCTTTTCTTATGGGTGCGATTGATGGTTTGATATGGCTTTCAATAGTATCCATCGACATGGGAATGCACTTGCACAAAAATAGCTTTATCGTGGATGATGTATTTCATTCTCAAATTCATATGGCAAGATAAGGAGTCATCATGCAAAAAACAGCCAAATATGTGATATGGACCGTAGCGATAAGCAGTAGCTTGATGTTGGGTGCTTGTGCTTCTACCACCAATGAAAATACTTTGGGAGGCAACCGCAAGCAGTTTATCATGCTGCCTGAACAGCAATATCATGCACAAGCGGCGCAAGATTATGGCTCATTGATTCAGCAAGTCAGAGCCAGTGGACAATTAAAAAGCAATGCGCAAGTAACACGTGTCAGTCAGCGCTTATTGCAACAAGTGCCGATATACCGAGCTGATGCGGCACAATGGAATTGGCAAGTGAATGTGATTGAAAGCAAAGACATCAATGCGTTTGCTATGCCTGGTGGCAAAATTGCGGTGTTTACAGGTTTGTTGAATGCAGTCAAACCAACCGATGACGAATTGGCGGCAGTATTGGCACATGAAATTGCGCATGCTTTGCGTGAGCATTCGCGTGAAAAAGCGAGTAAAAGTGCGGTAGGTGGTTTGGTGACGAGTTTGATTACCAGTTATGCAGGCTTAAGCAATACGGGTAATGAAGTGGTGAGTTTGGCCAGTAAATACGGTTGGGATTTACCCAATAGCCGCAGCGCAGAAACCGAAGCGGATTTGATTGGTTTGGAAATGATGGCGCGCGCTGGATACAATCCCAATGCGGCTATTACATTTTGGCAAAAAATGGCAGCGGCAAACTTACAATCGGGACAATCGGTGTCTTTTTTAAGCACCCATCCTGCCTCAGCCGATCGCATTGCCAAGATTCAACAAACCATTCCACAAGTGATGCCTTATTATCAAGCGGCCAAGCGTTGATAGGAATGAATGATTTTTAAATGGGTCGTGGTTGCTTAAGGATGTAGACCAAGGCTTTATTGTGGCTGTGCTAAAATCGCAGCCACAAATTCATTTGGTTTTTAGGTTGGATGTAGAAAGATAGGTCATCATGATTCAAAATTTAGCACAGCGTTTTCAAGCCGTTTTGGCAAAAATCCAAAAACAACAACCATTATCACGGTTAGAACTGAATGATGGCGCCACTGAGGCACAGCTTGTACAAGTGCAAGCTGATTTGAATGTGGTTTTTCCTGATGATTTGCAGCAATGGTATCGTCTGTTTGATGGACAAAGTCCCAATAGTGAGCATGTATTCAATGGTGCAGCATGGTTGTCGTTGTCCCGCATGCAAGCGCTTTGGCAACACATGCAAACGCGTGTAACTGAAATGTCTCATGAAGAGATTGCTTTGAGTGCGGATGATGAGGTGCAAGCTTTGTGGTGGCATGATGCGTGGTTGCCTTTTAGCGATGATGGACAAGGCAATTATGTGTGTGTGGATTTGGCACCGAGCGCAGATGGGGTGATGGGTCAAATCATTCGTGTGCGCTTTGACAATATGGTGCGCAGCTTGGAAGCGACATCCTTAGAAGCATGGTTAGATGCGCATATTGAAGCTTTGGAAGAAAGCGATTATGTCTATTCTGCCAAGCATGGCGGCATTATGGATGCTGAAATTTTGTTTGAAGAAGAGGATGAAGGTGCTGCTGATTTGCCTTCTATGTCACCTGAGGCGTGGCAAGATATGGAAGGGGATTTGCAAAACACGTTGAATCATTTATTGGGTGAAGGTGCGCCTGATTTGAAGCAATTGGTCAATGGTTTATTGGATGAAGACAGCCCATTTAAAAATCAAGCAGAATCAGCGGCTCATTCAAAACATGCTTCTTTCAAAGATTTGTTTGATAGCGATGTCAAACAGCCTTAACACACATTGTAATGGCGTGCTTGCAGATGAAAAATGAACCAGCTTGGACGGAAGCCGAAGTCATGGCACAGATTGAGCGCACGCATAGATTGGCGCGCCATCAAGACGAAGCTACCATGCATTTTGCGCATTTTGGTGCGACTTTACATTTAGAAATCCAATCCAAAGATGTCAATGACGATTTACAGGACGCTTGGATGAGTCAAATGGCACAGTTTGATGTGAATGAAAACGGTGTGTAGTGCTTGTTTTTGAGGCTTAAGCTTGGTATGGTTTATACCAATATTTGAAGACGAGGAATAGTATGGCTTACGATAACAACAATGTTTTTGCAAAAATTTTGCGTGGCGAAATGCCAGCGTTTAAAGTACATGAAGATGAACATGTTTTGGCTTTTATGGACATCATGCCGCAAGCAGACGGTCATGTATTGGTGATTCCTAAAGTGCCTGCGGTGACATTGTTTGAATTGCCTGCTGATGCTGCGGCACAGACCATTCAAGCGGTGCAAAAAATAGCCCGTGGCGTGAATGCGGCCATGGATGCCGGTGGCGTGGTGTTGGTGCAATCCAATGGTGAAGCGGTCGGTCAAGTGATTCCGCATGTGCATTTTCATGTGATTCCCAGCCATATTCGCGATTTAGGCAGACATGCGGCACAAATGGGTGATATGGACAAAATCAAAGCGTTGAGTGAACGCATTGCGATTGAAGTGGCCAAAGAATTTGTCTGAAAATGAATGCGCAAGCGTCCTGTAAGTGTTTACAGGACGCTTTTTTATGTTGATGAAGTGGTGAAAAATTGATGCAAGATTTGAAACACATTACCTGTATTGAGGACATGCGCCGAGTGTATCGCCGCCGCGTACCTAAGATGTTTGTCGATTATGTTGATTCGGGTTCTTATACGGAGTTGACGTATCGCCACAATGAAAGCGATTTCCAAAAAATTTTATTGCGCCAAAAAGTGTTGCAAGATATTAGTTGCCGTTCTTTACACAGCACGATGTTGGGCGAAGCGGTGAGTATGCCAGTGGCGTTGGCACCAACAGGTTTGGCGGGTATGCAACACGCCGATGGTGAAATGTTGGCTGCCAAAGCAGCGGCAGAATTTGGTGTGCCTTATATTGTTTCGACCATGAGTGTGTGCGCTTTGGAAGAGGTGGCGTTTTACGCACCGCAGCGACCTTTGTGGTTTCAGCTTTATATGATGAAAGACCGAGCGTTTATGCAACGCTTGATTGAGCGTGCCAAACGAGCCGCTTGCAGCGCCTTGGTGTTGACAGCAGATTTGCAAATTATGGGGCAGCGTCACAAAGACATCAAAAATGGCTTGTCCACGCCACCGAAACCGACGGTGAAAACCATTTTGAATTTGTTGACCAAACCACGTTGGTGTTATTACATGAGCCAAACCAAACGCCATCAATTGGGTAATATTGTAGGGCATGTGGAAGGCGTGAGCGATACCCGTTCTTTGTCGGCTTGGGCGGGCGAACAGTTTGACCCTAAATTAAGCTGGGATGATGTCGCTTGGGTCAAAGCGCAATGGGGCGATAAACTCATCATCAAAGGCATCATGGATGTGGAAGATGCGCAAGCGGCAGTGGCTTGTGGCGCGGATGCCATCGTTGTGTCCAATCATGGTGGGCGGCAATTAGACGGTGCACCATCGAGCATACAAGTCTTGCCTGAAATTGTGGCGGCAGTGGGACAAGACATTGAAGTGTGGTTAGATGGTGGTATTCGTTCGGGTCAAGATGTTTTCAAGGCTTTGGCATTGGGCGCGCAAGGCGTGTTGATTGGGCGCGCTTACAATTATGGTTTGGGAGCATATGGCGAAGATGGTGTGCGGCGTGTGCTGGAAATCATAGCCAAAGAAATGGACACGACCATGGCTTTGTGCGGCAAAACCAAGGTGTCGCAAGTAGATGACAGTGTGTTGTATCGTTCAATAATCATCTGATCATCAAGCGTCCTGTAAATATTTACAGGACGCTTGATGATCAGATGCACCATAAAAAACCCACTCTTTGCAGAGTGGGTAAAAGACACATCAGAAGAAGGATGTTTTTTTAAGAAGATGAAACTTCTTTGCCAGTATTTTGGCTGCTGACAGGTTGCGCTTGTTTGCGTGTGTATAAGAATGCAAAGAAAATCGCCAACCAAGCGGCTGCCATGATCCACCACATGAAGTTGCCAGTGATCAAAGCCTGACCAATCAAACCACCTTGAATGCAATAGAATGCAAATGGAATCAAGGTTTTGCGAATGACTTCGCCTTCACGATTCATCAAGCCAACCACAGCACCTGCTGCCACCACGTTGTGTACGCAAATCATGTTACCTGCTGCACCACCAATGGCTTGTAATGCCACCACGATAGACGATTGGTCTACGCTCAAACCGATTTGTTGTGCGGTTTGGAATTGGAAGTAAGCAAACATCATGTTCGATACGGTGTTAGAGCCTGCAATAAACGCACCCAAACCACCTACCCAAGGCGATACATTTGGCCAAGCAGAACCTGCCAATGCCGCAGCACCTTGTGCCAACACCATCGGCATATTAGGCAATGCGCCTGCAATGCTAGGATCAGCCGAGCCTGAGTTCACAAATACTTGTACCATCGGCACAGCAAGCAATAACGCAGGCGCTGCATCTAACATGGTGCGTGCAGAGTTTTTCACACCTGTCATGTATTGTTGGCCATTCATTTTGAACAAACCAATACACATCAAAGACACCAAAATCAACAAAAAGCCCGGAGAGTATAACAATTGTGCAGAAGCATTGATGTGGGTGCCGAACAAACCACTGACTTTCAAAGTCGTCAATTCGCCTGTCAAGAACGCTTTCAATGGCGGAATGTTACGGGTCAACAACAAGAATACCACCATGATGATGTAAGGTGAGAAGGCGCGAATGACTGAAAATTGTGATGGTTGGCCGTCGTCTTTGTCATCAATGGTACCGATCCATTTTTGTTCCCATTGTGAACGAGGTGGGAAATCAAAAACGGTTTTTGGTTGTAAGAAACCTTTTTTCGCAGCAGGAACCACGATTGCCAAACCAATCAAAGCACCCAATACAGATGGGAATTCAGGGCCTAAAATGTGTGCCACAATGGTGTAAGGAACCACAAATGCCAAGCCAGCAAAAATGGCGAATGGCCAAATTGCCAAGCCTTCACGGAACGAACGATTGGCACCGAAATAACGGGTCAAGAACGCGCACAAAATCACTGGAATCACAAAACCCACAGATGCATGCAAAATCGATACGTTTTCAGCGATTTGTTGCAAGTATTCCAATGGCGTTTGTGGTGCAATCAATGCAGCCACGTCTTCTTTATTGTCAATGCCTGAACGCACACCTACCAACACAGGCGTACCTACCGCACCAAAAGACACTGGCGTTGATTGAATGATCAAAACCGCCATCGCCGCTGCCATGGCAGGGAAGCCCAAAGCCAATAACAAAGGCGCACCTACGGCAGACGGTGTACCAAAGCCTGACGAGCCTTCAATCAAAGAACCAAACAACCAAGCCACAATGATCACTTGTACGCGGCGGTCGGGAGAAATGTCCATAAAGCCTTTGCGAATGGCTTTGATGGCACCACTTTCTTTCAAAGTATTGAGCAATAAAATCGCGCCAAATACGATGAACAATAAGGTTAAAGCTGTGACAATGCCGTTAACAGTGGCAGCGGCAACCACGGCCCCTGGGGCATTCCACACAAATAAAGCCAATAAGGCGGTGACAGCGAACGAGCTGCCCATGGACAAAGCCGCTGAGCGGTTCATCACCACCATCAATAAAAATACCACCGCAATGGGGGCGAGTGCTAATAGCGTGTATAGACTCATCTTGGGTTACTCCAAATGACTTACTAGTTTCTTTTCTCAGTTAAATTATCATTGGCTAAAGCGCTTTTTGCGCTGATTATTATTGGGTTTGACCAAATGACAATGCGTTTAAAATTGTGTTGATGTGCGGCCTCCTTGGATAATGAATGGTGTATTTTTCAATTAAAAGTATTGTGTTTTTCTTTGACCAATTGGTGCAAAGTCTTTTTAGCGGGTTTTAATGGCGTGTGGTTTTGTGTCCAGCCCTTTTGATGTTTTGGGGTTAAACCACGCAAACTGGTCGCCACTTTGCCAAAATATTGGTAAGTTTTATTGCCGCTGAAAATGCCTTCAAACGCTCGCCATGCCATTTTCTCGCTCAATGAATGGTTGGCACCTTGTCCGCGAATAGGATGTGGCACATTCTCGTTTGGATCGCGCTGTGCTTCGGTGCGCAAACGCACAAGCAATTCAGGAATGGGAATGCGTACAGGACACACTTCACCACAAGCGCCGCACAAACTAGAAGCGGTCGGCAAATCTTTGGTAGACTCCAAACCCAATAAATGCGGTGAAATGATTTTGCCAATAGGACCGGGATACGTGGTGCCGTAAGCTGCGCCGCCAATGCGTGAATACACAGGACAATGGTTCATGCATGCGCCACAACGGATGCATTGCAAAGTTTTGCGCAATTGCTCATCGGCATAGGCTTGGCTGCGACCATTGTCTAGCAATACCAAATGCATTTCTTGTGGACCATCCAATTCTTGCGAACGACGGGGGCCTGTAATCATGTTGAAGTAAGTGGTGATGTTCAGGCCGATGGCAGAGCGTGTGAGCAAACTGTACAAAGGCACCACATCGTCCAAACGAGCGACCACTTTTTCAATGCCAGTAATGGCAATGTGCACAGGCGGTACCGAAGTTGACAAACGCCCATTGCCTTCGTTTTCTACCAAACACAAAGTACCTGTTTCAGCCACCGCAAAGTTCACGCCTGATAAACCCACATCAGCATTGCGATAGACGCTGCGCAAGGCTTTGCGGCCAATTTGAATCATCTCATCGACATCATCAGTCAGTGGTGTGCCCAATTCGTCGTGAAACAGTTTGGAAATTTGTTGCTTGGTTTTGTGAATGGCAGGCATCACAATGTGCGTGGGCTTTTCATGTGCCATTTGCACAATGTATTCGCCCATGTCGCTTTCAATCGCCTCTTTGCCTTGCGCTTCCAAATAATGATTCAGCTCGATTTCTTCGCTGACCATCGATTTGCCTTTGACCATCAATGAAGCTTGATGATGATTCATGATGCCATCAATGATTTGGCAAGCCTCCTTAGGCGTTTGCGCCCAATGGACTTTCACGCCCAAACGGGTCAAATTGCTTTCCAATTGCTCTAATAATTCAGGCAAACGAGACAAAGCATGTTGGCGGATGCTCTCACACAAAGTGCGTAATGCTTGCAATTCGTGCTCATCAGACAAAACCGCTTTGCGCTTGCTCATCAAGCCATCCATGGCTGTGCGCAAGCTTTGGCGTAGTGGTGCATCGGCTAAGGCGGTTTTGGCATTGGACTTGAATGTTTCAGGCATAAAATGGATGGTTTGTGTTTTCATGCCGCCCCCTCTACATCTTCCATTGAAATGTCATCAGGTAAAAGCGCCAACACCACCAAATCTCGAGGACCATGTGCCCCAAAAGCCAAAGTCAATTGAATATCAGAAGTCTTAGAAGGTCCTGAAATCAATACCACATTGGTCGGCATACCATCGGCCATATCCAAGCCATGCATGGCTGCGTAAAAGTCATCGTAAAGCGTGGTGGTATCAAACAAGGCAATGTGAATCGGTGGCACCAAACTCATGGTGCGAGGCTGTTCAGGCGTTGGCCACAATAACAAAGTACCTGTGTGGGCAATGCCTGCTTTGATATCGGTAAAACCTGCATCCACAGTATTGAAAAACTCGTCTTTCCATTGCTCTAATGTTTGTGAATAAGCACAAATTTCGGTTACAGGCCGCTTATTGTGTAAAATTTCAGCCGCTTGTTGACCATGTTCCGTTTGCAATGGCAATACGATTTTGGCAATGTTTTTTTCAGCCACCACTTGAGCAAAAGTGTCTTGCCAAGTGTCACGATGACACCAAACAATCTCGCCTTTGACTTTGCGCATGGTATTCGCCCAATGTTGCAAACGCAGCGCAGGCGTGTCCCATTTCGGGCTCATCTCAGTGTAATACTCAGCCGTTTGTGGCTGTGGCAAAGTTTCGGTGTGTACCGCTCGCAAACGGTTTAAAATTTGGTCACGCGCGCTCATCAAACCGATTCCTCACAAGTTTTGTGTCCTGTGCGTTCCAATAAGAACGTCGCCAAATGTTTGGGTTTGGGCATGGATGGGTCATCTTTGGCGATTTTGCCACCAATATTCATCATGCAACCTGCATCGGCGCTGATGATTTCAACCGCTTGTGTGTCTTTCAAAGCTTTGACTTTGTCGCTGACCATCGCGCCTGAAATATCAGGATGCTTCATCGAAAAAGTACCGCCAAAACCACAACATTCGCTTTCATGATCATGCACAACACGTTCAACGTGACTCAAAGCATCGACCAATTGCCAGCTAGACGTGTGCACATTCATTTCTCGGCGCGCACCGCAACTGGTGTGTACCGCGACTTTAATCGGCGTGCCTGTGTCTTGCGGCTGATAATTCAAAACGTCTACCAAAAAGCGTGACCACTCGTAAATGCGGCCTGAAACATCTAAAGCTTGTTGTTCATACACGGTATTTTTGAATAAATCAGGCCAATGATGCTTCATCATGCCGCCACAAGAACCTGATGGCACGACAATAGGCCAAGCTTCGGGAAACAAGTCCAATTGTTCTTTGGCAACAGCAAACGATTCTTTCGGGCGGCCTGAAGAGAACGCAGGCTGACCACAACAGCTTTGAGCTTGCGGATAGTGAACACGTATGCCTTGCTTTTCAAGCAAAGTCATGGCATCCATGCCAGCGTTTGGCATGAAAATGTCTATCACGCAGGTACCAAAAAAGTAAACATCGGTCACGCGGTGCGACTGATTGTTTTGGTGTTCCATTCTATGTTATCCTTGGTAAATTGGTCAGACCAATTTTTATATTTACAAATACTTTACAAAAAAAAGTTGTTTTGGTCAAGATTTGAATCATAGCTATTATGTATTTTGAGAATGAATTCAATCGGATTTTTTAAATAAGTATTTGATATTTTTTATTTTTTATTTTTTTTGGATATGTGGCAATGAGTGTGATAAAACAGCAAAAATTGTTTGAACAAATCGCATTGGTATTTAGAAGAGCGCATTGTCAGAGGCGTGTATGCTGCGCAAAGTAAGTTGCCGCCAGAACGCCAGCTGGCAGAAGATTTTGGCGTATCTCGCCCATCTATTCGCGATGCTTTGCGTGTTTTGACGACGCGCGGTTTGCTCGAAGCACGACAAGGCGATGGTTATTATGTGTCTGACCAATTGCAACAGGCTTTTATTGGTGGTTGGCAGAGTTTATTGCAAACACATGACTATTTAGAAAGCGATGTGTTGGATTTTCGCCGCTCTTTAGAGGGTACTTTGGCCGCTTTGGCAGCACAGCGCCGAACTGAGACCGATTTGGAAAGAATAGAGTATTGGCTAAGACAAATTGATGTCGCAGTGCAGAAAAAAAGTGTTAAATTACAATCACAAGCGGATGTGAACTTTCATCAAGCCATCGCTGAGGCCTCACATAATGTATTATTCAGTCAATTGTCCGCCAGCTTGCTGCGTATTTTGCACCAACATACTCAAAAAAATCTGGCCAATATGTTCTCGATTGATGATGAAGCGAAAATCAGTTTGCGAGAACAACACCGAGCCATTGTTGCGGCAATTCGTGCTAAAGATGCAGTTTTGGCGCAACAATTGGCAGCCAAACACATTGATTATGTTGAGTCTTCATTAGCCCATTATCGCCAAGAACAACAACGTGAGCAGCAAGCCCAACAACTGGCGCACAAAGACATCTTATAGTGATTAATACCGTGTTCTTGTGAGTAAGAGCACGGTGAGACAAGGAATACAAAGCATGAATGCTTTTAATACATTGGGTTTGTCCAATGAAATCGTCCGAGCTTTGGACGAACAAGGTTATACCACGCCAACACCGATTCAGGCCGCTGCCATTCCCAAAGTTTTGGCAGGTCATGATATTTTGGCGGCTGCACAAACAGGTACGGGCAAAACGGCTGCTTTTATGTTGCCAAGCTTGGAGCGTTTGAAGCGTTTTGCCAATACCAGTGCCTCACCTGCCATGCATCCTGTGCGCATGTTGGTATTGACGCCAACGCGTGAGTTGGCCGACCAAATTGATGCCAATATCACTTCTTACATCAAATATTTGCCGTTGAAGCACACGGTGGTGTTTGGTGGCACCAATATGGATACGCAAGTGCAGGCTTTGCGCAGCGGACGTGAGATTGTGGTGGCAACCGTGGGTCGCTTGCTTGATCATGTCTCGCAAAAAACCATCCAATTGAACAAAGTGGACATTTTGGTATTGGATGAAGCCGACCGCATGTTGGATATGGGCTTCATTGATGACATCCGTAAAATCATTGCGATGTTGCCAAAAAACCGTCAAATTTTGTTGTTCTCCGCCACGTTTGCACCTGAAATCAAGCGTTTGGCCAATGATTTTATGCATTTGCCTGAAATCATTGAAGTAGCGGCACAAAACGCTACCAATAAAAATGTTGAACAACACATGATTGCGGTGGATGCTTCTCGCAAACGCCATTTGTTAGAGCGTTTGATTGTAGATTTGGACATGCCACAAGTGATTGTGTTTTGTAAAACCAAAATCAGTGTCGATCAAGTGACGCGTGATTTGTCGCGCAAAGGCATTGTTGCCAAAGCCATTCACGGTGACAAAGCGCAACAAACCCGTACCGAAACTTTGGCGGCTTTCAAAGAGGGTAAAGTCAAAGTTTTGGTTGCGACCGATGTGGCGGCGCGTGGTTTGGATATCAGTGAATTGCCGTTTGTAATCAATTACGAATTGCCAAGCAATCCAGAAGACTATGTACACCGTATTGGTCGTACAGGCCGCGCAGGTGCAGAAGGCATTGCATTGTCCTTGATGGATGAAACCGAACAAAGAATGTATGAGTCGATTTGCAAACTCATCAAACAAGATTTGCCTTTGGATAAAATAGAAAATTTTGAGCCACGTTGGATGCAAAAACACGAAGCGCAAAGTACACATACAACTTCAGGTGAATTGGTTACCGCGGTGAGCAAAGCGCCTAAAGAAGCTCCTGTTGCCAAAGACAAGCCTCGTGCTGCTCATCCTTCCAATACCCAAGCGCGTAAATCAGCGCTGGCTGCCGCGTCATCTGTGGAATCTAAAACCGATGTGGCATTGGATGATTTTCCTGACTCACCTTTGATTAAGGGTCGTCGTCGCCGTGGTGTGCGCAGTCAGCGTTTGTCTTGCGCTTTGTTACAGTCTAATTTTGGCGTCAAGCGTCGCTAGGAGTTGCTGCGTATGAGTGAAAATGAAACCCCTACCTTAAAAGCGTTTTCATTGTTGGAATGTTTGGCTGCATCAGACCATGCCATGAGCTTGACAGAATTGGCGCGAGTATTGGATATTCCGAAACCTTCGATACATCGCCATTTGGCGGCTTTGGAAGCGGGTGGTTTGATTATTCGTGATGCAGGTGCCAAACATGCGTATACGATTGGTCCCCGTTTGACCCGTTTGAGCAGCACTGTGTTGAATCACGGTGATGTACAACGCCAGCGTCATGCGATTTTGAAAAGCTTGGTGGCAGATATCGGACAAACTTGTAATTTGACCATGTTGGTCAAATCGCAAGTGTTGTATTTAGACCGCATGGAATCGCCTTCACCTTTGCGCTTGGATTTGCAACCGGGCACGACCGTACCTGCGCATTCTTGCGCCAGTGGTAAATTGTTCTTATCCAAAATGAGCCAAGACAAACGCCATGCACTGTTGCGTCAAACCAAACTAGAAGCCTTGACGCCAAACACGTTGACCGATTTGGATGAATTGGATACGGAGCTAGAGCGCATCAATGTGCGCAATGTCAGCATCGACAATGAAGAATTTGTGTTGGGTATTACTTGTGTGGCGGTACCGATTTTTGATGACAAAAACAATTGTATTGCCGCCATTGCCATGCATGGTCAAGTGGCAACCACACCTTTGACGGTGTCTTTGTCGTTCATTCCACGTTTGCAAACTGCAGCACAAGAATTGTCTAAAACATTTGGTTTTTAGATAGGAATGTGGTTTGAAGCGGCCTGTCAAAATGATGAATCGCTAGAATACATTCATCATCAATAGCATCTAGCGTATCAAATGAATCAAGCGTCCTGTAACTTACAGGACGCTTGGTTTAAAGCTTAGATGGATTATGGATTAATGAGGTTGTTCGCCATCGGTTTCATCCAACACACCTTCGGTGTTGTCGGGATTGATACCCACTTCTTTGCGAATTTTCTGTTCGATTTCATTGGCAATCGCAGGATTTTCAATCAACCACAAGCGGACATTGTCTTTACCTTGACCGATTTTGCTGCCATTGTAGCTATACCAAGCACCTGATTTTTCGACAATCCCCAATTTCACGCCAATATCGATGATTTCGCCTTCTAAACTGACACCTTGACCATACAAAATATCAAATTCAGCTTGTTTGAATGGTGGTGCCACTTTGTTTTTCACCACTTTGACACGGGTTTCATTGCCCAAAATGTCATCGCCTTTTTTGATTTGACCAGTACGGCGAATGTCCAAACGCACCGATGCGTAGAATTTCAGCGCATTACCACCAGTCGTGGTTTCTGGGCTGCCGAACATCACACCAATTTTCATGCGAATTTGGTTGATGAAGACCACCAAAGTATTGGTGCGCTTGATATTGCCAGTCAGTTTACGCAAGGCTTGGCTCATCAAACGCGCTTGTAAGCCGACATGACTGTCACCCATTTCGCCTTCAATCTCGGCTTTAGGAACCAATGCCGCAACCGAATCGACCACGACCATATCCACGCCGCCTGAGCGTACCAACATGTCGCAGATTTCCAAAGCTTGTTCGCCAGTATCAGGTTGCGATACCAACAAATCTTCTACTTTGACATCCAATTTACGTGCATACACAGGATCAAACGCATTTTCCGCATCAATAAAAGCACACACACCGCCTGCTTTTTGACATTGTGCAATGGCTTCCAAACACAGCGTGGTTTTACCTGAAGACTCAGGACCATAGATTTCGACGATGCGACCGCGAGGCAAACCGCCTACGCCCAATGCCAAATCCAAACCTAATGAGCCTGTCGAAATGACTTCTAAGTTTTCATCTTTGTGGCTGCCATCCATTTTCATGATAGCGCCTTTGCCAAAACTTTTTTCAATTTGCGCCAAGGCGGCGGCTAAGGCTTTACTTTTGTCTTCTGACATGGTGCAATCTTTCTGTAACTGTTAAGCCGATAAATTTTGTGGTGAGGCTTTTTGCTTGCGACGTTGAGCCAACTTCCATACGCCCACATAACCGATGATCATGGGTACGATGGCGATTGTGAATTTAAAGCCCCAAGTGGCATACCATGGACGGGTTAATAACAAAGTATCACCAATGCGTGATTGGTCGATGACGTCTTTCATTGCAAACCAGTCAAACCAAGGCCACCAACAAGCGACCAGTAAACCTACGAACACAGGCCAAATAAACGTGAGCAAGTTTTTTTGCCAAAACACAAATGTGACTATAGACCAAAGTAAGGTCAAACCCGTAATAGTCAAGGTGGTTTCGGTGCGCACGCCAAAATAATTTAAAATAAAATAAGTCAGAACCACCCATAAAGCCGCTAAGACGGCCATGATGATTTCTTCAGGTTTTTTCATGTGGTGGGTGTCCTTTGTGTTGCTTGATAATTAAAAAAATAAGTAGGTTGATATTGTCATGAAGCAAGTACAGCGTCAATTTTATCTAACTCATCTATGCCGATGTCCCAACGCCATACACCTTGTTCGCTCGCAGGCTGTAAACCACGCAAAAACAAATAACGTATGTGAATGGCGTCAAAATCAAAGTGGCGACTGCGCAAATAACGACCGACAGCAATGGCATAAATCAAAGCTTGCAAATAATAATGGTGGTCATTGATGGCAAGATTCAAAGCATTGGTATGGTAATCTTTGGGCAACATACCCAAATGATTAGACTTGTAATCGATGACATACACTTTGCCATCTAAGTTCACGCAAACCAAGTCGATAAAACCATTTAAAAAACCCATCACATCACGAAAATGCAAGCCTTGAGCGGCCTGTTTGATTGCCGATGGTAAATGCGATTCTAACAAACATTGTTGGATGTCGGCTGCGGTAAATTGATTGACATTCAACACAAAACCCATCTCCGCCAAACATTGCTCTGGAGGTAAATCAGCCAAACAAACATCTGCATCCAAATGTGCCAAACGAGTGGCATCAATCATAGCATAGAGCGCAGGCTGCCATGATTCATCAATGTGATAACGCTCTAAAATCGGTGCGTATACATCGCTTTGACTGATGGCCGATTGTTGGAAATCGGTGTGTTCTAATAAAGCATGTAAACATAAGCCTGCATCTGTACCGCGCTGGAAATGAAAAATATCAAATTCGTGCGCTTCAGGCAAGACTGTCTCTTCATCCAATACCACTTGATCGTCTTGTAATTCACCCACATCGATTTCAGGCACCAATTCATCCATGGCAAGATGGCTGATATGGCGGCTGATACCGCTGAAACTGGTGTATTCTTGAAAACGATAAAATGGCAATGCTGTTTGCAATGCGGTGTATTCGGTGCGCTGAATCTGTTGTTGTATCAAACCTGAGTATTCTGGTTGTTCAGGCCGCCACAATAAATTGACATGGTATTTTTGCGCCCATTGCAACCACAAGTCTTGATACCACACCCGTTTGTCTTTGCCTGCATTGGCCCATAAGGCGTGAGTTTGTTCCCATGAGTGGTCGGGCTCGCCGGCAATCAAATGGTGCAAGACATTGTTGGCGCTGCCATTGTCTTTGAGCAAACTGCAAGACAAAATCAATTTTTCTTCGGCACGTGTGAACGCCACATATAATAAACGCAAGGTTTCCGAGCGTTCGTCTTCAATCAAACTGACTTCATCGTCTTGACTCAAGCAATATTCGCTGACGATGCGCACTTGACCATTTTGATGGACGATATTGAATTCAGACGTTTTAAAGTCACGATGGTCCCATACAAATGGACAAAAAACGACAGGGTATTGCAAGCCTTTTGATGCGTGCATGGTGACAATTTTCACCAATTCTTCATCGCTCTCCAAACGCAAAGTATACGCTTCGCCATGGGTTTGTTGGCTGACTTGTTCGTTGAGCCATTGAATCAA
Organism: Vitreoscilla stercoraria DSM 513; assembly: GCF_000382305.1. Taxonomy (GTDB): domain Bacteria; phylum Pseudomonadota; class Gammaproteobacteria; order Burkholderiales; family Neisseriaceae; genus Vitreoscilla; species Vitreoscilla stercoraria. Next base: position 102,742 of record NZ_KB908027.1, read on the forward strand.
TGAAGCGGCACCAAAACGCTCGCTTTCTTCTTTGGCGAGCAATTCAAACAATTGTTGCACATTGGTCAAGCCGCGCTTGTCATTGCGTCTTAAAAAGTCTGCGCTGATACCTCGTTTTTTATCGAACATTTGCCAAGCGGCATACACACCACGCTGTTGCCAGACTTGTTGTGCTTGTAATGCATCTTCCATCCAACCAATCAATTCGTCTTGTGAGTCGGCATGGTTCAAACGCATTAAATCGCTGCTGCGGTAGTTGAGCAAATCGCTGGCCAAAACCGAACGCAACAAGCCTTGTTGTTGTGGTGCTTGCCACCATTGCAACAAACTCAATACAGGCTTGGCTTGTTCACAAGCAAAAATCGAGTCACGGCTCAAGATCACGCTGCTAATGCCTTCTTTGCGCAATTCTTTTTGTACCAATTCGCCTTCGCCATGAGTGCGAACCAATACTGCAATGTGTTTGGCTTGTAAGGGGCCGCCATCGTATTGCAGTTTGCCTTGGCTGCTCAACGCCAAATGCCGTGCAATGTCCAATGCGCAATACAAAGCCGCGCGTGGTTTGGCTTGTTCTTTGTTCAGATAAGTTTCATCGCCTTGCAACAAACATTGGATTTCCAACGGTGTGTCATTGGGTAACAAGCGGCTGTCAGCACGAGCGGCCTGTACGTCGATGTAATCGATATCGTCCAATAAAAAGGGTTTGTTTTTGTTCAAAAATAAGGCATTGATGCTGGCGACCAATTGTTGGTGGGTGCGGCGGTTGGTGTCCAACGTATACAAGCGGTTGGCTTCGTGTTTGGCTTGCAAATAAGCGTGGATGTCTGCACCACGAAAGCGGTAAATTGCTTGTTTGGGATCACCGACCAAAAACACAGGTTTGTGATGTTGGCGGAAAATGGTGTCAAAAATACCATATTGCAAAGGATCGGTGTCTTGAAACTCATCGATCAAAGCCACTTGCCACATGTGTTCACTCAAGTAAGAAGCCAAATGCAAACCGTATTTTTCATCTTGCAACGCTTTGGCCACGTCGGTGAGCAAATCATCAAAGCCCAATTGTTGTACTCGTTGTTTTTCTTGCTGCCAATTGGGTAGCAAATAGTGGTACAAATCCAAATGCAATTGGTCAAATAAAGCGTCTTGTTCGGTTTTAAGGCTCAGACACAAATCCAATAAACGGTGTAATGGTGCAAATTGATTGAGTTGTGTATCGCTTAAAACTTGGCCTTTTTTGGTTTTTTCTTGTAAATAAGCGGCCTGTAAATTGAGAATGTGTTTTTCTTTGCTGCTGATTTTGTGCCATTGTTGGCGGGGCAGCCATTGTGCCAAATCGTCAAACAAGGTCAGATAAGTCGGTAATTTGAACGTGGTGCCATTGAGCATTGGATGCATGTCGGTGAACGAGATTTTCCATTCTTCCAATTGGAGCAATATGGCTTGCGCCAATTCATCTAACTGGGCATGTAAGTCTTCTAAGGCATGGCTAGGTTGTGCCAATTGAAATTGGATGTGGTGTTCAGAGCGTCCAAACCAATTTTGAATGCGATTTAAAGCATCGTTCAAAGTGATGTTGTGCTCAAAACACAAGCGTGCACGTTGCTCGTCTTCAATCACATGTTTGCGCCAAAAATCGGCGGCAATGCGTTGTTTGGCGATGGCGGTATCGTCTGACAAACTGATTTGAAAGGGCACTTGGCACAAAAAGGCAAATTCACGCAAGACGCGTTGGCAAAAACCATGAATGGTGAAAATGCCCGCATGGTCAAATTGGTTTAAAGCGGCCTGTAAACGCAAACGCACACGTGAAGCAGCTTCTTGTTGCAAAGCCAGTTGCAACACCTCGTACAAAAATGGCTCAAACTCTGGCACATCTTCTGCAGCGTTTTTTTGTGTATATATTTCTTCCAATAAGGCGCTGGCGTTGTCGTCGGGCAAGTCTTTTAATTCACGCAAGGCTTCATCTAAGCGGCTGCGCAAACGGGTTTTCAACTCGGCAGTGGCCGCATTGGTAAAAGTCACGACCAAGACTTTGTCGACAGCAATGCGTTCGAGTAACACCAAACGTAAAAACAACGCGGCAATACTCCAAGTTTTGCCTGTGCCTGCGGATGCTTCAATCAAATTGGTGGCGTTGATGGGAATGCTCAAAGCATTGAAGGTTTCAGCTTGCATGGGTTTCCTTATCGGCATCTTCAATGGCCACGATGTATTCGTACATGGGCACACACATTTGTTTGACCACTTCCATGAATAAATGGCTGTCTAAAGGCGAATCTTCGCTGTGGGCATAGACCAAATTGGTGCCTTCTTCTTGTTGCAATTGTCCACTTTTGAAATGATTGCCTGCAAATGCCACATAGGCTTTTTTGCGGGATTCTTCTTGGATGATGGCTTCATCGTCAGGTGTTTTTTTCGCTTGTTTGTACCACGCCTCGCCAGCGGCAAGCGAAGCACGAGCAAAAAATGGCAACGGTTTGTGTTTGCCCAAACGCAACAAAATCAGACTTTCGAGTAAATATTGTTTTGCCACATCGGAATTTACAGGCCGCCATTGCCAAGCATTTTCTGCCCAAGCGATGATGGTGGTTTTGGGAATGTGGCTGTGGTCGATGGCGCAGAAGGCCAAATGCTCTAGCCAAGCTGCCATTTTTTCAGGTGCAGTCGGGGTTTTATGAAACCAAAAAATCTGTCCACAATCGGTGCGATGGCTGAGGCTCAATTGCAATTGTACATGGCTGCCATCGTGAAAGCGGTGTTCTAAGACATGGTCTAAGTTGGGCAATGTTGGAGCATGGAACCATTCACTTGGCATAGACAAAACTTGTTTTTGAATGGTTTCAATGTGTAATTGACTGAGTTTGCCCATAGGCACTTGGTTGCGTTGCAAGATTTGCGCGGCCACATGCTCCAAAGATTGGCGTTGGCGACGGGCATCATAAAAAGCCTCATATAGCGGCATGCTGTCGTAGGCGTCTAGTTCAAACAATTCTTGCTCTGGCCAAGCATCTTGGGCGTAGGTGTCTTGCCATGACAATTGCTGCTTGAGCCAAACACGGGTGGGATTGCGCCAAAATGCCAACCATTCATGCATGTGCAAATTCAAGTCTTCATGTTGAGTCGGTAAGGCTTGTAAATGGTTTTCGTAAGCACCATCGATGAATGCTTCGATGTGTTTGGCGGGCGCATTCAAAGCTTGGGCAATGTCTTGGCGGTAGCTGTAAACCTTGGCTTGTGGCGCAAAATAATTGGGTGAGAATGCTTGTAACGGATGGGATGTGATCCACGGCGCTTGTTCGCCATCGCCTTCTATCAAATCTTGGCTGCTTGCGCCAACCATCAATGCAATGGTGTCTATGAATTCATAAACCACTGTTGAAGCCGCCAAGCGTTCGTCATTTTTAATGCTTTTGCCGATATAAGACAAATACAGTTGCGAACGGGCATTGAGCAAGGTTTCTAAGAACAAATAGCGGTCGTCATCGCGGCGAGAACGGTCACCCTTGCGCATGCGGTGGTGGAGGGCATCTTGGTAAATCAAATCAAACGAGGGGGCTTTGGTGTCACGCGGAAATTCGCCATCGTTCATACCGAGCAAACACAACATTTGAAACGGCAAACCACGCATCGGCACCATCGAGCAAATAGTGATGCCGCCACGCAAAAACCCTGCTTGGCTTTGTTGTTGTAAGAAGGCGCTGATATGGCGTTTGACAATGGCAAACGATAATTTGCCTTGGTATTGCGCCATGTCGGCGTATTGTTGCCACTCTTGCAAATTTTGTTGCCATTGTTGTAAAGAAAACGCATCACGTTCTAGCGGTAAAAACAATTCTTTGATAGCGTCCTGTAAACGAATGACCCAAGTGGCAATATCCGTGTCTTCTTGCCATTGTTGGTGGTAGCTTTGTAATAAGCTGACCAAGTGGTTCAATTGCGCCAAGATGGCCCAATGATTCGGCTCGCTGTCATAGGGTACCAACTCATGCCATGCAATGTGGCTGCTGCCTTGGGGCAACATCCAACCCATGCACACCCGTTCTAAAGCTTGGCTCCAAGTGAACGCATCGCCTTCACCACCAAATTGGCGGCGCATATTGTCATCCAAGCCCCAACGTATGTTCAATTCACGGATGGTGGTGTGCAGCAATGCGACGTCATCGGTATCCCAATCAAAACGTTGTTGCAAAGCGGGTGTATCCAGCAACGGTAACATGTCGGACAATTCAAAACGGCTGTCCATCAAATGTAAAAACTGTTCAATGGCTTGCATCAAAGGTTGTTGGCGGCTCAAACGTACATCGGAAACCGAATATGCCAAAGGTTTGCCATCGGGACAATTGGGACCAAACACCGCTTCTAAATAAGGCAAATAAGGATCAACTTGCGGAGTCAAAACAGCGATGTCGTGCAATTGCCATGTTGGGTTTTGTGCCAAATTCTGAATAATGTGGTCTTTGAGGATTTGCAATTCACGCAAAGCACTGTGTGCGCTGTTCATGACAATAGAACCATCGTATAAATCGGGATGGTTCAGGCCGCTGTGTGTGGGGTCGGTGGCGTGGTTTTGAGGACTGTGTAAATGCAACAAATCGTTTTGCAAACGAGCCAATAAAGTCGTATTGGCGTTCTCTTGGAATAAGTCTAAGCTAAATTCGTATTCAATATCGCTGGTTAAAGCACTGAAAAAATCCCGTCCTTGTTTCCCAAGCGATGCCAATAGCGGATGACCTTGGTGTTGTGCCGCCTCTTCAGTGCTCATGGATTCGTATTTGCGCAATAAAAAAGTGGGTTCAATCACATCGCCCCAATAGGCTTGACTGGGATTGGTCGCAAAAATGTGTACATCGGTGTATTGTGACAATTGGCGAAACAAGTCCAAATACATCGGCGCCATAGAAGTAATGCCAAATACCCAAATGCGTTCAGGCAGCTTGGCTGTGGGCAAAGCTTCTAAAAAACGCTCCCACACTTGCAAACGGTGTTCGCCTTGGTGGCTTTCTTGAGCGGTCAATTGCTGCCATAAATCGGCTTGCCACGCTTCATCAGCGCCCAAGCCGAGTAATTGATTGTGTTGCCAAGCCTCAGTCCAATCGAAACGATAGACCATGTATTGGTCAAAAATGTCGGCTAAGATAAATGCCAAATCAAAATACGCCTCATCTCGGCTGTCGATGTAATTGCTCAGATATTGGGCGGCAGGGCTGTTTTGTTGTTTGAATTGTGGATTTTCGAACAATTGCATCAAGCGCCAATGCAAAACTGTGGATGAAAACGGGCTCACTTTGGGCAATTGTCCCAAACTTTGTTGCATGGTTTTCCACATAAATCGTGCAGGCAAATTGAAATCTAAATTGGCAGCAATACCATTGTGCAATGCTAAAAAGCGGTTGACATAGCGTTTCATCCCTTGACTTTGAATGACTATGGTTTCAGGTGTGAACACACCATTTATCGGTAGGTTTTGTAGCAAAGAGGCAAACGATTGTGCCAAATTTTCAAGACGGTTAGATTGGTGCAAAATCAACATGTAAAAACTCACTACAAAACTGATAAGAAACCATTATGACGTTGTTGTCATTTGCCTGCAATGCGAGCGGCTCTAAAAATTATATGTCATTTTAAAGTCACAAACATTGACCATCCCACAGTGAAAATTTATAGTGCAACATAATTTGCCAAAAACACAGCTTGATGTAACAGAGTTGATTTAGCTTATGTGTTGATTAAAAAATTGAGACAGTGCTGCTACTTACAAAACCATTCGGAGAAGACAAGATGCAAATGATTTCAAAAACCTCATTCAGTTTGTGTACTATTGCCGCAGCCCTATTGTTAAGTGCATGTGGTGGTAAAGAGCCTGCCGCACCTGCCAATTCAGCTGGCGCAGCACCTGCAGCCGATACCAGCAATGTGGTTTATACTGTGGGTTCTGATGCCACTTATGCGCCATTTGAGTATCAAGATGACAAAGGCCAAGTGATAGGTTTTTCTCAAGAAGTGATTCAGGCAGTGGCCGATAAAGCAGGCATTAAAATCCAAATTGTGAACAAACCTTGGGAAGGTATTTTTGAAACTTTGAATACCGGTGACAGCGATATTGTGTCTTCAAGTGTGACCATCACCGAAGAACGCAAAGCGCAAATGGATTTCTCTGAGCCGTATTTTGAAGCCACACAAATGATTGCAATTAATGATAACAAAGGTGCAGACATCAAATCGTTTGCTGATTTGAAAAATGGCAAACATTTGGTATCGGTACAAACGGGTACGACAGGTGACATTGTGTCGCAAAAGTTGATGGGCGCTGACAGCAAGCAAATCAAGCGTTTTGAAAGCATGCCTTTGGCTTTGAAAGAATTGTTAGCAGGTGGCGTGGATGCATCTGTCGGTGACAATGGCGTGGTACAAAACTTTGTGACCAATAATCCGGGCGCTAAGTTGCGCACTTTGGTAGACCCAACATTTGAAAAAGAATATTACGGTTTTGCAGTGAAAAAAGGCCGAAGTGATGATTTGTTGAACAAAATCAACACTGGATTGGCAGGTATCAAGTCTGATGGTACTTATGATAAGATTTATGCGAAATGGTTTGCCACTGCAGCCGCGCCTGCTGCTTCCGCCACAAACTAAAATGAGATGAAAAGGGTGTCTTTGACACCCTTTTTTGTTGCGTAAAAGGTATTTTACAGGCCGCTTGTAATGGCAATATTTTGATTTGATTAAATGAAATCATTCACATATTGATTTGAAAACTTTTTCTTGTCTTTACCAAGCTATATTGGGTTTTAGATTGGCTATCAACAGTCGATTTGATTGTAAGAAGGTGAATTCAGGTCGCTTGTATAGTCAAGCGTTTGAGGTAAATAAAGTTTTTAAATGAGTAATTGATGTGCAGATAGATGCTGCGAGGCAGCAAATCAGGTACAATCTTCATTAACTGTTTACAGACATACAGAGCTTATGAACAAAGAAGAATTCGCGGACAATCATTTTATCCGCACCATTATTGAAGACGATTTGGCCAGCGGTAAACACCAACAAATTCAAACCCGTTTCCCACCCGAACCTAATGGCTATTTGCATATTGGTCACGCCAAAAGCATTTGCTTGAATTTTGGTTTGGCCACTGTGTACGACGGCTTGTGCAATTTGCGCTTTGACGACACCAATCCTGAAAAAGAATCAGATGAATACGTGCGCTCTATTAAAGAGGACGTGACATGGATGGGCTTTCAATGGCAAGGTGAGCCGCATTTTGCATCGGATTATTTTGAAGATTTATACCAATATGCCATCGGTTTGATTCAAGCTGGCAAGGCGTATGTGGACGAATTGAACGCCGAAGAAATGCGTCAATACCGTGGTACTTTGACCGAGCCAGGCAAAAACAGTCCATATCGTGATCGCACGCCAGAAGAAAACTTGGACTTATTCCAACGCATGCGTGCGGGTGAGTTTCCTGATGGCAGCAAGACTTTGCGTTTGAAAATTGACATGGCAGCAGGCAATGTGAATTTGCGTGACCCTGTGATTTACCGCATTCGCCGCGTGCACCACCACCGCACAGGTGACAAATGGTGCATCTACCCGATGTATGATTACACCCATGCGATTTCTGATGCGATTGAAAACATCACCCATTCATTGTGTACTTTGGAATTTGAAAGCCATCGTCCATTATACGATTGGGTTTTGGACAATATCCCGATTCAAACGCACCCACGTCAATACGAATTTTCACGTTTGGAATTGTTGTATTCGATTACCTCAAAACGCAAATTGAACCAATTGGTCGTTGAAAACCATGTTTCAGGCTGGGACGATCCACGCATGCCAACGATTGCAGGCATGCGCCGTCGTGGTTATACGCCTGCTGGTTTGCGTTTGTTCTCTAAACGCGTTGGCATTTCCAAAAGTGAAAATGTGGTGGACATGAATGTGTTAGAAGGCGCGGTGCGTGAAGAATTGGAAAACTCTTCACCGCGTTTGATGGCGATTTTGAGCCCATTGAAAATTGAATTGACCAATTTTGATGAATTCTTAACCCAAAGCCGCAGCGCACCATTTCATCCGCATCATGAAGAAATGGGCGAGCGCAATGTTCCGATTGCACGCCATATTTACATTGAGCAAGATGATTTTGCTTTGGAGCCGCCGCCAAAATGGCAACGTTTGACTGTGGGCGGTGAAGTGCGTTTGCGTTACAGCTATGTGATCAAATGTGAAGAAGTTGTGACGGATGAAATGGGCAATGTGATTGAACTCAAATGCTCGATTGATCATGACACTTTGGGTAAAAAACCAGAGGGTCGCAAAGTCAAAGGCGTGATTCATTGGTTGTCAGCGGAACACGCGGTGCATGCGACTGTGCGTTTGTATGAGCGTTTGTTTACGGTTGAGCGTCCTGATGCGGTGCGTGACGAAAACGGTGAGTACAAAAACTTCACCGAATTCTTGAACCCACATTCTGTTACCGAAGTCAGCGCTTTGATTGAACCTGTGGCCAATACTTTGGCACCTGAAGCACGTTATCAATTTGAGCGTTTGGGTTATTTTGTGACCGACCGTTATGACCATACCCCTGAAAAACCTGTGTTCAACCGCACGGTCGGTTTGAAAGAGTCGTTTTAATTGATGTCATGGCATTTAAAAAGCGTCCTGTAAGTTACAGGACGCTTTTTTTTTGGTTTACAGGACGCTTATTTAATAATCAAACAGCTGGCTGAGCCATAAGCATAAATTTTGCCATTTTCATCGACAATGCGCCCCTCGGCAGTGAGCAAAGTGCGCCCGATGCTGATGATTTTGCCTTCGCCACGGTAAGTATGGTGTGGTTTCAACGCTCGCAACATTTTCAAATTTAAATCGGTGGTACCAAAATTAATGCCAGCATCCAACATGCTGTGTATGGCTGCACCTGTGATGGTGTCCATTACGGTTGCATACAAACCGCCGTGTACGCCGCCCAAAGTATTCAAATGGCGTTCGTCTGGTGTGACTTCATACACCACATTGCCTTTTGCCACTTCGACCAAACGCATGGCTGTGGTGTTTGCCATATTGGAGTGTGGCAATTGGCCGTCTTTGATTTTGTTTAAAAATTCCAAGCCGCTGTAATCGACTGCTGAATTCATGTGAGACCTTTCTGAGTGATGTGTCCATTGTAAAATGGAATGTGGCGATGCACAAATGACGGCTAGGCTAGAAGATGGCTTCGAAAATCGCACAAGTATGATTCAGAATATTGCAAACATTAAAAAGCGTCCTGTCAATGTTTACAGGACGCTTGTTCAGTGGTGCATTGAAATCAAACATTCAATAATAAGAAGCGGCGCTCCCACGGTGAAATCACTTCGAAAAACTCTTCAAACTCCGTTTCTTTAATCGCAGCATAACAACGCACAAAATGTGGGCCCAATAATTGTGCCAATGGCTCGCATGCTAATAATTCTGCGACGGCATCGTCCAAATGGTGTGGCAAATTCGCTGCTTTGTCATAAGCGCTGCCAGCCAAAGCATCCGATGGTTTGAGTTTTTGTTGCATCCCTAGCAATCCTGCTCCCAAGCTGGCAGCAAATGCCAAATATGGATTGACATCCACGCCGGGCAAACGGTTTTCAATGCGGCGACCTGCAGCGTTCGATTCTGGTACACGCAAACCACAAGTGCGGTTGTCAAAACCCCACTCCAAATTGATTGGTGCCGAGCTGAAGCGGCTCAAACGGCGATAAGAATTCACATAAGGTGCCAAAAATGCCATTGCAGCAGGCAAATAAGTTTGCATGCCCGCTATGTGATTGAAAAATACTTCGGTGGATTCGCCCGTATCGGGGTCGGCAAAAATGTTCACGCCTGTTTCAATATTCACGATGCTTTGATGTAAATGCATGGCTGAGCCCGGCTGTCCTTGCATCGGTTTGGCCATGAATGTGGCATACATATTGTTTTGCAATGCCACTTCGCGAATGGTGCGCTTGAATAAAAACACTTGGTCAGCCAAATCCAGCGGATCACCATGATCCAAGTTGATTTCCATTTGAGCAGGACCCATTTCATGAATCAATGTGTCCAAAGCAATGTTTTGTATCTCACACCAATCGTACATCACATCAAAAATATCGCCATATTCATTCATGGCATCAATACTGAAACTTTGGCGGCCTGCTTCGGTACGGCGAGTACGACCCACAGGCGGCGCCAATGGCAAATCTTCGTCAGGCTGAATTTGCACCAAATAAAACTCCATCTCAGGCGCAATAATCGGCTTTAAGCCCAAATCAGCATAAGCTTTTAAAACCCGTTTTAAAACATTGCGTGGCGCAATTTCAATTGGCTCACCTTTGAAATTGTAAGCATCATGAATGATGGCAGCAGTGGGATCTTTGGCCCATGGCACCAAGCACAACGAAGATGGGTCTGGAATCAAACGCATGTCGTTATCGGCAACATCGGTAAAATCCTCTTCGGGAAAGTCACCTGTTACTGTTTGGGTGAACACAGCTTCGGCCATGCGGATGCCTTCTGCTGGATTGTATTTGTGGCGTGGAATGATTTTGCCGCGAGCAGTACCGCTCATGTCAGGTACCAAACACTCGATTTCAGTAATATTGTGAGCATCTAACCATTGATTAATGTGTTCGGCTTGGTTCATGCAAGACCTCTTTTTGAAAATGATATGGAATATTGTATTAAGACCGATGCTACGCATCTATCTTAAAGTGCAAACCATCATAGCGATATATTTTCATCTTTGACAAGGTGGCTTTATGGGATGAGTTGTATCATTTTGTTCATGTCGGGAAGATGTATTGTATATTTTAGAGAGTCAATGCCTGTAATAACATGACAAATAGTATATGACACCAAAGAACGTTTTCATGGATTACAGGACGCTTTGATATGGGATATGGTGAGTTTGATTGTAGATTTGGTTTGGCCGTGCTTTTTCAGTTAAGTGTGTGATGAAGTGAGTATTGAGTGAACTTTGATACTTTTTAGAATGATTTTGGAATCTATTTGAAAATAATTTTATTTAAATTCAATAGCATTGTGTTTTTATAGTCATATTTTTACAATTAGGTGTTGACGGGTTTTCGGTGTTTCTGTAATATTCGGTTTCTTCGCTGCTGAGACAGAAACGAAACAGACCAAACGGTCAGCTTCACAAGTTTCACAGCACAGCTCTTTAAAAAACAGATTACCGATAAGTGTGAGTGCGAAGAGCCTCACACTGCTAAAGAAGTAAAGACAAGATATGATTTTTAATCATTTCTCGCTCTTTTTCTTTGAGAAGCAGACCAGAAATTAAATAGTAAGCTTAGAGATTAAACATAA
>NZ_KB908028.1 GCF_000382305.1 Vitreoscilla stercoraria DSM 513
GTGAAAAGAGCATAAGCGGCTATGTAGAGCGTGGCGGACGCTTTCAATGGCAAGCTGGACAAGAAACCCGTTTACCGTCCATTCCTGCCAATGCTGGCAAAGGCTTGGGCGTTTTTGATACCTTACACGGCTTTGGCACAGGCAAAGACATGGCAGAGCACTTGAATGATGCCGTATTGCACAATTATGGCGGGGCGGGGGTGGCGTTTGTTAAGTATATTTTGCAACATAGCGACCTTGTGACCGAATTGGCCAAGCAATATACCGACACATTCAAAGCCACACTGCCAAACATGGGTAATCAAGCTGGACGCATTGCAAACCGCTTTGCATTGGTGGCAGCTACCTTGATGCTGGCGATTGATGCCAAACTATTGCCCATGAGCCATGATGATGCAATGCAAAGCATTAAACAGTGTTTAAACGATTGGATTGCAAGAAGTGGCACAGGCAACTATGAAGAGAAGCGTATCATAGAACAAGCGTCTGTCTTTTTTGAGCAAGCCGCCTACAATCGTTTTGTATCGCTGAATAGAGCCAACAACCACGAACATACACCGCCTAATTTTGCTGGCTTAAGAGAAGAACGGGGCGAAAAAGCACCCATGTATTACGTTTTAACAGGTGTCTTTGATGCTGAAATTAGCCAAGACTTTGACCGCCATAAGGTGGTAACTGTACTGGACGGCATAGGCTGGCTGATTGTGCCAAGTGGTAAACATAAAACCACAAGAAAGCGGTTTAACGGTGAGGTTAAGCGTTATTTTGTTTTTGAAGGTTCAGCACCGCCCGACCATGAAGAAGAATAAAACAAGCAACCGTCCACAATGGGCGGTTTTTTATTGCCGACTGTTTGCCGTCAATCAATGTTACACATGCGTAAAAAGTGGTGGTCACAGTGGTCACAGTGGTCACACCTTATTAAAAAATAAACAATATCCTTACATATCAATATATTGAGAAATATCATTATTTTTTCACTGGCTAAATGAGTGGTCACACAGTGGTCACACAGTGGTCACAGATTTGGCAAGTGTGACCACTAAAATGAAAGTGTGACCACTAAATAAAAAATAGTGGTCACAGCTAAATCCTTTACTGGCAAGGCTTTCATGGGCGTGTGACCACTGTGACCACTGTGACCACCACTTTTTTACACATATGCACATTGCTGCGAACTGGCAAGAGATAGCACCGACCAAAACAGCACTATGCTGGAATGTTTACAGGACGCTTAAGCCAATGGATGAAATAAACCGCATACAGGCGATTTAAGGCAAAGCAATGGCAAAGTATCCCTGTACCAACAAAATGCGCCTTACTGCCTAAAATAGCCGCCCAGACACCATTATCAAAATGCCATCACAAGAGCAATGACACAGCAAAGGACGACATCGGTTACTAATGTTTTAGTAGCCGCTTTCATAATAGAATGAAAAAAGGTTTTAACTGTCACAAAACTACATCTGTATTTGCTCACCAAATTTGGTGAGCAAAATAACATGGTTAACAGATGCCTACATCCAAGGCATATTTGTCATTCAATTGACTTGGCAGTAATGGCCATATATGGCAAATGTCAATTTCACCGCAGACCGTCAATTTGACGGTCATTATAGTGCCTATTAACACACTAGAAATCGCTACCGCGAACGCTAAAAATCGCTCTCCCGAAGTGAAGAAATCGCTCTCGGAAAACACCAAAAAGGCAGCATATCGCTGACCGTCAAATTGACGGTCAACGGTAAAATCAATCGCTTGCAACATAAATATGTTTTTTGGGCTTACAGGGCTGCCACTTAAAGCCATACTTACCAAAACTAAAAGTGATTCATATAGAAACGACTAAAAGCCTTTATACACACGCGTATAAAACTTATAAAATGTTTGAATTCAGGTGTAAGAAAGCCATGTACCCTTTTCCCCAATTCTGAGGAAAACCTATAATCAATTGACCTCATGCTAGCTATGTGTGAAGCATTAAAATTATATGTTTTTCCGATACGTCAAATTGACGTAACCCAATATCCACGCGCGTATGGAACTTATAAAAGTTTTGAATTCAACATATATTTTCATTTGGCCAATTGCCTGCACCTACACATTCAGGAGTTGTGATATCACAATACCTTTGTTCATAAGAACACCCTTTTCACTGACTGATTGAGCCTCTCATGTGCGCGTATAGAACTTATAAAATGTAGGAATTCATGGATCACTTCATATAGCTATTTCATGCCGATTTTGACCTATACCTATTTCACATCAAATTCATCCAAAACCCAATAACCACGCGCGTATAGAACTTATAAAAGTTTGAGTTAGCCCATCTTTAAATGGATTAAAAATCCAATGGCAAAGTATGAGTTTATTGGAGATCAAGATTTGACGATTTTTACTAAAAATTTAGTAAATGGCAGACCAACCAATGAATATCATATTTCGCAGGTATAGCTAAATTTTCTCTCTTTATTATGATTGCCTAGTTTTTAATTTTCAGTTAGCAAACAATAAAAAAGTAAATAATTCACTACTTAAATATATTATGATATAAGAATAATTAGGGTGCTTTTACGCAACATAATTTGTAAAAAGCTATTTCATTTTAAATACTTTAAGATACTTCATATGTCACAAAATTTATTTTTAGATGCATTAATCGGACGAGATGATTTCGAAATTCAAGATCAAGCTCAAATGTCTCAAGGACCACATAAAACTACTCTTGGATATAATGACTTTAGTATACCCGGCTTCTTTTTTGCCTCTTTAAGAAAACCAGATTTTCAACGAGAAACAAATGAATGGGATGTAGAAAAGGTTAAAGACTTGGTCGCTAGCTTCCTTGATGGTGATTTAATCCCTGCAATTATTCTTTGGAAATATGCTGATAGCTATACATTTGTAATTGATGGGGCTCATCGCATAAGTGCTATAGCGGCGTGGGTTAATGATGATTATGGCGATGGTAAAATTTCTCGAAAATTTTTTGATAATGCGATTCCAGAAGAACAAATAAAAATCGCAGTAAAGGCAAGAGAATTAATTAATAAAGAAATTGGCTCCTTTAAATCATTTGAAGATGCTTTATTTGACCAAGCAAATGCACCTAAACAAATTCAAAGTAGACTCAAAAATTTTGGCACCCGCGCTATTCAACTACAGTGGGTGGATGGGGATGCTAAAAAAGCTGAAGATAGTTTCTTTAAAATTAATCAAAAATCTACTCCAATTAGTGATACTGAGATGAGTATTCTCAAAACAAGGAGAAAACCTATCGGTTTATGTGCTAGAGCTATTTTAAGAGGGGGTCAAGGACATAGATATTGGGATAAATTTCAAGGAAAATCAGAAGAAATTAAAATTGAAGCTCAAGAAATCAACCAGCTTATTTTTCATCCAGCATTAGTTACTCCAATCAAAACTTTAGATTTACCTTTAGGTGGTAAAAATCATGCTAGCAATTCATTAAGTATGATATTCGACTTACTCACAACATTAAAAGTAGATGATAAAAATGATGATACTGATGGAACATTGACATTAAAAGCTTTAAAAGATATTAAAAAAATACTTAACGCTGTCAACTCAAATCATCCTTCTTCACTTGGATTACATCCAGCTATTTATATTTACAGTTCTATGGGGAATTTTCGAGTAAGCTCTTTTAATTCTATTATTGCCTTCACTAAATATTTAATTGAGCAGAAAAAGCAGAAAAGCTTCACTGAGCATCGAGAAAACTTCGAAAAAGCCCTTTATTCTTCTGAACATATTATCCAACAAATTGGTCGAAAATCACGTCAATCAAATAAAGCCATTGAACCACTTTTACATTTCTACATATATATTCTCGACTCCTTAGAGAAACAAATTTCTATTACAGATATTTTAGAAAAAGTTAATCAAAATCCAAATTTTCAATATATTATCCAAAACAGTATTCCCCAATTAGATAATGATTTTGAAATAGGTAATAGTTTTTCTAAAAGTATAAAGAGTGGAAGTTTTTTACGAGACGCCCTTCCAACTGCCGTAAGATGTAAAATCTGTAATGGAATACTTCATCAAAAATCAATTTCTATTGACCACATACAACGTAGGCAAGATGGAGGAAAAGGAGTTATTGATAATGCTCAGTTAACTCATCCATATTGCAATACAACTTATAAAAACTAAGTAATGTTTTATTTACTATTTCATATAAGTTATTTATCAAAATTATAATTATCTTCACATTTTAATTTTGGGGGCAAAATTGGGGGCAAGATAAAAACTGATTTCAAACTTTAATTATATAAATCAATATATTAAATATAAAGTACGAAAGACCCCGCCTCCACCAAATGCAGTAATCAAGGGTTATCAGTTATGCTGGTAGCCCTTGTTTTTATTGGGTTTCAGGCTAATTTCACACGCTGGAATGTTCTGCAATATGCTGGACTGCGCATCAAGTTTAGGGTAACAGACAACAAATACCCTATAAACTTATCATAAATTAAAATTATTAGGGTAACTTGTTCAAAGCCTTACCACATGCACAATGGCAAAGTATCGGACTGGAGATGACCCCATACTGATTATAAAATTATCAATATAAATAATGCTGCTATTCCTAAAAAGAGATAACAGCATTATTTGATGAGGCTTGTTTTATAGATTCAGGACAACAAACTGAGATATAAGTGCTAAACTTTTTTACTTAAATTCCTAGTCCCTGACCCTCTTCCTTAAAAACAAATCAAAAAATCCATCACTTACTTAGACTTAGGTCGAGCATGAGTGGTTTTGGCAGTATGACGACGCTGATGCGGCGTGCCATCTTTTGCTGGCTTCGAACGAGTTTGAGAAACGCTGACTGCTGCCCGTTTGTGGCTTTCGCTACGCTCTCCCTCACGCTTAGAAGTCACACCATCTTTTTTAAGCGTGTTTGGTTTTTTAGCATGACGAGGTGTTCGTGGTTTTTGTTCAGTAACATTCTCACGCTCAACAACATGATGGTTTTCTTTCGGCTGCTTTAATTTTTTTGGTTTTTTTGGCTTACGAGGACGAGAAATAGGCAAAGCCACTTGTGGCTTGAAGCCTTGTAACTCACGACGCTCAATGATATTACCAATCAAACCTTCAATACCTTCTAAATCTTCCAGCTCTTCCGCACATACCAAAGAAATGGCTTCACCACTGGCACCTGCACGACCTGTACGACCAATACGGTGAACATAATCAGCGGCTACATTTGGCAATTCAAAATTGACAACATGTGGCAACTGTTCAATGTCTAAGCCACGTGCAGCAATATCGGTTGCCACCAAGACACGAATATCACCGCTTTTAAATTCTGCTAAGGCACGAGTACGAGCGCCTTGGCTTTTATTACCATGAATGGCCATAGCGGTAATGCCTTCTTCATTCAGATAAGTTGCCAAACGGTTGGCACCATGTTTGGTGCGCATAAATACCAAGACTTGCTGCCACTGATTGGTCTGCAATAAATTGGCCAACATCGCTGGCTTGCGTTTTTTATCCGCAGGAATCACCCACTGCGCTACCGTATGAGCAGTGCTGTTTCGTGGACTGACGTCAATTTCGATTGGGTCATGTACCAAAGCACGAGCCAAATCCCGAATTTCTGATGAAAATGTTGCTGAAAATAATAAGTTTTGACGCTGATTCGGCAGCAAAGCCAAAACCTTTTTAATGTCATGAATAAAACCCATATCGAGCATACGATCGGCTTCATCCAACACTAAAAATTCTACTTGATCAAAACGCACTGCATTTTGTTGGTACAAATCCAGCAAGCGGCCTGGACATGCCACCAACACATCCACGCCTCGACGCAATGCACGCATTTGCGGATTGATACTCACGCCGCCATAAACCACAGCCGCTTTTAAATCTAAGTACTTGCTATATGCGGTGACATTTTCACCAATTTGTGCAGCCAACTCACGCGTTGGTGTTAATACCAACGCGCGGCAACGATTGGCATGAGCAGGTTGTCCATCTAATAAGCGTTGTAACATAGGCAAAGTAAAACCAGCCGTTTTACCTGTGCCTGTTTGGGCTGCTGCCATCACATCTCGCCCCGCAATGATGGCAGGAATCGCCTCAGCTTGTACGGGAGAGGGTGTGGTATAACCTTGTTCAGAAACCGCGCGCAAGATAGGTTCGGCAAGGCCGAGTTCAGAGAATTGAGTCATTAATTTGGTATCTATGGTAGTGCTGACTGAAGAGCAATGTAGGATGGTGCCAGCTACCAAAACTACTGAATGTTGAAATTCAACAAAGGCATGGACTGTACTGGAAACCCTTTAAAGCGTCCAGTAAAGAGACCAATAAAACCATATGATGTATCTTAGCGGCCTGTAAACTATTTATGAGCAAAGCTTCAATCCGCTCACACCAATACACTATAAATATTCATCAGATTCCAATTCAATATTCAAGCATCATGGTTTGATTGAGTGAATCAGCATGCATCTTACACATACTTCACCATATTTTACTTTTAACTTGGCTTATAAAAAATCTGAAAGACAAGAAGATTTTATATTGAGCCGCTAACACAGCAATGTTACATTGCCGCCATCTTAATCATGGCAAAAGAGACATCATGTTGACTGACCATCTTCTTTCTAGCTTATCCATTGCTTTTATCATCATTTTGGTTCTGCTCATCTGCATGACCATCTTCAAAAAAATCAAATCGCCTGCTGGTAAAGGTGCCATAGGCGAAAATTTATTAAAATTACATTTACGTAAGCTTGGCACTAAAAAATACCAAGTTCTCAACAATGTGACTTTACCTACCGACGATGGCACGACCCAAATCGACCATATTGTTTTAAGCCCTTTTGGATTGTTTGTCATTGAAACCAAAAACATGCAAGGTTGGATTTTTGGCGAGTCACATCAAGCCCAATGGACACAAAAGTTTCCCACTCAATCCTTTTCATTTCAAAATCCCTTGCGCCAAAATTACAAACACACACAAACATTGATTGAAAGCCTTAATTTAAAGCCCTCTACCGTCCACTCCATCATTGCATTTCACGAAAAAGCCAAATTTAAACAGCCTCGTATTCAAAATGTTTTGTATTTTAATGAAGTGGTTTCTTATATTCAGCAACATCAAAAAACAGTATTTTCAACCGCAGAAATATCCGCCATACACCATAAAATACAGGCAATAAGAAAACCCAATACCCGTAAAACTCAAAATGACCACATTCAACATTTAAAAAACAAACATACACCCAAAAAGCCTTAACACAATATTTAAAGCAACGCCTTTATCCAGTCTTGCCACAATCAATGCCTATGGATAGAACATCATCTATTTCACAAAGTGAAACCAGATGTTGTTCTATCTATATCAAATCCAAAATCCATTCATATATTGAAATATTTAATTCAAAACAATCTATTCTAAATAAAATATAAAATTTCAAAAAAATTTTCATATTTGCAAGATAAAATCATAAAACCACCAATTAACCAATATAACGTATCTATTCTATTTACAAAAATACTCATTTGTAATATATTTATAACATATCAACAATTCCACATTATAAAAATCCATCATGAAATTTTTAGTTTTAGTACCGATGCTTTTGGCATCCGCATCATTGATTGCAGCACCGATTACCTCTAACAGCAGCAGCAATGATTGGTCCAAAGCTTCAGCATCTGAACGCTCAGAATATGCCAAATATGTTATCAAAAGCTTAGACGGTAAATACCAAGCAGAGACTTTGATTAGCTGCATCACCAAAGACTTTACAGATTCTCGTAACCAAGTATTCAAAATCAGTAAAATTGCAGGTGGTTGTCATACCAATTTATCTGCAAAATAAATTGACTCAATGCATGCCACCTACTTAACAGGTGGTATTTTTTTATGCTTAATAACAAAAAAATCCCACCGATTTGAGATGGGATTCATATCAATCTAAATAGTCTATCGAGTCATAGCAATCGCATTTAAGATAATGTCTGCCGCTTTTCGGATTTGGTTTTCGGTAATGTTGACAGGTGGCGACAAACGGAAACTATACGGATGCGACAAAAACCAAAAACTAATCAAACCTTCTTCCAAGCATTTCAACACCACTTTGGTCACACGCTCAGCCGATGCCATATCAAAAGCAAACATCATACCAATACGGCGAATGGCAAGAATTTCAGGATTTTGACTGATTAAGTCTTCCAGTAATTGCCCCAAACGCTCAACTTCCACAAAATCAATATCCTCTTCAAACACATTCAAAGTCGCCAATGCACTTGCTGCAATCACAGGATTGCCGCCGAAAGTGGTGATGTGCCCTAACATGGGGTCGTGGGTGAACAATTGCATGTTTTCATAAGACGATACCAAAGCGCCAATAGGCAAGCCACCGCCCAAAGCCTTGCCCAAAGTCAAAATATCAGGCACCACACCGCTGTGTTCAAACGCAAACATTTTGCCTGTGCGCCCCATGCCACATTGGATTTCATCGAAAATCAATTGCGCTCCGACCTCATTACAACGCTGACGCAAAGCATGCAAAAATTCAGGCGACGACACGCGCACACCAGCATCGCCTTGCACCGTTTCCAAAATCACACCTGCGGTTTTTTCAGTAATGTATTGCAACGCAGCCATGTCATTGTGTTCTAAAAAATGCACATCTGGCAGCAAGGGTTTGAATGGGATTTTTTTGCTTTCATTGGCAGACACCGACAAAGAGCCATGTGTATTGCCATGGTACGAACCTTTAAACGCCAACAATTGCGAGCGGCCTGTAATGCGTTTAGCAAGCTTCAAAGCCGCTTCATTCGCTTCGGTACCTGAATTGACCGAATACACGCAATTGAGCGATGCAGGCAACATAGATGCCAATTTTTTAGAAAATGCCACAGGCGCTTCTTGAATGAATTCGCCATACACCATCACGTGCAAATATTGATCCACTTGGCATTTAATCGCATCAACCACCTTGGGATGGCGATGTCCTATATTGTTCACAGACACGCCTGCAATCATGTCCATATAGCGTTTGCCATCGGTGGTGTAAATATACAAACCTTCGGCTTTTTCAACATTGAGTAAATAAGGATGCGGATTGGTTGGAGCTTGGTATTGCAAAAAATCTTCTTGGCTTGCCATCGTTCTCACTCAAAAATCATTCATAAAATATGAACGATTGTAACACCATCATTCACATCACTCATGGCGTTAAAAAAGCGTCCTGTAAGCTTTACAGGACGCTTCAATGCTTTGAAAGCATTCAATCCATATTATGGATATTGAATCACCGCATAAGCGGAATGGTTGTGGATGGATTCAAAGTTTTCACTTTCCACTGTGAACGCCAGCACACGCTCATCGTCACGCAAAGTCGCTGCCACATCACGCACCATGTCTTCTACGAATTTTGGATTTTCATAAGCACGTTCGGTCACATATTTTTCATCAGGACGTTTTAACAAACCATACAATTGACAAGACGCTTGTTCTTCCACAATATCAATCAATTCATCCACTTGAATACCGCCTGTGTGAGTCAAATTGATGGTCACGTGTGAGCGTTGGTTGTGCGCGCCATATTGTGAAATTTCTTTGGAACATGGGCACAAGCTGGTCACAGGAATCAACACTTGCAATTGCGATTGGTATTGACCGTCTTTGATTTCACCCACCACACGCACATCGTAATCTAACAAGCTTTTAATGCCTGAAATCGGTGCGGTTTTACTGCGAAAATAAGGAAACGACATATCCAAGCGGCCTGAATGTGAATCCAAGCGTTGTAACATGTCTTGCGTCAAACGCTGTAATTGCGCTGCATCCAAAACCGTTTGTGCTTCATCTTCCATCAATTGCACAAAACGTGACATGTGCGTGCCTTTTTGGTCAGCAGGCAAAAATACAGTCATGGTCAAATTCGCAACAGTGGTTTGCGGACCACTTGCTGTTGCGATATGAATCGGGAAACGCAAATTTTTAATGCCTACTTGTTGAATCGGCAAATTGCGGCTGTCGACGCTGCTTTGTACGTCAGGAATAGCATTCATGAATGATGAACCTTTATGATATGATGCGTGCGGCTTTTTAATATGGGCTCAAAATAGCCGATTTCAATCAAAATCGGGACTACTCTGGCATAAACTCCGCGCTAGTATAGCAATAGCAAAAATAGTTGAGCAAATTAGTAGGCTTTAATAGTCGATAGTTTCTCTTTAATTGTCGATTTCAGACCATTTAAGCATGAGCTTATGGCTTCTAAGCCTTAGCCAAGATATGCAATAAGGTTTATGATAAACATTTCTTTGAACGATGTTGATGCGAAAGTTGGAACATGAAATTTGCCACCGAAGCCATACACAGCAGTTACGATCCTGATGACCACAACCGCGCCATCATGCCACCGATTTACCAAAACTCAATGTTTGCTTTAAAGGAAATCGGTGAAAATACCCCGTTTCGTTATGCCCGCGTCTCCAACCCAACTCGCCAAGTCTTAGAAGACACGATGGCGGCTTTGGAAAAAGGTCATAGCGGTATGGCATTTGCCAGTGGCATGGGTGGCATTGATTGTATTTGGCGCACGATTTTAAAACCCGGCGACACCATTTTAGCAGTGCAAGACATTTACGGCGGCGCGTATGATTTGCTGGTCGATGTGTACGCACATTGGGGCATCCAAGTCGTGTTTGCCAATTTGACCGAATTGAGCCAAGTCGAGCCTTTATTGCAACAACACAAACCTGCTTTGGTGTGGCTAGAATCGCCAAGCAATCCGCTTTTGCGCTTGGTGGATATTCAAGCCATTTGCACTTTGGCGCACCAATACGGCGCGTCGGTAGGCTTTGACAACACTTTTGCCACGCCTTATTTACAGCAGCCCATCACTTTGGGCGTGGATGTGGTGTTTCATTCCGCCACCAAATATTTGTGCGGCCATTCTGATGTGACCATGGGCATTGTGGTGGTTAAGGACGCTGCTTTGGCCAAACGCATGCGCAATATGCAAATCATGACAGGTTCCATTGCCGCACCTATGGATTGTGCGTTTGTCTTACGAGGCATCAAAACCTTGAGCGTGCGCATGGACAGACATCTGCTCAATGCCCAAATCATTGCCGAACGCTTGCAAACACACGCTGCGGTAGAAAAAGTATTTTATCCGGGCTTACCAACTCATGAACACCATGCTTTGGCGCAAACCCAAATGAATGGTTTTGGTGGCGTGGTGTCAGTATATTTGAAAAACAATACTCGTGAAGCCTCTAACCAAGTCATCAAAGCCTTGGACATGTTGCTCATGGCACCGAGCTTAGGCGGCGTAGAAAGCTTGGTCAACCACAGCGCCAGCCAATCGCACAGCGGCATGAGTACCGAAGTCAAAGATGCGTTGGGCATTCGTGAAGGTTTGCTGCGTTTTTCCATTGGCATTGAAGATGTGGAAGACATTTGGAATGACATCCAACAAGCCTTAAATGCAACTTTGTAATCGCTATATGTCAATATCAAGCGTCCTGTAAACATTTACAGGACGCTTTTTTAATTGTATAAAAACATACTCGTTCACATTTACCCTAGCCTCAGAAACACCCTACGCTCCACGCCATTCGCAATTTGTCACTATCTGCTCACATTGAGCGCAATATTCTGTCTTTTGCATGAAAAATATTGCAAAACATTGCCAGCAATGGCTTTTTACACGTTAATATGCAATTTAAATTTTTTGCGCTTCCCTTTTTTCGACTTTCAGCCACAGGAGTATTCCATGACCGAACAAGAAAACCAAGCCATCATGACCATCGCCGTCATGGCAGCATTTGCCGATGGTTCCAAACACAGCAGCGAGCGCAAGCAATTGAGTACCATTGCTTCGAGTCTAGGCTTAGACAATCAAGTGCAACTGCTACAAATCGACCAAGCCGTATTGCGCCAATTGACACAATTGCAAGACTTAGCCGCGCAATTGAACAGTGATGGTTCCAAGATGTTGGCATATGAAATGGCTGTGGGCGTGTGTGAAGCCGATGGCAACATCAGCACTGCCGAGCAAATATTTTTACAACAGTTAAAAGATGCTTTTGGGATTAATAATCCAGTTGACATTGAAAGCCATGCCTCAGACATTGGCAATACGCAGATTTCGCCACAAAACCAAGATATTTTTCACAATGCGGTCAACCAAGTATCGTTAGCAGGCACCACGCTCAATCAAGCGCCCACTTCTCCAAGCCCACTCAAACGCATCGATACCGATTTAGAAGCGGCCATCAATTCTCGCATTTTAAAAGCTTCTGTCATTAATGGTGCTTTGGAATTGTTGCCACAAACGGCAGCCAGCATGGCGATTATTCCATTACAAATGCGCTTGGTATACAGCATTGGACAAGAGTTTGGCTATGATTTGGACAAAGGGCATATCAAAGATTTGCTCACTGCGATGGGCGTGGGTGTGACATCGCAATACTTAGAGCAAGCTGGCATCAAATTGTTGGGTACGGTTTTGGGTACACTACGCAACAGTTTGGGCGGCAAATTGGGCAAAACTTTGACCAATGTGGTCGGCAAAGCGGGCAATCAAGCCATCAGCTCGGGCATGAGTTTTGCCTCGACTTATGCACTCGGACACGTTGCCAAAGAGTATTACGCAGGCGGTCGCCAATTCAGCACTTCGGTTTTGAAAGACACTTACGCGCGCTTGGTACAAGAAGGCGTGTCCATCCAACCGCAATACCAAGAACAAATCCGCCAACAATCCAAAACTTTGGACATGGGCAAAATCATGCAAATGGTCAAAGGACAATAAGAATTGCTTTGACTTAAACGACTGTCACCATCAATCATCAGCGTCCTGTAAAGTTTTACAGGACGCTGATTTAATTAATCCTTAAAAATTGAGCCGCCATGTTGTCACACCATTTTCACCTCAAACCCACCCCTTCTTGGCCTGCTTTAATCACGCTTAACAGCCTTTTGGCAATGGTGTCTTATTTCGGTGGCTTAAGTGTTTTTTTGAAAACCGTGCTGGTCATTGGTTTGTTTTTATTTTTCAAAGCCAAAGTCCAATCATTCGATGGCTATGTTCGGCGCTTTATGCTGATTTTATTTTTGGCGCTGTTGTTTTGGCCTTATGTGGTGCCCCAATCATGGCAGTCGCCCTTGTTGGTGTTTTTAGAATGGGGCTTCATTCCCGCCTTACTCATCTTGGTATGGGCAATAGATTATGCCAGTATGAAAATGCGACCTGAAAGCCATGTCGTCACACCTTATGCAACGGTAATCGCCCCTTTGGATTCGATGCGCATGCCTTTGTATGTCAGCACCATCTTATTCAGTTTGGCTTATACCATCAGTCTGCGGTTGATTGTGACGATGTTTACGAGCAGTTGGCATTGGGGTCAATGGATTGTGAGCGCATTGTTGGTCGGTTTCACTATTCTTTGCGCCCTTGCTCATCAAGACACCTTAACCAAACAACAACGCATTGATGCACAAGGCGGCGAATGGATGCGCATTGATTCAACTGGCATCCAAATGCA
Organism: Vitreoscilla stercoraria DSM 513; assembly: GCF_000382305.1. Taxonomy (GTDB): domain Bacteria; phylum Pseudomonadota; class Gammaproteobacteria; order Burkholderiales; family Neisseriaceae; genus Vitreoscilla; species Vitreoscilla stercoraria. Next base: position 13,549 of record NZ_KB908028.1, read on the forward strand.
ATCTTGGCACAACCCTAATATTGACAATGGTCTGAAACAAGGCTGCATGCAGCAAGAATTTTTTCCATGGCAAGACATTGTAATGTTTGATTATGCCAAAGACGGTGCCGTTGCAGCGATTAAAAGTAAACCGCCGCATTATGAAAACCGCACTTTGTACATTCCGCTGGTCGCACCGTTTTACAATTTGAATGAGTTATTTGAGTATTTGCAACAAATGAAACAAAAGTTTGGCTAAACACATTTGCATAAGCAAAAACAACACAAAAGCGTCCTGTAAACTGTTACAGGACGCTTTGATAAACACCAAGGCTTTAAAATGTGTTTTGCGAATCAGCTGCATCGGTTTCATTCAAAAAGCCTTCTTTGATGCTCTCAGGCAAACCCTTGTGCCACCATGCATAAATGGTTGCTTGAATGTGTTCGTCTTCTTCTTCGTCTTGATAAGGCTCATCGTCTTTACGCACCAATTGACCTTGTTCATTGAATTTGAACCAAAATTCCCACGGATCGTCATCGCCACAACCCCATGCTTGGGCTTGAATGTCTGGCAACAAGGCTAGTAAAAATTCTAAAATCGCTTCCATGTTTTCATCGCCCATAGAGCCATGCACAAAATGGGCGATGCTATAACCTTCATGGCGATAACTGCTTTCTGGATTCAAATCAAATTCAGGCTCATCCACTTGTGACCACAACTCTTGCGCCAAACTCGCACCTTGTTCGGCATTCAACTGTGCCGCCAAAGCCAACCAAGCCGCTTCGTTGTCTTTGGCACTCAAAAACAAAGCATCCAACACATCCATGGTGTTGGTATTGGGATGTTTGTAATACAAATTGCTGTGTAACTCCATGATTTGTCCTTTGAATATGCTGGTTGAGAATGAAACCAGCCACCAATATAAATCATTCACCTTGCGCCAACAGTGCTTCTTTGATGATGCGCCACGCGTTTTCAAGCATTATTTGCTATTTATCAAATGGCTTGAACAGGATTTTGAAGCGAAGCTCTGGAAAATGCAATCAAAGTTGGCTTAAGCAAAGTTTCAGGACGCTTCTACGATATAAACATGAAACGCATTAAAATCGAATGAATAAGCATAATCATCGGGCAAATAGCGTTGTAATAAACGCTCATACACTTGAATTTTGCGCACAGTAGCAGCATTGAAAGTGAAGTAGCGCACACGATAACGGCGCAACCACGCTTGCACAATTCCCACAACGTGTTTTAAAACCTGCCAAACAGGCACTTGATAAGCCACGTCTTCATAGATTTCATCGTCCATGAAATTAATCCAATCATCGGCTTTGGGAATGCGCACACGACGCGGGCGATTGAGTAAGGCAAAAGACAATTCTCCGTGATACAAACGCACTTCATAACGGAAATCTTGTACTTGAAAAGATTGTTGAAGATTCATGACAGACACTTTCTGAAAAAGGTTTTCATCGGTGCCAAAGTGAACACAAAAAGCGTTCAGCTCAGCCTTCTAGATTACCAAAAAACCGCGCCAAAGCCCAGTCTAAATTGCCACTTTCAGCCAATTTATTACACATTGAGCATTTTAAAACACAAAAAAATCTCCGACTGACTCAAGCAAATGATTTTGCCTATTCCCGAAAAGCATTTGACAGGCGTATACTCAACAATCTTATTGACTTAACGCTCTTGCGTCCCACATTGCAACAGGATACGCCATGAATTATCGTTTTTCAGATGCCAGTAACAACACGCCGAAATCTTTCATCCGTGAAATCTTGAAACTGACCCAAAGCGAAGACATCATTTCGTTTGCGGGCGGCTTGCCAAACAAAACCTTCTTCCCTGTCAAAGCCCTTCAAGAAGCCTCTGACAAAGTGTTGGCAAACGATGGCGCCAATTCATTGCAATATTCCACCACCGAAGGCTATTTGCCTTTGCGTGAAATGATCGCAGCACGCTACGCTGCTCGCGGTGTGAACGTAGATGTCAATCGCATTTTAATCACCACAGGTTCACAACAAGCTTTGGATTTACTCGGCAAAGTGTTTTTGAACAAAAACGATTATGTGTGTTTGGAACGCCCTAGTTATTTGGGCGCGATTCAAGCTTTTCAAATGTTCCAACCACGTTTTCAAGAAGTGGATTTGAGCCAAGACGGCATTGATTTGCCTGCTTTAGAACAAGAAATGCAACGCACAGATGCGAAATTCTTTTATGGCATCCCTAATTTCCAAAATCCAACTGGCTTGACTTACAGTTTACAAAGCCGCCAAGCGTTGGGCGAATATTTACAGCGCAGCGGCAATGTGATGGTTGAAGACGACCCTTATGGCGAATTGCGTTTTATTGGCGAACATTTGCCAAACGTGTATGCGTTTGCACCTGACAATGTGGTGTTATTGGGTTCATTCTCCAAAGTGTGCGCGCCCGGCTTGCGTTTGGGTTGGATGGTTGCCAATCCTGCGATTATGGAGCGTTTGGTGACCGCAAAACAAGCGTCTGACTTGCACACGCCGATTTTCAACCAACGCATTATGGCGCAATACATGCAAGACAACCCTTTGGATGAACACATCCAAACCATTCGCGATGCATATTTTGAGCAGCGCATGGCGATGGTTGAGGCTTTGCACGAATACATGCCTGAAGGCGTAACGTTCACTGAGCCTGAAGGCGGCATGTTCTTGTGGATTTCATTGCCAAAAAATTGCCCTGCGATGACTTTGTTCCCGATTGCAGTCAAACACAAAGTGGCTTTTGTACCTGGCGAACCATTCTCAACCGAAGGCAATACGTCTTATGACATTCGTTTGAGTTTCTGTGGTGCAGATGCGGCAACCATCAAATTGGGCGTTCAGCGTTTGGCTACTGCCATCAGCGAATTGACCAGCGCCAACACCAGCAATAACAATCAAACTGTCACCATCTAACAATAGATTCACAGCCATAATGACCAAGCGTCCTGTAAAAGTTTACAGGACGCTTGGTTTTTAACAGCTGAAAATGTGGGTGTTTTTTGTTACCATGTCTATCTTGATTGAATATTTTAAGATGAGAATAGAATGGCTATTTTGCGCTTACTCGGTATGTGTGCCTTATTCGGTCTAACTGCCTGCCAACCCAGTAATTCTGCTTCCAATACAGCCACCATTAAAACGCCTAATACCCAATCTGCCAGACCCGTTGCGCTGCCTGCGCATTGTGAAAACATTCCCTTACAAATGAGCGCCATTACCAATCGCAGCGAAGTGCAATCTTTGGCTGTGGTCAATCAAGCGTTGAAAAAATGTGTTGCCGAAGTGGACAATGCCACACGCCACCAATGGCTAGAAGACAGTTATGCCATGTACCAACGTTTTTTGGATTTACAGCTCACGCCCAAAACAGAAGGTTTGTGGGATGAGTTTTCATGGACACTCGAAGGCCATCCTGAAGAAACCGCAGACGAACGCCAAGCCCGTTTGCAACAACAAAAAGACATTTGGCCTAAGCTTAACGATCGCATGAAGCAAATGTCACAATGGTTGGGTCAAGAATACATCGACAATTTTTACATCGGCGAAGGCATGATGCATTTGCGCCGCTCACCGCAATATGTATTAGACATTTTTGCTCCATACATGCCCGAAGATGAAAAAGTTTTTATGCAACAATTGGGTCAAGAAAACCTGAGTTTAACAACCAATGACGCTGCCATTGTGTTGCCATGGTCTGAGTTATCCAAACGGGCTTTGTTTTGGGAGCAATACCAGCAACGCTATGCCAAAAGTCCTTACGCCAAATTTGCCGAATACCAATTCAAATGGTATCGCGCCGCTTTGTTTCATGGCACCGACAATACACCATTCATAGACCGTTTTTCAGATACGTTATTCATTGCACCAGAGGCCTTACAAACGCATCAAACACTGGCACAACACCCTCACAGCAGCCTAGCGCCCACATCGGAAGCGGCTTTAAAATGGATTGCACAATACAATGCCAAATGGGCAAAACTGTCTGACCATGACAAAGAAAAAGCCCAACAAGCATACCATCGTTCGATTAAAGTGGATTATCCTGAACCTTTACAAGGCTCATCTAAAAATCAATATTACGATTGTAGCAGCGATGCCGTTTGTCATCTGACAACTTATTGATTCAGGCTATACAAAAGCGTCCTGTAAACATATTTACAGGACGCTTATTGATGCTGAACAATTTATAAAAAATATTTGTACAAAGTCACCAATTGCAATTCTTGTTGTGGTTGTCCCACGCTTTCATCGCTAGGAAAAGGCTCTAATTCATCTGAAACTTGGTAACCACGACGCACATAATATGCAATCAAAGTATCACGCGCAGTAATCACAGTCATTTTGCAGCCTTTGATTTGTGGCCAAAAACCACGAGCAAAATGCTCCGCACCTGCCAATAGGCCTTTGCCTAAACCTTGATTTTGGCGTTCTGGATCCATCGCAAACATGCCCAAATAAGCAAAGCCCTCTTTTTCTTGTGCGGCAATACAGCCCAAAACAGTGCGTTGGTTTTCAGCATCCTCGCCTTCACGCAAGACCAACAATTGCACTTTGGCATCCAAAATCATCTGACGCACATCGTCTTCACTCACGCGCGCCCCTGTAATCAAGCCATGCTCAGTCGTCCACGATGTTTCACCACGATAAGCTTGGTTAATCAAATCAGTCAAAATCGCTGCTTCGTCCCAATTGGCAAAACCAATGCTCATATTCATTTTCTTCCCCTTCCAAACAAAAAAACTACAAACCGCGCGCCCATTCAGGTCGCAAATTGGCCAATTGCGGGCTGTCTATGGCGTGTTGCAATTGCTGTAACAATCGTGCTTGATCACGCCCTAATCGCCCTTTCAGCACCAAATAATTAGATGCATGATCGCTGCGAAAAACGGTATTGGGCAAATCCAATTGGCTGATTAAATAATACAACTCTAAAAACAACTCTTGCTGCGTCAACATTTCAAAATCAGGATAACGGCTTTTGAATCGCTCCAAACCCAATGGAAACGACACCACCAAAGTCGATAAAAATTCAGGCGGTGCGGCATTCATCAAGCGGGCTGAATTCAAAGCATGTTGCGGTGATAATTTTTTACCGCCCAAACCGTTCAAAATCATCACTGAACGCTTGATGCCTGCTTCGCCCAATTTTTCCAAACAAGACAAAGAACTGGCAAACGTTTCAGATTTGTTCACCAAACGCAAAACCTCATCATCGCCCGACTCACAACCGATATAAGCCAAGGCCAAACCTGCGTCCTGTAACTCTTTCAATTCTGCCACAGATTTGTTTTTCACATTATTGGGCAAACAATAGCTCGAAACCCGTTCAACATTGGGCAAATGCTTTTGAATGGCTTCTAAAATCGCCAACAAGCGTTTGGTCGACAAAGCCATCGCATCGCCATCGGCCAAAAACACGCGCCGCACAGGATACGCGCTCATGCGTTCTAAATTGGCAACGATGTCATCGTGCGCAAACGGACGGAATTTTTTCTGTGGCTGTGTGTACATGTCACAAAACGTACATTCATTCCAAGAACAACCATTGGTGACAGGCAAAATCAATGATTTGGCTTCGCTAGGCGGCCTGAAAACAGGTTCTATGTATTGAATCGGAAACATCATGCCATCTTCATTGTTAAAATCGACAGAAGTTTGATTAAACCACATTTGCCTGATTTTGACTAAGTTTGCACCTGCTCAAAACTTGGGTTTGCCCATTTGAAAATAAAAAGACATGACATTAAGTCATGTCTTTGACTGCCAATTCCATCTGTTACAGGACGCCATCTTTGCTCAATAAAGGCGCATAAAAATCGGTTCTGCGGTCACGAAACACGCCCCATGCTCGGCGCATACTGGCAATTTCATCCAAATCAAACTCATGCACCCACACACCTGCTTCGTCCCCGCCTTCGGCCACAATCTCACCAAACTGATCGCAAATCATCGAGCCGCCATAAAACGTAATGTCAAAATCGTCCTGAATTTCTTTGCCAATGCGATTCGAAGCAATCAACGGCATAATGTTCGCACCTGCATGACCTTGTTGGACACGTTGCCAATGACGTTTAGACGAAATGGTTGGGTCGTGTGGCTCACTACCGATAGCCGTTGGATAGAGCAAAATTTCCGCCCCCATCAACGCCATCGCGCGTGCACACTCAGGAAACCATTGATCCCAACAAATACCCACGCCGATTTTGCCAAACTGAGTTTCCCAGACTTTGAATCCTGTGTCGCCGGGCGAAAAATAATATTTCTCGCTATAACCGGGTCCATCAGGAATATGGCTTTTGCGATATGTTCCCAACACACTGCCATCGGCATCAATCACCGCCACAGTGTTGAACAAAGTTTGTCCTGCCAATTCAAAAAAACTGATGGGCAACACCACGTTCAATTCGCGGGCGATGGCTTGAAAATGCTGCACCGCAGGATTTTCTTCAGTAGCCGTAGCAAAACTCAAATAAGCAGGAATGTGTTTTTGACAAAAATAATTGCGCTCAAACAATTCTTGCAACAACACAATGTTCGCGCCTTTACAGGCCGCTTCTCGCACCAATGCCTCTGCTTTTTGAATGTTATCTTCTACATCCCAAGAGCAAGACATTTGTGTTATTGCCACACTGACTTTTCTCATTCAAAATCCTTATTTTTTTAAGCCATGATAAATGGCATCACCGCAAACAAAACCGCTGCGATGGCCGCGCTAATCATCACATAACGCAATTGTGTCAACGCATGTTCTATCGGCGTAATCTCACAACCGCGCGACTCCAAAACCGTTGAATCACCGAAGAAACACGCATGGCTACCAAAACCACCTGCCGAAATCAACGCACCCAAAGTCAAAGCCATGTTCGCATCCAATGCTTGCGCCAAAGGCACGATGATGGGAATGGAAATAGCATAAATGCCCCAAAATGAACCAGTGGTGAAAGTTAAAAATGCCAACAACACAAATGTAATCACTGGCAACAAATTGGCACTGATTAAAGGTTTCGCACTTTCAATGATGTAAGGTGCTAATCCCAATTGCTCGTTCACATCTTGCAACACAAACGCTGCAAAAATGATGGCAATCGGAGTGACCATGCTGCTAACACCTTTCATAAAGTGCTCGCACAAAGCGGGAATGCTGCCCAAACCTGCCATGCGATACGCCACCAAAGTGACAATGGTCGCGCCCATCACGCCCAGCAAAGTATCGCCCAAATACCAAGTCAAAACGATCATCACAATAATGGGCAAGAAAAAATGCCACAAAGCTGGTTTGGCTGAGCCTTCCAACTCTTCGACATTGGTTTGCAAAGGTGGATTGGTTTTGGCGGCCATTTCAGCGCGGCGCATCGCAGGCGACATTGGAATCAAGTTGTAAATCACCAATGGCACCAAAAATACCGCCGACCATGCATAAAAAATATACGGAATCACACTGATGTAAAATTTCAAGCCTTCGCCTGCTGCAACGGCATTGTTCGCTTCAAGCAAACCTGACACATAAATTGCCCACGTCGACAACGGCACCAACAAACACAAAGGCGCAGCTGTTGCCGCAGCAATATAAGCGAGCATGGCACGTGACACACCAAATTTATCGGTTAAACGGCGCGTGGCAGCACCCACAGTCAACACGCTCAAATAATCGTCTACAAAAATGATCAAACCCAAAATCCAAGCGGCAAACATGGATTGTGGGCGAGTTTTCACGTATTTTTCCAATAAATCACTGAATACCACTGTCGCTCGTGACACTTGCAACCACATAATCAGGCCGCCCATCAAAGCTGAGAGCAACATGATCCAACCCATCACAGGAGAGGCCAATACTTTTAAAGAACTGCCCATCAAACCATTGATAAATGCCAATGGATTCACATCCAACATCAATAAACCAATGATTGCGCCTGCACACAAAGGCTCCAAAGTGCGCTTACTGATCAATGCCAACGCCAATACACTCAAAACAGGTATCAAGGTAAAAATACCAAAAATGCGTTTGCCTTCCACATCGACAGGTGCCAAAGCATACACACCGCCAATCAACACCAAAATGACCGCCACAACCGTTAACAGCAATTTATTGTCTATGGCTGCCACATTCACATTGCGAAACCACATCATGATGTGTCTCCTCGCTTGGTCTTTAAGCCAACAATGAATCAGGAACCGCGCGCAAATGCTGCGTCAATTGGTCAATCCAATCTTTTTGATACGCTTGCAATGCTTGCCCCGGCGTGTTTTTAAAGCCTTCTAAAATCGGGTCTATCGCAGGATTGTCTATGCCCATCAAGGTGGTCATCACTGCCATGCCTAAAAATGGTGTGGTGTTAGGGTTGTAACCGCCTTCGTGCGTGACCAATAAGCGGCCTGAACACAATTTGTCTGCTGCATCCATCAACATTTGTGTCATTTGGCGGTAGCTGTCCGCATGCAACATCATGCGCCCTAACGGGTCTTCGATACTGGCATCAAAACCACACGGCACAATGATTAAATCGGGTTTAAATGCATCCAATGCTGGCAACACAATGGTCTCAAACGCATACAAATACGCACCTTCGCCCGAACCCGGTTGCAATGGAATATTGATATTGCGCCCGATGCCATCGCCTTCACCCACCACCGTCACCGCACCCGTTCCCGCAGGATACAAACCGTCTTGATGCAAAGAAATCGTCAAAGCACGCGCATCATTCAAGAAAATGTCTTCGGTACCATTACCGTGATGCACATCCCAATCGACAAACGCAATACGCTCCAAACCCAACACATCCAAAGCATGTGCCCCAGCAAGCGCGGCATTGGCATACACACAAAAGCCGCAACCGTGATTTTTTTCAGCATGGTGTCCAGGTGGGCGAATCAAGGCATAAGCATTTTGCAAGCGGCCTGAAACCACTTCTTCGACTGCGGCAATGGCACCACCTGCCGAGAGTTTGGCAATGTCAACGGACGCCTTGCCCAAAACGGTTTCGGGGTCAGCGTTACCGCCGACCCCTTGCATGGCCTCGATTTTGTCCAAATATTCAGTTGTATGCACACGCTCTAAATGTTCACGAGTCGCCACCACCGGCTTAATCATCGTCATTTGTTCACTCACGCCTGTGGCATCGAGCAAATTTTTAATCCGACGTTTCGCTTCAGGAGATTCATAATGAATATTTGGCTGCACTGTTAAGCTAGGTTGCATCAAACCTGCATATGCTCCTGTATCATGCCACATGTATAACTCATGCCAAACCAGACCCGTTTTGTTCATCTTTCGCTCCTTAGAGATATGTGGGAAATCAAACGCCTGCTTGCAAAGTGCATTCAAATAATATGCTCAAGTGATATTGATTGTGCAAGAGTGTTCAAAACACAAATTGCGCCAAACATGGATTAAGAATCTGATACAAATCCCTGTCTAAACTCAATGCCATTTTCATGATGTCACAAGATGCCAAAAGCCTGTTTTATTTGATTTTTCGAATAAAAATTTCCCCTCAAGAAACTTGATTTCGTTTTGATGACAACAAAATCCTCAAATATTAAATTCATATTTACATAAGTTTACAAAATATTGTTCAATTCTCGATTCATATCGTTTTGAGTTTTAAGATTTGGTTGCGCATACTTCTCGCTATAAATACCGCCTAATGGAACATTAACAAAAATCGTTAAGGAATATTCTCCTCAAGCCATAAACAAAGCGTCCTGTAATCTTTACAGGACGCTTGATTGTTGTTATCTAAATCAATGTCAAACACATTTACACCCAAAACCATCAATCGGGTTCTGTCACAATGCGCAAAACTTTCTCATCTTTGCAAACAAATTGTCAGCAACAACCAAATCACCTACACACAAAGCCATTCCTTTCCATTCAGACATGCTTGCATCCTCGATATACAATCTAAAAGCAGTGTTTCAATCAATCATACATTTGCAGATTTAATAACGAAAATATCCGCACAAAATGTACGGATATTTTGAATACTCAAACGCTTAAAAATCACAATTCAAGCCAAAACCCATGAAAATTAGATATCTAAATATCTTATTTTTTAAGACGATTGATGATAAGCTCACCATCTTTTACCACTACTTGAACACGCTCCAAAGCCGTAATATCTTGTAATGGATCACCGTCTACCAAAATTAAATCTGCAATTTTTCCTGGCTCAAGCGTCCCCAAATTGTCGGCGCCCAAAGCTTTAGCCCCTTCACGTGTTGCAGACAATAAAATTGTCTTGTTATCAATTCCCTGACCTTTCATGACACCTGTGACCATAGGAATCACTTCTTTTGCAGGAATGCCAGGTACATCAGATGTGAATAAGGGCGTGGCACCTGCTTTTAACATGACCTGAACATTGTTTTTCATAATGTCGTAGTCATTTTTGTCTTTGTCCGTCGCAAAGCCTAATCCAATATAACGTTGCATAAAGCCAAGCGTAATGGCCAGCGGCATTTTTTTCTCACCCAAGACATTTAAATAACGCCCATCCATATCTTTTGTCACAGCTGGCGGATGAATAAACACGTCAACGCCAGCCTCTATCATGGCAGGAACATTTTTTGCATCGGCATTGTGTACGAAAACCTTCAAATCATTTTTATGCGCTTCATCAACAATCGCTTTTAAAGCAGGTAAATTGAATTTTTTCTGATTGGTCACACCATCATACACCACCACATCTGTCTTATAGCCCACCAATTTTTGCACCGAAGCTTGGGCTTGTTTGGGCGTATCAATTGGCAAACGAACATGCTCATTACACCATTTTAAATCCGCACCTGCCAAACCAGCACACGCATAATAATCTCCAGATTGAACCAACACGGGTCCAGCCATAAAAATACGTGGTCCCACAATTTCTCCAGAGGCCACCTTCTTTTTAACCTCATCAATATAAGGCCAAAAATCAATAGGAGACAAAATAGAAGTGACGCCATGTGTTAAATGGTCATGTAGGCGCGTTTTAAGTTCACCATCCATAAAAGCCTTCGCTTCACTGTCATTGCTTGCTGGCATTTTAGGCGGTAAATCATACATATTCCAAAACAAATGCAAGTGGCTATTGATGATACCGGGCATCACTGTTTTGCCTTTGGCATCGATGATTTGATCAGCTTTTTCTTTGCTTCTACCTGTTTCAATGGCTTTGACTTTGCCATCCTCAATAATCACATTCGCATTTTTTATTAGGTCGGAACCCGTACCATCAAATACAGTGGCATTTTTAATGATGAGATCAGCGGCATATGCTGGAGAACTGACCAATGCACTGAGCAACAATGTTTTAAACGCTATATGCTTAATATTCATTTCGTCTCCATCGACCTCATTTTAAGTTTGAGTATGCATTTATGGCTTATAAATAAGCAAAACACCTTAACGGAAAATCAGAGATTGACGGTAGGCAAATGGTTCCATCTTAAGCTTGAATTATGGATGCTTATTTACACATCAGGCTTTGATTACGCTGGTTGTTTGAAACAGAGATTTTGTCATGATGCTTTTTCCATCACATGCTTGATTCTGGCCAAAAACTCACAAATAAAAATAAAAACAATAAATTCAATAAAATATCAATCATTTTACAGCATGAATTTTTTACAGGACGCTTAATATGTGTCCTGTAAAATTTGGTTTGCATGGTGTTGGGCACATCTTGATAAATAATGTCAAATTCATTTTTATTGTCTTATGTCATGGTGTTATTTCTATAAAGCATTTAGACTAAAAATAAATATTATATTCAATATGAATATTTAATTGTATACCAATATTCAAGCAATCATCGCCTTGAACATGTTACGATGGTGTCGTCTTACAAAGCGATGGCAAATAAGCCCAAACAGGTAAGAATATTGAATGTTTGCTGGATTTCGTCTTTTAAAAATTGATTTTGACCAACAAGGAGCAGTTTGTATGAAAGCTATGGTTTACTACGGTGCAAATGACATTCGCTTTGAAGAGCGTCCAAAACCTACCATCATCCAACCAACCGATGCAGTGGTTCGTCTGACCAAAACCACCATTTGCGGTACGGATTTGGGTATTTGGAAAGGCAAAAATCCTGAAATTGCCCAAACTGCCATCGACAAAACAGGTTCTTTCAATGGCCGTATTTTGGGTCATGAAGGCATAGGCATTGTTGAAGAAATCGGCGAAGCGGTAACCAATGTCAAAGTGGGTGACAAAGTCATCATTTCTTGCGTGAGCCGTTGTGGTACGTGCGAAAACTGTCAAAAACAATTGTATGCTCATTGCCGTAACGAAGGCGGCTGGATTATGGGTTATATGATTGATGGTACCCAAGCGGAATATGTGCGCACCCCATTTGCGGACACATCTTTGTATTTATTGCCTGAAAACTTAAACGAAGATGTGGCGGTTTTATTGTCTGATGCACTGCCAACCGGCCATGAAATTGGCGTGCAATATGGCGATGTCAAACCCGGTGATACGGTTGTCATTGTTGGTGCAGGTCCTGTAGGCATGAGTTGCTTGTTGACCGCACAAATGTACTCACCGAGCGAAATCATCATGGTCGATTTGGATGACAACCGCTTGGCGATGGCCAAAGAATTGGGCGCCACCCATATTCTCAATTCAGGCGCAGGCGATGTAGTGCAAGAAGTGATGGCATTGACCGGCGGTCGTGGCGTGGATTGCGCTATGGAAGCTGTGGGTGTGCCTGCTACGTGGGATATTTGCCAACGCGTGGTCAAAGAAGGCGGTCACGTTGCCAACGTCGGCGTACACGGTCAAGGTGTGAATTTTGAGTTAGAGCGTTTGTGGATCAAAAACATCACCATCACCACAGGTTTGGTCAATGCCAATACCACAGGCATGTTGTTAAAAACTTGCTGTTCAGGCAAATTACCAATGGAAAAATTGGCAACCCATTATTTCAAATTTGAAGAAATGGAAAAAGCCTATGACGTGTTCAAACATGCGGCGGAAGAAAAAGCGATGAAAGTGATCATCGATTTTTAATCCAACTTCTGCTTTTCCATGTTGAGCCGAAGCCCACAACAGTGTTGTGGGCTTTGTTTCGTATACACAAGCGGCCTGTAACGCTTTTTCACACCTCATATGCCTATTGCTAAGACGATATTGAAAATATTTATCAGATTCGGACACGTCTTGTCTAAACCATTGCTTATATTTATAGTCAAGCTGATAACACACATACACAACATCACTTTGTATGGCAAACCACATTGCCGCAATGTCAGACTTCATCAATTTAAAAGGAGAACCATTATGCCATTACCACCTAACCCCCCTTTTTTATTTTTGTGCTCACAATGTGATTGGCAAGGTCCTGTCCAAATATCAGATTGCTTTATAGGTCCTATCGATTATTGCCCAGATTGCGAATCACGTTTGGTGCGTACCAACGTGACCAACACAGCCCATTCTATTTCGCTGCGAGAACAGTTTTTTAAATGGTTTTCTAAAAATTAACCGCTCAGTTGTAAACAAAATGCCTGCGTTTTAAAATATTTTTGGCACAGACCCAAACCAGCGTCCTGTAAATATTACAGGACGCTTTGTATCAAACATCATGCTATCGCTCTTAATCAATCACCATTCAGATTGATTTTAAATCCGACATATTATCCGCCAAAACATGTTTGCCACGGCCATACAGTTTTTCGATGACCGCATCAAAGTCTTGTGCTTCACGGTTTTGGCTGAGCTTGGATTGGGCTTCGATTTTGTGAATATTGATTTCCAGCACCGCTAAATACGCTAACTGTTCTAACAAATAGTCTTTGGGCGCATCCGACATTTTCCAAGCCGCTTCGCCATTGGCAACCCGCTCTTGCTTTTTGGTTAACATGCCAACTGCTGCCAATTTGGATTTTTGGTCGGTTAAATATGACACTGTGCCATGAATATGCACTACTTGATAATTCCATGTGGGCACTTTGCGATGATCACGCAATTTGCTTGGATAATCGTTTGCCGAAATATAAGCATTTTCGCCTTGAAACACGCACAAAATTTCTTGTCCTTCTGGTACCGCCAAATGCCAATCACTCGCCACCGCCAAATGCCCCAATAACACCGTGTCGCTTTTCATTAACAAAGGCAAATGAATCGCGCTCAAGCCTGTTGCAGTCTGAGCCACCAAGCATGCCAACGGATAATTTTGTATCAATGCCTGTATGGTTTCAGGACGCACTTCTTGAAATTCAGTCGGAATATACATGTGTGTTTCAATATTTATATAATGACAATTAGCTAATATAATTCATTTTAAATATTACTTCCAACCAAAACCAAACCACATCAAGCGTCCTGTAAAAACAAAAACACCTCTAAAAACTGCTTTTAGAGGTGTTTTTTGATACCGACAATGGCATTATTTGCCTTGTGTCAACATGCTGTAAGAAGTCATCAAATTGCGATAATCAGGAATGTGATTTGAGAACAACGTACCCAAACCTTCTACGTCATTGCGCCAATCGCGGTGCAACTCGCCTGCCGCACCAAACCAAGTCATCAATTGTGCGCCCGCTTGTTCCATACGCGACCATGCTGCATTGCGTGTCATTTCGTTGAACGTACCTGAAGCATCGGCAATCACAAACACTTCATAACCTTCTTCCAAAGCCGACAACACAGGGAACGTCACGCACACTTCGGTCACAACACCGGCAATAATCAATTGTTTTTTGCCTGTGGCTTTGACTGCCGCGACAAAGTCTTCATTGTCCCAAGCATTGATTTGACCTGGACGCGCAATGTAAGGCGCATCAGGAAATTGTGCTTTAAGCTCAGGCACCAAGGGACCATTAGGACCATCTTCAAAACTGGTGGTTAAAATGGTTGGCAATTTAAAATATTCAGCAATGTCTGCCAACGCCAAAACATTGTTTTTGAATTTGTCAGGATCAATGTCACGCACCAACGATAACAAACCTGTTTGGTGATCGACCAATAAAACAGCAGCATCGTCTTTATTCAAGCGAACGTAAGGTTTTGTCATTGTGTGTCTCCTAGTGGGGTAATAGACATAAAGTAAAACGACTAAAGCCAAATCTGACTTTAAATACTATTCTACAGAAAGATACAAAAATATATAATATGGCAATTTTAAGATAAATTGTTGCAAATATGAAACGACAAACCGATTTAAACCAATTGTATTATTTTGTGCAAATTGTCCGTTACAAGGGTTTTTCTGCAGCCAGCCGTGCCATTGGCATTCCCAAATCCAGACTGAGCCGCCAATTGGCTGATTTAGAAGACCATTTGGGTGTCAAATTGATTCAAAGAAACACCCGTTATTTTTATTTGACCGATATTGGCAAACGCTATTTCGAACATTGTGAAGCCATGCTCATTGAAGCTGAAGCAGCCCAAAGCGTGATAGAAACTGCATTTGCAGAACCCTCAGGCATTTTAAAAATCAGCTGCCCTTTACTGTTATTGGATTTACACGTCGGCACCATCGTCACTGAATTCATGCGCTTATATCCTAAAGTCAAAATTGAACTAGAAGCCAGCAACCGTGTGGTGGATGTGATGGCAGAAGGTTTTGACATTACCATTCGGGCACGCTCAGAGATACAGTCCGATGATTTAATTGCCAAAGTATTCAGCCAACGCCAACAAATTTTGGTCGGCAGCCCTGCTTTATTACAGCAATATCGTATTCATACACCACATGATTTACATTCAATCCCTGCTTTGGCATTGAGCAAAGCCCACCAACATTTTTATTGGGATTTTACGCATCCAAACGAAAAAAACATGGTGATCGATTTTGAGCCACTGCTGATAACCACAGACATGCACACCTTGCTTAAAGGTGCATTGGCGGGCAATGGCGTGGTCAAATTGCCTTATTTATTGGTCGAGCCCGATTTAAAACAAGGCACGCTGACGCATATTTTGCCACAATGGTGTTTGCCTCAAGACATCATTCACGCCGTTTATCCTTCTAGGCGCGGTCAATTGCCTACCGTGAAAATCTTCTTGCAACACATGGAAGCCTTTTATGCGCGTATTGAAAACGAACAATAATGCTGCCATTTTGAATCGACTCAATGGTTTGGTTCAGACCCAAAATGTGGATGGTTTCTGACAAGCACGCTGTAATCTGCCGCTATTTATCCGCTAATGCTCACAATATGCTTAGAATACAGCCATCTTTCATTTTTCAAAGCAAACACATGGCAAACAAAACAATCGTGATTGGTGCGGGTATGGTCGGTGTGTGCGTGGCGTGGCATTTGCAACAACAAGGTTTTGATGTCACCTTAATCGACAAAAAAGCGCCAGGCGAAGAAACCTCTTTTGGCAACGCAGGCTTGATTCAACGCGAAGCGATTTTTCCTTATCCCATGCCCAGAAACATGACCGAAATCATGCGGATTTTGCCCAATCAAAGCCCTGATATTCGTTACAGGCCGCTTGCAATGTGGCATTATCGCCATGCTTTGTGGCAATATTTTGTGCATTCTGCACCCCAGCGTTTTGCAACCATTCGCCAAGAATGGGCAAGTTTAATTGCCCATTGCACCGATGCCCATGAAACCATGTTACAGGCCGCTGGTGCAGAACAATGGGTGCGTAAAGTCGGCTGGTTACAATTACACCGCCACGCCAGCAGTTTTGAACACGCCAAACAACATGTACAAGATGGCAACGCTTGGGGCGTGGAAGCTCGATTGCTCAACCCACAAGACATTGCTCAATTAGAGCCTGACTTGAACAGCCAAGTGTTTGTTGGCGGTGTGCATTGGCAAAATGCTTGGCAAGTCACGAACCCTGCGGCTTTGGTCAAAGCCTATGCCGCACATTTTGTCAGTTTGGGCGGCACGATATTACAAGACACCGTCCACAGCCTTCACCATCAAAATCAATGGCATGTTCATACCCAGAACGAACGCTTAACTTATGAACATGCGGTTATTGCCGCAGGACCTTGGTCGCAAGATTTGCTCCATACTTTGGGTTATGAATTTCCGTTGTTCCCAATACGCGGCTACCACCAACATTACACCCTCAAAACAGGCAGCGTCTTAAACCACAGTATTGTCGATGAAGACAGCGGTTTTGTTTTAGGTCCCAAACAAGCGGGCATACGTTTGACCACAGGCGCAGAATTCACCTTAATGGATGCCCCTATTCGCATGGAACAATTGCACGCCACCGAAACCATCGCACGGGGATTATTACCATTAGAAAACGCCCTCGAAACCACGCCTTGGTTGGGTCATAGACCTTGTTTGCCCGATATGAAACCCATCATTGGCGCAGCCCCAAAACATCCAAATTTATGGTTGGCTTTCGGTCATGCACACCAAGGTTTTACCTTAGGACCCATCACAGGTTTGTTATTGGCACAACAAATGAGCGGCCAAGACACATTGATTGACATGCAACCTTTTTCCGCCCAACGCTTTACTGCTTGAGCAAGTCGCTTGATGATTTAAGTCATATCAAAAATGGGTAGCCCATCAATCTACCCATTCCCATACAATTGCAACAATATTCAATCAATATATTGTTTTTAAACATCTTTATACTCACACTGAGCCGTAACTATTTCACCACATTCGCATACATCTTTTTTATTTTGCATTGCAGCAATTCATTTCAGATAAAATCACAGTAAAAATATTGACTTATATTCTTGCTGTATTTCATCCCATCGAACGCTTATCACAAGCTGGCTTTCAAAAGCCAATCCAATATGCCATTTTTTTACAACGTTTAAAAACGGCTTCCTTATACTGAAATCACAGCATGCCAAATGAGCCTTATCCCAGCGCGCTATACAGTTGTTTGATACCGCATTGCAGCCACAATATATTCACATTGTATGCAACCTAAATCATCAAACACCCCTCCATGTTCATTGGCTTGTAGAAAGGATCGATCATGGTCACACAAGGAACGAGTTTCAACGAAGTGGATGCGCTTAAACGCTCATCCCAACATTTTGAAATGATGAAAAATTGGCTGGATACTAACAGCCATTTCAAACTCATGACGCTGAACCAACAGGCCTTGTCTGAGTTTCACCGCAAGGGTGTGACCTTTACGGTTTACAGTGACGCCAAAAATACCGAACGTGTGATTCCTTTTGACATCATTCCACGCATCATTACCCAAGAAGATTGGCGAACATTGGAAAGTGGTTGCAAACAACGCATCCAAGCCTTAAATGCTTTTTTGCACGATATTTACCATGAACAAAACATCATCAAAGCGGGCATTATGCCAGCTGAGCACATTTTAACCAATGAGTGTTTTGAACCATGGATGGTGAATATTGATTTGCCCAATCCGATTTATGCACACATCAGTGGGATTGATTTGATTCGCAGCGATGATGGGCAATATTACGTTTTAGAAGACAATTTGCGCACGCCATCAGGCATTTCTTATTTACTCGAAAGCCGCCAAATCAGCGAGCATTTATTACCCGAATTGTTTGAAGCATTTGACATTGCGCCTGTCAAAAATTATCCCAAAATGCTACTGCAAAGTTTGATTGAATGCAGCAACAAACCACAACCGCTCATCGTTTTGTTAACGCCAGGCCGCTATAACAGCGCTTATTACGAACATACTTTTTTAGCTCGTGAAATGGGCGTGCCTTTGGTCAACAATTACGATTTGTTTGTCGAAGACAACAAAGTTTTCATGAAAACCATACTTGGACGTGAACAAGTCGATGTGATTTACCGCCGCTTGGACGATGCTTATTTAGACCCATTGGCGTTTCGACCTGATTCGATGTTGGGCATTCCCGGTTTGATGAGCGCGTATCGTACAGGCAATGTGATGATTAGCAATGCCCCCGGCACAGGTATTGCCGATGACAAATCGATTTATCCGTATGTCAATGAAATGGTGCGCTTTTATTTGAATGAAGAGCCAATTTTAAAAAATGTGCCTACTTGGCAATGTCGCAAACCCGAAGATTTGGCTTATGTGATGGCTCATTTGGCTGAATTGGTCGTCAAAGAAACCCAAGGTTCAGGCGGCTATGGCATGTTGATTGGACCGCATTCGACTACAGAAGAAATCGAAGCTTATCGCCAACGTATTTTGGCAGACCCTGCTGGCTTTATTGCCCAACCGACTTTGTCTTTGTCTACTTGTCCCACTTGTGTAGAAGAAGGCATTGCCCCACGCCATATTGATTTGCGCCCTTTTGTATTGGCAAGCCCCGAACAAATTCGCATTGTTCCCGGTGGTTTGACCCGTGTGGCGATGCGCAAAAACTCTTTGGTGGTCAATTCCTCACAAGGCGGTGGTGTCAAAGATACTTGGGTTTTACAAGGAGAAGGCATATGAATTTATTGCTGTCCAATGCGTACAATTTGTATTGGCTTGGGCGTTATATGCAACGCACAATCTGTTTGACCGAACGCTTGCGCAACGACCAACAAGCCTCATTATTTCCATTGATGCGCCATGTTGGTTTTCAATCTGCCATTAATCCACACAATTTCAATAGTTATATTACCAATGAAGTGTTGCCCAATTATTTAAGCAAGGTCAATGACAATTTTCAGGCCGTTCGTGGTGTGATTGATTATGAAGCATTTGAATTGTTTCAATTGATGAATCGCTTGAATCAAGCAGGCAGTTTGCAATCGGCTTGTTACCAGTTACAAGCGTGTGAAGCGGCCATGCGCGCTCACCCTGCTCCCATTTGCACCTATTGGATGCTGGGACATGCTTTGGAAACTTTGGACGAACGATTGCGTTTTGGTCAACCACGTGAAAATGACTTTCGAGCTTTGGCCGATGCCGTAACCAATTTACCCAATTACACTGCTTGGGAAGCCTTAAAACAACCTGCGCAAGCTTTGGTTTACTTAGCCAATGGGCAAAAGTTTTACCAATTGACCGAGCAATTGGAAAATATTTTTGAGGACGGATTATGAACATCCACATCCACCACCAAACCACGTATTTTTACGATGACATCAGCAAAAAAAGCATTCAATTATTGCGCATGACGCCACAAAACCTCGACCATCAAAAAGTCTTAGATTGGCAACTAACTTTGCCTGTTTACAGCGAACGAGGCTTCGATGGTTTTAACAATGTGTATAATTTATTGACTTACCAAGACCCGCATCAAGAGCTTAAAATCTTAGCCGAAGGCGAAGTCATCATTGCAATGGGCAATGAATACCAAATTGATGAACATTTACCTGCCTCGGTGTATTTGCGCCAAACCGAACTGACCGAACCGAGCGCTGCTTTATTGAGTTTTGCCCAAGCCTATCAAAGCGGTGATTTAACTGCTTTAAAAGCCTTAAGCCAAGATATTTTAAAACAAATACCCTATCAAAAAGGCATTACCCATGTTGGCACTACCGCTCAAGAAGCTTTTTTAGGTTTGGGCGGCGTATGCCAAGACCATACTCATATCTTTTTGTCTTGCACCCGTGCTTTGGGCATTCCATCTCGCTATGTATCAGGTTATTTGTACAGCGAAGACCAAGAGCATTTGGCCAGTCATGCGTGGGCTGAAGCCTATGTAGATGGCAAATGGTATTTGTTTGACATCAGCAACCAACACACTGCCATACACGGTCATGTGCAATTGGCAGTCGGGCGAGATTACAATGATGCTGCTCCCATAAGAGGCATGCGCCAAGGCGGTGGAATGGAGCGTATGGAATATTCCGTCCATGTGCGCACCAATCCGCAATACCCTGCCCAACAGCAACAGCAACAGCAACAGCAACAGCAACAGCAACAGCAACAGCAACAGCAACAGCAACAATAAGGATACATCATGACGTATTGCGTGGCTTTGAATTTACAGGACGGTATGATTTTTGCCAGTGACACCCGCACCAATGCTGGCGTGGATCATATCTCCACATTCAAAAAAATGTTTCGTTTTGAACGTGCTGACGAACGGGTGATTTTCATTTTGACTTCGGGCAATTTGGCCACATCGCAAGCGGTCATCGAAGATTTACAACAAAACATCCACAACCATGTCGACAAACATGTGTTAAATGCACCAACTTTATTCGATGTGGCTCAATTGATTGGTTTGGCAGTCAGCAGCATTGCCAACAATATGGAACAATTGGGTCACACACAAAATAATGCCATGTTTGGCAGTCATTTTTTAGTGGGTGGTCAAATTCGCGGGCAAGCACCAAAATTGTATTACGTTTATCCCGAAGGCAATTTCATCACCGCAACCGAAGACACGCCATTTTTTCAAATTGGTGAAAGCAAATATGGCAAACCGATTTTAGACCGCGCCGTTCATTACCAAACGCCTTTACAGGACGCTGTTCGAGCGGTTTTGGTATCGTTTGATTCAACCATACGTTCTAATTTATCGGTGGGTTTTCCGATAGATATGGTGGTCTATCCCAAAGACAGTTTGTCCATGCCTGAAGGCGCACGCATTGAGCGAGACGAGCCTTACATGAAAAACATCCGCGAACAATGGGGCGATGGCTTAATCAATTTGTTAAAGCAATTTGACATGCCTCCTGAGCAATATTTGAATTAAATCTTGCCCATATAAACAATGTATCTCTGCCAAACTGCCTCACACCAATCGGTCACCACCATTTTGCTTAGCTTATAAAACCTTAAAACTTTTTTAAAACTACGTTTTAATACATCGTCAGTTTGCATCAACCATTTGACCATCTACCAAGCATGTATTTGAACCAAAGCAAGCGGCCTGTAAGCATTTAGGCCGTGTTTTTGTGATAAAACACGCTTTAAAACAATTGATTGACCAAAAGCAAACCACCACATCCGAACATCAATGCGTTGATGAGGCGGCGAAATTGTACGTCGTTCAAACGGTGAAACAACCACAAACCAATTTGCGAAAATACCAATGTGATGGGCAAAGCCACAGCGAACAATACCAAAGTGTCAGAAGAATAAAATCCTTGGTAAGCGTACAAAGCCATAGCCAAAGCAATGATGACCAAATTATACGGTCGCAATACGGCACTGACTTGGCTTTTAGGCCATGTTTGCAACGCACACCACATCGTCGGAATCACACCCGACAATGCCGCAGCCCCACCTAACAAACCACCAATGAACCCAATCAAAGCATGTGCTGCCGATGGCGACTCTTGACGAAATTGCCACTGCGATGCACACAAACGAAACACACCATACGCCAACATCAACACCGCAATCAACAGTTTGAGCATGTCCGCTTGCACCCATTGCAATGACCATGCCCCTAATGGAATGCCAAACAATGCTGGCAACAAAAACCATGGCAAGGCGTGCGTTCCTTGACGCAAATCGCTGCGAATAGACCACATCGATTGCAAGCCACTGAACACCGACGTTGCCGCTACCAACGCCACCGCTTGCCATGTCGGCATCACATACAGCCAAATGCTCAATGACAATAAAGCCGTACCAAAGCCTGCCAAACCACTGATAAACCCACCTGCGGCGGCACCTGCTATCAAAAACGCCAACAGCTCAATTGTCATTATTGCATTTCCATTATGATTTTAAGCGTCCTTCATTCATGTCACACATCCGACAACAATTCAATAAAGCGTTTTTGTATCCAATGCGCAATTTGGCTCAATTCCCAGCCTTGAAACCACACCATGCGCACCATCAATGGCGGCAAAGTTAAAAACGGACAATCAATTTGTACCAAAGGCTTGCGGTAATTCTCTTCTTCGGCAATGTGCACGGGTAAAATCGCCCAACCCAAATCGTCTGCCACCATTTCAGCCAAACTGTAAAAACTGTCCGAACGCCAAATTTTGGGGCTGTAAGCCGCTTCGTTAACATCTTCGGTGTGCATCACCAACTGGCGGTAACGCACCAACTCTTTCTTGCGCTGTGACACTTCGCTTTGCGTTAATGGATGGTCTTTAGGAACAAACACACCTTGCGCGACAGAACCAATATGGCGTTGATCGAAATAAGATGGTAATGACCCACGAATAAAATGAAACGCGATTTGCGCCCGCCCGTGACGTACATATTGCGCCACTTCGGTTGCCGTGCCATTTAATAAAGTCAATTCTACATCAGGAAAATAATGCCCAATTTCCCGTATCAAACGCCCACTCACCGAATATGGCAAGGCTTCATCCAATGCCAAAGCCAGCTTGGCATCGCTGCCAAAACTCAAAGAATGAGCGCGTCTGTCCAAAGATTGCACTTGGCTGAGCAACTCTTGCGCTTCGAGCAATAAAATTTCGCCAGCAGGTGTTAATCTGACTTGACGGCGCGAGCGGTCAAACAAATCCACACCCAAATCCGCCTCAAGCAAAGCAATAGCAGTACTGACAGCAGATTGAGCCTTGCCCAAACGTCTTGCTGCCTCGCTGAAAGAACCACTTTCTACAGTGGTCACAAATTGTTGTAGCTGATCTAATGTCCATCTCATATTCTCATACTATCTAAAAATCAGATGGATTCCAATTTTTATAATCTAAAAAAGAATGAGATAATGCATTCGTACCACAAAAAATACTCAATATGGGTTAAAAAGGTACAACTTTCAAACCAAATACATTTTAGAAAGGGAAGTAGTCTACTGTGTGATTTCATACAGTAAATGAAGCAGATTATGATGGTCGCCACTTGCGCCAATTCAAGCGTTGTTTCAGCCTATCTTCACACCCATGGTTTCACCCGCATTGCCCTTGTGAGCAATGTCATTTTCACCGGCCAAAACGAGCCATAAATCCTTTTTGTTTTTGCTAAGTACATCGATTCCTATTGGAAACGGCTGCTTTGTTGCGCCTGAATTTTTCATGCGTCAACAAGCTTACAGGACGCTTTTGCGCCTAAAAACAAGGTATACCAACAAAATAAAAAGGGTAACAAAATGATTTATTGGATTTTTTTAGGTTTTTCTATTGTCATGGAAGTCGCGGGTGTGTTGTTGATGCAATACGCCGCCAATCACAACAGTTCTTGGGGCATGGCGCTGATGTACGGTTTGATTTGCGCTTCATACATGTTGTTGTCTGTCGCGGTCAAACGCATTCCTTTGGGTGTCGCTTATGCATTATGGGAAGGCGTGGGCATTGTCTGTATTACGGTATTGAGCGTGTTCTTGTTTGGTGAATCGATGTCGATTCTAAAAATCGTGGGTTTGGGCTTATTGATGTTGGCGATTTTGTTGTTAAAGTCTGGCACCAGCCCAAAAAATCCGAGCCTAGAAACAGAAACCGCTTTGGATTTGTCTTTGAAGCACTCGTTGAAAGAAGCTTAAAATGTTAGAAAATTTCAACATGATGCATTTAATGTGGTTGTTTGCCGCCATTGGTTTGGAAATCGGTGCCAATATTTTATTGAAGATGTCACAAGGCTTTCGCCGTTGGGGTATCGGCACCGCTGCTATTTTGTGCGTCATTGCCGCATTTACTTGTTTATCGTTTGCCGTAGCAGGCATTGAATTGTCAGTGGCTTATGCGCTGTGGGGCAGTTTGGGAATTATCATTACCATGTTTGTTGGCATTTTCTTGTTCGGACAACGCGTCAACGCCAAAGGCTGGGCTGGCATCAGTATTTTATTGGTAGGTATGTTACTGATTAAATTTGCTTAAAACACATTTACAACTCTAATTTACCCACTTGCTATAAGCACTTTAGCTGCTTAGGATGGTCTGCTTACACATCATCCCAATTTGAAAGTGGCAAAATGTTCTATCAATACATCATTATTGGCGGCGGTGCAGGCGGTTTGGAGTTGGCCGCGCGTTTGGGCAGAAAATTCGGTCGCCAATATGGTCGCGACAAAGTGCTGCTCATAGACAAAACCGCTTATCACATTTGGAAACCCACTTTACATGAAGTGGCAGTCGGCACGGTCAATCCGCAACAAGAAGGCTTGTATTACAGCGCCTTAGCAAGGCGCAACCATTTCAGTTTTATGTTGGGCAACGTCATCAAGCTCGATCCTGAAAACAAACAACTGACACTGGCATCTATTTACAGCCATCAAGAACAAGATGAGATGATTGTGCCTGAGCGTGTTTTCTCGTTTGAGCGGTGCATTTTGGCTTTGGGCTGCGGCTCCAACTTTTTCAATACTCTCGGTGCAGAACAACATGCTTATGTATTGGAAAATGTATATGATGCACAAAATTTCCAAGTTCATCTCCTCAACTTGTTTACCAAGTCGGCTTACTCGCCCAAAAAAGTTTTGAATGTCAACATCATCGGCGGCGGTGCCACAGGCGTGGAATTGGCAGCAGAATTGACCGAAGCCTATCAAGAAATTTTACAAACTTTTGGTTCGTCCCAATATTTTGACATCAACATCCATCTGATAGAATCTGCCCCACGCATTTTGGCAGGTTTGCCCGAGCACGTTTCCGCTCAAGCGACCCATGCTTTGCAACAAAAAGGCATTAAAGTTTCGGTCTCTACCCGAGCCGAAGAAATCGGGCGGGATTTTGTGCGCACCAATCACGAAACATTGGATTCAGATGTCGTGGTATGGGCAGCAGGCATCAAAGCCTCGAATAACAACGCTTTGTTTGGTCTGCCCATCAATCGCATCAACCAATTTGAAGTCAATTCACAATTGCAAACCCCGTTTGAAGGCGTGTATGCGATGGGTGATTGTGCGTCCTGTAAGTGGGATGATGAGCGTTATGTTCCCGCTCGTGCCCAAGCAGCACGCCAACAAGCCATTTATTTGCACAAATTGCTTTATGCCCACCATCAACAACAAACATTCACAGAGCCATTTGTCTACAAAGATTCGGGTTCTTTGGTGTCTTTGGGCGATAATAAGGGCGTTGGCAATTTGATGGGCAGTTTGAGTGGTAAAAATTTCTTCATTCAAGGCTTGATTGCGAAATGGATGTACATGTCTTTGCACTTGATGCACCACCAAGCCATTTTGGGTGCCCCAAAAACCTTATTATTGGCGTTCGCACGCTTGGTACACCGCCGTGTTTCAGGACGCTTGAAACTGCATTAACCTATTTAGAAAAACCGAGATTGTTTTATGAACGCACCTGTAGCCGAAAAATTTACCGAAGAAACCGTTTTGTGGGTCAAACGCCACACGCCCAAATTAATGACTTTTGCCATTACCCGTCCTGAAGGTTATCGCTTTAGTGCAGGACAATTTTCACGTTTGGGCTTTCGTGATGGCGAAGGCTTTATTTGGCGTGCTTATTCGATTGTCTCTGCCGAGTACGATGACACTTTAGAATATTTTGTGGTTTTGATTGAAGACGGTCCGATTTCCGCCAAATTTGCCGTTTTACAAGAAAACGACACCATTTTACTCGACAAAAATACCACAGGTTTTTTATTGCCTGAACGTTTTGCCGATGGCAAAGATTTGATTATGCTGGCAACTGGCTCAGGCATTGCACCGTTTTTATCGCAATTGCAGCAAAACGATGTCTACCAACGCTTTGAGCGCATCGCTTTAGTGCATTCGGTTTCGCATGCAGACGAACTGATTTTCAATGAGCGTATCGCCTCTTGGTCAGAACACCCATTGGTAGAAGATTTTCAAGGTCAATTAAGCTTCGTGCCTGTGTTAACGCGCGACCAAGTCGAAGGCACGCTCCATGCCCGTATTCCAACCTTACTGAAAAACGGAGATTTGGCGCAACATTTGGGTTGGGAATTTTCTACCGACACGACCCGTTTTATGGTCTGCGGCAATCCTGAGATGGTCAAAGACACATTTCAAGCTTTGCTAGACATGGGTTTTGCCATGCACCGCAACCGCATTCCCGGTCACATCATCATGGAAAATGGGTTTTAACATGAGCAACAAATTATTCATGGTGTTGTTAGGCGCCACGGTTACAGGACGCTTGATTGAGCAACACGACGTTTTGTTTGCCATAGCAGACGATTTGACCCAATTGATTCCCACGTTTAAAAACGCTTGGCCGAACGCTTCGGTGCATGTGGATGCTTGGCGCGAAGTGTCGTCTGTACAAGGTCATCGCATTCATCTAAGCGATGTGCCCAGCGACAACGATTTGAAATTGTATTTTTTCAATTTGGGCGGTTACGTTCAAGGCGATATGGAAGAACACCATCACAAAGCGTTGGTTGTGGCCAACAACCAAGCGCAAGCCACACAATACATCAAACAATCTGAATTTTACCGAAATCGGGGTTATCAAGGTGCAGAGTCGCACATTGACGACAAATTCGCTGTGGACATTGACGATGTACACGTGGTCAATGATTTGATTGCGGGCAATTCACTTTATTTACACATCAGCCAAGAAGCCGATTTACAGGCCGATGATGTGTGGCAAGTTGGTTATTTGTCGCTGAGCAAACTGGCCAAACGCAAGCCTTCTATTGAGGCATGATTCTAGGCTGCGGTACAATACACGTTTATTTTGCATTTGGAAGAACCTCTCATGTCCATTCGTACCCGTTTTGCCCCAAGTCCAACCGGTTATTTGCATATCGGTGGCGTGCGCACGGCTTTGTTCTCTTGGGCAGTCGCTAAAAAGAACCAAGGTCAATTTGTATTGCGCATCGAAGACACTGATTTGGAACGCTCAACGCCTGAATCCGTACAAGCGATTTTGGACGGCATGAATTGGGTGGCCATGGGCTACGACGAAGGTCCGTTCTACCAAACCCAACGCTTTGACCGTTACAAAGAATTGATTGCGCAATTGATTGCCGAAGACAAAGCGTATTATTGCTACACCACCAAAGCTGAGTTGGATGCACAACGCGCTCAAGCGGAAGAAGCCAAAACGCATTTCGCTTACGACAGAAAATGGCGTCCTGAAGCAGGCAAAACCTTGCCTGCTGCCCCTGAAGGTGTGCCACCTGTGGTACGTTTTAAAATGCCTATTGATGGCGTGACTTCTTGGGTCGATGCAGTCAAAGGCGAAATCAGCTTTGACAACAAAGAATTGGACGACTTGATTATTGCGCGTGCCGATGGCACCCCAACCTACAATTTCTGTGTGGTGGTGGATGATTTGGACATGGGTATGAGCCACATCATTCGTGGTGATGACCATGTGAACAACACGCCAAAACAAATCAATATTTTAAAAGCTTTGACCGACCAAATGCCTGTTTATGGTCATTTGCCAATGATTTTGAATCCGAATGGTCAAAAAATGTCCAAACGCCGCGATGCTGTGAGCGTGGTCGATTATGACCGCCAAGGCATTTTGCCTGAAGCATTGCTTAATTATTTGGCTCGTTTGGGCTGGGCACATGGCGATGATGAGTTTTTCACGATGGAACAATTTGTAGAATGGTTTGATTTGAAAGATGTCAGCCCATCGGCAAGCCGTTTTGACCATGAAAAATTGTTGTGGCTAAACGCCCAACACATCAAAGCCAAAACCAACGAACAATTGGCCGCTTTAGTACAACCGCGCTTGCAAGTGCGTGATATCGACCAAGAAAGTGCGCCTGATTTGGCTG
Organism: Vitreoscilla stercoraria DSM 513; assembly: GCF_000382305.1. GTDB lineage: Bacteria > Pseudomonadota > Gammaproteobacteria > Burkholderiales > Neisseriaceae > Vitreoscilla > Vitreoscilla stercoraria. The sequence goes on from NZ_KB908028.1 coordinate 41,966, forward strand.
AGATTTTGGAATTGGTCAAAGAACGTGCGCAAGACTTGAACACTTTGGCAGATGAATGCGTGTATTTTTACCGCAAATCCACGCCAACTGACGAAGAAACCAAAAAACATTGGGACGAAGAAGCGCCTGCTCGCATGCGCCGCTTTGCTTCTGAGTTAGAAGGTTTAACCGATTGGACTGCCGAAGCGATTCACGACTTGTTCAAACCATTTTGTGAAAAAGAAGGCATCAAAATGGGTAAGCTGGGCATGCCTTTGCGCTTGGCTGTGTGTGGCACCAGCAAAACCCCATCGATTGATGCGGTTTTGGCCTTACTCGGCCGCACCGAGGTCTTAAAACGCCTCCACGAAGCTTAACGCGCCCAAACAACGCCCCCTTGTGGGGCGTTGTGCGTTTGAGAAATTGTATTTGCGTGGTTCATCATCGTTTTATGAACCACACTTTTTATTCCGACAGGTCATGTACCTGTAACCTGTACAACCCGATGCTATAAGCGTCCTGTAAAAATGTAGAACACCATGCAATCATTAGAAAATAAAATCCGTGAAGTCGGTAAAGTTTTGTCACCAATTGTTTTGAAAGTCGATGCGTTTTTAAACCACCAAATCGACGCTGCATTGATGAAAGCCGTCGGTGAAGAATTTGCCGCACGCTTTAGCGATGTCAAAGCCACCAAAATTTTGACTTTGGAATCTTCAGGCATTGCCCCTGCGACCATGTTGGGCTTGGTGTTGGGTTTGCCAGTGATTTTTGCGCGCAAACGCAAATCTTTGACTTTGTCTGACAATTTGCTGTCAGCTACCGTGCATTCATTCACCAAAAACGTCACCAGTGAAATTTCGGTTTCACGCGACTTTTTAAAAGCAGGCGACCAAGTCATCATCATCGACGACTTTTTGGCCAATGGCGAAGCGGTACGTGGCTTGTTGAGCGTGGTTGAGCAAGCAGATGCCACAGCAGTCGGTGTCGGCATTGTGATTGAAAAAGGTTTCCAACACGGTGGTAAAGAATTGCGTGAAAAAGGCGTACGTGTGGAATCTTTGGCAATTGTTGACAGCATGGATGTTGATCACATCACGTTCCGCCAACAAGACTAAGCGTCCTGTAAACCAAACTTCGAGCCGCAAGCCATGTTTGCGGCTTTTTGCTGCCACAGCCAACCTTCTTGCAAAACACTTGAAACCTTGAGCACACCGCCCTTACAATCGCCAATTATCCATGCACAATAATGGACATCCATCATGAATACCGAATTTTTGTTTACCTTGCCTGCCGACAATGGCGAAGATTTTGTCGCGGCTGAACATTTGCCATTGGTGGTGTATTTTTACCCCAAAGACGCCACCCCTGGCTGCACCACCGAAGCACAAGCCTTTCGTGACCACATCGAAGCGTTCAAAAGCGCAGGTTATACCGTCGTCGGCATCTCGCGCGACTCAGTCAAATCGCATCAAAATTTTGTTTGCAAACAAGAATTGAATTTTCCATTGCTGTCAGATAAAGAAGAAACTGTTTGCCGTCAATTTGATGTCATCAAAGAAAAAAACATGTATGGCAAAAAAGTGATGGGCATTGAGCGCTCCACTTTTATACTCAATAGCGACGGTGAAATGGTGCACCAATGGCGCAAAGTCAAAGTAGCAGGACATGTGGAAGAAGTCTTGGCCACCGTACAAAACTTAGCTAAGTCAAATTAAGCACGTTTCAATCTCCAACGTGTTGCGACAATACATAACGCTTGGGTGTCATGCCCAAGCGTTTTTTAAACACCGTGATAAACGCACTGACCGATTCATAACCCAAATCCATAGACACTTGCTGCACGCTTTTGCCAGCGGCCAATTGCAACAAAGCATGCAACAATTGCACTTGCTGGCGCCATCTGGCAAAACTCAAACCCGTGTCTTGCTTAACCAAGCGCGACAAATTGCGCTCACTCATCGCCAATTTTTGCGCCCAATACACACTGCTGCCAGCATGATTGGGTTCACGCAACAATACTTGGTACAACACTTGTAAGCGTTCGTGTTGCAACACAGGAATGGCAAAAGCCTGCGTGGGAGCCGCTTGCAATTCTAACAACAATAAAGCAACCAAATGGTGTTGGTACGCCACATCCACTTCTGCTGCCGCTTGCAAATTCACCAGTCGCAATAACAACTCCCGCAATAAAGCACTGACAGCCAACACACCTGCGGGAATGGTGGTCAATGGCGTTTGTGCTGCCACAAAGACCATACACACTTGGGCATTGTGAGTCACATAATTGGTATGCACATGATGAGGCGGAATCCAAACCGCCGCTTGCGGTGGCACCATCCACACCTGTCCATTGATGACACAACGCACACCGCCCGCCAAAGCCAATACCAATTGCCCTTGCTCATGGGCATGCTCAGGCGATTCATAATCACAATCTTGCGCTTGTACCAAAGTTGCGCTGACACAATGTGTTTGGCTGCTGTTTTTAGTGTGATGCAAATAATGGTACAAATGGCTCATATTGTCTGATTTGAGTGATTTTTTGGCATTATAGCGAAATTTTTACCTAAGCAATTGTAATACACTGTGCGATTGCATTTTAAAGTCTGCTTGATATGTCAACCAAACGCTTGTCTTTATTGCTCATTGGCATTTTATTGATTGCCGCCAATTTGCGTTTACCCATCACCAGCATCGGCCCTGTGATACAAAACATCGGGCAAGATTTTCAATTGAGCAGCGCGGCTTTGGGTTTGTTAACCACCTTGCCGTTGCTCGCTTTTGCCATCATCTCGCCTTTGGCACCCAAATTGGCGCAACGCATAGGCTTAAACCGCAGCTTGAGCGTGTGTTTGATTGTCATCATTGTCGGTTTTACAGGACGCTTGTTACCATCTTTATCCCTGTTTTACCTGTCCACAGCCTTGATTGGTGCAGGCATCGCCATCGGCAATGTGTTGCTACCCAGCCTCATCAAACAGCGTTATCCCGACAACATTGCTTTAATGACCAGTGTTTATGCTTTCACCATGTCGGTTGCTGCCGCCCTCGCTTCCATGTGGGTATTGCCTTTAACCAATTGGTGGCAAGGACAATGGGCATGGGCTTTGGGCAGTTTTGTGTTATTGCCTATCGTAAGCTTGGTGTTGTGGTTGCCACAATGCCGTCGTGAGCCAACGCCCGCCCAAACCCATGCCACCGAACAAGCACATACACCATCCAAACCCATGTGGCATTATGGTTTGGCTTGGCAAGTGACAATATTTTTGGGTTTGAATTCGATGATTTATTACAGCATCATCACATGGCTGCCCAGCATGTTACAGGACGCTTCTTACACTGCCGCACAAGCAGGCAGCTTGCACGGTTGGTTACAAATGGCATCGGCTTTGCCCGGCTTTTTGCTCGTACCCTTAATACGCCGCTGTGCCGACCAACGTGTGCCAGCGAGCTTGGTCAGTGGTTTGATGTTGGCGGGTTTATTGGGTTTGGCCTATTTCCCGCAATACGCCACAGTGTGGGCAATTGCCATCGGTTTTGGTTCAGGCGGCACCATTTTACTCGGCTTAATGTTCATGGGTTTGCGCACTCAAACCCCGCAAAAAGCCGCTTCTTTGTCCGCCATGGCGCAAAGCATCGGTTATTTGCTCGCCGCTGCCGCACCGCCATTATTGGGCTTATTGCAACAACAATCTGCCTCGTGGTTCGGTGTTTTGTGGCTATTGAGCGTTGCTGCATTCATTGTGTTAATCAATGGCTTAGGTGCAGGTCGCAATCTTAAAATTCCTTAGTCATCTCTTTGTCATTTATTTTCGACACACTGCCAACATGGTTACAGGACGCTGAAAACATCATTTTCATTGGCAATCACCATGAATGTGTGTTTTGATTTGTATCAGGTAGCGGCGCTATGCCGTTGCCTGATAACAATCTGTTTCCCATCTGAAAACCATATTTTATGTGAATCAAGAGGGCTGCCATGACGACTCAAAAACTGTTTGTTTTAGATACCAATGTATTGTTACACGACCCACAAAGTTTGTTTCGTTTTGCTGAACACGATGTTTATTTGCCTTTAATCACTTTAGAAGAAATGGATGCTCACAAAGTGGGCATGTCCGATGTGGCACGCAATGCCAGACAAGCCAGCCGCTACATTGACCAATTGTTCAACCACGCTCCCGATGCCTTAAGTTCAGGCATTCCATTGCATTTGAGCGGTTTCAAAGAAGCACAAGGCAAACTCTTGTTGCAAACCACTTTGAATATCGCCCCTTTGCCTGAAAGTCTGTCGGATGAAAAAGCCGACAATCTCATCTTGGCTTTGGTCAAATACCTACACGAACACCCCAATGGCTACAATGATGTGGCTTTGGTGTCCAAAGACATCAATATCCGCCTCAAAGCCCGCGCTTTGGGCTTGCCTGCCGAAGATTATTTCAATGACAAAGTCTTAGAAGACAGCGACATGTTGTACAGCGGTTATCGCCAATTGGATGCCGATTTTTGGCTCAGAAACGGCAGCCAATTAGAGTCTTGGCAAGAACAAGGCAAGGCGCATTACCGCATCCAAGGCAAAGATGCCCAATCTTTATTACACAATGAATTGTTGTTAGACCAAGACGATAACAAAACCTTGCAAGCGCGCGTCGTGTCCATCGATAACACCCAACCAAGCGCCATTTTACAAACCGTTAAAGATTACAGTCACAACAAAAACAGCGTTTTTGGCATCACTTCTCGCAATTGGGGACAAAATTATGCATTAAATTTGTTGATGAATCCTGACATAGACTTAGTGACTTTGCTTGGACAAGCGGGCACAGGCAAAACCTTGCTGACTTTGGCAGCGGCATTGACTCAAGTATTGGACCAACAACTGTACAACGAAATCATCATGACCCGTGTCACCGTTCCTGTGGGCGATGACATCGGTTTTTTACCCGGCACCGAAGAAGAAAAAATGAACCCGTGGATGGGCGCATTAGAAGACAATTTGGAAGTTTTAACCCACAGCGATGACATGGGCGGAGCATGGGCAAGAGCGGCCACGCAAGACATGGTGCGCAATAAAATCAAAGTCAAATCCATCAACTTCATGCGTGGACGCACGTTTCAACACAAATTTTTGATTGTTGATGAAGCACAAAACTTAACGTCCAAACAAATGAAAACGTTGATCACCCGCGCAGGCGAAGGCACTAAAATCGTTTGTATGGGCAATTTGGCACAAATTGACACACCGTATTTGAGCGAAGGTTCCAGTGGTTTGACTTATTTGGTGGATCGCTTCAAAAACTGGCCACATTTTGGTCACATCACGTTGCAACAAGGCGAGCGTTCCCGCTTGGCGGCGCATGCAGTTTCGGTCTTGTAAACCACTCCAGACTTTGTCCAGCGTCCTGTAAACTGTTACAGGACGCTGAATAACCCTATTCCAATACGCTGCCTCTTAACCGACTTAAACCTTTGAAGCGTCCTGTAAACATGTCCAACATGTTAGAATGCAGCCTATTTCAATATTCTCAGTGGATGATGCCTTGTTCGCTCAACGCCATTTACAGGCCGCATGGCAGTTTTGCCTTTTGGTTATCATGCTTGGGTTCGTATGTTTGCCCGTTGCTCAAGCCAATATCAATCCCAAATCCATTTTGCCCGCACACCAAGCGTACCAAACACAAGTGTTTGCCACAGAAAATGGTGTTTCGGTTCAGTTTGATATTGCAAAAGGTTATTATTTATACCAACAAAAAATTGCCGTTCACAGCACCGGTCCCCATCTCAAACCACCTGAATTCAGCCCCACTACAACCAAAACCGATGAGTTTTTTGGCACACAACCGGTGTATTACCAAGTGGCACAAATCAATATCCCGTTTCAGGACGCTTATGATATGAGCCAACCTTATCAATTGGTGGTTGAGTATCAAGGCTGTGCCGATGTCGGTGTGTGTTATCCGCCAAGCAAAGCGGTGTTTGACATCAATCAAGTCGGTGTCATCACACCAACGAGCACCGACAAAACGAATGTGTTCACCCAAAGCCAACCGAATTTCAATTTCAATACCACCAACGCATCCAACACCCACAACGAGCGTTTTCAACTCAATGACAATCAATTATGGCAAAGTCTGCTGACGTTTTTTATCGCGGGCATCGGTCTGAGTTTGACCGCTTGCATGTATCCCTTACTGCCGATTGTCTCTAGCATCGTAGTCGGACAAAAACGCAGCCGCCGCATCGCTTTTGGTTTGTCGTTTTTGTATGTGCAAGGTTTGGCAGTCACTTATGCTTTGGTCGGTGTTATCACAGCCTTAACAGGCGCGCTGCTGATGGCTTGGCTGCAACAAGCATGGGTGATTTTGAGTGCCGCATTGGTATTGGTTGTTTTGGCTTTGGCAATGTTTGATGTGATTCAAATTCAATTACCCAGCCGCCTACAATCATATTTCCAACAAACATCGAGCCGTTTTTCAGGCGGTAAAATCGTGTCGGTCTTTTTCATGGGCATGTTGTCAGCATTGATTGTCGGTCCTTGTGTCGCACCGCCATTGGCATTTGCTTTGGGCTACATCGCTCAAAGTGGCAACGCCTTTGTAGGCGGTGCCGCCTTGTATGCCATGGCTTTGGGAACGGGTTTGCCCTTGATTTTGGTAGCCACATTCGGCGCGCATATCTTGCCCAAAGCTGGCACATGGATGAATGGTGTCAAAGTCATTTTCGGCTGTTTGCTGTTGATGGCGGCCGTGTATTTGGCACGTCCATTTTTACCGTTTTGGCTCAATGTCAGCTTGTATGGCGCAATTTTGTTTGGTTTGGGTTTGTATTGGGTCATACAAAGCCACCAAGTCATCCCCAAATGGCGTTATTTGCCTTTGATTTTGGGCGCCAGTTTGATAGCCATCAGCGCTTATTTCACAGGTGAAACCATTCGCGGTAAAGTCACGCCCATACACCAATTTTTAAGCTTACAAGCGCCCAACCAAGCGCATTTTGGCAAGCAATTTACCGATGTGAGTTTGTTACAGGACGCTGTTGCCACCGCTTTACAACAAGACCCAAGCAAGCCTGTCATCGTGGACTTTTATGCCGATTGGTGTGTCACTTGCATCCAAATGCAAATGAATACCTTCAACACAGACACCGTCAAACACAGTATTGACGAACAACGCTTTTTTACCATTGATGTGACTGCAAACACGCCCGAGCACCAAGCTTTATTGAAAGAATATGGCTTGTTTGGTCCACCGGGAATTTTCAAAATTCATGCCAATGGCAGCAAAAGTGAGCCTGTATTGGGGTTTGTCTCGGCAGATGAATTTGTCAAATGGGCACATGCTAAACCTTGATTCACAAACACTTACAGGACGCTTTAAGCGTCCTGTAAACATTGATACACACTCAAAATCAGGCTTTTTGACCCAAAGTAATACGGTCTAAACCAGCATAATCTTGAATGGTGCGCACATGGATTAAACCTGCGTCGGTAAAGATTTTTTGAATGTCACAAGCTTGTTCAAAACCATGCTCAACCATCAAATAGCCTTGCGGTTTGATGTGTTGTGCATGATTTTGTGCCAAAGCTTTGTAAGCACTCAAACCATCGTCAAAATCGGTCAAAGCTTGTGGTGGCTCAAAGCGCAAATCGCCTTGGCTCAAATGCGCATCGTCTTTGTGAATATAAGGCGGATTGGACACCAAAACGTCTACCAAAGCGTCCTGTAAAGGCTCAACGTCATACCAAGAACCCAAATGAAATGACACATTCGCGCCCAAACGCCCTGCATTGTTTTTGGCAATACCCAAAGCAGGCGCACTGATATCAGACGCATGAACCACGCTGTCAGGTCGCTCCAAAGCGGTGGTGATGGCGATGATGCCGCTGCCTGTGCCAATGTCCCAAACCCGTCCACCATGTGGCAAATGTTGCCACACCGTTTCTGCCAATAATTCTGTTTCAGGACGCGGAATCAATACATCGGGCGACACTTGAAACACGCGCCCGTAAAACTCTCGCTCACCCAATAAATATGCCATCGGCACGCCATCCAAACGCGCTTGCTGCATGTCGTTCAATTGCCAAACCATCATTTCCGGCAATACTTCGTCGTCATGCGCCACCAAATGTGCGCGTGAAAAACCACCGACAAATTGCAACAACATGCGTGCTTCCAATTTGGGTAAAGAACTGGCTTGAAGCCATTGTGCAATGCTTGTTGTCATAATAAAAATACCGTTGCCAAACCTAAGAAAATCAAAAAGCCGCCTGAATCGGTCACAGCGGTAATCAAGACTGAGCTGCCAACAGCAGGATCACGCCCAAAGCGCTCCATGACTACCGGAATCAACACGCCCATCGTTGCCGCCAAGAGCAAATTCAAAGTCATTGCCGCCACCATCACCAAGCCGATGCCCATACTACCATACAGCCAATACGCCACCGCGCCCATTGCCGAGCCCCAAATGAGGCCGTTCATCAATGCCACCGCCAATTCTTTGCGCAGCAAACGCCCCCATTGGCTCAGATTCAATTGCCCCATCGCCAACGAGCGCACAATCATCGTCGTGGTTTGATTGCCTGAATTGCCGCCTATGCCCGCCACTATCGGCATCAACGCTGCCAAAGCGACAATTTGTGCAATCGAATTTTCAAATACGCCAATCACCCGACTGGCGACAAATGCGGTAAATAAATTGATGACCAACCACATCCAACGGTTTTTGAATGAGTCGATGACAGGTGCAAACAAATCTTCTTCTTCTTTCAAACCTGCCATATTCAATAAATCGGCTTCAGATTCTTCCCGAATCACATCCAACATTTCATCGACCGTAATACGACCAATCAGTTTTTTATTGGCATCCACCACGGGCGCTGTGACCAAGTCATAACGCTCAAACGCTGAAGCAGCTTCTTCAATATTGTCTTCAGGGCGAAAGCGCACCACATCGGTAGACATCACATCGTGTACCCATTCTTCAGGGTCAGACACCAATAAAGTCCGAATCGGCAATACCCCTTGTAAAATATCATCGTCATCCACCACAAAAATCTTGTCGGTATGGTCTGGTAAGCTTTCAAAACGACGCAGATAACGCAATACCACTTCGCAAGTGACATCGGCACGAATGCTCACTTGCTCAAAGTCCATCAAATTGCCGACTTCGTCTTCTTCATACGACAAAGCCGATACCACTTGCGCCCGCTCTTCGGCATTTAACGACTCTAAAACCTCATGCACCACTTCTTTGGGTAAATCAGGTGCCAACTCTGCCAATTCGTCCGCATCCAAATCCTCAATCGCCGCCAGCAACTCTTGTTGCCCCATGCTTTCAATCAAGGTTTCACGCACCACATCGGACACTTCGAGCAAGACTTCACCGTCTTCATCTGGCTCAGCCAAACGCCAAACCATCACGCGCTCTTGCTGCGGCAAAGATTCCAACACCGTTGCCATATCGGCAGGATGCAATTCGTGTAAAATACCGATTAATTCATTCAGATAGCGTTGTGATTTGGGGTCATCCATCTGACCTGAAGCCACATCGGCATAAATTGGCAACAAACGCTCTGCCAACACATGAATGCGCTCCATGTCCCATTCATTGCGCTCTTCTGAAATTTGGAAATCAGGTTCTTTTTCGACCATAGGCGACTCTTTTCAATGAATAAAGAAATGAAATAAGCACAGTGCCCTCTCATTGTACCTTCTTTGAATCGGTAAATTAAACTGTATGCCCTATTTTCCAAACACATTTGCATGCTAAAAACCTAAGCATTTGGAGCCACAATGATTATTCATCCACGCATACACGCATTCCAGTTGTCTTCGGTGGTTTGTGTATGCGTACTGGCTTTATGCGCCTGCGCTCCCAGTACACCAATCCCAAAAGAGCCTCCCCATCCAATAGAAAAACCAGTACCTTCAGCATCCATGACAATCGCCACTGACGAGCAACATATCCAAGTGGTCTTGTCGTGGGAAGATTTGCAGCCACAAACCATCGCTGCACCCAATGCAGGTAAAATTGACAATCTATTGATTCAAGAAGGACAACACGTTCAGGGTGGTCAACGCTTGATACAGCTAAAAACCGAAGCCAAAACCCAAACTCAAACCACCATCAAATCCACAGTTGACCAAGCTGCTAAGGCGCAAGCGTATCAGAAGTGGCAACAAGACAAAGATTTACATGCCCAAGGCTTTATTTCCCAAGCAGCTGTCGCCAAAAGTGCCGCAGCTTACCATGCTGCCTCACAAAGCCAATCTGTCGTTCAACACACACCAAACATCACCCAAGCAGCAACGTCAACATGGTTACAAGCACCGTTTAATGGTGTAATCAGACCTTTAGCAATTTCTCATGGCGCTCAAGTGAAAAACGGGCAAAAATTATTTGTCATTGAGCCAGATGACACACAACGCATTAAAATATTGGTTGCCCAAGACAATCATCAAGAATTGTTCATTGGACAACGCTTATACTTATATGAGCCAAAAATGCAGCAAGCGTTGTGGTTACAAATCAGTGAGCTGCCCCCGATAACCGACAAACAATATGTTTTGGCTTATGCCTTATGGCCACAAGATTTGCCCAAGCCGGCACATTTCGAGTCTTATCAAGCCTATTTGGTAACACATCAAAAGCCTCTGCCTTAAACCATTCATCTATATGGACCATAAAATGTACAAATCAATTCAGAAACAAAAGGGATTTACACTGACTGAGATGATGGTTGTCCTTGTCATCCTCGGCATTTTAACGGCCATCATCTACCCTAGCTATACCAAATATTCTCGCAATACTCGCATACAAAATGCCAAAGCTGACATCACTTTGGCACAAAACATGTTAGAGAAATATTATGCTCAAAACCATTCATTTAGATCTGGTAATGATTATCCAGATGGGGTTTTAAGCAATATTAATAATGAATTTTTCCATATTGCTTTTTACACCACTGACAGTGCAGATGATAATTTATATTGTAGCCCTGCTACGTTACAAAGTGATCAATACTGCTTGTATGCCGCACCAAAAAGCAATAATAGCGGGGAAAAACGGTTTCTTTTTATCGATGCAACGGGATTACTGCAAATATGCAATCAAGATGCAGCCAGCATCTCAACGGCGGGCGTCTTGAGCGATAAGCAAGCCAGTTCTTGCAGCAGTATGTAATATCGACATACTCATCTTCTGTGCATGCCTAGACATTCGGAGCATCACAGGAGATAGATGATGCATGCCCACAAAAAATTAGCCAGCCGCTCTAAAACCGCAGGCTTTACATTGATTGAATTATTGGTATTGCTGTGTCTTTTAGGCATGATTGGCGTCACAGTTTTGCCAATTTACCAACGCCATATTGCCAATACACGACTGCAAGAAGCACAAGCGGCATTGATGCACAATACCCAATTTATGGAACGTTATTACGCTCAAAATGTCCGCTTTACCAAAAATTCGACCACTTGGCCCAAATTGCCCATTCCAGAAACCCGTTTTTTCAAAATCTCGTTTACAGGTACTGCTAGAGGCGCTACTGCTGGTACTTACCGCTTACAGGCCGTTGCCAAAAATACCCACTCAGAACCGCGTTATTTAACCATCGATCAAAATCACAGCTTACTCATATGCCAAAAAGAAGGCACGCGAACTTTATGCCGTGCTCGTTAAACTATCACGCTCATAAGCAGCAGTACCAAAAGACTTGGGTCGCTGCTTAAACTAGCGTAAAATATCGCTTTTATGCATTCATTACGTTACAGATAAAGGCGTTTTTTCATGTCTGATGTCAACACCCCACGCGAAACATTAATTGAATTCCCTTGTGAATTTCCTTTGAAAATTATGGGCACTACCCACGAGGCTTTTGCCATCACCATGTTGCAAGTTGTGCAACAATATGCGCCTGACACGCAAGAACACCATGTCCGTACTCGTTTGTCTAGCAAAGGCAACTTCACCAGTGCCACCATCACAGTGACGGCCACCGACCAAGAGCAATTAGACAACATTTACCGCAGCTTGACTTCTCATCCTATGGTCAAAGTGGTGTACTGATGATTATCAAAAAATTAGGTACAGCAGCTTATGAGCCTGTTTATGCTCAAATGGTAGAATTCACAGAACAACGTGATGAAACCACGCCTGATGAATTATGGATTGTTGAGCATCCTCCTGTATTCACACAAGGCATGGCAGGCAAACCTGAACATTTATTAAGCAGCACAAACATTCCTGTGGTACAGGTCGATCGTGGTGGTCAAATTACTTACCATGGACCAGGTCAAATCGTCGTGTATACCATGATTGATTTCAAACGCCGCAAAACTTCTGTGCGCGATTTGGTTTCACGCTTAGAAGACAGTATCATCGCCACGCTGGCCGACTACGGCATTGCCTCTCACAATGACCCACAACGACCGGGTGTGTATGTGGGTGAGCGCAAAATTGCATCATTGGGTTTGCGCATCAAACGTGGTTCGGTCTATCACGGCTTGGCTTTGAATGTGAACATGGACTTAAATCCATTTCATCAAATCAATCCTTGCGGTTATGCAGGTATGGAAATGGTGCAGATGGCAGACTTATTGCCGCAAACACCTGATTTTGAAGAAGTTGCCAACACATTGGCGCAGCATCTACAACAACAACTAACTGTGGAAGATACACATTCATGAGTCAAGACAACGCACAAGGCGTCAAACACAAAGGCGCTGCCAAAACGGCTCGCATTCCGATTAAAATTGTGCCTTTGGAAACCAAGCTGAAAAAACCAGAATGGATTCGCGCTAAATTGCCTAGCGGTGGTCAATTCATGGAAATCAAGCGTATTTTGCGCGAGCAAAAATTGCACACTGTTTGTGAAGAAGCTTCTTGCCCTAACATTGGCGAATGCTTTAGCAAAGGTACGGCAACATTCATGATTATGGGTGATATTTGTACCCGCCGTTGTCCTTTCTGTGATGTCGGCCATGGTCGTCCGAATCCTTTGGATCCTGATGAACCAAGACATTTGGCTGAAACCGTTGCCGCTTTAAAATTGAAATACGTTGTGATTACTTCGGTTGACCGTGACGATTTGCGTGATGGTGGTGCAGGTCACTTTGCCGAATGTATCCAAGCGATTCGTGAGAAAAGCCCAAGCACCCAAATTGAAGTTTTGGTACCAGACTTCCGTGGTCGCTTGGATGTGGCTTTGGAAATTTTGGCGCAAACACCACCTGATGTGATGAACCACAACTTGGAAACCGCACCACGCTTGTACAAACAAGCGCGTCCAGGCGCTGACTACATCCATTCATTGGAATTGTTAAAACGTTACAAAGCTTTGCGTCCTGATGTGGCGACCAAATCAGGCATCATGGTGGGTTTGGGTGAAGACGATGAAGAAGTGCGCCAAGTGATGCGTGACATGCGCGAATACAATATTGACATGATCACCATCGGTCAATATTTGCAACCGACTGATGGCCATTTGCCAGTGTTGCGTTATGTATCACCTGCGATGTTCAAAACTTTTGAAACCGAAGCATTGGAAATGGGCTTCAAACACGCAGCCGTCGGTGCCATGGTTCGCTCAAGCTACCATGCAGATGAACAAGCCAAAGATGCAGGCTTTGCGGAATAAATCCCACTCAAGCGTCCTGTAAACATTTACAGGACGCTTTTAAATTCAAATCTTCATATCCAATCTTTTTGATACGCATTTAAAACCCGTTACTATTTCACTGTTATTATATTTTTATTTGGCATTCATAAAAGGATTCATTCATGCCTCTGTCTTCGATTTTAGCCACTGTTGATTTGGGTTCTAACAGTTTTCGTGTACAAATTTGTGCTGTTGAAAACGGTCAATTGCGCGTCATTGACTCACTCAAAGAAATGGTTCGCTTCGCAGGCGGCTTGGATGAAAACAAAAATATCACCACAGATGCGCAAGAGCGTGCTTTAGAATGTTTGTCACGCTTTGGTCAGCGTTTACAAGGTTTGCAAACCGAACAAGTGCGCGTAGTGGCTACCAATACATTCCGTGTGGCCAAAAACATTCAAGATTTTTTGCCCAAAGCCGAAGCCGCTTTGGGTTTTCCGATTCAAATCATTGCTGGTCGTGAAGAAGCCCGTTTGATCTATTTGGGCGTCAAACACACGCAACCACCGACTACGCAGAATATGCTCGTCGTCGATATTGGTGGTGGCTCCACCGAATTTGTCATTGGCAGCGATTTACAACCTGACATCATGGAAAGTTTGCCTTTAGGTTGTGTGTCTTACAGCACCCGTTTTTTCCCTGATGGCAAAATTACCGCAGAGCGTTTTGAACAAGCCGTTGCCAGCGCCCGCATCGAAATCCAGCGCATTTCTCAGGATTTGAAACAACATGGCTGGGATTTTGCGATTGGTAGTTCAGGCTCAGCACGCTCTATTCGCGATGTGATTGATGCTTACAAGCTGAGCAAACATGATTTGGATGTAGCCTCTATGCGCATGATAGCCAAGAAAGTGATCAATGCAGGTTCAACTCGCAAAGCCAAATTATTGGGGATGAAAAGCGATCGCATCGAAGTGTTTGCAGGTGGCTTAGCCGTGATGGTCGCAGTATTTGAAGAATTGAATTTGGATGCCATGTCTGTGACCGATGCTGCTTTGCGTGATGGTGTCTTTTTTGACATGATGGGTCGAGATTTAGAGCGTGATTTGCGTGATGAAACAGTCGAATTATTCCAGTCTTTATACCATGTCGACGTAGCGCAAGCGAACCGTGTCAAACAAATTGCCAAACAGTGTTTTGCAGGCTTATCACAATCTTTACCCAACAGCCAATTGCAAATTTGGAATGAATATCTAGATTGGGCAGCATCCTTACATGAAGTTGGCATGAGCATTGCCCACTCAGGTTATCACAAGCATTCTGCTTATATTTTAGACCATGCAGACATGTTTGGCTTCTCGCGCCAAGAACAGCATTTATTAGCAGTATTGGTATTGAGCCATCGTGGTGACATTAAAAAATTGGTCGATGTCGTGACAGATGAGCAATGGTGGCCTGCTGTATTTGCCATGCGTTTGGCGGCACTGTTTTGTCGCAGCCGCAAAGATTTGATTTTTCCTGACAACACCAGCTTGTATTACGATGCGGCAAGTAAAACATGTGTGCTACAAATCAGCGCACAGTGGTTACAAGACAATCCATTGATTGCAGGCAGTTTGGCACAAGAAGTTTTACAATGGCATCATATTCAGTCCGAACTTAAAATCGAGGCGATTACACCATGAATGACAGCAGCAAAGCGACTTCGTTGAATATCCATTGTCAGACCATAGACGCTCATCAACAGATACACGATGCCAAACTGAGCCTTGCTGCTGACTTTCACAAACCTTTAGAGCGCCATTGGCTACAATTATCAGGTGCGGCTAATTTCGAGCAAATTAGCCATATATTGCATTCTTACCAATTGCATCCATTGGTACTCGAAGACATGAGCAACAAATCCCAACGTGCCAAAATCGAAGACTATGGCGATTATGTATTCATCGTCTTGCGTGGCAGCATGTTAACTGACAAACAACAATTGAAAAACCAATTGCTGTATTTAATCATCGCTCCAGATTTTTTCATCAGCTACCATCCTAAACCTCTGTTCATTGAGCCCATGCTATACCAAAACTTGCATGCGCAACAATCACCACATTGGGCGGCACAACCTGATTTCAGTTATTTACTCTATGTGCATTTGGATTGTTGGATTGATTTATTGATGACGCATGTTGAAAGCTTCAGCACTAAAATTGAAAAACTCGATGGTATATTATTACAACTGCCTCGCGATGAAGACATGTTGCCCAAATTACATCGACTCAAACACGATGCCTCTAGGCTCAGACGTTCGGCAGGACCTGTGCGCGATGTTTTATATTCACTGATGCGCAATGATTATGGCGTGCTATCCACACAAAGCAGCAGCTGGTATTGGCGTGACACTTATGACCATTGTTTACAATTATTGGAAAATCTAGACTTCAGCCGCGATACTTTATTGTCCATGATTGATTTGGTTGTAGGCGCGCAAACCAACCGTATGAATGAGCAGATGCGCCTTTTAACAGCAGTCAGTATGATTTTCATGCCGCTGACAGTGATTACTGGTATTTATGGCATGAACTTTGAATACATGCCTGAATTACAATGGAAATACAGCTATTTTGTGGTATTAGGTGTCATGGCATTGATTTGTCTGAGTGCATTGCGTCTTTTCATACGCCGAAAATGGTTATAATCTTATTTATCAAAACATTTTAATTGTAATGGAAATTTTATGCCCCATTTAGACCATCCAACCATTGTAGAAGCTCAATCTGAATTGACTATGAC
Source organism: Vitreoscilla stercoraria DSM 513 (assembly GCF_000382305.1). Classification (GTDB taxonomy): domain Bacteria; phylum Pseudomonadota; class Gammaproteobacteria; order Burkholderiales; family Neisseriaceae; genus Vitreoscilla; species Vitreoscilla stercoraria. Next base: position 58,329 of record NZ_KB908028.1, read on the forward strand.
AGTATTAATGACTCCTGACATGGCCAATTTTTCTGGCAATGTTCACGGTGGTGCCATTTTAAAATTATTAGATCAAGTCGCTTATGCTTGTGCTAGCCGTTTTTCAGGCAGCTATGTGGTGACTTTATCTGTGGACAAAGTGACATTCAAAGAGCCGATTTATGTGGGTGAATTGGTCAACTTTTTGGCCTCGGTCAACCATGTTGGCAAAACCTCTATGGAAATTGGCATTCGTGTCGAAGCGCAAAACATCCGTGAACGCACCGTGCGCCACACCAACAGCTGCTATTTCACCATGGTAGCCGTCGATGAAAATGGCAAGCCAATTACAGTGCCAGAATTAAGCTTAGATTCACCATTGAAGCAATGCCGTTTCGATGCTGCAGAGCAACGCAAACAATTGCGCTTACAAAGCGTGCAAATCGCCTCTTGCAACGCCTACAAAGGTTAATTCATTATGTTTACAGGAATTGTGCAAGGCAAAGCAACGCTCATCGCTATCGAAGACCGTGGCGAATTTCGCCGCCATACAGTGCGCTTACCACAAGAATTGTCAGACAATTTGCAAATTGGTGCCTCTGTCGCTCATAACGGTTGCTGCTTAACCATTACCGAATTTCAAAACAATGAAGTGGCGTTTGATTTGATTGCTGAAACCTTGCGCTGTACCAATTTGGGCAGTTTGCAAGTAGACGATGTGGTCAACATCGAACGCGCCGCTCGTTTTGGCGATGAAATTGGCGGGCATGTGATGAGTGGTCATATCACCACCACCACTGACATTATTGCCATTGAAAATACCGATTTCAACACCACTATTTGGTTTAAGCTGCCAGAGTCTTGCAAACCGTATGTTTTAAGCAAAGGCTTTGTCGGTTTAGATGGCTGTTCTTTGACCATAGGCGATGTGTTACCAGACCGTTTCAACGTGCACTTGATTCCAGAAACTTTAGAGCGTACTTTATTCGGTCAACGCCAAGTAGGCGATGCCATTAATATTGAAGTTGATGCCCAAACCCAAGCCATTGTAGACACAGTGAGCCGCATTTTGGCGCAGCAACAAACATCCGTGAAATAGAAAGCAGAACAACATGATCTCCACTCCAGCCGAAATCATTGCCGACATCAAAGCGGGCAAAATCGTCATCTTAACCGATGCCGAAGACCGTGAAAATGAAGGCGACTTGGTAATGGCAGCCCAATTTGTCACTCCTGAAGCCATCAATTTCATGATCAAGCACGCGCGTGGCTTGGTATGTTTGCCTATGGCAGACGAATTGATTGATCGCTTGGGTTTGCCAATGATGACCCAAAACAATGGTGCGCAATACGGCACCAACTTCACCGTGTCGATTGAAGCGCGTGAAGGCATTTCCACAGGCATTTCTGCTGCCGATCGTGCCCACACGATTCAAACGGCAGTTGCACACCATGCTCAAGCCGATGACATCGTTCAACCTGGTCACATTTTCCCATTGCGCGCACGCAAAGGTGGTGTGTTAGTGCGTGCAGGTCACACTGAAGCGAGTGTGGATTTGGCACAATTGGCAGGTTTAACGCCTGCGGCAGTGATTTGCGAAATCATCAATGATGATGGCACCATGGCACGCATGCCTGAATTGGAAGTGTTTGCACAAGAACACGGTTTGAAAATGGGTACGATTGAAGATTTAATCGAATACCGCAGTAAAACCGAAAGCTTGATTGAAGACATGGGACACAATACGGTGCAAACGCCTTGGGGCGAATTCACCCAACATTTGTACGTCGACCATTTACAAGGCGAAACCCATTTGGCTTTGGTCAAAGGCAATATCACGCCTGACTCTGATGTATGGGTGCGTGTACACGAGCCTTTCAGCGCCATGGACTTCATCAGTCCCAATCCACAACACAGCTGGAGTTTGCCGCAAACTTTGGCAAAATTGCAATCGGTAGACGCAGGCGTGGCCATTTTGTTGCACCGTTCTGAAACAGGCTCTAAATTATTAGAACGTGCCTTGCCACAAGGCAGCAACCCACGTTCTACTTGGGACAGCAAAACTTACGGCATTGGTGCACAAATTTTGACCGCATTGAATGTCAAAAAAATGCGTGTGATGGGCAAGCCTTATGCGTTCAATGTTTTGAATGGCTTTGGTTTGGAAATCACAGGCTTTGCTTCACCTGAGGCACAAGACGATTTTTCAGTATAATTTGAATACAATGCTGAAAGCATGCAATAAGCGTCCTGTAAACATTTACAGGACGCTTATTGCATGCTTGTAACAATGCAATTAAGAAGTACGCGCTTTGAAAGCAGTATGACAAGATTTGCAACTCTCACCTACTTGTCCAATCGGTGCTTTCACGGCATCCAAAGTGCCTTGCGCTGCCGCCTCATTCAAAGCCTTAGAAGCGTCCTGAAGCTTTTGGATTTCTTGCTTGAACGCATCATTTTTCTCCCACACAACCGGCAAAGCATTCGATTTGGTATCGATGGTGGTAATAGAATAATGTTCCCAACCTTGGTTTGCCGCTTGGTTTAAAGTAGCAGCCGCAGCTTGTACTTTGGCCGCATCAAACGCCGCGTCACCTGCTGCCACTTCTTTCAACGTTTTATTGGCTTGTGCCAATACTTTCATATTTTTAACACGCTCTTTGACTTGGTCTTCTGCGCTCAAACGGCCTGCTGCTGCCTTATCCGCTGGCGCTGTTTTTTCACCACCGCACGCACTCAAACACAATGCCAATGCCAAACTGGCCAATAAAGTCTTGGTCATCGCCTCAACCTTTCTCATAAAATGATTCATCTAATCTGATGAGTGAATATGACTGTTTTGCTGCGCACAGCCAACCCAAAACAGTCAGAATACTGCTTTCACAATCTGAAAACAATAAAAAAGCAAACCAACATCGATTTGCTTTTTCATCGAACAAACTTTCAGGACGCTTACTTACATGCGTGCCAAAGCTTGTTCCAAATCCGCTTGTAAATCGGCGACATTTTCCAAACCCACAGACAATCGAATCAAACTTTCAGTAATACCTGCTGCGGCTTTGCCCTCTTCACTGACACGGCAATGCGTGGTTGTGTAAGGATGGGTAATGGTAGATTTCACATCGCCCAAATTGCCTGTGCGTGAGAACAATTCCACCGAATCGACCACATGCCAAGCTTCTTTGCGCGCACCTTTGATTTCAAACGCCACCACCACGCCAAACATGCGTTGTTGCTCTTTGGCCAAAGCGTGTTGCGGGTGGCTTTCCAAGCCGCCGTAATACACTTTTTCAACCTTAGGATGGTTTTCCAACCAACGTGCCAAAGTCAAAGCATTCGAACATTCACGCTCCAAACGCACGAACAAGGTTTCCAAACCACTAGACAATAACCATGCATTGAATGGAGAAATGATTTCACCTGCGGTTTTGACATGGTTCCAAACTTGCTCGATTAAAACATTCGAACCACACACAATCCCGCCAATAGCACGCCCATGACCATCAATACCTTTGGTTGCCGATGCCAAAGAAATGTCGGCACCCAAAGCAATCGGCTGTTGCACCGCTGGCGTACAGAAACAATTGTCCACAATCAAAACCGCGCCATGTTTGTGCGCCAAATCAGCCAAAGCACGAATGTCTGCCACTTCACCCAACGGATTGGATGGGGTTTCCAAGAACAAAACTTTGGTATTGGTTTGAATGGCTGCTTCCCAAGCCGATAAATCGACAGGGCTCACACATGTGACTTCAATGCCATAGCGTGGCAACATATTGTTAACCACAGAGCTGGTCGAGCCAAACAAGCTGTGACTCGAGAGCAAATGGTCACCTTGTTTTAACAAGCTGACTAAAGTCGCGTGAATCGCTGCCATGCCGCTTGATGTGGCCACAGCACGCTCTGCCCCTTCCAATTGCGCCATACGCTGTTCAAACGCCATAATGGTCGGATTGGCTGTACGGCTGTAGGTAAAACCTTCTTGCTCACCAACAAACAAACGTGAAGCATCTTCCGCTGTTGGGTAAGTGAAGCTGCTGCTCATGAACACCGCTTGACTGTGTTCAGAAAAATCACTGATTTGGCGACCACCGCGAATGGCGATGGTTTCTGGATGCCATGACTTACTCATATTCTTTAAACTTTCTACTTACTCGTCGTCATCCAAATCATCATCGATACGGACACTGTGGTCTACCAAGCTTGGTTTGACTTTGTTCAATAACTCAACGGAAATCTTGCCGCTGGCCAAACGTTCAAGATACGCCTCATCCACGTCACCCGTCAAATACTCGCCATTGAAGCAAGAAGTGTCAAAACCATCAATTTTTGGGTTTAAATTGCGCACAACTGCCACTAAATCCGCTAAATCTTGGAATACCACGCCATCGGCAGAGATTTCTTTGGCAATCTCTTCTACGGTACGATCAGTTGCAATTAATTCTGCACGCGTTGGCATGTCTATGCCATATACGTTTGGATAACGGACTTCTGGTGCTGCTGATGCAAAATACACGTTTTTGGCACCCGCATCGCGCGCCATTTCCACAATCTCAAGACTGGTCGTACCACGCACAATCGAGTCATCAACCAACAAAATGTTTTTACCGCGAAACTCGCTTTCAACAGGGCTCAATTTTTGGCGTACCGATTTTTTACGTACCGCTTGGCCTGGCATGATAAAAGTACGGCCAATATAGCGATTTTTGATAAAACCTTCACGGTAAGTAATGCCCAAATGGTGTGCCAATTCCATAGCGCTAGGACGGCTGGTATCAGGAATCGGCATCACCACATCGATTTCTTTCCATGGCAATTCACGTTTGACTTTTTCAGCCAAAGACACACCCATATCCGCACGAGCTTGGTACACAGACACACCGTCCATCACCGTATCAGGACGCGCAAAATACACATATTCAAACAAACATGGTTTTAAGGTCGCCTGTGGATGACATTGTTGTGAATGGAACTCACCGTCAAAGCTAATAAATACTGCCTCACCCGGAGCAACGTCACGCCACAACTCAAAACCCAAGCCATTGAATGCCACAGACTCAGAGCTCACTGCATATTCTTCACGACCTTGCGCATCAATATTTTTACCCAAAATCAAAGGTCGAATACCAAACGGGTCACGAAATGCCACCAAGCCATAGCCAGCAATCAGCGCCACCACACCATAAGCACCGCGCACCAATTTTTGCAATTCGGTGACTGCACCAAAAATATGCTCTACAGTTAAATCGCTGCCTTCAACCTGTTTTTCCAATTCATGGGCAAACACGTTCAACAATACTTCAGAGTCTGAACTGGTATTAATGTGACGCAAATCACGGTAACACACGTTTTCATACAATTCATCCGTATTGGTCAAATTACCGTTGTGCGCTAACACAATGCCAAATGGCGAGTTCACATAAAACGGTTGTGCCTCTGCCGCACTTTTTGAATTACCAGCCGTTGGGTAGCGCACATGCGCAATACCTGCATTGCCCACCAAATCACGCATATTACGGGTACGAAACACATCTCGCACCATACCGCTGCCTTTGTGCATATGAAACGAATGACCACTGGCAGTCACAATTCCCGCGGCATCTTGACCGCGATGTTGCAACATTTGCAATCCATCGTATAACAACTGATTGACAGGTTCATGAGACACTAGGCCGAAAATACCACACATGGAAACAATCCTTACTCGCTTGGGATAGAATAATCAATACGCCCTGCTACAAAAGCAGGCAGATACGGCACAGTCAGCGATGCCAACTGTTGAAACATCTCAGAAGTATAGGCTTTTCGCCAATCTTCACTGCGCGGCAAATCGGTAAATGCACACAAAACCACCACCACTGTGATGATGCACAAGCCTTTTACCAAACCAAACACCGCACCAAAAAACTTATTCAAGCCACCTAAACCAGCCGCTTTAACCGCCGATGTCAGCAGTTTTTCACTTATTTTAAGCAAAAAATAAGTGGTAACGAATACCACTATAAAAGCCAACACCATTGCAAAAATTTCAGAATCCACACGAGTGAACAATGATTGTGCCAATATCGGCGATAATAAGCGCGCAGCCAACAGAGCCACAATCCATGTAATTAAGGATGTGATTTCAGCCACCACGCCGCGCATCATTGATACCAACACACTCAAGGCCAATACGGCCAACACTAACAAATCAAATACTGACATCATTTTATTTCTGATACTGCATAATCAAAGCCGAATAGCCATTTTGTTTTAATTTCGCTGCGGCTTTTTCAGAGTCTGCAGGATTACGATAAGGACCCACGCGCACGCGAGCCATAGAGCCAACCCGCACCACATTGGCAGGTAAGCCTAAAGCTTGAATTTCTTTTTGTATAGATTGTGCTTTGTCTTCACTTTTGAATGCTGCCACTTGCACCACAGTACGGCTGTCTGCGGGTTTGGCATCTTTTTGATTGTTCAAAGCCGCTTGGGCTTTTTTCTCACGCTCTGCCGCCAATTTTTTATCTTGTTCGGCTTTGCGTTTGGCTTCGGCTTGTTTTTGTTCGTCTTGCTTACGCTTATTAGCAGCAGCCAAATCTTCTTGGCGTTTTTTCTCTGCTAATTTTTTATCTTGCTCGGCTTTGCGTTTGGCTGCCTCAGCTTGTTTTTGCTCATCTTGTTTGCGTTGTTTGGCAGCAACCAAATCTTCTTGGCGTTTTTGTTCCGCTAATTTTTTGTCTTGTTCGGCTTTGCGCTTGGTCGCCTCAGCTTGCTTTTGTTCGTCTTGCTTGCGCTTTTTTGCCTCTGCCAACTCTTCTTGACGCTTTTGTTCGGCTAATTTTTTGTCTTGTTCGGCTTTGCGCTTGGCTTCAGCTTGTTGGCGCTTTTGATCTTCTTGCTGTGATTTCAACAATTGTGCTTGCTTGGCTTTTTCTGTTTGTTGCTGCGCCAACAAGGCTGCTGCTTTTTGCTCTTCAGCCACTTTCAACTCTTGCTGACGCTTTGCAAGCGCTTCTTCTTGTTGCTTTTTCTGCGCATCAACCAATGCTTGTTGTCGTTTCGCCTCTTCTGCTTGCAAGCGTTTTTCTTCAGCCAATTTGGCTTCTTCTTGCTGCTTCAACAGCAAAGCTTGTTGCTTGTCTGCTGCGGTTTCTAAAGCTTCACTGGTATTGGTTTCAGGATTGTGCAAAGACACCTTAGGTAAAACTTTTTGTGTGCCAGCAACGTTTTGCACTGCTCCACTAGCAGCTAACGGCGCTTCAGAATCTACAGATTTAAAACTGCCCATGCCCGCTAACGCCATACCGGTTACTGCGACCATGCCGACTGCACCCATCAAACGACGACGATTTTGACGTTTGAGTACATCATATTGCTGATCCACTTTTTTTGATGCCATATCAATCCTAAAAAGCTATTCATTCACACGCATGATTAATGCTTGCTGTACACCGTATAATTTTAACTGCAATGCCATGTCTTGTGCAGCGAGTTTGCTGTCGAACGGCAAGCTGCGCACACGAACAACGGCATATTCATCTTCATTGTCTTGCTGTAAAACCACTTGAATGCCATCTTGTGCCAATTGCTCTTGCCATTTCAAGGCTTGATCTTTGTGCGTAAATGCACCCAATTGCACCACATAACGAACCGATGCTGATGCCTCTGGTAAATCAGGAGCGACTGTTGTGGCTTTTTTGTTTTTCGCTGTCAGTTGCACCAAAGCATCTTGCTCTTCAGCAAATGGAATTGTTTCTGCCATGGCACTGTACGACAAACTGCCTAATAAAACCAATAAACCTAATAGGCTGTGTTTCATTTATTACCCCTTAGTCGACACCGATAAACAAATAACATTGCAAAGATATTTTATTATTTTAAATCTACAAACCTTTTATTCAGTCGCAATCTATTTTTTAAACACTCAATAACGCGGCACATCCATCACTTCAGCAACCGTATGGAATGAACCAAACACAACGATTCTATCATTTTCAGTCGCTTGGGATAAAGCCTTTTGATAAGCATTTTTCACATCTGTAAATACGCTCACTGCATGAATGTCAGCTTGCGCTAAAGCGTCCTGTAAAGCCACTGCGCTCATACCACGCGGCAAATCCAAAGGTGCAATCAACCATTCGTCAAACTGGTCTTTGACAATGTCTAAAACACTTTGAATGTCTTTGTCTGCCAACATCGAAAAGACAGCAATGCGGTTTTGTGCATATGGTAATGACATTAAACCATTGCGCAAAGCTTTGGCAGCATGAGGATTATGACCCACATCCCACACCACCAATGGACGACCTGGCAACACTTGGAAGCGGCCTGGGTTTTGCACCAATAACAAACCCCGCTTGATGGCACCAATGTCAATAGGGAAATGGTGGTTCAAACACTCCACCACTGCCAATGCCAAAGCAGCATTACCCAACTGGTAAGCACCACGCAAAGCAGGAATCGGCAAAGCATGACGATTGCGTTCGGTTAAATGCAAAGCGTCATTTTGTGGCGCAAAGCGAAAAGACCATTGCTGCTGCTCTTGTTTGGTAAAACCAAAATCGCGTTGCAATAACAATAAAGGCGTGCCGATGTTATCAGCATGTTGTTGCATCGATTCAGGCAAAGGTAATTGACCCACAATCGCAGGACGACCTGTACGGAAAATACCTGCTTTTTCAAATGCAATTTGTTCCACATTGTCGCCCAAAAAAGCTTGGTGATCGATGTCCACACTGGTCACCACGCTGACATCGGCATCAAACACATTCACCGCATCCAAACGTCCACCCATGCCCACTTCCAACACCATCACATCAACATTGGCACGGTCAAACACATCTACGGCAGCCAAAACATTGTATTCAAAATACGTCAATGCCACATCGCTACCACAAGCGGCCTGTATGCGCTCAAAACTGCATACAATGTCTTCATCGCTACTGGGCACGCCATTGATGGCAATGCGCTCATTATAGTGTTGCAAATGTGGGCTGGTTAAAGTGCCGACTTTAAAACCTGCTTGAGCGTAAATTTGCGTCAGAAAAGCACACACCGAACCTTTGCCATTGGTACCACCAACAATCACCACAGGACATTTTGGTGTCAACGCCATGCGCTCTTTCACCGTTTGCGTGCGGGTCAAACCCATATCAATCACGCCACCTGCCATGCCTTGTTCCAATTGTGTCAACCATTGTTGCAAATTTTTTGCGGTCATTGCTTGCTTTCCTCTTTTGGCACAGGTTGCCAACGCAACCACACAAATGCCATTTTAAATTCTTTTTGACTCACACTGTCTGGCCACAATGCGGTTTGATAGCGCCGCTTTTGTGCATCTTGCCAAACCACCACCAATAAATACCGACTGATGATGCCACCCGTGATACGCATGACTTTGATCGGAGTTTGTTGCTGCCATTGCAGATGGACTGAACCATCTGGCGCAATGAGCAAGCGATAAGCAGCACTGCGCCGCCATTGGTAAAAGCTGATCATCGCAGACAGCAACACACCCAATACAGCCACATACAAAGGCCAAGCCGACCATTGCCACACCAAAACCCAAATTAAAACCATGTGCAATACGACTAAAGCAACTGCACATTGCCAAGAAGGTTTAGGCTGTAAATGCAAAGGTGGCATCGCAAGCCTTAATTTTGGACTGGACTCACCATCAAATCATCTTCAATGGTGTCCAATACCAAATCATGGATTTCCACTTCAAAAAATTGCCAAAACGTCACCAAATCCATGGTTTTCGGCCAAGCGCTTTGTGGCACTTCCCAACCTGACAATTCATTGCGAAACACTTCTTCAAAACGTTCATCAATATATGAAATGGCATCTTCTGGCTCATCCATTTCTGGAACCAACAATACCGTACAATTGCTGCGAATTTGTGCCAAGCTCAATTCAGGCATGTCTTCGTCCACTTGCTTGAGCCAATCTAAAAATACTTGGGTTGGTTTTAACACCACCGCACTGCGGTCTACAAAATACATTGCCGTCTTCCTTATTCAAATTGCCGCCATTGTACTATGTTGCCCCGATTGTGACACCTTTCAGGACGCTTAATCTGGGCATTTTATCACTGCATAAGTTTGTGCGCTTGCGGTAAAATAAGCTTCTTTGCCTGTTGGCACATTTTGGATTGCGCATTTCATGAACATACTCTCCGTTGATAACGCCTGTTTCGCTGTCGGCCACGTGGCTTTGTTAGACCAAGCACAATTTCATCTCGAACAAGGTGAACGCATTGGTTTGATTGGACGCAACGGTGCAGGCAAGTCCTCTTTTTTAAAAATTTTAGCCGATGTTTACCATTTAGACGACGGTCATTTGGTCTTACAAAGCGACCTGAAAGTCGTGTATGTGCCGCAAGAATCATTCTTCGACCCACAAACGAGCGTATTTGATGTGGTGGCTGAAGGCTTGGGCGAACTCAAAACTTATTTACACGACTACCATCGTGTCAGCGAAGCTTTGGCATATGATGCAAGCAATGCCGATTTATTAAAACAATTGAATCACTTGCAATTGGAAATTGAAAGCCGCAATGGCTGGCAATTTGACAGCTTGATTGTACAAACTTTGGCGCAATTGGGTTTGCCTGAAAACGAAATCATCGGCAATTTGTCAGGTGGTCAGAAAAAACGGGTGGCATTGGCACAAGCTTGGGTACAAAAACCCGATTTATTGCTATTGGACGAGCCCACCAACCATTTGGACATTGAAGCGATTGAATGGCTCGAAACCTTATTACAAGGCTTTCAAGGCAGCTTGGTGGTGATTACCCATGACCGCCGCTTTTTGAATGCCATTGCCACACGCATTGTCGAGCTCGACCGAGGCACGATGCGCAGCTATCCGGGCACATTCGAGCAATACAACAACATCAAAGCGCAAGAATTGGCTGCCGAAGCCGAGCAAAATCGCTTGTTCGACAAATTCCATGCGCAAGAAGAAGTGTGGATACGCAAAGGCATCGAAGCACGTCGCACCCGCAACGAAGGCCGCGTCAAACGTTTAGAGCAATTGCGCCGTGACCGTGCAGCCCGCCGCGATGTACAAGGACAAGTCAATTTCAAACTCGACAGTGGCGAAAAAAGCGGCAAAATCATTGCCGAACTCGAACATGCTTCGTTCTCTTTTCCGGAACGCGACATCATGAAAAGTTTTTCTACTGTAATTCAGCGTGGCGACAAAATCGGCTTGATTGGCCCGAATGGCATTGGCAAAACCACTTTATTGAAATTGATTTTGGGCGAATTACAACCAACCAGCGGCAAAATCAAAATCGGCAGCAAGCAACAAGTGGCTTATTTTGACCAATTCCGCTCGGCTTTAAACGAAGAAGACACCGTGTTTTACACTTTGGGTCAGGGCAATGATTATGTGACCTTGGGCAACAAAACCAAGCACGTGATGAGTTATTTGGAAGACTTTTTATTCCATCCAGCGCGCGCCCAATCGCCTGTGAAATCGTTGTCAGGTGGTGAGCGCAACCGTTTATTATTAGCCAAATTGTTCACCCAACCTGCCAATATTTTGGTCTTGGACGAACCGACCAACGATTTGGACATCGACACGCAAGAATTGCTCGAAGGTTTGTTACAAGACTACGATGGCACCGTTTTCTTGGTCAGCCATGACCGTATGTTCTTGGACAATGTCATTACTCAAAGCATCGTCTTTGAAGGCGCAGGCGTCCTGAAAGAATACATTGGTGGCTATCAAGACTACCAAGACGCCAAAGCACGAGAACTGGCAATTATTCAAAGCCAAAACACCGCCAAAACTAACGAAACCGATACCAAAAAAGCGGTGGCACGCGATAAAAGCGCCCGTACGGTAAAATTATCCTACAAAGAACAACGTGAATTGGATGCTTTGCCACAAACGCTTGCCGATTTGGAACAAGAACAAAGCGATTTGAATGCTTTGTTGCTAGAGCCTGATGTGTTCAAAGACCGTTATCAAGAAGCAGTGGCGGCGCAAGAGCGCATTGCGCAAATTGAAGAAGATTTGTTAGAACAACTCGACCGTTGGGAATATTTGGAAAACAAGCAAAACGGTTTGATGTCGTCTTAACACTTAATTGTCATGCTGTGTTAAGGTATGCCATGTTGTTATGTTTCTTCAGGAGCAGCACATGCGCATTCTTAGCACAGCCATTTTTTTAACACTCGCTTTGACTTTGAGTGCTTGTAGCTCCAAGCCCAAAACCGCTCCTAAAGCCTCTCAAACCACGTCTTCTCGCGCCAAAATCAGCATACCAGACCATCCCAATACTCGCCAAGAAGTGTGGTTTCAAGCTTTTTCTTTGGTAGGTACGCCTTATCGCTATGGCGGCAGCGACCGCAACGGTTTTGACTGCAGTGGCATGGTGCAATATGTCTATCAACAAGCCACACAAACTGCACTGCCACGCACCGCACGTGACATTGCCGCTAGCAGCCACAACATTTCCAAAACACAATTGAAAAGCGGCGACTTGGTATTTTTCAATACAGGTGGCGGCACTTATTCACACGTGGGCATTTATTTGGGCAACCAAGAATTTTTACATGCGCCCAGCAGCAACGGCACCATCCGCATTGCACGCTTAGACAGCCCTTATTTTGCCCAACGCTTTACAGGTGCACGCACTTTTATGCGCTAAGTCTTACAAATAACACAAGCGTCCTGTAAACCATTTACAGGACGCTTGTATATGCATCTAAAAAGCCCGCACAAAGCGGGCTTTTTGATGAGTTCAATAATAAAATATTATTGAGCTACTTTTTTCTCAACCAAAGTTTGGATGTGAACATCTACGCGACGATCAGGCTCGATACAAGCGATCAAAGCAGCACGTTTTTTCGCAGCAGATACTTTTTTGCCCAATTTGTTTACTTCAGCTTGACACTGAGCTTGCAATTGTTGTTGGCTTTCACCCAAACCTACAGCAGCAATTTTGCTAGCAGGCACGCCACGGCTTACCAAGTAGTTAGATACTGTGTTAGCACGACGCTCAGACAAAGCTTGGTTGTACTGGTCAGTACCCATAAAGTCTGTGTGACCTTCAACACGCACAGCTTGTACGTTGGTTTGAGACAAACGAGAAGCCAAGGTATCCAAAGTAGTCACTGCTTCAGGACGCAAGTTGTATTTGTCAAAGCCGAACAAGAATTCAGAAGTCAAACGAACGGTTTCAGAAACCATTTCGTATTCTGGTTGTTTGTCAGCAACTTTATCACCACACTCAACCAAGCCATTAGTTGCTTTGTTCAAGTAAGTGTTTTCCCAGCATTCACCAAAGCTATTACGAACCACTTCACGTGATTGTTCGCTGATGGTGTAGCCCGGTTTTTCGTGCGCCATTGCGCCGGCAGAAGCAACAAGTGCAGCAATCAAGGCACCCAATTTAATCTGTTTGGTCATGGTTTTCCCTCATCTAAAATTTCATTTATGCAACACTTGAGACTGCATAAGCGATTACAAAAATCTAACTTGCCCTAATAGGCGAAGCACCAGGTATGTCAAGTAAGCACTATAAGAATAAGGCTGAAAACTGTCAATACAATCTTCATAAACCAAAGTACTCGCCAAAACTACCCTTACAGAACATGGGGTAAAAAATACCTCTTTTGTCACTTTAATACAACATTAATCCAAACATATCGTTGATGATGTAGGCTATACACAACAGTTTTGAGCAATATTCTATCATTAACTTGTTACATGCAAGCGACCTGAAGTCATCGCCAAATAATGCTAAAATGTTGCTCAAAATAATCAAGATGGTCTGTCTAAATTGAAAGATTGGTTCTTCATCAATATGACAATGCGGTGTCACTTTTTCTATCACCCTGCGGTATGGTTTACGTTGAAAGCATAACAACATGAAATTACAGCAATTGCGTTACACCCTCGAAGTTTACAAGCACAATTTAAATGTCTCTGAAGCAGCAGAAGCGTTGTTTACCTCTCAACCGGGCATTTCCAAACAAATTCGCTTGTTAGAAGATGAGTTAGGCATACAAATTTTCATCCGCAATGGTAAAAGAGTCGTCGCGGTATCAGAACCGGGCAAACAAGTCTTACAAATTGCCGAACGCATTTTGCGCGATGCACAAAACATCAAAAAAATCGGTGCAGAATTTTCCGAGCAAGATGCAGGTTCTTTGACCATCGCCACCACACACACGCAAGCGCGTTACGTATTGCCGCAAATCATCAGCGAATTTGTTACACGTTTTCCCAAAGTCCAATTGTCCATCAAACAAGGACCGCCGAATGCCATTTGTGACATGGTGATGGAAGGTGATGCCGATTTTGCTATTGCCACCGAAGAAATTGACGATTACCCAGAATTGTCCAAATTGCCATGTTATCAATGGAATCGCAGCGTGGTGGTGCCTGACGGTCATCCTTTATTGGATTTGGGTCGTCCTTTGCGCATTGCGGATATCGCGCAATACCCATTGGTGACTTATGAATTTGCCTTTACCGGTCAATCACAAATTGCGCGCGGCTTTATCCGTGCAGGCTCTCCACCACCACATGTAGCTTTGTCTGCGGTCGATACCGACGTGATTAAAACTTATGTGCGTTTGGGCTTGGGCGTGGGTTTGATTGCATCGATGGCATTTGTGCCTGAAGAAGATTCGGGTTTGCATTTGATTGATGCCGAACATTTATTTGAACCATCAACCACCCAAATTGCTTTGCGCCAAGACAGTTATTTGCGCGGCTTTGCATATGATTTCATTCAATTGTTTGAACCGACATTAACACGCGAGCGCATTAGTCAGATTTTGTATGCGCCCATCAACGAAGATTTCAGTATTTAATCGCCTTGATGGTAAAAATCTACTTTGTTATCTGAAAGCGTCCTGTAAACTGTTACAGGACGCCTTATCTAAAGTGATCTTTCATCATGCACACAACCCAAGCTTTGAGCAGTTATTTGCGCGTAATTTTGCATTTACAAGACCAACCTGCATTGCAACAACATCAAAAACAACCACCGGTACAAATCTACGAAGATGGCTACACCATCGAAACCACCACCCATCATTATTATTTCGCCAATGGCGTCCACATTGAATGCGAAGTGGAGCAAGAGTGGCAAGATGGGGCAGCTTGTGCAGGCGATGTGTGCCCACCTTGTGACATTTCCTACCGTGTTGTTGATGCGCAAGGCTTGCACATTCAACCGCACCAAAAATCATTTAAAAATAGTTGCCAAATGCATTTTTGGATACAAGCCCACCATTTACCTGCCGATGATACGGGAACGACACCATGCTAGATGGGTTATGGCCTGAAGCAATTTCTCAAACCAGTACGCTGTTTTTGATTGTGTTTTCCGCATTGACCTCCGCCATCACCGCCAGTTTGGGCGCAGGTGGCGGTGTGTTGCTGTTGGCCGTCATGGCGATGGTATTGCCGCCTGCGGTCATTATTCCCGTACATGGCATTGTGCAATTGGGTTCCAACTTCAACCGTGCCATCATGACCATACGGGATTTGAATTGGCACCATTTGAGCATTTTTGCACTCGGCTCCATCATCGGTGCGTGGTTGGCCAGCCGCTTTTTGGTGCAACTGCCCTTACAAACCACCCAATTGACCATTGCCGCCTTGATTTTGTTTTTGTGTTGGGGTCCTGCCATTCCAAACATGGCATTAGGCAAACTCGGCTCCTTGGTCGCGGCCATCATCACCACGTTCATCAGCATGTTTGCCGGTGCCACAGGGCCTTTGGTCGGTGCGTTTGTCAAACAACAATACCAAGGCGATCGCGCCAAAACCGTTGCCAATTTTTCAGCCGCTATGACGGTACAACATCTGCCTAAAACCATTGTCTTTGGTGCCAGCGGGTTTGTATTTCAAGATTGGATTGCATTGATTGTATTGATGATTGTCAGCGGTGCAGTCGGTACATGGATAGGTTTAAAATTGGCCAAACGCCTGAGCAACCAAAATTTTGGTACCCTCTTCAACATCGTCCTCACCCTCTTGGCATTGCGCTTGGTTTGGCAAGCTTGGACGCTGTAAAAAAACAAGCGTCCTGTAAACTTTTACAGGACGCTTGTGACATTCATAACAGCTTAACCCAAAGTAAAGAAGAAACCTGCAATCGCTGCACTTAACAAATTGGCCAAAGTCGCAGCAAACAAGGCTTTCAAACCCAATTTGGCAATTTCACCACGACGAGTCGGTGCCATCACGCCCAAGCCACCCAATAACACCGCAATCGATGCAAAGTTGGCAAAACCGCACAAAGCAATGGTCACAATGACTTTGGTATGCTCGCTCAAGCTGCCTGTTTTCAAATAATTCATGAAATCCAAGTAAGCGACAAATTCATTGATGACCACTTTTTGACCAATAAAACTGCCCGCTGCACGCGCCTCTTCCCAAGGCACACCCAATAAAAATGCCACAGGTTGGAACACATAACCAAAAATCTGTTGCAAACTCAAAGCTTCTAAACCAAACCAACTGCCTACCCAACCAATCAAGCCGTTGAACATGGCAATCAAACCCACAAATGCCAACAACATGGCACCCACGTTCAAAGCCAATTGCAAACCACTTGCTGCACCTGATGCGGCTGCATCAATGACATTAGAATGTTTGTCTGTGCTGATAGCAGCATTCATGTCGTCTTTGGGCTGTTCGGTTTCAGGCATCAACAATTTGGCCATCAACAAACCACCCGGCGCTGCCATAAAACACGCAGCAATCAGGTATTTCAATTCCACACCCATGCCTGCGTAACCTGCCAACACCGAACCTGCAATCGACGACAAACCACCAACCATCACCGCAAACAACTCAGAACGGGTCATGTGAGGAATGAATGGTTTCACCACCAATGGCGCTTCGGTTTGACCGACAAAAATATTCGCAGCGGCATTCATCGACTCTGAACGGCTGGTGCCCAATAATTTTTGCAAACCACCACCCAAAACGGTAATGACCACACGCATAATGCCCAAGTGGTACAACACCGAAATCAAAGCCGAGAAGAAAATGATGACCGACAATACATGAATGGCAAACACAAAGCCGTATTTGAATGCACCTGCATCACCAAACAAAAATTCGATGCCTTTTTGCGCAAAACCAATGACTTGTGCCACCGAGTTGGAAATGGCAAACAACACGTCTTTGCCAATGGGTACATAAAACACGAATGCGCCCACACCCAATTGGATTAAAAATGCACCAATCACAGTGCGCCATTTGATGTGCGAGCGGTGTGCTGAGCACAAATACGCGATGATTAAAATGGCACAAATGCCAACCAGACTCATCATGATGATTCCTTCAGGATACCAACGCTACAATCGGTTCTTTAAATTCAGCAATGCCACTCCCAAAGAGTGGCATCAGCAAATGATAGTTTCCGAGCAAAGCGGCACAACCAAAAAGAATAAAAAAAAGATTACAGGTCAGCTTGATGTTGAATAAGAATGAAGCTTAACTTTTTATTGTTTGAATTTAATAAATCTGGCAACAATTATATCATTAATAAGTTATTTAAAAAAATTTAATAAAACAAATACCTAAATAAACCATATTGATATGCCAAATCATTGAATATTATTGCGCTAACAATTGGCGAATTTTGGTTTTAATGATGTCAATGGCAATTTCATTTTTACCGCCACGCGTTACCACCAAATCAGCATATTGCTTAGATGGCGCAATGAAATCAAAAAATGCAGGACGCACATAATTTTTGTATTGCTCAGTAATAGAATCCAAAGAACGACCACGCTCTTCCATATCACGGCGAATGCGACGCAACAAACACACATCCAATGGCGTGTCCATGAATACCGAAATGTCAAACTGCTCACGCAAATGCGCATCGGTCAACAACAAAATTCCTTCCACCAAAACCACTTTGGCAGGATTAATGGTGATGGTGTCATCAATACGGGTATGGGTTTTATAGCAATATTGTGGCATTTGTACCGTCTGACCTGCTTTCAATTGCTTGATATGTTCGGCCAACAAACCATGCTCAAAAGCAGCAGGATGATCGTAATTGGTCAAGCAGCGTTGTTCAAACGTCAAATGGTCTTGCTTGCGGTAATACGCATCCTCAGCCAAAACGGCAATGCAATCTCCCCCCACTTCAGCCACCAATTCTTGGTAGACAGTCGATGCAAAAAGACTTTTTCCTGAAGCGGATGCGCCCGCAATAGCGATGATGGTGCTGTTGGCCACGATATGATTCTGCTTTTAAAAAATACAATTGTCTATTATCGCCAATTTTCATGCATTGATAAATACAAAAGCTGCCAATCTACGCCATTAAATCATTTAATAGTGAATAATTGCAACAATATTATGGTTTTTAAATATTTACTGAAGTGGTATTTCAAAAACAATTCACAAATTCACAAAATAAAAAGCGTCCTGTAAAATTTACAGGACGCTTCAAACTAATTTAGCTAAACCGTTTTAAGGCATCAACATGCCACCGTTGACATGCAAGGTTTGACCTGTCACGTATTTGGCTTGGTTAGAAGCCAAAAATACCACTGCGTCAGCAATGTCTTGCGCTTCGCCCAATTTGCCCAATGCAATATTGCCCGCCAAAGCCTCACGTTGCTCTTCAGGCAAAGCACGTGTCATATCAGTGTCGATAAAACCGGGTGCCACACAGTTGACTGTGATGTTGCGACTGCCCACTTCACGCGCCAAAGATTTGGTGAAACCCATCATGCCCGCTTTCGCAGCAGCATAATTGGCTTGACCGGCATTGCCCATCGCGCCCACAACAGATGCGATGCTGATGATGCGGCCATTGCGCGCTTTCATCATGCCACGCAACACCGCTTTGCTCGCGCGATAAACCGATTTCAAATTGATGTGCATGATGTCGTCCCACTCTTCGTCTTTCATGCGCATCAATAAATTGTCACGGGTCACGCCAGCGTTGTTCACTAACACTTCAATCGTACCAAATTCTTTGGTGATGTCGGCAATCAAGTTTTCAATCGATTCAGCGTCCGACACATTCAACACACGACCTGCACCACCATGCGTGCTCAAACGTGCGTTGATGTTCGCCGCTTGCGCTTCGCTGGTCGCTGTACCAATCACAATCGCGCCTTGCGCTGCCAAACTATCGGCAATCGCCGCACCAATGCCGCGAGACGCGCCTGTTACCAACGCCACTTTACCTTGTAAACCCAAATCCATAACCATTGCTTTTCCTCTTGATGATTCGTTATTGTGCTGCGATGAACGCATCAATGTCCGCTTGTTTGGTCAAAGCCACGCACGACGCTTCTTTATTAATTCGCTTAGACAAGCCTGCCAATACTTTACCCGGACCACATTCAGCCGCTTGTGTAATGCCATCAACCACCAATTGATTGACGGTTTGTGTCCACAACACAGGCGAATACAATTGACGCACCAAAGCGTCCTTAATCGCAGCAGCATCAACATGACTTTGCACATCCACATTGTGCAACACTTTGATTTTCGGCGTTTGAATGTCAATGTTTTGCAAATATGCAGCCAATTGTTCAGCAGCAGGCTGCATCAAAGCACAATGTGATGGCACAGAAACTGGCAAAGGCAACGCACGTTTAGCCCCTGCCTCTTTAGCCAAAACCATCGCGCGCTCAACCGCTTGAGCGTGTCCTGCAATCACCACTTGCCCAATGGCATTGAAATTCACTGCTTGCACCACTTCACCTTGTGCCGCTTGCTCACACACTGCAATGACTTGCGCATCGTCTAAACCTAAAATCGCTGCCATCGCACCCACGCCTTGTGGTACCGCGTTTTGCATCAAAGTGGCACGCTCACGCACCAATTTGACTGCTGTGGCAAAATCCAAACTTTCAGCCGCAACCAAAGCCGTGTATTCGCCCAAGCTGTGGCCTGCCAAAACACTTGGCAACACGCCACCTGCTTGTTGGTAAGCACGCCAAGTGGCAATGCCTGCGGTCAACATCAATGGTTGTGTCGTTGTGGTGGTATTCAATGCCGCAGCATCTTCACCATTAACCAAAGCCCACAAATCCTCACCCAACACATCGGAAGCCTCTTGGAAAGTATCACGCACCACATGGATGCCTTCAAAACCATCCATCATATGCAAAGATTGCGAGCCCTGTCCTGGGAAGAAAAAAGCAAAAGCCATAATATTGTCTTTCTGATTAAATAAATGTTGGCAAGATTTCGCCTAAATGGCGCCAAATCCATACCATTGCCAATATATTAAGCACAACTGTCAGCCAAAATGTGATGACAAAACTGGTTTTGCTCACTTTGTGACGCCACACGTGACGTGCAAGCAAGCCACCTGGCCAACCGCCTAATAAATCTTGAAAATGCAAACGGTTTTCTGAAACCCGCCAAGTTTTGCGTAACGCTGCTTTTTTATCCGAAGAATAAGCAGAAAACGACAAAATACTCATCACCAATGACCAAACAGCCAAAATTTCAGAAAAATAAGCCAATGTGCCTACAAACAACAAGCCTAGCACCACTACAAACACCATCCTGCCAACAGTACCGACATCGCCTTGGTTTTGATTTTTATGGCGACCATCGCTTTGCAAACGCTTTTGAGCAGTCGGTTTTTGTACACACTGCACACTGCCTGCGCGCCATTGCCCTGCATCACCTTGTCTTAATACAAATTGCACCACCATACCATTTTCAGGACGCCCATCAAATTCAATATAATCGCTAATATGAAAAAATACACGTGGCTTATTGGGTTCAACTTGTAAAAAACCAAAACCTTTGTCATCTTGCCATTGCGATACAACGCCTTTTAAAGACATGTTCTCACGCCAAACCATGTCTTTTTCAAGCGAGTGGTCGGTTGCAGAAGTTCTGATTTGAGCCGCTTGAACTTGTTTAAGCGATGCAGCTTGATGTTTTTGCGCCAAAGCTTCTTTTTCAGCTTTCATGCTTTTCGCAGTCACCAAACTAGGCTGCAACAACACCCAGCTGCCACTTTGATGCAATTTCAACGTCCCTTGTATCCGATGCCCCACATGCAAAGGTTCACCTTGCCATACTGATTTGGGCAATAAAATTTTGGTATTCGGATGATCCTCATTGACCAATAAACCCAATTGCCCATCAGGCGACCATTGCTTGAATGTCGCCACAATGGTTTCACCATCTAATAACAATGGCACAGGCTCCACATTGACGGCACAAACGCGGCTTTTATTGTCAGTGCTCAAATCATATTTGACTTGAGTTCCTACCACAATTTGTATGGCATCATTCACCCATGTATTGGCGTGAAAAAAAACCTGCTTACCACCACTCAGTGGCGTAATAAATCCAAACCCTTTAGCCTCCTGCCAAGCCGCAACTTGCCCTTGATACTTAGCCATACACTCCCCTTAAGCATCGACTATTTAATAACGCAACAACACCGCTCCCCAAGCAAAACCACCGCCAATGCCCTCTAATAGCAATACATCATCTCGCTTGATACGACCATCACGCACACCCACATCCAAAGCCAGTGGAATAGAAGCAGCCGAAGTATTGCCATGGTCTTGTACAGTCAAAATCACTTTATCCATACTCAAGCCCAAATGTTTGGCTGTACTGTCAATGATGCGCAAGTTTGCTTGATGTGGCACGACCCAATCAATGTCTTCGGCAGTCATATTTGCCTCAGCCAAAGCCTCTTGACCAATTTTAGTCAAAGTTTTCACCGCAAATTTAAACACGGCTTGTCCATCCATGGCCACAAAAGGTGAGCCAACGATTTGACCGCCTTTCACCACGCCAGGTACTTGTAAGATATCAGCATAATTACCATCGGCTTTAAGTTTGGCGCTGATAATGCCACCTTCTGTATCACTTTTGCCCAAAATCACTGCACCAGCACCATCACCAAACAATACACATGTACGGCGATCATTCCAATCGAGTAAACGAGTAAAAGTTTCTGCGCCAATCACCAAAGCTTTGCTCGCTAAACCTGCTTGAATATAAGCATGAGCCGTGGTTAAAGCATACATAAAACCAGCACACACTGCTTGCACGTCAAAAGCAGCACAACCTGGTATACCCAATTTCTGCTGCACAATACAAGCTGTAGATGGGAAAGTCTTATCAGGCGTGGTCGTTGCAACAATAATCAAATCAATATCTTGTGCTTCCATACCTGCACTTTGCAATGCTTGTAGCGAAGCTTGCACCGCCAAATCACTGGTTTGTTCATTTTCTGCTGCAATATAACGCTGGCGTATTCCCGTGCGCGCTACAATCCATTCATCTGATGTATCAACTTTTTTTGCCAATTCATCATTGCTCACACAGTTTGCAGGCAAATAGCTGCCCGTCCCTAAAATTTTTGCATATGCCATAGAAATTCCCGCTCTTTATATACTCTTATTATTAATAATATGTGAAGTATTTATACCAAAAAAGCCATGGCTTTTGCCATGACTTTTTAAAATATCATCATCAAATTGCTTGGTCTGGAGCCAAATGTGCTGCGACACCTTTTTGAATACTGGTCAAAATATCAGCTTTGGCTTCATGATATGCTTCTTGCAAAGCATAATTGAATCCCACTGCATCCGTGCCACCATGGCTTTTAACCACAATCCCACGCAAACCTAAGAAAATCGCACCATTAAATCGACGCGGATCAATGCGTTTTTTCACTTGTCCCAACACAGGCTTGGCTATCAAGCCTTGGGCTTTACTCATAGCACTGTGATTGAATTCTTCTTTAATCACTTGTGCCATCATTTTCACTGCACCTTCAATGGATTTCAAAGCCACATTGCCCACAAAACCATCAGCCACAATGACTTCTACTTCACCAGCAAAAATATCATCGCCTTCGACATTACCAATGAAATTCAACGGTGTTTGTTGTAGCAATTGATAAGCATCTTTAAGCACTTGTGTGCCTTTGATGTCTTCCGAGCCAATATTGAGCAAACCCACGCGAGGTTCAGTCATATCTGGTTGCACGGCCTGTACCAATTGTGAGCCCATAATCGCGAATTGCACCAATTGATCTGATGTGCAGTCCACATTCGCACCCAAATCCAACATACACGTCAAACCGCCATTCAAAGCTGGTAAAAATTTGGCAATGGCAGGTCGCTCAATGCCATCTATGGTTTTCAACACAAACTTTGCCGTCGCCATCAAAGCACCTGTATTGCCTGCTGACACAGCCGCTTGCGCCAAACCCTCTTTGACTTGATTGATGGCCACACGCATAGATGAATCTTTTTTATGACGCAAGGCACTGCGCGGGTCTTCATCCATGTCGACCACTTGTGTAGCATGCATAATACTGATGCGGTTCATCGGTGCATTGGCACTGGCTAAAGCCTGTTTTAATTGGGTTTCGTCGCCCACCATTACCACTTGAACATCTTTTTGACGTTCTAAAAAAGCCACGGAAGCTGGAACGGTAACATTCAAACCTACGTCGCCACCCATTGCATCCACTGCAATTGTAATCATGTTGTACTCGATCATTTTAAAACCCAGCAAGCTTATCACGTTGTTGATGATTGTATGAAACTTGCTATGGTGTTATGCAAAATAACATTTTTGATGATTTTTACACCAATCATCACAATAAAAACGAAAAAAGCCAACAACTTGCCAGTGCAGGTGTTGGCTTCTTCTATCAAACAAGATTACTCGTCGTTTGATTTGATCACTTTACGGCCACGGTACATGCCGTTAGGAGAAATGTGGTGACGCAAGTGGATTTCACCAGTTGCTGCGTCAACTGCAGTTGCAGGTGCAGTCAAACGGTCATGTGAACGATGCATACCACGTTTAGATGGTGATTTTTTATTTTGTTGAACTGCCATGAGTCAAACTCCTAAAAGAAAATTAAATACGTTTATTGGTTGGGCTTGAGCTTTGCCAATTGAGCAAATGGATTTGGCTTATCGTTGTTCACGCGTTCCAAATCCGTATTGCCACAATCATCATGACGTGGCGCATAAGGCAAAGCCATAATGATTTGATCTTCCAAGAGCGACCACACAGAAAGTTCGGCTTCGGCCAACATTCCCTCTAATTCAGGGTCGCTGTCCATAGCTTCATCCATCACATCTTCTTTGCTAAACAAAACGATACGAACCGATTCATCTAACTCTAAAGACATGGCCGTCAAGCAGCGCTGACACATCAGTGTCAACTCACCTTGTAAAGACAAATTGAGATACGGCCGCTGCAACTTATCTACGCCACCTTTTAATCGGTATTGTAGGGTTGTCTCGGCTGGGACCAAAAACTCGTGCTGCGCTATGCGCTCATCCAATTGCGCCAAGCCAACACTGCCTTCTTGCAGCATCGAACCATTTGCAAACTCAATCGGATCAATCAAATTAACGTTTAACATAAACGAAGGATGATATAATTGTTTGATTCTAACTGTCAATGACAAATTTCCCCATGACCCCTGTTGCCTTGATTTTGGCTTCGAGTTCGCGCTTTCGCCAAGCGCAATTGGCAAACTTAAATTTGCCATTTGAATCGGTTTCACCTGATGCAGACGAACGCAGTTTTGAGCAAGAAACTCCAGCACAAACCGCCTTGCGTTTGGCGATTTTAAAAGCCGAAACTGTGGCAAAAACCCACACAAACCATTTGATTATTGGCTCAGATCAAGTGGCTTTTTGTCAAAATACCCAATTGGGTAAGCCCATGAGTTTAGACAAAGCTGCGGCAACCTTACGCTTTACCAGTGGTCAAGATATGGATTTTTACACTGCCGTGGTATTGCTTAACACAGTTACAGGACGCTTGCAGCAACACGTTGACCACACGCGTGTCACAATGCGCGCTTTGAGCGATGCCACCATTGCACGCTATTTAGAATGTGAACCTGATGCCATTTATTGTGCAGGCGGCGCTAAAAGCGAAGGTTTGGGTCAAACTTTGATTGAATCCATCACCACCACCGATCCAAACGCTTTGATAGGTTTGCCAATGCTCAAATTAATTGGTTTTTTCATCAACGAAGGAATAGTTTTACCATGACTGCCACGCTGTATTTGATTCCCACGCCTTTGGCCAGTGCCGATACGCCATGTTTGTTACCACACGAACAAAGTTTGATTGTGAACATCACCGATTTTATTGTTGAAGCCGAAAAAACCGCGCGCGCGCATTTGAAGGCTTTGGAAGTGACCACGCCCATTCGTGAATTGTCGATGCACACGTTGAACGAACACACACCAGCTACCGATATTGCCGCTTTGATTGAACCTTTGAAACAAGGACGTGACGTGGGTTTGGTCAGTGAAGCTGGCTGTCCTGCGGTGGCAGATCCTGGCGCGCAAGTGGTGGCGTTGGCGCACCAACACGGGTTTACTGTCAAACCTTTGGTGGGACCTTCAAGCATTTTATTGGCGATGATGGCCTCTGGCGCTAATGGTCAAAATTTTGCCTTTCGAGGTTATTTGCCGCAAGACGCGGGCGAGCGAGCTACCAAACTCAAAGAGTGGGAAGCGCGCGCTTACCAAGAAAAAGAAACCCAAATTTTCATCGAAACCCCGTATCGCAATGATGCTTTGCTTGAAACGGCTTTGCAAACTTTGAATCCCAACACACGTTTGTGTGTGGCTTGTGATTTGACAGCTGACAGCGAAACCATCATTTCTTTGCTTGTCAAAGATTGGCCGCAAGAACGTCCCAATTTAAAAAAACGCCCGAGCATTTTCATTATATATGCCCATTAAAAGGCAAAATTAAGCGTCCTGTAAACACATTTACAGGACGCTTAAATCTCTCCCAATCATGGTTTAATGCTGTATCAACGCCAATAATTGTTCGGTATTGCGAGCCACGCCAAACTGTTCACGCACCATTTTTTGTCCTGCTTGAGCGTATTCACGCATCCATTGAGGCTGCTTCAAAGCCCGCTCTAAAGCAGTTTGCCAAGACGCAATTTCATGGTCTGCCACAATCAAACCTGTTTGCTCATGCACCACCGTTTCAGGCACGCCACCGACATTGCTCACCACCACAGGCACAGCCAAACCCAAAGCCTCGATTTGCACCATACCCAAAGGCTCTTTCAAAGACGGCATCGCCAACACGTCCGCTTGCAACAAAAGCGGCGCCACCGCCTTCAATTCCCCCAACCACACAGCGTCCTGTAAATGCAAAGCGGCGATTTCTTCACGTATAGGCGCATCATTGCCGCCGCCTGCCAACACCAAAACCACTTCATGCCCTTGCGCTCGCATGGCTGCAACGGCTGCCAAGGTAATGTGTTGTCCTTTTTCAGGACGCAACATGCCAATATGCACGATTTTTTTCGCGCTAACATGACGCTGTAAAAACTGTTGTAAACTTTCAGGCAAAGCATGGTTTTTTTGCGCATCCAATTTACCAAAATCAATCCCCGGATACACCACGCTCACAGGTTTGCTTGGAAATTGTTTTTGAATGTGTTGCTGCATAAAACGGCTAGGCACCATGACCGCATCTAATGGCAATAAGCTTTGCAAGGCTTTTTTCTTGTCATTGGTGTAATAAGTGCGCGAACGGATGATTTTCGGACGGTTTTTACCCAAAAACAAAGCCGCCACACTCAAATTATTGGCATCGTGCCCACTGTGGCTAATACATGCCAAAGGTGCATATTGCTTGATGGCTTTGACTATGCCTTGTATGGTTTGAGGATGTACGCTATTGCGAAATGGCAAATGGATCACTTGCAATTGCCTCTCGTGCGCTTGTGCGCTGATGCGTGCTTGCGGCGAACACAGCAACACACACTCAAAACCTTGCGCATTCAAAGCCTGCATTTGCTGTAACAATTGCCATTCCTGCCCACCCATGTTTTTGGAGCTTTCCAAAAACAACACTGTTTTTTGTGTTTTCATACCATCCTAAAGCTGCCACAAGCCTTCATCGCTGCGCCAACGCCACACCACTGTCAAAATAATTTTTCACGCCACCTGCAATCGCATCAGCCACACGCACTCTAAAACCACTGGTCGATAACAAACGCTCTTCTTCAGGATTGGAAATAAAGGCACACTCCACCAAAATCGACGGAATATCAGGTGCTTTCAAAACTGCAAAACCGGCTTGGTCAACATGACCTTTGTGCAATTTATTTACCCGACCCAAAGCATTCAAAACATATTTACCCAAAATCAACGAGTCACGAATGGTCGCTGTTTGCGTCATATCCAATAAAGTTTGGTCCACATTGCGGTCACCCACTTTTTTAACGCCACCGACCAAATCCGAAGCATTTTGCGTATCCGCCAAATGCTTGGCCAACGTACTCGTTGCCGCGCCTGTACTCAAAGCATACACACCAGTACCACGAGGTTGTGGCGAAGTAAATGCATCGGCATGTACTGAAATAAACAAATCGGCCTGTAATTTACGCGCAGTGGCCACACGCACACCCAGAGGAATGAACACATCTTGATTGCGCGTCATGTGGGTTTTGTAACCCATGCTATCGAGTTTTTTCTTCAATTCTCGGCTGACTGCCAACACCACATCTTTTTCCCGCAAACCACTCGGACCAATCGCTCCGGGATCTTCACCCCCGTGACCGGGATCAATCACAATCACAATCTGACGCTTGATTTGGGTTTTGTTTTCAGGGGTGGCTTTAGGACGAGTGTCTTGCGGCTTGGGAATATTGGTTTGTGCTTTGGCGGTAGTTGAGCCGTCCGCTTTGACTTGCCCTGTACTGTAATCCTTAAGCAAAGCCATCAAAGCATCTTCTTCCTCTTCTTGTACCACGCCAGCACTGGCAGTAGGAAACAAATCCACTACCAAGCGGTGTTTGTATTCCGCAGCTGGCAACAAAGAAAACACTTGCGGGCTAACGCTGCGCTTCAAATCCATCACAATGCGCACCGTTGTATCATTAAACTGACCCACACGTATGCTTTGGATAAAAGGATCACGCGCCAATACCTTAGACGGCATCGATTTCAACACTTCATTGATGCTGATACCCGATACATCCACCACCAAGCGGCTAGGATTGTCCAACGTAAAATACTTAAACGGCACACCCGCACTGACTTCCAAAGTCATACGGGTGTACAAATCCGATGGCCACAAACGCGTTGCGACCACTTGAGCATTGTTTGCAAAAGCCTTAGGCGTCAAGCTGGCGCACGCGCCTGCGCCCAAAACTTGTAAAACGCCACGGCGGTTTATTCGAAGCATGATGTCAACATCTTCTGAGCAAGTTCATGATGAGCAGTGATTGTACATAAACGCCCTTCATCCTGCACACTTAAAGCAATCGTCATATCCGCTTGCGGCACAAAACCTTCTGCCATTTGCGGCCATTCGATTAAAGCGATGGTATTGGCATCAAACAATTCGTCCAAACCTGCATCCATCCACTCTTCAGGACTTTGAAAACGGTACAAATCAAAATGCTCGACTTTCAAACCATCCAATTCATAACTTTCCACAATGGTATAAGTCGGGCTTTTAACCGTGCCATCGAAACCCAAAGCACGCAACAAACCGCGCGTCAACGTGGTTTTGCCTGCACCCAAATCACCTGCCAAATACACCGTCAAGGCAGGCTGTAAATGTGCTGCCAATTGATGTGCCAATGCAAGACTTGCTGCTTCATCAGCAAGGAATTGCGTATAATCTGCCATGTTGTTTCCAAAGATATTGTATGAATTCCAATGAATTGACCTTGGCCATCCGCCAACATGCCCAGCAATTGGGATTGCTAGACTGTAAAATCACCACCCCCAACCTGAGCCCCGAACACGATGAAAAGCTAAGCCTCTGGTTAGCACAAGGCTTTAAAGGTGAAATGTCATTTTTTCACAAACATGGCATATCCCGCAATCATGCAGAATATGTGTTACCCGAAGTCAAATCGGTCATCATGGTGGCTTTGCCGTATTGGACAGAAGACTTTGATCAAACGCGTGCCATTTTAGCAGATGAAAAAGCCGCTTACATTTCGCGTTATGCACTGGGGCGGGATTATCACAAAGTTTTACGTTCCCGCCTCAAGAATCTAGGGCAATACATTGAACAATTGGTTCCTGATGTCATATACCGTCCTGTAGTCGACAGTGCACCTTTATCAGAAGTGTCATTTGCCACACAAGCGGGTTTGGGTTGGCGAGGCAAACATTCTTTACTATTGCAAAAACAAACCGGCAGCTTGTATTTTTTGGGTGCCTTGCTCACCAATTTGGCATTAGAACCGAATGAGGAAATCCCCAGTCATTGCGGTCAATGCAGCCGTTGTATGCAAGCGTGCCCGACCCAAGCGATTGTGGCACCTTATACCGTCGACGCACGCCGCTGCATTTCTTACTTGACCATAGAATTGAACGACATCATTCCTGTTGAGTTTCGCAAAGCCATGGGCAACCGCATTTATGGCTGTGACGACTGCCAATTGGTGTGTCCGTTTAACCGCTTTACCAAGCCAAGCCAAGAAGCCGATTTTCAAGTCAGACATGGTTTGGACCAAGTGTCTTTGGTCGAATTATTGGCTTGGGATGAAACCATGTTTCAAAGCCGCATGGCGGGTAGCCCCATTTACCGCATCGGCTACCACAAATGGCTGTCCAACATCATCATTGCGCTGGGTAATGTGAGCAAAAGTGCTACAATCGCAAGCCTGATGGTGCCATTGTGCACCCACCCCAATCACTTGATTGCCGAAGCGGCAAAATGGACTTTATTGCAACATGACTACCCCGAATGAACGCCCTATTGGCGTGTTTGACTCAGGCGTTGGCGGTTTGACCGTCGTGCGTGCGTTGATGGAACGCCTACCTTTGGAAAACATCGTCTATTTTGGCGATACCGCACGCGTGCCTTATGGCAACAAATCCCGTTCCACTATTGAAACGTATACCAAACAAATCGTTGATTTTTTGTTTGAGCAAGATGTGAAAGCTTTGGTCATTGCATGCAATACCATCGCCGCTGTGGCAGGACAACGTGTGCGTCAAATGGCAGGCAATATGCCTGTTTTGGATGTGATTCAATCTGGCGCACAAGCGGCCTTAAACACCACTCACAGCGGCCGCATTGGCGTGATGGCGACATCAACCACCGTGAATAGCAACGCTTACGCCCGTGCCATCAACACCCAAAGCCATGACACACGCGTCATCTCGCAAGCCTGTCCTTTACTGGTACCGCTGGTGGAAGAAGGTTGGTTAGAACACGAAGTCACACGCTTAACTGCCCGCGAATATTTGAAACCGATTTTGACAGAAAACGTGGATACTTTGGTGTTAGGCTGCACCCATTACCCATTGCTCAAACCTTTGCTCGCCAGCGAAGTAGGCAATGTGCAATTGGTCGATTCTGCCACCACTACCGCCGAAGCCACTGCGATTGCTTTGGCAAAAGCAGGTTTGCTGAACGAACATGCACCCATACAAGGGGCGGACTACCGTTTTTATGTATCGGACATTCCATTGCGTTTTACCACCATAGGCGAACGTTTTTTAGGTCGCTCATTAGAGCAAATTGAAATGGTCAATTTAGGCTAAGCCCAAGCGTCCTGTAAACAAGCTGTTAATAAAGGGAAAATATGGATTTTAATTTAATCATCATTGGCGACGAAATCATTCAAGGCAGCCGTGTGGATACTCATTTTAGCGCCATAAAAAACCTATTAAACGAACGTGGTTTGCGTTTGCGCCAAGTGCAGTATTTGCCTGACGATCGTGAACTGATTACCTTGACTTTGCAACGCAGTTTACAGGACGCTTATCCAACTTTTGTCACAGGTGGCATTGGTGGCACGCCTGACGACCACACGCGCCAAGCCGCAGCGCAAGCTTTGGGCTTGCCTTTGGCATTGCACCCTGAAGCGGTGCCTGCCATTGAAGCGATTGCCGAGCGTCGTGGTGAAAGTTTGGACGATCCCAATCATTTGATTCGTTTGAATATGGCCACCTTTCCTGCAGGCGTGGACTTGGTGCCCAATCTTTACAACAATATTGCGGGATTTTCGGCACAAGAACATTATTTTTTGCCCGGTTTTCCTGTGATGGCACATCCTATGGTGACGTGGGTTTTGGACACGATTTATCCCCATTTTCACCACCAAATCCAATACCAAAGCCTCAGCACTTGGATTTACAATGTGCCAGAATCGAACATCACCACATTGATGCACGATATTGAAAACAATTATCCGGGCATTCAAACATTCAGCTTGCCATCGACTTTACAGGACGCTAATAGTCCTTACCAATATCGGATTGAGTTTGGCCTAAAAGCCCAAAACCAAGCCAGCGAACAATTGCCACAAGCTTGGGCGATGGCTCTGGCAACCATTCAAAACTTGGGTGGCGTTTTACAAGCAATTGATTCACCGAGCGAATAAGTATTTTTCGTGTTGACAAAGCAGCCAAAATCAACATTAATCCTGTCGGTTTTGGCTGCTTATAACAAGCTTGCCATAGTGGTTTTTTTGCCAATATCATCAAAATGTGTTTCAAGCCAAGCCGCTCCTGCGACCCGCCCTTTTTCAAACAATTGGCTTAAGAAATTCCAATCAGATTTGACTTTGCTTTCAGCGCCCAAAGGCAATAAATCCGCGCCACCATCGACTTGATGCATGTAAATTTTGCGGTATTTTTTAATGTCGAGTTTGTTTTCATCCAACAAAGTGGTCACAAAACGAATGGCGCGCAGTTCTGATAACAAACCTGCATTGAACGTGATTTGATTGGCTCGGTCTTGGATGTCACTCATGGATTTTGGCAATGCATCAATTTCCATAGGATTGATTTGCACCAACAAAATATCATGACACGGGGTTGAATAAATCAAAGGATACAAAGCAGGATTGCCCGCATAACCACCATCCCAATACGGTTCGCCATCCACTTCCACTGTTTGATATAACATCGGCAAACATGCAGATGCCATAACCACTTGCGAACTCATTTGCTGATTGGTAAAAATTTTACCTTTACCTGTGCGCACGTTGGTAGCACAAATAAACAATTGTGGCATCCAATCTTCGCATTTTTGAGCAGTCAAACAATCAAAATCGACCACACGATTCAAAATATCACGCAATGGATTGATGTCAAAAGGATTGGCTTGCACAGGCGACAACATCGGTTTCATCCAAGGCATCATCTTCGCTGCAAATGAAACAGGACTGGCCGCCATCAACGTACCCACTCGGCCTACGGCAAACCAAAAATCATGCAACTTCTCGCGTGCCAATTGACAACGTGCCAAATGGGCTTCGGTCTCATTCATCCCCTCAATTTTGGCTTCTGCAAAACCTGCCGCCAACACCACCGCATTCATCGCACCCGCACTGGTGCCACTAATGCCCTGAAAACTCAAGCGACCATCTTCCAATAAAGCATCCAAAACCCCCCAAGTGAATGCGCCATGCGAGCCGCCTCCTTGTAAAGCCAAATCAAGATAGCGTTTGTGCTTGCTCATACCCATTCTCCTAAATTTTGTCGCAAAATTAATCCATTGTATTGTGATTTGCAATGTCACTTTTTCATTCAAACCACTTTACGACCTTGTTGATTGCGGGAAGTTTATCAAACCCATTTTAAAAACCATCCCATAACAAATAATCAAAAGAAATAAATAAACAATAAAACAGTATTTAGAAGTTATAAAAATGGCTGCTATATTATTTTCATTCCTTACCACCGCTCGCAACAGAAAGTCTTTCCATGTTCAAAAAAACTTTTCTCTTGGCAATCCCTTTGGCCGTTGCTTTAGCCGCTTGTAATAATGGCAATAGTGCACCTACGGCCAATCATGCAGGCGCAAACCATCCATCTGCCACTGAAAAAGTGTCGATTTTGAAC
This sequence comes from Vitreoscilla stercoraria DSM 513, assembly GCF_000382305.1. Taxonomy (GTDB): domain Bacteria; phylum Pseudomonadota; class Gammaproteobacteria; order Burkholderiales; family Neisseriaceae; genus Vitreoscilla; species Vitreoscilla stercoraria. Next base: position 91,125 of record NZ_KB908028.1, read on the forward strand.
GTGTCATACGACCCAACACGCGAACTGTACCAAGAATACAATCCCGTTTTCCAAAAATACTGGTTAGAAAAAACAGGACAAACCGTTGATATTCAACAATCAAACGGTGGTTCAGGCAAACAAGCCTTGTCGGTAATTAATGGTTTACAGGCCGATGTCGTGACATTGGCATTGGCAGGCGACATTGATTCCATCAACAAAGACAAGCCATTGCTAAAAACCGATTGGCAACAAGCTTTGCCTGACAACAGCACGCCTTATACGTCAACCATCGTCTTTTTGGTGCGCAAAGGCAATCCAAAAAACATCCGAGATTGGGATGATTTGGTGAAGGGCGACACGCAAGTGATTACCCCCAACCCGAAAACCTCAGGCGGCGCACGCTGGAACTTCTTAGCCGCTTGGGCTTATGCCAAACAAAAAAATGGTGGCGATGATGCTGCAGCACAGCAATTTGTCACCGAATTATACAAACGTGTACCGATTATGGATACAGGCGCGCGCGGCTCGACCATCACATTTACCCAACGTGGCTTGGGCGATGTCTTGCTCGCTTGGGAAAATGAAGCGTATTTGGCATTGAAAGAAACAGGCGATCAATTTGAAATTGTGACACCTTCTTTGTCCATTTTGTGCGAACCACCCGTGGCTGTGGTGGATGCAGTGGCTGATAAAAAAGGTACACGCGAAGTTTCAACTGCGTATTTAGAACAATTGTATACTGAGGATTCACAACGCATTATTGCCAAACATTTCTACCGCCCAATTAATCCAAAAGTGGCAGAAGAATTCAAACACCAATTCCCAACATTACAATTGGTGACCATCAATGAGCATTTTGGTGGCTGGGCAAAAGCACAAGCACAATTTTTCTCAGATGGCGCGGTGTTCGACCAAATCTACACCAAGAAAAAATCTTGATACCCATAAATCCCATCAAAAAGCGTCCTGTAAAATATTTTACAGGACGCTTTTTATCACCATGGGCAAAGCATTAACCGACTTGGCTCAAGCTCTCACACTTATTCACTTTATAACGAAATTGCCGCAACTCTTGCTGCAATTCTTGAAAATCCGCATCGCTTTTGAAACGTATGATCGGTAATATTTTCGCCAATTCCAAACGGCTAAATTTAATGCGTTTGAGCGGTTCTAATTCGGGCGTGAATTCAAAAAATCGGTGCTGGGCTTCTTGATAAGCATAATAACGCAAAGTCGGATGCGCATTTTTCGTCAAATCCACCACCACCATGACGGCTTCCCAAGATTTTGCCGCCTCCAATCCGATGCTGCTGCCAGACACCATGCCCCAATACAAACGTGAAAACCATTCAGGTTGGATATTTTGGCAACAAGCATAAGCGTCCTGTAAACCATTGGTGTGTGCCAAAGCAGCGGTTAATTCCGCCAATTGCTCAAAATAAGGCGTAGGCGCTATCAAATAATTCAGCTCTTGCAAACTCATAATTTGTTTGGGCTTGGGCAAGCTTTTAGGCTGATTGCCATGAGCCAAAGCCACACAATCCATATCAGGAATGACGACTTGCCACGCCTCTATGCCATCGGCTTTCCAACGCTCACAATACGCCACCACCGCCTCATGCGCACTCACCACCACAGGAATGATTTGATGCTGCGGAAACAAATATTCCAATAATACTTTTTTCTTCAGCATTTCTTTTTTCAAAGCAGCATTGCATTTATTGGAAATGGAACATTCATAAAAATAAACGACTTCCGTACCAATTGCCAAACAATCAAATTCAGCAAACGCCGCGCCTTGCATGTTATACACACACTTGCCATCGCCCGTACAAAAAAAACCTGTTTTCACATAATGCTTTTTGACAGGCGCATACGGTCCCTTGGCTGCCAAACGCAAATCCAAGCCCTCTGTTTGCACCACTTTGAGCAAGGACTCATAAAAATAAGCCTCGTACACCTCGCCCAAAAAAGACGCATATTCAATGCCTGCATGCTGATTTTGCAAAAAACGGTTTTTTTGCATAAACACATAGCTGCTCAGGTTGTGTGCCAACACAACATACTCCTGATTGATACCAAGCCAAAAGAAAAACCAATTAAAACATAGACCGCACATACATTAAACACAATTATCCACATCACATCAAAAATCCAACACATGACAAATCAAACAATTGTTTTATTTATAAAAATTAAAAATCCACACTATCAAAAAAGCGTCCTGTAAACTTTACAGGACGCTTGTTAAATCTTTCGCAGCATCTTCTAAAACGTACCGGGATAAGCGCCACCATCCATCAAAATATTTTGACCTGTAATATAACCTGCCAAATCACTGCACAAAAACGCACACATTGCCCCAAATTCATGCGCCTGACCAAAGCGGCGCACAGGAATATTGGCTTTGCGAGCAGTATGAATCGCCTCTTCGCTCTGACCTGTGGCTTGCATCGCACTTTCAGTCAAGCTTTGCAAACGATCGGTATCAAACAAGCCCGGCAACAAATTGTTAATTGTGACCCCTTTTGCCGCCACATCGCTGCGTGCCACGCCTGCCACAAAACCTGTTAAACCACTGCGCGCACCATTGGACAAACCAAGCACATCAATCGGTGCTTTCACCGAACCCGAAGTGATATTGATAATGCGTCCAAAGCCACGTGCTGCCATGCCATCAATCACGGTTTGTATCAATGCAATCGGCGTGTACATATTCGCGTCTACCGCCGCCATCCACGTGTCCTTATTCCACTGGCGAAAATCGCCAGGCGCTGGACCGCCAGCATTGGTCACCAAAATGTCAAAGTCTTGCTGTACCGAAAACACCGCCACACGCCCAACTTCCGTCGTGATGTCTGCCGCCACATAAGTAACCATCGCGCCATGCGTGGCCACTTTCATCACGCGCTCTGCCGCTTCTTGCAACACATCTTCACGCCGCGCCACCATCAACACACTGACGCCTTCTTTGGCCAACGCCTCCGCACACGCATACCCCAAACCACGACTGGCACCGCAAACTAGGGCGGTTTTTCCTGTAAGGTTTAAATTCATCTTTATCCTATCTTAATCGATTATCAATAAAATCTTTGATTTTCAAATCATCAAATCCCAACTGTTTTAACACATGCGCTTGAAAAATCATATTCATGAAATTGTATAAAAATCTTAAATCTCCGCTTTTTGCAAAACCTTCTGACTCTTCATATTTGGGATTGTAATGTGTTAAATAATTTCTTGTAGCTAAAATCAGTTGAGACAAATTTTCTAACCAAGCGCTTATCTCTTTAGCTTGGGTTTGTGTAAAATCCATACTCATGCTTTCACTTTTAAAATAAATCTCAAATAGAAATCTTACTTTATCAATAAAAGTCTTTTCCCCATTATCACCATATATTCTTTTATAAAAAACTTCCAAAACTTGAGCCAAAGCCAAAAATTGACCATTTAAAGTTTGGTGATAACCAAATTGCACTGAAAAATACAAGTTATAAATCGGCTCCAATCTGTCATACATCAACAGCCATTTTTGCAAAACGTCTTCAAAATGAGTTTCTACCTCTTTAAAACCAAAAAGTCTTCCAAATGACTGTTTAATAGGATTGCTAGATATTAAAGTACTTGGATAAAAAATCTTGGCTTCATGGTTTTGAGTTATTGTCAAATCTGGTGTATGGCATTCAGGCCGCTTTCTCTGTTGATTGTTCGTCTTCCTGCTTGCCATCTTTGAAGATGACGTTGTTGACCACCAAGGTCAACAAGTTGAATCCCTGAATCCGGCGCCAACGCTTTTGGGCCGTTTCCAATAATTTGTACACCATCGCCAAAGTGGTTTCTCTGGAGCCACAGTTTTTGGCTCGTTTGCTGCGCAATCGTACGGTGGCAAACGTGGATTCAATCGGGTTGGTGGTGCGGATGTGCGTCCAATGCACATCTGGAAAGTCATAGAATGCCAATAACTCTTCTTCATCCTTCACCAGTTTGTTAATGGCTTTGGGGTATTTGTCACCAAAGC
>NZ_KB908029.1 GCF_000382305.1 Vitreoscilla stercoraria DSM 513
ACGTTGGTGTTTACAGGACGGATATTGCTTCGCCATCGCATTCCAAAAGCCTAAAGCACCGTCACCAATTGCCAATTTTGGGCTGGTTTCCAAACCTTTCAAACGCAAGCCAGTCAACACTTCTGACCAACTGACTTCAGATTCCCGATAGCCATCTTCAACCGCCACCAACTCGTTATGTCCTTGATCGGTCACGCCAATGATGACCAATAAGCACAGCCTGTCGTCCAATCTCACATTGCTGTAAATGCCATCCGCCCACCAATAAACATAGCGTTTGCCCTGTAAATCCCGCTGACTCCATTGACGATGTTCATCCGTCCAATGCTGCTTCAAACGACTGATGGTATTGGCCGACAAACCTTTGGCCTGCTCTCCCAATAAAGCCACCAAAGCTTGTTGATGGTCACCAGTGGAAATGCCTTTCAAATACAACCACGGCAGCAATTCTTCGATGCTTTTGGTACGCTTCAAATAAGGCGGCAACAATTGACTGTTGAAACACACACCGTCGCCACTGCGATCGCGTACCTTCGGCACTTTCACCTGTACATCACCAATGCCAGTCTGCACTGTTCGTTCCGGCAAATAACCATTTCTGACCAATGCTTGGCGACCATCGGGAAGTTTCTTGGGTGAATGTTGCTCCAGCAAAATCTGCAATTCGGTTTCAACCGCTTTGGCAATCAACTCCCTGGCTCCCTGACGCAGCAAATCGGTCAATGGGTCATTGAATGTTTGCTGTGGTTGTACGAATGCATTTGGGTTAAAATCAGTCATAGCGTATTCCTTTTGTTGGTTGAAATCTTGGCGGAAATCAATCAACAGGATACGCCTTCTTCATTTGTACGTCATACACCAGAAATGACTATAGCTCAGAATTCGCACCAATAAAGCCACTCGTGCTGTGCTAGCGTCATCTTCTAAATAAAACCGTTAAAGATTTTCATACCAAGCGTCCTGTAAAGCTTACAGGACGCTTTTTTAATGTCTTTTTATTAATACTCAATTCAAGAAAATCTTTTTTAAAACAATTACAAACAATGTTTTTTATGATTTATGGGCATATTTTACCTATGGCAATTATTGAAAATATCAATGCAAATCAAAATGTCGATTTTAAGCAAAATAGTGTGTGGTATTACGCAGTTTCTCATAAAAAGACATGCCTATACTGATCACAGATTCAAAAACCAATGTGTGTGTTTCCAACCATTTCTCATGCAGGTAAAGGATAAAAAATGACTCAATCTTTTGTGGATACTACAGGCGGTATTTATTTGATTAAAGCAGGCAGCCAACAAGCCAACGAGTTGTCTGAATTGAAAAACATACCTGAGTTAAAAGGGCAAATTTTAGACATTCCTTTGACTTTATCCAATCAGCAAGCTTTGACCTTAGGCTATTTCTCACTTCAGCCATCGGTCAGCTATGAGGCTGTTTTTAATTTTATCGAAGTCAAAATTGTCACCAAAGGCAAGATGGTGGTTCGAGATGGACGCAATCAAAAATATGTCGCTTATGCCGGTGATGTGCTGGTATTCATGCCCGACACTTTGGTGATTTTTGATGGTGAAAGCGATGGTGAAGCGGTGTATTTCAAAAATGTTGCCGCCACCGAAAGCTATTTAAGCCCAGCTGTAGCGACAATGAAAGCATAAACAATACTGGTCATTTTGTATGGCTCAAATGAATTTCAAGGAGTAAGAAACATGTATATCGATATCTCAGCAAAAAAATGCCAATGCTCAGACAGTGACTGAAACTGCCAGCCATCATTTTATTTTGACATTCACTTGTCCAGATCAAGTGGGTATTTTGTCAGCGGCCAGCGAGTTTTTGTCTTCACGAGGTTTGAACATTCGTGAGCACCAACAATTTGATGATGTGGGCAATGGCAAAGTGCATGTGCGCACCGCTTTTCACACTCAAGAAGCCAAATTTTTGAGCCAATTACAAGCTGATTTTCAAAATGTGGCCAATCGTTTTGACATGCAATTTGCCATCCATGATGCAACTCAACAATCGCGTTTGTTGTTGATGGTGTCCAAACAAGGCCATTGCTTGAATGATTTGATTTTCCGCTGGCGTACAGGTGCGTTGAATGCCCATATTGCCTTGGTGGTATCCAATCATGAAGATTTGCGTCCTATGGCCGAAGCAGCTGGCATTCCTTATGTTCACATACCTGTGAGTGCTGCGACCAAACTAGAAGCCGAAGCACAATTATTACAATTGGTTGCAGAACATAAAATTGATTTGGTGGTGTTAGCGCGCTATATGCAGATTTTTTCAGATGAATTGTCTGCCAAATTGTCTGGTAAAGCCATCAATATCCATCATTCGTTTTTACCTGGTTTCAAAGGTGCCAAGCCTTACCATCAAGCTCATGCTCGTGGCGTAAAAATGATTGGAGCCACCGCACATTATGTGACAGCTGATTTGGATGAAGGTCCTATCATTGAACAAGAAGTTATCCGTGTAAACCATACCAATGATCCACGCGCTTTGTCGCAAGTGGGTCAAACCGCTGAAGCGCAAGCTTTGAGTCGCGCAGTGCAATGGCATTGTGAGCATCGTGTGTTACTTGATGGCCACAGCACCATCGTCTTTCAATAACAATCAAAATGAAGGTTTACAGGAGCATAAAGAATGGAAAATAACAAACGAGTGGTGATTATTGGTGCGGGCATTGTGGGTACCAATGTGGCAGATGAATTGGTACAACGCGGTTGGAACCATATTACCGTCATTGAACAAGGTCCTTTGGCTTTGCCTGGTGGCTCAACGTCTCATGCGCCTGGCTTGGTATTTCAAATCAACTCATCCAAAGCGATGACGCAATTTGCCAATTACACAGTCGAAAAACTCAAATCATTGGATGCGTTCACACCTGTAGGTGGTTTGGAAGTGGCAACAACACCAACCCGTTTGAATGATTTGCGTCGAAAACATAGTTGGGGACAATCTTGGGGCACTGAAACCAAATTATTGACAGCAGCAGAATGCAAAGCCTTATATCCTTTGTTAGACGAAGAATTTGTATTAGGCGGCCTGCATATTCCTTCAGATGGTTTGGCTTTGGCAGGCAAAGCGGTAAATGGTTTGATTGAGCGCACCCAAGCTGCAGGCGTGGTTTATCGTGACCGCACCACCATTACTGGCATCAAACATGAAAACAACCAAATCAAAGGCGTTTGGATTGGCGAAGAATTGATTGAAGCCGATGTGGTGGTGTGTTGCGCAGGTTTTTGGGGGGTGAACGTCGGCAAAATGGTCGGTATGAAAGTGCCATTGGTGCCTTTGGCGCACCAATACGCCAAAACCACGCCTGTTAAAGGCTTGAAAGGTCGCAATACCGATCCTAATGGCGTGAGCTTGCCGATTTTACGTTTCCAAGACCAAGATTTGTATTACCGTGAACATGGCGACGGCTATGGTATCGGTTCTTATTTGCACAAGCCTATGCCAACTTTGTTGGAACATTTGCCTAAAATTCCTTTGGATGAATACACCAAAGACAATATGCCATCGAGCCAAAAATTCACCCCTGAGGATTTTGCCTCTTCATGGGAAGCATCAAAACGTTTGTTGCCTGATTTGGCTGATGCTGAAATTGCCAATGGCTTCAATGGTATTTTCTCGTTCACGCCTGATGGTGGCTCATTAGTTGGCGAATCGCCTAAAGTACAAGGCTTTTTCTTAGCCGAAGCGGTTTGGGTGACGCATTCTGCAGGTATTTCACGTGCGGTCGCTGAATTGATTACTACAGGACGCTCAGAAATCGACTTGTCCAGTTGTGACATCAACCGCTTTGAAGAAGTGCAATTGGCACCGAGTTTTGTCTTGGAAACCTCTAAACAAAATTTCGTGGAAATTTACGATGTGCGCCATCCTTTAGAGCCACGTTTGATTGCCAGAGATTTGCGTGTAAGCCCGTTTCATGCTCGTCAAGGTCAGTTGGGCGCCCACTTTTTAGAAGGCGGCGGTTGGGAGCGTCCATATTGGTTCCAATCCAATGCCAAACATTTTAAAGATTTGCCTTGGACTTGGCAGCCTGTCAGCCGTGATTTGTGGAGTAGTTTGCATCACTCGCCTATCGCAGCTATTGAAGCTTATAAAACGCGTACCGCTGTTGCGATGTATGACATGACGCCATTAAAACGCTTGGAAATCTGCGGATCTGGTGCTTTGGCTTTATTGCAACGACTAACCACCAGTGAAATGAACAAGTCCATTGGTTCGGTCACTTACACGTTGATGGTGGATGAAAAAGGCGGCATTCGCAGTGATATTACCGTAGCACGCTTGGATGAAGAAACCTTCCAAGTCGGTGCGAACGGCAACATTGACACCGCTTATTTTGAAGTGGAAGCCAGAAAACAAAACCAAGGTCAGTTGCCTGGTGGTTGGGTACATGTACGAGACATCACCGGCGGAACATGTTGTATCGGTTTGTGGGGTCCTTTGGCACGAGAAGTAGTGGCTAAAATCAGTACTGATGACTTTTCCAATGAAGGCTTGAAATACTTCCGCTCTATGCAAGCACATATTGGTGGCGTACCTGTCACGGCATGGCGCTTGTCTTATGTCGGAGAATTGGGTTGGGAAATTTACACTTCCGCAGAAAATGGTCAGCGCTTATGGGGCGTTTTGTGGGAGGCAGGTCAAGAGCATGGCATGGTAGCAGGTGGCCGTGCGGCATTTGCATCATTGCGCTTGGAAAAAGGCTACCGCTCTTGGGGTACAGACATGAACACCGAACACAATCCGTATGAAGCGGGTTTGGGTTTTGCAGTGAGTGCCAAAAAAGAAGCAGATTTTGTGGGCAAAGAAGCCTTGGCAGCACTGCGTCAACAGCCTCAACAAAAATACTTGCGTTGTTTGTTAATTGATACCGCCAACGACGTTGTTTTAGGCAGTGAAGCGGTTTATCACCAAAACATGGCTGTGGGCTATGTGACCAGCGCAGGTTTTGCTTATACCGTTGGCCGTCCGATTGCTTATGCTTGGTTGCCTGCCAACATTGACATTGATGACAAAGTACAGATTGATTACTTTGGCAAGAAAATTTCGGCAACGGTAACACAAGATCCCGTTTATGACCCAGAAATGCTGCGTTTGCGTGGCGTCTCAAATACCATTTCAGCAATTTAGGAGTTTGAAGAATGATTGCTAACGAAACAGTTTCGTCTTACTTGTCTCGTTTAGCATCTAACGCCCCCACCCCAGGTGGGGGGGCTGTAGGTGCTTTACATGTTGCACATGGTGCTGCTTTAATCAGCATGGTTGCCAAATTTACAGTGGGTGAACGATTTGAACATGTTCAAAATCAAATCGAACCATTGATTATTCAATCTGAACAATTAATAGAAGAAGCTTTGCTGATTGCAGATCAAGATGAATATTTATTCAATGATTTGATTCAAGCTTATCGTTTACCACGCGATACTCAAGAACAAAAAGCGTATCGCCTGCAAGTGATTCAGGCCGCCACCAAAACAGCGACCATCCCGCAAATCCGTACCGTTAAGTTGTCTGAGCGCATTTTGCAAAGTGCTGATACCTTGGTTTTAATAGGCAATAAAAGCGTCATCAGTGATGTGGCAGCGGCGGCTGAATCAGCCAAAGCTGCACTTGCAACGGCTTTGGTAACCTTGGAAATCAATATCAATTCTATTGAAGAAAAGCCAACCAAATCTGAATTGATAGATTATGCCAAACTGGCTGAGAAATTGATTCAATTTGCCGACACCATCACGGGCAAAGTTCGTCAAAAACTCAAACCCCAACCCAACAATGATGGTCAGCTAAATTCAACACTCAGCGGCAAACCAGTCGCAGAAAAGCTCAAAACCACCATACAACATCAGGTCGCTGTTTTGGCTCAACAAGATGTGACAGCATGTCTTGCTGTGATTTTGGCAACCGATAATGAAGCCACTATTTGGTATGTCAATTCCATCAAAAAAGCTGCTCAATCACAAGGCATCAAATGTGAGGTCTATACACTTCACAATCCAAGTGAAGAAGCATTAAAAACCCTGATTCTTGAATTGAATCAAAACACTGCTGTACACGGCATTATTTTACAAACGCCTTTGCCAAAAAATATCAATATCAATCATTTGATTAATTTGATTGATAAAAATAAAGACATCGATGGTGCCAATCCGTTGAGTTTGGGCTATTTAAGTGCGGGGCAAAAGGCTTTTGCACCTGCGACGGCTCGCGCTGTCATGGAAATTTTAGACTATTATGATATTCCATTGGCAGGTGAAGAAGTCACAGTGATTGGGCGCTCGAATGTGGTAGGCAAACCATTGACGCAACTGTTACTGAAACACAATGCGACGGTCACTTTATGTCATTCACACACACAAAATTTATCACAACGCACCAAAGCTGCCAAAATCGTGGTCGTGGCGGTGGGACAAATCAATTTATTAAAAGATAGCCATATCACCACCGATTCTATTGTGATTGATGTTGGCACCAATATTGATGAAAACGGCCGATTGGTTGGCGATGTCGCACCAGAAGTAGCAGAGATCGCACATGCTCTTACTCCCGTTCCCGGTGGCGTGGGCACGGTGACGACCACTTTATTGTTGTTACATACTGTGGAAGCGGCAATGAGTTTAAGCAATGCCAATGTGTTAAATGTCGCTTAAATCATTTCATTTATAAAGAAATTCTCCCATTTTTAATGGGAGTTTTTTCTTTATATCGAGCCAATTTGGATTTCAACCATCAAGCCGCCAAAACCATATTGCTTCGAACACACAGCCAATATCTGCAACTTAATCAGTAAAAATACCAATATGAAATCTGTTTTTATGACAAAACCACTCATCAATCATTGCGCCTCATATCACAACCACAGTCATTTTTCGCCCACACCATCAGGATAAAAATGACATGGAACAGTTAAATTCATATTATGAATAAAATGATTTAACAAGCGCCCTGTAAACTTTACAGGCCGCTTGATATATCTTATTACCCTTACAATAAATAATCCAAACCAATATCCAAATACGGCGCACTGTGCGTCACATAGCCCATTGCTAAAAAATCCACGCCCGTTTCAGCAACCGCCACTGCAGTGGCTGGAGTCAAACCGCCTGAAGCTTCTGTTTTGCATTTGCCCTGACACATGGCGACTGCTTGCTTGAGTTGTTCGATATTCATATTGTCCAACAACACCAAAGCCACACCTTCTTGCAATACCGCTTCCAATTGCTGCAAAGTATCGACCTCAACTTCTACTGCAATCAAGTGCCCTGCATACGCTTTGGCTTTTTGAATCGCCTCTGCCATGTCTCCGCCAGCCAAAGCAATGTGGTTGTCTTTAATCAAAATTGCATCGTCCAAACCCATACGATGGTTACGCCCACCACCCACACGCACGGCATATTTTTGCAAAGCACGCAAACCCGGTATAGTTTTACGAGTACAAGTCAATTGTGCATTTGTATGGGCGATACTGTGTTGAATTTGCTGGGTGATGGTGGCAATACCACTTAAATGAGTTAAAAAATTCAAAGCCGTGCGCTCTGCCGCTAAAATGCCACGCGCATTGCCTTGGATACTCGCCAATACCATTCCTGCTTCTAATACATCACCATCTTGCACTTGCGCTTCAAACAAAACATCCGATTGCAAGGCTTGAAAACTCAAACGTGCCAATTGCATGCCACACACCACGCCGCTTTCACGCGCCACCATGTGTAAAGTCGCTTGCTGATCAATGTCTATCATTGCCTCGCTTGTCACATCACCACGGCGACCCAAATCTTCAGCCAAAGCAGTTTGAACCAAAGGTTGTAATAAAAGATGAGGCAAAGTATGGCGCATGACTGTGTATCCTAGAAATATACTCAAAAAGAGATAATATTCTCAAATTGGGCATAAAAATTCAATATAAATATAATAACAAACGTGAAAAATGATTTATGATGATGTACAAATTCGTCACGCAGTTAAAAAACATGAACACATTTTAAACTATTTCAAGACAGCATTATCATTGATTTTTGCCCTAAACAAATAAGGACATTTACATTTTTTGCATTGGGAATCAACCATACATTCAAAGCCATTGACATAACCATACATTCAAAGCCATTGACATATTAAAAATAAAAATTATTTATATACTCAAAAAGATACATATCTAAATACTCAAAATGAGCATATTTTGATTGATTTCAAATCACTCTTACGAGCATAATCTGCTTTCCTTAAAACGTCACATAGATGTCATAAAAACCATGAACACACATACTTCTGAACGTTTGTCTTACCCGTATGAAAAACCGTCGCTTGAACACATGCAAGCCCATGTAAATGCTGCAAAGCAACAACAAGAACAACAAGCATGTATCTTGCATGAAGCTTGGGCAAAAACACCTGCCAAACTCCAAGACAATGCCAAAGCACAAGCCATTGCCCATCTTCAAAACTTACTCACCCAACACAATGCTGTCATGGTAGCGCATTATTATGTTGCGCCTGAATTGCAAGATTTGGCATTGGCTACAGGCGGTATGGTGGGTGACTCTTTGGAAATGGCACGTTTTGGACAAAACCATTCTGCGCAAACCTTGTTGGTCGCAGGGGTCAAATTCATGGGCGAAACGTCTAAAATTCTCAGCCCTGAAAAAACCGTATTAATGCCCGATTTAGAAGCCACTTGCTCTTTGGATTTGGGTTGCCCTGTCGATGAATTCACCGCCTTTTGCGACCAATATCCAGACCGTACCGTTGTGGTTTATGCCAACACCAGCGCCGAAGTCAAAGCGCGTGCTGATTGGGTGGTCACCTCGTCCATTGCTTTGGAAATTGTGACGTTCTTACACAGCCAAGGCAAAAAAATCATTTGGGGGCCTGACCGCCATTTAGGCAGCTACATTCAAAAGCAAACTGGCGCAGACATGATTTTGTGGCAAGGATCATGCATTGTGCATCATGAATTCAAAGGTTTGGAATTGAGCTTACTCAAAGAAAAGCATCCTGAAGCCTTGGTGTTGGTTCATCCTGAATCGCCTGCCGAAGTTGTTGCTCAAGCCGACGTGATTGGTTCTACCAGCAAATTGTTACAGGCCGCTGTTAATCATTCTGCAAAATCCTTCATTGTCGCCACCGACCAAGGCATTTTGCACGAAATGCAAAAACAAGCACCGCACAAACAATTTTTTGCAGCGCCTACTGCAGGCGATGGCGCGACGTGCAAATCGTGTGCATTTTGCCCTTGGATGGCGATGAATGGTTTGCAAAACTGCATCAGCACATTAGAAGACCAAAGCCATGCAGTCCAAGTATCTCACACAACTTTACATGCCGCTCGTCGTTCGATTCAGCGAATGTTGGATTTTTCTGCCGCTTACCGTGAATTTGGTGTGGCGAAAGATGGCGCGGACTTAAATGCCCACATTTCACAATTTCAACAATGGCTGGAACAAAACCATGAACATGCCCAAAAACTCGTATGATGTGGTGATTATCGGTGCTGGTTTGGCTGGTTTGAGCGTGGCTTTGTCGTTACCAACACATTTATCGGTATTGCTATTGAGCAAAGAAGATTTACACACTTGTTCTAGTAACCGCGCTCAAGGTGGCATTGCTGCGGTGATGGATTTACATGACAGTGTAGAAGAACATGTACAAGACACCCTCATTGCAGGAGCAGGCTTGTGTCATGAAACAGCAGTCCGACATATTGTCAGCCAAGGCAAGACCGCCATTGAATGGTTGTGTGCACATGGTGTGCCGTTTACATATGAGCAAGAAGATGCCACACAATTGCATTTAACCCGTGAAGGTGGTCATGGTAAACGCCGCGTGGTACATGCCGCTGACCACACAGGTTTTTCAGTCACACAAACTTTGCAACAACAAGTGCGCCAATATCCCAACATCGACATTGTGTCACATGTTCAAGTAACACAATTACAAGTGCAAAATGGCGTGTGTGTGGGTTTGTCCATACAAGATGCGCAACAACACAACCACAGCATCCAAGCTGCAAAAATCGTACTCGCCAGCGGTGGCGCAGGTCAATTGTTTGCCCTGACTACCAATCCCATCACCGCCACTGCCGATGGCATGGCTTTGGCAGCGCACGCAGGTTGCCATTTGCATCAAATGGCATTTATACAATTTCATCCAACCGCCTTGGCATTGCCACAAAATCCTTGCTTTTTGATGTCAGAGGCTTTGCGTGGTGAGGGAGCGATTTTGCGCAATGCTATGGGCGAGCGTTTCATGCCCGCTTACGATGAACGTGCCGAATTGGCGCCTCGTGATATTGTGGCGCGCGCCATTGCCGACCAAATTCAAAAAACCTCACAAGTGTATTTGGACATCACACATAAGCCTTTAAGCTTCATCCAACACCATTTCCCGAGTATTTATGAGTTTTGTTTGACACAACATCAATTGGACATCAGCCAACAATGGATTCCTGTGGCACCTGCAGCTCATTATGCTTGTGGTGGCGTGGTCACAGACGAACATGCCCGCACCCATGTAACCCATTTGTATGCAGTAGGTGAAGTGGCATGCACAGGTTTACATGGTGCCAACCGTTTAGCGAGCAACTCTTTATTGGAATGTGTGGTTATGGGCCAACAAGCGGCGCAACACATCGTCAGCAATGGCGCTTGGGATGATTTTGAACCACCCTTTTCTAACAGCTTCACATGGCAAAACATCGATTGGCACATGACACTTGATTTACAGGACGCTGAGGATGATTTTTCACCCGAGCTGTTACAACAACAAATGAGCCAATTTTTTGGCATTCAACGTCAAAGCCAAGCAATGCAAGCTTTGTACCAACGCTTATTGACTTGGTGGCAACAAAGTCTTGCCTCTGAACACAAGCGCCGTTTGATGTTGACCGCCGCCATTTTGATGGTGTATGACGGTTTACAACAAACAACCAACCACGGTGCATTTTTCAATGTGGATTTGGAAGCTGTGGTGGCGTGAGTGGGTACAATGGGCATGAAAAAAGCGTCCTGTAAAGTTTACAGGACGCTTTTTAAACATACACAATCGCTTAACGCTTCATTTGATCAAAGAAATCAGCATTGTTTTTCGATGATTTGATTTTGTCTTGCAAAAATTCCATCGCTTCCACATCGTCCATCGGATGCAAGAATTTGCGCAACAACCACATGCGTTGCAATTGATCGTTTGGCACCAACAATTCTTCACGACGCGTGCCTGAGCGGTTCAAGCTGATGGCTGGGAAGACGCGTTTTTCGGCCAAACGGCGTTCCAAATGCAATTCCATATTGCCCGTGCCTTTGAATTCTTCGTAAATCACATCGTCCATGCGGCTGCCTGTATCGACCAAAGCGGTGGCGATGATGGTCAAAGAACCACCTTCTTCCAAATTACGCGCCGCACCAAAGAAACGTTTTGGGCGGTGCAAGGCATTGGCATCCACACCACCGGTCAAAATTTTGCCCGATGCTGGTACCACAGTATTGTAAGCACGTGCCAAACGGGTAATCGAATCCAATAAAATCACCACATCTTTGCCATGTTCAACCAAACGCTTGGCCTTTTCAATCACCATCTCAGCCACTTGTACATGACGCTGGGCAGGTTCATCAAAAGTTGACGATACCACTTCACCACGCACAGAGCGGGTCATTTCAGTCACTTCTTCAGGACGCTCATCAATCAACAATACAATCAATTCCACATCAGGATAATTGGTCGTGATGGCAGTGGCGATGTTTTGCAACATCACAGTTTTACCTGTTTTAGGCGGGGCTACCAACAAAGCACGTTGGCCAAAACCAATGGGCGCAACCAAATCAATGGCGCGGCTAGTGACGTTTTTGTCCTCTTTGGTTTTACCATCGCGCTCTAATTTGAATTGGCGCGTTGGGAACAACGGCGTTAAGTTTTCAAACAAAATTTTGTGTTTGCATTTTTCAGGGTCATCACCATTGATTTTGTCCAATTTCACCAAAGCAAAATAGCGTTCACCGTCTTTAGGTGTGCGGACACTGCCTTCGATAGTGTCACCTGTGTGCAAATTGAAACGGCGGATTTGACTTGGGCTGACATAAATGTCGTCCGGACCTGCCAAATAAGACGTATCTCGACTGCGTAAGAAGCCAAAGCCATCTGGTAAAATTTCCAAAGTGCCTTCGCCTGTGAAGCTTTCGCCTTTTTTGACCAAAGCGCGGACAATGGCAAATACCAAATCTTGTTTGCGCAAGCGGTTGGCATTTTCAATGCCATTTTGTTCGGCCAAAGTCAATAATTCAGAAACGTGTTGTTTTTGTAGTTCGGAAACGTGCATTTTAATGTGTCAGTATAGAATTTTAATTTAGAAAGAATTGTCCGCATCAAGCTATGGCTAGCAGATGTTATTTTGAGCAGAACACCTAAAAGATCCATTCAGTTTATTTGGTGAATTAAGATTGAAAAGATTACTTGAAGATAACGGAAATTATGATGGTGTATGTACAGATATTCCTTTGCATGCTAATTCTTTTTGACCATTTTTGTCAAGCGGAACACCAAGATACAGTAAAGCGTCCATTCCAAAACATCTTCATCTCTTTAGCAATTTTTTTCCAAACCCACACAAAAACAGTCATACCAATAGCAAAACTAAGCAGTTTGTTTTAAAAAACGCTTTTAAGTTCATTTAATCAATCATCATATAAAAATCCCCAACTTTAGCTGGGGATTTTTTATCAGACTGACTCAATCAATTAATTAAGCAATAGAAGCATCAATAAAAGCGACCAATTGACCTTTTGCCAATGCGCCGACTTTGGTTGCTACATTTTGACCGTCTTTGAAAATCATCAAAGTTGGGATGCCACGCACACCATATTGGCCTGGAATGGCTTGGTTGTCATCCACGTTAACTTTAACAATTTTCAATTTGCCTTCATATTCAGGTGCAATATCGTCCAATACAGGGGCAATCATTTTGCAAGGACCACACCAAGGCGCCCAAAAATCAACCAATACTGCGCCTTCGGCTTTCAATACTTCTTCTTCAAACGTAGCATCAGATACGTGAACAATCAATTCGCTGCTCATAAACATTCCTTTGGATATTGAATCAATAAATTTGACTTAAAAGGATATAGACACTGCCACTTTTTTTCAAGTATGTTGCCTCGCAATAAATTTTAGGTATAAAGCTTATAGTTATTTATGCTTTCATAAGCTGAGCTTGACGCAGATTATGGCGCCATTTAAATATGACAGATGCTTTTGATTTTTATAAAAAATCACCAAACTTCTGTTAATTCTCATTTAACACGCTATGCCAAAATCTTAAGACAGGTACCTAAACCACACTGTTAAAAAAATTTATTTCAAGCGCAAATAAGCTTGATTAACATATTCCCAATACAAGTAATTTAAAAATTCTAAGGTTTTAGACAAATCAAAATTTCTAATTTGAAATGGCTTAGGATTGCCAACATAATGCAACACTTGAATGTCTTTAAATGCCAAAAAGCGCATTTTAATCAAATCTTCAATGCCCATCACAAACACATTCAAAGTCGGCTCTAATTGCAAATGTGGACTGTCCATCCAATGCGGCCACAAAGCACGGAACACGTCTTGATCATAGCCCACTTGTGCGTCCATTAAAGCCAATGCGTTATGATATTCGGATATATTAGGCTCTATCACCAATAACCCACTGTTCAAACCTTGATGACGCGCCATACGGCTTTGACCACACCAATCCCACACCGCACTGGCATGAGGCCTGTCAAACAAATCATCGATATTGGCTCTGACAATCATGTCTGAATCCAAATACACTATTTTTTCATAATCAACCAAAGACAAAATTTTCAATTTGGTGGCGCTGTGTATGACTTCAATCGGCCAAGCATCTTGAGTCATGCGCTCAATAACATCATCATGATATGCCAATGCAGAAACCACACAAACTTGCATACCTAATTTTTCCAAAGTCATCAAAGTCGCAGCCTCTAAAGTTTCGCTTGCCACAACCAACAAAGGATATTTTGCATCTACATTCAACAAACTTTGTTGCAAAGCCAATACACCAGGCAAATAATGGTCAGTAGTTAAGACCGTTACATAAGTTTTGGTTGGGGACATAGCAAGCTCTCTTGATGACATTCAAAATCATTTGTTTGTCATTATTGCCTTTTGTTCCAAACGCAGACACCACTATTTGAAATATTCATTTCAGGACGGTTCTAATCGGCGATGACAAATGTCTGAGCAATTCTTGTGTGTAAGGATGTTCAGCGGCAGTAAAAATTTCATGCACCGTACCCGACTCCACCACACACCCTTGTTTTAGAACCAACATATCAGATGCCAATGCCGCAATCACATCCAAGTCATGGCTGATAATCACCATGCTTAAATCATATTGCTGTTGCAATTTTAATAATAATTTCAATATTTGTTTTTGTAAGCGCACATCCAAAGCGCTGGTGGGCTCATCCAATAACAATATTTTAGGTCTGACCACCAAAGCACGAGCAATCGCCAAACGCTGTCGCTGTCCACCTGAAAATTCGTGTGGATAACGCTGCAAGCTGTCATGTGGCAAGCCGACATCATCCAAAACTTCTAACAAACGTGCTTGCTGTTGCTCAGGGCTTAAATGGCTTTTTTGAATGAAAAATGGTTCTAACAACGCCGTTTGCATATTCATGCGTGGATTGAACGCAGAAAATGGATCTTGAAACACCATTTGCATGTTTTGTCTGTGGACAACCAAATCATTCAAACCCAAAGCCAGCCAGTCTTCCGCACCCACCACGACTTTTCCTGTCGCAGGCATCAAACGCATCAAAGCTTTGGCAAAAGTGGTTTTGCCACTGCCTGACTCACCCACAATGCCCAAAGTTTTGCCAGCTTGCAATTGTAAAGATAGCGGTTGCAATAACACTTTGTTGCTGTGACGCCACCATGATTGTTTTTGTTGGATGCTCACACTGACATTCTGTACATCCAAAACAACTGCACTGCTGTTTTTTTCTGCCGCAACAAGATTCAAAGCTTCAGGGCGGGCATTCAATAAATCTTGCGTATAAACATGTTGCGGCTGAGCAAAAAGTTGTGCTGTCGCAGCTTGCTCCACTACATGCCCTTGTTGCATCACCACCACCTCATCAGCAAAACGTTCCACCAAGCGCAAATCATGGCTGATGTACAACAATGCCATTTGATACTGGTTTTGTAAACGTTCAAGCAAAGCCACAATTTGTGCTTGCACCGCCACATCTAAAGCGGTGGTGGGTTCATCTGCAATCAACAATTTCGGTTGCGCCGCCACAGCCATGGCAATCATCGCTCTTTGTCTTTGACCACCTGACAATTGAAACGGATAGGCTTTGACCTTATCACAAGCGTCCTGTATGCCCGTTTCTTGCAAAATTTCAATCGCGGCTTGCCAAGCTTGTTTGGCGGTTAAACCCAAATGCTGTTGGTAGACCTCGGCAATTTGGTTGCCAACTGTATACACAGGATTCAAAGCCGTCATCGGCTCTTGAAACACCATGCCAATATCGCGTCCACGGATTTTACCCAGATGTTTTTCAGACAGAGTCAACAAATCTTGCTCTAAAAAATCAATGTTGCCATTCAAACTCACCATCGGATTCAAGCGCATGATACCTTGAGCCAACACAGTTTTACCACTGCCTGACTCACCCACTATCGCTATCTTCTGCCCACGAGCGACCTGTAAATTCACATCGAACAATACTTGTGTTTGACCAAAATAAGCATTCACATTTTTTGCCGACAACAAAACATCCATGTCATTTTTCCTTATGATTTGCAGACTTTATAGCAGATGGATTTGATTTTGAGCAATGCTTGTTACGTTTACTTTGTAGCATAAGCGTTTTAGTATGTTCATTCACAATATTTAAGTATGCATTAAATGCGTTATGTTAATTAAGGAATAAGATATGAAGCAGTATTTATGGATGTTGGGATTGGTTTTGGGATTCAGCCAAGCTGCAAGCGCAGCTCCCGTCAAAGATGTGTCCAAAGAGTTAGACCAAGCCACCCACGCCGCCATCAATGTGTATCGCAATCAAGGCATGACAGGATTGCAAAAAGCCGTCAATGATTGTTATCGCCAAGTCGGTTATGCCACACCGTTTTGCGTGTATTTAGATGCGGCAGGACGTGAAATTGATTTCACTGTCGCGCGCGCTTACAAGGAATTGGGACGCAATGTGTTGCCAAGTACTTTTTTCCAAGCCAAATCTTTTGGTGAGCGCACTGCTTCTTTTTACATTTTGCACCAACACACGCGCAAAGAATCCAACGCACACATGCAAAAAATTCAAAAACAAATCCAAAAACAAGTGAATAAAAACCTGTTCCCACAAGATTGAAATATCTAAAAAAAGCGTCCTGTAAAGGTTTACAGGACGCTTGATCCAGCAAAATTGAATCAATGAGCCAAACGGTATAATTGATACCCAGCTATTGCACCACCCACATCGTAGGCCAAATCTTTCCAACTGAAACCACTGCCTTGCGCACGAGCATCATACAACTCTTTACCCAAACCCATAGAGACGCTAAAGCCAATAGCCGCAGTGGCTCGATGAGATGGCGGCATGTGGTTGCCGTGCAAAGATTGTGCCGCTGCAGCACTTAAACCTGCGGACACGGCAAAATGTTTGACTTTGTCTGGACCGACCCAAGCATCGTTGGCTGAGTGCCAAGTGCTGCAAGCACCTAAGCCCAAGCTGATGATAATGAAACCAATGTAACGAAACCACTTCAACCAATAATCCCTTCCACGTTTTGCCCTTGTATGTGTTGCTCTAATGTTTGCACATATGCTAGCAATTGCTCGATATACGCTTGTTGCTGTTCCATGTAAATTTGCTGCTGCGCCACCAAAGCTTCTTGTTGATGCAATTTTTGCATCGCATCACTTACAACAGGCTCATCTTTTTTATGCACCACCACCACATCACTGATGTCCACACCATGCATGTTTTTGATGTTTGGCAACACATGGAACGTTTGACCGACCACCACTCGCTTACCCAAAACATTGTGAGCGGCAGATTTTTTACGAATAATGCACATTGAATTATTGAAAGTGATGGAATGTATCACACTCAAATCCACTTGATCTATGCCTTGCGCAGCTGCAAAGGCTTGGAATAAGTCCGCACGAGAAGCACTGACATCCCAATGTTCATAATTGACCACGTCAGCCAGCAATTTTAAAAATTGCATGGCCGAGCTTTCACGATTGACGCCACCTTCCCAATTTTGCCAATAACTACAACACAAATCTTCAGCAATATAAATACCGTCCTCTTTTAGCAAAGGAAACAAGCGCACAAATGCAGCAATAATATCAGAGCTGATGTGTGAACCATCGTCAATGATGATGTCAAACTGTGGGCAAATGGCAGTAATTTGATGGACCGTATCATGATTTTTAACATCACCAATGACCACATCAATATGACGACCATTCAACGCAATATTTTGACATTCAGGATTGATGTCACAGCCAACGATGTGTTGAGCATAAGGAAAATAACGCTCCCATATTTCCAAAGAGCCACCGTTACACACGCCCACTTCCAACAAAGACACATCTTCACCTTGAAAAGGCTTCAAAACCTCATCGTAAGTGTTCAAATAATGTTGCCATTTATCCGAACCATTACCAGTATGTGCTGTATTCACTTGACTAAACAATTTCATATTGGCTCCTCAATAGTCATATTTATGCTTCTCAAATATGATGACCCACTAATTGCCTAACAGTTTCAAAATGCCTTTAATTTGTTTGATGCGCTCTTGCACGCTGTCATTGCGCAAATACACTCGCAGCTTATCCGCGCCCAATAATTGGAAATCACGGTTGGTTTGAATCAGTTGTATGATTTGCGTTGGATCTATGTGATTGTGTTTGTCTATCATCAAAGTCATCGACTCAGAATGGGCATCCATGCTGCTGATACCCAATGCTTTGGCCATCAAACGCAAACGGTGTGACTCCAATAAAGTTTCTACCGCTTGTGGCAACAAGCCAAAACGATCGACCAACTCCTCATGAATATCATTGATTTGATTTTGAGTTTCACATGTTGCCAAACGCTTGTACAACACCAAACGCTCATGAATATCTGGACAATATTCTTCTGGTAGCAAAGCCGGGCTGTGCAATTTAATTTCTGTCGTCACACCCAAAGGCGCATCCAAATCGGGCACACGCCCTTTTTTCAAATCACGTACCGCTTGCTTGAGCATTTCGGAATACAAAGTCAAACCGACCTGTAAAATTTCGCCCGATTGCCCATCACCCAAAATCTCACCCGCCCCTCGAATTTCCAAATCTTGCATCGCCAAAGTAAAACCTGAACCCAATTCATCGGCTGCGGCAATGGCATCTAAGCGCTTTTCAGCATCTTTGGTGATGTATTCAGGTGTGAGCAAATAAGCATAGGCTTGATGGTGCGAACGCCCGACACGACCACGCAATTGATGCAATTGCGCCAAGCCAAATTTGTCAGCACGATTGATGATAATGGTGTTGGCGTTCGGAATGTCGATGCCTGTTTCAATGATGGTCGAACACAGCAACACATTGTAACGATGTTGCATAAAATCACGCATCACTTGTTCCAATTCACGCTCACGCAGTTGACCATGCGCAATCGCAATTTTGGCTTCAGGCACCAAACTGCTCAAGCGTTCATACGCGTTTTCAATGGTGTCCACTTCATTGTGTAAAAAATACACCTGCCCGCCACGTTTAAGCTCACGCAAAACCGCTTCGCGAATGGTGCCTTCTGAAAACGGCTTCACAAACGTCTTAACCGCCAAACGCCGACTTGGCGCGGTAGTAATCAATGAAAAATCGCGCAAACCTTCCAAAGCCATAGACAAAGTGCGTGGAATAGGCGTTGCCGTCATCGTCAACACATCAACATTGGCACGCAAACGCTTGAGCTGTTCTTTTTGGCGCACACCAAAACGGTGCTCTTCATCGATAATCACCAAGCCTAAATTGTGAAACTCAATATCAGGCTGCACCAATTTGTGCGTACCAATCACAATATCTACTTTACCGTCCTGTAAGCCTGCCAAAGCTTCTTTGGTTTGCTTACTGGAATTAAAACGCGACAATTGCGCCACTTTGACTGGAAAATCAGCAAAACGATCGGCAAAATTTTGCGCATGTTGCTCGACAAGCAACGTCGTGGGTGCCAAAACCGCCACTTGTTTGCCACCCATCACCGCTACAAATGCCGCTCGCAACGCCACCTCAGTTTTACCAAACCCGACATCGCCACAAATCAATCTGTCCATTGGTTTGCCGCTGATTAAATCTTGGATGGTTGCTGCAATCGCTGCTGCTTGGTCTTCGGTTTCTTCATAACCAAAACCATCGGCAAATTGTTGGTAATCGGCCTCATCCAAAGCAAACGCATGACCTTCTAATGCCGCACGTTGCGCATATAAATTCAGCAATTCTGCGGCTGTGTCATGCGCTTTTTCAGCGGCCTTACGTTTGGCTTTGGCCCAAGAGGCATGACCCAACTTATGCAAATGGACATTGTCCGCAGCGTGTCCTGCATAACGTGAAATCAAATGCAATTGCGCCACAGGCACATACAATTGGCTACCGCCATCGTATTCCAACAACATCATTTCATTGTCACCATCGCCCAAATCCAAATTCACCAAACCCATATAGCGACCAATGCCATGCTCTTCATGCACCACAGGATCACCAAGATTGATTTCGGCCAAATCACGTAAACTGCTGTCGGAAGATTGGGCATGTTTGCGGCGGCGATGGCGCTTACCGCCACGTACCACATGTTGGTATAAATCCGCTTCACTGATGACGGCAACACCAGCTTGTGGCATTTGAAAACCACGCGAGATAGCAGATACAGTGACATTTAACCGCGCATCCGATGCCAAAAACGCTTGCCACGATGCCACTGTTTTGACAGCCAATTGTTGCTGCTGCAAAAATGCCAACATGGTTTCACGTCTACCTAAGCTTTCAGCACACAACAAAATTTTGCCATCAAAAGCGGCCTGAAAGTCTTGTAAAGCTTGCAAAGGCTGTTCTTTTTGGCGATTCACAGCCACATTGGGCAATTCTTGTTCAAGCGCTTGAGGCTGAATATGGATATGTGGCAATGCCTTAAGCTTGGCGCCAAACTCATCTTCGCTTAAAAATAAGCTTTGCGGTGACAATGGTGGGTAGCTGGCATCGGCTTGCGCCATATTAAAACGCGATTTGACATCCAGCCAAAAACCATGCGTTTGGGCATGGACATCATTCAAAGACAGCACCACACTGTTAGCAGGTAAATAATCAAACACAGTGGCCAATGGCGTTTCAAAAAACAAGGGTAGGTAATATTCAACGCCACCGCCAAACTGACCTTTGCTCACGGCTTGATACACATACGCTCGTGTTGGATCACCTTCTATTTCTTCTCGAAAGCGGTGGCGAAAAATAGTCTGTGCCGCTTCATCCGTTGGAAACTCATGCGCAGGCAATAGGCGGATTTCGGTCACATCATCTAATGTACGCTGCGTATCCGCATCAAACGTCTTGATGCTGTCAATTTCATCACCGAACAAATCAATGCGATACGGCCACTCTGAACCCATAGGAAAAACGTCTAACAATCCACCACGCAAAGCAAATTCGCCCGCCGCCACCACATTAGAAACATGCTGATAACCAGCATTGACCAATTGCGCTCGAAACATGTCCGCATTTAAGGTTTCACCACTTTTCAACCAAAACGTGCGGCCTTGAATAAAAGACAATGGTGACAAGCGCTGCATCGCAGTAGCCACAGGCATCAAAACACAGTCGAGTTGCTCATGGCTCAATTGCCACAACGCCGACAAACGCTCAGATACCAAATCTTGATGTGGCGAGAAACGTTCATACGCCAACGTTTCCCAATCAGGCAAAAAAGCTGTTCGCCATTTGGGACAAAAAAATGCCAAAGCTTCTTGCAAACGCAAGGCTTGGTCGGCATCTTCGGTTAAAAAAACCACTGTATTTTTCTGCAACGATGTTTGCGCCAAATACCATGGCAAACTTCCTAAAGAAACTTGAGTCAAAACGCTTTTCTGACCGGATTGGGGAATGGTCAATACTGTCACTGCATCATCCTTGTTGATTATTCTGAAAGGCTTTGGTGCTGATATTGGCATAAAATATGGGTCATCAGAAAAATTTCAAATTAGATGTATTTACACACTCATTTGTATTATTTACCTGTTATATCTCGCCATACCATACCTTTATTCTAAAGTTTGTATTAAAATAACCGACTTCGAAAATGAAAACTTCTCTCTTTACACCCACATTTGCACGCTAAACATCTAACATATTCCTTCTAAAATGGCTTTCCCATGGCAACACAGGCCCTTCTACAAGAAATCAATTAAATAAATGCAAAGAAAAGAGCTTTCCTCACTCATCTAATGATTACTTTGGAAAAATAAATGAGCTTCAATATTACAACAACTGACGATGCAGATTTAGCAGAATTTTTAAGCCACAACGGTTTTAGCCAAATCGATGCTGACTGTTTGCAAACTTTATTCCCATTGGTTAGCCCTGCATTACCTGCAATGACCGAAGCGTTCTATGAACGCATTTTAAATTCAGATGCCATGCGCCCTTTTGTAGAAGGCAAAGTCGATTCTTTAAAACAAACTCACTTGCGCTGGATGGGCATGTTGTTCAGTGGTCCATTTGATGATCAATTTGTCAAAATTCACGAACACATTGGCGAGGTACACTTAAAGCAAAAAATTCCACCTTTATTTGTGGCAGCAAGTATGGCTTTTTTGCGTGCAGAAATGCCAAAATTGTTAACCCCTGACTTATTGGCCAAAACCTCTTACCAATACGCAGATTGCACTGCATCATTATTGCGTTTGATTGACTTGTGCCAATTTTTGGTAGATCGCACCTACTACCGTTCTTTAATGGATTTGCTAGGCATTTCACCAAAATTATTCTTGCGTCTGATGACCACATCTAAGACCCAATAAAAAAACCATAAAACCACCTAATACGGTGGTTTTATGGTTTTTTTGAAACTATTTGCTGCTAACCCACACGGTAAAAAGCCAAACTGCCTAACAAATTGGGCATAAATTCAATACGCTGACCGCCTGTCATCACAGCACGCTCTAATACCGACAAGCCTGTTTTGGCACACAGCGCATCAAAATCCGCCAATGTACACCAATGAATATTAGGCGTGTTATACCATTCATACGGCATAGATTCAGACACAGGCATGCGTCCTTGTGCAATTTGCACACGGTTGCGCCAATAACCAAAATTGGGAAACGTCACAATCGCTTGGCGGGCAACACGCTTCATTTCATACAAAATATGCTCGGTATTTTTCATCGCCTGAATCGTTTGTGACAATACCACCACGTCAAAACTGTGGTCGGTAAAAGCACTGCGCAGACCTTGTTCCAAATCGACTTGGATCACGTTCACGCCCTTATTCATCGCCGCAATCACGCTGTCCGTATCCAATTCAACACCATAACCTTGACAACCTTTGTCTTGTACCAAAGCCGCCAATAATTGCCCATCACCACAACCCAAATCCAATACTTTGGAGCCAGGTACAATCCAGTCATATACCAAACGCAAATCCTCACGCAATTGCTGCATCAGGCCACCTCTTTCGCTACTTTATCCAAATAAGCATACATACCACGCATATACGCCTCATCTTCCATCAAAAACGCATCATGACCATGATGAGACTGTACTTCCAAATATTGCACCGATTTTTCTGCCGCAATCAAAGCCCGCACAATCTCATGCGAACGCTCAGGGCTAAAACGCCAATCAGTACTAAAAGATGCCACAAAACATTGGGCTTGAATGCGTTGGAAAGCGTCCTGTAAACAATCTTGGTAATCACTGGCAGGATCGAAATAATCCAAAGCCTTGGTCATCAACAAATACGTATTGGCATCGAAGATTTCAGCGAATTTATCCCCTTGATAGCGCAAATAAGATTCCACTTCAAAATTGACATCGTAATTGAATTGATAATCACCATGACGCAATTGTCGACCAAACTTATGACCTAAGCCATCCTCAGATAAATATGTGATGTGACCCATCATGCGCGCAATGCGCAAGCCTCGACGTGGCAAAGTCTCATATTCAGAGTAATGTCCTGCATGAAAATCAGGATCGGTCAAAATCGCTTGGCGTGCCACATCGTTAAATGCGATGTTTTGCGTTGACAATTTTGGTGCAGAAGCAATGATGATGGCGTGGCGCACACGCTCAGGCAAATCAATCGCCCATTGCATGGTTTGCATGCCGCCCAAACTGCCGCCGACTATCGCTGCCCATTGCTCAATACCAAAATAATCCGCCAAACGCGCTTGCGAATGAACCCAATCTTTGACCGTCACCATGGGGAAATCCGCCCCATAAGGTTTACCAGTGACAGGATTGATGCTCAACGGTCCGCTGCTGCCATGGCAACCACCCAAATTGTTCAAGCCCACCACAAAAAAACGCTCGGTATCAATCGGCTTACCCGGACCGACCATATTGTCCCACCAACCACTGTGTTTGTCGTTTTCATGGTGCTTGCCAGCGACATGATGATGTCCCGACAAAGCATGGCAAATCAATATGGCATTGCTTTTTGCCGCATTCAGTTGCCCATATGTTTCTACCATCAACTCAAAGCGCGGCAACACTTGCCCATTTTGCAAAGGCAATGCCTCTTCAAACGCAATCAATTGCGGCTTTACCAAACCTACACTACCTGATTTTTTATTCATCGTTTCAACACACCAAAAGCCATGTCGCAAAATGCCCATTATAGCGATTTTATTCCCATTGGGCAGATGCCAACAGTTCCAATTGGCACAAAAATCCTTCTTAATGCGGTTTAAAGCTGCCGCTATTGCCATGACAGCCATTCAAAGCCCCACCCATTAGCCCTCACTTTCGTTTTGACCCATGCCCCAGCCTGTAAGATAATGAGAGCCTGTCTTGGCACCAAGCTTACAGCTGGCCATACCATTCTGACTTATCCATTGAGAACACCATGTCCCGTATCAGCGTTTTAATCCTCGCCAAAAATGAAGCTCACAACATCCGTGAATGCATAGACAGTTGCAGCTTTGCCGATGAAGTCATCATCATTGACGACTCCAGCACCGATGACACCCGCGCCATTGCTGAAAGCTTGGGTGCACGCGTGATTGAACGCAATATGAATGGTGATTGGGGCGGTCAACAAACGTTTGCCATCTCACAAGCCTCACACGAATGGATTTTTTTCATTGATGCCGATGAGCGTTGCACACCATCATTGTGTACCGAAATTCGCCAAGTGGTACAAAGCGGTGAACAATATGGTTATTGGATCAAGCGCATCAACCATTTCCAACACAAACTGGTGCAATACGGTCCGTTAAGCCCAGATTGGGTCTGCCGCTTGATGCCTACTAAAGGCAGTTATGTCGAAGGTTTTGTCCATCCTAAAATTGTGCACCAACACACAGACAAAAAATTGAGCCAAACCATGTTGCATTACACCTATGAAACGTGGGAGCAATATTTGCGTAAAATGAACCAATATTCGACTTTGGCTGCCGAGAAAAATTACCAAGAAGGCAAACGTTGCAACGTATTGCTCGATGTGGTGTTGCGCCCTGCTTTTGCTTTTTTCAAAATGTATGTGTTGAAAAAAGGCTTTTTAGACGGTGCTATCGGCTATATGTTGTCTAAAAATTATGCCAATTACACCATGAACAAATACGTCAAACTCAAATATTTGCAAGACCAAGCTAGCCAAAACCGTTAATCTGGCTAATCTATATAAGTATCATTCAAGCACAACATTTGTCCAAGCGTCCTGTAAGTTTACAGGACGCTTTTTAATGCCTCTTATCCACGCTTAGAATCATTGTATTAATAAATAGGATTTAATGATTAGAAAATATCCATATTGTGATATTTATACAAATAAACCACCCAATTTAATTGTACATTAGCAAGTATCCATCTTTGTTATTTTTATACAATTTGTCTAAAAATAACAATTTGTCTAAAAAGTTCCGTCAAATAATGAAATAATTCACATTATCTTGGACAAATTCTTGCCAAATTTCGTCCAAACGCCTAATATACAGCCTCGAAACAACATCATAACAATTCCAGCCAACCCAAACCGGATGCACCGAATGAGCGCTTTTACCTTATACGATAAATTATGGAACAGCCACATTGTCGAACAAGCCGATGATGGTACTGTTTTGCTTTATATTGACCGCCATTTGGTCCATGAAGTGACCAGCCCACAAGCCTTCGAAGGCTTGAAGCTGAACGAACGTCCTTTATGGCGCCAAGACAGCATAGTCAGCACTGCCGATCACAACACCCCAACTGACCATTGGGATGAAGGCATTAAAGACCCCATCTCTAAATTGCAAGTAGACACTTTGGATGCCAACATCAAAGAATTTGGCGCATTGGCTTATTTTCCATTTAAAGACAAAGGTCAAGGCATTGTGCATGTGATGGGTCCTGAACAAGGCGCAACCTTGCCTGGGATGACTGTGGTGTGTGGCGACTCACACACTTCAACACACGGTGCCTTTGGTGCTTTGGCACATGGTATTGGCACATCAGAAGTGGAACATGTCATGGCGACCCAATGTATTACCGCCAAAAAATCCAAATCTATGTTGATTGAAGTCAACGGTGAATTGGCGCAAGGCGTGACCGCCAAAGACGTGGCTTTGTACATCATTGGTCAAATTGGCACTGCAGGAGGCACAGGCTACGCCATCGAGTTCGGTGGCAGCGCCATTCGCTCTTTGTCCATGGAAGGTCGCATGACGCTGTGCAATATGGCCATTGAAGGCGGTGCACGCTCAGGCTTGGTGGCCGTTGACCAAACCACAATGGATTATGTTCAAGGTCGCCCATTTGCACCCAAAGCAGAACAATGGGAACAAGCGGTTGCATACTGGAAAACTTTGGTGTCTGACGAAGGTGCAGAATTTGATTCGGTCTTCCATTTTGATGCCGCTGACATTCAGCCACAAGTGACTTGGGGCACATCGCCTGAAATGGTATTGGCTGTCGATGGCATTGTCCCTAATCCTGAAGACGAAACCGATGCTGTCAAACGCGAAAGCATCACTCGCGCTTTACAATACATGGGTTTAGAAGCTGGCACGGCATTGACCGACATTCCTGTGGACATCGTATTCATTGGTTCTTGTACCAATAGCCGTATTGAAGACTTGCGTGAAGCTGCAAGCGTTGCCAAAGGCCATCAAAAAGCCGACAACGTTTCTCGTGTATTGATTGTCCCAGGTTCTGGCTTGGTGAAAGAACAAGCCGAACAAGAAGGCTTGGACAAAATCTTCATCGAAGCGGGTTTTGAATGGCGTGAACCGGGCTGCTCTATGTGTTTGGCAATGAATGCCGACCGCTTAGAAGCAGGTCAACGCTGTGCATCGACTTCAAACCGCAATTTTGAAGGTCGTCAAGGCAATGGTGGTCGCACCCATTTGGTAAGCCCAGCGATGGCAGCAGCAGCAGCCATCAAAGGTCACTTTGTAGACGTGCGCCAATTATTGGCTTAAATATTAAAACAGCAGGAACCATTTGCCACCGCCCCATCTCTGATTCCTCGTTAAAATGCTTTATTTATTTTGTATAAAGCATTGAAACCTAGTGTATGTTAACCAAACACTCACTTTTAAAAGAATCGGAAAATTGAAACATGTGAAAATTACAATTGGATTTTCACATGTAGGTGACAATCGTTCTGTTAGCAAATTTATTTGCAAAAGGTGCGAATCAGGACATTAAAGCCAGCGGTTAACCGCTCAATTATCCCTTTTCACGTTGATTTAAATAGATTAGAGGACAATATCATGAAACATTTGGCTTTGATTGCTTGTGCAGCTATTGTATTTTTAGCTGGGTGTAACACTGTAAAAGGTATCGGTCGCGACATTTCCGGTGGTGGTCAAGCTGTCTCAGGTGCAGCCAAATCTGTCCATCCGAATATGTAACGACCAAATTGATTGCGGTGTTTCGGGCGGTTTCAGGCCGCCTCTTGCTTGCCCGGCTTTTATTGGAAAATAAACATGAAAGCCTTTACTACATTGACCGCATTGGTCGCGCCTCTCGACCGTGCCAACGTTGACACCGATGCCATCATTCCCAAACAATTCTTAAAATCCATCCAACGCTCAGGCTTTGGTCCTAATTGTTTTGATGAATGGCGCTATCTTGACCATGGCGAACCGGGTATGGACAATACAGGCCGCCCATTGAATCCTGATTTCTCATTGAACCAAACCCGTTATCAAGGTGCCAATATTTTGTTAACACGCAAAAACTTTGGCTGCGGCTCTAGCCGTGAACACGCACCTTGGGCTTTGGACGACTACGGCTTTCGCGCGGTGATTGCACCATCGTTTGCCGACATTTTCTTCAACAACTGCTACAAAAATGGCTTATTGCCCATTGTTTTGTCAGAAGAAATCGTCGAACAATTGTTCCAAGAAGTGGAACAAAACGAAGCTTATCAATTGACCGTCGATTTGACAGCACAAACCGTGACCAGCCCTAGCGGCGCAGTCTATTGTTTTGACATCACCGACCATCGCAAACATTGCTTGCTCAATGGCTTGGATGAAATTGGCTTGACTTTGGCGCACGCTGACAATATCAAAGCATTTGAAAGCCAACACCGCGCTGCACAACCGTGGCTTTTCCACAATTAAATAATCAATTAAAATATCCAGACCCTTACAGGACGGCCATTAAGCGTCCTGTAAACTTTATTCATTGTGTTTCAAGGTTCAAACATCATGACTCAAACCATCGCAGTTTTACCCGGTGACGGCATCGGCCCAGAAATCATTGCACAAGCGGTACGTGTCTTAGAAGTTTTCCAACAAAAAGGTTGGGACATTCAGTTTCAATACGCACCTTTAGGCGGTGCAGCTTACGATGAATATGGTGTACCTTATCCAGAATTCACGCAAAACATTTGCCGCCAAGCCGACGCCGTATTGCTAGGTGCGGTAGGTGGTCCACAATATGACAATCTTGACCGCCCTTTGCGTCCTGAACGTGGTTTGTTGGCCATTCGCAAAGATTTGAATTTGTTTGCCAATTTGCGCCCTGCTATTTTATATCCAGAATTGGCGAATGCTTCGACTTTGAAACCAGAAGTGGTGGCGGGTTTGGACATTTTGATTGTGCGTGAACTCACTGGTGATATTTATTTTGCCGAGCCACGCGGTATCAGCCAATTGGCAGATGGCACGCGCGAAGGCGTGAACACCATGCGTTACCATGAATCTGAAATTCGCCGTATCGGTCATATTGCGTTTCAAGCAGCACAAAAACGCAACAAAAAATTGTGTTCTGTAGACAAAGCCAATGTTTTGGAAACCACAGAATTGTGGAAACAAATCATGAACGAAATTGCAGCCGACTATCCTGACGTTGAATTGAGCCATATGTATGTGGACAATGCGGCAATGCAATTGGTCAAAGCACCCAAACAATTTGATGTGATGGTTACAGGCAACATTTTTGGTGATATCTTGTCTGATGAAGCGTCTATGTTGACAGGCTCTATTGGCATGTTACCATCGGCCTCTTTAAACGAAACAGGCAAAGGTTTGTACGAGCCATCACACGGTTCCGCACCTGATATTGCTGGTCAAAACAAAGCCAACCCATTGGCAACGATTTTGTCAGCGGCGATGATGTTGCGTTACTCGTTCAATCAAGATGGCTTTGCTAATGCAATTGAACAAGCCGTACAAAGCGTCCTGAAACAAGGTTTGCGCACTGGCGACATTTACGAAGATGGCTGCCAATTGGTTAGCTGTTCAGAAATGGGCGATGCAGTGGTGGCAGCTTTACAAAGCATCTGATGATTAAATTTTCTGTCTTCAAGAGGTGGTGGTCACAAAAACGCCACCTCAGCATGGCAAGCTTGCCAACGCACACCACTCAATGCCCTTGCTGTGGCCTTGAGTCGGTGGTGCCTCAAATGTCTCAAGGTGAGTCAGCCAATTGCCCGCAATGCGGGCAATTATTGGTTAAAATCAACCGCAATCCTTATACCGCGCCCTTGGCTTTTGTCAGTGCGGCATGGATTTTAATGCTTTTGGTCGGCAGCCAAGTGTATTTAAACATGGACATGATAGGCGTGTCCGAGCATCTGTCTGTCATCGATATTTTCCAAAACCTCAAACACCATGAATATGGATTTTTAGCCACTGTCATGTTGCTGCTGGTATTTTTCACGCCCGTTTTATTCATGTCCATGTATATGTACGTGCACATTGCCCTATACCGCCAACACTATCTGCCAGGAACCAATCTTTGCGCGCGTCATATGATACGTTTGCGACCATGGTTAATGGTCGATGTATTTTTTGTCGCGACCTTAGTTGCCTTAGTCAAAATTGCTGCTGTCAGCGATTTTACAGTGGGTCCTGCCTTTGGCTTTGTATTTGTCTATGCTTTGTTTCTCATTCACATGGGCATCAATATCCATCCTCATTGGCTGTTTTACCAATTGTCACAATTACAACCTGATGCCCAACCTTTGTGCATCAGTCAACACAAACCCAATACTTTGTATTGCACCCGCTGCTTGCACGCTCAAAATCATACTGACAACGAATGCGATGTCTGCGGCGCATTTTTATACCACCGCATTCCCAATAGTATTCAAAAATCTTTGGCCTTGCTGATTACCGCCATGATTTTGTTCATTCCTGCCAATACATTCATCATGATGTCTACTGACAGTTTGCTCAGCAGCGCACAAAGTAATATCTTTGATGGTGTCTTGATTTTGTGGAAAGAAAAAGACCATTTGGTCGCTGTCATTGTGTTTATTGCCAGCATTTTGATTCCAGTGGTCAAAATTTTGATGTTGATGATTTTATTGTACAGTGCCCGCTTTCAGCTTTTATTGCCACCCAAAGTTTTGAACAAAATGTACCACTTTGTCGAATTCATCGGCAGATGGTCTATGATAGATATCTTTGTCATCATTTTGTTGATGGCGGTTTACCGTACGAACATTGCCTCTGTCACCCCTGGTATGGCATCAGTCTATTTTACCTTGGTCATTTTTGCTACTATGTTGTCTGCCGAGGTATTGGATTTGCGTTTAATCTGGGATCGATACCACCAACAACAACGAGCCAAAAAACATGCAAGCCACCGACCCTGATACCTCAACACCGCCACCATCTGAGCCTCCTGTAGCTCAGGTGAGCAAAAGCCGCGCTTTATCAATTATTTGGTTGGTACCTATTGCCACATTGATTGTCGCCATCGTCTTGCTCGTTAGCTATTTGCGTAACAATGGTACAGAAGTCACTTTGCATATGCCCAGTGCAGATGGCGTAGAAATCAATAAAACGCCCATCAAAATTTTAAATGTCGAAGTCGGTAAAGTGATTGATGTGCGTTTGAACGATGCTGGCGATGGTGTGTTATTGACCGCTAAAATCAATGGCAATATGCAACACCAATTGCGCTCAGATTCTCTATTTTGGATTGTTAAACCAGAGTTTGACCAACGTGGCATTCGTGGCTTAGGAACCTTGGTTTCTGGTGCGTACATAGGCTTTAAACCAGGTAATGCGGCAGAAATCAAAAATGAGTTCATCATCAGCGATGATCCTCCTAGCGCTGATTTAGGTGAAGGTTTGCATCTAAAATTGAGCAGCACGCGCGCCAAAATGTTGCCTAACGGCGCGCCTGTATTTTATGAAGATTTACAAGTAGGCCAAATTACCCAATCAACGTTTGATACCAAAAATCAGCATGTCCATTATGATATTTTCATTCAAAAAAGCCACCAAGATTTGGTGGGCGATCATGTCAAATTTTGGATTAAATCAGGGGTAAACATCCAAACCAACAGCCAAGGCATACAAATTGATGCGGCCCCTATTGGCTCTATTTTGAGCGGCGCTATTGCCTTCACTCAGCCACTGAGCACTGGTAAAGGTGCTTCAGTCAAAGATGGTCATACCTTTACGTTACACAGCAATATCAGTGATGTGATGGAACCTGCTTCCCCCCGAGCCTTTTATTTGGTCGCTTTTTTTGACCAAAGCATGCGCGGTGTGAGCGCAGGTGCCACAGTGGAATACAAAGGTTTACCCATTGGCGTGATTGAAAAAACCCCGTTTTTTCACAACAATGACCAATTAAATCTACTGGAAAACCGCTATATTCCCGTTCAATTGCGCATTGAACCAAGCGCCATAGAAATGGGCGCCAATCCGATAGAAACCAAACAATGGCAGCAAAAATTTGACCAAGCCATTCGCCAAGGATTGTACGCTACCATCATCAGCAACAATATCGTCACAGGCAATATGTCGATTGAATTAACCGATGAGTTGTCTGCCGATCCAAGTTTGAAACCACAAGACCGTTATGCAGGACTAAGCGTCATTCCTACGCGTGCAGTGGGCTTGAATGCCACAGTGAAAAACTTGAACCGCTTACTGGTCAAATTCAACCATTTGCCATTAGAACAAACAGTGGGTCAATTGAATCAAAATTTAGCCGAATTGCAAAAAACCTTGGGTTCAGTCAACCAATTGCTCAACAACCCCAATACCCAAAGCATCCCCAAAGAACTGAATCAAACTTTGAAGCAATTGCGTGGTACTTTAGAAGGGGTCTCGCCTGACTCACCAGCGTATCGTGATGTCCAAAACACATTACAAAGTTTGGATCGAACCTTGCAAAAATCCAATCCATTATTGAAAAAACTGGGTGAGAAACCAAACTCTTTCATTTTTGACAGCAAATCTGCCGATCCTATTCCGAAAGGACAACCATGAAACTCTGGTTCATCACCGCGTGTTTGGCATTGGCTGTGGGTGCTTGTGCCAGTGCGCCGACCACTCAGTATTACCGTCTGTCCGATACGGCTTACCGCTTGCCAGCCACCCAAAAATCCAATGTGGTTTTGCGGGTGGTGGTAGCTGAACCATTAAAAGGTCAAAATTTGCTCTACCAAACCGATGCACACACGCTGCATTTTGCCAAACAACACTTATGGGCAGAACCTTTAGATATTGCCATACGCAACCAATTGGCCAATGCACTCAACCAACAAAATCGTCCCGTTCGCTTTGTGCCACCAAGTTTGCAAAACAACGACACGCCCGAGTTAACCGTTTACATTGAGCAGTTTCATGGTCGCTTTGATGGGCAGACCCAAATAGAAGGTTACAGTGTCTTCAAACACCAAGGCAAAACCACAGCAGGCTCCAATTTCAGTGTTTTGACGGCGCAACAAGGCGATGGTTATGCTGCCATGATTGACTCATTAAGCACAGGCTTGCAACAAGTGGCCACTCAAATTGCACCTTAAAACTTAATACTCATTATTTAAAGATTTAAAGCGTCCTGTAAATATTTACAGGACGCTTTAAATGAACCATGCACAGCATCATCATGCCATGCCAATCTGTGATTTTTACTTATTCTTTTTCATGGAAAAAGTCATAAGTAACATCATGGAACACATCCGCATAAGGATGGTCATGGTAATTGAGCTCACCCGATGCATTTTCAAATGCAATTTGGATAGATTCCACCACGTCACCTGCCAAATCTTGCGGTAAGCCTTTCAAAATCCCTTTCAAAGCCGTACTCAAGACACGGTTTTCCATGCGCAAGATTTCGATTTGCTCTTCCATATATTCTAAGCGCTGTGTTATTTCATGTGACATTTGATTTTCCTATTTCGATGTACCATTCCAACGCATTTTAACGTGTTTGACACCACCATCGTCAAATACATCGCCAAAAGTTTCAAAACCAAATGCCTCATACCATGTTTGCAAATGAATTTGTGCCGACAAATGCACAGGTAAATTGGGAAATTGACGCTTGGCTGTATCCAAAGCCACTTGTAACAACTCGCTGCCCATGCCTTGTGAACGCAATGCTTCGACCAAAGCGATTCTGCCAATTTGCACGTATTCCATGCTCAAGTGTGGCGGCACAATCCGCGTATAGCCAACGAGCTTCGGTCCGTCATACAACATGATGTGCGTGGCATCCAAATCATCGTTGTCAGCATCCAAATACAGGCTTTGCTGCTCCAACATGAACACACGTTGGCGCAATTGCAAAATTTGGTGCAATTGGTATAAATTCAAAGCGATAAAAGGTTCTATGATTAACTCATATTGATTCAACATACACAAACTCCTTCAAACAATGCCCTTAACCTTAATACCATTTGAACGCTTCGTCTAATCAATCCGCACTATCACCATGTTGCGACAAACCACACAGACGCTCGATTTTTATCTGTTCTAACATTCTGACACCTATGCCTTAGCAGGCTCGTGTTATATTCAATCTTCATGAATATTATCTAAAACATACTCAATATACCTTGTATCGACACTTTTAAAAGGCAAGGCTATTTTATTAACACATTGTTTTTATAAGCAAGGCTAAGACACATCATGACAAACATGAGCACACAAGACAAAATCGGCGCTTTATTGGTGGTGGTTTTATGGGGTTTGAATTTTTATTTCATCTATCTAGGCTTACAGGACGCATCGCCTTTATTATTAGGCTGTTTGCGCTTTATCTTTGTCAGCTTTCCCGCAATTTTCTTCATCAAAAAACCCAATATTCCATGGCGTTGGCTCATCACTTATGGTTTGTTAATCAGTTTTGCGCAGTTTACCTTCTTGTTTTGGGCCATAGCCGCAGGCTTACCCACAGGCTTGGCAGCGATTGTCTTGCAATCACAAGCTTTCTTTACCATTATCATTGCTGCCATTATGATGGGCGAAAACGTCAAAGCTTATCAAATCATCGCCATGGTCGTTGCCGCACTGGGCTTGGGTTTGATTGCTTATGGTCAATATCAAGGGCAATTGCCCGTCCTTGCAGTATTTTTAGTGGTTATAGGCGCATTCGCTTGGGCATGTGGCAATATTACGGTCAAACATATTGGCAGTTTAAAACGCTCGGTCAATCCTTTGGCACTGGTCGTTTGGGGCAATTTGATTTGCCCATTGCCATTTTTCATCGGGGCGGTCGCAATAGATGGCTGGGAACAAGTACACGCTCAATTGACCCAATGGAGCGTGAACCGTGTCATTGCTTTGGCGTATTTAAGCTGGGTTGCCAGCATTATTGGCTACGGCTTATGGGGCAAACTCATGAGCAAATACGATGCAGCCAGCATTGCACCATTGTCTTTGTTTGTCCCTGCGGTGGCTTTGGTCGTGGCTTTTTTGGTATTAAACGAGCCTTTGAATCGTTGGCACAGCATTGGTATTGCGGTTTTAGCAGTTGGTTTGTGCATTCATTTGCTTTTACCCAGCTGGATTCAATCTCAAAAAACCAAAATGTGAAGATTTTTTCATTCTAAAATGGGCTGTTTTGACCACACAGTCCATTTTTAACACCCAATTTATACCTGCACAATCACCGTAAAAATCACAAATTCACCCCATTTTTGCATTTCAGGACGCTTAAAAATGCTTTTTTTGCCTGTTTTTTAAAATTTTTTAGACATGAGACTTCTTAAAACAAAAATGAAATGGCTCAAATACTTGATGTTGTGAAACTGCCGCTTATTGCGCAACAGACTGCCATTTACGCTCCATAAATTCAAAAATAATTACAAAAACCGCTTGCCAATATACAAAGTCATCTCTATAATTCGCCTCCGTTGTCGCAGTTAAGCAATCACAAGCACTGACAAGTGATAGCAATGCACCCGTAGCTCAGTTGGATAGAGTATTTGGCTACGAACCAAAGGGTCGGGCGTTCGAATCGCTCCGGGTGCACCAACAAGCTCGCAACCAGATGCGCCCATCGTCTAGCGGTTAGGACACTGCCCTTTCACGGCGGCAACCGGGGTTCGATTCCCCGTGGGCGTACCACAGAATTTCAAAAATTCCAGCCAACAGCTGGTTTTTTTAACCAAGCTTAAATGCACCCGTAGCTCAGTTGGATAGAGTATTTGGCTACGAACCA
Organism: Vitreoscilla stercoraria DSM 513; assembly: GCF_000382305.1. Classification (GTDB taxonomy): domain Bacteria; phylum Pseudomonadota; class Gammaproteobacteria; order Burkholderiales; family Neisseriaceae; genus Vitreoscilla; species Vitreoscilla stercoraria. The sequence continues at coordinate 35,138 of NZ_KB908029.1, forward strand.
AAGGGTCGGGCGTTCGAATCGCTCCGGGTGCACCACAGTTTACAATCAATCTTTGATTGATACCGCGCCCATCGTCTAGCGGTTAGGACACTGCCCTTTCACGGCGGCAACCGGGGTTCGATTCCCCGTGGGCGTACCAATACCGAAGCAGGCTTTTACGGCAAGTTTCAAAATAAGTTTTACAGTCAATCTTTGATTGATGCCGCGCCCATCGTCTAGCGGTTAGGACACTGCCCTTTCACGGCGGCAACCGGGGTTCGATTCCCCGTGGGCGTACCAACAAAAAAGACCAGCTTTTAAGCTGGTCTTTTTTGTTGTCATGGCAATACATCACATTCATTCAATCTTTCAAAACCGATTCACAACACCATTGTCATGCGTTATCTTAGACAAGCACTATCACATCATCATTTTGCATTCAATGCTCTCACTAGGGGGAAACACATGTTAAAAAAAATGGGCTTTTTGATGACTTTAATCGGATGTAATGTTTACAGCATGGCAGCAGATCAAACAACTTCTTGGTCTTATCACGGTAACAGTGCGCCCGAATATTGGGGTATTTTGGCACCAGAATATGCCACCTGTAATGGTTACAACCAAACACCTATCAACATTACTGGCAGTATCGATGCCCAATTGCCCAATCTCAATATTGACTATCCATCTCATGCACACACCATCATCAACAATGGTCACACCATCCAAATTGCTTATACTGATGGCAGCAGCATTGAAGTCGATGGCGAACGCTTTGCGCTGAAACAAATGCATTTTCATACCCCAAGCGAAAATCACATCGAAGGCCAATCTTTCCCTATGGAATTGCATTTGGTGCATGCCAACGCTGCAGGTGCTTTGGCGGTGATTGGTGTGATGTTTGAATATGGTCAAGCACATCCTCAATTGAAACAACTGTGGCAAAACATGCCCAAAACCAAGAATCAACCCAAAGTAATCCACACCCCAAACCCGATAATAGCCACCGAATTTTTACCTAAAAAACAAGACTATTATCGTTTTAGTGGCTCTTTGACCACGCCACCTTGTTCAGAAGGTGTGCGTTGGTTGGTGATGAAACAACCGTTGCAAGCTTCAAAAGATCAAATCCAACAATTTGACGAAGTCATGGGCACTCACACCAATCGCCCCTTACAAAATTTAAATGGTCGAATGATTGTTCACTGATGATATGTAATTTGAAACCAATATTAATAGGCGTTCTGTGACTTTACAGGACGCTTTTATGTTAATTTTAATAAAATATTTTCACTTTGATTAAAAATGGGTTTAAAACCGTATCAAACTTGACCCAATACAATCCCATCTTCACAATCTTGGGTACAATAGAAGGTTAAGATACCAATTTCAAATTGTACAGAGAACACCATCATGAATTTTTTGTCACGCCAAGCACCTGCTACGCGCATGCGCCGCATGCGCCGCGATGCTTTTTCACGCCAATTGATGCAAGAAAACACCTTAACTGCCAAAGATTTGATTTTACCAGTCTTCATTTTAGAAGGCAGTAACATCGAGCAAGACATCAGCGCGATGCCAGGGGTCAAACGCCAAAGCTTGGACAAATTGTTTGCCACTTGTGAGCGTTGCGTTGAACTGGGCATTCCATTGATTGATTTGTTTCCTGCCGACTTAAGCGGCAAAAGCCTGATGGCAGAAGAAGCTTACAATCCTGATGGTTTGGTGCCACGAGCGGTGCGTGAAATTCGCCAGCGTTTTCCACAATTGGGCGTGATGACCGACATTGCCTTAGACCCATACACCACGCATGGACAAGACGGGATTATTGACGATACCGGCTATGTTTTAAATGACATCACCATTGAAGTATTAATCAAACAAGCTTTGTGCCACGCCGAAGCAGGCGTACACATCATCTCACCTTCGGACATGATGGACGGTCGTATTGCGGCACTGCGTGAAGCTTTGGAAGCCAACGGCCATGATTTGGTGCGCATCATGTCTTATTCTGCCAAATACGCCTCTTGTTTTTATGGCCCCTTCCGTGAAGCAGTGGGTTCTGCTGGCAGCTTGGGCAAAGCCGACAAAAAAACCTACCAAATGGATCCTGCCAACAGCAACGAAGCGTTGCACGAAGTGGCTTTGGACATCCAAGAAGGTGCAGACATGGTGATGATTAAACCGGGTATGCCATATTTGGACATCATTCGCCGTGTCAAAGACGAGTTTGCCGTACCTACATTCGCCTATCAAGTATCAGGCGAATATGCAATGTTACAGGGAGCCATTCAAAACGGTTGGTTAGAGCGTGACCAAGCGATTTTAGAAAGCTTGATGGCTTTCAAACGCGCGGGTGCCGATGGCATTTTGACGTATTACGCCATTGAAGCAGCGCAATTGCTACAACAATCAGCCTAATCATGGTTCATCTTGGGCTGTCATGCAGCCCAAGAATATCAATAAAGACAATATCATGACACTCAAACCTTTATGGCAACTCGGTTTCAGCACAGCCATCATGATGGCAATCTCTGCGTGTTCCCAAGAGCCTGCCCCCGCTTCTGTCGCCATTCCGCCGACACCTGCCTCCATACCACACACCAACCACACCATGGCAAGCTCACCTGAAGCTGCATCCACACCAACGTCCCATACCAGCCAAAACGATTGTGAAATTGCTTTAAATGGCACCGATGCGATGCAGTTTAGCCTCAAACAAATCGAAATTCCTGCGCATTGCACGCAAGCGACCATACATTTGAGCCATACAGGCAAGTTACCCAAAACTGCCATGGGTCACAATGTCGTGATTACCAGCCAAGCCCATTTACGTGGTGTATTGTCCGATGGTTTGCAAGCGGGCAAAGAGCATGAGTTTGTAAAGCCAAACGATGAGCGTGTATTGGCGCACAGCAAATTGCTTGGCGGCGGCGAGTCAGACAGCATCACTTTTGACACTGCGCTACTGAAAACCGAACCTTATGTGTTTGTGTGTAGCTTCCCCGGCCATAGCGGTCCGATGCGTGGCACAATTGTCATCCAATAAAAATAAGCGTCCTGTAAACATTTACAGGACGCTTGTTGTACATACCCATTCACATCACACTATTTACCACCACATATGGCTTAATTGATTGCTGATGTGGGCAATCTCCACAAAAGCCTCACGAGCGACTTTGCCTTCGTGATTGTGCAAAACGGTATCCCCTCGCACCAACAGCAAAGCCTGTTTGGTCGGTTCATAGACAAATTGCCACTGTGTATCGCCACAATCATGCGGCTTACAAAAAGTACCCGTAAAAACAGTCGGGCCACCTGTTAAGATGGGTTTCACTGGCGTCGTCACCATGCCACCACCATTAAAACCTTCTACCACCCAATCTTCTAACTGACCATGGTTGCCCAAAACTTCCAAAATATTCAATTTCAAAGCAGGTGTAGATTGTAAAACCTCAGGCAAATACGGCGCACCAAGATGTTGATTCAAATTGGGATTCCAAGTATTTTGCGCTTGCGCAACCAACGCCACTGTACCCAATACCCAACCACAACACCACTTGATTGCTTGCATGATTTATTCCTCATTATATAAAACCACAAAAAAGCGTCCTGTAACCTTACAGGACGCTTAATTTATACCATCAAATTCATGACGATGTATTGATATTAGCCATAACGTTTTTGGAATTCGCCCATGAATTCAATCAACGCTTCCACGCCTTGCAACGGCATGGCATTGTAAATGGAAGCACGCATTCCGCCCATAGTCTTATAACCTTTGAGCAAACGCAAACCGCGCGTGGTCGATTCTTGTGCAAACAATTTGTCCAATTCAGGCGTTGGTGCGTGGAAAATCACGTTCATTTGCGAACGTGCACGCGCTGCGACTTTGTTGGTATAAAAACCGCCACTGCCATCAATCGCTTCATACAATTTGCGGGCTTTCAAAGCATTGATGGTTTGCACCGCCGACACACCGCCTTGCGATTGCAACCAACGGAATACCAAGCCAGAAATGTAAATTGGATAAGTTGCAGGTGTGTTGTACATGCCTTGACGCTCGACGTGTGACTTGTAATTCCACACATCAGGAATGCGGTCTGAACAACGCTCTAACAAATCCTCACGAATGATAACTATCGTTGCGCCTGATGGACCAATATTTTTTTGCGCACCAGCGTAAATCAAACCAAAATCAGAGACATTGATAGGACGTGACAAAATTTCACTCGACATGTCACACACCAATGGCGGCATTTGATTGGCAAACGGCTTAGGCACATCACGGTATTGCAAACCATGTACGGTTTCATTGATGACGTAATGCACAAAAGCCGAATCAGGGCTGATATCCCAGCTTTCAGGGTCAGGCAAATCGGTATAATCGTATAGCTCACCACCATGAGCGGCCAAATGGATTTTGGCATCGGACAATTTACCCATTTGATTGTGGGCAATGCGGCTCCAATTGCCTGTGACCACAGAGTCCACACGCTTGAAACCATTGGCCAAATTCATCACAGCCATATTGAATTGCGAACTGGCACCGCCTTGCATGAACAAGACTTTGTAATTGTTTGGAATGTTCATCAACTGACGCAAATCTTGCTCAGCATGGTACATAATGCTCATGAACACATCTGAACGATGGCTCATGGTCATGACTGAAAAGCCAGTACCATTGTAATCAAACATTTCCGACTGCGCTTGGCGCAAGACAGAATCGGGTAAAACTGCAGGACCTGCTGAAAAATTGTAAATGGGCATGCTCATGGTGAATCGGCCTTTCGGCGGGAATTTGCAAATAAAACGGCGTTGCCTTCTTAAACCCTTGCAACGTCACACTGTTGTGACCCCTTTTTGCCGCACAAACATTATGAAATTAATAATGTTGACAGCAAATGTTTTCAATCGTTTCAAACTTTGGAGGGGCTTGCTTCGATTTTAGTGCGTTGCAACACATGAGGCAAGTCATAGTTGTCACCTGTTTGGCGTCATAAATGTCTTATAAACAAGCTTAATGCTTTCTTTTCCCACTCAAAGCGAGTAAAATCCAACTTGTTTTTCAATTACGAGAAATGGGCACTTGCCCATTTTTTTATTTGCGGGAGCCAAATGGACGTCCAAACCATATTAGACAAGACCTTACCTGGTTTAGGTTATGAGTTGGTTGATTTCGAATTAACCGCCCAAGGGGATTTGCGTGTTTTCATCGATAGCCCAACTGGCATTACTGTGGAAGACTGTGCCACAGTAAGCAACCACTTAAGCCGTGTGTTTTTGGTAGAAGACATTGATTACAAGCGCTTGGAAATTTCTAGCCCAGGCTTAGATCGCCCTTTGAAAAAAGCAGCAGATTTTGCTCGCTTTAACGGTCATATGACCAAATTAAAAACCCGCTTGCCAGTGGATGGCCAAAAAAACTTTTTGGGTCGCATTGTTGCCAGTGATGAAGAAAATGTGACTTTGGCCTTTGATGGCAAAGAAGCCACCATCGCCATTAACAACATTGACAAAGCGCGTTTGAAGCCAGAATTCTGATCCATCGGAAAACACGTTTGGAGAAACCATAATTATGAGTCGTGAAATTTTAACCTTGGTTGATGCCTTGGCAAGTGAAAAAAATGTAGACCGTGAAATTGTATTCGGCGCATTGGAATTTGCTTTGGCAACAGCTGCTAAAAAGAAGTTTGATCAAGAACACATTGAAGTTCGCACTGCCATCAACCGTGAAAACGGTGAATACCAAAACTACCGTCGTTGGTTGGTAGTCAAAGACGAAGACTATACTTACCCTGATGTTGAAGTGACTGAAGAAGAGTTAGAAGAAAAATTCCCTAACGACGCTAGCAAGCACTTACCAGCAGGCGAATATTACGAAGAAAAAATTGAAAATGTAGAATTCGGTCGCATTGGTGCGCAAACAGCCAAACAAGTTATTTTGCAACGCATCCGTGATGCCGAACGCGAGCAAATTTTAAACGAGTTTTTACAACGTCGTGAAAACTTGGTTTATGGCACAGTCAAACGTGTGGAACGCCATGGCGCGGTAATTGAAATTGGTCGCTTAGAAGCATTATTGCCACGCGATCAAATGATTCCAAAAGAAACATTGCGTTCAGGCGACCGTGTACGTGCTTACTTGAAAGAAGTCGTACAACAAGGTACCCGTCCTGTAGTGATGTTGACCCGTACTTCAGGCGAATTTTTGCGCAAACTGTTTGAAATTGAAGTTCCTGAAATCGAAAACGATTTATTGGAAATCAAAGAAGTCGCTCGTGACCCAGGCTTTCGCGCGAAGATTGCAGTAAAATCCAATGATCCTCGCATTGACCCACAAGGCACTTGTATCGGTGTGCGTGGTTCACGTGTGAATGCGGTGACCAATGAATTGGCGGGTGAACGCATCGACGTGGTGTTGTGGTCTCCTGACACAGCACAATTCATCATCAATGCATTGTCGCCTGCCGAAGTCACACGCATTGTGATTGATGAAGACCGTCACACAGTAGATGTTGTGGTCGCAGAAGATCAGTTGGCTTTGGCCATTGGTCGCGGTGGCCAAAACGTGCGCTTGGCAGCTGAATTGACCGGTTGGAGCCTCAATATTATGACGGTAGCCGAAGCCGATGAGCGCCACCAAGAACAAGATGCTCAAGTACGTGCTTTGTTCGAACAACATTTGAACATCCAAAGCGATGTGGCTGAAATCTTGGTACAAGAAGGTTTTGTGACTTTGGAAGAGGTAGCATACGTACCCGTTAGCGAAATGTTGGCCATTGAAGGCTTTGATGAAGAATTGGTCAGCCAATTGCGTAATCGTGCACGCGATGCCATTTTGACTTTGGCAATCGAGTCTGAAGAGCAATTGGAAAAAATGGATGAAGACTTAAAATCATTGGCTGGTGTGGATCAAGAAATGTTACGCGATTTGGCTCAAAGCGGCATCACCACTCGTGATGACTTGGCTGAATTGTCGATTGATGAATTGATTGAAATCACTGGTGTAAGTGCTGAAGCGGCCAAAACCATTATTTTGGATGCAAGATCGCACTGGTTTACTGAAGAAGGAGGTGCGAATGAGTAATAATACAGTACAACAATTTGCTTCAGAAATGAAAATGGCGGAAACACGCCTGCTAGAACAATTGCGTGCCGCAGGTGTGAACAAACAATCAGCTTCTGATGAATTGAGTTCTGACGACAAGCAAAAATTATTGGCTTATTTAAAGCAATCGCATGGTAACGAAGCTGAAAACAGCCAAATTACAGTCAGCCGCAAACAAACCAGTTCAGTGAAAACAGCTGGTCGTACGGTTGAAGTACAAACGCGTAAAAGTCGCAGCATTCAAATTGAAGTGCCTGTGACTGCAGCTGAAGAAACAGCTGAAATAACTGCACCTGCACCTCCTGCATCTATTGTCGCTGAAACAGTACAAGCAACGCCTGTAACTGAAATGCCTCAAGACGATGCTGAAAGCATTCGTGCTGCTAAAAAAGCACAAGCAGAAGCGGAAAAAGAGCGTATTTCTCGCTCTAAAAACAAACCTGCTCCTGCGCCAACTAAAAAAGAAGAAGCACCAGAAGCCCAACCCGTAGAAACAGCTGCGCCAGCACCTGTTGCTGAGGTTCCAGAGGCTCCTGTTGTTGTCACTCCGGAGCCAGCACCGCAAGTGGTAACTAAAGCGCCAACACCTGTTGCCGCTGTTGCCCAAGAAACGGTTGCTAAAACTCCCGTCAAAAACGAAGCCAAACAGGAAAAACCAAAAGAAGTGTCTAATCAACCAGCCAAGCCAGCTGCTACACCAGCACCAGCAGCACCGAAAGCGCCTATTTCTATCATTTCTGCAGAAGAGCAAGCGACGCGTGATGCCGAAGTCAAACGTGCAGAAGCCTTAAGAGCGCACCAAGAAGCCTTATTGCGTGAAAAACAAGAGCGTCAAGCACGTCGTGAAGCTGCTAAAAAACAAGCTTTAGCAGATGCTTTGGCTCAAAAACAGCAAAAAGAAAACCGCTCAGCCTCTCCTTCTGCGAAAAAAGCAGAAGAAACGGCAGCCAAAGCACAAAACGCGCAAAAATCCACAGCCAAACCTGCTGATAAAACAGCGGCAGCAACACCTAATGCAGCAGCAAAGCCTGAGAAAAAAGCCAATACCGATCGTCCAGCGCGTACCACTCAGCCTCAAAATGAAGACAATCGTGGTGGCAAGCCTAAGTCTAAGTTAAAAGGTCGCAGCGAAAGTAGCAATCAACGTGACGATAGCAAATGGCGCTCAGGTAAAAAAGGCAGAAAAGGTGGTCGTCATCAAGTAGATATCGACAACCAACACACTTTCCAAGCCCCTACTGAACCTGTGGTACATGAAGTATTGGTTCCTGAAACCATTACCGTCGCTGATTTGGCACACAAAATGGCTGTTAAAGCCGTTGAGGTGATCAAAACATTGATGAAAATGGGCTCTATGGTCACCATTAACCAAGTGTTAGACCAAGAAACTGCCATCATTTTAGTAGAAGAAATGGGTCATATTGCCAAAGCAGCACAACCTGATGATCCAGATGCATTCTTGTTAGACGGCGAAGAAGCAGCACAAGCGGAATTGTTACCTCGTGCGCCAGTTGTTACCGTTATGGGTCACGTTGACCACGGTAAAACCTCTTTGCTGGACTCTATCCGCAAAGCCAAAGTGGTTGCAGGCGAAGCCGGTGGTATTACTCAGCACATCGGTGCTTACCACGTAGAAACCCCACGCGGCATGGTGACTTTCTTAGACACTCCAGGTCACGAAGCGTTTACCGCCATGCGTGCTCGTGGTGCCAAAGCCACTGACATCGTGATTTTGGTGGTGGCAGCCGACGATGGCGTGATGCCACAAACCATCGAAGCAATCAACCATGCCAAAGCTGCAGGCGTGCCTATGGTGGTTGCGGTGAACAAGATTGACAAAGACTCAGCTAACCCTGAGAAAATCCGTCAAGAGTTGAGCATTCACGGTGTGAACCCAGACATTTGGGGCGGTGATACTCAATTTATCGATATCTCAGCGAAAAAAGGCATCAACATTGATGGCTTATTAGAAGCTGTCTTGTTGGAAGCAGAAGTATTGGAGTTGACTGCAGCGATTGAAGCACCGGCTAAGGGCATCATCGTTGAAGCACGTTTGGACAAAGGTCGCGGTGCAGTAGCCACCTTATTGGTTCAATCTGGTACTTTGCGCAAAGGTGACATGTTATTGGCTGGCTCTGTGTTCGGTAAAATCCGCGCGATGACCGACGAAGACGGCAAAACCATTACTGAAGCAGGTCCTTCTATCCCAGTAGAAATCTTAGGTTTGTCTGACGTACCAAATGCGGGTGAAGATGCGTTGGTATTGGCTGATGAGAAAAAAGCACGTGAAATCGCTTTGTTCCGTCAAGGTAAATACCGCGATGTACGTTTGGCCAAACAACAAGCAGCCAAAATGGAAAACTTGTTTGCCAATATGGGCGAAGGCGAAGTACAGAAATTGTCTGTCATCATCAAAGCCGATGTTCAAGGTTCTTACGAAGCTTTGGCTGGCAGCTTGCGCAAATTGTCTAACGGTGAAGTTCAAGTAGACGTCTTGCACAGCGGTGTAGGTGGCATCAATGAATCTGACGTGAACTTGGCCATTGCATCTAACGCAACCATTATCGGCTTTAATACCCGTGCGGATGCGGCAGCGCGCAAATTGGCTGAGAGCGAAGGCATTGACATTCGCTACTACAACATCATTTACGATGCGATTGATGATGTGAAAGCAGCGATGAGCGGCATGTTGGCACCTGAGAAGAAAGAACAAATCTTGGGTACTGCTGAGATTCGCCAAGTCATTAGCGTGTCTAAAGTGGGCAATATTGCCGGCTGTATGGTGACCGATGGCGTGGTGAAACGCGATGCACAAGTCCGTTTAATCCGCAACAACGTTGTGGTTCACACTGGCGCGTTAGACTCTTTGAAACGCTTCAAAGACGACGTCAAAGAAGTGAAACAAGGTTACGAATGTGGCTTGATGTTGAAAGCTTACAACGAGATTATCGAAGGCGATACTTTGGAATTCTTCGAAATCATCGAAGTCGCTCGTAGCTTGTAATTTAAGACACAGCGTCATGTAACAAAAAGCTGTCTGGACGCTTGGCATTCAGGCAGCTTTTACTTTAGGAAAAAACATGAAAAAACAACAACGTGGTTATGCCCGCCAAGATCGGGTACAAGAACAAATCATGCGTGAGTTGGCGGAATTGACCCGTACAGGTTTAAAAGACCCACGTGCAGGTTTCATTACCATCACCGAAGTCGAGTTAACCCGCGATTACAGCCACGCCACTATTTGGTGGACAGTGATGAACAGCAGCACTCGCGAAGTAACGGCAGAAGCTTTGGACAATGCACGCGGTCATTTGCGTTCAGAATTGGCCAAACGCATCAAAGTATTCAAAACGCCTGAATTGCATTTTGAATACGATGAATCACTAGAGCGCGGTATGAGTATTTCTAGCTTGATTGACCAAGCCAACAGTGAAAAACCTGTACAAGACTAAAATGGTGATGGCAGTCATCTAAACCGGTTTTCAATATTTACAGGCCGCTTATATTGCATAAGCGGCCTGTAAACATCAACACAAATAAAAAAACTATCGTTTGCGGTAGACTTGCCAATGGGTTTTCAATTCTCGCATCAACAAATATTCCTCAGCTTTTAAGTCTGCCAATTTAATCCACAAAATGGCATCGCTTGATTTTTCATCCAATTGCGGGTAGACCGAAATGGCAATATCAGGAATATAAGAATCATCTCTAGCGTATTATTTGCCTACGCGTATATCCACAATGTGTTCCCATCTGACCGACCTTCTTTTGTATTTGACGCCTCGCTCATTCAATACCAATAGAGGCTTATTGTTACCAGCCAAAGTCAACACTCGCAACGTCCAACTGACAATGGCGGCTGAAACAGGCAGCAAAATAAACAACGCCATAAAAATCATTGCCCCAAGACTGTATTGGCCTTGCACCAATATCGTCCACAGCCAATGTGCCCAAACATACAACACCACACAAAATAAAAACACCGCAAATGGCAGTTGTATCCAAGCCGAAGTACTTCGACTGTAATATTTAATCGGCAAGGTTTTGTTCACCGTGTAAGGCATACTCAGCTCCTATTTATCGGCCATCTGCAACCAGTCATCAAGCAGCATCAAAAAATGAATCCGCAATGCGCCAAGCTTTGAAAGCTTGACTTTTATCCTAAGGCATCCATATTTAAATGACCTTAGCATAAAAACAGTTTATTCACATAAGTCATCAATCGATTGATTTAAGATGCCACAAATTAACCTGTCCGATGTTTAGATATCATCGTTCAAAGAGAGTCTTACATACATCAAAGCGACCTGTAAGCCCCAAACACTTCACATTGACTCTTGCATGGCCTCCCACGCAGGCAAAGCCGCATACACCGCAGCAGGCGCATGGGCATCGTTGGCGGCATAGCGAATTTGGGCTTCGTTCAATTGTTTTTTCGCCCAATTACTGGTCGATTGGCGCTTGGATTTGTGAAAATTTTGCCCTAGCACCAAGGCCACTGCCCCACGCACACCGACAGAAGCAATGTATCCATGGCGCTTGAATACCCTATCTAAATCAACAACATTGTTCAATGCCATGCCCAAACGTTTAGGCAAACTGGCTGTATCGTGTTGTAAACCAAAACCAATTTTACAAATGCTGTCTGAATTCAAAATTTCAGCCGCCAAAGCCAACGCTTGCGAATGATGCAATTGTAAAATCCAAGCAGCCTGCGTGCTTGCCAATTGTACAATGTGCGGCCCTGTATCCACCTCACCTACTTTGAATAAAGGCTTGCTTTCGGTATCAAAGCCCAACACTGTTTGCGCCAGCAAAACCTCTCTGGCTTGGGCAAATTCTGCGGGAGTTTGTGGAATGAAAATATCAGATTCAGATAAAATATCAAAATCAGGCAATAATTGGCTAACTTCTTTAGAAGGTGGTTTCAATCTTGGTGGCATATCAATATTCATGTGCATTTAATATTGTGAAGTTTACAGGACGCTTGGCTTTTAAATAAGCGGCCTGTAAAGATATTTTTTTAATATCGAAACCACATTCTGATGGCATTTCAAACACATTGAGTAAAAAAAACAACCAGAGCTGAGCTCAAAAACCATCAAAGCCATTGAATTTCAAGAGCTGTATCTTCTGCGTTGCCGTTAGGAGGAATTCATATTCAATTGAGGCACATTCAATGGTAAACTTGCTGGCAATTTTTTTTGAAATGCTTGCATGACCACCTCAACCAAACCACCCAAACGCCGCATCAATGGCGTCTTGCTTTTGGACAAACCCAAGGGCAAATCCAGCAACACCGCGTTGCAAATCACCAAACGCCTGTTTCAAGCTGAAAAAGCCGGTCATACTGGGGTACTAGACCCATTGGCAACGGGCTTATTGCCTGTGTGTTTTGGTGAAGCGACCAAATATGCGCAGTATTTATTGGATTCGGACAAGGCCTATATTGCCGATTTAAAATTCGGCATCGAAACCACAACAGGCGATGTAGAAGGTGAAGCATCTTCAACCACCGATGTGCGCATCAATGCCCAACAGTTTCAGGACGCTTGCGTGGCATTTACGCGCTCGTATGAACAAATGCCACCGATGTTTTCTGCTTTGAAACACAATGGCAAGGCTTTGTACGAATACGCCCGCCAAGGCATTAACATTGAACGCAAACGTCGCACCATCACCATTTACCAAATTGATGTGTTGGCGTTTGACGAAGCGGCTCAAACCGCGCAAATTGCTGTGCGCTGCTCAAAAGGCACTTACATTCGCACCTTGGCTGAAGACATCGCCCGTCACGCAGGCTCTTTGGCACATTTGACCGATTTGCGCCGCACTGCCACAGCAGGTTTTGGTATCGAACACGCTTATAGCATTGAAACATTGGAAAGCTTGAACTTAGAGCAAAAAGATGGTTTATTGTTGCCATGCGAGGCTTTGGTGGCACATTTACCTGCCATTACACTGCAAAATGCTGAAATTGAGCGCTTGCAATATGGACAACAGGTGCAAAGCGATGCAATTTGTGAAATAATATCGCCCTTACGGGTATATGACGATGCGCAGCAATTTATGGGCTTGATCGAAGCGTCTGCTGAAGGCGTATTGAAGGCTTTGCGATTGATGAGTACTCAGAACAATCTGTAATTTTTTCGGAGACAGCGAGGGTTTCGGCTCTGTTGTCTTGCCGGGCTTGTAGCCCTGATATTTAAATGGAGTAATACCAAATGGCTTTGACCGTTGAACAAAAAGCGCAAATCGTTAAAGATTTCCAACGCCAAGAAGGCGACACTGGTTCTAGCGAAGTGCAAGTTGCATTGTTGACTTTCCGTATCAATGATTTGACTCCTCACTTCAAAGCAAACATCAAAGACCACCACAGCCGTCGTGGTTTGTTGAAAATGGTTAGCCAACGTCGTCGTTTGTTGAGCTACTTGCGTCGCACTGATGCGGAAACTTACCGCACTTTGATCGGTCGCTTGGGCTTGCGTAAGTAAGATCCTTTTAAAGTCGCAACTTCGGTTGCGACTTTATTTTCATTTGTATTTTCAAAATCTTGGGGTTAGGCTCTGAATAACTAACCATGCACATCTAGCAATATTTGATATGTGTGCATCATTAGGAATTCAGGTCGCCACCCAAACCATTCCAAAGGAAACTCATGTTTAACAAATTCGTTAAATCATTCCAATACGGTGATCAAACGGTCACCATCGAAACAGGCGAAATCGCACGCCAAGCCACTGCTGCTGTTAAAGTGTCTATGGGTGATACTGTCGTTTTGGTATCAGTGGTTGCAGCTAAAAAAATCAAAGAAGGTCAAGACTTCTTCCCATTGACTGTGGATTACTTCGAGCGTACTTACGCTGCTGGTAAAATCCCTGGTGGCTTCTTCAAACGTGAAGGCAAACAGTCTGAAAAAGAAATTTTGACCAGCCGCTTGATTGACCGCCCAATTCGTCCTTTATTCCCAGAAGGTTTCTACAACGACATCCAAATCATTGCAATGGTGGTGTCTGTAGACCCTGAAATCGATTCTGACATCCCTGCAATGATTGGTGCTTCTGCTGCTTTGGTTTTGAGCGGCGTGCCTTTCTCAGGCCCTATTGGCGCTGCGCGCGTGGGTTATATTGACGGTCAATACGTTACCAACCCAACCAAAGCCCAATTGACTCAAAGCCAATTGGATTTGGTCGTTGCTGGTACTGCCAAAGCCGTATTAATGGTGGAATCTGAAGCACAAGAATTGTCTGAAGCCATTATGTTGGGCGCAGTAGTACATGGTCACGAGCAATTGCAAACCGTCATCACTGCTATCAATGAATTGGCTGATGAAGTGAATCCTGCGGTTTGGGAATGGACAGCTCCAGTAGAAAATACTGAGTTAAAAACCAAAGTCCAAGAAATTGCTGGTGCCATTGTGGCTGAAGCATTCACCATTCGCTCGAAACAAGAACGTTCTGCCAAATTGAACGATGCTTGGGCTGCATTGGAAGCGGCTTTGATCACCGAAGAAAGCAGCACTTTGGAAGTGAACGAAATCCGCACTTTGTTCAAACATTTGGAAGCGAATGTGGTTCGTACCCAAATTTTGGATGGTCAACCGCGTATTGATGGTCGTGATACACGCACCGTACGCCCTATCGACATTCAAACCAGCGTATTGCCACGCACCCACGGTTCGTCTTTGTTCACTCGCGGCGAAACCCAAGCTTTGGCAACCGCTACTTTGGGCACACAACGTGACGAGCAAATCATTGATGCTTTGAGTGGCGAATATACAGACCGCTTCATCATGCATTACAACTTCCCTCCATACTCAACAGGTGAAGTGGGCCGTGTCGGTATTCCGAAACGCCGCGAAATCGGTCATGGCCGTTTGGCAAAACGTGCTTTGATTGCTGTGTTGCCAGCGCAAGAAGATTTCAACTATACCATGCGTGTGGTGTCTGAAATCACCGAATCTAACGGTTCGTCTTCTATGGCATCTGTTTGTGGCGGTTGCTTGGCATTGTTGTCAGCAGGCGTACCATTGAAAGCGCACGTTGCGGGCATCGCGATGGGCTTGATTTTGGAAGGCAACAAGTTTGCGGTATTGACTGACATCTTGGGCGACGAAGACCACTTGGGCGACATGGACTTCAAAGTAGCAGGTACTGAAAACGGCGTGACTGCTTTGCAAATGGACATCAAAATCCAAGGCATTACGCCTGAAATCATGCACATCGCTTTGGAACAAGCCAAAGAAGGCCGTGCGCACATTTTGGGCTTGATGAAAGATGCAGTGGAAGGTCCTCAAGAAATGTCGACCCATGCACCACGCTTGTACACTTTGAAAATCAATCAAGACAAGATTCGTGATGTGATTGGCAAAGGCGGCGAAACCATTCGTGGCATCATCAAAGACACTGGTACTGAAATCAACATCGACGACACAGGTACTGTGGTGATTGCAGCAACCACTGCTGAAGCGGGCGAAGCGGCTAAAAAACGCATCGAAGAAATCACGGCTGAGGTGGAAGTGGGCGCAGTATACGAAGGCACTGTGTTGAAGATTTTGGACAACAACGTTGGCGCGATTGTGTCTGTGATTCCAGGCAAAGATGGCTTGGTACACATCAGCCAAATCGCTCACGAACGTGTGAAAAACGTGTCTGATTACTTGCAATTGGGTCAAGTTGTGAAAGTTAAAGCTTTGGAAGTAGACGACCGTGGTCGCATCCGCTTGTCTATCAAAGCTTTGTTGGACAAACCAGAAGCAGAATCTGCTGAATAATTCAGCATTTTGTCACACAAGCCACTCTTTGTAGAGTGGCTTTTTTCATGCATAAAGTTTACAGGACGCTGAATATCTCTTACAGAAGCGGCCTGTAACAACAGATGACATGACAAAAATCATATTTTAAATAAATTCTTTGAAAACAAACAAATATTCTATTGATTTATACCATTAAGATGGATAAAACATGAATATTCATCATCCAATATGGCACTAAAAGGAATCCAGCATATGTCTTTATGGTCATGGCAATACTCATTTGGCAAGTGGCTTTCATGGGCTTTCATGGGTGTCAGCATGTATGCTCATGCAGAGGCGACCGTTCACCCTAAAGCCATGTTACAAGCACACAATCAAGTACGCGGTGTGGAGAATTTGCCATCATTGACGTGGTCGCCACAATTGACACAATATGCCCAAGAATGGGCACAATATTTGGCTCGCAATAACCGCTGCGAAATGCAACACCGTAAAGGCAAAAATAATCCGTTGCAAGCTGGTGAAAACATTTATTGGAGTGGTCCCTTACAATACTCCAATGGCAAACGCGCTGTGGCATCTGTAAACGACAGACAAGTGGTACAAGACTGGGCGAGCGAAAAAGAATATTATTCTTATAAAAATAATAGCTGTCGCACAGGGGAGCAATGTGGACATTACACCCAAATCGTTTGGCGCAATACTCAAAAAGTCGGTTGTGGCGCAGCTTTGTGTTCCGATCAAGGGCAAATTTGGGTTTGTAATTATGACCCACCCGGCAATTGGCAAGGTGAGCGCCCTTATTGAATTGAGGTCACTATTTCAATCAGCATTAAACATAATAAAATAGTATGGAGAGACAAAAAATACAGCGGTATTGGCAAACAAAATTCTCTACCAATCATCCGACTTCATATAAATTAATACGATATTAATAATGGTGCAATGCACAAATGCAATTAAATACAATTTGATTGTAAAACAAGACACGACATATATAAAATAACTATGCTTAATGATGGACACTGACAACGATTTTTATATAAAATTAACATGAGTATATTAATCGGTGTCATGGTGATTTGGATGGTTTTGTAATTTAATATCAAGAAAATTTTAAAAGTAAGAGGATTATCAAAACAATCCTCATTCAATTAGAATAAAATCCAAAAAAATCTCGCAATCTGCATATTTTTTTCTTAAAAAATACCTGTTTCATAGTCAGTTACATTGACTGAAAAGCTGTGAAGGTCGATACTCTCAACGTTTCATAAAAGCAAATGGTTTATCAAGGCTGCGACACACAAACAGCCTAACCAATTAACTCAAGCAAGGAGCTCTATAATGACTGGTGAAAAGTCAACCATCTTTTATACAATGACCGATGAAGCGCCATTGTTGGCCACTTACTCGTTCCTTCCTATTGTCGAGACTTTCACACAGCCTGCTGGTGTTGAAATTATCAAAAGCGACATCTCTGTTGCCGCTCGTGTTTTGGCTGAGTTTTCAGAATTTTTGACTGAAGAGCAAAAAGTAGAAGACACTTTGGCCAAATTGGGCAAATTGACTCAAAACCCAGACACCAACATCATCAAATTGCCTAACATCAGTGCTTCTGTAGCGCAATTGACTGCTTGTGTCAAAGAATTGCAAGCCAAAGGCTACAACATTCCTAGCTACCCAGAAAATCCAACGACTGATGAAGAAAAAGCCATCAAGACACGTTTTGGTAAATGTTTGGGTTCTGCGGTGAATCCTGTATTGCGTGAAGGCAACTCTGACCGCCGTGCACCTGCTGCAGTGAAAAACTATGCGAAAAAACACCCTCATTCTATGGGTGAATGGAAACCTTGGTCACAAACCCATGTATCGCACATGCAAGAAGGCGACTTCTACCACGGTGAAAAATCCATCACTTTAGACCGTGCTCGCAACGTACGCATGGAGTTGGTGACTGAAGCTGGCGAAACCATCGTATTAAAAGAAAAAGTGGCGTTGCAAGACAAAGAAATCATTGACTCAATGTTCATGAGCAAAAAAGCTTTGTGCGACTTCTACGAAAAAGAATTAGAAGATTGCAAAGAATCAGGCATTTTGTTCTCATTGCACGTGAAAGCGACCATGATGAAGGTATCACACCCTATCGTGTTCGGTCACTGTGTCAAAATCTATTACAAAGATGCGTTTGAAAAACACGGTAAATTGTTCGACGAATTAGGTGTGAACGTCAACAATGGTATGGCGGGTTTGTACGAAAAAATCGAAACCTTGCCAACTAGCCAACGCGAAGAAATCATCCGTGATTTGCATGCTTGTCAAGAAAACCGCCCTGCTTTGGCGATGGTTGACTCTGCCAAAGGCATCACCAACTTCCATTCTCCTAACGATGTGATTGTGGATGCCTCTATGCCTGCGATGATTCGTGGCGGCGGTAAAATGTGGGCAGCAGATGGCAAGCCTTACGATTGTAAAGCGGTCATGCCTGAATCTACGTTTGCACGTATTTACCAAGAAATGATTAATTTCTGCAAATGGCATGGCAACTTTGACCCTAAAACCATGGGTACCGTACCTAACGTGGGCTTGATGGCGCAAAAAGCAGAAGAATACGGTTCACACGACAAAACTTACGAAGTGCCTGCTGCTGGTGTTGCTAACATCACCGACATTGAAACTGGCGAAGTATTGTTGTCTCAAAACGTAGAAGCTGGCGACATCTGGCGTATGTGTCAAGTCAAAGACGCTCCAGTACAAGACTGGGTGAAATTGGCTGTGACGCGCGCTCGCAACTCTGGCATGCCAGCAATTTTCTGGTTGGACCCATACCGTCCACATGAAAATGAATTGATCAAAAAAGTAGAAACTTACTTGCAAGACCACAACACTGAAGGCTTGGACATCCAAATCATGTCTCAAGTACGTGCAATGCGCTTTACTTTAGAACGTGTGGCGCGCGGTTTGGATACCATTTCTGTGACTGGTAACATCTTGCGTGACTACTTAACCGACTTGTTCCCGATTATGGAATTGGGTACTTCTGCGAAAATGTTGTCTATCGTGCCTTTGATGGCAGGTGGCGGCATGTACGAAACAGGCGCAGGTGGTTCAGCACCGAAACACGTACAACAATTGGTAGAAGAAAACCATTTGCGTTGGGACTCTTTGGGTGAATTCTTGGCTTTGGCGGTATCTTTGGAAGAGTTGGGCATCAAAGAAAATAATTCTAAAGCCAAATTGATTGCTAAGACTTTGGACCAAGCAACGGGTCAATTATTGGACAACGACAAATCGCCTTCACGTCGCACTGGTGAATTGGACAACCGTGGCAGCCATTTCTACTTGGCCAAATATTGGGCAGAAGCTTTGGCAGCACAAGACGAAGATGCTGAGTTGAAAGCACAATTTGCGCCTTTGGCAAAAGCTTTGGCTGAAAACGAAGACAAAATCGTGGCTGAATTGTCTGCGGTTCAAGGTCAAGGCGTGGACATCGGTGGTTACTACAAAATCGATCCAGTAAAAGTAGAAGCGATTATGCGCCCTAGCGCGACTTTGAACGCGGCTTTGTCTGCAATCTAAGCAATATTTTCGTATTATCCAAAGCCGATGTGTTCGCACATCGGCTTTTTTTTATCTCTGATTGACGCAATCATAGACATGCTACTCAAGCAAATTGACACCTAAATGAATCTTGAAAATACAGTGATATTTTATTTACAGGACGCTTCATATTAGAGATTGCCAATGCCAATGCATTGGTATTAATATGCCATATCACTAAAAATGAGAAAACATCATGAGCGGCTCACAACCAAAATTGCGTCATGTATTTTGTTTAGAAGGCGATTGGAACAGCGATTTGCGCGCACAAAGTTCGATTTTGGCTGGCTTGGAATTGGTCAAATCCATTAACGACATCGACTACATTTACAAAACCTGCATCACCAGCGAAGAATTTTATCAACGTTTGGACTGTCTGCTAGCAGGAAGTCATACTGAGCGCTCAAAATACGGCAAATTCAAAATTGTCTATTTGGCATTTCATGGCAACGAAGGCTGTTTGTATTTAAGTGAAAATTCCGAACAAAGCATAGAATTAAATGATTTTGTCGAACGTTATGCAGGCTGCTTCAGCGGCAAAATCATCCATTTTGGCAGTTGTGAAACCTTGAATTTACCAGAAGCCGAGTTACGCCAACTCTTGCGTCAATTGGATGCCGATGCCTTGGTCGGTTACACTACTGAAATTGATTTTTTATCCAGTACCTTAGTGGATTTGTTATTTTTTGAAATCTGCCAAGCTTATACCACCATGTCAGCCATTAAAAGCAATATGTTTAAAAAATATGCTGGCTTGTGTGCAGATTTGGGATTTGTAATGGTACACCGATCATCATGACCGTCCTGTAACCATCCAAACTGACCATTAAGGATACCAAACATGAAACCTTCACGACTGTTACAACCTGTATTCATCAGTGGATTAAGCTTGTATCTGTTCAGCCCCATGGCTTTTGCCGACACCTCACAACATCCTACTTACCGCTACGCCCAACACCACCATTTTGATGTTTTTTATCAAGATTTCAAAACCGCTTTACAACACGAAGACAAACATGCCGTTTTTAAAATGACTCAAATGCCTTTTGTTTGTCATGCTATCGAATGTGGTGCTTTGTCGCGTGAAAATGGCGAAGAATATGATAAAAGCAAAGATTTGAGCATGCACAATCAAAAAGAGTTTTTACAAAAATACAACCAAGTCTTCACCATGCGCATGCAAGACTTCATGCGTGGAAAATTTATGAATTTACATGAAGCAGGCGATGATGAAAACGTGCGCCAGTTTTTTTCCCAAACCGAGCAAGTATTGCAAAGCTTTTATCAAGACTCTGACTACAATGAATCCGATGTGTTTAGCTTTGATGTGAACAATCAAGGCAAATACCAATTGCAAAGTATTCCTTATCGTCCTTAAAAAGGGTTTACAGGACGCTTTAAAATATGCCATTTACCAATGATTGATTGGTACAAATGGCATATTTATTTTGCATGAAACGGATGAAGATTAACGAATGTCTATCTGCCCCATCATGCCCAAGGCTTCATGTTCTAAAATATGGCAATGAAACATTCTCAAACCTTTAAAATCCTGTTTGCATCGAACCCTGACGCTTTGCAAAGGTTTTACATTCACCGTATCTTTCAAAGCACGATACGGCGGTTGGCTGCTTTCGCCAAACTCCATGAATTCGATGACTTCAAATTGTGTGCCATGCAAATGAAATGGATGATCCATGTGCGATGCATTGGTAATCAACCAATCTTCTGTGGCATGTACTTGTCCTATCAAATCGATTCGGTTCATGTCAAACGTTTGTCCATTGACTTTGAACATTTGCTCCAAAGCCACATTATGCTCTTCACTGAAATTGACGATGTGCTCCGCAGTCGGCGTTGCAAATCGCGGCAATGAGCGCAAGGTTTTCGGCAAATTGAATTCAGGCATGGCAAGATGAATAGATGCCAATTCAGATGTTTTTGTATCAAAAGTTGTCATCATTTTTTTACGGTCATATGGCAAATTCTGCAACACCAAACGCCCTTGTTTGCGCGGTTTTAAAATGATTTCATAACGCTCAGCAGGCACAACCAACAATTCTGACACAGGCGCTTGTGGCTGCTCTAACAAGCCGCCATCCGTTCCCACAACGATGATGTCACAATCGGGAATGTGCAAACGCAAATAACGGGCATTGCACATATTCCATACCCGAATGCGTGTGGTCTCTTTCAGTTCGATTTGAGGTTTGTATGCCCCATTCATCAATACAAATTCGCCCTCGCGCCCATTGATCCAATCCATTTGCGTGTTTTCAGGTATTTGAGCGTGCGCATCCAAACGCAAATCACTGAAAACCCAATGTTGTTCAGGCAAAGCGGCCAAAGGATCGTTGCGGCTTTTAACGATACAAGTACCCGCCAAGCCACGAAATGCTTGCTCTGCCGACAAACCATGCGCATGGGTATGATACCAATATGTGCCTGCCGAACCTTTCGGCAATTTGAACGTGTAAGTACGGGCTTTGCCCGATAATACGGCATCGTGAGGATTGCCGTCTTGCGATGGCGGAATGGGCAAACCATGAAAATGTACGGTCGTCGGTTGGTCTAATTCGTTGACAAACAAAATGCTCACTTCATCTTCTTCATACAACACAATTTGCGGCCCACCCAAAATGCCGTTGTACAACCAAAATTCGGTTGGCATGCCTTTGACCAATTCCAAAGTCTGTTTTTTGGCTACCAAGCGTCCGACAAACTGCTGCGCACGTTTGGATTCGTTTTTTAGCAAGGGCATCATCGGCAACAAGCCTGCCACAGGAAAATGTGTTTCATCCAGCAGTTTTTGTTCTTCAGGACGCATCAGCAAGGTTTTTTGATTGTACAAGCTGTTGTTCATACCCATATGGCTGTCTAAATGCGATGCAGCAGTATGTTCAGCGCCTGAAGCTGGTACATTTTCAAGCTTGGTATTGGAGGATCTTTGACAGCTTGCCAACAAACCCATGGCACCCAAACTGAGTCCATAACTTAAAAAACGCCTTCTATTGATCATATACTTGCCTAAAAATCAGTTGTTAGAAATGACGATGATGTCCCACATACCATCAAGCGGCTTAATATCATTTTATTTGATTGACTTAAACATTAGCCAATCCAAGCATCTCAATGCAATATTACCAATGCCATGAACATTTTACAGGACGCTTCATTCATTCATTGACATGACCGTTTTAACACCACATACAGATGTTATCAAACCCAATCGAAACACACACAAAATACAGTACAATAAAGCCACTTATTTTTAGGAGTGTTTTGTTATGCCAGCTCAATCGGTGATTGTCCCTCTTGCTTCACAACATGCGCGTTTCATGACATTGCGTTTTGCTTCAGGCAGCAACGCCCATCTTAAAGCAGCCATCGGTGCGCTGCTTGATGCATGTGAAGCATTGCGCCAACAATATCCGCAAGCAAACATCAAAACAGGTATTGCCTTTGGCTTGGCGCAATGGCAACAATTGTATGCTCATAGTCCTGAGCATTGGCACGATTTGCAAGCACGTGCGGGAGACTTTGCCATGCCTGCCATCGCTGCCGATGTCTTTTTACACATTGCCAGTGAACAAGCCGATGTGTGTTTTGCTTTGGTGCAAGCATTCATGCAAGCGTGTGGCGATGTGGTGACGGTCTTGAACGAAACCACAGGTTTTCGCTATTTGGACAGCCGTGATTTGACTGGTTTTATTGATGGCACCGAAAACCCGCAACAAGCCGATGAACGTGCGCAAGCGGCTTTATTAACTGAAGACGCGGGCGAATTTGCCGAGGGTAGCTTTGTGATGGCGCAGCGCTATGTGCACCATATGAAAACATGGCATGAGCAATCAATAGACAGCCAAGAGAAAATCATTGGGCGCACCAAACCAGACAGCATTGAGTTAGACGATGCTGTGCGCCCTGCCAACTCACATATTTCACGTGTCATTATTGAAGACGACACAGGCGAAGAATTGGCGATTTTGCGCCACAGTTTGCCATATGGCAATGCCAGCGGTGAACAAGGTTTGTATTTCATCGCCTACACGCCTGATTTGGGTATTTTGGATGCGATGCTGGACAATATGTTTGGTACCTCAGGCGATGGCTTGCACGACCAATTTTTGCATTACACCACGCCTGTCGATGGGGCTTATTTCTTCATGCCATCTGAACAATTGCTTGCCAAAATCATCGCATAATCAATTTCAATAAAATAAGCGTCCTGTAAACTTACAGGACGCTTATTTCAATACCTTGACCACATCAATTACAATTTAGTGCCTTTGTGCAACGCCACCACACCTGCAGTCAAATTATGATAATCGACCAAATCAAAACCCACGTCATACATCAATTGTTGCAAGGTTTCTTGGTCTGGATGCATGCGAATTGATTCTGCCAAATAACGGTAAGATTCGGCATCTTGTGCAATCACTTGACCAAATGTTGGCAAAAATTTGAACGAATAAAAGTCATACACAGGTGCTAAAGGCTTGGCAACCTTAGAAAATTCCAACACCAACAATTGACCGCCGGGCTTTAACACGCGGTACATTTCCTTCAAAGCTTGGTCTTTGTGTGTCATGTTGCGCAAACCGAACGCCACCGATACCAAATTGAAATAATTGTCAGGAAACGGCAATTTTTCTGCATCGCACAAAGCCACAGGCGTAATCGTACCCTCGTTAAGCAAACGGTCACGACCCACGGTTAACATCGATGAGTTGATGTCTGTCAACCACACTTCGCCTTTATCGCCCACACGTTTTTTCCAACCACGCGACAAATCGCCCGTACCACCTGCGATATCCAAAACTTTATCGCCTTTTTTCAATCGCGCGGTGTTGATGGTGAAATGTTTCCACACACGGTGCAAACCGCCTGACATCACGTCGTTCATGATGTCGTATTTGCTTGCCACAGAATGGAACACCTCGGCCACTTTGCCCGCTTTTTCTTCTTCATTGACGGTTTTGAAACCGAAATGGGTTTGTTTGTCTGTCATATTTTTCTTCCATACGGCATGTTTACTGCCCGATTGTAACCGATTTACCCATTTACAGGACGCTTAAACGTCACGCGAAGCGCCTGCTTGCGCCAAACGCGCCTCATATGCTTGCCATTTGGCTTCTTGAGTGGTGGCCAATTCATGCAAATATGCCCAATCGTACAAACCTGAATCATGCCCATCGCTGTACACAATTTTCAAAGCATAATTGCCACTCATTTCCAAACCGACAATGGTGACCAAGCGTTTGCCCGTTTGCAAAACTTCTTGTCCCACACCATGACCTCGCACTTGGGCGCTGGGCGAATGCACACGCAAATATTCAGCACTCAAACCATAGGTTTGACCTGCATATTCCAAATGTAAGATGCTTTTGTTTTTGTCCAAACGGATGGTTTCGGGCATCTGCACCATATTTAATCCTTATTGAATGTTTGACGGGTTAACACCATCGCGTCGCCATAACTGAAAAAGCGGTATTCGTTTTCGATAGCATGTTGGTACAACGCCATGATTTTTTCATAACCATGAAACGCACTGACCAGCATCATCAACGTGGATTTAGGCAAATGGAAATTGGTAATCAAGCGATCGACCACTTTGATTTCAAAGCCGGGCGTAATAAAAATATCGGTGTCACCCGAACCCGCTTGCAAGCGTCCTGTAAGCGCAGCAGACTCCAAAGCGCGCATACTGGTGGTGCCTACTGCCCAAACATGGTTGCCACGCGCTTTCGCTTCATCAATGGCATCAACCACGCTTTGTGCGACCCAAAAACGCTCTGAATGCATGTGATGCTCTTCAATATTATCCACTTTCACAGGTTGGAACGTGCCTGCGCCAACGTGCAAAGTCACAAAATGCAAGGCCACACCTTTGTCTTGCAATTGTTGCAAAATTTCAGGTGTGAAGTGCAAACCTGCAGTCGGAGCGGCTACTGCACCATCGTTTTGCGCATACACCGTTTGGTAACGCTCATCGTCATCTGCATCATCTGCACGCTCAATATACGGCGGCAAAGGCATATGTCCTTGCTCTTCTAACACTTCCCACACCGTTTTTTCGCCTTGAAATTGCAAGACAAACAAAGCGTCTTTGCGCTCAACCATCACTGCCTTGTCTTCGCCAAACTCCAAGACCATGCCAGGCTTAGGCGATTTAGACGAACGTACGTGCGCCCAAACCGTATGATCATCCATCACACGTTCCACCAAAACCTCAATTTTGCCACCGCTGGCTTTTTGACCAAACAAACGGGCTTTGATGACTTTGGTGTCATTCATCACCAACACGTCGCCAGATTTGAAAAACGAAACGACATCTGGAAAATGTAAATTTTGGAAGGCTTGGTCTTGCCAAGAAGCCAACAAACGGCTACTGCCACGAACCTCAGGAGGGTGTTGCGCAATCAAAGCTTCAGGAAGCTCAAAGTCAAAATCATTAATGTGCATTGTAATATGCTTATTCAAACAACAGAAAAACGGCATTATACGCCTGTATACAACAAATAGCGTCCTGTAAAACTGAAATTACACTCGAATATTTTGTATTTTTTTCATAGCAAGAATGCCCACAAAACAGTACAATGCGCTTCTTTTATCTATTTGGTGTTTTTACTTCAATCGCAAAAAACAGTATTTCTAAGCTGTATTTTATCGACAATACTAGCTTTTTCGCTGCAGTTGAGTAAAAATGATGAATTACTTTATCGAAACCTGTGTATGAGCGACTTATTGGTCTTACACGGCCCTAACTTGAATTTATTAGGCAGCCGCGAACCTGAAATCTATGGTGCCACCACTTTAGCAGACATCAATGCCCAACTGACACATATGGCGCAAGAGGCTGCTTTAAGCATTGATACCTTACAAAGCAATGCTGAATATGTCTTAATCGACCGTATCCATGCCGCCCGTTTAGACGGCACACGCATGATACTCATCAATCCTGGTGCTTTTACCCATACCAGTGTCGCTTTGCGCGATGCCTTGACTGGTGTAGCATTACCATTTCTTGAAGTTCATTTGTCCAACGTTCATGCACGCGAACCGTTTCGCCAACATTCATATTTATCCGATGTGGCCAAAGGTGTCATTTGTGGTTTAGGAGTACACAGCTACTACCTCGCCATGCAATACGCCATCACCACATTAAAAGCATAACAAAAGGAAAACTTTCCATGGATTTACGTAAATTAAAAAAATTGATTGATTTGGTTGAAGAATCTGGTATTGCCGAAATCGAAGTGACCGAAGGCGAGGACAAAGTTCGTGTGACACGCACTTACGCTGCACCTGCTACCACTTATGCAGCACCTGCACCAACTTACAACATCCCAGCTGCGGCACCTACGGCAGTCGTGGCAGAAGTTGCGGCGGCACCTGCGGCAGTTTCTACTGCCAACGCTTTGAAATCACCTATGGTCGGTACTTTCTATCGTGCGGCCAGCCCAACTGCGGCTGTGTTTGTCAGCGAAGGTCAAACCGTTAAAGTGGGTGATACTTTGTGTATCATCGAAGCGATGAAATTGATGAATGAAATTGAAGCCGACCGTGCTGGTGTGGTGAAACAAATCTTGATTACTGACGGTCAACCGGTTGAATACGGTGAACCATTGTTCATCATCGAATAATTCTCCCCCCATTCCTGACACAGTGCTCTGTATAGAGCACTTGTACTCTCAAGGCTCAAGACCATGTTCAAAAAAATTCTGATTGCCAATCGTGGTGAAATTGCATTGCGCGTATTGCGTGCTTGCCGCGAATTAGGCATTGAAACCGTGGCTGTTCACTCTGAAGCCGACCGTGAAGCGATTTACGTGAAAATGGCCGATGAATCAGTGTGTATTGGCCCAGCCCAATCGGCTCAAAGCTATTTAAACATCCCTGCCATCATTGCAGCTGCCGAAGTTACCGGAGCCGAAGCCATCCACCCAGGCTATGGTTTTTTGTCTGAAAATGCCGATTTTGCCGACCGTGTCGAAGAATCTGGCTTTGCATTCATCGGCCCTCGTGGCGATACCATCCGTGTGATGGGTGACAAAGTCGCAGCCAAAGATGCGATGAAAGCCGCAGGCGTACCTTGCGTGCCTGGTTCTGATGGCGCGTTGCCTGACGATCCTGAAACCATCAAACGCATTGCCCAAGAAGTGGGCTTCCCTGTCATCATCAAAGCCGCAGGTGGCGGTGGTGGTCGTGGTATGCGCGTGGTTGAGCGTTTGGAAGATTTGATTTTATCCGTTGAAATGACCAAAACCGAAGCAGGCGCTGCGTTTGGCAATGCAACCGTATATATGGAACGCTATTTACAAAAACCGCGCCATATTGAAGTACAGGTTTTGGCTGACCAACATGGTAATGTGATTTATTTGGCTGAACGCGATTGCTCTATGCAACGCCGCCATCAAAAAGTCATTGAAGAAGCGCCAGCGCCTGGCATCACCGATGAAGAACGTCGTAAAATCGGCGAAGCGTGTGTAGCGGCCTGTAAACGCATTAACTATCGTGGTGCGGGCACATTTGAATTTTTGTATGAAAATGGCGAATTCTTCTTCATTGAGATGAATACTCGCGTACAAGTTGAGCATCCTGTCACAGAAATGATTACAGGTGTCGACATTGTACAAGAACAAATTTTCGTGGCGGCAGGCTTGCCTTTGAGCTACACGCAAGACGACATCCAAATCCGCGGTCATGCGTTTGAATGTCGTGTCAATGCTGAAGACCCGTTTACATTTATTCCAAGCCCTGGTTTGATTCAAACTTACCATGCACCAGGTGGTCCTGGTATTCGCATGGACAGTCATATATACCAAGGCTATACCATTCCACCATTTTATGACAGCATGATTGGTAAAATCATCAGTATCGGTCACGACCGTGATAAAGCCATGGCGCGCATGCGTGTGGCATTGTCTGAGATTGCCATCACTGGTATCAAAACCAATACACCTTTACACCGTGAATTGTTTGACGATGCTGGCTTCATTGAAGGCGGCACCAGCATCCATTACTTAGAACATTGGATGCAAGAGCACCACCCGAAAAAAGGATCTTAATATGGCATTTCAACAAGTCAACATCGTTGTTGCCTCTAAACAAGCTGAATTGTTGTCAGACGAATTGATGGAAATTGGTGCCTTGAGCACCGCTATCGAAGACGCTTACGCAGGTACTGACAAAGAACAGCCGATTTTTGATGAACCCAACGAGCCTAGCGCAGAAATTTGGGAACAAAGCCTCATCATTGCCATGTTTGATGAGGCTGCCGATATCAAACAAGCTTTGGCTTTGTTACCACCTGCCTTACAAGTGGCAGAAGCCGATTACAAAATCACTTCAATTGAAGACCAAGATTGGGTGAAATTGACCCAATCGCAGTTTGACCCTATTCATGTGTCAGACCGTTTGTGGATTACACCAACTTGGCATGAAGCGCCACAAGATGGCGCCATCAACATCGAGTTAGATCCAGGCTTGGCCTTTGGTACAGGCAGTCATCCAACCACGTTTTTATGCTTGCGTTGGTTAGATGCCAATATGCCAGTGGGTGCCACTGTATTGGATTATGGCTGTGGTTCTGGCATTTTGGCCATTACTGCCGCTAAATTGGGTGCATCACAAGTGGTCGGCGTAGACATAGACAAGCAAGCGATTCGTGCCAGTCATGACAATGCAGTACAAAACAATGTCAACATTGAGGTGTATTTGCCTGACGCTCAGCCTGAAGGCCAATTTGATGTGGTGGTTGCCAATATTTTGGCCAATCCATTGCGCATTTTAGGTCAAATGCTTTCAGGACGCGTGAAAGATGGCGGTCAAATCGTCTTATCAGGCATTTTAGAAGAACAAGTAGAAGAAATCTCTGCTTTGTATCAACAATGGTTTGATATGCAAACTGCTACAATTCATGATGGTTGGGCATGCTTATTTGGTAAAAAGCGCGCTTAACCTAATGATGTAAGGTTTAACCTGTGTTAGTCTTATGTTAATGTAATTATTATCAGGCTAACACGGGTTATCCTTTTATTTCGTTATTAGGTGAATTATGAC
The DNA here is from genome assembly GCF_000382305.1 of Vitreoscilla stercoraria DSM 513. Classification (GTDB taxonomy): domain Bacteria; phylum Pseudomonadota; class Gammaproteobacteria; order Burkholderiales; family Neisseriaceae; genus Vitreoscilla; species Vitreoscilla stercoraria. The sequence goes on from NZ_KB908029.1 coordinate 64,645, forward strand.
CAATCCTTCTGAAGTCATGTACCATGCACAATGTCCTAACTGTGCAACTGTTCGTAAAATCAGCTTGTTACAACTGCAAGAAAACAAAGGCTTGGTAGCATGTCGCCGTTGCGACAAATCTTATCCTGCTCGCGGTCATCTGCTTTCACTGGAACAATTAGATCAATTAATGTCACAAGCAAGCAATAAATCCTCTATCAGCAGCACTCCTCCTGCTGAAGAACATACACAGACTAAAATCACACCGACTTCTATGCCTATCAGCAGTAACCCATCTAATACAGCATCACCCCCCCAAAACGCTGAACCTGCTCCCGTAGTCATGGAACATGTTTTTGTAGGCGTGATTGATGACGTTGAGCCAGTCAAACCTGCCAAAAGTATGGGTTTGTTGGCCAAATTATTGAGCCGTAAAAATACCAAACAAAATCCTGATATCTCAATCCATACAGATGAAATGGTGATTGACAACGGCAACTCCAATACAGGTGCTGATGGGTTTAGCGCAAGTAAAGCCAATTTACATGCCGATGACGCCAAACCTCTCGAAACGGCTCCTTCGCAACAACCAAGCTCTTCAGATATTGCCTCTGAAACAGTAGATGACTTTGACATTGAAAATTTAGATTTAAGCCATGTCAATGCTTTAGAATCTAGCGCGCCTAAAAAATCTTACACTACCGATTCTCAAAAAAACACTGCTGATAAGATCACTCATCACACCAATGATCAGCAAAACGATGATTACATCACACCGATTTTGCCCAATAGCAGTAAAATTGATGAATTGTTGGTGCGTGAAGCCAGCGAGCGTCCTAATTACACGTTAAAAGAAACCGAAGTCATGGCTCCGGAATACGATGCCAATCGCCAATGGTTTACCGAAATGTTTCAGACCATGCAACAAATGCAAAACACGCAACTGGAGCCTGTTAATACTGAAACCAAACCTGAAAACGATGCCGCTGCTCAAGACATGATTCAAACTGCCAAACGCATGAATGACTCTGGCAATAGCAATACCGTGACCATGAGATTGCCTGAAAACAGCATGTTGGTGTTCACTTTAGAAGACAATGGCACCACGCAATCGATGCTAGAATTGCCACGTGCAGAACCGCAAGCGCACAATCAAACTTCTGTCATTCACACTGTCGAAGTGACCAACCAACAAAATGAGCATACCATGTGGACGGTTGCCAACATCGTCGCCATTTTGGTGTTGATTATTCAAATGTTTTACTATTTTTTATTACTCACTCCATGACCGAAACATACGAATCCGATTCATTTGTCAGGGCGTTCCGAGAGGCAGCGCCCTATATTCATTATTTGCGCGACAAAACTGTGGTATTGGCCATCAGCAGCCACATTGTCGCTTCGCCTGATTTTGCCCATTTGGCACAAGACATCAGCTTGTTAGGCAATTTGGGCATCAAAGTGGTGGTGGTGCATGGTGTGCGCAAATACATCAATGATTTGATGCAGCAAAGCCAAACCACACTGCCCTCACATTTGGGCAGGCGCATCACTAACGAACACACACTGATTAAAGTCAAACAAGCATGTGGCGAAGTGCGTTTTGATTTGGAAGCGGCATTATCGGTCGGACAAAGCAATTCTCCGCAAATGCTCACCCGCAACCGCTTGATTTCAGGCAACTTCATTTCTGCCAAGCCCTTAGGCGTAATAGATGGCATAGACATGGGTTATAGCGGCACTATTCGCCGCATCGACTTTGCCATGATCAAACAACATTTACAGCAACATTGTATGGTTTTGGTCAGCCCTATGGGACACTCTTTAAGTGGTAAAACTTACAGCTTGTCGATGGCTGAAGTGGCAGCAGAAGTGGCCATAGGCTTGCGGGCTGAAAAATTGGTTTTCATCAACGAAGAAGATGGCGTACTTGATGCATCAGGCCAATTGGTGCGCAATTTGTCTGCTAACCAAGCTCAAGAATTGTTTGAGAAAACACCACAAAGCAAAGCCATCAGTCGCTTGTTGCCGTCTACTTTAAAAGCCTTACAAAGCGGCGTACGTCGTGTGCAATACATCAGCGGTCATTTGGATGGCAGCTTGTTTGCAGAATTGTTTACCAAACACGGCTCTGGCACATCTTTGGCACAAAACGCCTTTGTGCACATTCGCCAAGCCATCAGCGATGACATTCCCGATATCATACAATTAATCCGTCCACTCGAAGAAAAAGGCGTTTTGGTGCGCCGCAGCCACGATTATCTCGATCACCATATCAACGAATTTGCCATGTTAGAACACGACGAACAAGTCTATGGCTGCGTGGCTTTGAAACAATTCCCACATGAAAAAATGGGAGAATTGGCATGCTTGGTGGTATCTCCCTATGCGCAAGAAGGCGGTTATGGCGAGCTGCTTTTAGAACATGTTAAAAACCAAGCTAGAGCAGCCAAACTCAAAACCTTGTTTTGCTTGTCCACGCATACAGGCGAATGGTTTAGCGAAAGAGGCTTTCAGGACGCTTGTATTGAGGATTTACCACTAGAGCGCCAACGCCAATACCATCAAGACGCACGTGGCTCACATGTTTTTGTGTTGCCGCTTTGATGGGCAAAAACGCTGCCATCGTTTACAATAAAGACATCGACACACTCATTTTGAAGGAAACAACACATGACACGTATGGTTCAATGTGCGAAATTAGGCAAAGAATTGCCTGGTATGAAATTTGCTCCCTTACCCAATGCTTTGGGTCAAAAGATTTTTGACCATGTTTCTCAAGAGGCTTGGGAAGGTTGGTTGAACTACCAAACCATGCTCATCAATGAAAACCGCTTGAGCTTAGCCGACCCACGTGCCCGCCAATACATCACCCAACAAATGGAAAACTATTTCTTTGGTGAATCTGTAGATGGTATCAGCGGCTATACGCCCCCTAGTGCTTAATCCAGACCGGCTAATAGCCGGTTTTTTTGTATCTTCACTTTACCAGCAGATTATTTTTATCAAACGTCATAAAAATGACCAAAAGATGGTTTAGAATTTAAAAGTTTTTTGATTAAAGGAAGTGTCATGCCCCAAGCTGCTAATTTACTGTGCCGTGAAATGAGTTTATTGGCATTTAACCGCCGTGTATTGGCGCAAGCGAACGATGAGCGCGTGCCCTTATTGGAGCGCTTAAAATTTTTATGCATTGTTTCTTCGAATTTAGATGAATTTTTTGAAGTGCGCATGGCATGGCTCAAACAACAGCAAAAAATCAACGGTCATCTGCCATTGCCCAATGGTGAATTACCACAGCAAGTGATACACAATGTCATTGCCGAAACTCGCGCCATCGTGCAAGAGCAATACCAAATGTTCAACCAGAAATTGGTGCCAGCCTTACAACAACAAGGCATCCGTTTTTATCGCCGCCGAGAATGGTCGAAAGAACAAACGGCTTGGATTGAACAATATTTTCACCGTGAATTGAAACCAATTTTAACGCCTATTGGTTTGGACCCATCGCATCCCTTCCCTCGCTTGATGAACAAATCTTTGAATTTTGCCGTAGAACTCGATGGCAAAGACGCGTTTGGCCGCGAATCAGGCATGGCGATTGTTCAAGCGCCGCGCATTTTGCCACGTGTGGTCAAATTACCATCACATTTAAGCGAAGGCGAGGACGGTTTTGTTTTCTTGTCATCCATCATGCATGCTCACATTGACACCTTATTTTCAGGCATGGAAGTCAAAGGTTGCCACCAATTCCGTGTCACTCGTGACAGTGATTTGACCGTAGACGAAGAAGATTTGAAAAACTTGCGCACCGCCATTCAAGGCGAATTGCGTGATCGCCAATTTGGCGAAGCCGTGCGCTTGGAAATTACCAATACGTGTCCTGCTCATGTGGTCGACTTTTTATTAGAGCAATTTCAATTAAGCGAAGACGCCATGTATGTGGTTAACGGCCCTGTCAACTTAGTGCGTTTGATGGCCGTCACCGATATGGTGGATAAGCCAGAATTGAAATTCAACATATTTCGCCCGAGCATCCCAAAAAAGTTGCGCCAACACCGCGAAAAGATTTTTGAAACTTTGGCCGAGCGCGATGTGTTGCTACACCACCCTTACCAATCTTTCCAATCGGTAGTGGATTTGGTCAAACAAGCGGCCAAAGACCCTGCTGTGGTTGCCATCAAAATGACGATTTACCGCACAGGCAATAATTCCGATTTGGTCAAAGCCTTGTTACAGGCCGCCTTATTGGGCAAACAAGTGACGGTAGTGATGGAATTGATGGCACGCTTTGACGAAGAAACCAACGTCAATTGGGCCAGCCAATTAGAACAAGTCGGCGCTCATGTGGTGTATGGCGTCTTTGGCTATAAAGTCCATGCCAAAATGGCTTTGGTCATTCGTCGCGAGAATGGCATCCTGAAATCTTACGCCCACTTAGGCACAGGCAACTACCATCAAGGCACCTCGCGTTTATACACCGATTTAGGCTTACTCACTGCCAACGAACCCATTTGTCAAGACGTAAACCAATTGTTCATGGAAATCACAGGTTTGGGACAACCGAGCCATTTGAACAAATTGTTCCAAAGTCCGTTCACTTTGCACCCGATGTTGCTCGACAAAATCGAACGTGAAATGGCACACGTCCAAGCAGGCGGTCAAGGGCATGTGATGGCAAAAATGAATTCTTTGGTTGAGCCTAGCATCATTCAAAAACTGTATGACGCCAGTCAAGCGGGTGTGAAAATCGATTTGATTGTGCGCGGGATGTGTGTGTTAAAACCCGGTGTCGCAGGCTTGTCAGACAATATTCGTGTGCGTTCGATTGTTGGGCGTTTGCTCGAACACTCGCGTGTGTTTTATTTTGGGAATGCGGGCAAAAGTGAGGTTTTCATCTCTTCTGCAGATTGGATGGGGCGAAATTTCTTCCGCCGCATTGAAACTTGCGTACCAGTGCTAGACCCACAATTAAAGCAACGCGTGATTCGCGAAACCTTGACTTTGGCATTAGAAGACAATGCCAAAGCTTGGGATATGCAAGCAGACGGCTCTTACATCCGCGCGTATCCTGATTCACCTGAAAAAGAAACCAATTTACAAGAAATTTTGATGCGCGAATTCAGTTTGTAATTTTGAAGCTGTTTGAATCTAACAAGCGTCCTGTAAAGGTTTACAGGACGCTTTTATTTGCACTTCGATTTCAATTACCACTCAAATCCAATTATCTGATATAAATATTTTAGCAACTTCAATATTCATTTCATTTGGACAGAACCATGCAAAAACCAACCTTACGTTTTGGTGAATTAAACATCCCAATTGCCATTATCGAAGCGCTTCAGCAAGATCGATTGGTTGTTTTTGTAGGTGCAGGTGTTTCGATGGGTGCGCCGACCAACTTGATGAATTTTGAAGATTTGACCCAACTGATTATCACAGGTCACAAAGCACAATCACCATCTTCATTAAGCAATCAAATTCAACACTTGAATATTGATGCGGATTTGAAAAAGCAATTAATAGATGCCACTTGGAAAGCACAATACCGTGCGCCAGAAGAACGTTTGGGTGAGGCACAAGACAGCGGAAAAATCGATATCAAAGCACAATGTTTACATCATTTAAAAGATAGTGATTTAGAGCCCAATCACCTACACCATCAAATCATCCGTTTGTTTGCTCACAATCCTGTGCGCATCATCACTACCAATTTTGAACGCATGCTTCAAAAAGCCGCCCAATTACAAAATAAAACAATCAAAACCACCAGCATTGCCCCCAATTTGCCCCAAGGCGATGTGGTAGAAGGGATTGTGCATTTGCATGGCAGTTTGGAAGACAAAGAATCTATCATTTTGTCAGACCGAGATTTTGGCAGAGCGTATTTGACCGAAGGTTGGGCACGGCGCTTTATCACAAGGGTGTTTTCTCAATATACGGTGTTGTTCATTGGTTACTCTTATAACGACACCATCATGAAGTATTTGGCACGCTCTACTTCACAAAACACCACACAAAAATTATTTGGTATTTCATCGGTCACTGCTGAAAATCAAGAAGCCGAAGCGCGCCGTTGGGAATTATTAGGTATGACCCACATTCCCTATTTTGTGAGCCAAGAACATGGCCATCAAGCGCTAAACACGGGCATTGAAGCTTTGGCCGACTGTCTTAACTGGAGTTTTTCAGAACAACAAGCCCACATCCAACAATTGGTTCAAGACATTGAAGGGCGGCCTGAAAACTTATCAGACACCGCTTAGCAATATTTGCATTATCTCTACAGCAAACCAGAATTATTACGTTATTTTTTACTTCAAATCCAACATCCAGCTTGGCCAAATATTTTAGAGCAGTTACAAAACAAATACCCTCAGTCGAAAATTCTATTACAAGAAAATACAGCTTTTGTCTTGCTCGACCGTTTTTGGTATCAATCAGCACCAACGATGATGCGCTTGTTTCAAAAATACTATGCCAAGCCAATTTCGGCTCGAACCCTTTTACGTACCATTGACCAAAGCTTAGAAAAAAACGATGTAACAGTAGACATTCAATTTGTACAATGTTGGTTGCATTTATTAACGCCACATATTGATATTGCTGAATACAACCATATATTTTTAATTGAGCCCGCCTCTAAACACATTGCCCCATTTCTTTTAAAACACAATTGCCATCAAGAACTCGAAGCGCTGTTCAGACAGTTGTTGTTACTGCATGTGCGTTTTGATTCATCAAGCTCAGAAAAAACCACTCTTCAATACAATATTGATGAACATTCTTTAGAGTGCCTATTGCATCCCAACTCCAGCTTTATGCAGTTACCTGCCACCACCATCTTAGACATTTGCGTCCAAGCTTTAAAGCAACATTCTTATTTATTGGATATTTTTTCCATTCCCAATCAAAACAGATATGACTCATCAATCGTCATTCAATTTTATAAACCCTGTATTTGGCAACAAATTGATGAGTATCCTGAATTCTTGCAAGCCATGGCTTACCAATTGGTTGATGCTTGTTACCAAGTCCTGATGCGGCCTGAAATGTCTACAGAACAAACTTGGGCATGGGCGAATGAATATTTGCCTCAAAAAAACGTGTTACTGCAAAAGCTGGCTTTGTACACCATTGCCCATCATCCTGCTTACACAGCAGATGAAAAATTCACTCTGGTTACCAATACCCTAGACATGCATGCTTTGGATTTTCATGCTGAAATATTTGATTTTTTTAAACACTGTTTGATGAATTTGTCAGATGACAATATCGAATTGGTTATTGAAAGTTTGAATGACTATCCGAATCAAGACAATGGTCATTGTGAACAGTGGGCATTTTGGCTCAAACAATGCCACGCCACCGATTCTGCTATTGATGCTTACTACCAACAACAAAAACAACTGCATCCCCACTACCAATTGTCAGATAACCCGTATCTTCATATATTTATTGGAGAGGCTAGCGTCATCAGCCCTCGCAGCCCATACCCATCAGAACAATTATTGGCTCAACAAGACGCAGCTTGGTTTGATGAGTTACTCACCTACAACCAACAATCTTGGGATGGCTCTGAACCAGATACAGAAGGATTGTGGCGAGAAATTATCCAAGCCTGCCAACAAAACCCTACTTGGGCAATGGCATTCATCCAGCATGCTATTGATACGCAAAACAATACAAAAAAGCTGCATCAAGTCATTTCTGGTTTTGCTCAGTGGCAATTTACCGACTTAAAGCAATGGGACGCTTGTTTTAAATATTTCCAAACCTTACCGATAAAACAATATTCAAATTTATTATGCAATTTAATCGACCAAACCCACCGCAATGCCTTTTTCAAAAACCAGTCTGAAAGCACCACACAGCCAAATCGATTGGTGAGTACTTTGCTTCAAGAACAAGCCATTGATAGTCAATCAGGATTTCCCTCAACATATTATGCTTTTGGAGAACATGCCAATGTCTACAATAGCAACATCGGTTACGTTATCAGTTATCTGATAATGGCTTTTGAAAAAAGCATTCAAACCGAAAATATTCACAATCAAACACAGTCTTTTAGTGCCATTAAATCCTCATTAAAAAACGACAACTCAGGGCATGTCATTCATCTTTTGATGGCACAATATGGATTTTTTGAACACCATCAACCTGATTTTGCGCATGAAAAATTATTGCCTTATTTAAATACCACGCATCCTCAACACTTATTGGCTTGGTCTGGATTTTTAATGAACAATCAATTGACTGTCCACACTTACGGCCTCATTGAAACTGATTTGAAAACATTGCTTCAATCTCATAAGCCACAAGATAACCTATTGTCAGATTTTGACAAGAGGTGCTTAAACTTATATTTATGGAGTATTAGCCTTAACTACCATTCCAATGCTACCGACAGCATCAATTGGTTTTTAAAGCTTGCCTCAGCACCTTTGTCAAAAAATCTGACCAAAATCCTAACCGACATTTTAAAAGCAAAATACTCGGACACAAACAGTCGCCGTTGTGAAGCCATCCCTGATTGGATGGTTCAATATTGGCAACAAAGAGACCATGGCGTGGGTGGCAAATTGGATGCCTCAGAATATGAATGCTTGTGGATGCTTTCGGTAAATTGTCCCGATTGGATACCTCAAATATACGAATTTTTAATGCAATCTGATAACCTTAATGCTCATTCATCTTGGTTGCTACTAATAAGAGAAAAACAAGAACAATTAAAACCACAAGACATAACTCAATGGGCTCAGTTATTAAACCAATATTTAAAATTACAACCAAATTTTTATCATATTAATGGTAAGTGTTTAGACTTTATTTCTTTCATCTTAAAACAAGATATTGAAGAAACAATCAAACAAAGCATACACGACACATTGAACAGAAATGGCATTGACGTTAAAGAATTTGATTTAAAATAATAAAAACAAGCGTCCTGTAAACATTTACAGGACGCTTGGTATTAACCGTTTTTCATCAGTCAACTTATGGCAACTTATTTGGGATTGCCACTGTGTAACACACGGATGGCAGCGTCCATATCGCCTGCAATCATGGTGTTGATTTCACCGCGCGCGCGCCAAATGGCATCGTCAATCGCGTCTCGGTCATCGCGACTGGGTTTGTTCAACACAAATGCCGAAACCAAACTTTTGTCACCGGGATGTCCTATGCCCAAACGCAAACGCCAAAAATTGGCACTGCCCATTTTCGCTTGAATGTCTTTCAAACCATTGTGTCCACCATTGCCACCACCTTGCTTCAAACGAATTTGTCCAGGGGCGATATCCAATTCATCGTGTAACACCAAAATGGCTTCCACAGGAATTTTGAAAAACTGCGCCAAGGCACTCACCGATTGACCCGATTTATTCATATACAACGAGGGCTTCATCAACCACACTTCGCCTTGTGGCGTGTTGGCTTTGGCGACTTTACCAAAATATTTTTTGTCTTCACGAAACGATGCGCCCCAAGTAGCGGCCAATTCATCTATCATCCACCAACCTGCATTGTGGCGGGTATGTTCGTATTCAGGACCAATATTGCCCAAGCCCACAATCATTTGTATTTTCATAAACCATCAATCTTTGTTTTGTGCTGCACGGCGGCGGCGGTTTTCTTTCGGGTCGACCAATAAAGGGCGGTAAATTTCAATGCGGTCGTGTGCTTCTAACACATAGTCTTGCGCTACCACTTTGCCATACACGCCCAAAGGGTAATCTTGAATATGTGGATATTCATCATACAAACCACTTAATTGAGCGGCCTGTAAAGCCGTCGTACCCATGCTCACACTCAACGCAATGACAGTTTGCTGTTGTTGTGTGGCAAAGACGACTTCTACCAATATCTCATTTACCATAACGCTGATCGGCCTCTTTGATGAATGAGTCGACCAAAGTCGACGAAATGCGACCAAACACAGGCGCAATCACTCTGGAAATCAAACTATTGGCAAACTCATATTCCAAATGAAAATCAATGCGGCAACCGATTTCATCAAATGAAGTGAATTTCCATATGCCTTCCAAAGACTTGAATGGTCCTTCGAGCAATTGCATGCGAATTTCACGATTGGGAATATTGGTATTGCGGGTTGAAAAACCTTGTTTCAAGCGCATGTAATCAATCCCAACCGTGGCTTCTACCACATTGTTTTCACGCTTGTGCACCACAGACTGACCACACCATGGCAAAAAATCAGCATAATTTTCAATATCGTCTACCAAAGCGAACATTTGCTCGGCGGTGTGGGTCACCAACACATTCTTTTTAACAGTGTTCATTCAAATCTTTAAAAGCAAAAAATAAGCAAACGCTATTATGCCATCAATTGCCCTGCGGCGAAAATCCACTGATGCCGCGCTTTCTGTTAAAATAGCATCTTGTTACTTGGGGATACGCCATGAGCATTATTAACAATAGAAAAGCCTTCCATGATTTTTTCATCGAAGAACAATTGGAAGCTGGTTTGGTATTAGAAGGATGGGAAGTCAAAGCCATCCGTGCTGGCCGTGTGCAATTGAAAGAAAGCTATATTTATTATCGTGATGGCGATTTTTATTTGATTGGCTGCCACATCACCCCTTTGCCTGAAGCCTCGACCCACATCAAACCCGATGTGACCCGTTCACGCAAATTATTGATGAATCGCCGCCAAATCGACAAATGGTATGGCCAAGTTGAGCGTGATGGTTATACCGTTGTGCCATTGAATCTGCATTATAACCATGGCCGCATTAAAATCGACATTGGTTTGGCCAAAGGTAAAAAACAACACGACAAACGTGAAAGTGCGAAAGAAAAAGACTGGCAGCGCGAAAAACAACGCATCATGAAAAATGCTCGTTAATTGATGAAAGCGTCCTGTAAACATGCGTAGCCGATCCTTATTTTTCCCATTGCTGCTGATTATTTCAGGCTGCATTTGGTTTTTAAAATCGACTGATTTATTGCCCGACACCGCCTCTATTTTCGCAATAGGCTTGGCGGTTTTTGGCTTTTTGGTCATGGTCATGGATGGTTTGAACAAACAATCCATCGTGGCAGGACCATTTTTAATGTATTTGGGCGCAGCCATTTATTTGTATCACGAATACATTTTTGGTTTGTCGCACATTTTTTCGGCGGGCATGGTTTGGTTGGGTTTGCTGTTGTTGCTTTCTCGCAGCAATCTCGTACCCGATAAATATGCTCGCCCTACACCTCCACCCAAAGATTGATTAGAGAATTCTGATGGACAAAATCCTGATTTTAGATTTCGGCTCACAAGTGACGCAATTGATTGCGCGCCGTGTTCGTGAAGCCCATGTATATTGTGAATTACACCCGTTCGATATGTCTTTAGAAGACATCAAAGCTTTTAATCCAAGCGGCATTATTTTGTCTGGCGGCCCTAACTCGGTTTACGAATCAGACTACCAAGCAGACACTGGTTTATTGGAATTGGGCGTGCCTGTTTTGGGCATTTGTTATGGCATGCAATGGATGGCGCATGTGATGGGCGGCGAAGTGTCTGCTGGTAACCAACGCGAATTTGGTTATGCCAAAGTCAATGTGGCAGCGAGCCCATTGTTAGCGGATTTGGCCGATGCGGACAACACCATGGAAGTATGGATGAGCCACGGTGACAAAGTGTCTCGTTTGCCTGAGAACTTTGAAATCGTAGGTCATACGCCAAGCTGCCCTGTTGCCATCATGCAAAATACAGCTAAAAACTTCTACGGGGTACAATTTCACCCAGAAGTGACCCACACTGTTAAAGGTCGCGAAATCTTAAACCAATTTGTGCTGAACATTTGTGGTGCCAAACCAAGCTGGACCATGCCTAACTACATCGAAGAAGCCGTTGCGAAAATTCGCGAACAAGTGGGTTCTGATGAAGTGATTTTAGGCTTGTCTGGCGGCGTGGATTCCTCTGTTGCTGCAGCATTGATTCACCGTGCCATCGGTAGTCAATTGACTTGCGTGTTTGTTGACCACGGTTTATTACGCTTAAACGAAGGCGATATGGTGATGGACATGTTCGCGCGCAATTTGGGCGTGAAAGTGATTCAAGTCAACGCATCGGACGTGTTCATGGGCAAATTGGCTGGTGAAACCGACCCTGAGAAAAAACGCAAAATCATTGGCGCTGAGTTCGTGGAAGTTTTCCAAGAGGAATCTGGCAAATTAACCAATGCCAAATGGTTGGCACAAGGCACCATTTACCCGGATGTGATTGAATCTGCAGGCGGTAAGAAAAACAAAGCCCATGCGATTAAATCGCACCACAATGTGGGTGGTTTGCCAGAAGACATGCATTTACAATTGCTAGAACCATTGCGCGACTTGTTCAAAGACGAAGTACGTGAATTGGGCGTGGCATTGGGTTTACCTCGCGAAATGGTCTATCGTCATCCATTCCCAGGCCCTGGCTTAGGTGTGCGTATTTTGGGTGAAGTCAAAGCAGAATATGCTGATTTATTGCGTCGCGCGGATGACATTTTCATCCAAGAATTGCGCAATTTTAAAGATGAAAACGGTGTGTCTTGGTACGACAAAACCAGCCAAGCTTTCGCTGTGTTCTTACCTGTCAAATCGGTTGGCGTGATGGGTGACGGCCGCACTTACGAATACGTGGTGGCATTGCGTGCAGTGATTACCAACGACTTCATGACGGCGCATTGGGCACACTTGCCATACGATTTGTTGGGCACCGTATCTAACCGCATCATCAACGAAGTGCGCGGCATCAACCGTGTGGTTTACGACGTATCAGGCAAACCACCTGCAACGATTGAGTGGGAATAATTGAAACTCGTTTCATGACATTTCAGCTCATTTCAAATCTTCAATCAAACCCTGCATCTAGCAGGGTTTTTCTTTTCCCTCTATTTCATATCATTTCAAATCATTTCATTGATTTGACGGTAAGCAAAACGGTAAAATCAGCAACAGTCAAAAACACCGTGAAAATTTACCGTCATGCTCAGCGATACAAAAATCAAAGCATTAAAACCCAAAGAAAAAACTTACAAAGAGTCAGACAGAGATGGTCTATATGTCATGATCAACCCGACTGGCTCGAAAGTCTTTCGCTACGATTACCGTTTCAATGGCAGACGTGAAACCTTAACCATAGGCAAGTACGGCATTATTAGCTTGGCAGAGGCGAGAGAAATATTGCTTGAAGCCAAAAAGCTGCTCAACCAAGGCATCAGCCCACAACAAGCCAAAAAAGACAGAAAACAAAATCAGCAAGGGAACACCATTGACGAATGGTGGCTAAAGTATTTCAACCATACTGAACTGGCAGAATCAACTCGTAAAGTAAAAGCCGGTACCTATGCTGCCGAAATCAAGCCGCAGTTTGAGCGCAAGCTTCTAACCGAAATCAAGGCAACGCACATCAGGACGCTTTGCGAAACCATACTTGAACGAGGGGCACCTACGACTGCCACACGTGTGCGTGACATATTCAATGCCATTTATAAGTATGCAATCTTAAAAGGCTTGGACATACACAATCCAGCATCAACGATAGAAAACAAAGGTTATTACCGAGGCAAACCACGTAGTCGCTCTTTAACGCCCAAAGACATTGGTTTGTTTCTATCTGAAATTGATGAATGCGAAACCTACCCAACAGTAATCATTGCTATCAAGCTGCTACTATTGACCATGTTACGCAAGTCAGAAGTAGTCAATGCCAAATGGGATGAAATCGATCTTGAATCAAAAGTATGGACCATACCTGCAGAACGCATGAAAGCGCGGCGTGAGCACAATGTTTATTTGTCCGACCAAGCCTGTGAGCTGATTGGCGCACTCAAAATACACAGCCACGGCAGTGAATTTTTATTTGCCGCTCGTGGCAATAAGCGCAAGCCAATGAATGTATCAAGCGTCAACCGAGCGGCATCAAGAATCATTGAGCGAGTGATGGCCAAACATAAATTTGAAAGCTTTGTCATCCATGACTTTAGACGCACAGCTTCAACCATACTGCACGAGAAAGGCTATAACACAGACCACATTGAGAAGTGTTTGGCGCATACGGATGGATCCATCAGAGGCGTGTACAACAAAGCCGAATACGAGGCCGAGCGCAGGATTTTAATGCAAGATTGGGCCAACATGATTGATGCTTACCGAAAGCAAGATGCTTTACCAAACAAAGGTTAGCACACTCTCAAATACAAAAGAACCCACTTTAGTGGGCTCTTTTGAGTGATGTTTTAAAGCTTCATTAATGTTCAGCTTGCCATTAATTTTTTTGTTATACAAATTATCATGACCATTATCTAGTTGCTCAAAGATTTGCTTTCACTTATTTTTAAATTTCTTAAAAAGCGTAAGCAAATCACAATAACCAATACAATCTCTATTCTTATCAACCACCACATAACTTCTGGATTGTATTTGAGTAAGCAATAGATTCGTGCCATGGCATAAGTGCCAAACGACGCATGAAACAGCAAACGCACCACGTCATATTGGCAATTTAAACAAAACCGTTCTTTGGCCACCACGCAAGCCGAAAAAACAAACATCACAGCCAAGATGGCCAATTGTAAAATCACCATCTTAGCCACCTCCCCATTTCTTACTCAGCAACTTTTTAATCACATCTGGCAATATGTCAGGCATGGCCAAAATCAATTTATTACATGTAGCAAAAAATGCTTCATGCAAACGCAATGAAATGAATGGCCAAGCAATGGCTGAAAATACTGCCACAAACAAATAGCCTTCACGTGGTAAGCCTAACCACATGCCAAAGAATGGTGGCAAGCTGCCTGCCACAAAAGATGTGATCACAATGGTGGCGACGCTGTTCCAACGGGTCACACGGCTGTGTACACCGACCAAACAAAACCCCAAAAAACAACCTGCAAAAAAACACTCTGCTGGCAGCGATCCAATCAGCGTCATGAAGCCAGCACCCAACCAAGCCGCCAAGTATCCTGCAATCGTGGTTTCTGCACTCATCGCATTTCCTTTGCAATCTTGGTATGGTAGGCATACTTTTCATATGCGGGGCCGTTGTAGCCTTTGGCAAACGCACGACAGTCTTCAGGATGGCTGCTGATGCGTAAAAATGCCGCTTTCAAATTGGCCACCTTCAAAATGTAATCACGCAACATTTCATAGTGAGCCAATTCGCTGTTACGGGCTGCCCACAACATTTCAATCGGATGGTTATAGCCACATTCACGGTACCAGCGTCCTAAAACTTGAAATTTACCAATGCTAATGGCTTGAAAAGCTGCCAGTGGGTCTTTGCAGGCCGCATAAGAGAGTTTTTCCCAAGAATCATTGATGCCGTTGTTATTCGCATCCATAGTGTAGTCACCTGCTTTTGGATTGGAAAACCACGATAACACTCGTTTGCTTTTATCTTGCACCCATTCCCAGAACTTATGGCGTTCGTACAAAATAACTGGCAATCCTGAAGCAAACCAGCCACCATAGGGACCACTCTCAACAACAGCCACTGCTTTAATACGCTTGGTATTCACATCACCTAATTGCTCGGCAATGGCTTGCAATTGGTATTCATAAATTGGAAAGGCTTGTTTATTTGCGAAAATTTGAATAATCGCAGCACGCGTCAAACTACCACCAACGCCATCCACCTCTAAAATGGGATAAGCACCGTGTACATTTAGCCATTTTTGCATCCAAGCCACGTTCAAATCTTTGGCACGCTCAGCCTCTTGAGCTGTTAAAGTAATCTGTTGCATCGGTTTCACCTTTGAATTAAAAGTGATTCCATTGTAAGAATGAAAAAAACGGCCTTTTCGGACCGTTCCCTATATTCAATATTTGTATTAATAAATATAATCACCATTAACAACTCCCCTATTTTTGCCTAACTTATTTGGTTGGGAGTCACAAGAATAGGGGCTATTTGTTTTACGTTCATCAGATGGGTGGACTTGTCGTACCACCACCATCGCCGTTTTCATTGTGTTTGTGGGTAGAGCCGACATCTTTATCATTGTTGGTCATCGTGCCTTTCACAGTCAAACCACTCAACAACTGGGTTAACAAAGCCACTGTCAGTGTTTTCAGGACGCTTAAAAGGCCTTTAATGGTCACATCCCCGGTCACTTCCATGGTTTTGCAGTCAATCAGTACGTGATCCGCAATCAATTCAATGCGCTTTTGGCGCCAACGACGGATACCCACCAAATTACCGGTTTCAGGCTGCCGATAACCCATAATAATGGGATAACGCCAATCGTTTTGAATCAAAAAATCAATGTACACAATATCACCAGCTTCAATTTCAATTTCGGTGTCGTTGTGGCTGTCACCTAACGGATACATCAGTTCGGCTTCGGGATAAACATTGGAACCATCGGTCATACCAGGGATGGCAATGCGTGCACGACGGCGTTGGCCATCGTAAGATTCAACTACCGCAGGATAAAGAGCCATTATTGTTTCACTCCTGTCCAAAATACGGATTGGCTTTCTTCGCCGCCATTGCCTGCACCCTGCCTGAATGAATGGGCGGCGGTAATGATGGCAAATTTGATTTTCCCACCATCTATTAATTGACCACTGTGTACATCAGGTGCAAATTGACTGGGAATCTCTTTGGCATTGAGCAATACATCGGTCATGCTGTTCAATTGGGCTTCAGTTTTATGCGGCATGAATTCAACATTGCGGTCTTTGTCAAAGTTGCCTTTTACGATGCTGCCATCGGGTGCGCAACTGATGTAAGCGGGCAATTCATGACGCTCTAAAAAGCCTGACTTTTGGGTGTAGTCGGCTAAGGTTTGCAGCTTCATAATCGGCTCTTGGCCAAATAAGTCATTGATGCGGGTAAACTCCAAGCGGTCACCCTCTGGCATCCAACGCACTACACCGCCATGTTCTTGGCACACACGGGCAATCAAATAGCTGGGTGTTTCGCCTTTGAAGCAGTAAAACTTGGGCACCGCAAAGTCTTTGCCTATCTCAGACTTACCACCGCAAGCTTTGTAGATTTCGGATAAGGTGGTGTTTTCTAAAAAAATACCTTTGACCGCCCGATGGCTGATGCCTTCAGAGTTTTTGTGTAAGGCAATGAAGTAGCGGATTTGCACCATACCGCCTTGATAGACACTGCTGATAGAGTCACGCACGTATTTAATCACCATGGGCGTTTGGTCACGCCCTACTTTGACTTCCATGCCTTCCAAAAGCTGATTGGCAAATGACTCTTTCAAACGGATGGTGGCTTCAAACGTGACCGGTACAGGGGTCAAACTGTCACGCAGCGTGGCATCGACAATCAAATCACCGTCTATACTGTGGCCATTGGCCATTTGAATCATCATGGCTTCACCTGAATATTGGCATCGGTTGCATTGATGGCGGTGACCTTATCGCCCACAAACGGCAAGACATAGTTTAAAGTCAGGTCCCAAGCAAAAATGGTGATGTTCTTGCGACCACCATCCACATCAATGACAGAGTCCATGGGCTCAAAACCATCTTCAAACGTGCCAGTGGTCTCAAAATCTTCACCATCATGATGCCAAGGGATTTGCCAGCGGTGATTTTTGAAGCGCTGCATGTACAAACGCATCTGATCGGTCATGGCTGTGGCCGTTTCATGTTCATGCGCCACAAACACCAACTGACAGCGCCAAGACTTGTGCTGCATACATACCTGGTAAAAGCCACTGGTCTCGTTCAAATTCAATGTTTGAAAATCTGCCACGCTGCGGCCTCTATCTGTCGGAATTGGTGAGGTTTCTTTGGCAAAGGCAATAAACATCACCGGCAATGGCGAATCGATGGCTTTTCCGTTGACATCGCTGCTGCGACGGTAGGTATTGAGCATGTCTTGGACATCGTCCACCATACGGCTTGGGCACACTCGTAAACGACTTGATCGCGGCATGTTGTTGAATTTTTGTAGCGCTGGTGTGATGGGTAGCATTTCATCAATGCCAGCCATGATATAGCGAACAAACGCTTCTTTGACCACATCTTGGCGGCCTGTATTGTTAGTGGACATAAGGTGCTACCTCATCAGCATCAGGCAAATTTAAATTGGCCAATAATGGTTGTAATTGGTTTTCTAATTTAGGCAGCTCTTGGGCATACCATTTCTTGCGCTGTTTCCATTTTGATAAGCCTTTACCGCATTGTGATGCATCCAATTCTTCACGGCTTTTGTGAACTTGCATGGTGCAGTATTGCTGCATGATGTTGATTTGATGGTATTGGCTATTGTGCATTTGCTGTTCAATCAAATCCAACACCCATTTACGAAACTGTTTGGCCACTTCAGTTTTGGCAAACATGGCAATCAAGTGACAGCCTCGCAAGCTGAAAATACGGAAATTATTATTATCCAACTCATTGTTTTTATTCCGATACGTCAAATTGACGTAGCGGCTCATTTTATTGGTAAATTCATCAGAATTGCGCTCAAATACCTTATTAATGGAGTCTGCTCGAGAATAGCCTAGCGCTTTGGCAAGCTCGGCAGAAGTCACCCAAATTTGATTGTCAGCTTGTGCCACAGGATTCAAAACCACTTGATTGAAAGTAATAATATTCATTTGTCCACCTACACCCATAAGATTTGAGATGCTTGGCCATTCACGCAGACAACCCGTTATGGGTGGATTTTTGGCTTGTCTGCTACCGATGCGCATCGGCGAATGGTCAAACAGCGGGCAAAGAAAAACCCACAAGCGATATTGTAGGCTGGGTTTGGGTGGGGGGTTCGGAGCGTTCCCTAAGCTTCAGTCTCATATTGTACGGTATTGGCATTTTGCAACGTATCTCTAGCTTTCAACAAATTCTGTTGCAATTTTTCTGAGCCATAATAATGGAGCAACATAAGTGGAAAGGCGGATAACAGATAAATATATTGAATCTTTTGAACTAAAAAAATATCGTATTGACTTACTATATCCACTGGAAAATTTTTATCTCCAGTGGTAAGGGAATTTGATTTTTTGCATGAAAAATCAATTATTTCTATCCATTGATGCAAATCTATTCTTGAAAATCCACAGTTTTTATCAAAAGCATGCTCCCTACAGTATTCCTTAAAAGTAGATAAATAATCATAGATGTTATCAACTTTACATTCAATAAATGCATCTAAATTTGGATAACATAGGCATTTTTTCACAGACTCAACCATTGGATAGCTGATAAATAATTTACCATTCCCTGTTTCATCATCAAAATACTTTAGCATTTTATTAATTTGCTCATTACCTAGGTCGACATTAATAGTTTTCTTACCTTGATCATCCTTGTAAGTTAAAGCTTGAATATCATAATCAAAAAATAAGTAAATCTCGGCAAAATCATCTCGTTTAGATGTAGGGCTGATTAATTTTTTAGCAATTAAAAGACCAATAATATCTAGACCATCGTCATCAGACAATTTTGTATATAAATTGTACAATTGATGGATATCTCCACAATATGCAATAACTTCATTATTAATAGGAAATAATCCAGAATTTTTCAATGATTTAATAACTTCAACTTCAGCTTTCTCACCCTCTACAATAATCAGAAATTTTTGGTTGGCCATTATTATTACTCTGAGTCATTATCATTAGAATCAAACGCACTAGCTCTGTACAATTTTTCAAGATTATGAGCGAATCTTAATTCTTTTTCTGTCAAATATGGTAACGAGTTAATTTGCTGATTATGAATTACAAAATAACAATCAGGTCTCATTAAATCATTTGTCATAATAGATGTATTATGAGTAGTTAACACAATTTGAATATTTTGCTTTTTAAGCATTTCAACGATTTCTTTTGACAATTCATAATGATAAAAAGCATCAAATTCATCTATAAACAAAAAGTTTATTTTCTCTTCACTAATTCTACTAATCCAAAAATAAAATAATGCCAGTGCTTTGGTACCACTGGATGCTATATCAAAGAAAGAAACTGGAACACCTTCTATATCAAAACAAATATCGTTTAAATGTTTAATAAGCTTACATTTAATACCAACTTTATTTAAAAAAGATTCAAAATCTTCAATTTTATCTCGCTCAATAATATCTAACACAATGCTCTTTTGATTTGAAACATGAGTTCCAATAAATTTGTTATCACTAAGTGACCTAAAGTAAAGCATCCCATCTATAAAATTTATCATTTGATAAAAAATTTTATTAACTTTTGTTCTTTTATCAAGATTGGCATTTGATTTCAAATACATTAATATAGATAAACTATCGTTTTCAATGTCTTTATTAAGGGACTCTGTTCCTTTGAAGTTAATAACAGCTTTAGTTGTTCGTTTATTTTTATTAACTGTTTTGCTTCTATCAATATCTACAAATATAGCACCATCAATAGTTAAATTTTCAGAAACCAAATGATCGGCACTAATTTTTGAATAGGAATAAATAACCTCAACTTTTTCAAATTCAAAAACATATTTGAACTCAACTACTCTGTCATTTAATTTTAACCCTGCACCTGCATATACATAGTTATCTGAATATAAATCATACGGTGAAAATGAATCACTAGCATGACCAATAATATCAAAGATGGCTAGTCCTAAATTCGACTTTCCTGAACCATTCATCCCATAAATTATTGCATTATTACAAATTCCATTTTTAATACAATTCTCATTAAAAGCATAATTTTTAGTTTTACTCAAATCAAAAATTAAATTGTCTTTAAATGATTTAAAGTTTTTAACCTCGAATCTTTTTAACATTTGGAATTTCCATTTTATTTTTAATTAAGATAATAATACCATAAGCATCAATATCCGTAGAAAAAATACGGCAAAACGTCAAATAAAATAAAAACAGTTTCATTGGCTTGCAGTTTGATTTAGTTGAAATTGTGAATGTTCAACAGACCCTAATACAGAAAGTAACTTAAATGCCAAAATATATAAAAAAATTTTCCAGTGTCTTGGCATATATTTTTACCCTTGCTTAGATCAACCACCAGCACAGAAATTTGCATTTCGAGTTAATCAAAGTAATCAAAGCATACTCTGTCAAATTTTAGACAGCACATTATTATTCTCTAGAAATCATATTGCCCATGGCAATAAAAACAATAAAATTGTTATTTTAGATTTAAAAAAGCTACACACTTTACGAGAGCTAATTTTTACATTAATGAACAATTTTATGGATACTATTCTCTCTTTTGCAGAAAATCAGTATTTTCTGAAGGAAAATTCTCAAAAAGCAAACCAATATATCTTAGACCAAAACGCTTCTTTAGAAAAAGATTTAAATGAAATTAGGGTCTGTTGAACATTTGGATGGATAGGATAGAGGACGTTAAAATATTATCGCCAAACAAATTTTAATCGCCCTCTATCCATGCTTGCAACCATCATCACAGAAGAACAATGGCAGAAGCTAAAGTCCATTCTCCTAGATTTGAATGTTTATGACAAACCCAGTTTGAAAAAGACTTTTTTAGGAATCATTTATCGCCTCAAAACGGGTTGCCAATGGCGGTATTTGCCCAGTTGTTATGGAAAGGCCAATACTGTATTCAAAGCATTTCGTAGGTGGTCGGCAACAGGTTTATTTTATAAATTATTCAAAAGGTTGATTCAAAGCGCTGATACGGAATGGGTTTCAATTGATGCGACTCATATTCGAGCACATCAGAGCAGTGCTGGGGCCGTAGGTGGTGGCGATCAAAGTATCGCCAAAAGTATTGGCGGCAACAGTTCAAAAATTCATTTGGCAGTTGATGCACATGGTAATCCGCTTGAGTTTCTTGTGGGCGATGGCATTACTCATGATATTAAAATAGCACCGATGTTGCTGCAGCTTTTGGACTTGAA
>NZ_KB908030.1:0-13353 GCF_000382305.1 Vitreoscilla stercoraria DSM 513
AGTCCTGCTGCCAATGCTCGAGAAATGCATTCGCGCTCTTGCAAGGTTAAATCGGTCGCTTTTCGGCGTCGAATATCAGGTTCAATACCACCATGGTATTCTAGAAATGAGTAAACGGTCGCAGGTGGTTTCATAATGTCTTTGGCAATGAAGGCCATAGGCTTTCCCTGCTTCCATAGAAACCAGATTCGTTTCTTACGTTCATCAGTCATTGCTCCATGTATGGAAACCATAACAATCCTTTTAACATAAAAAGTAGGATTGGTGTTGCGCTGACCGGTTGAATCCGCATATATTATAAATAGAATTTGATATTGAAGAAGGCTGGATTGAAGAAGGCTGGAGGGGAAATGGTTCGTGAAATTTATGATTGGCAGGATATTGCAAGCCGTTATGAAAATGGTTCTATTCTTTTGGGTAATGGTGCGAGTATCGCTATTTCGGGTGATTTTAATTACAAAAATCTTAAAGACAAAGCTTGCAGAGCAGGTCTTATGATTGATAGTGTTAATGATTTATTCAAAAATTTTAAAACCGATGATTTTGAATTGGTTTTGAGATTGGTTTGGCAAGCGAATACAGTTAATAAAATTTTAAAAGTGCCAGACGGTACAATTGCTGAAGAAGCTTACCAAAATATCCGAGATTGCCTGATTCAAACTATCCAACAAAATCACCCAAGTTATGATTCAGTGATAGATAAATTTGAAAAAATGCATAAGTTCTCATCTCAATTTAAAACTCTTATTTCACTGAATTATGATTTGCTGATTTATTGGATGATGATGTGGGGCAATAATAAGAATAAAAATAATGGTCGTATGCATACTTATAAAGATTGTTTTAATGGCTATGGGCAGTTTAATCAAAATTGGGAGAGTTGTCGTACGCTTGATCGAGCATGGTCTAATACATTGGTTTTTTATCCTCATGGCAATTTGATTTTGACGAGAGATATTGAAGAGTATGAATTTAAGGTAAAGGGCGGCGGCGTAGAGGCCAATTTGCTAGCAAGCATTTTTAGAGTTTGGAATGATGGCGAGAGTGTGCCGATATTTGTTAGTGAGGGTGAGACGAAACAAAAAGAAACCGCCATTCACAATAGTTCGTATTTGTCGACTGTTTACCATGAGGTGATTCCTAAAATGAAAGAATCTTTAACCATTTATGGTTGGGGTTTTGGTGAGCAAGATGACCATATCTTAAAGCAAATTCTTAAATCAAATGTAAACAGAATAGCTATATCTGTCTTTGAAAATAACCAAGATTATTGCGATCATGTGACAAAACGAATCGCAAAAATGTGCCAAGCCGTGAACAAAGATTTTAATAATATTAAATTAGAATTTTTTCACAGTGACAGTTCTGGTTGTTGGATATATTAAACAGATACAAAAAGCGTCCTGTAAACTTTTACAGGACGCTTGATGGTATTGCAATCAAACAGATTTACACGCGTTCAACTGCCAAAGCCACGCCCATGCCACCGCCGATACACAAAGTCGCCAAGCCTTTTTTGGCTTCGCTGCGTTGCATTTCGTGCAACAAAGTCACCAAAATACGGGTACCAGAAGCACCAATTGGGTGACCCAAAGCAATCGCACCGCCGTTGACATTGACTTTGCTCAAGTCAAAATTCAATTCGCCCGCCACACCCAAAGCTTGTGCTGCAAACGCTTCGTTCGCTTCAATCAAATCCACTTCGTCCAAAGTCCAACCCGCTTTTGCCAAAGTTTTTTGTACCGCAGGTACAGGACCCATGCCCATGATTTCAGGCTCAACACCAGCTGATGCGTAAGCGACGATTTTCGCCAATGGTTTCAAACCCAATTCAGCTGCTTTTTCAGCAGACATCAACATCACTGCTGCTGCGCCATCGTTGATGCCTGATGCATTGGCTGCGGTCACTGTGCCGTCTTTTTTGAAAGCAGGTTTTGGTTTGCTGATAGATTCGATGGTGGCACCTTTTTTGATGAACTCATCGGTGTCAAACACAATTGGATCACCTTTGCGCTGTGGAATCGATACAGGCACGATTTCACCTTGGAATTTGCCCGCAGTTTGTGCCGCTTCGGCTTTGTTTTGTGATGCCACAGCCAATTGGTCTTGTGCTTCGCGGCTGATATTGTATTTTTCAGCAATGTTTTCAGCGGTAATACCCATGTGATAATTGTTATACACATCGGTCAAACCGTCAGACACCATAGAGTCAACAATTTTGCCATCGCCCATGCGCAAGCCATTGCGCGCCGCTGGCATCAAGTAAGGTGATTGAGACATGGATTCTTGGCCACCAACAATCACGATGTCAGCATCGCCTGATTTGATTGCTTGTGCGCCCAAATGGGTCACTTTCAAGCCTGAACCACACACTTGGTTAATGACCATACAAGGGGTTTCGATGCCCAAACCTGCTTTTAAGGCCGCTTGACGGGCTGGGTTTTGACCTGCACCTGCAGTCAAAACCTGACCCAAGATCACTTCGTCCACAGCTTTAACGCCAGTTTCTTCTAGCAAGGCTTTGATCACAGTGGCGCCTAAATCAGCGGCTTTCAAGCTTGCCAAGCTGCCACCGAAATTGGCGATGGCGGTACGTTTTGCTGCAACGATTACTACTTCAGTCATATTGTTCTCCATTGTAATGATTGGTGTTTGGATAATTTACACCAAATGAGCTTTAACCACATTCATGGCTTTGGCTTGTACATATTCGCCTGGGGCTTCTGCCACGGCTTTGTGTGAGGTGTTGCCCAATGTACGTGGGGCAGCAACCAAGTTTCCTGAGCGGTTAGACAACCAAGTATTCAAGTCTTTCCACCAACTGCCTTTGTGATTTTCTGCGCTGGCGCGCCATTGTTCTGCTGTTTTGCCTTCAATATTGCCTGTCCAATAACTGCGTCTGTCTTTAGAAACAGGATTGATAGCACCTGCAATATGACCTGATTCTCCCAACACAAAACGGCGTTCGGCAGCATCACCATACAAAGGTAAGCCTGAATATACCGCCAACCAAGGCACGATGTGATCGGCTTCGGCGGAGAAGAAGTAAATTGGCATATCCAAATGCGCCAAATCAATCGGTACGCCACAAACACTCATGCTGCCTGGTTTGGTCAAAGCATTGTTCAAATAAAATTGACGCAAGAAGAAGGTATGCATTGGCAATGGCAAATCGACAGAATCATTGTTCCAATACAATAAATCAAATGAAGACGGGGTTTTGCCCTTCAAATAATTGTTTTGCACATAATTCCAAATCAAATCATCAGGGCGCAAAGCTGAGAAAGTGGCCTGTAACTCTAAACCACTGATGATGCCGCCTTGTGCTATTTTCGCTTCACGCATGCGCACCACATCTTCAGACAAGAAGTATTTGATATCGCCTGGCTCGGTATGGTCTGCCATCGATGTCATCAAAATCAAATTGTCCACACGCTGTTCGCCACGGGCTTTCATCACACACAATGCCGTAGACAAAATCAAACCACCAATACAAAAGCCTAAGGCATTGATGCTTTCTTGTTTGGTAATGCTGGCAACGGCATTGATGGCACTGATGACACCACGCTCAACATAGGTATCCCAAGTAAAGTGTTTGGTTTCTTCCACGGCACTGCGCCAAGACACTAAAAAGACGTTATAGCCTTGCTCAACATAGTATTCAACCAAAGATTTTTGAGGACCTAAATCCATCAAATAATATTTATTGACGCAAGGCGGCACAATCAACAAAGGCTTGGCATAGACTTTGGCAGCAGTGGGCGTGTATTGAATCAATTCAATCAATTCGTTTTTTAAAACCACTTTGCCAGCGGTAGCAGCGATGTTTTCACCCATTACAAAACTTGCTTCTTCTGACATGGTGATGCGGCCTTTTTCCAAGTCAGATAAATAATTTTGCATGCCTTTCACCAAGCTTTGACCTTGGGTTTGATAGGCTTCTTGTAGGGCGTCAGGGTTGGTCATCAGATAATTGTTAGGATGCAATGCTGACAAATATTGACGAGTCATGAAACTGATATTGTCTTGCTGGTCTGCAGACAACTTTGCATAAGCGGGATTTTTTTCTAATTGTTGTTCCACAAAATCGCAAGTGTGCTCATACATTTTTTGCATGTTTTGGAAAAAAGGCAATTGTTGCCAAGCTTCTGGGGTATTGTTTAATGGGTTAAACGTACCAAATGGATTTGCCACACCTTGATGACCAGACATGGAAAACATTTTGGTTAAATTTTTTTGCCACAATTCCGTTTGCTGGTTCAACATGTTTTGCCAAGCGCTGTTGTCAAATACAGGTGTTGGTGGTGGAGAAGCCTTTTGTGCAGGCTGCCAGCCCGATAGCCACAATTTTTGCCATTGTTCCATGGCTTCGTTCATTTTCTTTGGATCAAAATTAAAAGGCTGATTCACACGCATCTCCTTTAGGTGGATGGCATTGCTAATTAATCTAAACTGCTCGAAGGAACTGAAAACTTTGGATCTTATTTTTTTTAGGCTTGTGTGTGGTTTTGTATACGTATGAATAACAATAAACAGCCTACCATTGTTTTATGAAAGATGAAATACACTTACATAGTTAGCAGATTATCTTAGCGCTTGTTGTCATCAACATGTTTGTTACAGGTTATACTGCTTGTTTTTCGGATGAATGTCTAGAGATGACGAAAGCATTTTTGGATTGGCATGATTGGCAAACCTTTGTACAAAGCGATTTGAGCCAAATAAATTACCCCAATTTGGCCGATCAAAAGCAATGGTTTTTTGAATTGGGCATGCAACAGTTTAAGCCAGCTGCGGTATTGGTATTGATTGAAAACCTGAAAATTCCGCAAGTTATCTTAACCGTTCGCTCTAGTCGCTTGCAAAAACATGCGGGACAAGTGTCGTTTGCAGGTGGTAAAAAAGATGAAGAAGATGCCAGCTTGATTGCCACGGCTTTGCGGGAAACCGAAGAAGAACTGGGTGTTGCATCACAGCAAATTACCGTCTATGGGCAGTTGCCACCTTTACCGACCATCAGTGCTTATGAAGTGCATCCGGTGATTGGGGTTTTGAATGAAGCGGTGAAGATGAGCATCAATCCTGATGAAGTGGAAACGGTGTTTCGCATTCCTTTGGCCGATTTAATGCGTCCTGAAAACTACCGCCCTTATCCAATAGAACGCCATCAAAAATTGTTTTACACCGTACAATTTCCGCATCAACACATTGTTTGGGGTGTGACAGCAACCATTTTGTTGGCTTTGGCGCAAGCGTATGAAAACTGGCAAATGAAAAAATCCAGTTTGGATGTGTAAATGCATGATGAAAAAAAAGCCACTGCAATATAAGCAGCGGCTTTTTGAAGTTTACAGGACGCTTATTGGGCATCGCTGACATTGTCCAATTGCGATGTGCAATGTGGACAACGATGTGCTTTGATGGAAATTTCGGTAAAGCAAAAACCACATTCTTTGGTGGTGACTTCTGCTGGTTCTTCCTCTTTTTTGCGATGCAATTTATTCACCGTGCGCACCAACATGAAAATGGCGGTGCCAACAATCATAAATTGGATGATGGCGTTGATGAACAAACCATAATTCAAAGTCACAGCTCCTGCAGCTTGTGCGGCTGCGAGCGTGGCGTAATCGCCTGTTCCTTTGCCATCGCTCAAGGTGATAAACAATTCGCTGAAATCAACGCCGTTTAATAACAAGCCAATGGGTGGCATGATGACATCATCAACCAATGATTTGACGATGGTACCAAATGCGCCACCGATGACCACACCAACCGCCAAGTCAATGACGTTGCCACGCATTAAAAATTCGCGTAACTCTGTGCCAAATTTACGAACCATATTTTTTACTCCTCCACAATGAATATATGAGCAGTATGATGACCACTGTCCATTGATTATTTGAAAATCTGATGATTTTGCATCATGTGGATCAGAAATATACATTCCCAACACGCATGAGTTCTTTTGACTGTGATTTTGCCAAGGGTTCCATGGGTGTTGGGTAAGACTGAAAGCAAACAGTGTATTACTGACCTTCTTCAACGCTCAACGCATTGATGCTGTAACCGCCATCGACGTAAGTGATTTCACCTGTGATGCCAGAAGCCAAGTCGGATAACAAGAATGCAGCGACGTTGCCGACTTCTTCGGTAGTTACGTTGCGACCCAATGGATTGTGAGATGCCACATGACCTAACAAGCGACCAAAGTTGGCAATGCCAGAAGCTGCCAAAGTTTTGATAGGACCTGCTGAAATGGCGTTACAGCGAATGCCTTCTTTGCCTACTGCCGCAGCGGTAAAGCGAACAGATGCCTCTAGGCTGGCTTTGGCCATACCCATGATGTTGTAGTTAGGAATCGCACGAACAGCGCCCAAATACGACAAAGTCAACAAAGCACTGTTACGACCTTGCATCATGGGACGTGCTGCTCTGGCCATTGCAGGGAAACTGTAAGCAGAAATATCATGGGCGATGGCAAAGGCTTCGCGATCTAAGCTTTCCAAAATATCACCATGTAAAGCCTCTTTAGGCGCAAATGCAATGGCATGTACCAAACCATCCAAACCATCCCAATGTTGACCTAAATCGACGAATAATTGGTTGATTTCATCATCGCTAGAAACGTCGCAATGAAATACCAATTCAGAGCCAAACTCTTTGGCCATTTTGCGCACACGGTCTTCGAGTTTGTCTACGGCGAATGTGAAAGCCAATTCTGCACCTTGGTTTTGACAAGCTTTAGCGATGCCATAAGCAATCGAGCGGTCAGAAATCATGCCAGTGATTAGAATTTTTTTGCCTTGCAAAAATCCCATAAAATTATCCTTATACGGTATCATGAGTTAAATTAGCGTGGATTATAAGCCAATTGTGATACCGACTCCAATGACTTGCTTTAACAAACTTACTCAAATGAACTCACAAATGACTGCAAACAGATAGATTCAATTAGTGCCATTACTTAATTTTATGTAGAGGTAATTTTTTCGACAGGGTTCATTCAATGTGCATAAAAAATTTTAAGTTGGTGAATTTTAGCTATAATTTAAGAAACAAGCAGGCTTTTTACTGCGGTGAGTGTGGATAAACAAGCATGTTCAAAACCATTTTTCAAGGCTTCAAACAAGGGCTCTATATTGGTTCAATCACGGGTGTATTGTTGTGTTTGAGTCAGGTCAGTTTTGCAGGTGTTTATGGTCTGGCATTGGGTACGCAAGCCAAATACGCTTCGGGTAAGCAATCTTTTGCCTATGTTAATCCGCAAGCACCGAAAGGTGGCATGTTGCGTTTGGGCGTACAGGGCGATTTTGATACGCTCAATCCATTTTTGCTCAAAGGCAGTAAATTGGCAGGTGCTGAGGCGTTTGGCGACAGTTTGTTGCTTGATACGTTGATGACAGAAAGTTGGGATGAGCCGTTTGCGATGTACGGTTTGTTGGCGCAAGACATTGCTTTGGCGCAAGATGGCTTGTCGGTGACATTTACTTTGAATCCCAAAGCACGTTTTAGCAATGGCGATGCGGTTTTGGCTCAAGATGTGGTGGCGTCGTTCAAAACCTTGACTACCGATGAAGCGGCCTCACCGTTTTACCGTTTTTATTATGCGGATGTCAAAGATGTGGTGGCGGTGAGTGAGCGAGCAGTGCGATTTGATTTTGCCAAAAAAAATGCTGAATTGCATTTGATTTTGGGACAGTTTCCGATTTTTTCACACAAAAGTTATCCCGATGGTTTGGGCAAAGCCGCAACCGTGTTGCCCATTGGCTCAGGTCCTTATTTATTAGAACGATTTGAATACAACCGTTTGGTGCAATACCAACGTCGCAGCGATTATTGGGCAGATGCGTTGCCCATTCGACAAGGCTTTTGGAATTTTGACCAAGTGCGTTTTCGTTATTACCGTGATCCGACGACTTATTTAGAAGCTTTGAAAGCGGCTCAATTTGATGTGTCGTATGAAAACAGTGCCAAAAACTGGGCACGCTCATACAACAATCCGAGCTTGTATGAGCGAGGCTTTGTTAAAAAAGAATTTGCCCATTCCAATAATGCAGGTTTGCAAGCGTATGTGATGAATACGCGCCGCGCGCCTTTGGATGATCGCACGTTGCGCCAAGCTTTGGCTTTGAGTTTTGATTTTGAAACCATCAATCAGCAAATGTTTTATGGCTTGTATACCCGTTCTTACAGTTATTTTAGTAATAGCGAATTGGCGGCAACGGGCATGATTTCAGACGGTGAGCGTCAAGTTTTAAAGCCTTTACAAGACAAATTGCGTCCTGAAGTGTTGACCCAAGCGGTGCCTATGCCTGCGGTGGTGTCGCCTGTGCTAGGCGTGCGCCCGAATTTATTGTTGGCGCGTACTTTATTGTTACAGGGCGGTTATCGTTATCAAAATGGCCAATTGTTAGACAAACAAGGCAAACCGATAGTGTTGGAATTTTTAACCAATGCCAAGACGTTTGAGCGTGTCAGTGCCAAATGGCAACGGGACTTGGCTAAATTGGGCATTACGCTACGCTTGCGTTTGGTAGACAGCGCCATTTATCAAAAACGGGTACAAAGTTTTGATTATGACATCATCACGCACAATTATGGACAAAGCCAAAGCCCTGGCAATGAGCAAGCAGAAATGCACAGTTGTGCTGCTGCGCAGACACCTTCTTCACGCAATCGTGCCGGTACGTGTAACGAGGCGATTGATGCGTTGCTCAAGCGTTTTGAACACTTTGAAACCCGTCAAGAGTTGGTGGATGTATCGCGCGCTTTAGACAGGGTATTGCGGCATGAATATTATGTGGTACCACAATGGTATAGTGACCAATGGCGCATGGTGTATTGGGATAAATTTGAGCAAGCGCAGCCTTTACCCTTGTATTACGATCCTATTAGCTGGCCTTTGAAAACATGGTGGTCAAAATCTGCACCATGACATCAAACAGTTACATGGATGGCATATAGATATAGTTTTATGTTCTTTGCGCCTGTGTGCAAAAAACGCCATAATGAATTCAATCAAATTTAATCAACGTCTGAAGGATGGATGAACATGAATATTGCAAATAATGTGACTGATTTGGTGGGCAACACCCCATTGGTAAAATTGAACCGTGTGACCGATGGTGCTGAAGCGAACGTGTATGCAAAATTGGAATTTTTCAATCCAGGTTCTAGCGTGAAAGACCGCATTGCGGTGGCGATGATTGATGCGGCTGAAAAAGCTGGCAAAATCAACCAAAATACCACGATTGTAGAGCCAACTTCTGGCAATACTGGTATTGGTTTGGCGATGGTGTGTGCAGCGCGTGGCTACAAATTGATCATCACCATGCCTGAAACCATGAGCCGTGAACGCCGCATGTTGATGCGTGCTTATGGCGCAGAATTGGTATTGACCCCTGGCCCTGAAGGCATGGGCGGTGCGATTGCCAAAGCCAAAGAATTGGCAGAAGCCAATCCTGACAGTTTCTTCATCCCACAACAGTTTGAAAATCCAGCCAATCCAGAAGTACACCGCAACACCACAGCTTTGGAAATTTGGAACGATACCGATGGTCAAGTCGACATCGTGATTGCTGGCGTGGGTACAGGCGGCACCATCACCGGTGTAGGCGAAGTCTTGAAAGAGAAAAATCCAAACATTCAAATCATTGCGGTTGAGCCTGCTGCGTCTCCTGTTTTGTCAGGTGGTGCTAAGGGTCCACATCCGATTCAAGGCATTGGTGCAGGTTTTGTGCCAGCGATTTTGAATACCGATGCTTACAATGAAATTGTACAAGTGCCAAACGAAGCGGCTTTTGAAACAGCACGTGCAGTGGGTTCACAAGAGGGTGTTTTGGTGGGTATTTCTTCAGGTGCGGCGGTGTGGGCAGCAGTACAAGTGGCCAAGCGTCCTGAAAACAAAGGCAAAAATATTGTCGTGATTATCCCTTCAAACGGTGAGCGTTATTTGTCTACCGCTTTGTTTGAAAATTTGGCTTAAGTCGTTTTAAGACTTGTTAAACAGGTCAAAATGCGGTAAGTTAAGGCGTGACTTTTTGGATGAATATTGATAGTAATGAAAAAATTCAAACTTCTTGTGTCTGTATTGGCCATGAGTTCTGCCTTAACTGCTTGTACCACGACGTTAACCAACGATTTGTTTGGTGGCGGCAATCGTCCAAGCAACCACACCAATCAAGGTAATACGGGTGTGGTAGTGATCCCAACCAATACAGTGACACCTTACCGCTTGTCTGCAAACCATTGGTCTGATGTGGCAAGTATTCGTAATCGTGCCAATGAATTGAGCATACGTGTGGGTCAAGGCGAATTGACCAAAGTGCAAGCAGCACAATTGTTAAATGAATATCGTGTTAAATTGGTCGGACACAATAGTGTGGATGACAATGTGTATACCGTGTATTTGCGTGCTGCGACACAAAGTCAAAGTGGGCAAATCAATACCGATCAATCTAAGCGTTTGATTCAAAATGCTTTGAGCGGTTGGAGCCAACGTTGGCCGAATATGCAAAACAAACCCACCAATCCTGCATTTACCAACTTTTTAAATGAAGTGATGGGTTTGCAAGCTTTGAAATAAAATCAGAGTCTATAAAAAAGCGTCCTGTAAATGTTACAGGACGCTTTTTATATGCTGGGTGATTTAAGATTGCACTTTTTTGAGCAGTTTTTCAGTTGCTTCCAGCGCTTTGGCTTTGATGTCGATAGACATGCCATCTTTCAATTGCTTGAAGACCAAAGCAATGACCGCAACATCATCGCTAAAACCCAAAGGACCCAGTAAATCGGGAATGGCATCCATAGGACTGACAAAATATAACAAAGCACCGACAATCATCAATTTGCTTTTCATCGGTGTGTCAGGTGACAGCATCATAAAATACAAAGCATAAATTTGTTCAATGACCGGTTTGCCTAGAGTGACGGCAAAACGTGCCAATTTTTGCAAAAAACGCTGTTCATTGAAGTTTTGCAAGTCTTCTTCGCTGCCTGAAGAGGGATTAACACGTTTCATGATGTCTCCTAAACAATTTTGTCATTGCATTTAAGCACGCAATTCGGTGATGCCATTCATGTATGGTTGCAATACGGTTGGTACGGTAATAGAACCGTCGGCTTGTTGGTAGTTTTCCAATACCGCCACCAAAGTACGACCCACAGCCAAACCCGAACCGTTCAAAGTGTGTACCAATTGGTTTTTGCCATTTTCATCTTTGAAACGTGCTTTCATGCGGCGCGCTTGGAAGTCTTCACAGTTGGAGCAGCTTGAAATTTCACGGTAAGTGTTTTGAGCGGGTACCCAAACTTCCAAATCGTATGTTTTGGCCGCGCCAAAACCCATGTCGCCTGTACACAAGGTAATCACTCGGTATGGCAATTCCAAAGCTTGTAAAATCGCCTCAGCGTGTCCTACCATTTCTTCTAAAGCGGCATAAGAGGTTTCAGGATGAACCACTTGTACCATTTCTACTTTGTCAAACTGGTGTTGGCGAATCAAACCGCGTGTGTCTTTGCCGTAAGAGCCAGCTTCTGAACGGAAACATGGTGAGTGAGCAGTCATTTTAATTGGCAAATCACTGGCTTTTAAAATGCTTTCACGCACGGTATTGGTCAAAGTGATTTCAGCAGTTGAAATCAAATATTGTTTTTGAGTATCAACTTCGGTGTCGCCTGATTGTACTGCGTACATGTCTTCGGCAAACTTAGGCAATTGACCTGTACCATACAAAATTTCAGGATTCACAATATAAGGCGTGTAATGCTCAGTATAACCGTGTTTTAAAGTGTGGGTATTGAGCATGAATTGTGCTAATGCACGGTGCATTAATGCAATTTGGCCGCGCATCAAAGTAAAACGTGCACCTGCCAATTTAGAACCTGTTTCAAAATCCAAGCCCAAAGGCGCACCGACATCGACATGGTCTTTGACTTCAAAATCAAAGGTGCGAGGCGTGCCCACTTTGCGCACTTCGACATTGTCATTCTCACTTTTGCCCACAGGCACAGATTCGTGTGGCAAATTAGGCAAATGCAATAATAAATCGTCTAATTGTTGTTGTACGTTTTTGTAAGCTTCTTCAGCTTGTTTGAGTTCTTCGCCCAAAGAGCCTACTTGTGCCATGATAGGGGCAATGTCTTCACCTTTGCTTTTGGCAATGCCAATTTGTTTGGACACTTGGTTGCGCTTGGCTTGCAATTCTTCGGCGGTCATTTGCAATTGTTTGCGTTGCTCATCTAATTGTGCAAAGACATCGGCATCAAAAGCAAACGAACGGCTTTGCATGGCATCGATAACGCGGTTCATGTCGTTGCGCAACACTTGAATATCTAACATGGTCTGAATCCATACAATGAAAATGGTTATTGTAGCGGTGTCACAGCATTTTGTCAGGTTGCTTGCATAAGTGATGGCTTCCAAGCGTCCTGTAAACTTGTCTCAATACTATGTCAGATTAATGTTAAAATATTTGTATATAATGTCATAATGATATTCATGGATTTTGAAAAATGGTTTTGATGGCGATGGCTGAAGGGTGGTAAGTGATGCAACCGAATAAAAGTTTGGTATTTTACTTGGCAAATGAAGATACAGGTGATGTGAATGTGCCAGAGAAACAATTGCTTGCGTCTTATCAAGAGGAATGGGATGCACAAGCTAAAAACACCATGAGTTTGAGTCAAGAGCGTGCGGTTGAGTCACCTGCACCTATTGAAACAGAAGCCAAACCCACCACAGAAAAATCGACTGAGTTGGATGATGCTGAGGCATCGGATGTGTTCGACTCACAATTGTTTTTTACACAACATTTGAAAGATGCCATTTTAGAGCCTAATGCAGGCTTGGATTTGGGTGTTGATGATTTAGAAGACGATTGGATTGCAGGCTTGGAGCAGCTGCGCAATCAGCGTCGCTATCATAAAGAAGATCGCTTAACACCGATTGCAGAATTGGCAAAGCCTCAAGTGACTCAATTTGCCCAAGTAGAGCATTCGGCATTGTCGGGAGTGCTGAAAGTTACTTCGGTTAAAGCCACCCATTTATACCAACCTGCTGCTAAAGCCATTGCAGCAGGCAAGGATTTGGATTCGGTCACTTTGCACATGCAAGAGGCGACCAATAAAGCGAAAAAAACGGTGACAAAACCTATTCAGGACGCTGATGTTAAAGAAATCGTGACCAAGGCGATTGTTGACAAGCTTTTATTGCCTGAAAATGAAGAAATTTTGCCAAAAGTCGAAGATGCAGCAGTATTTGTCGCTGTGCAAGAAGCTGCAAAAGCCAATGTGCCATTGCTTACCTTGGTGAATATAGCTGAAACCGAAACAGCTGAAACCGAAACAGCTGAA
>NZ_KB908030.1:13453-84117 GCF_000382305.1 Vitreoscilla stercoraria DSM 513
AGCTGAAACCGAAACAGCTGAAACCGAAACAGCTGAAGTGTCTAAGTCCACTCAAACATCTAATGAGATGGTATTTGCTTCGATACAAGAAGTGACCGATGATTTAAATCAATTGGTATTGGAAACCTTGGCGCAATCGAATGAAGCGGCCGTCGATGTGGTGGTGACTGCGGCACCTTTGATCGAGTCTAAGGATGTGCCAGCTGCGTTAAGTGCATCTAAACCCAAAGCCAAGCCGCAAACACAACCACTGATTAAATTATTGGTGGATGTTGAAGAGGTGGCTCAGCCACTGGTTGAACAAGAGCACCATTTGATTGAGCCAACTGCGGCGCCTGTGCGAACCGACTCTTTGCTATTGGATGAATCGGCTGGATTGTCTTTGCAAATGCAGATGAAACAATTGAAAGAGGCTGCTAAAAACGTACCGATTGATCCTTGGTATGTTGAACCAGCGCCATTGACCCCAAAAGCAATGAAACACGAGCCAACCGAAACGGATGAAATTGATCCTGCATTATTGGCTAAAGCCGAAGAGGTGGCACAAAAAACCGCGTTGACACCAGAAGAAAAAGTGACTTTGTTAGATGGCTTTTTGTCTTTGTGGCAAGACCGCCAAACATCGAAACACACCAAGGCAAGCAAAGCACACATTGTGTTTAAAGAAGATTGGCAGCAACACAATGAATCTATTTTGCAATCTGATGTGGCAACAGGCACCAATACTGAAACGGTCATGTGGCTGAAGACACAGCCTGAAGCGGTTGAGGGCGACGAAGCAGCAGTGACGGTTGTACCTGAAATTGTAACGCAGCCTGATGCATTGGCCCACAACGCCATGTATGCACCGATTCATGTGCATCTTCATATGCCAGTTGAAGAGGACGATGCCGTCATCAGTGTGATTAGTGAAGCGGATTTGTTGTCACAATTGACCGAACGCTTGCAGCCTTATTTTGTGGACATGTTAACCGGTTTGGTGAAAACAGAATTGACCAAGCAAACCCATTTCTTGGTTCAGCGTTTACAAGAAAATTTGGCCGCAGAAATTCCAACGATGGTGGATGAATTGTTACAAGAGAATTTGAGCAAAGCCTTAAATGACATCAAAAAACAACCTGCTTGATGGTCTGTCATAAATATGTCACTGAGTGTCCTTATACTGCCAAACAGTATTGAAACCATGCAAAGGGAATTTGAATATGTCAGAACACATTTCATCTCAGTTTAACCAAGAGTTGGAAACGGTGCGCACGCAAGTGATGAAAATGGGTGGCTTGATTGAGCAGCAATTGCAACAAGTGATGCACGGTTTGGAAACAGGTCAAATTGCCATCTTGGAGGAAGTTTCTGCTGCTGATGCCCAAGTTAATGCGATGGAAGTGAGTATTGATGACCAATGTCAATTGATTATTGCCCGTCGTCAACCTGCGGCAGGCGATTTGCGTTTGGTGTTGACGGTAACTCGCATCATCACTGATTTGGAACGCATGGGAGATGAAATCAAAAAGATTGCTTTGTATGGCAGAGATTTGCTTGCAAAACATGGTGTATTGCCGCATCAATTTCAAGATTTACAACGTTTGGCACAACGCTCATTGGGCATGGTGCACAGTGCATTGGATGCGTTTGCACGTTTGGACGCCACGGTTGTTGTGGCTTTGAGTAAAGAAGACATTGTGCTCGATCGTGAATATGACAATTTATTGCGTCAGCAAATCACTTATATGATGGAAGATCCACGCACTATTGGTACCAGCTTGGATTTGTTGTTCATGTTCAAAGCGATTGAACGCATTGGTGATCATGCTTTGAATGTGTCGGAACATGTTGTGTATTTGGCCAAAGGCATTGATATTCGCCATTCTTCGATAGAACAAGTGAAAAAAGTTTCGGGTGCCGTAGACGAATAAAGCACCAAGATGTTAAAGCGGCTTACAGGCCGCTTTTTTTATGCTTGTCGTTCAGCAAAACAGTGTGCCATGATGTGTTTTTAGCCAGAAAGGTGGTGTGTATGACGGTTTGGGTAGACGACATGCGCATTGTCAAAAACGGTCAAGATTGGTGTCATTTGTTGGCAGATTCTTGGGAAGAAATGCATGCATTTGCTTTACAGCAGTTGCAATTGCCCAAGCAACGTTTTCATGCGGCTTCACGTTTGCCGCATTATGACATTACTTGGGCCGAGCGTGATCGTGCCATCGCATTGGGAGCAATCTTGATTCATAGGCGCGAGTTGGTGAAAAAAGCCCATGTTTTATTGGCATAAAAGCCTTTTTTAACAGATGAAAATTAATCGTACAGGAGAGAACATGTTATTGAGCAATTTGGAAACCGTGCCGGGACATGAGATTGTCCGTCAGTTGGATGTGGTTTATGGCAGCACGGTGCGCAGCAAGCATGCGGGGCGAGATTTTTTGGCGGGACTGAAAAATATTGTGGGCGGTGAGCTGATGGCCTATACCGAATTATTAGAAGAATCACGCCAAGAAGCGATGGATCGGATGGTGGCCAAAGCGCAAACCTTGGGTGCCAATGCCATTGTCGGAATTCGTTTTTCGACATCCAATATTGCCCCGGGGGCATCGGAATTGTTCGTGTATGGTACGGCTGTCATGGTCACTGCACGTTAACATGGGAGAAGCCAGATGTTATTGGAAATCATTGTTTTTTTGAGTTTGTTTGGCATAGGTTGGTTTTTTGGTCGCAAAGCCGAACGAGACCATTGGCGCTCTTTGGATGAGCAAGAAAAAGCCTTGGCACACATCAGCATAGACACCAATAAATTCAGCCGCAGTGATGAAGCAGGTTGTTTTGTCAGTGGCAATGTGGTTTTGGCGAACGATTATTTCAAATTGGTTTTGGCCAATATTCGCAATTTTTTGGGTGGTCGAATCGGCAGTTATGAAACAGTGGTCGAACGAGCCAGACGTGAAGCCATTTTGCGCGTCAAACAAGATGCGCAAGCCGCAGGTTTAAACCACATTATGGGTTTGCGCTTAATCACCACGCAATTGACTGAAACAGGTGGTGTGGTTGAGGTGTTGGCATATGGTACGGCGGTGAGAAAGCAGTGATTTGAATGTTGGATGAATCATTCCATCGAAAAACAAGCGTCCTGTAAACATGAATAAGACGTTTTTTAGACAATACCATTCATCTTGGATTCATGTAATGGCTCGCTAACAACTGCTTTGGATACAGTTTTACAAGGAACGAAGACCCCATCAGGATTTGGGTATGAAAACGCCTATTGAGGTTTATTTTGTAAGCTGGTGACTGGTGCAGAAAGTGCTAGGTCATGGTATTTATGCGTGAACATATCAAAAAGCGTCCTGTAAATATTTACAGGACGCTTTTTAGATTTCAAACAGCCGTTTTAATTAACCGCGGTCAGAAGAAGGACGACGGTTGCCGCCTTTGTAGCCGCCTTCGCGTTTTTCACCGTTACCGCTGAAAGGTTTGCGTGCGCCATCACGTTGGCCGCCGAATGATTTGCGTGGTGCGCCGCCGTCTTCGCGACGACCTTGATAACCACCTTCGCTGCGGCGATTGTCTTCACGACGACCTTGGTAACCACCTTCGCTGCGACGGCTGTCTTCACGACGACCACCTTCGCGTTTTTCACCTTGGGATGACGGATGGTCATTGTTGTAGCTGCGACGTTCATCACCGCCACGACGCTCATCGCTGCTGCGACGTTCATCACCACCACGGCGTTCGTCACGACCACCACCGAAACCGCCTTGAGGACGTGAATCACGGTTGCCATCACGGCTACCGAATGAGCGGCGTTTGTCACCACCGAAACCACCATTAGGACGGCCACCACGACGACCATTACCACCAGCACCACCTGCTTTTGGTTTGCGGCGAGTGGGTTCCATGCCTTCAATCGCAGTTTCTGGCAATTGGCGTTTTAAGTAACGCTCAATTTTAGACACTTTCATGTATTCTTTGACTTCGGCAAAGCTGATCGCGATACCGCTGCGACCTGCACGACCAGTACGACCAATACGGTGAACGTAGTCTTCGGCTTGTTTTGGCAAGTCGTAGTTGATGACGTGAGTAATCGTTGGAACGTCAATACCACGGGCAGCCACGTCGGTTGCTACCAAGATTTTGGTGCGACCTGTACGCAAGTTGTTCAAAGTACGGTTACGCCAGCTTTGTGGCATGTCGCCATGCAAACATTCTGCTGCGTAGCCTTTTTCGTACAATTGGTCAGCCAATTGTTCGGTAAATGCTTTGGTTGCTGTAAAAATCACACATTGGTCGATGTTGGCATCGCGCAAGATGTGGTCTAACAAACGGTCTTTGTGGCGGAAGTCATCGCAATACATCAATTGTTCTTCGATGCGGCTTTCTTCTTGCACGCGTTCGATTTCGATGCTTTGTGGTTCGTGGGTGATTTTGCGAGCAATATTACCCACAACGCCATCCAAAGTAGCAGAGAACAACAAAGTTTGACGGTCTTCAGGAGTTGCAGCCACGATGGTTTCGATGTCTTCTACAAAACCCATGTCCAACATGCGGTCCGCTTCGTCCAAAATCAACAACTCTAAACGAGAGAAGTCAATACGACCTTGACGCATGTGGTCCATCAAGCGGCCTGGAGTGGCAACAATGATATCAATCGGACGGCTCAAGGCACGAGTTTGGAAGCCAAAAGAGGTACCACCCACCAAAGTCACGGTGCGCAACCATTTCATGTTTTCGCCGTAAACTTGGGCATTTTTTTCAATTTGTTGCGCCAATTCGCGTGTTGGCGTCAAAATCAATACGCGAGGACCTTTGCCGGGTTTGTCGCTGCGTGCTTGTAATTTTTCTAATGATGGCAATAAGAATGCTGCGGTTTTACCGCTGCCTGTTTGCGCAGAAACCAATAAGTCATGGCCTTCCAACGCAGCAGGAATCGATTTCATCTGTACTGGTGTTGGAGAGACGTAGCCAGCTTCAGTAATTGTTTGAACTAAGTTTGCGTTTAGATTTAAATCTGCAAATGTGATGGTCATAATACCATTCCTGTGTATAGAAAACAGCAAAAGCAAGGCATAAGCATGAAATGCTTAACCGAATGGTTTTTGCCGAAAAGCCCTATGGCTTTAGGTTACGAATGTCGGCGACAACCCATCGGTTGAGAGTTCAGCTTGCTCGAGAGTCTGATTTTTCTAAGAAAATCACGAGGAAAAGGCAGGCAGAGGTTGAAGACGACAGCTTCAATATGGAATTTGAGGGCAAATAGTAATGGATGTAGTCAGGCTTATCAAGTGTATTTGTGTAAAAAAGCAATATTTACTTAACTTAGCAATTGATTTTTTATTTTAATGGGATATAGGTATATTTCAAAAATATAAAAGTGGATTAAAAAATAACCATATAGAAAATGGATTACCTATAAATGTATGATTGCCGACTATGACATGTTGAGTTTTAACTGTACCGTTGTATGAAGTCATTACAAAGAAAGTTGCTTAAATTCTTAATTTATCCAGTGTGGAAAACCTCATTGCGGCAACTGTCATATATCTTTTTGTATCTATTTCGCGATGAAATATGTAATCGTCCATTTTTGGGTCAATAAGGCGTTTGCTTGGCTGAAAAAAAGAAGCTCAAAGACTTTGTGTCTAAGGTTGGTTTGGGCATATTGCAGCGTCCTGTAAGATGTGTATGGCGTTTTTCAAGCTGTTTTTTTGTGTCTTCAGGACGCTTACGTTAAAATAGCACACTCTTTTTTTGAAATAGATGCTACATGTCTGAAATCACCGCTTTTGCCAATCGTTTGGGGAAAAATGCCAAACATTTGATTAAATGGGCACGTCGCCAAAACATTGAAGCGTTTCGTTTGTACGAACGTGACATTCCTCAATATCCCTTGATTGTGGATGTGTACAAAGACAAAGTGCATTTGCAAGAATTTGACACGGGCTGGTTGATGCACAAAGACGACCACGATGCTTGGCTCAAAGAAGCCATTGAGGCAATTTGTTTCATCACGGGTTTTACGCCTGAAGACGTGTATGTCAAAGTGCGCAAACGTCAAAAAGGCGAAGAGCAATACGAAAAAACAGGGTTGGCAGGCGAAGACTTTGTGGTGGTAGAACAAGGTCGCCAATTTTGGGTGAATTTGGGCAAATATTTGGACACAGGTTTGTTTTTAGACCATCGCAATACGCGCAAAGCGGTGGGTGATGCGGCACAAGGCAAACGCTTTTTGAATTTGTTTGCCTATACCGGCAGCTTTACGGTGTATGCAGCCACAGGCGGCGCCATCAGCAGTGAAACTGTGGATTTGTCTAACACGTATTTGGCTTGGGCCAAACGCAATTTTGAACTCAATGGCATGGATGAAAACCGCCACCAAATTGTTCGCCAAGACGTATTTCAATATTTGGACGATGCATTTTTTGATCGCAAAGAGTTTGACATGATAGTGATGGATCCACCGAGTTTTTCTAACAGCAAAAAAATGTTGGAAATCTTGGATGTGCAGCGCGACCAACAACGCTTAATTGATGGCGCGATGAAATTGTTGGCGCAAGACGGTGTATTATATTTTTCAAACAATTTGCGCACGTTTGAGTTGGATGCGGTTTTGAGCGAACGTTATGTGGTCAAAGACATTTCCAAGCAATCTGTGCCTGAAGATTTTCGCAATAAAAAAATTCATCAGTGTTGGAAAATCCAACATCGCCCTAAGATATAAACCATCTTAGCCAAGACAAACACCCGCCGAGTGCGGGTGTTTTGACAAGTGAGTAAGCCATGACATCAACAGACTCTGTAAATAAAACCTTATCCTCCAATGCTTCTATCATCCAGTTACATGTTGAAGGTATGACGTGTGCCTCTTGTTCGGCACGAGTGGAGCGGACATTGAACCGTTTGCCCGAAGTAAGCCATGCCCAAGTGAATTTGACAACTGAAATGGCCACGATTGAAATGGATACCGCGCAACTGCCTCTTGCGGTTGATGCGATTGAGGACGCAGGTTACCACGTGGTGGTGCCGCAGATGATTTTGGATGTTGAAGGTATGACGTGTGCCTCTTGTGTGGCGCGGGTGGAGCGTGTGGTTAAGCGTTTGCCTAATGTGGTAGATGCCCAAGTGAATTTGGCGACTGAGCAAGCGGTGGTACAAGGCTGGGCAAGCCAAGCTCATGTCATCGCTGCGATTGAAGATGCAGGTTATGTTGCCAAGCCTTTACAGGCCGCTCTTCATCGTATGGACGAGGACAAGCAAGCACGCAAAGCGGCGGAACAACAACAATTGCAGCGAGATTTTAAATGGGCGTTAGGCTTGAGTGTGCCTGTGTTTGTTTTGGAAATGGGCGGGCATTTGTGGTCTGATTTTCACCATTGGATTTCACACCATATTGGCATGCAAACATCGTGGTTATTGCAATGCGTATTGACTGCTTTGGTTTTATTATTGCCAGGACGTCGTTTTTGGCAAACAGGCTTGCCTGCATTGTTCAAAGGCGCGCCTGACATGAACAGTTTGGTGGCAGTTGGTTCTTTGGCGGCATTTGGTTTTTCATTGGTCGCCACATTTTTGCCTGATGTATTACCGCCGCAAGCGCGACATGTGTATTACGAGTCGGCAGTGGTCATCATCACTTTGATTTTGTTAGGTCGGGTTTTGGAAGCACGTGCCAAAGGACGCACTTCTGAAGCCATTCGCCGTTTGGTCGATTTGCAATCTAAAACGGCCACGATTGAACGCGATGGACAAATATTGACTGTCGACATTGCTCAAGTGCAAAGGGATGATGTGGTGTTGGTGAAGCCAGGTGAGCGTGTGGCGGTCGATGGTGTGGTGGTGGGAGGGCAGTCGTGGGTCGATGAGGCGATGATTACAGGCGAGCCGATGCCAGTTGAAAAAAACTTGGGTGCAAACGTTACAGGCGGCACCATCAATCAGCAAGGCAGTTTGCGTGTACAAGCATCAGCAGTGGGTGACGCGACTGTGTTGGCGCAAATCATTCGCATGGTCAGCGAAGCGCAAGGCAATAAATTGCCGATACAGGCCGCTGTGGACAAAGTGACGTTGTGGTTTGTGCCTGCGGTGATGGTTTTGTCGTTGTTGACATTTGCGTTGTGGTGGTTATTGGGTGGCGAGGCGGCTTTGAGTTTGGCTGTGGTCAATGCGGTGGCGGTGTTAATCATTGCATGCCCTTGTGCCATGGGCTTGGCGACACCGACTTCAATCATGGTGGCAACAGGTCGAGGTGCTGAGTTGGGTGTTTTGTTCCGTCAAGGCTCGGCGCTACAAAGTTTGCAAGAAGTGAGCGTGGTGGCGGTAGACAAAACAGGCACACTGACCGAAGGCAAGCCGCAATTGACGGATATGGTGTTACAGGACGCTTTTGAGCGTGAACACGTTTTGTCATTGGTGGCGGCCGCAGAATCACCATCTGAGCATCCGATTGCTCAAGCTTTGTTACAGGCCGCTCAAAAAGCCCATCTTGATATACCCTCGTTGCGTCATTTTGAATCACACACAGGTTTGGGCATTGCCGCTTTAACCGATGCACACCACATTCACATTGGTGCAGACCGTTATATGCAGCAATTGGGTTTGGATGTGAGCGTGTGGCAAGTTCAAGCCAAGGCTTTGGCAGCGGCAGGCAAATCGCCTTTGTATGTGGCGATAGATGGGGTGTTGGCGGCAATATTGGCGGTGTCTGACCCGATTAAGCCCAGCACTCCTGCGGCCATCGCGGCTTTGCATGCACAAGGCTTAAAAGTGGTGATGGTTTCAGGTGACAATCGCGTCACAGCTGAAGCGATTGCCCGGCAATTGGGCATTGATGAAGTGGTGGCTGAAGTGATGCCTGATGGCAAAGTGGCGGTAATTCAAGACTTGCAGCATCAAGGCAAAGTGGCTTTTATTGGTGATGGCATCAACGATGCGCCTGCTTTGGCACAAGCCGATGTGGGTTTGGCTGTGGGAACA
This sequence comes from Vitreoscilla stercoraria DSM 513, assembly GCF_000382305.1. GTDB lineage: Bacteria > Pseudomonadota > Gammaproteobacteria > Burkholderiales > Neisseriaceae > Vitreoscilla > Vitreoscilla stercoraria. The sequence continues at coordinate 22,412 of NZ_KB908030.1, forward strand.
GGCACAGACATCGCCATAGAATCGGCTGATGTGGTGTTGATGAACGGGCGTTTGACAGCAGTAGCGGATGCCATTGCTTTGTCGCGCGCCACCATGCGCAATATTCATCAAAATCTATTTTGGGCGTTTGCTTATAATATCGCGTTGATTCCGATTGCTGCGGGCATTTTATACCCATTTTTCGGTATTTTGCTGTCGCCGATGCTTGCCGCTGGAGCGATGGCGTTGAGCTCGGTGTTTGTGTTGAGCAATGCGTTGCGCTTGCGCTGGTTTCAAGCTTGAGATTGTTTGGGTGAAACAAGCGTCCTGTAAAAAGTTTACAGGTCGCTTGAAACATTGAGTTTGAATCCAACCTAATGGGTAAGTTTGAACGCTGCGTTCATTTTGTGGTTGAATGTCAGTCTGTCTTATGTGTATTTTTGGCTGTAATGTTGTGATTCATTTTGAATCATTTGATAAGCGTCCTGTAAAAGTTTACAGGACGCTTATCAATATATTAAATGATACAAATGATATTATACCGTTTGTGTAAAATTGCCACCGATTACCAATAAAATGAGGCCTGCCAATTGCAAGAAAAAGGGGTTTTTAGCGTCTTGCCAATGCAATATTAAAAATACCAAACTGGCGGGTGCCAAAAGCAAGCAGGCCAAAAACCAACCAATATGCACTTTAAAAGCCGCAATCAACGAACCGATGCCGCCAATCATGAAAATGGCCAAACCAATATAAGCTAAAATCATTGTGAGTCTTCTGTGCACGAGTATAAAAAAACAGGGTTGCTTGTGTGTGAGCAACCCTGTTCGATTTTCATGTCAATTAAGCTTGAGCGACTTTTTCAGGGTCATCCAAACCAAAGGCAGAGTGCAACACGCGGGTTGCCAATTCCAAATATTTCTCGTCAATCAATACCGATACTTTGATTTCAGAAGTGGAAATCATTTGGATGTTGATGCCTTCTTCAGCCAAAGTACGGAACATGGTTGACGCCACGCCCACGTGTGAACGCATGCCCACGCCAACGATAGACACTTTGCATACGGTGTTGTCGCCGTCTACGGTTGCTGCGCCAATGTTTTTCTGAACTTCGTTCAAGATAGACAAAGTGCGTTGGTAATCGCCACGAGGTACGGTGAATGAAAAATCGGTTGTGCCTTCGTCACCCACGTTTTGGATGATCATGTCCACTTCGATGTTCGCGTCCGCTACTGCACCCAAAATTTGGTATGCAATACCTGGTTTGTCAGGTACGCCGCGTACATTGATACGTGCTTGGTTTTTATCGAAGGCAATACCTGCCACTGCTGCTTTTTCCATGTCTTCGTCCTCTTCAAAGGTGATCAAGGTGCCATCGCCACCTTCTTGTAAACTGCTCAATACGCGCAAACGCACTTTGTATTTGCCTGCAAATTCAACCGAACGAATTTGCAAAACTTTTGAACCCAAGCTCGCCAATTCCAACATTTCTTCAAATGAAATGGTTTTCAAACGACGTGCTTCTGGAACCACACGAGGGTCAGTGGTGTAAACACCGTCTACGTCGGTGTAAATTTGGCACTCGTCCGCTTTCAAAGCCGCTGCCAAAGCCACCGCTGAGGTGTCAGAACCGCCACGACCCAAAGTGGTGATGTCATTGTTTTCATCCACACCTTGGAAACCTGCCACAACAATCACACGACCTTCTTTTAAGTCAGCGTGAATGTGGTCAGCATCGATGCTATCGATGCGGGCTTTGGTGTGAGAAGTATCTGTTTTGACAGCCACTTGCCAGCCTGTATAACTCTTAGCGTCCAAACCAATGTTTTTCAATGCCATAGACAACAAACCAATGGTCACTTGCTCGCCTGTTGACAAGATGACATCCATTTCACGGGGATCTGGATACTCTTGCATGGCTTCAGCCAAAGCCACCAAACGGTTGGTTTCACCACTCATTGCAGACACGACAACGACAACATCGTGACCAGCTGCTTTGAATTTGGCAATGCGATTGGCGACATTTTTGATACGGTCGGTTGAACCTACCGATGTGCCACCGTATTTTTGTACGATTAATGCCATGTTTCTTTGCTTCCGTTTCTATGTGAGTCAAACGCACCAGACATGTGCCACACCAAGGGTATTGGTGTCGTTTCTGAAAATCTCTCAGGCAGCTTGTGACTGCAAGGCACGCTGTTGATGTTCCAATAATTCATTGATGCCACTTTGGGCCAATTGTAATAATTCGTTCAGTTCGTTGATGCTGAAAGTGGCACCTTCGGCAGTACCTTGTACTTCAACGATTTTGCCACTTTGTGTCATCACCACATTGACATCAGAATCGCAGCCTGAATCTTCTGGATAATCCAAATCCAACAAAGCCACACCATCGACCACGCCCACAGACACAGCAGCAATGGCTTCGATAATTGGATTTTCAGCAATCAAACCCTTGGCAAGCAAACCATTGATGGCCAATTGCATGGCGACAAATGCGCCAGTGATGCTGGCTGTGCGGGTGCCGCCATCGGCTGCAATCACATCGCAATCAATCAAAATTTGACGCTCGCCCAATTTAGAACGGTCTACCACCGCACGCAAAGAACGTCCAATCAAGCGTTGGATTTCTTGGGTGCGACCCGATTGTTTGCCTGCTGCAGCTTCACGGCGCATGCGTGAATGGGTAGAACGTGGCAACATGCCGTATTCTGCCGTGACCCAACCCAAGCCTTGCCCACGCAAAAAGCCCGGCACGCCTTCTTCAACCGATGCGGTACAAATGACCTTGGTATTACCACATTCAATCAATACTGAGCCTTCAGCATGCGGCATGAAATGAGGGGTGATGCAAATAGGGCGGATTTGATTTGCTTGGCGGTGTTGGCGGATAATGGCAGCATTCATACAAATGGCAATGGGCTTATGATAAATAGAGGCTTGGATTATAGCCCATTTCCATAATTTTTTGCGGCATTGCAGAAGAAAATTTTGCATTGCAACCGAATTTGTTTATTTTATGCTTAATAACGGCCGTGTTGATGTGCGACTCGGTTTTTGGATTGGGCATTAGAAAGTATTGATGATGATGAACAGCATGACGGGTTTTGCCAGCGCCCAACAAGATTTTGGCAGCGAGCGCATCAATTTGGAGTTGCGCGCGGTGAATCACCGTTATTTGGATTTGCAGTTCAAAATGATGGACGATTTGCGTGTGATTGAAGGCAAAATGCGTGAAAACATTGCCGCATCGGTGGCGCGTGGTAAATTGGAATGTCGCATTTACATTCAAGCTGTGGCTCAGCAAAATGGTTTGCATTTGAATCAAGATTTGGTGGCAGAATTGGCGAGCATCAACAGCGATTTGTCGGTGCAATACCCACATTTACAAGCTTTGAGCGTGGCAGATATTTTGCGTTTTCCGGGTGTGGTACAACAAAGCCAAACCGATGCAGAAGGTTTACAGGCCGCTGTCTTGGCTTTATTGCAACAAGTTTTGACAGAATTCAATCAATCACGCGTGCGTGAAGGTCAAAAATTGGCGCAACATTTGTTAGAACGTTTGGCGCAAATGACGCAAGTGGTTGACGATTTACAAGGTATTTTTCCAAGTTTGGTTCAAGCGCATTTGGAAAAAACCGAACAACGCTTGCGTGAAGCAGTAGAAAATATGGAAGACGATCGCATCAAGCAAGAATTTGCCATTTTCATGCAAAAAGCCGATGTCGATGAAGAAATGAGCCGTTTGAAAGGTCACATTGCTGAAGTGACGCGCATTGTGCGTGAGGGCAAAGGCGCTGTGGGCAAGCGTTTGGATTTCTTGATGCAAGAATTGAACCGTGAAGCCAATACTTTGGGCAGCAAAGCCATTGCCATTGAATGCACCAATGCATCGATGCAATTGAAGGTGTTGATTGAGCAAATGCGTGAACAAGTACAAAATATTGAATAGTGCAGTAGCAAAATATGCGGCTGGTTTGATGTGAATGACGGGATTTAAGGTATGCTATGGCATGATTAAATCCCGTTTTACATGTAAAGTCGCGCCATGAAACTGCCATTGTCCATTATCGCCACGGGCAAAGCTTTGCCCAGCGAACGCCTATTGTCTTCTGATTTGGATGCTCGTTTGGGCTTGCAAACAGGTACAGTTGCCAAAAAATCCGGCATACAGTGGCGTTATTTTGCCAGTGCTGAGCAAACCCAATCTCAGTTGGCCGCTGAAGCTTTACAGGACGCTTGTCAACATCATGGTATAGATACCAACAGCATTGATTTATTAATATGTGCCAGCGCCATTCCTGAGCAAGTGTTGCCCAATACGGCCAGCGCAGTGATTCAAGCTGCGGGTTTAAAAAATGGTTTGGCTGCATTTGATGTCAATGCCAGTTGCATCAGTTTCATGACAGCTTTGTTTCAGGCCGCAGCTTTGCTACAAACCAAGGTTTATCGGCGCATTGCCATTGTTTCGGCAGAAATTGCGTCGCGCGGCTTGAATTGGGATGACGCTGAATCGTCTTTTATTTTTGGTGATGGGGCGGCGGCAGTGATTGTTGAAGCGGGCGATGGTATTGCCGCTTGTGTGGCGCAACGCTTGGAAGTACATCCTGTTGGACGCACGTTTTGTCAAATCAAAGCAGGTGGTACGCAGCGCAATCCGCGCATGGGTTTGCTTGAAACCGACCATTATTTTCAAATGCAGGGCAAGCCTGTGTTCAAATTGGCTTCACAATTATTGCCTGCTTTCATTCACAATCTGTTTAGTGATTTGCCTTATACATTTCATGAGGTCGATTGGGTGGTGCCGCATCAAGCGAGCCATTTGTCTATGGAACATTTGAAAAATCGTTTGGGGCTAGACAGCCAAAAAATCATCGATATTTATGCCACACACGGCAATCAAGTGGCCGCCTCCATGCCAATGGCGTTACATGAATTGTACCGCTCCGGCAAAACCCAATCAGGTCAAAAAGTGTTGCTCATCGGCACTGCCGCAGGCTTTGCTATGGGAGGGATGGTGTTAAGCTTATGAAAAAAGTTTTGTTGACAGGTGCAAGCCATGGATTGGGTCGCAGTGCTTTGGATTTTTTAATTGAGCACAATATTGAAGTGGTTGCCATTGCCCGCCATATCGAGCATTTGCAGCATTTAAAAAGTGCCACCGTACACATTCACGCTGTTGATTTAACCCAAATGTATGCCCATCAAGCAGAAGCTTTGTTACAAGGCTGTGATACGGTGTGGCATTGTGCGGCTTTGTCATCGCCGTGGGGAGCTTATGATGATTTTTATGCCATCAATGTGCAAGCGGTAGAGACTTTGTTACAGGCCGCAGGCCGCCTGAAGATTTCTCGATTGATCCATATTTCTACGCCATCTTTGTATTTTGATTTTAGCCACAGACGGGGTGTGTGTGAAACACAATTGGCGCAACAATGGGCCAATCATTATGTTTCGACCAAATATTTGGCAGAGCAGGCGGTTTTAAAAGCAGTGGCGGCTTTTCCATACACGCAATATTTGATGCTACGACCACGTGCGATTTTTGGGGAATACGACAGGGTATTGATTCCACGCCTATTGCAATTGCATCAACAAGGCAAGGGCGTGCTGAAATTGCCGCGAGGTGGCGATACTTTGATGGATTTGACGTATGTGGGCAATGTCATCGAAGCGATGCGTTTGGCCAGCATCAGTCCACACATTGCCTCGGGCAGCGTGTTCAATATTACCAACCAAGAGCCGTGGTCTTTGCAGCAAGTGTTGCAAGAATTGTTTCAAGCTTTGGGTAAAGACATGCGCATTCAAAAAGTGCCGTATGTGTTGGCCAAACAAGTGGCGACTTTGGCGCAAGCGTGGGCCAATATCAGTGGCAAAGAACCTGTGTTCACCCCTTATTCTATCGGCGCCTTGTCGTTTGATATGGTTTTGGACAACACGCAAGCGCAAAATGTGTTGGCATACCGTCCTGTAAGCAATATGCATGATGCCATTGTCAAAACAGCGCAAGCTTTCAAAGCGGATTGAATTCAAATATGGCCAGCATTCAAACATTCAAAGCAGGATTTTGTACCCATGCGTCCTGTATGGCGGTGCGTGGCAGCGGCTTGGGTTCGTGTGAATTTCCAGCGCAAGTGTTTTTGATTCAAGCGCGTGGCAAAATGTGGCTGTTTGACACAGGTTATGCCCACCATTTTTTGGATGCTACCGCACACGGTTTGTTTGCTGTGTATCGCAAAGTCACGCCTGTGTTTTTCAATGAATCTGAAGCGATGTTGGTGCAATTGCGTGAGCGCGGCATACAGCCGCAGGATTTGAGCGGCATCATCGTGTCGCATTTTCATGGTGACCATATAGGCGGCCTGAAAGATTTTCCCAAAATTCCATTAATTGTTCATGGCAAAGGTTGGCAACAAGTGCGGCGTTTGCGTGGTTTGCGCGCGCTCATCAAAGGTTTTGTGCCCGATGTCATGCCTAGCGATGTTGAACAAAGGCTGTGGTATATGGAGCAAGGCAAGAAAATTGCTTTGCCGCAATCTTTGCGCCCTTTACAGGACGCTTATGTTGTGCCCGATAGCGGTGGCGAAGTGTTGCTGGTGGCCTTGCCCGGGCATGCGGCGGGGCATATGGGTGCTTTGGTATTGTGTGACGATGGTTGGCATTTGCTGGCGGCAGATGCTGCTTGGCATCAAGACAATTATCGTGAATGGAAATTGCCTGCGGCTCCGAGTTTTTTAATCATGGACAACGCTCAAGCTTTCAAACAAACCTTGCACACTTTGCGCCAATTGGATGAGCGTGCTGCGCTCACCATTCATTTGAGCCATCAGGAGGCAAGATGAAACTGTTGCGATTATTGTGGTCGTATTGGCAAACCAAGCGTTTGTCATTTCAAACTCGCCAAGCGTTAGAATCTTATCAACAACAAAAATGGCAACAATTTGCTCAGCGCACTTTGATTCACAGTCCGTATTTCAAGCCTTATGTCGGACAAGATTTGGCAGATTATCCGTTGATGAACAAAGCGGTGATGTTGCAACATTTTGATGCGATGAATACGGCAGGTCTGCGTTTACAGGACGCTTTTGCTGTGGCGATGCGGGCAGAAAAAGAGCGTGATTTTGCGCCGACTTTGCAAGGCTTTAGCGTGGGTTTGTCTTCAGGCACCAGCCACCAACGAGGGGTTTTTGTGGTGTCTGAGGCAGAGCAAGCCCATTGGGCGGGTGTGATTTTGGCCAAACTGTTGCCGCAAGGCTTGTTGGCAGGCGAACGAGTGGCTTTGGTTTTGCGGGCGAACAATAATTTGTATGAAACCATAGACAATCGCTTTATTGCATTTCAATTTTTCGACTTATTGCAGCCATTTGATAATATTTTGCAGCAATTGCAAGCTTATCAACCCTCTATTATCGTGGCACCTGCTCAAGTCTTGCGTGCTTTGGCTTTGGTCAAACAGCGTGGCGAGCATGATTTGAAGCCCAAACAAGTGATTTCTGCGGCGGAAGTGTTGAGTGAGCGCGATGCGGCATTGATCACAGAAGTCTTGGGTCATGTGCAGCAAGTGTATCAAGCCACAGAAGGTTTTTTGGCGGTGACATGCACGCATGGGCGGCTGCATTTGAATGAAGCTTTGTTGATGGTGGAGCCTGAATGGTTGGATGAAACCCGATTTATACCGATTATCACTGATTTTAGCCGCACCACGCAGCCGATTGTTCGTTACCGTTTGGACGACATTTTGCACAACGATCCTCGTCCTTGTCCGTGTGGGCAGGTGACGCGCGTCATCAGCCAAATAGAAGGGCGTTTGAACGATGTGTTGGCATTGCCTAAGGTGGGCGGTGGCGTGGTATCGGTGTTTGCCGATGCGTTGGAGCGCATCATGGCTCAAAATTTGCCATTAGTTTGTGATTACCAATTGACCCAAACAAGCGACAATAACGTGTTTTTGGCCGCAGAAGTGGTGGATATGCTGGCTTTAAACCGTTTACAGGACGCTTTAAAAGTGTTTTTACAACAGCAAGGCGTGAATGTGGCAGCCTTGCAATGGCAATTGAGTTTGACCTTGCCCGACATTCCCATGAGCCAAAAACGCCGCCGCATTCAAGTTCAAAGGTGAGTTACAAATCCATTTTTTCCAACATGGGTTTGCCAATGTAATGGCTGATGGCTTGCACCATTTTCAAAGCCTGTTGTTGCGCTATGGGTAAGTGTTTGGCATAAACGGCACTGTATTCAATGTGTGGCACCGCACCACGATTTTGCTTGAAGCGTCCTGCGCCTGCGCTCAAATTCAATTGTAAATTGTGTTCAATGGCATGGTCGCTAGCGACCAAATTATTCAAGCGGTATAAGCCTTGTTTGTGTGGCAAATCGGTATTGAAACCGAAAATTGGTGTGGTCAATTGTTGGGTATTGTGAATGCTGCCTGCAATGCCTTGTAAAACCTGATTTTCATCTTGCCAACCTTGCATATAAATTAAGCCTGCTTGATGCCATTGTTGTAAATATGTGGCTGTGTATTCGGGATTCAAACGAGAATATTTGTCCAAATATAATTGTGCATACAATGTCGCTATGGTTGCATAGTCCGCAGCACCAAATTCGTGATTTTGGCGCAAAGTCAGCTTGGTTTGGCGTTGTAAACGTCGGTCGTTGCGCCAATCTTGGTGTTGTGTTTGCGCGTGTTGCACATTGCTCAATAAGAAAATGCGCCTACTTGGAATCAACAAACAACCTTGTTGTTGCAAATAATGCAGCCATGGTGCGTGATGACAAAAATTCAACGAACGCCACCAAAGTGCATGATGCGGATAATGCCGTATGGCTTGATTCATGCAAGTATTGATGGCATCGGCATGAAATTCAGGGTACAAATTGGTGCTGACCAGCCAATTGTTCAACATCGCCGCCCGCGCAAAATGTTGGCGGCGCAAAAAGACTTTCAGGCCGCTTAAAACCGCTCCAATAGCGCGAGCGAGCAGAGGAGACAGATTGCGCAGGCTTTCTTCTTGCGCATAGTCAATGTAAGTACTCAAAGGCGACACCACCCAAGTTTGCGCGGCATCGCTGTGGCAAACCGTCATTGGCAACACATTTTTTTGGTATGGTAAAAACGCCATTTCCACTTGGTCGGTATTTCGAATCAGGGTATTTAAATCGTTTTTTAACATAATGCTTTTGAATGCTTCACTATGTTGGTGTAAACCCAATAATGAGGCAGATGGTATGACTTGCATATTCAATCTCCATTCCACGCAAAATCGACAGCCGTTGCAGCTTCCAAAGGGATGTTTTGTTGGCGACACACACGATAAAAATAATAAGCGTCCTGTAAACTGCCCACATGATGCGACCAATGTTGTAGAACATCATCTGCACGTTGGTAATCTTGATACCATTTTTTGAGCGTTCCTTGAGCCGCTGCTTGAGGCAAGGCATGTAAATACATCATGGGCAATAACATTTTTGCTTTGGGTTGATAATTGGCGATGGGTGTTTCATTTAATAACGCATTCAGCAAAGAACCATTGTGTGGCAATAAATGCAAACCGCTGGTGGCTCTGGGATTGCATTCCAAAACAAATGCTTGATTGTCTTCATTAACCATCCAGTCAAAACTGATTTGACCACTGAAATTCAAAGCTTCAACCACACGTTTTACTTGTTTTTTAATCCCATCATGGGCAACCGGATCAAAATAAAAACTGGCACCTTTTTTATAACGGTACAAACCTTGATAGCTTTGATGTGCCAGCAAGCGTCCTGAAAGCGCAAGGCTATAACTGCAATATTCTTGCCCTTGCACACATTCTTGTACCAACCAAGAACCGTCTAAAGGAATGTGTGCGGGAATGGGTTGCTGTGCTGCCAAAGCCAATACTTGGTGTCCAAAACGGCTGAACAATGGTTTGACAATGCGAGCGGTGTCGATTTCCCATGACAAATCATGACTGTTTTGCAAACGCACAGAAGCAGGCGCATACAGACCCAAGTTTTGAGCCAATTGATTAAAGGCATATTTATTGTGCAAAGTTTGCAAAGTTTCAAAATCTGCACACAAAATGCGACAAGATTGGGGCAATGAATCTTGAAACTTGGCAAGGTAGAAAATTTCTTCGCAAGTGGGAATTAACCAATCTATCTTATGAGTGCGTATGGCTTGCGCCAAAGTGTGAATATAGGCTTGGGGATTTTGGGCGGCTGCCGGGGTGGGAATGAAGGTGTGAGGCAAAACGTTTTGGCAGCTGAGCCGACCTGCTTGATGATCGGCTAAAAACACGCGCCACGAAGCGCCCTGAAAATGTCGCGCCCATTCTAAAGCCACTGGCGCGCGCGCGCTGAGTATCAAAACGTTCAAATGCCATTCCTATCTTGAAAAATGATGATGCCAAGTCTTTCAGGACGCTTAAATATGAATCGTTAGGGATGTTCAGAACTGTATTGCCATTGCCCCAGCTCTAAACCCAATTCAAACAAATGAATCGAACCAATACTGATACGCACCAAACGCAAACATGGCAAACCGACTTTGGCACACATACGGCGTACTTGGCGGTTTTTGCCTTCGGAAATTTGGATTTCAACCCAAGTATCGGGAATGGATTTGCGCACTCGAATCGGTGGATTGCGCTCCCATAATTGTGCGGCTTCTTCGTCTGTGACCAAACGTACTTTGGCAGGACGGGTCACAAAATCGCCCAAATCCACGCCACGGCGCAATTGATTCAAAGCTTCTTCTGTTGGTGTGCCTTCTACTTGCGCCCAGTAGGTTTTCACGGTTTTGAATTTTGGATTGGCAATGCGCGCTTGTAAGCTGCCATTATTAGTTAACAATAACAAGCCTTCGCTGTCGGTATCTAAGCGGCCTGCAGGGTAAAAATGAGGCACATTCACATATTGTTTTAAAGTGGGGTGTTTTTCATGTTCAGAAAATTGACAAATTACACCATAGGGTTTGTTCAAAACAATCAAATCATTCATATTGGCCATTCTATTTTTTCAGAGTAGCAAGACGAGACTGTTTTTGCATGGCCGATTGTAGCCTGCCAATGGCCTGGTCTTGCCAAGTATTCAATGGCACGTATTTTAACAGGACTTCTAAGATGCTTGAGGTCTTTGTGCTTGAAAAACGATTGGATGAGAGTGACGGATAGCGCAAGGTCGGAATGTATCACAGAGCGTTTTATGATTGACTAGATGCTCTGTGATACAAATGGATTCAAGTAAACGATTTTGAAGCGAGTTTTTAAATCATGGCTTGGTTTTCACTCAATTTGAGATTTTGTTCAGCCTCTTTCATCTGCAATAATAAGTGCCCGCCTGACATCAAATCTGCTTGTATTGCCACACGAGCCGCTTGTGGGTCTTTGTTTTCTAAGGCTTCTAGGATTAAATAATGGTAATTGATCATGTTGCGTTCACCATGTTGGTAAGCTTGGGCAATCAATGGACCAATGCGTACCCACAATTGCCTTAATACATTAATCAAAATCGGCATATTGGCAATGTAACACAGTTCAAAATGAAAGCTTTGGTTCAGCGCAATGCTCATTTTGTAATCTTTGTTGCTGAGGGAAATTTCATTTTGTGCGACCAAATGTTTTAATTTGTTCAAGTCTTGAACGGTGGCATTTAAAGCAGCATTGGCAGCCGCCAAACCTTCCAATTCAAAACGGATGCTGCGTATTTCCAAATATTCTTGTAAGCTTAAATTGCGCACGCGAATATCGCGTTGTGATGACAAACTCAAAGCCCCTTCATGCACCAAGCGCAACAACGCATCGCGCACGGGTGTGACACTGGTGCCCATGGCTTGTGCCAGTTCTCTGATTTTCAAACGCTCGTTAGGCAGTAAAACACCATTCATCAAATCTCGGGAGAGTTGGGTATAAATCCAATCCCCTTTGTTGTCATGCTCGTGTGACACCATATCAAGCGTATTTTCCATAGTTTTTCCCTATTGCTAAATTAGGCTCATTTGTAGAATTGATGCATCGGCTAAAAAATGCAAATTTATTTTTTGTTTTAAAACAGAATCTTAAATATTTAACTTTTGTTAAGGTTTTCATGTTTATTGCTTATGATGCATCAATTTGCCTATACTGAAAACACAGTAAGACAAAAAAAATTCTTTTTGATGCAAACAGGATTTTTTTGGTTTCCATGTTAATTCGATAGAGTGAAATTGAATGCCAGCTAAAAATGATGTTGTTTCGTATAGTGAAATTAGCATGAATGAGGGTGCCAAGCAATTTCTGATGCAAGCACCTCCAGCCGTTGATGAGAAGCAAGCTGCAAACATTGCACAGCAATATTACGATGTTGTGGCACAGGTTAAAAGTTTGGCTGGTGAGCGTGATAAAAATTTTTTATTGAAAACAGACCAAAATCACCTGTGGGTTTTGAAAATCATCAGCCAAAGTGAGCAATTGGCGGAAATTGATGTGCAAGTTCAAGTGTTAAAACATTTGCAAAAACAAGCATGTAAAGTTAAAACGCCAGTGGCTGTTGCGAGCAAAACAGGTCATGACTGGGAGCGTTACCAGCAAGGTGAACAGGCTTGGAATGTGCGTGCTTACACGTTTTTAGAGGGCATTCCTGTCAATCAAGTGGCGATGACATATGAGTTGCAACGTGCTTTCGGTGTGACTGCTGCGAACATTTCTACCGCTTTGCAGACGTTTGAGCATCCAATTTTGGAGCGAGTGATTTTGTGGGATGTGATGCGTTTGAATCATTTAGAGGCTTGGGCGCAAGAAGTTTCAGGTCGAGATGTATTGGATGTATTCATTTTGAGTTTTTTCAAACATTTCAATGTAGTGGTGTTACCAAAATTACAACAATTACCGCAATATGCCATTCATGGTGATTTATCGCAAAGCAATTTGGTGGTGAGTGCAGATAATGAGTGTGCGATTGATGGGGTTTTGGATTTTGGTGATATGGTCAAAGCACCGCGTGTGGTGGAATTGGGCATCGCTGCTTCATATGCGTTGGATACACATTTGGATATGCAAATTTCATTGCAACACATTGTGGCAGGATTTGAGTCTGTCAGCGCATTGGATGAGGTTGAAAAAGACTTGTTGATGGATGTCATCGTGGCGCGTTTGGTACAGCGCATTGTCATTACCACTTGGCGAGCGCAACGTTTTCCTGAAAATGCGGAATATATTTTACGTGGTACGGCTCATGCCAAAGCGGTGTTGGCAGCTTTGTTACAGCATGAGTTTGTGGCATCTCGTTACGCATCAGAAAGTACATCATGAGTGATTCAATAGAAAATTTGTTAGAGCGCCGCGCTATTTTAGGTCCAGCTTACCGCTTGTTTTACGATGAGCCTTTGTTTCCGGTGCAAGGCGAAGATGTATGGTTGACCGATCATACAGGCCGCCGTTATTTGGATGCGTATAACAACGTGCCAGTGGTCGGCCATTGCAATGGTGCAGTGGTGCAAGCGATGAGCGAGCAAGCGCAAACTTTGTGTACGCATACCCGTTATGTGCACGATGCGGTGTTGGATTATGGTGAGCGTTTGTTGGCACATTTTCCCAAATATTTGAATCGGGTGATGTTCACATGTACCGGCAGCGAAGCCAATGATTTGGCTTTGCGGATGGCGTTTGCCGTGACAGGTGGACAAGGTGTGATTGTGACAGCGAATGCTTACCATGGCGTGACGCATTTGTTGGCGCAATTGTCGCCGTCTTTGGGTGCGATTGGCGATTTCGTGCGTGTGGTGCAGCCGCCATTAACCCAAAGCGAGGATGCAGCGCAAGCGTTTGCGCAAGAGATTCGAGCGGCAATACAAAGTTTACAGGACGCTCATATCAAGCCAAGTGTATTGTTGTTCGACACGGTTTTTGCCAGCGATGGTATTTTTGCGCCTGATGTAGGTTTATTGGGTTTGGGCATTGATACGGCACGAGAAGCGGGTTTGCTTATTATTGCCGACGAAGTACAAGCAGGCTTTGGGCGTTTGGGCTCGGACTGGTGGGGCTTTGTCAGCGCAGGTTTCAAGCCCGATATTGTGACTATGGGTAAACCTATGGGCAATGGCTATCCTTTGGCTGGCGTGGTTGCCAAAGATGATTTGGTGCAAAAATTTGCCGATACAGGCCGCTATTTCAATACTTTTGGCGGCAATCCTGTGGCGATGAAAGTGGGTATGGCGGTATTGGATGAGTTAGAGCAACGCAATCTACCTGAGCAAGTGGATACATTGGGTGAAACCATGCAAGAAGCTTTGCTGGGTTTGAAAGACTTGGGCGTGGTCGAAGTGCGTGGCAAAGGTTTGTATTGGGGAGTGCAATTGGCAGCAACAGACACACAAACAGCCGCTGAACGTGTCAAACTTGTGGTCAATGAGATGCGTCAGCAAGGTGTGTTGTTAAGCCAATGCGGTCCGAATATGGACACGTTGAAGATTCGCCCTCCATTGACATTCACACAGCAACATATTGAGATTTTAATGCAAACATTGAGTGCTGCTTTGCAAAAACAGTGTTTGGTGAATGTGAAATAAAACCATGTCAATGGTTGCTATGGTTTGAAGGCATGTAGAAGTAAAAAAGTCAAAGAGCAAAATTGGGTTGGACTGTTATAAAAGTGGGCTTGCTTATCAAAATCACCATGAGTATCAATGATTTTTATTATCAAGCTTCCTAATAAGCACAGTGTATTTGTGCAATCAGCATTAAAGATGGATGTGTAATTTGTTTTGTAAATGGTTTTTATCTTTTAATTAAACGGGAAGGTAGCATTACAATGAAATTGACTCACTTAGCACTTTTAATCGGTACTTTGGCAACTGCGGTTGCTTGCGGTGGTGGTTCTTCTTCAACGCCAGCGGCGGCGACGTCTGACAGCAGTTCCGCTCCCGCAGCGGCCACAACTTCAGGCGGCAAGCGTGATTTGACTGTGGCTGGTTTCGGTGGCACAACGCAAGAAGTGTTCAAACAAATTTACTTCACACCATTTGCAAATCAAACAGGCAAACCTGTATTGGAAGAGTCTTATGATGGTGGTTATGGTATTTTGCAATCGAAAATTCAAAGCGGTAATCCAAACTGGGACATTGTACAAGTAGAAGTGGAAGAGTTAATCCGCGGTTGTGACGATGGTTTGTTTGAAAAATTGGATTGGGACAAACTCGGTGGCAAAGACAAATACATTGACGGTTCTGCAAGTGATTGTGGTGTAGGCAATATGGTTTGGTCTACTATCTTGACTTATGATGGTGACAAATTAAAAGAAGCGCCAAAATCATGGGCGGACTTCTGGAATGTGGAAAAATTCCCAGGCAAACGTGCTTTGCGCAAAGGTCCTAAATACACCTTGGAATTTGCTTTGTTGGCAGATGGCGTGAAAAAAGAAGATTTGTATACCGTCTTGGCCACACCTGAAGGCTTGGATCGTGCATTCAAAAAATTGGATGAATTGAAGCCGCATTTGATTTGGTGGGAAGCTGGTGCGCAGCCATTGCAATTTTTGGCTTCGGGTGAAGTGGTGATGGCATCCACTTACAGTGGCCGTATTCCTGGTTTGAACAAAACCGAAAACCGCAATTTCAAAATGGTATGGCCTGAAAGCATTTATGCCATCGATAGCTGGGTGATTTTGAAAGACGCTGCTAATAAAGATGCTGCGATGGATTTGATTGCATTTGCCAGCTTGCCTGAAAATCAAGTGAAAATGCCTATGAATAATATTGCTTACGGTGTGACCAATAAGGCTGCTATTCCTAACGTGCCTGCCGAGTTTTCTAAAGATTTACCAACCACGCCTGCTAACCAAAAAGATGCCATTTTCTTGAATGGTGATTTCTGGATCGATAACTCAGAAGAGTTGACTGAGCGCTTTAACGCTTGGTTGTCTAAATAATATAACACGACATAAAAATAACTTCCGACCGCCTCAGGTGGTTGGAAGAGTATGGTCACGCCTTGAAGGAGTCGATTTTGAGCGATTACCACATTCGTTTTGAAAACATTAGCAAGTCTTATGGTGATGTAAAAATCATTGAAAATCTTGAATTAAATATCGAAAAAGGTGAGTTTATCAGCCTGTTAGGTCCATCTGGTTCAGGTAAAACCACTTTGTTGATGATGTTGGCTGGTTTTGAAGGACAAACTGGCGGTAACATTTGGTTGAATGAAAAATCTTTGAACGATTTGCCTTCTTACAAGCGCAATATCGGTGTGGTATTCCAAAACTATGCTCTGTTCCCGCACATGAGCGTGGGTGACAATATTGCTTTTCCTTTGAAAATGCGTGGCGTTTCCAAAGCAGATATCCAAACCAAAGTGACCAAAGCTTTGGAAATGGTGCAATTGTTGCCAATGAAAGACCGCAAACCATCGCAATTGTCAGGTGGCCAGCAACAGCGTATTGCGTTGGCACGCGCTTTGGTGTTTGAACCTGAAGTGGTGTTGATGGATGAACCATTGGGCGCTTTGGACAAACAATTGCGCGAACAAATGCAATTGGACATTCGTGAACTGCACAAAACTTTGGGCTTGACCATTGTATTTGTGACGCATGACCAACAAGAAGCCTTGACCATGAGTGATCGCATTGCGGTGTTCAACAAAGGCAAAATCGAACAAATCGGTACCCCTCGTGAGATTTATGACCATCCTGCTACACGATTTGTAGCGGAGTTTATTGGTGAAACCAATTTGTTTGAAGGTGAAATTGCCGCTGTCAATGGCGAGTTGGCCACTGTGCGTACCAAACAAGGTCAAGATATTACGGTACAAGCACAAGAGCATTTCAAAGTGGGTCAAGAAGCTTTGGTGTCAGTGCGTCCAGGCCGCATTGATTTGAGTTCGTCTTGTAGCGGTGCACAAAACAGCTTGCATGCCAAAGTCAAAGACAGTGTGTATTTGGGCGACCATTTGCGCATTCAATTGGACGAACAAGCCCACAATTTTGTGGTGCATTTGGGTCGCAAAACCAGCGAATGGGATATTGGTTCTGAAGTGGTGGCCAATTTCAATGCCAACGATTGCTGGACCATGACATCATGAATATATTAGCCAATAAAAAAACCCGTGCGTACTTGCTCATTGCGCCACTGATTTTATTCATTTTGACATTTTTTATTTGGCCCATCACCGTTGTGATGAAACAGTCTGTGTCTGACGATGCGGTTTTGGTCGTTTTAAAAGAAACCACTGACATCATTGGTAATTGGGACAAACAATCGCCACCAACTTTGGAAATGAAACAAGGGTTGGTGACGGATTTAAAAGCAGAAACAGACCAACAAAAAATCGGTGACATGGTACGCAAACTCAACAGTGAGCAACCTGGTTTCCGTACTTTGTTTACCAAGACTTTGAATGTGGTGAAAGCTTCTGATACGCCACCGGATTTAGAGACGATAGACAAGCGTTGGAGTGAGCCTCAATATTGGCACGCGATAGATAAATTGTCTTCACCAGTGACAGACCGATTCTTATTGGCTGCAGTGGACATGGAGCGCAATGTAGAAGGCAAAATTGTCAGCATGCCTGATGGTAAATCGGCCAACCAAGAAATGTTGTTGCGCACGTTTTGGATTGCGGCATTGGTAACCATTTTCTGTGTGTTGATTGGTTATCCTTATGCAGTATTGTTGGCTTCAAGCAGTGGCTGGACCAAAGCGATTTTGTTTGGTGCGGTATTGTTGCCGTTGTGGACTTCTTTGTTGGTGCGTACTGCCGCTTGGTTCATCTTGTTGCAAGACAATGGTCTGATCAATGGCGTGTTGACCACTTTGGGATTGGCCGCTGAGCCTTTGCAATTGATTTTTAACCGCACTGGTGTGGTCATTGCCATGACGCATGTGTTGTTGCCATTCATGGTCTTGCCTATTTACAGCGTGGTGTCCAACATTCCTAAAAATTTAATGCCAGCTGCCGCTTCTTTGGGTGCTGCACCTTGGCGCGCATTTTTGAAAGTTTTGTTGCCGTTGAGTTTGCGTGGCATTTTGTCTGGCATGTTGTTGGTGTTCATGACGGCCATTGGTTATTACATTACGCCAGCTTTGATTGGTGGTGCGAGCGACCAAATGATCAGCTCGGTGATTGCTTACTACGCAATGGGAGCAGCCAACTGGGGCATGGCAGGCGCTTTGGGCATGGTGTTGTTGGTAGCGTGTTTGATTTTGTATTTTGTCTACGCTCGTATGACCGATGACAAACCAAGGAAAGCATAATGGGAAAAATCATTAAAATTTTATTTGCCATTGCAATCGTGACTTTCTTGATTGCACCTTTATTGGCCATCTTGCCATTGGGTTTTACTTCAGGCGGCTTTTTGACTTATCCCGTGCCTGAGTGGTCTACCCGCTGGTTTGAAGTGTTGTTTACCAATGAAGCTTGGAAGCGTTCTATCATCAATAGCTTGATTATTGGTTTTGGTACGACCATCTTGGCAACGGTATTGGGTACGATGGCGGCTTTGGGTTTGCGCCATCAAGGCATCATGTTGTCAGGTCCGATTCGTACCATCTTCATCTTGCCGATGGTGATTCCTGCGGTGGTTTTGGGTGTGGGTATGCAGTTGTTGTTCGGTCAATTGGGCTTGGCCAATACTTATATTGGCGTGATCATTGCACATACTGTGGTGGCGATTCCTTTGGTATTCATCAGTGTCAGCGGTTCTTTGGCAGGCATTGATACCCGTGTGGAATTGGCGGCAGAAAGTTTGGGCGCCAGTCCTAAAACGGTTTTGGCACGTGTGACTTTGCCTTTGGCAGGACCGGGTATTATTTCAGGTGGCGTGTTGGCATTTGCCACATCTTTGGATGAAGTGGTGTTGAGTTTGTTTGTGGCAGGTCCCAATCAACGCACCATCGCGCGCCAAATGTTTTCGACCATTCGTGAAAACATCAGCCCTGCGATTGCCTCGGCGGCTTTCTTGTTCATTGTTGGCACCATTATCGTGGGCATTTTGACTGTGTTGATTCAACGCCGAGTGAAAAATGCTTAAACCTTGTCTGAGTCATAAGCCAGTGATGTAACAATGAGGGCAGGGATGCCCTCATTTTTGATGAAAGGAATGAAATATGGATACCAAATACATGTTGCTCACAGGTGCCAGTCGAGGCATTGGACATGCGACTGTGAAAGTGTTTCAAGAACAAGGTTGGCGTATTTTGACCGTTTCACGCCATCCATTTTCAGAAGCGTGTCGTTGGCCTGCTGCGCGCGAAAGCCACATTCAAGCTGATTTGGGTGATTTGGACGGCATAGAACAGTTGGCGCAAATCGTGCGTGAAAAATTGCCCAATGGTCAGTTGGCGGCGTTGGTGAACAATGCGGGTATTTCACCCAAAGGTGAGGGCGGCAGTCGTTTGGGTGTGTTACATACTGACGCGACCACTTGGATGCAAGTGTTGAATGTCAACTTAATTTCTACCGCTTTACTGGCCAAAGCTTTGGCACCTGAATTGATTGCGGCCCAAGGTTCAATTGTCAATGTCACCTCGATTGTCGGTTCGCGCGTGCATCCGTTTGCAGGTGTGGCTTATGCCGCTTCTAAAGCAGGTTTGGCAGCGTTGACGCGTGAAATGGCGCATGAATTTGGACCTTTGGGTGTGCGGGTGAATGCCATTGCACCGGGCGAAATCAGCACCGATATTTTGTCTCCTGGTACCGATAAGTTGGTGAAAGATTTGGTGCCGATGCAGCGTTTGGGCACCACAACAGAAGTGGCCAAAACCATCCAATTTTTGTGTTCGGATGCTTCGTCTTATATCAATGGCGCAGAAATACATATTAATGGTGGTCAACACGTTTAAAGCGTCCTGTAAACCGTTACAGGACGCTTAAAGGGCTATTTTCACACCATAAAATCACAAAGGACACACATGTTAGCGCAACACATTTCAGAAGTTGAATGGCAAGCCCGCTGTGAGTTGGCGGCATTGTACCGTTTGATGGCACATTTTCGCATGACCGATTTGATTGACACGCACATCAGCATGCGTGTGCCGAATGAGCCGAACCATTTTTTAATCAATCGTTATGGCATTTTGTTTGACCAGATGAAAGCGTCTGATTTGGTCAAAATCGACCATGATGGCCATATTGTAGAAGCATATGATGAAGGCAAAAATGTCAATGTGGCAGGTTTTGTGATTCATTCAGCCATTCACCATGCCCGCCCTGAAATCCATTGTGTGATTCACACGCACACGGCCGATGGCATTGCGGTATCGACTCAAAAAGACGGCTTGGCGTTCATCAGCCAACACGCGATGAAGTTTTACAATCGCATTGCTTACCATGATTTTGAAGGTGTGGCGACAGATTTGGATGAGCGTGAACGTTTGGTGGCAGATTTGGGTGACAAGCGCACGATGATTTTACGCAATCACGGCTTGCTCGCTGCGGGCATCAGTACCCATCAAGCGTTTCACGACATGTTTTTCTTGGAGCGTGCGTGTCAAATTCAAGTCAAAGCTTTGTCTATGGGTGGACAAATGACTTGGCCGTCGCCTGAAGTGTGTGAGCACACGGCGCAACAATTTGACGAAGAAGACCATCCTGAATATGTCAAAATGGCATTTGAAGCGGCCTTAACTTTGATTGCAACACAAAAAGCGGATTATTGTTCTTAAGTCGATACTCAGCCAAAAGCGTCCTGTAAAGATTACAGGACGCTTTGTGTTGGATGATGGGTATGTTGTTTCATGTCTATTGCATATAGAAATCTGTGTTGCTGTACTTGTCAGCCACGATGGTGACACTTAATATTACATGGTAAAAATTGACTCCATACTGCCTAAGGAAAGCCATGTCTTTGTCTGCCATTGATATTGCATTTTTTGTGGTGAATAAAATGCACACATTGAAAGCGCCATTAATGTTTGCACGATTGGAAGAGGATGTCCAATGTCAGCATTTTTGGGATACCCATCATGCATCATTTGCCAAATTGATGACCACATATTTGCAAACACATTGCCAAACTTTGCGTTTGGACTTACACAAAAAAAACAAACTGTTGCGCTTTGCCCAAATCAAGCCTGCTCGCAATCGTACCATTCATTGATTGGTTGGATTGAAAACTGTTTGTATGCATTGAATCAATCTGTCACATGCGGCTTATCAATGGTTTACAGGACGCTTTTGACAACATATAAACCTTTCATCGTGCTCGAAAAAAAGCTATTGACCAAAAGGAAATGAAATGGGGCAAGAAACGCAAACGCTTTACAATCAAAAAGTCGTGATTACGGGTGCTGCGCGCGGCATGGGTGAATTGTATGCGCGCAAGGCGGTGGCACAAGGGGCAAAATATGTGGTGTTGTGGGATGTGGATGCGCAAGGTGCGCACGCGTTGGCAGCAGATTTGATGACACAAGGGGCGAAAGTGTTGGTGGTGTCTGAGAATTTGGCGCAATTGGATTCTATTCGAGCTGGGGCGCAGCAAGTGAAAGCGTTTTTAGATGTGCCTGATGTGTTGATTAACAATGCAGGCATAGTGCGAGGCAGCTTGTTTTGGGAACATGACAGTGAAAAAGACATAGAATTGACCATGCGCATCAATACTTTGGCACCGATGTGGTTAACGCGCGAATTTTTGCCTGAAATGTTACAAGACACGAGCCGTCGCAAACGCATTTTGAATGTGGCTTCTGCGGCAGGGACTTTGGCCAATCCCAATATGAGCGTGTATGCCGCGTCCAAATGGGCAATGATCGGTTGGAGCGATTCTTTGCGTTTGGAGTGTCAAAAAATGGGGCATACACATGTGAGTGTGACCACGTTTTGCCCAAGTTATGTGTCCACAGGCATGTTCGATGGTGCCAAAGGGCCGTTATTGACGCCTATTTTAAATCCGACCCAAGCTGTTGAACGTGCTTGGCGTGGTATGTTGCAAGGCAACGCCATGGTTTATACACCTTGGACGGTCAAATTGGCCATGGCATGTCGTGGGGTGTTGCCGCTGTGTGTTTGGGATTGGGTGGCTGAGAAAGTTTTTGGCGTGTATGCCAGCATGGACGAATTCAACGGCAAACCGACGGTGTAATGGGGTTTGATGTGACTCAAGCGTTCTGTAAACATTTACAGGACGCTTGAGTTGTGGCTGATAAAGTAAAAATAGATGACTTTGAAAGGGATGTCATGCAATTGAAGCAATATATAGTCGATGCGTTTACCCAAACTTTGTTTGGCGGCAATCCTGCGGCAGTGGTGGTGTTGCCTGCTTTTTTAAGCGATGATTTGATGCAGCAAATGGCAGTTGAAAACAATTTGTCTGAAACGGTTTTTGTGGTGCCACAAGGGCAGAAATATCAAATTCGTTGGTTTTCGCCGCTGACGGAAATCGAATTTTGTGGCCATGCCAGCTTAGCGAGCGCGTATGTATTGCACCATTTTTATGGCGCAGGCGAACACATTGTGTTTGAGTGTGCTTTATTGGGTGAATTTACCATTGAGGTGCAAGCCGATGGTTTAATCCGTATGGCGTTTCCAAAACGTGAAGCGGCGGCGGTGGCGTCTGTGCCTGAGGCGTTGTTAAACGGTTTGTCACATCAGCCGCAACAAGTTTTGCGCAGCGCACAAGCTTATTTTGCCATTTATGATGATGAACAAGCAGTGCGCGATGTGACGATTAATGCGGCATTGTTAAAAACCTTGGCGCCTTATGATGTGGTGGTTACCGCAGCCAGTACGCAAGAATTTGACTTTATATCGCGTTATTTTTGGCCTGCCAATGGAGGTGATGAAGACCCTGTGACAGGTTCGATTTATGCAGGCTTGTTTCCTTATTGGTCGGAGCGTTTGGGCAAAACCAACCTTTGTGCCAAACAAGTTTCCAAACGCGGTGGTGTCGTGTATGGAGAGGTGCAAGCGCAAAAAGTGTTGGTGAGCGGTTATGCGTGTTTGTTTGCACAATGCGAGTTGTTTGTGCAAACTGCGGTATCTGTGAATGAAACAAGTGTCCTGTAAAGGTTTACAGGACGCTTGTTTGAACCGAATGGTTAAAAAGATTATTTGCGTGGTGGGTCGTTAGGACGCAATTGTGGTGCCAATTTGTCTAAAATGCCATTGACGAATTTGTAGCCATCGGTGCCACCAAAAGTTTTGGTGATTTCGATGGCTTCATTGATGATGACAGGGTAAGGTGTTTCTGGCATTTCACGCAATTCGTAAGTGGCCATCAACAAAACCGCGCGTTCAATTGGGCTGACTTCGTCCAAAGCACGGTCTAAGTGTGGCAACATCAAGTTCAACAATTCTGTTTGGGTTTCAAACGCATTTTCAAATACTTGGTTGAACAAAGGTTCATCGGCTTTGAAAAATTGTTCGTTGTCCAATAAGTTGTTGCGGATGTTGGTCGCGGTCAATTCGCTGTTTAATTGCGCTTGGTACAAGCCTTGTACCACAAATTCACGCGCGCGGCGGCGGGCAGTTTTCATAAATAAATTCCTTGTTATTCTTCGTTGTCTGCCACATTGATTTGTGCCAACAAGTTCGCCAATTCAACCGCTACCACAGCAGCTTCTTCGCCTTTGACGATGCGAGCAATCGCTTGTTCATCGTTTTCTGTGGTCAAGATGGCATTGGCAATGGGGATGTTGAAATCCAAACCCACGCGGGTAATCGCCGCGCCTGATTCGTTGGCAACCAATTCAAAGTGGTACGTTTCACCGCGAATGATGACGCCCAAAGCAATCAAAGCATCATAATCGCCAGTGGCTGCCAGATTTTGCAAAACCAAGGGTACTTCCAAAGCACCTGGTACAGTCGCAACAGTGATGTTGTGTTCTAAAACACCCAATTCCAATAATTTGCTGATACACGCTTGGCGCAATGGCGTGCCGATTTCATCGGTGAAACGGGCTTGAACCACGCCGATACGCAAATGACTGCTTTGATGGTTGACTGCTAAGGTTTGCATTTAAAATCCTTTCTGAGCAAACAACGGCGCTTCAAATGGGCGCCGTTGATAAACGAATGACGTATTATAGCCTGAATATGGGCAGTTCGCTGCCCCTATTTGCCTGTGATGTGGATGATGACCACTTCTGAACGGGTACCCAAACGAAATGGCAAGCCCCAAAGCCCCAAGCCTGAGGTCACAATCAATTGATTGTTGTCTATATGGTAATGCCCATAAGGATAGGTTTGAAAAAAGCCAATCAAAGCCGTCATCGGGAAAATTTGTCCGCCATGGGTATGTCCTGACACCGTCAAATCTGCGCCTGCATGAGCCAAAGCTTGCATTTGTTCGGGGACAGGTTGGTGGTCGATGACTACCACAGGCATATCACTTTGCGGCAACAATTGGGCAGCAGGCAAGCGTGGCTCGACTTTGTCACGCCGCCCAATTAACACCAATTGTTCACCAATTTGTACACGCTCATCACGCAAAACAGTGAAACCAGCGTCCTGTAAGTCTTGTACGATGTCTGCTTGTACTTGGCGATAATTGTCATGATTGCCTAAAACCACATATTTCCCCAACGGTGCTGACAGTTGTTGCATGTATGGGTGCATGTTCAGCGTGCGATAATCATCAGGCAAATCATCCATCACATCGCCTGCCAATAATAAAATGTCTGCTTGTTCGCGCTGTAAAATCTCATTTAAGGCTTGTAAATGGTGTTTGCCTATGAATTTGCCCAAGTGCGTATCGGCAACCAAAGCCACTTTAATGGGTTCAGACATGGGTTTGTCGAGTTTGACTTGGTAATGTACCGTGGTGGGTGAATATGCTCCATACAAACCGGCTGCAATCACCGCCATCCAACTCAGTGGCATGGCGATGAGCAAGCTGGTGTGGAGGATTTTGGCAGACATGAAGCGTTTGCCTATTGAATACCATGCGATTGCTGCCACGACAAACATCACCGCGTAAGAGGTGAACAACAACAAACCCATTGTGCCACGCCAGCGCAAGGTGGGCATGGCGGCATTGAAAACCCACATCAACATATCGCCTATCACAACAGCAGCGAGCATAAAGACCCAAGCATGCTTGCATTGAGGCTTGAATAGTTGAACGTAGCGGTAAAATCCCCAACCGACAAACAGCCAAAGAAATTGTAATAAGGCGAGGCTGCCCCAAAAAACCAAAGGATTTCTCATATTTGAATATCAATAATAGAAGGAAGATTTAAGCGTCCTGAAAGTGTTCTAACACGTTCAATAAGTCGGCAAAAGTGTTCATTTGAGCATCGGCAGGCGATTGTTGCCATTCTGCTGTGCTGCCATAGCCATAAGACGCACCGATGACAGGCATACCATTGGCACGCGCACCCAAGACATCAAATTCTCGGTCACCAACCATAATGCACTTATCGGCAGACAAATCATGGGTGTGTAATATATGTGCAATCAATTCGCCTTTGTTGGTGCGTGTGCCATCCAGTTCGCTGCCATGAATGGCGGTGAAATAGGGCGACAATCCGAAGTGTTCCAAAATGCGTTTGGCGTAAACAGTCGGTTTTGCCGTTGCCAAAATCAAGGCATAACCTTGTTGTTGTAGGGTGTTTAAGGTTTCAGCAACGCTGGGATAGACTTCGTTTTCAAACAAGCCGATATCACCAAAACGCTCGCGATAGCCTGCCAAGGCTTCTTCGGTGAGATGTTGGTATTCAGGTGGTAGCAATTGTTCTAAAGAAGCGTGTAAGGGTGGACCAATACACCAATCCAAATCTATTTCTTCATGAATCGGATGACCCACTTTGGCCAAACCGTAACGGATGCAAGTGGTGATGCCGATTTTAGGGTCGGTCAAAGTGCCGTCTAAATCTAATAAAATGGTGTGTACAGACATGATTTTTGATGAATGAATGGGGTAGAAAAAACACCATAGCATGCTATGGTGTGGTGTAGGTTAAGCTTAGCGTTTATTAACGGGCTTTTGGCTTGCTAGGTTTGGCGCGGCGACTGCTGTTATTGCCATTGCTGTGTGCGCCTTTACCAGCGTCCTGAAAACGCTCGCTTGGGTGCCAAGCGGTACGTGCGGTTTGGGTTTTGGTCTTGCCGCCTGCATGGTTTGGACGGTTGTTGCCTAAGACTTTTTTACCGCCATTACTGGCTGTGGGTTTGTGTTCGTGCCCCGTTGTCGACAAGCGTTTGCTACCTTTGCTTGGCGGTTCCCAGCCTGCAGGTTGTGTCGGTGGAATCAGATGTTTTTTGCTGTAACCTATCAAATCTTCACGACCCATCTCCACCAAAGCTTCGCGTATTAACGGCCAGTTGTCAGGCAGATGATAACGCAAGAAAGCTTTGTGCAGTTTACGACGCTTGCCTTCTTTGACGATGTCGACTTTATTAGAGCTGCGAGACAATTTTTTCAACGGATTGCGACCGGTATGCCACATGGTTGTTGCCAAAGCCATTGGGGTTGGCATGAAGGTTTGCACTTGGTCGAGGCGGAAATTATTGTCTTTGAGCCACAAAGCCAAATTCATCATGTCTTCGTCTGATGTGCCAGGATGCGCCGCAATGAAATACGGAATCAAATATTGCTCTTTGCCTGCTTCTTTACTGGCTTTTTCAAACAACTCTTTGAAACGGTCGTATTTTTTCATTTCAGGCTTCATCATCATCGACAATGGACCCGCTTCGGTATGTTCAGGCGCAATTTTCAAATAGCCGCCAACATGGTGCGTCACCAATTCTTTGATGTATTCAGGGCTTTCTACCGCCAAATCGTAACGCAAACCCGAACCGATGCTGATTTTCTTGACGCCATCAATCGCCCGAGCTTTGCGGTATAACTCAATCAAAGAAGTGTGGTCAGTGTTCAAATTAGGGCAAATATCAGGCCATACACAAGACAATTTACGGCAGTTTTTTTCGATGTCGTGTGATTTACACGCCAAACGGTACATATTGGCAGTCGGACCGCCCAAATCGGAAATATAGCCTTTGAAACCGTCAACTTTATCGCGAATTTCTTCAATTTCTTTCAATACCGATTCGTGTGAACGGCTTTGAATGATGCGGCCTTCGTGTTCGGTAATCGAGCAGAACGTACAACCACCAAAACAGCCGCGCATGATGTTGACCGAAAATTTAATCATTTCCCAAGCAGGGATGTGGGCATCGCCATAGCTTGGATGGGGATTGCGTGCGTACGGCAAGCCAAACACATAATCCATTTCCTCGGTAGTTAATGGAATAGGAGGGGCGTTAAGCCACACATCGCGCTCGCCATGCAATTGCACCAAAGCGCGCGCATTGCCTGGATTGGATTCCAAATGCAAAGTACGGCTGGCGTGAGCGTACAATACAGGGTCATAAGCTACCGCTTCAAAGCTCGGAATGCGCACCACTTGTTGGTGGCGTTCTTGGCGACGGGCTTCGGCACGTTCTTTGGCCGTCATGAATACCACTGGTTTGGCGTGTTCTTTAACGTCGTTGTCGCGAGCGGCCAATTCTTCAGGGCTGAGCTCTTGATAAGGATTTAAAATTGTATCGACTTTACCTGGTACGTCAACAGTGGTGGAATCGATTTCAATCCATTCTTGGTTGTCTGGCGTTTTGCCATGTGGCACTAAAAATGCCGTACCACGCACGTCGCGAATGTCTTTAAAACGTTCACCTGCCGCACGGCGGTGGGCAATTTCGACCACCGCACGTTCGGCATTGCCATATAGCAACAATTCAGCTCGTGCATTGATGAGGACAGAGGGACGTACTTTGTCCGACCAATAATCGTATTGGGCAATGCGGCGCAAACTCGCTTCAATGGAGCCTATCATGACGTCCACGCCAGGATAAGCCTCTTTACAGCGTTGTGAATACACAATCACCGCGCGGTCAGGACGCTTATTGGGTGCAGCATGAGGTGTATATGCATCATCGGAGCGGGGTTTTTTATCAGCCGTGTAACGGTTGATCATCGAATCCATATTGCCAGCGGTCACGCCGAAGAACAAATTCGGTTCTCCCAATTCACGAAATGCAGCCGCAGAAGTCCAATCAGGTTGTGAGATGATGCCAACACGGAAGCCTTGGGCTTCTAGCAAGCGACCAATCAAAGCCGAACCAAAGCTAGGATGGTCAATATAGCAGTCGCCTGAAACCAAAATGATGTCGCAAGAATCCCAACCCAATTCGTCCATTTCGGCGCGGGTAGAAGGTAAAAAAGGCGCAGTGCCAAAGCGTTTGGCCCAGTATTTTTTATAAGAAAAAATCGGCTTTTGTGCCGAAGGATGTGTGTTCATGGATTTGTCTGAATCTAGGTCTTTTTAAGCAAGCGCTATTTTCGCACAAATCGCGCTCAAAAGGCAGGATGGATGCATGCAAAGATTGAAAATAAACGTGATTTTTTAAATTGAAAGCGTTTAAAAATCCGAAACTTACGTTTCGGATGTGGAATTGATATATAAATGCTGCGTTCAAAAAGAGCGGCCTTAACGCCAATTCACGCCATTGTCTTTGCCCAAAGCTTGGATTTTTTGGTGGGTAATTTGGATGTTGTCATCAGCTTGTTGTATTTGTCGTTGTGAGCGCTCTATGGTTTGTGTGGCACGTTGATGTTGGTCGGGGCTTAAGGCAATTCCTGTGCGCAGGTTCAATTGCAGTATTTGATCTAAAGCGCTGATCATTTGGCGATTGTGATCGCTCAACTCGTTGCGCAAAGTGCGCACTTCATTGGATTTAAAATCCAATTGGGCGATGGCTTGATTGTAAACTTGAAACTGATGGTGAATCTCTTTTGCCACTTGCATTTGTGTTTCAATGCTTTGGGCTTGTTCTGCTTGCTGAATCAGTTTTTGGCTATTGCTTGCAGTCATGCCTGATTCATACATTGCTTGGTCCAAGGCAATCAAATCTTTTTTGATGTCATTGCCACAAGCGGACAGAACAAAAACGGTGAAAAGCAGACAAATCCATTTGTATGGGTATGATTGAGAGATATTCATATACTTTTTTTGCATGAGTTAATGACGATAAGGTTTTGCGTCTGTGGCCAGTTACTGCCATGATACAGTCTAATTTGTGTCGCTTTATTGCGATAGTATCAAAGGTAAGCTGTGTTAGAATCCATCCCATTTTGTTGGTTTTTTGCTTGTTTCCCACCACAAAAATAATGATTTTGTTAATTTTTCAGAAAGCATAACGCTTATGAATATCTCGATGTTCGATCAATTTGAACAACATGCTGCCGTGTTTCAGCAAGTGATTTTGGACAAACAAAGTGAAATTGAAGCTTGGTTTCGTACCAAATGGCAACAACACCGTCCACCATTTTACGGTTCGGTAGATTTGCGCAACGCAGGTTACAAAATGTCTTCAATCGACATGAATTTGTTTCCAGGTGGCTTCAATAATATCAATGCTGATTTTTTGGCCGCGGCTGTATTGGCAGCGCAAGACGCAGTAGAGCGTGCTTGTCCTACGGCAAAATCCATTTTGTTGATTCCTGAAAACCACACTCGCAATACGTTTTATTTGCAAAACGTGTATGCATTGAGCAAGATTTTAGAGTCGGCAGGCTTTGTCGTGCGCATAGGTTCTTTGAATGCGGAAGTAACCGAAGCAACCGCTTTTACCACTGCTTTATGTGATGAGCTGGTCTTAGAACCTGTGGTGCGTACAGGCAATCGTTTGGGTTTGGCTGATGGCTTTAACCCATGTTTGGTGTTGTTGAACAATGATTTGTCAGGTGGCGTGCCTGAAATTTTGCAAAACATTGAGCAAGTGATGTTGCCACCGATTAAAGGGGGTTGGACCACACGCCGTAAGACACAACATTTTGCCGCTTACAATCAAGTGGCTGATGAGTTTGCAGCCGTCATTGGCATTGATGCTTGGGATATCAATCCTTATTTTGAGCAAGCCAATGGCTTGAATTTTCATGAGCGTGAAGGTGAAGACCAATTGGCAGACGTGGTGCAGCGTTTGTTGGATAAAATCCAAGCCAAATACGATGAAAAAGGCATTACCGACACGCCATTTGTGATTGTCAAAGCCGATGCGGGTACTTATGGTATGGGTGTGATGAGTGTGAAATCTGCCGAAGAAGTACGCAAACTCAATCGCAAAAATCGCAATAAAATGGCGGTGATTAAAGAAGGCTTGGAAGTGTCTGAAGTGATTGTGCAAGAAGGCATTTACACTTATGAAAAAGTTGGTGAAGCAGTATCTGAACCTGTTGTGTATATGATGGATCGCTTTGTCATTGGCGGTTTTTACCGTGTCAATGAAGCGCGTGGCATGGATGAAAATCTTAATGCCACAGGCATGCGCTTCATTCCTATGGATCAAGAAGTGCCGTATCAATGTGAAGATGCCGACAAACGCCATTTTGAACAATGGCAAAATGTGGGCGTGGCAGACCACAGCTTGCCTGCGACTGCTGAGCGCAATCGTTTGTATGTTTATGGTGTGATGGCACGTTTGTCTTTATTAGCGGCGGCAATTGAATTAGAATAAGCAACTCTTAAGTCGATGAATCGGAATTGGCATCACATGAACACAGCATTAATCACCCATAATTTGCCTGAGCGCCCAATTGTTTTGGTGGCTTTGGTGCGTGCTGCTTGGCAGCAGGGTTGGCGTGCGTGCGTGCGTTTCGGTTGATGTAAAGACTTACACCAGTTTCAAAGCCTTTAAAGCGTCCTGTAAGTTGTTTACAGGACGCTTTTTATATCTGAATATCTCAAGAAAGAAGAAAACGTCATGACTGAACAAAAACGTGTTTTAACCGGTGTCACCACCACAGGCACGCCGCATTTGGGTAATTATGTGGGTGCAATTCGCCCTGCGGTTGCTGCAACGCAAGAGGCGGGCGTGGACTCGTTCATTTTCTTGGCAGATTATCATGGCATCATCAAATGCCACGAGCCTGAACAAATTCACGAGTCGACTTTAGCCGTGGCGGCAACGTGGCTCGCTTGTGGTTTGGATGCGGACAAAGTCACGTTTTACCGTCAATCGGATGTGCCTGAAATCATGGAGCTCAATTGGATTTTCAACTGCATTTGCGCCAAAGGATTGATGAACCGCGCCCACGCTTACAAAGCGGCAGTACAAGCGAATGTGGATGCAGGTGTGGAAGACACCGATCACGGCGTGGAAATGGGTTTGTATTGCTATCCTGTGTTGATGGCGGCGGACATTTTGATGTTCAACGGCACGCATGTGCCTGTGGGACGCGATCAAATCCAACACATTGAAATGGCGCGTGACATTGCAGGCCGCTTTAATCACCGTTTCAAAGAATTGTTTGTTGAGCCTGTGGCAATGGTGGACGAACACACGGCGATTTTGACGGGCTTGGATGGTCGCAAAATGAGCAAGTCATATGGCAACACGATTCCATTGTTTGAAAGCGAGAAAAAATTGCGCAAATCAGTGATGAAAATTGTCACCAATAGTTTAGAGCCGGGCCAACCTAAAGAAGTGGAAGGCAGTACTTTGTTTGAAATTTACCAAGCATTTTCAAGTGCGGATGAGCAATTGCAAATGCGCCAAGCTTACGCCGATGGCATCGCTTGGGGTGAGGCCAAACAAATTGTGTTTGAAGCCATCAATGCGCAATTGGCGGAAAAACGCGAACGTTATGCTGAGTTGACTGCCAATCCTAGCCAAATTGAAGAAGTTTTGCAGTTTGGTGCAGCCAAAGCGCGCAAAGTGGCGCAAGAGCGTTTAAACCAAGTGCGTGATGCTATTGGTATTCGTGCTTTGAAATAATTCTTTGTACATTGCAATAATATAAAGCGTCCTGTAAGCATTGACAGGACGCTTTTTTAGATTCAATTCATAATTAATTCTTAATTAAACATAACGCATTTAAAATATATTTTCATTTCAATAAACATAAACAAAATCATCACACCTCACCCAAACCATCTAAAAATGTTAAAATTCTGACCTCTTCAAAAAAAATGTCAACATGCAATTAAACCAACAACAACAGCAAGCCGTTTTGTATCTTGATGGTCCTTTATTGGTCTTGGCAGGTGCAGGCAGTGGCAAAACCAGTGTGATTACCAAAAAAAATTGCCCATTTGGTGAATCATGCTCATTATCCTGCGCATCAGATTGCGGCGATTACTTTTACCAATAAAGCTGCCAAAGAAATGCAAGAGCGTGTGGCAGGGCTTTTGAGCAAACAGCAATGCCAGCAATTGACTGTGTCGACGTTTCACTCATTGGGCATGCGTATTTTGCGAGAAGAAGCGCCTTTGGTAGGCTTGAAGAAAAAATTTTCTATTTTTGATTCAGGTGACAGCGCCAAGATTTTGCAAGAATTGTTGCAAACCAGTGGCAAAGATGCTTTGTTTCGGGCCCAACAATGCATTTCATTGTGGAAAAATGCGTTCAAAACCCCTGAGCAGGCTTTGGATGATGCTGCCAATGAGTGGGAAAAGCAAATTGCTTTGGTTTATGCGTCTTATCAAGAAACCTTGTTGGCTTATCAAGCGGTGGATTTTGATGATTTGATTCGCATCCCCACTTTATTGCTGCAAAACAATGCTGAAGTGCGTTACAAATGGCAAAGCTGTTTGCGTTATTTGTTGGTCGATGAGTGTCAAGACACCAATGAATGCCAATATGCTTTGCTCAAATTGTTGATAGGTTCGGATGGAAAATTCACGGCTGTGGGCGATGACGATCAAAGTATTTATGCTTGGCGTGGTGCCAATTTGGAGAATTTGCGTTTGTTGCAGCAAGACTATCCAAATATGAAAGTCATCAAATTAGAACAAAATTACCGTTCAACTTCGCGCATTTTGCGCATTGCCAATAAAGTTATCAGCCACAATCCCAAATTGTTTGAAAAAAAATTGTGGAGCGAATATGGTTTGGGCGAAATGGTGCAAGTGTTGGCGTGTAAGGACGAAGAACACGAAGCCGATACGGTGGCCAGCAAGATTGCATTTTTGAAAAACAGCCATCCAAATGTCAAATTGTCGGATTTTGCCATTTTGTATCGTGGCAATCACCAAGCCAAACGGTTTGAAGAGGCTTTGCGCAGCAGTCGTTTGCCTTACAAAATGTCAGGTGGACAAAGTTTTTTTGACCGTGCTGAAATCAAAGATGTGATGGCATATCTGCGTTTACTCAATAATCCAGATGACGATCCTGCATTCATTCGTGCTATTACCACGCCCAAGCGTGGTATCGGTGAAAGCACTTTGACACGCTTGAATGAATTTGCGCGCGATCATAATTTGAGTTTGTACCAAGCTGCTCAACAATTGGGTGCTTTGTCGACTTTGAACAGTCGTGCTAAGCAAGATGTGCAAGCGTTTATGCTGGGTTTTGCCAAATGGCAAGATTTGGCTGAACATCAAGATGCAGGCGAGTTTTTGTGGCAACTTTTGGATGAGATTCATTACGAAGCCCATTTGTTGATGTTAGAAGAAGGCAAAGCCGGTGAAATCAAATGGCGCAATGTGGTGGAATTACAGCGTTGGATTGCCAATAAAGGCGAAAAAGATGGTAAAAATATTTTGGAGGTGGCACAAACCATTGCTTTGATGACGCTGCTGGAAGGCAAAGACCAAGAAGAAGTGGATGCGGTGAATATGATGACGTTGCATGCATCCAAAGGTTTGGAATTTCCGTGTGTGTTTTTAGTCGGTTGTGAAGAAGGCGTGTTTCCGCACCGTGACAGTGTGGATGAGGGCATGCTCGATGAAGAACGCCGTTTGATGTATGTGGGCATTACTCGTGCCAAACGTCAGTTGTTTGTGACCCATTGTGTCAAACGTAAAAAAGCGGGCGAATGGCAATTTATGCCGCCGAGCCGCTTTATTGATGAAATGCCATCTGATGACATTCAAATTTTAGGGCGCAAAAATACTGCTCCGATTGTATCCAAAGCCGAAGGCAAAAGCCGCTTATCGGGCATGATGAACATGCTCAAAGACAAATAAATTACCATCCGCCCAAAAAACCTTACAGGACGCATACAAGCGTCCTGTGAGGGTTGGGTTGTCATACTGTTGACAAATATGCAGTGGCTTGGTGGCTCATGCATCAAGCTTATTGTTATGTTGTTAATACCTCTAACAAAGTTTGTTTTAATGCCAATTGGGTTTTGGTATCTTCTAAACTGGCCGATTTGATTAAGAAGGTGTCTTCTACGCGCGCATCCAAAGTCATGATATGAGCATGTATTAAGCTGATTTCAAAATCTGACAATACTTTGGCAATATTGGCCAGCAAGCCACGGCGGTTGGCGGTGATGATGTTCAACACATAAACATGCGCTTGTTTGCCGCTGTCTTCTTCATACAGTTGAATTCTGGGGGCAATTTGCGTGTGACGAATGCGGCGTGAAGCGGGGCGTGGGGCTGGAATGTTAATGTATTTGCCCAAAATAAAATGCCCTAATGTGGCCTGTAACATCGCTGCAATATCAGGATATTCATCTTCGTCAAAACCATCTGGAATCAGCAAATAAAACGTGTCCAAAATGAATTGGTGGTTGGTGACATAAGCGCGGGCGGTCAAAATATCCAAATTTTGTTGGTTGAAAATGGCACACAATTGCGCAAATAGTTTTGGTGCATTGGGCATGAAAACCATGACTTTCAAGGCTTTCAAAGCGACATCAATCTTAATGCTCGCTTGTGGCTCGTTTTCGCGGCTTATCAATTGGCTGACATGCCATTGGATGTCTTGTTTTTCATGCCGCACCCAATACGAAGGTCCTAAAATATGCCACAAAGCACGTTGATTTTTTTCAGAATGCCCTTGCTGATCTAAGATGGTAATGGCTGCTTGTTGGCGGCGGCTGATGGTAATGCGTTGGTTGCTGCCTAAGCCTGACAAAGTTTTTAAAGCGGCCTGAAACAGGTTTTCCAATAATCCTGCTTTCCAATCGTTCCAAATTTTTGGATTGGTACCGCGTATGTCTACCACCGTCAATAAATACAAAGCCACCAAGCGGTCACGGGTTTTGACATGTTGGCAAAAACGGTTGACGACTTCAGGGTCGGAAATGTCTTCTTTTTGTGAAGTGGTTGACATAATCAAATGGTCTTCTACCAGCCAACACAACAAATCGGTTTCATAATTGGTTAAAAAATGGTCTTTGGCAAAAGTACGTGCATCGTCCACGCCTAATTGAGCGTGATCGCCGCCACGACCTTTGGCGATGTCGTGGAACAATGCCGCCAAATACAGGACGGTTTTGTAAGGGAAGCTTTCCATTAAGCCTGAGGCAAAAGGCAGTTCGTGGCTGTGTGCGGTCAAAGCCAAGCGGCGCATATTGCGCACCACCATCAAAATGTGGTCGTCGACAGGGTAGATATGGAACAAATCGTGTTGCAACAAGCCGACGATTTTGCCCCAAGGTTTGAGGTAGCGCCCTAAAATGCCATATAAGTTTAAAAAGCGCAAAATGTGGGTCACACCTGTACCATGGCGGAAAATGGAAATGAACATCAAACGGTTTTCGACATCGGCATAAAACGAGTCATCAATTTTTTGCGCTGCCAACCACCAAGCCCGCAAAGTGCGTGGGGCAATCAAATCCAAATCAGGATGGTTTTGTATCACGCGCAAAATATTGAAAATCTCACGCGGTTGTTGCTGAAACAGTTTGATGTTGCGTACGGCAATGGCCGTGCCGACTTGGTAATAATGTTCGTCAATATCATGAACGATGCGCGGCAAGCTAGAAAACACACGACCTTTGAGCATGGGCAGCAAAATACCGTTGAGCTGTTTAACGGTTTTGATGGCACGATACAATTGTTTCATCAATTGTTCGCTTTTCATGCTCGAATCATTGTCTTTGAAGCCAAGTCGTTCGGCTACTTGGCTTTGCAAATCAAAAATCAAACGGTCTTCTTCACGTCCTGCCAATAAATGCAATTCAATGCGCATGCGTGCCAATTGTTTGTGGCTGTGCATCAATAAGCCCGCTTCAGGACGGGTCAATATGCCTTCGTGCACCAAAGTCAAAAAATGTGGTCGCAAGCCTTGTGCTTTGGCCAACCACAACATGGTGTGTAAGTCGCGTAAGCCACCAGGACAAGTTTTGATATTCGGTTCTAATTGGCTGGTTGCACCGCGTGATTTGTTGTGGCGTTGAGATTTTTCCAGCAGTTTGCCATCAATAAAAGTGGCAATATCACGTTGCAAATTGAGTTTGGCTAAAAAGTCATCGGCCACTTTGTGATTGCCACACACAAAGCGTGCCTCTAGAAATGCAGTATCGCTGGTCAAGTCTTCTTGTGCTGACAATAACAATTGGCGGATGCTGCCGATTTTAGCAGCAGGTGCCAAGCCGACATCCCATAAGGTTTGTACAAAACGAGCGACTTGCTGTTCTTCTGCCTCGCTTAAAATATGCGTGCTGACAATGGCCAAATCCACATCAGAATGCGGATACATTTCTTGGCGACCGTAGCCGCCGGTGGCAATCAGGCAAATGGGCATATTGATAAAAAACTCTTGCCACAATCTGCCCAAACAACGGTCTAGTTCCGCGCCATAAGCTTCAAAAAAGCGTGAAGGATGGCGATGGCTTAAATAGTCTTGAGTGATGTCTTGTTTGCGTGAGCGCAATTCTTGGCGCAGGCAGTTAATCAGTTCAGCATTCATGGTGTGTTTTCTTATTGTAAACTTTGAGTAATGGCAGCTAAGCGTGCAGTGTGTATGGTATTGGCAATCATGCGTTTGTCTTCACATTGTAAAGCCAATTGGGCAGTGTTGACTGCCAAACAAGCCGCCAGTGCTTGTGGCCAAACCGATGGTGGTGGAGTTTGTGATGTGAGGGCAGCAAGTGTGATACAGGTTTGCCACAATTGTTGCCAGCGTTCAGGTCGTCGCCATACATCACAACGTTGGAATACTGACAATATTTGTTCGGCACTTAAAATCTCTGTTTGCATGAGTATTGGATAAGCGTCCTGTAAAATATTGGCAGCGTCAGCACAATCTTTTGGCACTCGCAATGATTGGTGAATGGTTTGTAAAGGTGGGGGCAGGTGCAAACACAATATCGCATAACTCATGCTTAAATGTTGATATGGACTGAAGCCTTGTAAATTTTGCAAAGTGTTTTGCCACAAATCAGGCGCTTGCTGTTGCAAAGTATCAGCGGCCTGTAAAATTTTATGCAGCGCATGGCTGTGTGACAACACTTCAAAAAAGCGTTGTGGCTGCGGCTCTAACAAGGCTTTGGACAATTCTTGCCATACCCGTTCGGGAACCAATGCATCGACTTCGCCTGCATCAACCATCTTTTGCATCAAAACCATGGTTTCGGCAGCCACTTGAAAATCAAAGCGAGCGGCAAAACGACCAACGCGTAAAATGCGCACAGGGTCTTCGCTAAACGCGGCGCTGACATGGCGCAACATACCTGCGTGCAAATCTTGTTGCCCCAAATAGGGGTCGGTGATGTTGCCATCGGCATCTTGAGCCATGGCATTGATGGTCAAATCGCGTCTTTGTAAATCTTGTTCTAAGGTGACATCGACCGCGGTATTGAATTGAAAACCATGATAACCTGCGCCAATTTTGCGCTCGGTACGCGCCAAAGCATATTCTTCTCGGCTTTTGGGATGTAAAAACACCGGAAAATCTTTGCCTACCGCTTCAAAACCCAAATCCAGCATTTCTTGTGGCGTGGCACCGACCACTACCCAATCCTTGTCTTTTATGGGCAAACCTAATAAGCCATCTCTGACGGCACCGCCTACCAAATACACCTGCATGGTCATTCCTATATATACTCAAAGTATGAAAACATCTTAGCACACCTGTATTTTATGCAAAAATAATCTATTTTTTGCAGAAAACAGCAAAAACTGCCGATATCTGCCAAATTACCTTGGTGAATTGGTTAAATTCATTTTAATTATGCAAAAATTTGTGCTATTTTCCCTAGCTGATTGAACGTGAAAAAATGGCTCGTTTTGATAGCCATAGGAATAAATAACCATAAAGCACAGAAGAAGGAGCAAATTTTGACATCGGAAATTTTCATGCAATTGCTGTTAAACGGGCTTGTTGTTGGCTCGATTTACGGTTTGATTGCACTTGGCTATACCATGGTGTATGGCATTATGGGTTTAATCAACTTCGCCCATGGTGAAGTGGTTATGTTTGGCGGCATGATTTGTATCAGTATTCTGTCTGCGTTTATCAGTATGGGCATCGATTTGCCTGGTTTTGCCATGGTGTTGTTGGCCATGATTTGTACCATTCCTGTGTGTATGGCTTTGGGCTTCAGTATGGAGTTGATCGCATACCGTCCACTGCG
This sequence comes from Vitreoscilla stercoraria DSM 513, assembly GCF_000382305.1. GTDB lineage: Bacteria > Pseudomonadota > Gammaproteobacteria > Burkholderiales > Neisseriaceae > Vitreoscilla > Vitreoscilla stercoraria. The sequence goes on from NZ_KB908030.1 coordinate 60,587, forward strand.
TAAGGCGCCGCGTTTGGCACCTTTGATTACGGCCATTGGTTTGTCAATTGTATTGCAACAAGTGGCCGTGATTATTTGGGGCACTTCTTATGTGAAATTCCCTGCTGTTTTAGACCACACGCCCATTAACATCATGGGCGCAGTCGTAACCAAAATTCAAATTTTGATTGTGGTTTTGTGTTTTGCGGTGATGTTTGGCATGTTGGCCTTGGTGAACAAAACCAAATTGGGTCGCGCTATGCGTTCGACCAGCCAAAAACCTGATGTGGCTCGTTTGATGGGCGTAAACGTGAACTGGATCATTTCTTTGACCTTTATGTTGGGTTCAGGTTTGGGTGCCATCGCTGGCGTGATGCATGCTGCCAATTATGATCAAATCCATTACACCACTGGTTTTATGATTGGCTTGAAAGCATTCTGTGCGGCTGTTTTAGGCGGTATTGGTAATTTGACAGGCGCTGTGGTGGGCGGCTTGGTTTTGGGCATTGCAGAGAGCTTTTTTGCAGGCACGATTTCCAATATTACCAATGGCTTTTTGGGTTCCAATTACCAAGACATCTTCTCGTTCTTCGTGTTGATTATGGTATTGGTATTCCGTCCAAGCGGTTTGTTGGGCGAAAAACAAGCTGACCGTGCGTAAAGGGGGAAAAGATGACAAAAAATAATCCCGCCTTGAATATAGGCATTAACATCGCTTTATTGGCTGCTTTAGTGGTCTTGCCATTCATCATTGGTACTTCATTTGGCAATTCATGGGTGAACTTGCTTAACTTCGCCTTGATTTACGTCATGCTGGCTTTGGGTTTGAACTTGGTAGTGGGTTTTGCAGGTTTGCTCGATTTGGGTTATGTGGCGTTTTATGCAGTCGGTGCTTACACGTTTGCTTTGCTGGCCTCGCCACATTTTGGCATCCATTGGCCTTGGTATGTCACCATTCCGATTGGTGCCTTGCTCGCTGGTTTGTGCGGCATTATGTTGGGTACGCCGGTATTGCGTTTGAAGGGCGACTATTTGGCAATTGTGACTTTGGGCTTTGGTGAAATCATTCGAATTTTCATGAATAATTTGAGCCAACCTGTCAACATTACCAACGGTCCCCAAGGCATCAGTGCCATTGATCCTATCATGTTTGGCGATTACAAATTAAGCTCAGGCATCGACATTTTTGGTCAGTCGTATCCTAAAGCGTATGCTTACTATTATTTGTTCTTGTTATTGGCTGCTTTGACAGTGCTTTTTTGTAGCCGCTTGCAACACTCGCGTATTGGTCGTGCTTGGGAAGCGATGCGTGAAGACGATGTGGCTGCACAAGCGATGGGTATTAACATTCGCAACATGAAATTGTTGGCATTCTCTTTGGGCGCTTTGAGCGGTGGTATGGCAGGTGGCTTGTTTGCTTCGTATCAACGCTTCGTATCGCCTGAATCGTTTGTGTTGCTTGAATCTATCATGATTTTGTGTATGGTGGTTTTGGGCGGTATGGGCAATATTCGCGGTGTGATTGTTGGTGCAATTTTGATTACTTTTATTCCTGAAGTTTTGCGTGAATTTGCTGAGCCTGTGCAAATGATGTTGTTGGGTAAAGTGGTATTGCCAACTGAGAATGTGCGCATGTTGGTATTTGGCTTGGCGTTGATTTTGATGATGTTGTTGCGTCCACAAGGTTTGTTGCCGGGTAAACGCCGTGCTTCAGGCTTCAAAGTGGCACAAAATACATCTGCATCCAAACCAACAGGAGACGCATAAATGTCTGAAACATTATTGAGCATCAATGGCATCGTCAAACGCTTTGGTGGTTTGACTGCTTTGAATGAAGTAGGCTTGTCAATCAACAAAGGTGAAATTTATGGTTTGATTGGTCCTAATGGCGCGGGTAAAACCACTTTGTTCAACGTGCTGACAGGTCTTTATATGCCTGATGAAGGGCAGTTCAACTTTGATGGTCATAATTTGTTCCGTGTTAAACCTGACCGTGTGGTGAAAGCAGGCATTGCGCGTACGTTTCAAAACATTCGTTTGTTTGGAGAAATGACGGCTTTGGAAAATGTCATGGTAGGTCGTCATACTCGCAGCAAAGCCAATGCCATTGGTGCTGTATTTCGCACGCCTGCTGCCAAACGTGAAGAGCAAGAGATTTTGCAAAAATCTTATGATTTGCTCAAATACGTGGGCATTGAAGATGTGATTGATGAGCAAGCTTGCAATTTGTCTTATGGTCATCAACGCCGTTTGGAAATCGCGCGTGCTTTGGCGTGTGAGCCAAAACTATTGGCTTTGGATGAACCTGCGGCAGGCATGAACCCATCTGAAACCGAGGGTTTAAAAGAGTTGATGAGTAAAATCCGCGACGATGGTGTGACCATTTTGTTGATTGAACACGATGTGAAATTGATGATGGAATTGTGCGACCGTATCGCGGTTTTGGATTATGGTCAAAAAATTGCCGAAGGTTTACCAGAAGAAATCCGTACCAACCCGCGCGTGATTGAAGCGTATTTGGGAGCTGCACACGAATGAGTATTTTGAAAATTGAGAATTTGAATGTCAATTACGGTGGTATTCAGGCCGTATCGGATTTGAATTTGCACATTGAGCAAGGCGAGTTGGTGACTTTGATTGGTGCCAATGGCGCGGGTAAAACCACCACTTTGCGTACCATTACTGGTTTGGTGAAACCCAAATCAGGTACTTTGTTATACCAAGACCAAGACATTCGCAAAACCGAAGTGCATAATTTTGTGCGTCAAGGTTTGGTGATGGTGCCTGAAGGTCGCGGTATTTTTCCTAAGTTGACCGTGTTGGAAAACTTGGAGATGGGTGCATATTACCGCCATGACCATGCTGCTATCAAAGATGAAATCGATCATGTGATGCAATTGTTTCCACGCTTGAAAGAGCGTGCGACGCAATTGGCAGGAACGCTTTCAGGTGGTGAACAGCAAATGGTCGCAATGGGCCGGGCGATGTTGTCTAAGCCTAAACTGCTGTTGCTTGATGAGCCGTCTATGGGTTTGGCGCCCATCATTGTGCAGCAAATTTTTGACATCATTCAAACCATTCACAGCCAAGGCGTGACCATTTTGTTGGTAGAACAAAACGCCAAATTGGCTTTGCAAATTTCAGATCGCGGTTATGTGATGGAAAGTGGCAAAGTGACGATGGCAGACAAAGCCGATGTCTTATTGAACGACCCGCGCATCTTGAGCGCATATTTGGGTGGTTAAGCCTATGTGAAGCCTATAAGCGTCCTGTAAAGTTTACAGGACGCTTTTTTTGCGTTGCAGCAATTACCCGTATAAATATAGTTTTTTCATAAATGATTCGGTTATACTGAAAAACCAATCATGATAAAACAGACTGATAGCATGGATACAGTCGATAACAAAAAAAGCAAGGAAGCGAATATGGAAACCAAGACCTTGAACACAGCGTTTGATGTGCAAGACAAAAATCTACAACAATTGGTGGCTTTGGCCACGCAAGCACATGAAGGTCAAGTTGATAAAAATGGTGTGGATTATATTCACCATCCCGTCAGCGTTGCCAATCATTATTACCGTTTGTTTGGTCAAGATTATGCTGGCATCGCCACAGCTTTATTGCATGATACTTTAGAAGATACTTCTTTGAGCGCGCATGATTTGAGTGCTTATGTCCCGCAAACCATTATTTATTCAATTTCCTTATTGACTAAAAACAAAGGTACGGATTATTTAGAATATGTTAAAAATCTGATTGCCACAGGCGATAAAACGGCCATTCGGGTTAAATATTGCGATTTGCTGCACAATACTGACCCCAATCGTGGCAGTGAACCGCCTGCGCACAAAGCAGCTTTATACCAACAAGCGTTGAATCTTTTACGTGAGCATGTTTGAAATGAAAATCAGTAATGACCAAGCGTCCTGTAAAGTTTACAGGACGCTGATAAACACAAAACGCTTAACCATTTGGTTAAGCGTTTTGTGTTTCAAATACCGAACAATCAGTTCAAACCATCCAAATAACGTTCTGCATCCAAAGCCGCTTGGCAACCGCTGGCTGCGCTGGTAATGGCTTGGCGGTAGGTGTGGTCTTTGACATCGCCAGCTGCCCACACGCCTGCAATATTGGTCAAGCCAACATTGTCTGCGGTGCCACCTTGGGTAATCAAATAACCTGTTTCGTCCATGTCCAATTGGCCTTTGAAGATATCGGTATTGGGTTTGTGACCGATTGCGATGAACACACCTGCCAAAGCGATGTCTTCGGTGCTGCCGTCATTGTTTTTCAAACGTGCGCCAGTCACACCTGAAGCATCGCCTAAAATTTCGTCTAAGTTGGCATTCAATTTCAATGAAATTTTGCCTTCTTCCACGCGTTTCATCAATTTATCAATCATGATTTTTTCAGCACGGAAAGTTTCACGACGGTGTACCAATGTCACGTGTTCGGCAATGTTGGCCAAATACAAAGCTTCTTCAACCGCCGTATTGCCACCGCCTACAACAGCGACTTTTTGACCTTTGTAAAAGAAACCGTCACAAGTGGCACAAGCTGAAACACCTTTGCCTGCAAACGCTTCTTCGCTAGGCAAACCCAAATACTTGGCCGATGCACCTGTGGCGATAATCAATGCGTCACAAGTGTAAGAACCCATGTCGCCTGTCAAAGTGAAAGGACGATTTTGTAAGTCCACTTGGTTGATTTGGTCGAACAACATTTCTGTGCCAAAGCGTTCTGCATGTTCTTGAAAACGCACCATCAAATCAGGACCTTGTACGCCGTTGACGTCAGCTGGCCAGTTGTCTACTTCGGTGGTGGTCATCAATTGACCGCCTTGTGCCAAGCCTGTGATTAAAGTTGGTTTTAAGTTGGCGCGCGCGGCATAGACTGCAGCAGTATAACCGGCAGGACCAGAACCTAAAATAATCAAACGGCTGTGTTTGATGTCAGACATACGAAAACTCCTTGGTGTTAACAGCTGGGATTGTTGCAATAAATAAGAGAGGATTGTCGTTAACTTTGCCGACACAGTCTAATTTATATAAGTAATCTACTTATAGTGATGTCATTAATTCTTGTGCCGCCAAATACACAGACAACGGTGTCAATTGATTCAAGCAATTGGTATGTCCTAATGGACACACTCGCTCAAAACAAGGGCTGCAATCGAGGTTAAGACTAACAATTTTGGCTTTTTGACTCAGTGGCGGTGTGTGGTGAGGACTAGATGAGCCAAACACACTGACCACCGGTGTACCGACGGCAGCGGCAACATGCATCAAGCCTGAATCGTTACAAACCACTACTTTGGCGGTCGCAATCAAATCAATGGCTTGGTCTATCTTGGTTTTACCACATAAATTGATGCATTGATTAAGGCTTAGTTGGTTGATTTGTTCGGCAATGTCATGGTCTTTTTGCGAGCCAATCAACCAAATTTGTTTGCCTTCTTTGATAAAGCGTTGTGCCAAATCCGCATAATGTTCAGCAGGCCAGCGCTTGGCAGGACCATATTCAGCGCCAGGGCAGAACACGACGGCATCTTTGGTGCTCAATTGCAAATCTTGTAAGGTTTGCTGTTGTTGCGCATTGTTCACTTGCAACCGTGGGTAGGCAATGGGGCGTTGCAAAGCTTCGATAGGTGATTGTGCCAACTTAGCATAGCGTTCCACCATCAACGGCAAAGCCATTTCATCCAATTCGTGGATGTTGTTGAGTAAGCCGCGACGTGATTCGCCCAAAAAGCCTGTGCGACGTTTGATGCCACTGAAAAAAGGCACCAAAGCCGATTTTAATGAACCAGGCAAAACCACCACTTCTTGATAATGGTTTTTGGATAAAGCTCGACCTTCTCTAAAGCGTGCACGCAGTTTGACATCTCCATGACCAAAAGGGTTGGTAATGATGTTGTTGACTTCGGGCATGCGACTGAAGACGGCTTTAGACCAATTGGCGGCATACACATCGATGATGGTATGGTCTTGACGTTGCTTTAAGCGAGCCAATAAAGGCTGGGTCATCACACAATCGCCTATCCATGAAGGTGCGATGACCAAGATGCGATACGTCATGGTTTAGTGATGACCGCCAGCTTCGCCTTCTAAACGGTAAACTGTACCGCAATATGGGCAACGGATGCTGCTGTTAGATTCGATAGGCAAAAACACACGAGGGTGATTGTTCCATAAAGCCACATCAGCAGTTGGGCAATGCAAAGGCAAATCATGAGGGGTAATGGTGATTACTTTTTCGTTGTTGCTCATTTTAAAGTCGGTTCCTGTTTTGAAAATCAATGGTGACATTGAAAAATGTTTTTATTTGTCTGTCGCCGCCTCGATGGCCCAAGTGGCCTCTTGCCACGATGGACACGCCGATTTATCTACAATGTGAAAAAACGCGCCATCATCGTAAAACCAAGCCGAAATTTTCGGTGTCATCAAAATCAGCCAAGCTTTGGCATAATTCCGACTGTATAACCGTGTATTTCGTGCTTGTACAATCGCAGCATCTAATGCGTTACTCAGGCGTACATCGTCCCCATAAAAATAAATTTCATGCGGAAAAGTGACTATGTTCATTTTGATGTCCTCGCAGTGGTCACTGATAAGGGTGAGCTACATCGTGTGCATCCATCACAACACATCCAAGACTTCAGAATGTTGATGGCGTGGATTTGATTTAAATCAAATGTGTGTTTAGCTCAGAATCAAAATGTCCATATTTAGTTCGATTATACACATGAACTTCAATGCGCCGCAAAGCCATATAGCATTGGCTTTGGTGCCTGATTGTGTTCAGGTGAAGCTTGTCATACATAGATGATACCTTAAAGTGTTAAAATCGTATAAACTGCGAAGCAAATAGAACTTTATTAAAAGGACAAGACCCATGCTTAAATGGCTTTCAATTGTCATGATGTTCATCGTTTTCATTGCTTTGTTGGCAGTGACTTTGGGCAATACTCACAGTGTTGACTTTAATTTGGTCGGTCTGCCGACTACCACTTGGCCATTGGTTGTGTTTTTATGGATGGCTTTTGTGATTGGTGCTTTGGTAGGTGTTTTATCGATGTTGGGTCGTTTGCTGCGTTTGCGCGGTGAAGCAGCTGATTTGAGTAAAAAATTGAAAAAAGCACAGCAAGCCAATGTTGATTTGCAAGCACAATTGGATCAGCAGGGCAAACCAGTGGCCATGAATACGGCTGATGTGATTGTGCCTGTACAACCATAAAAAAGCCAAACAGAAAGTAAGACATGGATACAGCAGTATGGTGGTGGATTGTACCGGTATGTTTGTTACCGGTATTTTTTGCCATGGGATGGTTCGCCGCACGGGTGGACATGAAAACCGTCCTGAAACAAGCCAAAACCGTCCCATCTGATTTTTATGCAGGTGTGGATGCTTTGGTTGATAAAAACACCGATGTGGCAGTGCGTGCGTTTGGTGATGTGGTGGCCAAACAAGAAGGCTCGATCGAGTCTTATGAATTGGCAGTGAGTATGGGCAAGTTATACCGCAATCGTGGTGAAAATGACAAAGCCATTGCCATGCATCAAAAATTGTTAGAATCGCCAGACTTGATTGGAGAAAAACGCCAACGTGTTTTGTATGAGTTGGGACAAGATTTTCAAAATGCAGGTTTGGTTGATCGCGCTGAGCAAATTTTTCAAGATTTAAAAGAAGGCAATGCAGGCAAATTGGCGCGTGAGGTGTTGCTTAACATTTACCAACAAGACCGAGATTGGGAGCAGGCCATTGCCATTGCGCAAGAGTTAAGCCACGATGCACAAACCTATCAATTTGAAATTGCACAGTTTTATTGTGAGTTGGCGCAGGCATCGTTGTTTCGTAGCCAATTTGAACAAGCCAAAAGTCACATTCAAAAAGCTTTGGATTACAATCGAAAATGCACGCGTGCCAATATGTTGCGTGGCGATGTGGCGATGGCGGAAAATCGTTTTCAGGATGCTATAGAGGCGTATAGTGCCATCGAACAACAAAATCATGCTTATTTGAGCATGGTGGGTGAAAAAATATTCGATGCGTACCATGCACAAGGTCAAGCGGAACAAGGCTTGAATGTTTTGATTGGTTATATCCGTACTTTCCCGCAATTAGATTTGATTGATGTGATTTATGAAAAAGCTTTGATTTTGCGTGGCGAAAGCGAAGCGGCGTCGTTGGCGGCAGATTTGGTGCGTGTGAATCCTGATTTGCGTGGTGCTTACCGTTTGCTAGGCTTGCAATTGTCGACCTTAGACCCAGCTTGGCGTGCTGATGTGGACATGATGCGTGGTGTGGTGGGGCGTTATGCACGCAAAGCTTTGATGTACCGTTGTCGCCATTGTCATTTTAAATCTCAAGTGTTTTTCTGGCACTGTCCTGCTTGCAATAAGTGGGAAACCTTTACCCCAAATAAAATAGAAGTTTGAAGAATATGAACCCATTGATTTTACCTGAATACCAAGCTGTGACCCCAACACCTGTCATTGTGGCTTTGGATTTTGACAATGCCGAATCAACTTTGTCGTTTGTACGTCAATTAGACCCAAGTTTGTGTCAAGTCAAAGTGGGCAAAGAGTTGTTTACTGCTACAGGACGCTTTTTGGTCGACAGTTTGGTCAATCAAGGCTTTAAATTGTTTTTGGATTTGAAATACCACGACATTCCCAATACGGTGGCGTCGGCGTGTCGTGTGGCCGCAGACATGGGTGTGTGGATGGTAGACATGCACGCGTGTGGCGGTCGTCGTCAAATGGAAGCGGCAGTGGAAGCGGTCGCCAATTACACTCACAAACCTTTGTTAATTGGCGTGACAGTGTTAACGAGCATGGACGAAGCGGATGCGCGCGAAGTGGGTATCACTAAGCCTATTGCTGAGCATGTTGTTGATTTGGCAAGCTTGGCAAAATCTTCAGGCTTGGATGGCGTGGTGTGTTCGGCACAAGAAGCGGGCATGTTGCGTCAAGCTTTAGGAAAAGAATTTTTATTGGTTACACCGGGCATTCGTTTGCCTAATGCACAAAACAGCGATGATCAACGCCGCATCATGATACCGCAAGACGCGTTAACAGCAGGCTCGAGTTATTTGGTGATGGGTCGTCCTGTTACTCAAGCTCAAAATCCTGTCGCAGTGATTCGTGATGTGAATGCCATTGCTATGGCGATGAATGCGCAATAAAGCGGCCTGAAAGGATGGCAATGAAATTATTGCAACAATTGGAAATGGCTGCAGATGATTTGAGCCAACGCTTTGCTGCTGCCAAAATTTTGGTGGTGGGCGATGTGATGTTAGACCGTTATTGGTTTGGCGATACACACCGTATTTCTCCTGAAGCACCTGTACCTGTAGCCAAAATTGAAAAAATCGACCAACGTGCAGGCGGTGCGGCCAATGTGGCGCGCAATATTGCTTGTTTGGGTGGTCAAGCGAGCTTGCTTGCCATTACGGGCGATGATGAGCCTGCTGATGCCTTGGCACAATTGATGCAAGACGAGGGTGTACAAAGCCATTTGGTGCGTGACAGCGGCATTGCCACTACCATCAAATTGCGTGTGGTCGCCCGCAACCAACAATTGATTCGTTTGGATTTTGAAGACGAACCTCAAACAGCGGCCTTGCAACAAAAATGGCAGCAATATCGAGATTTGATTCAAGACTGCGATGTGGTCGTGTTAAGCGATTACGGCAAAGGTGGTTTGGCGCAGGTGCGTGACATGATTTTGGCGGCCAAAGAGCTAGGCAAGCCTGTATTGGTGGATCCTAAAGGCAACGATTACATGAAATACGAATCGGCAAGTTTGATTACGCCGAATCGTTCTGAATTAAAAGAAGTGGTCGGGGCTTGGCATTCGGAAGACGAATTGATTGAAAAAGCACAGCGCTTGCGTGACAAATTGCATTTGGATGGCTTGTTGCTCACTCGCAGCGAGGAAGGCATGACTTTATTCAAAGAAAGTCATACCGAAAACCAAGACACGCGCGCGCAAGAAGTATTCGATGTCTCGGGCGCAGGCGACACCGTGATTGCGAGCATGGCTTTGTGTGTGGCGGCAGGATTGAGCCACAGCCAAGCGATGCACGTTGCCAATACCGCCGCTGGTGTGGTGGTGGCCAAACTCGGTACTGCGGTGTGTACGCAAAAAGAATTGTTTGACGCTTAAAGCGTCCTGAAAGGTTGAATCATGACGATTATTGTGACTGGCGCAGCTGGTTTTATTGGTAGTAATTTGGTATTGGGCTTGAATAAATTGGGTTATACCGACATTGTGGCGGTAGACAATTTGAGCAGCGGCGATAAATTCCGCAATTTGGTCAATGCCGACATTGTGCATTATATGGACAAATTGGAGTTTATTGATTTGGTGCGCAATCATCGCTTGCCATTTCGCCATATTGAAGCGGTCTTTCATCAAGGTGCGTGTTCAGACACGATGAACCACGATGGTTTGTATATGATGGAAAACAATTACCAATACACTTTGGATTTGTTCGACTGGTGCCAAGACCAAGGTATTCCGTTTATTTATGCCTCCAGCGCTGCCGTTTATGGCAAAGGCGAAGTATTCAAAGAAGACCGCTCTTTAGAAAAACCATTGAATGTGTATGGTTATTCTAAATTTTTATTCGACCAAATCTTGCGCCAACGTATGGCACAAGGCTTGAATGCACAAGTGGCAGGTTTCCGTTATTTCAATGTGTATGGCATGCAAGAGCAACACAAAGGCCGCATGGCTTCTGTACCATTTCATCATTTTAACCAATACCGTGAACGTGGTTTTGTAGAATTGTTTGGTGAATACAATGGTTATGCCAATGGCGAACAGCGCCGTGATTTTGTCAGCGTAGAAAACTTGGTCGATGTTTTGTTACACTTTTTTGAACATCCTGAAAAATCGGGTATTTTCAATTTGGGTACAGGTCGCAGCCAGTCTTTCAATGAATTGGCAGCTGCTACTGTCAATGCTTGTCGCATCAACGAAGGCAAAGAGGCTTTGTCTTTGGCGGATTTGGTGAAGCAAGAATTCATCCGTTATATTCCATTCCCAGACAGCTTAAAAGGCAAATACCAAAGCTTTACTGAAGCGGATATTTCGGCTTTGCGTGAGGCAGGTTATGGCCATGAATTTTACAATGTGGAACAAGGTGTGGCACGTTATGTGCATGGATTGATTAACCATCCTGTTTAATGTTTTTGGGTTTGAGCCAAGTTTTTCAAGCGTCCTGTAAGTTACAGGACGCTTTTTTATATGGGCTGCCAATATCAACATGAATTTTTTTCATTTTTAATTGAATTTATATCGTTTTACTCATTTTTTGATTTGCGTTTAAATGTGCTCAAACCAAAAACCAGCGACACCATTTCAAGGGGATACAATCCATGAGTACCGCATTTCAATGTTCTATTGAGCGCATTCGTTTTGATGAAAACTACCAACCTGCGGGCAATACCCGTTTAACCACCAATTTTGCCAATTTGGCGCGAGGTGAAAAGCGTCAAGACAATCTTCGTCGTACTTTGGCCATGATTAACAACCGTTTTAATCATTTGGCGTGCGTGGACAACCCTCAAGCCAATCGCTATTCACTTGAAATTGACATTGTTTCGGCAAAAATTGACATTGAAGGCAATGGCAAAACCTTTCCATTCATTGAGATGTTAAAAAGCACGATTACCGACCATCAAACCCATCAGCGTTTTGATGGCATGATTGGCAATAGTTTTTCATCTTATGTGCGTGATTACGATTTTAGTGTGGTTTTGCCGATGTTTGCGGTTCACCAAAATGAGCGTCCTGAAAATTTTGGTGATTTACATGGCAAGCTATACCAACATTTGGTGAATTCAGAGGCATTTCAAGCTGAATTTAATAAGCAGCCTGTCATTTGTTTGAGTGTTTCTAGCAGCAAAACGTATTGCCGTACTGCCAATACGCATCCTATTTTAGGCGTGGAATATCAAAATGATGAATATTCGCGCACTGATGATTATTTCGCCAAAATGGGCTTAACCGTGCGTTATTTTCAACCAGTAAATGGCAATGCGCCGCTGGCATTTTATTTTTCAGGTGATTTATTGCGGGACTACACGGATTTTGAATTAATCAGTGCTATCAGCACGATGGAAAGCTTTCAAAAAATTTATCGACCTGAAATTTACAATACCAACTCACCTGCAGGTGTGGTGTATCAACCGAGTTTGAGTTATCAGGATTATTCACTCACCCAAATTGAATATGACCGTGCGGAACGCAGCCAATTGGCAGTGAGACAAGGTCAATGGACAGAAGAGCATTTTATTAAGCCTTACCAAGACATTTTGGCACAATGGGCTGCTAATAACACATTGAGTCAGCAAAATATTGCTTGATACATCGAATCAATTCACACATTAATGATAGAAAATTGAATATGGCTATTTTACTTCCAACATCAACAGCTGGCAGCCTACCGAAACCTTCTTGGTTGGCTGAACCTGAAAAACTGTGGTCACAATGGAAACTGCAAGGCGATGAGCTTTTACAGGCAAAACGCGATGCATTGAGCTTGTCATTGCACGAGCAATTGCAAGCAGGCATTGATATTGTTTCAGATGGCGAACAAACCCGCCAACATTTTGTGACGACTTTTATTGAGCATTTAGAGGGTGTAGATTTTCAAAAACGTGAAACCATTCGGATTCGCAATCGTTATGATGCCAATGTACCGTCGGTGGTGGGAGAGGTATCACGCAAGCAAGCTGTTTTTGTGGAAGATGCCAAATTTTTGCGTAGTCAAACGACACAAACCATTAAATGGGCATTACCGGGACCGATGACCATGATTGATACATTATACGATGGTCATTATAAGAGCCGGGAGAAGTTGGCTTGGGAGTTTGCGAAAATTTTGAATCAAGAGGCTTTAGAGTTACAGGCCGCTGGAGTGGACATCATTCAATTTGATGAGCCTGCGTTCAATGTGTTTTTTGATGAGGTGAATGATTGGGGCGTGGCGATGCTAGAACGTGCGCTTGAAGGTTTGAAATGTGAAACAGCGGTTCACATTTGCTATGGTTATGGCATTAAAGCCAATACGGATTGGAAAAAAACCTTAGGCAATGAATGGCGCCAATATGAAGAGGCTTTTCCAAAATTGCAAAAATCGAAGTTGGATATTATTTCATTAGAATGTCAAAATTCACGCGTGCCGATGGATTTAATAGAATTGATTCGTGGTAAAAAAGTGATGGTTGGCGCGATTGATGTGGCGACAAACCAAGTTGAAACACCCGAAGAAGTGGCCAATACATTGAGAAAAGCATTGCAATTTGTGGATGCTGATAAGCTTTATCCTTCGACCAACTGTGGTATGGCACCATTGGCTCGATCTGTGGCAAATGGTAAATTAAAAGCTTTGAGTGCGGGCGCCGAGATTATTCGCCAAGAGCTGGCATAATATTGCATTGACGTATCAGTGAGACAGGATAATTCAATCAGCTTGATTATCCTGATTTTTATTTTTAAAGAGGAAAGAGCGATGGTTGCAGCAGTCGATTACCGCAACGCTATGTCTTGGTTCACCAGTGCCGTCAATGTTATTACCACTGGTGGCGATTCAGGCCGATATGGTTTTACCGCTTCTGCAGTATGCAGTGTGACTGATAATCCGCCAACTTTATTGGTGTGTATGAATCAGTCTGTGAGTTCACATGCACGGTTTATTGAAAATCAAACTTTGGCTGTCAATGTTTTGGCTGCGCATCAGCAAATGATTTCTCAAGCATTTGCATCCAAATTGACACCTGAACAACGTTTTGCGGTGGGACAGTGGACGACATTGGCAACAGGTTCACCTGTTTTAAGCGATGCTTTGGCAGCTTTTGATTGTGAAATCACACAAGTGCAAACGGTGGGCACGCACAGCCTGTTGTTGTGTCGCGTGGTGGCGATTCAAACCAGTGAACAAGAACAAAGTTTGGTTTACTTTAACCGTGCTTATTATCCAATAGGACATTTGGCATCGGTTTGATTGGGTCGTGTGAATGATGGGCAAGAAGTGTGACAAGGTTTTCATTGTGTACAATGTCGTATGCCCATCAAACATTATTGGGGATTAAGTTAGGATGATAGAACTTCGGTATTTAAAAACATTGGTTGCGTTACGCGAATATGGATCGCTGGTTGCCGCAGCAAATGATATCTGTTTGACACCGTCGGCATTGTCACATCAATTGAAAGAGTTGGATCAATTTTTTGGCACAGAAGTGGTTTATCGCCGCACACGTCCGGTTAGTTTTTCTCATGTGGGACAACGATTGCTCAAACTGGCTGATGAAATTTTGCCCCAAGTACAAATAGCACACACCGATATTGCTCGCATTGTACATGGGCAAACAGGACGGATTACATTTTCTTCTGAGTGTCATAGTTGTTTTGATTGGTTGATGCCATTGCTGAACCAATACCGATTGCAATATCCCGATGTGGATTTGGATTTTGCTGCTGGTTTTGAATCCAATCCACATGAATTGTTACAAATTGGTGAGTTTGATTTGTTGATTACGGCAGACCCTATTGCCTTAAAAGGGGTGGCGTATTTCCCTATTTTTGAATATGAGTCTCGCCTTGTGTTGTCGACCACACATTTTTTGGCTCGTGTGCCTAGCATCACGGTGCAAGATTTGGCAGAAGAAACGTTGATTACTTACCCTGTAGACAGGCACCGTTTGGATATTATGGCGCGTTTGTTTCTCCCTGCAAATGTACAGCCTAAACACATACGGACAACCGATTTAACCCAAATGTTGATTCAATTGGTTGCCAGTGGTCGAGGTATCGCTGCGTTACCTGATTGGGTGGTCAATGAGTTTGAACAGAAAGGTTGGGTGATTTCACGCCGTTTAGATTGTGTGGCTCCTGAAGGTTTGCGTCGCACACTGTATGCAGGTTATCGAGTGGAAGATCAAGAGAAAGATTATTTTGACGGTTTTCTAAAACAACTTAACAAGTTTTCAAAATCGCGCGGCTCATTTTATCATTGAATTTTGTTGGCTAGCGACAATGGCCATCATGGATACAATCAGGTATAAAATGCCCATGATACAAAGCTGGCGCACGTGGGATGAATGAAAATCCATGTTGAGACGCAGCCCAAACATGGCAATGGCAGCGCACAGATTGTTGACACTGGTCTTGGCGCAAAAACTGTGATTGAACAAGGTTTGGATTTCACCCATGGACATTTACAGGACGCTTTGAATGGCGGCATGGAACAGATTCAAATGAAAGCCCATACGTCACAAGCGTCCTGTAACAAAATAGCCTCATAAAGAGGCTATTTCATCTTAAATATTACAATAAAACATTAGAATTTGGCAGTCACACCCATGTAATACGCACGACCTGGTTCGTTGTAAGTATTGGCACCTGCTTGGTCAAAATTGCCTTCGCGGTACAATTGTTTGTCAAACAAGTTGCGCACACCGCCTTGAATTGAGAAGTTTTTCGAGAAGTCATACTTGCCCACCAAGCCAAATACGGCATAAGAGTCGCGCTCATTGGTTTGATGGCCAGTGGTATCGTCACCATTGAAGGCATATTTGCGTGGTTTTTGTTTGCCGTAGAATGTACCTGTTGCGCCGACCATGGCTTTTTCATTGATTTGCCAATCCAAACCTGTGTTGATGGTGTATTTTGGAATGATGGTCAAATAGTCGCCAGTTTCTTTGTTTTCGCTTTCAATCATGAACGTGACATTATTACGCCATTTCAAGCTTGGATTGATATCCCAAGTGAAGCTGCCTTCCACACCTTGGATTTTGGCATCGATGTTTTCCCATTGGAAGACGCGGCCAGTATTGGAAGTGCTGGTATTGCTCAAGCCTTCCACCAAGTTGATACCGGCATCAATTTTGTTTTTGTAATCGTTGTAAAAATAAGTGATGTTGCTGCGGGTATTTTCAGTGTTAAAGTCTAAACCCACTTCGTAGTTGATGCTGGTTTCGGCTTTCAAATCTTTGTTGCCAATTAAGAAACAACGTGTGCTGTTCCAGCAGCCATAACCTGTGCTGTACATGATGTAGTTTGGGTTGACTTGGTAGAGACTTGGTGATTTGTAGGCGCGAGCCACACCAAATTTTAAGGTCGCTTGATCGTTCAGTTTTTGCCAGAGGTTTAGGCTAGGAGAAACGTTTAAGCCTGAAACATTGTCATGGTTCAAACGCAAGCCCGGCAAAATGGTGGTGTTTTCGTTCAAAGCAATGTTGTTTTCGACAAACAAGCCCCAAACGGTTTTATCGCTGTTGGGATTGGTGGCTTGATTAAAAGATTCAGGGTAATCGCTCGGAGCGCGGCCGCCCAAATCTTCCACTTTGAAGCGGGTAGAGTTCACATCGTGCAATTTTTGATATTTGTAATCGGCACCAACTGTGATGTTTTGCTGGATTTTTTTGCCTTCAATTGGGAAACTCGCTTCGGTATGCACATTGATGTTTTTCAACGTGGCCGTGCTGCGATTTAATTCACGATTTTGGTATTGGTCAAAACTGCCTTCCCAACCACCAAACAAGCCTTCATCCAAACGGTCATTGTCGGTTTTATCATATTGAATATAGGATTTGGTAGAAACCTTGTCATAATCACCTTTGTGTGTCACGGCAAAAGTTTGGCGTGTCATGATGTTGGTATTACCACCGAGCAAACTGGTAAATGCTTCGTTGTTCAATGAGCCTTTGCTGTTTTGTTGGTCGCCTGCAAAAATATTTTCTTGTCGGCTCCAAGAAGCTTCCATGTCAATGTGATTGTTATCGTTGACATTCCAAGCCAATAAGGCATTGATGTCTTTGTTGCGCACACCTTCACGACCAGCGGCGACCATGTCGGCAGTGTCCATTTTGCTGTGTTCTGCATTCAATTCAGGATCATCAGCATCGGATTTATTGAAGTTACCATAGATGCGGAAGCTCAAATTGTCACTGATTGGTCCCATCAAGTTGAAATTATAGCGTTGGCTAGCACCTTCCAAACTGTTTTCAGGCTGCTCGGTAAATGCAGTTACAGAACCATGAAAAGCATCAAAGCGTTTTTTAGTCACAATATTGACCACGCCACCTGCTGCACCATCGCCATAACGCGCCGCAGCAGGACCTCGAATCACTTCCACTGACTCCACCATTTCGGCAGGAACCCAGTTAGAGTCA
Source organism: Vitreoscilla stercoraria DSM 513 (assembly GCF_000382305.1). Classification (GTDB taxonomy): domain Bacteria; phylum Pseudomonadota; class Gammaproteobacteria; order Burkholderiales; family Neisseriaceae; genus Vitreoscilla; species Vitreoscilla stercoraria. The sequence continues at coordinate 77,752 of NZ_KB908030.1, forward strand.
CCACGTGTATCACGCTCACCACGCCAAGACAAACGTGTGGCTTCACGGCTCAATACAGGACGCCCATCAATCAAAATCAAAGTATTGTCAGGACCCATGCCACGTAAATCGATTTGGCGATTGTTACCACGTTGGCCACTGTTACCACCATTGGTTAAATTCACACCTGGCATGGTGCGAATGATTTGTGACAAATCATTCGCAACGGGGTGTTTTTCTAAATCGTCACGACTGATTTTTGAATAGCCCAAAGCTTGTTTGCTTTGTTGTTCTGCTGTCACGACAATGGCAGACAATTCGGTATCGGTTTCATCAGTGTTGGTATTGGCAGCGGCGTTGAAGCTGAAGCCAGTACCCAATAACATCAATGATGTAGCGATGATTGTACGTTGTTTCATTTTATTTAAATTTCATAATGTAAAAAGGTGTTAATATATTACCTATGTATAAATAATAATTCAAATAAAAATGATTCTTATTTGCTAATATTTTGGTTTTGGGCAGGATAAAAGTGTAACAACGCATCCAGTAAAGCTTTTTTCCACACCACATAATTGTGGCCACCTGAGTATTGTTGGAAGATGACATCTTGCTGCTGTATTTTTAAGCTGTGATACACTTCTTGAGTGGTTTCTAAAATACCAGCTTGGTTGCGACCTGTTTCATCGCTGTTGGCACTTAAAAACCATTTGAGCGTGGTAGGAGGGTGATGTTGAATGCGTTGCAATACAAATGGTTTATCATGTGGTAATTGGTGTTTAGCTTGCCACCAGAATGAGCCTGATAAAGACACTACATGGCTGAAGTGTCGCGGTAATGATAAGCCCAAATTCGCCGCTGCCAAGCCGCCAAAACTAGACCCTATGATGGCTGTATTTTGGGCGCTCATGGGTGTGTGTAAATGGGTGTGTAAAAATGGCAATAATTCAGTTTCTATCATATGCACATAATTGGCATTGGGAGGCAACTCTTGATTGCGAGCTTGTGCCGATGGGTTATGCACAAAAATCGCTTGCACTGGTGCGATGCGTCCTGTAAGTATCCACTCATCCAGTAAACGTGGTACATCAATGCTTTCGGTATAGCTTTCACCATCTAAAAAAATCAAAGTGGGTAAATTGTTCGTATTGGCAGCATTTGGCGGTTGATAAATGCTGATACGGCGTTGATTGTTCAATACGCTACTGTGTAAGACGTGGGTTTGCACATGAGATGAAACCACGGTATCTGTGTTAGGGTGAGATTCAGATGCAGCGTCAAACACGCTTTCGTTGCGTTGGGTAGTTGTTTTTGAGGCCATCAACGTGTTGGGATTGTATGGGTCTGTGTGTAAATGTCCTAATATTGCTAAGCGCTGCGCACGGCTTTCTTGGGCTTGTTGTCTGTCACAACCATCCATGCCATCGTTTTGCAAATGCGGTATATCGACCGCAAACACATAACTGCCACGATAATCGTGTGGCACCACATATTCTTTATACCAAACATCACTATTGGGCAAGCGTTGCAACCAATCGTGATTGTTACTGGCTCCGCCTATCATGCGCACATTGTTTTTTGCCCCTCGCCACAGATAAACCAAACGCATGGATTGAGCATTTATTGGCTCGGTAATGGGCGTGGATTGGGCAGCGATGCGTTGCCAAAAAAGGTTTAAAATTTGCGCATGTTCGGCGAGTGGTTGCGTGTTCAATTGCTGTTGTAGATTTTGCAATACAGCACTTTGTGGCTGAGCATGATGACAAATATCGGTTTGAGGGTAAATGGTATGGATTTTAAGTGTTAATTGGGCTTGTATGGTTTGGGAGGACGCTTGGCTTTGTTTAAGCCAAAGATGGGTGGCGTTGTGCGGCACACTCCAATAAATAGGCACCTCTTGCTGTTGGGTATGGAGCAAAACATGTTGCTGTTGATCGCTGTCTTGCCAACCAAATGACACCATATGTTCAGGTAAGGCAGAAAATTTTAAATGACCTTGGTAATGTTGATTTTTGGCATCAATGGCCACAGTTTGTAAGGTATCCGTATGTGACCAAGTGTGGCTAAGATCATCAGCCTGAACCAAAGTGGGTAAAATAAATAAGCTCAAAAGCAATTTCTTCATGATGGTTATCGCAAAATATGGTTTTGGAATATTGTAATGTGCCCGCTATTTTTGATAAAGCAATTAATAATGATTTTTATTTAAAATAAAGTTTAAGAGCCAAATATTGAAAAATAGCCATCGAACCATGGCTCAAGCTAGCGCAAAGTATTCAGGCCGCTTATATTATTTTGCTGATTATTTTTGAAAACGATGCTCTAGGTGATTCGCGTGAGTCATGAGTCAGTAGATTGGATGAGCAGCAGTTGAGCGGTTTTTCAATCGTTTAGAGACTTTTGCAGGCGCAGTTTTTGAATCTATACTTTTAATGAATGTAGCCGCTGAGGTTGGCAGATGAATTTCGCTGTGTTTTTTGTGTATTTAAGCAAGGTTTTGGCAGGTGGATGTGAGTGTTCAATGACGCTTATTGTTGGGTCTCAAGTCAATTTGAATCAATATTTTGAAAACAAGCGTCCTGTCAATATTTTTTACAGGACGCTTGTTTTTGATAAAAATTATTTTACATATTGGCTGGCAACTTCGCTCAATACTTTGTCATAAATAGCCAAAGCTTTTTGCACATCGTCAGCCGAAACATTGCAAGGCGGTACAACATGAATGCGGTTGTCAGCGATAAAAGGCAACAAGCCTGCTGCTAACAAAGCTTTTTTCACTTCGCCCATTGCCGCGGCTGTGAATGGGGTTTTGGCAGCAGCATCGCTGACCAATTCCATTGCCCAAAATACACCCACACCACGAACATTGCCGATGCAAGCGTGTTTTTGTGCCAAAGCTTCTAAGCCCGGAGCAATGGCTTCTGCACCGATTTGAGCCGCATTTTCGATGATGCCTTCTTCGCGCATCGTGTCAATTGTTGCCACAATCGAAGCCATAGCCAAAGGATGACCTGAATAAGTCAAACCGCCTGGGAACATTTTATCGTGGAAATGTTGGCAAATTTTCTCAGAGATAATCACACCGCCCACAGGCACATAACCTGAGTTCACACCTTTGGCAAAGGTAATCAAATCAGGCGTGATGCCATGGTGTTCAAATGCAAACCATTTGCCTGTGCGACCAAAGCCTGACATCACTTCATCCATGATTAAGATGATGCCAAATTCATCACACAAAGCGCGCACGCCTTGCATATAGCCTGCTGGTGGTACTAATACACCTGCTGTACCTGGAATGCCTTCTAACAAAATCGCTGCAATACCCGAAGCACCTTCAGATTCAATCACACGGCGCAAATGTTGCAAAGCACGGGTACTTTCTTGGGCTTCATTTTCAGCATGAAACTCTGAACGGTATAAATAAGGGCCGAAAAAGTGTGCATGCCCACGAGAGTATTCATTAGGCTGCCGACGTGCATCACCCGTTGCCACAATTGCTGCACCTGTGTTGCCATGGTAAGAACGATAAGTCGACAATACTTTATCGCGGCCTGTAAACAAGCGTGCCATCCGAATCGCATTTTCATTAGCATCGGCACCGGCGTTGGTAAAGAAGATTTTTTTGAAATGGTCAGATACCAATTCCAAAATTTTCTTCGCCGCCAAAGAGCGCGTTAAGTTTGCCGTAGCAGGGGCAATAGTGATCAATTCGTCTGCTTGTGCTTTGATGGCAGCAATGACTTTTGGATGTTGGTGACCGATATTGGTATTGACCAATTGGCTGCTGAAATCCAAATATTCTTTGCCTTCAAAATCCCACAATTTGCTGCCCAAACCCGATTTGATGACCAATGGATTCAAACTGCCTTGTACAGACCAAGAATGAAATACATTTTCCAAGTCTTGCTGTGCGACATATTCATTACTGCTGTGATTCAAATCAATACCAATTGTCATTGCCTCTACCTCAATAAAATTATTATTAGGGCGTGTCCTCATTCTATTTAATGAAACACAACCACTATTTTTTAGGGAAAAAATGACTGTGTTTTATTTATATGACATTAAAAATGAACGAAAATAGGTGTTATTGACGCTCAATTTACATATTTGCTCAAATGAGAGTGCGCCCTAGATGTCTATGTGTTGAGCTTATGTCTATATGTTTGTCATAGTGAGTATGACACCCATGGGACATGTTTACTATGCCTTGTTTATAAAGACGAATCAACACCCATCAACAGAAAAATTTTAAAGTAAATATATTGCATATCTACACTGACAAAAACTTGTATATTAGTCAGATTATCAAACATATATTGTTTACTAATAGTAAATAATATGTATCCAATTACTGCAATTGTTTATTATAAAAACAAAGTTATAATGTTCAACATGTTTTTATAGGAAAAATTCACATGCAGATTTCACTCAAAAATAAAATAGCCTTGGTTACTTCAGCGACTGCGGGTATTGGCTTTGCCATTGCTCGAGGATTGGCTCAGTCAGGTGCCAACGTTGTGATTACAGGACGCCATCAAGACAAAATCAATCAAGCTGTGAATCAAATCAAAGCAGACATTGCTGATGCTCAAATTACAGGTTTGGCTTTGAATGCAGCGACGGCAGAAGGCTGCCAGAAAATTATCCAAAGCCTTCCTCAAGTGGATATTTTGATTAATAACTTGGGCATTTATGGAACGTGTGAATTTGCGGAAATTACAGATGAGCAATGGTTTGAGTTTTTTGAAACCAATATTATGAGTGGTGTGCGTTTAAGCCGTCATTATATGAAAGGCATGAAGAGTCAAGGTTGGGGGCGTATTCAGTTTATCTCGAGCGAGTCAGCATTTAATATTCCTGCTGATATGGTACATTACGGCATGACCAAATCGGCAATGCAAGGGGTTTCTCGTGGTTTGGCCAAAGCCTTGGCTGGTACAGGTGTAACGGTCAATACCGTATTGCCTGGTCCAACAAGAACTGAAGGTGCTGTCATCATGATTGAAAATATTGCGAAACAGCAGGGAATAACATCGGTAGAAGCCGAAAAATATTTTATCGAAAAACACCGCAATTCAAGCATTATTCGTCGTTTTACTGAGCCTCGTGAAATTGCCAATATGGTCGTTTATATTGCATCAGAACAGGCAAGTGCGACCACAGGTGCGGCTTTGCGTGTTGAAGGTGGCATCATTGATAGTATTCATTGAAATACATTTCAGCCAAATAGATTTTTTCAAGCTTGAATTGGGTTTAGGTATTATCACAGCAGTAAAGTCACTCGGTGTCAATCGAACGGTTTTTTCTTAAATATTCAATGACAAAGTGGCGATAAGTGCAGGATGACTTTACGATTGCATCTTTGATTTTGAGCTGATAGCCCAGCTGCATCCACAAGTTGATGATGGGAGCCTGTGCACATTTTGTGTAAGTTACCTTCGTCACAGATAGTCGCGTAAGCGCTCAACAGCGGAGCACAAGCTGGAGGTGAATCAACCCAGCAGCAGTTTAAATTAAGCCGATATACAATGAATGAAGTAAAAAGCGTCCTGTAAAGTTTACAGGACGCTTGCTATGTTTCAATGAATAGACATTGGCTTAGCCAAAACCTACCATTTATAGCTCAAGTTGGCTTCTACACTGCGACCTGCTCCGTAATAACAGTAAAAGCTGCAAGCGCTGACATAGTCTTTGTCAGTCAAATTGCGGGCATTCACTTGTACTTGCCAGTTTTTGGCGAAGCGATACTGAGCCATCGCATCCCACAAGGTGTAGCTTGGGATGGTGTGGTAATCCCCCCTTTAAATAAATGATGCGGATTCAACCGGTCAGCGCAACACCAATCCTACTTTTTATGTTAAAAGGATTGTTATGGTTTCCATACATGGAGCAAGAGCTATAGTCATTTCTGGTGTATGACGAACAAATGAAGAAGGCGTATCCTGTTGATTGATTTCCGACCAAAGATTTCAACCAACAAAAGGAATACGCCATGACTGATTCTAACCCAAATGCATTCGTACAACCACAGCAAACATTCAATGACCCATTGACCGATTTGCTGCGTCAGGGAGCCAGGGAGTTGATTGCCAAAGCAGTTGAAACCGAATTGCAGATTTTGCTGGAGCAACACTCACCCAAGAAACTTCCCGATGGCCGCCAAGCATTGGTCAGAAATGGTTATTTGCCGGAACGAACAGTGCAGACTGGCATTGGTGATGTACAGGTGAAAGTGCCGAAGGTACGAGATCGCAGTGGCGACGGTGTGTGTTTCAACAGTCAATTGTTGCCGCCTTATTTGAAACGTACCAAAAGCATCGAAGAATTGCTGCCATGGCTGTATTTGAAAGGCATTTCCACAGGTGACCACCAACAAGCTTTGGC
>NZ_KB908031.1 GCF_000382305.1 Vitreoscilla stercoraria DSM 513
AGTGATGTAGTACATGGGTGATTAGCTCAGTTGGTAGAGCGTCTGCCTTACAAGCAGAATGTCGGCGGTTCGACTCCGTCATCACCCACCAAGAAATTAGCGGTGGTAGCTCAGTTGGTTAGAGTATCGGCCTGTCACGCCGAGGGTCGCGGGTTCGAGTCCCGTCCGCCGCGCCAGAAAATAAAAAAGCACTTACTATGATAGTAGGTGCTTTTTTATTGATATATTTTAATACCATGATAAAAGCGTCCTGTAAATTATAGGACGCTTTTATCATGGTATTGAATGCAAAGAGATTAATCCAAATTCAATGTTTTGAATTGATGTAAGGTATGCAGACGAATATTTTGATCATGAATCAATTGGGTAATAATCAGTTCATCAGGTTGATATTCTTTTCTAAAAAGATCTAATTGCATTTGTACGGTTTCAGTGGTGCCGATAAAAGAACAGGACAAACTGTGCATCACAGACAGTTTTTCCGATTCAGACCAAATGGCTTGAATGTTTTCAATAGGTTTGGGAATTTGGGTGTGTATGCCGCGACGGGTGTTTAAAAATGCTTGTTGTAAAGACGAAAAATGATATTGTGCTTCCTCATGGCTATCGGCAATGATGACATTGACTGCAAGCATCACGTAGGGTTTGGCCAAATGTTTGGATGGTTTGAAGTTTTGGCGGTATAAATATAATGCTTGCGGCAATAATTGTGGTGCAAAATGAGAGGCAAACGCATACGGTAAGCCCAAATGTGCTGCCAAATTTGCCCCATAAGTGCTAGAGCCTAAAATCCAAATAGGTATATGTGTGCCGACACCAGGAATGGCTTGTACATGAGAGTGTCCCGGATTGTCGAAGTAATTGAGCATGTCGACGACTTCATCTGCAAAATGTTCTTCTTCATGTAAATGGTGGTGACGGCGCATGGCTCGGATGGTGGTGGGGTCGCTACCGGGGGCTCGCCCTAATCCCAAATCAATACGATCGCCAAACAAGGTGTTTAAAGTGCCAAATTGTTCTGCAATGGCCAAAGGGGCGTGGTTGGGTAACATAATGCCGCCAGCGCCAATGCGAATATGTTGGGTATGGTGGCCGATGTGGCACAACAAAACAGAGGTGGCAGCAGAGGCAATGCCGGGCATATTGTGGTGTTCTGCAAACCAAATGCGTTTGTAGCCTAAGGCCTCAGCATTTTGGGCCAAAACCACGCTATTGTGAAAGCTCTCGGCAATGGATGAGCCGATACCAACTGGGCTTAAGTCTAAAACTGAAACTGGCAACATCCGCATTCCTTTATCATGATGTAATCATTGATTCAGTATAAGCGCAATGGTTGCCAGTCGTCAGTTTGCAGACAGAAAGTTTTAACGGAGTGTTGGTAATACCGCTAAAATAGGGCTTAACATGGCTTCGCCTAAACGCAAAGAGCGTTGACCATTCCAGCCAAAATCAACATCAGGTAAGTTGTGATTGTCTTTGAATGGCATTTCCAAAGTATAAGCCAAGCATTCGAAAGTATGACCGACATAAGACGTCGCCAATGTCATGTTGGCATCGCCAAATTGGTCTACTTCATAACCATATTCAGTTTGAAAGTCTGGACTTGCTGCCAACAAAGCTTTTTTGAATTCATTTTCCAAGCCTTGAATGCGGGCATTGTAAGAGGGTACGCCTTCTGTTCCCGCTACAAAGACATAAGGAATGGCTTCATCACCATGAATGTCTAAGAACAAGTCTACACCGATTTCGTGCATTTTTTCACGTACATAATACACTTCAGGGCTGGATTCGATGCTTGGATTGCCCCATTCGCGATTCAAATTGGCACCCGCGGCATTGGTGCGCAAATTGCCCAAAGCCGAACCATCTGGATTCATGTTCGGTACGATATAGAAGGTGGCACTGTCTAATAAGGTACGCGAAGTGGGGTCTTGGCTATCGAGTAAACGTGACAATAAGCCTTCAATAAACCATTCTGCCATGGTTTCACCAGGATGTTGGCGTGCGGTAATCCACACTTTCAGGTCGCTGGCTGCTTGGTTACCGATGGTCAATAAGTTGATGTCACGACCTTGCACTGTTGAGCCTAAGTCATCGATTTGACACAAACCGCTGCCTTGCGCTTGACCCAATAGATTCAAGTGTTGCTCGCTGGAATAAGGCTCAAAATACGCAAAATAAATGCTGTTAGACAAAGGTGTGTATTCAATGATTAATTGACCATTTTCATAGCGTGTTGGGACACGAAACCAATTGACACGGTCGTAAGAAGCCACAGCTTCGTATTCTTCCCAACCCTCTGGATAAGCCGCTTCTGACGCGTCTTCAATGGTTAAAATACAATGTTCATAGCCTGCGCCTTGCAAACGGAAATAAAACCATTGTTTGAATTCGGAGGCATTGTCAGGGCGCAAGCGCAAGCGAATATTTTCAAAATTATCCGCTGCCATTACGGTAATGGCACCGGCATCAAATTGGGTACTGATTTTCATGGTAAATGCTTTCGTTTTTGAAGCAATCATTGTAGCGCAAACTGTTATAAGCGTCCTGTAAAACAAAAATGCCTTTTCATATTGAAAAGGCATTGTGTCCATTTATTGATACTGTCAATTAGTTTTGATTGCCAGCATTTTTTACGGCTTCAGCAGTCGCTTTTTGGGTTTGTTTAACCGTTTCAGCAACATTGCGTTGTACTTCTTTAGCCGTATTTTGCAACGAGCTTACAGTTTGTTGTGAAGTTTGGAACGCAGCTTGAATGCGGTCAAAAAATGGTTGCGCTTGTTCAGGTGCTGCCGCTTTCAAAGCATCTAATTGGATTTTGATGCTTTCTTGGGTTGATTCCAATTGGCTTTCAGCCAATTTTTGGGTATTTTGTTGTACTTCTTCAGACCATTTGTACAAAGCTTGCAAATGCTCAGTCAATTGTGAGTTTTGTGAATTGGCCCATTGAGTGACTTCTTTGGTTTTTTCTTGTGGATTACCAGGTGTTTTGAAAAAAGATTCAGCGATTTGTGAATTTTGTTCAAAAGATTTTTTGGTATATTCTAAATTCAAACGGAACAATTCTTCCGTAGATTTTAAAGCCAAAGCAGTTGCTTCGTTCAATTTTGCCAATGCTTCCAAGCTGCTTTTGCTAAAAGTTTCATTCAAATTGTTAGACATGGTATTTCTCCCGGGTTTGTAGGTGAATTATGGTAAAAAAAGATGATTCATCGACTTCTTTTGTATTGACTCTTTCAAAACCCATCCAGTGTGTGTTTTACCGCGGTTGCCAAGTTACAAGATGGAAAGTAACATGCTGTTATCAAGGATGAGTGCTTGATGGGTGGATATTACTATGTTGCACTGCAAAATATCAATCTTAAAATCTAAGTATTTAATACAATTTATAAAATTTGCAACAAATTTCCTATTTGGTATATTTAATATGCAGATTATTTCAATAAAAAAAGGCTTTTAGGTTTTTTGTGCACTGCAAAAATATTCAAATTTGGTTTTGCAGTACCGCTAATTAGAATAAAAAATCAATAAGGAGAATGTATGTCTAAAGAAGTGCGTTTGATTAAGAAATATCCTAATCGCCGTTTGTATGATACGGCTATCAGTGGCTATATTACGGTAGCCGATGTCAAACAAATGATCATTGATTATGTAGAAATTCAAGTGGTGGATGCCAAAACGGGCGCAGACTTGACCAGACAAGTGTTATTGCAAATTTTATTGGAAGAAGAGGCAGGTGGTTCGCCTATTTTCAATAATATGATGTTGTTCCAATTTATTCGCATGTATGGACAAGCTTCTCAGTCTGTATTTGCCCCATTTATGGAGCAAAACATGAAATTGTTCCATGACTGGCAAAAAGTAGCACAAGAAACCGCGCCTGCAGGCAATGCTTCTTGGTTAAAACCTTTTTCAGGTGGCTTACAATCGAATGCAGGCTTGTTGCAATGGCAGCAATCATTACAGCAACAAACTGTGCAGTTTTGGCAAAATATGGGTGTGATGCCTAAAGAAGAAAAATCTTAAGCAAAGCTAAAAATCATTTTTTACATGCTGTCAAAGCCCATATGCGTAGGCAGCTTGTTGCTTGTGATAGCTTTGTACAGGCTTTCAGTGCATATTTGGCTTGAATGGGTTAAAATAAGACCCTTTGCTTGCAATAATCAATGACAGGCGCAAGGCCTGTCATTGATTTTATGGCTACGATAAACTTTTTAAAGACCGCGTTTTTGGACGATATGAAACACATTCGAAATTTCTCTATTATTGCCCACATCGATCACGGCAAATCGACTTTGGCTGACCGATTCATTCAATACTGTGGTGGCTTAGACATGCGCGAAATGAGTTCGCAAGTGCTTGACTCTATGGACATTGAAAAAGAGCGCGGTATTACTATTAAAGCGCAAACGGCTGCGTTGAATTACAAAGCCCGTGATGGTGAAGTTTACCAATTGAATTTGATTGACACTCCAGGACATGTGGATTTCTCTTATGAGGTGTCTCGCTCTTTGTCTGCTTGTGAAGGTGCGTTGTTGGTTGTGGATGCATCTCAAGGTGTGGAAGCGCAAACCGTTGCCAATTGCTATACCGCCATTGATTTGGGTGTGGAAGTGGTGCCTGTATTGAACAAAATTGACTTGCCAGCAGCGGAACCTGAGCGTGTGGCGCAAGAAATTGAAGAAATCATTGGCATTGATGCTATGGATGCGGTGACTTGTTCAGCCAAAAGCGGCATCGGCATTGAAGATGTATTAGAAGAAGTGGTTAAAAAAGTGCCGCCACCTGTGGGCGATGTGGATGCGCCTTTAAAAGCATTGATTGTCGATTCTTGGTTTGACAATTATGTGGGCGTGGTGATGTTGATTCGCGTGATTGATGGCTCTTTAAAACTGAAAGACAAAGTACAATTCATGTCGACCAAATCAGAAACTTTGGTTGAGCAATTGGGTGTGTTTACGCCAAAATCGGTACAGAAAAAACAATTGTCAGCAGGTGAAGTGGGCTTTTTGATTACAGGTATCAAAGAGTTACAGGCCGCTAAAGTGGGCGATACCGTCACCTTGGCAGCCCGCCCTGCTGAGAAGGCTTTAGAAGGCTTTAAAGAGGTGCAGTCGCAAGTATTTGCGGGCTTGTATCCTGTGGAAAGCCATGATTACGATGCTTTGCGTGATGCTTTGGAAAAATTGCAGTTGAACGATGCTTCATTGAAATTTGAGCCAGAAGTATCACAAGCTTTGGGTTTTGGTTTCCGTTGTGGTTTCTTGGGTTTGTTGCACTTAGAAATCATTCAAGAGCGTTTAGAACGTGAATTTGACATGGATTTGATTACCACTGCACCAACGGTAATTTACGAAGTGTTGATGAAGTCTGGCGAAAAAATTGAAGTAGAAAATCCATCTAAATTGCCAGATGTGGGTTTGATTGATACCGTGTTTGAACCAATTATTACTGCAACGATTTTAGTACCGCAAGAATATGTGGGTGCGGTGATGACTTTGTGTAATCAAAAACGTGGTATCCAAAAAAACATGCAATATATGGGCCGTCAAGTGATGTTGACGTATGATTTGCCTATGAATGAAGTGGTGATGGACTTCTTTGACAAATTGAAATCAACTTCACGCGGTTATGCTTCTTTGGATTATGAATTCAAGGAATTTCAAGCGGCAGATTTGATTAAATTGGACATCATGGTCAATGGTGAAAAAGTCGATGCTTTGAGTTTGATTGTGCACCGCGCCAATGCAGTGTATCGTGGTCGTGAGTTGGCATCAAAAATGCGTGAATTGATTCCACGCCAAATGTTTGACATTGCGGTACAAGCGTCTATTGGCAGCCAAATCATTGCACGCGAAACGGTAAAAGCTTTGCGTAAAAATGTTTTGGCCAAGTGTTACGGTGGCGACATTTCGCGTAAGAAAAAATTGTTGGAAAAACAAAAAGCTGGTAAACGTCGCATGAAACAAGTAGGCAATGTGGAAATTCCACAAACTGCGTTCTTGGCGATTTTACAGGTCGGAGATAAGTAATCGATGAGTGAACGTTTGCTCTATATGGCAGTGGCTGCATTTGTAGTCGGATTGGTATTGTTGTTAAGCAGTAATAAACAGCGTCAAGACAATGGTGAATGGTCCAATCCTTTGCAATGGGGCTATCTGTTGATGATGATTGGTGTGTTTGGCGTTTTGGCCAAATACTTGTCGTTTACAGCAGTATTGTTGGTATTTGTAGCCTTTACAGGTGTGGTTTGGGGCGTAAGCAAATGGATTTTCCGCCAAGCCAGCCAAGAATTGGCACAACAAAGGTCGTTGCCTGATGATAAGGCCACGCGCAAAGCCATACAGCAGCAAGCGTATGAAGGGAAAGTCGGTCATTTTGTTGACTATATGAGTGGCTTTTTCCCCATCATTGCGATTGTATTTGTATTAAGAACCTTTATTGCAGAACCATTTCAAATTCCATCTAGTTCGATGCGTCCTGGCTTGGTGGTGGGTGATTTTATTTTAGTCAATAAATTCACTTATGGTATTCGCATGCCTGTAAGCAATGAAGTAGTCATTCCTATGAATCCGATTGCACATGGCGATGTGGTGGTGTTTGCGTATCCTGAAAATGAAAGTGTTAGCTTTGTGAAGCGCATTGTGGCTTTACCAGGGGATACCATCGAATACCGCCATAAAAAATTGATTGTCAATGGCCAAGAAGTACCGCAAAAAGTTTTGGGTCAGGAAGAGTATATTGAAAATACACCTATGGGTGCCATCACATTGGAGCCAGAGATTTTGGATGAACAATGGGGCAGTCATCAATACCAAGTGTATCAATTGCCAGAGGCTGCACCGTTTAACCCTCAAGTGGTGCGTGAGTACATGAGAAACAACCCAGCTTGTCAATACGAAGGTTTTGAGTCGTTCACATGTAAAGTACCGCAGGGTCAATATTTTGCTATGGGCGATAACCGCGATAACAGTGATGACAGCCGTTATTGGGGTTTTGTTTCTGATCGCCATATTGTGGGTAAAGCCTTTTTTGTGTGGATGAACTTTGGTGATTTCTCACGTATTGGCACACACATTAAATGATTGTTAAAACTGTGATTCAGCAGGCTGCTTTTTAGGCAGCTTGTTGTTTTTCATGGTAAGTTTCCACCTTCACTAAGGAATGAGCATGAGCTTGTCTGTGCAACGCAATCAAGAGATTGAGCGTTTGCAAAAAAAATTGGGTTACCGTTTTAAACGAGTGGAATTGTTACATAAGGCTTTGACACATCGAAGTTATGGAGCGAAAAACAATGAACGTTTGGAGTTTATCGGTGATTCAATTTTGAATTATACGGTTGCCAAAATGTTATTTTTGACTTTTCCTGACATGACTGAAGGCGAATTGTCACGTTTGCGTGCCAATTTGGTCAATCAAGACACTTTGGCTGATATTGCCACTGAGTTGAATGTGGGCGATTGTTTGTTTTTAGGTGTGGGTGAACTGAAAAGTGGTGGTTTTCGCCGCCCCTCGATTTTAGCCGATGCTATGGAAGCCATGTTTGCTGCAGTCAGCTTTGATGCTAATTTTGATGAAGCAGAACATGTGGTGACATTGTTGTTCCAAAATCGTATCCGCAATATTGATTTGCGCAATCATGGCAAAGATGCCAAAACTTTATTACAAGAAGCTTTACAAGCACGCCGCTTGCCATTACCTAAATACCGCATTGAAGACCAATTTGGTGAAGCGCACGAGCAAACGTTTGTGATAGTGTGTGATTTGGGTGAGTTGGGGTTCCAATGTAAAGCCCAAGCTCATAGCCGTCGTTTGGCGGAACAAGCAGCTGCCAAAGAAGCTCTTAATTATGTTGAAAAAAAATGTTCCTTTAAAAGGCCATAAATGAATTTAGAATCAGAAAATACCGATTACCGTTGCGGTTTTGTTGCCATTGTAGGTCGTCCGAATGTGGGCAAATCCACGTTGATGAACCATTTGATTGGTCAAAAAATCAGTATTACCAGTAAAAAAGCCCAGACCACGCGCCATAAAGTGACGGGTATTTATACCGATGACACCGCACAATTGGTGTTTGTCGACACACCTGGCTATCAAACTTACCATCGCAATGCGTTGAACGATAGATTGAATCAAAATGTGACCGAAGCGGTACATGGCGTGGATGTAATTGTGTTTGTGATTGAAGCATTGCGCTTTACCGATGCAGACCGTACCGTGCTTGAACAATTGCCAAAACACACGCCAGTGGTGTTTGTGGTGAACAAATTGGACAAAGCCAAAGACCGTATGGTTTTGGCAGAATTCATTGCCAATGCTGAAAAAGAATATCAGTTTGCGGCAACTGAAGTGGTCAGTGCCAAACATGGTCAACGCATTGGTCAATTGATTGAATTGCTCAAACCTATGTTGCCTCATTCTGAAGCGATGTATCCAGAAGACATGGTGACAGACAAATCCAGTCGTTTCTTGGCAATGGAAATTGTGCGTGAAAAATTGTTCCGCTATTTAGGCGAAGAATTGCCGTATGCGATGAATGTGGAAGTGGAACAATTTGAAATTGATCCAGAAACAGGCATGTACAGCATTTATATTGCGGTTTTGGTCGATCGTGACAATCAAAAAGCGATTGTCATTGGCAAAAGTGGCGAGCGTTTGAAAAAGATATCTACCGAAGCACGTGTGGATATGGAAACCTTGTTTGATGCCAAAGTCTTCTTAAAAGTATGGATTAAAGTCAAATCAGGCTGGGCGGATGACATTCGCTTTTTGAATGAATTGGGCTTATAAGGTTTTTTAAGTATTGGAAAAATACAGGACGCTGGTGTTAATCAGCGTCCTGTAATTTTTGATGTAAACCAATGACTATTTAACGGCAATGGTTTTATTGCGCAAGGCTTGAATCAAACCATCAATACCTTGTTTTTGAATGACTTCACCAAATTGATTGCGGTAAATGGTGACCACGCTGGCACCTTCTACGTTGATATTGTAAATCTTCCAAGTATTACCAGATTTGTACATTTGGTAATCTACGGCATAAGATTTGTTTTTATTGTTCAAAATTTGCGTATACACACGGGCTTGAGTGGCAGTATTGTCGCTGCTATTGCGCGGTAATACGGTAATTTTGGCATTTTGTGCTGCCAGTAATGCGGTATTGGCATATACAGAAATCATCATGTCTTTGAATGCAGCGATGAAATCTTGTTTTTGTTGCGTTGTGAATTGGCGCCAAGGCTGACCCACAGACAAAGCAGCAATGCGTTGGTAATCCAAATGGCGGTCGGCATACACATTCAAGCGTTGGATTTTCTGCGGATTGTTTAAACTGTTGTCATTGATGATGGCCATAATGGCATTGGTATTTTGTTGCATTTGTAACTGTGCAGGATGGGTTAAGTTATTGGCCTGCGCCAATTGTATGCTGAAAAATACACATAAAATCATCCAACAAGATTGCCACCAAGTTTTCATTTTCAAATGCCTTTTGTCAAATAATGCTTAAATAAGAGATTCAAAGTCCGCATTAAGTTTAACAATATCTCAAATTGAATGCGGACAGATATACAGGACGCTTATTAAGTATTCATTAAAGCTTCTATGTCGCTGATTTCTTTAGGGGTGTCGTGGGTGTATATTTCGGCACCTGTGTCAGTGATGCGAATATTGTCTTCAATGCGGATGCCAATGCCATGAAACTCAGCAGGGATGTCATCTGCGGCATTGATGTACAAACCCGGCTCAATGGTGGTACACATGTTTTCGGCCAGTAAGCGGTGTTGACCATGTTCAAAACGCCCACCGACATCATGCACATCCAAACCAATCCAATGACCCAAGCCATGCATGTAAAAGCGGCGATATGCCAAGCTTTCAATATTGCCATCGACTGAGCCGTGTAACAGTTTCAAGTCAATCAAGCCTTGCACCAAAATTTTCAAAGCCACATCGTTGACATCATGCCAATAAATGCCTGCATGAGTAGCGGCAATGGCTTGTTTGTTGGCTTCTAAAACAATCTCGTAAACCGCTTTTTGCGCACCATTAAAGCGACCATTAGCAGGGAATGTTCGCGTAATATCGCCTGCGTAATATTCGTATTCAGCCCCCGCATCAATCAAAATCAAATGCCCGTCCTGTAACACATCTTTGTTTTCGACATAATGCAAAGTGCACGCATTTTTACCGCTTGCCACTATGCTATTGTATGCCGGTGAGCGGGCATTGTTTTTCATGAAATGGTATAAAATTTCCGCTTCGAGCTGGTACTCTTTCATGCCGACTTTGGCCGTTTGCATGGCAATATTGTGTGCTTGAGCGCTGAGTTTGGCGGCATGGCGCAACAAACCGATTTCATGTTCGTCTTTGATCAAGCGCATTGGGTCTAGGATTTGTGCCAAATCCGACATTTGGTGTGCTGGGGTGATGATGTCTTGGCTGATCATGCGTTGACCCGCTTGATTGCACAGTTTGCGCCATATGGCCAAAATGTCTTGGTCTGGTACGCCGTCGTGTTGCCACAAAGCATATAAGGTTTGACTGTGTTTCAAAGTGTCCTGTAAATGGTTTTGCCATTGTGTGTGCACATCAAAAGTTTCAAAACCGAAGACCTCCGCTGCATATTCAGGACCAAAACGATAGCCGACCCAAGTTTCCATTTCAAAATCTTTGGGGCGACACAGCAACATAGATTGGCGTTTGTTGCCATCTAAAATCATGACTGCTTCAGGTTCAGTGAAGCCACTTAAGTAATAAAAATAACTGTCTTGGCGATAAGGATATTCGGTGTCATTGCTGCGAGTGCGTTCAGGTGCCGCAAACAAAATGGCGACATTCCGACCAATGGCATCGTAAACCCGTTCACGGCGTGCTTGGTAAATGCTGGCATCAAAACTCATGGTTGTGGTTCTTTCATCAAACGTTGACGGTGTTGGTTTAAAATATAACCTATGGCAAGTGCGCAAAAAGCGCCTAAAATATCTGCCAATGCATCGAATACATCAGCTGAGCGGCTAGGCAATTGGCTTTGTATTAACTCACTGACGATGGCCCAAACAATGGCAATCATGCACCAAAACAATATGGGCATGGGACGATTTTGCGCGCTATATGCCCGTACAATCAACCAAAATTGACCAAAAAATAAGGAAAAATGTACGAATTTGTCAAAATGGAGAAACAAAGGCACTATGTCAAGATGAGGCGGACGCACAAACAAGCCGTAAGCGGTCAGAATGAACCATGCGATGGCAAACATCACAAAGCGATTCATGCGGGTGTTTCCTCATCCAGCCATTGTTGGCACATATGGGACAAACGTTCGAATTTGCCACCGCGTTGTTTTAAAATATCACGGCATTGTTCGATTTCGGCATAAGAAGGAGCTTGGTCGATTTCGCATTCTTCTAGGAAAAATTGCAATATTTCTGCTACGCTGCCTGCCGCTTCTTCTTGGCAAGCTTGAATCAATACATCTGACATGATAATGCCCATTCTTAAAATGGCTTATTGTAGCAGCATGAGAATGGGCATGGATATGATAGGCTTTATTTCACAGAACCCGACATCACAACTAAGTCTAAAACATAAGCATATTTGCTGCTATCAGCAGGTGGATTCTGCACTTCGTAACGTTTGACACGCAAAATGTTTTCGGTGTTGGGTCTATGGGTATAGCCTTCAATCGGGCTGTAAAACAAGGACCACTCTGGTGCGATATAAGTTTGTAAACCTTGTTGGTCATAACGCACTTCTTTGACTTGTAAACATGACATATTGCGGTTGCCATCATTACATGTCTTGGTTTGATGAGATACTTTTAAAAATAGGGTTTCACCTTGGGAGCCGTATTTGGTTTCTGCGGTAGCTTGACCTTGAAAACGCAATATTTGACCTTGTTGATTTTTCAATGTTAATACTGGACTAGAGCCATTTTGGTCAATATCATAATGTATATTCTGTTGTCCAAAAAATCCTGCTAAAGCACGGTCTTGTTCAGCACGTTTACTATCGCAGCCCATCATCGTACTGCGCAAATGGTTACTTTGGATGTTTTCACCATTGATTTGGTAAGTACCGCCCATACGATTGCAAGAACCATAGATGTTAAACAAAGATTCATTGTGAAAATCCAATTGCGCTTTAGGCGTGGTTTCACCTGCATAAAAAGCAGTCAAGGTTTGTTGCTTGGCATCGGTTGCTGTTTGCAATTGCCAATGGTATTTTTTTAATACATCGGTATTTTGGCTCATATCGGGACTCGCAGTATTGGCGCATGCAGCCAAAGATAAGGCTGTGGCAGTCAAAGCGGACAAACGAAATAAGGTTTTTTTCATACAGGTAAATCCCTCAAAAAAATAAGGACAGTTTCAATCTGTCCTTATTTAAATGCATTTGAGCTATTAAGCCAAGTGTATTGACATAATCTGACTCAATCTAACTCGATAACAGCAGAAGTGTAGACATCTTGAACATCGTCCAAGTCTTCTAAGGCATCCAATAATTTTTGCATCTTAATGGCATCGTCGCCTGTCAAGACGGCTTCGTTTTGTGC
Organism: Vitreoscilla stercoraria DSM 513; assembly: GCF_000382305.1. Classification (GTDB taxonomy): domain Bacteria; phylum Pseudomonadota; class Gammaproteobacteria; order Burkholderiales; family Neisseriaceae; genus Vitreoscilla; species Vitreoscilla stercoraria. The sequence goes on from NZ_KB908031.1 coordinate 12,557, forward strand.
GCGCATGGTCACTTCACCGTCTACAGGGCTAAAACCTGCAGCTTCCAAAGCCGCTTTCACTGTAGCATGTTCATATGGGTCGGTAATGACTTCAATTGCACCGTCTTCGTCGGTAATCACATCTTCCGCACCAGCTTCTAAAGCCGCTTCCATCAATGCATCTTCATCCACTTCGGTGAAGACCAAATAACCTTGATGTTTAAAATTAAAAGCCACGCTGCCATCAGTGCCTAAATTGCCACCATTTTTGCTGAATGCATGACGCACATCAGCAACAGTACGGGTTTTGTTATCGGTTAAGCAGTCTACCATCACCGCCGCACCGCCAATACCGTAACCTTCGTAACGCAATTCAATGTATTCCACGCCTTCTAAGTTACCTGTACCTTTGTCGATAGCGCGTTGGATATTGTCTTTAGGCATGTTGGCATCAACGGCTTTGTCCACGGCCAAGCGCAAACGAGGATTAGAGTTAGGGTCACCACCGCCCATTCTAGCGGCAACTGTGATTTCTTTGATCACACGAGTAAAAATTTTGCCACGTTTGGCATCTTGGCGTTCTTTTTTGTGTTTGATGTTCGCCCACTTACTGTGTCCTGCCATTTTGTGTCCTTACTTGATTGTTTTGGTCGATTAATAAAAATTTAATCGCTTATTCTATCATGGCTTCTAGATGCCTTGAAACGGGCGTTGCACTTGAATGAATGAAAAATTATCTGATTTTTTGTACCGCTAGGAGCCGTGTTAATGTTGTGTAAACTAAGTTAAAAATTGGCATTTTTTGAAAAATAATCTTGTATATTTATTTTTAAGTTGATGTAATGTAAAAGATTCTTAATCGCACAAACCAACGTATTTTTATGTTAGTCTAAACATAAATAACAAGGCAGGGAGGGGTGTAATGTTTCCAGAGTTTCGTGATTTGACCATACAATTGAGAAATGAAGATCCTGATTTTTCCTTGATTTACCAGCAGCATCAGCAACTAGATGACCAAATCAAGCTATTGTGCAACGATTCCAAAGCAGCAACAGGATTGGATTTAGAGGCATTGAAAAAGCAGAAGCTGCAACTCAAAGATCAGATGTACCGCTATTTAAAGGACGCATCTACTCAATCTGCGGCAAACACACTCGGTGAATGAGTTTTGACGTTTTGACACATGACTTTGATGGAGGGATATGCTGACAAACGATGATGACAATCAATCTACACAGTTACTCACCATAAACTTGGTTTATGGCATGAATGGCGTGGCTTGGCTTGTAAAAATAGGCATACATTACATGTTATTGAAACATTCAAGGAACCAAACCTGCATTGCCAGATGAAATTTTTCAAGTGAGGCATACATCCCAAGGCTGCTAATAGCAGCCTTTTGTTCGTTTAGACGTTGTAAAAAGGTTGTATTTTTGTATATATATTGGTTGATTTAAAAATCCTTTTGTTGTCAGAAGATGAAGATGTTAAAATTTGTGCATCGCACAAATGAGGCGATTGACTGTTTGAATTGACAGCCATAACCATGAAAGGAAGACAACATGAGTGCGAATCAGGAAATGTGGCGTTTTTGGCAAACCAGCATGCAAATGGCAGTCGAAATACCTTTGGTAGTGAGTCAGCGTATGTGGTTGTTTAGTCAGCCTTGGGACAATCAAACCATGGCTGAATACCAATTGATGTTCACAGAAAAAGCCGAAGGCTTTACCGAGGCATGGCAAACTTGGGCGAATGTATCGGTGTATCAAAATCAATGGTTGCTGACACAACCTGCTACAAGTCAACATTATGAACATTTAATCAAACAATCTTTGCAATCTGTGAATCAAACTTTAAAGCCTTTGAGCCAACGTGTACATGACAACCATGCTCGCTTAGGTCTATAAATGGCATTTGTTGCCGTCTCATGCTTGAGTGGATGTAATGTTATATAGTATCATTTGAATCTCTTTCAAATGAATATCATTTATCCATGTCATCTTTGCTTTTAACCAGTTTGAATTTGCGCTTAATCTTGGCTGCCGTGATTGTGGCATTCATTTGGTCATTGTTTGTTTGGGCTGTGTAATATGCCCATTCATGTTCAAAATTTGACGGTCAGTTATCGTCACCATCCAGCCATCCATCATATTAATTTGCAATTTGAGCAAGCTCAGTCGTATGCTATTTTTGGTCCCAATGGTGCGGGTAAATCGACATTGCTTAAAGCTTTAATGGGCTTGGTGAAAACCGATACGGGTAAAGTCACATTTGAAAATCTCAAACGTGCAGACATTGCGTATTTGCCGCAACAGTCAGAAGTTGATCGCACACAGCCGATGACGGTATTTGAATTAGCGGCAATGGGATTGTGGTATGAGATTGGTTTTTTTGGTCGAGTGACAGCAGCGCAAAAACAACGCGTACAGGCCGCTTTAGAGCGTGTAAATTTGGGCGGTGTGGCACAAAAAAACATTGGCGCTTTGTCTAATGGGCAGTTTCAACGGGTATTGTTTGCGCGGATGTTGGTGCAAAAAGCTCAGTTTTTATTGCTTGATGAACCTTTTAATGCGGTGGATGCTGCCACGACTTCTGCTTTGCTGGATGTATTGCAAGAATGTTTGCAGCAAGGCAAAACTGTGATTGCGGTATTGCATGATTATGAGCAAGTGCGGGCGAATTTTGCCAATACAGTGATGATTGCGCGCGAAGTGATTGCGTGTGGTGCGACGACAGATGTGTTGACTGAAAAAAATTTACAAACAGCGTTTGCCACTTTGCAGCAGACCGGTTTAAGCAATCAATGGTGTCAAACCACGCCAACAACAGCGGTGGAAAAATAAATGTGGGATGTTTTTATTGCGCCATTTACTGAATTTCAGTTTATGCGTGCGGCTTTGGTATCGGTGTGTTTTTTGGCATTGAGCGCGGCACCTGTGGGTGTATTTTTGGTTTTGCGGCGCATGAGTTTGATGGGGGATGCGTTGAGTCATGCGGTTTTGCCCGGTGCTGCCGCAGGCTATATGGTTGCTGGCTTGAGTGTGCCTGCCATGAGTTTGGGTGGTTTTATTGCTGGCGTCTTAATGGCGATTTTAGCCGGTTTGGTCAGCCGGTTTACCACATTGAAAGAAGATGCTTCTTTTGCCGCTTTTTATTTGAGCAGCTTGGCTTTGGGCGTGTTGATGGTCAGCCGCAGTGGTAACAATGTTGATTTGTTGAATTTATTGTTTGGTTCGATTCTAGGCATTGATGCTGCCTCACTGGCTTTGATTGCAGGTGTGGCAAGCGTCACAGTCATTGCTTTGGCGGTGATGTACAGGCCGCTGGTGATGGAAAGCATCGACCCATTGTTTTTGCGCTCGGTCGGCGGCAAGGGCTCATGGTGGCACTTATTATTGATGTTGTTGGTGGTTTTGAACTTGGTTGCAGGATTTCAGGCTTTGGGCACATTGATGTCTGTGGGGTTGATGATGTTGCCTGCCATTAGTGCGCGTTTGTGGTCGCAGCGTTTGGGCGTGATTTTAAGCATCAGCGCATTGGTGGCGTTGGTGTGTGGTTATTTGGGTTTGTTGTTGTCATTTTATGTGGAAATTCCTTCCGGACCTGCCATTATTTTATTGTGTGGCATGGTGTATTTGGTGTCGGTGTTTTTGGGAACAGAGGGTGGTTTGATTGCGCAGTGGATGCGTGGTCGCCATAAAAAAGCATGAAAAAATTATGGTGTTGTGGCCTAGCGGCTTTGTTGTGGCAATCGGTGGCACAAGCGCAAGATGTGCCACAAGTCATGACCAGTTTCAGTATTTTACACAGTGTTACCGCTGATTTGGCAGGTCAAAACCATGTCAATGTGAACACTTTAATTGGTCGCAATCAAAACAGCCATGGTCATCAATTGCGTGCTTCTGATGTGCAAAATCTGCAAAACAGCCAATTGATTGTGTTCAATGGTTTGGGTTTTGAGTCGGCGGCATTGCAGCGTGCGGCTAAAAATACCCAAGTGCCGATAGTGGAAGCTGCGGCAGGGTTGGATGGTTTGTTACAGGCCGATGCAGAACATGAGCATCATGACCATGCGCATGAAACAGAAGCCGAACATGCCGCACATGCGCATGAACATCAGCATGAGTCCATTTCGGCAAACCATACGGGTTTAGACCCACATGTGTGGCTAGACCCATTGAAAATGCCAGCTTATACCCGCAATATTACCCAAGCTTTGATAAAGCAACAGCCTGAAAACAGTTTGTATTATGGTTTGCGTTGGCAGATGTACCAATTGAAATTGGCAGGCTTACATGGTGAAAATGCTTACCAATTGGCAAGTATTCCTGTGGCTAAGCGCAAAGTATTGACCAGTCATGCGGCTTTTGGTTATATGGGTCAGCGTTATCAAATTGAATTTTTTGCTCCTGTGGGCGGAGGGCATGAAGCGGAAGCTTCGGCCAAAACCTTGGTGGATTTGATTCGGCAAGTGAAAACCCAGCACATTCAAGCGGTGTTTGTGGAAAATATTGCCGATGAGCGATTGCTCAAACAATTGACCCAAGAAACGGGATTGAGCATACAAGGGACGCTGTATTCAGATGCTTTGGCAGACGATGCGCCAGATTATTTTGCTTTGTACCGCCACAATGTTAAGGTATTGCGGCAAGCTTTGCAGTCTTAAATGAACTGGTGAATGAGCGTCCTGTAACCGTTTACAGGACGCTTTTTTGTGCGCTAGCTGTTTACACTTCAAACGGTTCGTTAAGCCAATCACGTGGTTGTAAAAAATCGGTCAATTGTGCTTCAGCCGAGCCTGCTTCAGGTGTGTATTGGTATTCAAAACGCACCAATGGCGGCATAGACATTAAGATGGACTCGGTACGTCCACCACTTTGTAAGCCAAAATGTGTGCCACGGTCCCATACCAAATTGAATTCTACATAACGACCGCGACGGTACAATTGGAATTGGCGTTCACGTTCACCATATGGCGTGTCTTTGCGGCGTTCCACAATCGGAATATACGCATCGGTAAAGCCCATGCCCACAGCTTGCATGTATTTAAAGCAAGTGTGAAAATCCCATTCGTTCAAATCATCAAAGAACAAACCACCGACACCACGGGTTTCCTTGCGGTGTTTTAAATAGAAATAATCGTCACACCATTTTTTGTGTTTGGCATACACATCATCACCAAAAGCATTGCAAATGATGTTTGCCACTTCATGCCAATGCACAATATCGGCTTTGAATGGGTAAAACGGGGTTAAATCCAAACCGCCACCAAACCACCAAACGGCTTCTTGACCTTCAGGATAAGCAAAAAAACAGCGCACATTGGCGTGGCTTGTTGGTATATAGGGATTTTTAGGATGGATGACCAACGACACACCCATGGCTTCCCAAGCCACGCCTGCCAATTCAGGACGGTGAGCGGTGGCCGATGCGGGTAAGCTATCGCCTTTAACATGCGAGAAATTGACGCCTGCTTGCTCAAACACGGCCCCATCTTTTAAAACACGGGTAATGCCTGTGCCTAATTGACTTTGCCAAACATCGGTGATGAATTGGGCTTCACCGTCTGATTGTTCCAATTCCTGGCAAATGTGAGCTTGTAAGCTGTGTAAAAATTCAATGACTTGTTCCGAAGCGCTCATGGGTGGTATTCCTGATAAATGGTCAAGATGTACAAAGCCTTATGGTTTGGCTTGCCATCATTTTTTAGATAATGCTCATTATATCTAATAATATATAAACAGATACTACACAAATTCTATGATATGGTAATAATTATGCCATTTTATTACAAACCATGGTTTTGAAAAGGCAGAATAAATGGTATTCGATGTAATGAAAATGTTGAAGCTGACTCATGAAGATTTAGGATAAAAATATGGGAGAAGTTTGATGTATGCCAAAGAAGCAAAACAATTTTTAAATTTGTGTGTAGAGCAAGCGTTACAGGCCGCTTCTTGTGTCAATCAGCTCTACGAGTATTTGCCCAAACAAGCGCCTAAAGGCAAGGTTGTGGTGGTGGGTGCTGGCAAAGCAGCGGCGGCGATGGCAGCGGAATTGGAGCGAGTTTGGCCTTATGCTGATGTGGCATTGAATGGTTTGGTCATTACCCGTTATGGGCATGGTTGCGCCACGCAATGTATTGAAGTGGTCGAAGCCTCTCATCCTGTGCCCGATCATGCAGGGCAAGTGGCGGCGCAGCGTATTTTGGACAGCGTACAAAACTTACAGGCCGATGATTTGGTGATTGCTTTGATGTCAGGTGGGGCTTCGTCTTTGCTTGCTTTGCCTGTGGCGGGAATCAGCTTGGAAGACAAACGCGCTGTGAACAAAGCTTTGCTCAATAGTGGTGCGCCTATTGAGGCGATGAACGCCGTTCGCAAGCATTTGTCTGCCATTAAAGGCGGTCGTTTGGCGCAAGCGGCTTATCCTGCACAAATATTGACTTTGGCCATATCGGATGTGGTGGGCGATGATTTGAGTGTGATTGGCTCAGGTCCTACGGTGGCAGATGCCACGACATTTCAAGAAGTGCATCAAATCATAGCGCAATACAATATTGCGTTACCTGCCAATATCCAGACGTATTTAGCCCAAGCCAATGCTGATTTGGAAACGCCTAAAACATTGGAAAACAGTCAAGCCCATGTGATGATTACACCCAATCAAGTGTGTGAATCGGTGGCGATGTGGGCAAAAAATCAAAATGTGGATGTGTGGTATTTGGGCGATCAAATCAGTGGCGAGTCCAAAGAGGTGGCATTGGTGATGGCGGGTATTGCCAAACACATACAAGCGAGTAAAGCAGCAAATTCTAAACCTGTATTGTTGTTGTCAGGTGGAGAAACCACTGTAACGGTGAAAAATCCACATGGCAAAGGTGGGCGCAATACAGTATTTTTGTTGGCTTTGCTGTTGGCTTTGAAAGGACAAAAAGGCATTCATGCGTTGGCGATTGATACCGATGGCATTGATGGCAGCGAAGACAATGCTGGTGCATGGATGGACGAGGCCAGTTATCAAGCGGCACAAGCAGCTGGGCTTGATGGTGTGGCATTATTGGCGCAAGATTGTGCGTATGATTTTTTTCAACAACTAGACCAATTAATCATCACCACACCGACACGTACCAATGTCAATGACTTTCGCGCGATTTTAATCACTTGATTGGGATAACAGACATGATGACGATAACCCCCATTCCCGCTTTTAATGACAATTATATTTGGCTCATGCAAGCAAACGAACAAGCTGTGTGCGTCGACCCTGGCGAAGCTGCACCTGTGTTGGCGTATTTGCAACAACATCGCTTGTCATTGCACAGTATTTTGATTACCCATCACCATAGAGACCACATAGGTGGCGTGGCAGATTTACAAGAGGCATTTCCCGATGCCATCATTTATGGTCCTGAGGATATTGCTTGTGTGACACAGGCAATGCAAGAAGGTGATGTGTTAGATGTTTTGGGTGAGCCTGTTGTGGTTTGGGAAGTTCCGGGACATACGCATAACCATATCGCTTATTTGTTGACCATCCACGGAACCGCTGCACCACATGTATTTTGTGGCGATACTTTATTTAGCGCAGGATGTGGACGGGTATTTTGTGGCACGATAGAGCAATTGCAACACAGTTTGGCACGTTTTCAGAGCTTGCCTGATGCCACTTTGTTTTATCCTGCTCACGAATACACTGCCAGCAATTTGCGTTTTGCCTTGAGCGTTGAGCCTGATAATCAAGCTGCTATTGCCGCTTTAGCAGTGGCAACCGACACGCCTACTTTACCTGTGACTTTGGCGCATGAAAAAGCCATCAATCCATTTTTGCGCTTAGACAGCGAGCAAATTCAACAACAAGTAGCGCTACAAGGCATGAGTATGATTAATGATGCGGCTGTATTTGCGTCATTGCGCCAATTGAAAAATCAATTTTAGTAGATGTAATGGTGGTATGAAAAGCGTCCTGTAACGTTTACAGGACGCTTTTGTTGGTGTAGAAGTGGTCAAATTGGTTTTTAAATTATGCTTAAAGTAACATAATGCATTTAGAAGTCATTTCATATTCATCCATTGAAATATCCACTGATGGATTCTGATGAATTGAAAAAGCCACTGTTTATCAGTGGCTTGACACATAAAATATCAGTTTAAACTGAAAAGGATTTAGTTCGCAGCGTCAGCAGTTTCTAAAGCTTGTACAAAAGTCGCCAATTTTTCCGCCACAATTGCTTGAATTTCCTCATTCACAATTACGCCTTCTTGGAAATTGTTTTGGAAGCTTGGCAAAGAATAGCTTGCTACCACTTCACCTTTGGCAAAACCAAAATATTTCAAGCCCACTTCCATGACATTACCACCGCCAAAACCGCCTGGAGAAGTTGACAATACCAACATTTTTTTGCCTTCTAAGAACGTCATATTGATGCGTGATACCCAATCCAAAATATTTTTGAATGCAGTATTAAAGTTCAAATTGTGTTCGGCCAAAGAAATAATAATGCCATCAGCGGCGTTGATTTCATCTAAGAAAGCTTGTGCTTGAGCTGGAAAGCCGTCTGCTTGGCGCTCTACGCTGTAAATCGGCATTTCAAAATCATTCAAGTCTAAAATACGAACTTGATGGTTTTCTATTTCACCTGCGACAAATGTTGCCAATTTTTGATTGATGGATTGCTTACTATTGCTTGCACCGAATGCCACGATGTTCATGTTTTTTCCTTATGCGGATGTGGGATATTAAAATGAAGTTGGCATTATAAGGAATGGTTCGCCGTCCTGAAAATAGTTAATTTGGCAACAATCATTAATTGAAAAGAAATCATATGGTATTTTAGATGCAAGACAAAAGCATATTGCTTGAATTTAAAAGAGATATTGCTCAAAATGATGAGGCGCAGATGGTCAATCAAAAGGAGCCAGCAATGGTAGGAAAATATTGGGGTTTGATGGTGTGTTTGAGCTTTACATCGCTGTATGTGCAAGGTCAAAGTGTGACAGTGCAACAATTACTCAGTCAAAAGGGGATGTCTTGCGATGTGGATAATAGCCATTTATTGCATTTGACGATGGGTGCTGTGGCATATGATGAGGGGTTTACATACCAGTTTATGCCGAGCAAGCAAACTTTGAAAGTCAAAGGGGTAAATTACACAGGCATACAAGCGGCGGAAGTTTTGAAAAGTGTCAATGGGCAACAATTGGCTTTGGGTGTGAATGTGGAGCGGTTTGGTTTGTATGTTAATCGAGTGGCTTTGAACGTGGTGTCGTCGCCTTATGAGAGTGTTGGTTATTATTGGGTGGCAGAAGGCAGTCCTGCGAAAAACCGTGCGGCTTTGAATGCCTTGTTTGGTCAGGGCAGTTGGCAAGACTATGTGAGTACAACGGGCGCTGGCAATACCCGAGTATCTTGTACCATTGCGGGATAAACGGCCAAAAAAAAGCTGCCAATAGGCAGATAGTGTTCTGTGGTGGAGGGAGAAGGATTCGAACCTTCGAAGCTTTCGCAAGAGATTTACAGTCTCCCCCCTTTGGCCGCTCGGGAATCCCTCCACATCAGAAGTCGAATAATATAGTAAGCCTGATTGGGTGTCAAATCCAATCAGGCTAATTTTTGAATATTTTTCATATATTATTGATTTAAAAATAAAACCATTTTCAAATAAAATGTTCGATTAAACTATTTTGAATGGATCATGGTTGGTCAACGTGGTTTTGCCAGTCGAAAATAGGGATGTGGTCTTGCGTTAGAATAGGTTAAGCAGGGTAAACTGCCTCAAAACACCGCCTAGAGCCATTTATTTGGAATGATTTTGGCTGCGATAAGCACAATAGCGGTGCTACAATGGCTCAAAACTTTACAGGACGCTCAATCAATGAACATTTTATTCATTGCCGATGACATGGCAACATTCAAAGTTTACAAAGACACCACCTATGTGATGATGCGCGAAGCGGCTCAACGCGGTCATCAATTGTTTCATTGTTACAGTGAAGACTTGTTCATTGCCGATGGCTTGGTCAAAGCACGGGTGCGTGGGTTTGAGTTTTTAGGCGCCACTCATGACAACGATCATGCGTGGGTTGATTATCAAGACCCACAAATATTGGCTTTGAATGAGTTGAATGCAGTTATCATGCGCACAGATCCGCCATTTAATATGCAATATTTGTATGCCACACAATTGTTAACCATGGCAGCGGAGCAAGGTGCAAGCGTCCTGAACAGTGGACAGGCGATGCGTGATTTCAACGAAAAATTGGCGATTTTGAATTTTTCTGAATTTACAGCGCCGACTTTGGTGACGACATCGAGTGCGCAAGTACGTGAATTTTTAGCCGAACATGGCGACATCATTGTCAAACCATTGGACGGCATGGGCGGTATGGGCATTTTCCGCATTCGGCCAGACGATGCCAATATTGGCGCGATTTTGGAAACTTTGTTATTGGGCGACAAACGCACCATCATGGCGCAGCGTTACATTCCTGAAATTGTGCAAGGCGACAAACGTGTGTTGGTCATCAATGGCAAACCGTTGCCATATGCTTTGGCACGTATTCCACAAAATGGTGAAACGCGTGGCAATTTGGCAGCAGGCGGAAAAGGTGTGGCGCAAGAGATGAGTGCGCGTGACATGGAAATTGCTGAAGCTTTGGCACCAGAATTGATGCGCCGCGGCATTGTGTTGGCGGGTTTGGATATTATTGGTGATTATTTGACCGAAGTGAATGTCACCAGTCCGACAGGTTTCCAAGAAATCATGAAGCAAAAAGGCTTGGATGTGGCGGCATTGTTCATTGATGCGGTTGAGGCACATGCAAAATGAATGATGACAAGCGTCCTGTAAGTTATGCAGAACAGATCAAAGGCACAACAGGCTTAAAACGCATTATCAATGCTTGTGGTTATTCTAAAGATGGCTTACAGGCCGCTTGTGAAGAGCAAGGCTTTCGGCAATTGTTGTGGTTGAATGCGGCATTGGTAATCGGTTTGTTGATTTTGAACTTTGGTTTGAATACCAAGCTGATTTTATTGGGTGCGTCATTTTTGACTTTGATTGTCGAGTTGTTCAATACCGCCATTGAAGCGGCGGTAGACCACACCTCGCTGGACAAGCATCCATTGGCAAAACGAGCGAAAGACACGGGCTCAGCGGCACAGACTTTGGCTTTGTTGTTGTTGGCATGTGTTTGGACAATGGCTTTGTGGCGCGATTATGTGTCATTTTGGTTTTAATGAGAGAGAATAAATGTTGAAAAAATGGATGGCGGCAGCCGTTTTGGTGGCAATCAGTGCCAGTGCACAAGCTCAAGTGGTGGCAGATGCCGCTTGGTCACGGATGACAGCAGCAACAGCGCCTACGGGCGTGGTATTTATGCAATTACACAATACGGGTAAAGAAGCGGATGCGTTGGTGTCTGCGACCACACCGGTGGCGAAAAAAGTGGAGTTACACAATCATATCCATGACAATGGTGTGATGCGCATGCGCCAAGTGGCTCAAATTGAGGTGGCAGCAGAGGGTCATGTGACTTTACAACCGGGTGGCTTGCATGTGATGTTGATGGGTTTGAAACAACCGTTGAAATTGCAACAAACGTTTCCGTTGGTGTTGAAATATGCATCAGGTCGCAGCCAAACGGTGACAGTGACGGTGAACAACGGCGAAGGCATGGTGTCGACGCATCAAAAAAATGGTGCCCATTCTCAGAATGAGCACCACAATCACCATTGATAATAGGGTTTTAGATTAGGATTGAACCTCATCGACTTCAGGTCGGTGAGGAATAATCATATTCAAAATGATGGCCAATACCGCACACAAGCCCACGCCAGCGAAGCTGAAGCTGCCAATTTGCACCAACATACCGCCCACGCCTGTGGTCAAAACGGTGCTGACAATCACCAAATTCTTCGGATTCATCAAATCCACTTTGGCATCAATCAAAGTTTTTAAGCCTAAAGACGCGATTGTACCAAACAACAAAATCATGATACCACCCATGACAGGCATTGGGATAGACGCCAATAAAGCGTTGAATTTACCAAAAAATGCCATGCACACCGCAAAAATCGCTGCCCAAGTCATAATCACTGGATTGCCATTTTTGGTAATCATCACCGCACCTGTGACTTCGCCATAAGTGGTAACAGGAGGGCCACCAATCAAGCCTGCAAAACACACGCCCAAACCGTCGCCTGCCAAGGTTTTGTCCAAGCCCGGATTTTTAGTATAGTCTTTGCCTGTCACCTTGCCGACTGCCATGATGCCGCCGATGTGTTCAATGGCTGGGGCAATCGCCACCGGCAACATGAACAAAGCCGCTTGCCAATTGATTTCAGGTGTGTGGAACACAGGAACCGCAAACCAAGGCGCTGCGGCGATTTTATCCAAATCCACCAAACCCATGAAACATGCCAATACATAACCTGAAGCCACGCCAATTAAAATCGGTACCAAGCGCATCATGCCTTTGGCGTAAACGGTTACTACTGTGGTGACTGCGAAGGTGAAGCCTGCCAAAATCAACGATTGCGTGTAATCCACCACTTGGTTGCCGCCTGCTTTGCCCATCGCCATTTCACTGGCAACCATCGCAACAGACAAGCCAATCACCATAATCACAGGGCCAATCACCACCGGTGGCAGCAATTTGTTGACCGCTTCAATGCCGCCAAAGCGAATCATTAACGCAAAAATGAAATACATGAAGCCGGCACAAAACAGACCGAACATGGTCGCACCCATGCCCCAAGTTTGGATGGAATAGATGATGGGTGCAATGAATGCAAACGATGAGCCCAAAAAAATTGGCACTTGTCGTTTCGTGATGAGTTGAAACAACAAGGTGCCGACACCTGCTCCTAATAATGCCATGGCAGGGTTCAAACCCGTTAACAGGGGAACCAATACCAAGGCGCCAAAGGCGACAAATAAAATTTGCGCACCTGAGACAGCCAGCTTAAGCTGATGCATGCGACGTATCCTTAAAAAATTTTAATTTAAATTAACATGCGAATTATCGCAGTTTTTAGTCATTATTTCAGCAAGCAATTGCAATAAAGCGTCCTGTAAACTTTACAGGACGCTTGGAAGCTGCTGGAAAACAGTGATTATGGCTGTTTTTGACCGATTTTGCTTTCTTTGCCCGAAAGCAAATTTTGGATGTTGCTTTTGTGGCGATACAACACCAATACCGCAATGGCAATCACCGCCACTGACCAACTCGTTTCATCCATAAAATAAAACGACAGCACAGGGCTTAACACGGTAGCGACCAAAGCGGCCAATGAAGAGATTTTCAAACCAAAAGCCATGATTAACCACACCATGGTGCAAATCAATGCCACCGGCCAGCTCAATGCATACAACACGCCCACAGCCGTAGCGACACCTTTACCGCCTTTGAAGCCAAAAAAGATGGGCCACATATGCCCCACCAATACCGCTACTGACACATAAGCGACTGTGGTGGTGGTAATAGAGCCTGCATCCCATAAGTATTTGGCAATCAACACCGCGACCAAGCCTTTTAAAGCATCGCCAAGCAAAGTCAACACCGCTGCTTTTTTCTTGCCGCTGCGCAACACATTGGTTGCTCCCGGATTGCCCGAGCCATAGCTGCGTGGGTCGGCCATGCCCATGGACTTGGATACAATCACTGCAAAAGACAGTGAGCCCAGCAAATAAGCCATTACTATGACCAAAATATCTACAATACCCATCGATTTTTCACTAAAATGCCAAAACAAAAATTTTACGCTGAGAAAGATGTACAGACAATGGATATCATTTTTTTAAATGGCATGGGTGTGGAAACTTTGGTGGGCGTGTTTGAGTGGGAACGCCAAAAAAAGCAAAAATTGATGCTAGATGTGACAGTCGGTATGGCATCCAATGAGAACCGCCAAGATGATTTGGGCAATACCATTTCTTACGCAGACATTGCCCATTTGGTGCGTGATGATTTGCAAGGACAACAATTTCAATTGTTAGAAACGGTGGCAGAACACACGGCTCAATTGATTTTGGCGCAAACTGGCGTGTTAGAAGTGACGGTGAAAGTGGTGAAACCGGGGATTTTGAGTGGGATTAAAGAAGTGGGCATTCAAATTACCCGTCAAAAATAGTCTGCCATGATGGTGGTGTGAAGGTTTTTTTATATGCAATAAGCGTCCTGTAAAGGTTTTACAGGACGCTTATTTTTTTGTTTTTTTGTCATATCAATATGATTTTTTAATCATTAAAAATTGTGTCTTTTTAAAAAATATCATGGGTTTGATGGGTATTTAGAGTGTGAGCACCCAATATTTTTTGAGCTTCTGAGCCTTTGTATTGGGTTATTTACTCATGTTGATTGTCATATAAATTTCAAAAAACTGACATTGAGATGTCATGAAGTCATTTTATTCTTGCCCTCGTTTTAATGAACACAGAGCAAGCAGCCATGCAGACAATTCAAATTGATCGTTTGAACAAACATTTTGGTAAAAAACAAGTTTTATTTGATATCAATTTGTCATTCGAGCGCAATCAAATGGTGGCGTTGATTGGTCCATCAGGATCGGGTAAGTCCACTTTATTACGTCATGTCAATGGCTTGAATATAGCGGCAGAAGGTGACATTCGCATTAATGGATTGGCTTTATTGTCCAAAGGTCGTCTGTCTAAAAATGTGCGGCAACAACGTGCCAAAATTGGTTTTATCTTCCAGCAGTTCAATTTGGTCAATCGTTTATCTGTTATTGATAATGTTTTGATTGGGGCATTGGGTCGCCTGCCAAAATGGCGCGCTTATAGCCGTACATTTACCGAAGCTGAAAAACGACAAGCGTTGCTCTGTTTGGAACGAGTGGGGTTGGTGGATTTGGCTTTGCAGCGAGCTTCTACATTGTCTGGTGGTCAGCAACAACGTGTGGCGATTGCCAAAACTTTGATGCAGCAAGCAGACATCATTTTGGCAGACGAGCCGATTGCATCGCTTGATCCCGAGTCCGCCAAAATTGTCATGAATACCTTACAAAACATTCATCAAGAAGATGGCAAAACCGTCATCGTGACTTTGCATCAAGTTGATTATGCCCGTCGTTATTGCCCACGAACGGTGGCTTTGAAACAAGGCGTGGTGCAGTTTGATGATGCCACCACGCTTTTGAGCAATGCATTTTTAAATCAATTGTACGGTAGTGAGGCCCAATTGGAAGAAGTGACTGAAGCTTCCACCAGTTTTGCCAATGTCGTTTTATCTCAGTAATCATATTTTAGTGTCATCAAGGGAAACGCAATGAGTATTCAAACATTACAAAAATGGGTTGGTTTGTCAGTTATGGCGATGGGTTTGGCCGCTTGTGGTGGCAAAACACCAGAAACCAGCGACACCGCAGAGCAAGCCAAAGCCATCAAAGATGCCACAGGAATTCCAAAAGTGGTGCAGTTCGGCATTATCAATACCGAGTCTTCACAAAATTTGCGCAGTACTTGGGAGCCATTTTTAGCAGAAATGAGCCAAAAAACGGGTTTGGACATCAAGCCATTTTTTGCTTCAGATTATGCTGGTGTGATTCAAGCGATGCGTTTTCAAAAAATTGATTTGGCTTGGTATGGCAATAAATCTGCGATGGAAGCGGTAGACCGTGCCAATGGCGAAGTGTTTGCGCAAACGGTGAACAATGATGGCACCACAGGTTATCACAGCCTAATGATTGTCAATATCGACAGCCCTTATATGACCGAGCAAGACGTCTTAAAAAATGCTTCTAAATTGACGTTTGGCAATGGCGACCCTAATTCCACTTCAGGCAACTTGGTGCCAGGGTATTACGTGTTTGCTAAAAATGGTGTCGATTCAAGTACCGCTTTCAAACGCACTTTGAATGCCAATCACGAAAGCAATGCGATGGCGGTGGCGAATAAACAAGTGGATGTGGCGACTTTCAACTCTGAAGGTTGGGCATTTATGGAACAAAAAAATCCTGACATTGTGAAGAAATTGAAAATTGTATGGACTTCGCCTGAAATTCCATCCGATCCATTGGTGTGGCGCAAAGACATGGATGATGAAGTCAAAATCAAATTGAAAGATTTCTTCTTAAGCTATGGCAGCACGCCAGAAGAGAAAAAGATTTTGGATGATTTGGGTTGGAGCAAATTCAAAGATTCTAACAACGACCAATTAAAACCCATTCGTGAATTGGAAGCGTTTAAAAAACAAGCAGCAGAGAAAAAAGCAGCATAATTTTTAGGATATCAAAAGCAAATGAATCAAATGCAAATCCCAGCAGCAAAAAATCATAGAACCAAATGGTTGAATACTTTGATTTGGGGTGTGGTGTTGGCTGTCATAACCTTGGCTTGGAATGGTAGCGAAATGGCACCACTGAAGTTGGTGGCTGATGCGGGCAATATGTGGCAATTGGTGAGCGATTTCTTCCCACCGGATTTCTCACAATGGCGTTCGTATTTGGATGAGATGCTGATCACTGTGTATATCGGTATTTGGGGCACATTTTTGGCCATTATTTGTGCCGTGCCTTTGGGTTTGATGTGTGCGGAAAACATTGCTCCGAAATGGTTGTGCCAAATCACCCGTCGCGCGATGGATGCGTTGCGCTCTATCAATGAAATGGTGTTTGCGATGATATTTGTCGCAGCGGTTGGCTTAGGACCTTTTCCGGGCGTGTTGGCGCTGTTTTTACACAGTACGGGTACTTTGGCGAAGCTGTTTTCTGAGGCGGTCGAAGCGATTGAGCCAGGCCCCGTCGAAGGTGTGCGTGCTACTGGTGCCGATAAAATGGGTGAAATCATTTATGGCGTGTTGCCACAAGTGATGCCGCTGTGGATTTCTTATTCACTGTACCGTTTTGAATCAAATGTGCGCTCGGCAACGGTTGTGGGCATGGTCGGAGCAGGTGGTATTGGTGTGTTGTTGTGGGAAAACTTGCGCGGTTTCGATTTCCCAAGCACATGCGCCATCATGATTATCATCATCGTCACTGTCAGCATCATCGACACCGTATCGCAATATTTACGTAAACGTTTTATTTAGTTGTATTTCACAGTCATCGTTGAAAAGTCAGAAAGAAAAATCATGTATTTGTCTTCTAGCGTCCAATTGCCTACCGAGCCACAAGCATTGCGTCAATTTTGCTTGCAAGTATTGGCTCATCAAGCGGCGCATTTGTCTGAATTTGAGTCGGATTTGACCGCCATGGAATATGAATGGATACGCCAGCCTGAAGTCGGCATGGTCATGGTCAAAGGCAGAACCGAAGGTCAGGGCGCCCCATTTGCCCTAGGTGAAACCACGGTGAGCCGTTGTGTGTTGCGTTTGCAAACAGGTCAAACGGGTTTTGGTTATGTTTTGGGTCGCAACAAGCAACAAGCGACTTGGATTGCATTGGCAGATGCCCATTTGCAAACCGAGCAACAAGATTATTGGTTAAGCCATTTGATTGAGCCTTTGGCAAAACGATGGCGTGAGCAACAACAGCAACACACCCAACAAGTTGCTGCATCCAAAGTGGATTTTTTCACCATGGTGCGAGGAGAAGATTGATGCAAACAGATTTGATTGCGGGCTTCAAACAGCCAGTACAGGACGCTCAAAACGTGTTTCGTACCACATTGCAAGCTTTGAGCGAACCGGGTTTGTGGCAAGAATTGGCTTTACAGGACGCTTTGGATGGTTTGAATGCGGCCTCTTGGTCGATTTTACAAGCGATGTTAGACAGCGATACGTGTTTGTACATTGCACCAGAATTGCAAACGGACAAAATGCTGCAAAACGTGTTGTTTCATTGTGCTTGTGTCGTGGTGAATGATGTTGCTGAAGCTGATTTTTTGGTGGTGACTGCTGCCATGGCGCAAAACATGGATTGGCGCCAACTCAAGCGTGGTAGCGAGCGTTCGCCTGAGCAATCAGCGACGATGTTGGTGCAATTGGATGACAATGAAAATAGCCACGAGATGGCAACTATTTGGCAAGGATCGGGCATTTTGAATCATCGTTCAGTGAGTTTGCCCATAGACAAAGCGTTTTGTTTGCAACGAGCCAGTGCTTTGTCGTTTCCATTGGGTGTGGACGTGGTATTCACGCAGGAAAATTCATTAATGGGTTTGCCGCGCACGACCCAAGTGCAGTTTGAAGGAGTGGCAATATGTATGTAGCCGTAAAAGGCGGTGAGCAAGCGATTGTCGCCGCACACCAATTGTTGGCGCAGTATCGTCGAGGTGATGCGTCTTTGCCTGAATTGACCGTAGCGCAAATACAGCAACAATTGCCATTGGCGGTGGCGCGAGTGATGACAGAAGGTTCTTTGTACGACCGAGAATTGGCAGCTTTGGCCATCAAACAAGCAGCAGGCGACATTACCGAAGCGATTTTCTTGTTGCGTGCTTACAGGACGACTTTACCACGCTTTGGTGACAGCGTGCCGTTACAAACCGATCAAATGCTGATTTCTCGCCGTGTTTCTGCCATTTACAAAGACGTACCCGGAGGTCAGATTTTGGGTCCGACTTTTGATTATACCCATCGCTTGTTGGATTTTGCGTTGCTTGCAGAAGGTGAACCTGTTTCTTTAGAGCGTCCTGTAAGCGAAGAAGCCGTAGACATGAATTGCATGCCAGTGATGTCTTTGTTGGAGCGTGAAGGTTTGATGAAGCAAGCCAATACGCAAGACGATGGCGGTCAGGATTTGACGCGCCATGCAACAGAATTTCCGATGAAACGCTCGGAGCGTTTGCAAACTTTGGCACGAGGCGATGAAGGCTTTTTGATATCTTTGGCGTATTCCACTCAGCGTGGTTATGGTCGCAATCATCCATTTGTGGGCGAGATTCGCATCGGTGAAGTGGAGATTTTGTTCACGCCAGCGGAATTGGGCTTTGAGATTGTTCTGGGTGCGCTGGAAGTGACCGAATGCGAGATGTTGACGCAATTTGTCAAAGACGAAGCCACCGATGAGGTGGTGTTTACGCGTGGCTATGGCTTGGCGTTTGGTCATGCCGAACACAAAACCATGGCGATGGCTTTGGTCGATCGGGCTTTGTGTGCAGAAGATTATCAAGAGGAAATCGAGTCACCTGCTCAAGAGCAAGAATTTGTTTTGGCACATTGTGACAATGTCAGTGCAGTGGGTTTTGTGTCGCATTTGAAATTGCCGCATTACGTTGATTTCCAATCTGAATTGGAATTGATACACAAAATTCACCGCAAACAAGCCACTTCACACAATCAAGCCACAAAGGCAGACGCATGAACACCCATCAAGATTACAATTTTGCTTATTTGGATGAACAAACCAAACGCATGATACGCCGCGGCTTGCTCAAAGCCGTTGCTATTCCTGGATATCAAGTGCCTTTTGGCGGGCGTGAAATGCCATTGCCTTATGGTTGGGGAACGGGTGGTATTCAAGTGACGGCAAGTATTTTGGGTCAGAGTGATGTGTTGAAAGTCATAGACCAAGGTGCGGATGACACGACCAATGCCGTATCCATTCGCCAATTTTTTGCCAAAACCGCAGGTGTTGCGACCACCACGCACACATCTGAGGCCACTGTGATTCAAACGCGCCACCGCATTCCTGAGCAAGCTTTGACTTCAGGCCAAGTGATGGTGTTTCAAGTGCCGATTCCTGAGCCTTTGCGCTTTATTGAGCCATCGGAAACCGAAACGCAAACCATGCACGCTTTGAAAGACTATGGCGTGATGAACATCAAACTGTATGAAGACATTGCCAAATTCGGTTACATCGCGACCGCTTATGCTTACCCTGTACGAGTGAATGAGCATTACATCATGGATCCGTCGCCCATTCCCAAGTTTGACAATCCAAAATTGAATCTGAGTCCTGCTTTGATGTTGTTTGGTGCAGGTCGCGAGAAGCGTTTGTATGCTTTGCCGCCTTATACACAAGTGGTGAGTTTGGACTTTGAAGACCATCCATTTGACATTCCAACGTGGGATGAGCCTTGTGCCATTTGCGGCAGCAGCCACACTTATTTGGATGAAGTGGTGATGGATGACGAGGGCACACGCATGTTCGTGTGTTCGGACACCGATTATTGTGAGCAACAGTCTGTATTGAAAGAGAAAAATTGAGCATGAATACCCATGTTGATTCTGTGAGCCCACAAGCGGCTTGGAACAGTACAGAAACCGAAACGCAAGCTTTGTTGCGTGTGCGTGGTTTGACCAAATTGTATGGCCCCAATCAAGGTTGCCAAAATGTGAATTTTGACCTGTATCCCGGCGAAGTTTTGGGGATTGTGGGTGAGTCTGGTTCAGGCAAATCGACTTTGTTGTCTTTGCTTTCAGGCCGTATCTTACCCAATGATGGTGAGTTGATTTACATTCATGGTAATGGCGAACCAGTGGATGTTTATGATTGTAGCGAAGCTGCGCGTCGTCAATTGTTGCGTACTGAATGGGGGTTTGTTGAGCAACATGCTCGCGATGGTTTGCGCATGAATGTGTCGGCAGGCGCGAATGTGAGCGAGCGTTTGATGGCACAAGGTGTGCGTCATTATGGTTTTTTGCATGAATCGGCCAAAGAATGGATGACGCAAGTGGAAATCGATGCAGCGCGCATCAACGATTTGCCACGCACGTTTTCAGGCGGCATGCAACAGCGCTTACAAATAGCGCGCAATTTGATTTCCAAGCCACGCTTGGTATTTATGGATGAACCAACGAGTTCATTGGATGTGTCGGTGCAGGCGAAATTGTTAGATTTAATCCGCTCGCTCGTACGCCAATACAATTTGTCCATCATTTTGGTGACGCATGATTTGGCGGTAGCGCGTTTGCTCGCGGATCGATTGCTGGTGATGCAAAAATCGCGTGTGGTTGAAAGCGGATTGACCGACCAAATTTTGGACGATCCGCAACATCCTTACACACAATTGTTGGTTTCTTCGATTTTACAGGCTTGATTTGACATGACAGACGTACGCATACAGGCACAAAACCTGAGTAAACAATTTATTTTGCACCAACAAAACGGTGTGCAATTGGACGTATTGCAGCAATTGAATTTCACTGCCAAAAGTGGCGAATGCTTGATTTTTTCAGGCCGCTCAGGCAGTGGCAAATCGACTTTATTGAAAATGATTTATGGCAATTATTTGGCAACGGGTGGCAGCTTACAAGTCAAACAAGGCGATACATGGGTAGAAATGGTCGGCGCTGACCCTCGCAGCGTGGTGCAATTGCGCCGCCATACCATCGGTTATGTGAGCCAATTTTTGAAAACCATTCCTCGAGTGTCGACTTTGAATGTGGTGATGGAACCTGCTTTAGAGCGTGGCTGGAGCGAAGACGCTGCACGAGAACGTGCAGAAGATTTGCTTGGTCGCTTGAACATTCCAAGTCGTTTGTGGGCTTTGGCACCGAGCACGTTTTCAGGTGGTGAGCAGCAGCGCGTGAACATTGCCCGTGGATTTATGGTGGATTGGGATGTGTTGTTGTTGGACGAGCCAACGGCGTCGTTGGATGAAACCAATCGCCAAGTGGTGGTGGATTTGATGCAAGAAGCCAAAGCCAAAGGTGCGGCGATGGTCGGCATTTTTCATGACCAAACCGTACGCCAAGCCATCGGTGACAAACAATTTAACGTCTCTGCCAATGAGGTTTCTAGCCATGTCCAATGAGCAAATTTTAAGCAATGTCAAGATGGTGTTGGCCGATGAAGTGGTTTGGGGTTCGATGTTTTTACAGGACGGTGTCATCAAAGCCATAGATACTTCATTGTCGACTTTGCCGCAAGCGCAAGATTTTGGCGGGGATTATGTGATTCCCGGTTTGGTAGAATTGCATACCGATAATTTGGAAAAATTCATGAATCCCCGCCCAAGTGTGAATTGGCCGTCTATGTCGGCGGTGATTGGACATGACAGCCAAATGATTGCGTCGGGCATTACAACGGTATTTGATGCTTTGGCTGTTGGTGACATCAGTCCTAAGGGCGACCGTTTGACCAACTTAAAACCCATGCTTGACGCAATTACTGCCAGTCAACAAGAGGGTTTAACGCGAGCGGAGCACAAAATCCATTTGCGTTGTGAGGTGGCACATCCAAGCACGTATGAGCGTTTCATGGCGCTCAAAGACAATCAGCATTTGGGTTTGGTTTCCAT
The DNA here is from genome assembly GCF_000382305.1 of Vitreoscilla stercoraria DSM 513. GTDB lineage: Bacteria > Pseudomonadota > Gammaproteobacteria > Burkholderiales > Neisseriaceae > Vitreoscilla > Vitreoscilla stercoraria. Next base: position 34,680 of record NZ_KB908031.1, read on the forward strand.
CATGGACCATTCACCAGGTCAGCGCCAATTTGCCAAAATTGAAAAATACCGCGAGTATTATCAAGGTAAATATGGTTTGACCGATGCACAAATGGACGATTTTTCAGAGTTACAGGTCGCTAATGCACAAAAATACAGTCAACCCAATCGTTTGTCGATTACCGAATTTTGCCGTGAATACGATTTGGCATTGGCAAGCCATGATGATGCCACGGCAGCACATGTGGACGAATCGGTGGGTTTGGGGATGGAAATTGCCGAATTCCCAACCACAGAGGAAGCTGCTCGTTTGTCGCATCAACAAGGCTTGAAAGTGTTGATGGGTGCGCCTAATGTGGTGCGTGGAGGCTCACATTCAGGCAATATTTCGGCACATTATTTGGCGCAATTGGGCTTATTGGATATTTTATCGAGCGATTATTATCCAAACAGTTTGTTACAGGCCGCTTTCATGTTAACGCAAGAGCATATTGGCTATACTTTGCCGCAAGCGATACGCACGGTCAGCAAAAACCCTGCTCAATCGGTGCATTTATATGATCGAGGCGAAATTGCGGTGGGTCAGATTGCCGATTTGGTGCATGTTAAACACCAAAATTTGCCGTTGGTACAGCAAGTTTGGAAGAGCGGAAAGCGGGTATTTTGATGGGAAAAGGGCGTTTGATTTATTTGATGGGTGCTTCAGGTTCAGGCAAAGACACATTGATTGCTCAGTTAAAAAATCATTTGTCTGAAGCGGTTTATGTTCCACGTCGTTATATCACGCGTCCTGTAAATGAAACGCAGCTAGAACAACATGTTTACATGCCGCTTGAGGCATTTACAGCGGCAAAACATGAGGGTTTGTTTGCGTTTCATTGGCAGGCAAATGGTTACCAATATGCCATTTGTCAAGAAATCCACACCGCTTTGGATGCTGGGAAAATGGTTTTAATCAATGGCTCGCGTGAACATTTTCAGGCTTTGGATGACGCTTGGAAAAATGTGTGTGTACCCGTTTATTTGGCAGTCAGCGCTGAGGTGCAAACGGCGCGTTTGCTCGGTCGAGGTCGAGAAAATTTGGCGCAAATTGAGGCCAGAGTAGCGCGCTCGGTGGCGATGTTGCAGCATTTGCCTGATGAATGTGTGGTGTTGGATGCCAATCAATCGGTACCAGCGGTATACCAACAGTTTATGGAGCACATGCAGCAATTGGCATTGTTGGAGACGGCAGCATGATGTCTTTGACTTTGCTGGGAACGGGAGATGCTGCGCAAATTCCCGTTTATGGTTGTGAATGTTTCATATGCATGCGGGCACAAGCCATTAAAATTTATCGCCGTTTGCCATGTTCGGCTTTATTGGAAGTCAATGGGCACAAATTGCTCATTGACAGTGGCTTAACTGATTTGGCGGAGCGTTTCCCTAAGGGGACGTTGAAACACATTTTGCAAACGCATTACCATGCCGATCATGTACAAGGCTTGTTGCATTTGCGTTGGGGCGTGGGCGAATCCATACAAGTATTGGGGCCGCATGATGATGAGGGTTTTGCCGATTTATTGAAACATTCTGGTATTTTGGATTTTTCAAAGCGTTTGGCGCATGGTGATGCTTGGCAATGGCAGAATGTGATCGTTACCGCTTTGGCAATGAACCATTCCAAACCTACTTTGGGTTATTTGTTTGACAATGGTAACAGCAAAGTGGCTTATTTGACCGATACGGTAGGATTGCCTGATGAGACATTGGCTTATTTGAGTGGTGTGCATTTGGATGCTTTGGTGATTGATTGTGCATATCCACCACAAGCGAAAACGCCTCGCAATCACAATGATTTTAATATGGTGCAATATTTGGCAACGGTATTAAGCTGTAAAGAAATGATTTTGACGCACATTGGTCATGCTATGGATGAATGGGTTGCCCATTTACAAGAACCATTGCCACCTAAATTTGTCTTGGCACACGATGGCATGCAACGGCATTTTGCTTGAAGCATGAATGATAAAAAATGCTGCTTTCAAGGCAGCATTTTTATTTTATGGCTGTGGCTGTTTACACACGGCATTGACACAAAAATCGGCAATCCACGATGCCAAACGCACTTTGTCATGTATGGTTTCGGTGCTGGGTGTGACAGGGCTGATAACGCCTTCGAGCATGGAACCGACAATGCATGCACAAGTGGTGTCGACATCGTCAATGGCAAAGGTTTTTTCAGCCATTCCTAGCAATAATAAAGTTTTAAAAGTATTGGACAATAAGCGGCGACAGCGCAAACGTTCAGCTTCAATATAAGTGTCTACGGGTTCGGCAATGAAGGCATACGCCAAATGGGGACCACTCAAAGCCCGACAAACAAATGTCATGACGGCACTGCGCAATTTGTGCACCACATCTTCGTCTTGACGCGCGATGATGGCATTTAAAATGTCGACTTCTTGTTGATTTGCTTGCGCCAAAATTTCCACCAGCAATTCGTGTTTGTTAGGATAATAACGGTAAATTAAACCTGTTGAAACACCCGCTTCCTCTGCAATGGCCACCATTTGAGCTTCTTTAAAACCGCCTTTGGCTACCAAAGTCCGAGCGGCCTGAAAAATGGCTTTTTTATTTTGTTCCAAGCGCGCTTGCATGGTCGAAGAGCGTTTGTAAGTGGTCGTCATGGATACGGCTTTCTGTAAAACGAAATGAAGTAAAGTGCTCATTGTAATATGGTTGATTTAAGATGCTCAATGCCAAATGCACGTTTCAAATATCATTTCAGGCGGACATAAGGATAAAGCGTCCTGTAAAGCTTACAGGACGCTTTAATAGCATGAAAATAGTATATGCAAATCAATTATAAATAAATGCGTTGCCAGACAGCCAACACTTGCTTGTGTTGGTCTAACCATTGCATGCTGTCTTCGGAAGACATGCGATAATATTGGGTTTGTTGCAGCAAATGGTGCAGCGATGAAGCTTCATCAACATTGGCGCAGACGATATCGCGTTGCTCAATGTTTTGAAAGTGCAAGACAGTTGCGCTACTGCGATAATGTCCTAATAAGCGTGAGCAAGGCGCGGCCAAGCTGAATTCTTGGCGCGTGATGCGCAAACTGATGCGATAGCGCAATTGGCTCATATCAAACTCATTGGGCGCGGTCATGTCTACCAAAGACCATTCGCCTTTGGCTTGGGTCATGGGTATGGCAGGTGGCGTTGAAGTTTCAAGTGGAACGCTTTGGCAAGCGCTCAAACCCAATATCAATATCATGCTCAAACATAAATATTTCAAACCATTTAACATTACAAGCGTCCTGTAAACCAATAGATATCGACACACTGCATCGCTTTAGGATGCTTTATGCTTCTGGCAAACCAAATACTTGACGCAAATAAGCCAAGAAAGTGTCGTTGTCGGTCATGGTTTTGCCGGGGGTGTCGGAAATTTTGGCAACCGATTGACCGTTGCACAAGACCAATTTCAACACAATATTCAAAGTCACATGCCCCAAATCATTGGTTAAATTGGTGCCAATGCCAAAGCTGGTTTTGAAGCGGTCTTTGAAATATTGATGCAAAGCCCAAGATTTTTCCAAATCCAAACCATCGCTGAACGTCAGCATTTTGGTGCGTGAATCGATACGCAATTTTTGGTAATGGGCATACGCTTTGTCGCCCCATTCGTATGGGTCGCCTGAATCATGGCGCAAACCGTCAAACAACTTGGCAAAATACAAGTCAAAATCGTTTAAAAACGCATCCATGCCGACTACATCGGTCAACGCGATACCCAAGTCACCGCGGTATTCGTGCACCCAACTTTCCAAAGCCGCTTTTTGAAAATCACGCAAACGCACATTGTTCAAAGCTTGAAATGCTTGCATGAATTCGTGTGCCATGGTGCCAATCGGTGTGATGCCCAATTCTTTGGCGATATGCACATTGGAAGTACCACGTAAAATGCGCGGAGCAGCGGCATGTAAGGTTTGAATCACATGTTTTTGCCACGCATAGCTGTAACGGCGGCGGGTACCAAAATCGGAAATTAAAAATGGCGGCTCACCATCGCCTTGTATCTGGTCGTATTGGCGCAATAATTCGGCTTTGGCTTGCAGGCGACGTTCACCTTCTGCCAACACTTCAGGCGTTTCCAAACGGCGGAAATACAATTCGTTGACAATGGCCAACACGAAAATTTCAAAAAACATCGCTTGTATCATCGGACCTTCTACAATGATGTCTAAGCGGTTTTCAGCGTCAACACAAGTTTTGATAAAGCGCCGTTTTAGACGAAACAACTCTAAATAATCGACAAAATCGCTTTTGATAAAACGCATCGAGCGCAAATAATCCAATTGGTCTTGGGTGAAACTCAACTCACACAATATGTCCAATTCTTGGTCTAACTCGGCTTTGATTTCATGCAAAGGGTAGGCAATGTTGTCATAATTGCGGCAACGAAAATGATAGACGCTGTGGGTTTGTGGAAATTGATGTAACACCGTTTGTAACATGGTGAATTTGTACAAATCGGTATCCAATAAAGATTGGATGATGACAGGACGCGTATTCATATTGCTCATGCAGTCGTGGGTTTTGATAAACAAGGACATTAAAGCATGCTTTGTCTGGCTTGTGTGTGTTTTGGGCGGTATTTGTACTCAAATACCGTATTTGTGTGAACTTTGTTTTGAAATTTAAATAACATAAGTGGTTGATATTTTTTGTAAATTGATTTTTTAAACTAGGGTGTAAATTGACCTAAAAGTCAAAAAAGCGCATAATTTATTATTAAGCCGTGCCCTTAGGGGCTTTATTTATTTGTGCGCTGAGCGGCTGTTTGCTTTGGCGCTGAACACACATCACAAGACCCACAAACATGAAATCACCTGAATTACTGTTGCCTGCTGGCGGTTTAGAGCGCATGCGTACCGCTTTTGATTACGGTGCCGATGCGGTGTATGCCGGTCAACCGCGTTACAGCTTGCGTGCGCGCAATAATGAGTTTTCAAAATTATCAGAATTGCAACAAGGTATCGAAGAAGCTCACGCTCGTGGCAAAAAATTCTTCTTGGCCAGCAATATTTTGCCGCACAATTCTAAGTTGAAAACTTACTTAGATGATATGGCACCCATCATGGAAATGAATCCTGATGCGTTGATTATGGCCGATCCTGGTTTGATTATGAAAGTCAAAGACCGTTGGCCTGATGCGGTGATTCACTTGTCAGTACAAGCGAATACTACCAACTATTGGGGCGTGCAGTTCTGGGAAAAAATCGGCGTAGAGCGCATTATTTTGTCGCGCGAATTGTCTATGGACGAAATCGCTGAAATTCGCCAAGAATGTCCAGACATGGAACTGGAAGTATTTGTACACGGTGCTTTGTGTATTGCTTATTCAGGCCGCTGCTTATTGTCAGGTTATTTTAACCGTCGTGATCCGAACCAAGGCACGTGCACCAATGCTTGCCGTTGGGATTACAAAGTACACGATACTGAAAACGATGCCGCAGGCGATGTACAACGCTTGGATGGTTTCAATTTCCATGGTGACAAAGAAGAAGCCGACAGCATGTTCCAAGGCATCAATGGCCAAGTGCGCCATCCTGCTGCGGACAAAGTATTCTTGATTGAAGAGTCTAATCGTCCTGGTGAATTGATGCCGATTATGGAAGACGAACACGGCACTTACATCATGAACTCCAAAGATTTGCGTGCGATTGAACAAGTGCGCAAATTGGCTGAAATTGGTGTGGATTCGTTGAAGGTAGAAGGCCGTACCAAGTCTATGTATTACGTGGCTCGTGTGGCGCAGTCTTACCGCAAAGCGATTGACGATGCGGTTGCAGGTCGCCCATTTGATTTGGGCTTGCTCGCTGAGCTTGATGGTTTGGCCAACCGTGGTTATACGCCAGGCTTTTTGGAACGCCACCAAACCCAAGAATACCAAAACTATTTGAATGGTCATTCTTTGGCAAAACAAAGTCAATATGTTGGCAATGTGATTGATGTGGATGCTGAAGGTTGGGCAACGGTTGAGGTGAAAAACAAGTTCTCTGTGGGGGATAAAATCGAAGTCATTCACCCGCAAGGCAACCAAACAGTGGTGTTAGAAACCATCGAACGCAAAGGTGAACGTGTCGATGTGGCGCCAGGCAATGGCATTCAAGTGCGCATTCCAAATATGCAAGGCAAAGACAAAGCTTTGCTTGCTCGCATCATTTCTTCTTAAATTAGGAAAAATAATCAGGCTGCCGAGTTTCGGCAGCCTGATTTTGCTTTAAATATGCAGAATAATCAAAATAATACAGAATTAAAAAGGCATCTCCAAGCGCGACATTTGTCGATGATTGCCATTGGGGGTTGTATTGGTACGGGTTTGTTTATGGCCAGTGGTGAAGCCATTCACAGTGCAGGTCCGGGTGGGGCATTGTTTGCTTATGCTGCCATTGGTTTGATGGTGTATTTTTTAATGACTTCTTTGGGTGAAATGGCGACATATTTGCCTGTCGCAGGGTCATTTAGCACGTATGCCAGCCGTTTTGTCGATCCTTCTTTGGGCTTTGCATTGGGTTGGAATTATTGGTTTAACTGGGTGATTACGATTGCCGTTGATATTTCGATTGCCGCTTTGGTGATTTCTTATTGGGAACCGATGCAATTCATGCCTTCTTGGGCTTGGAGCTTATTGTTTTTGGCGGTCATCATAGGGTTGAATACGTTGTCGGTGCGGGTGTATGGTGAATCAGAATTTTGGTTTGCTTTGATCAAAGTGGTGACGGTGGTCGTATTTTTAGCTGTGGGTTTGTTGACTATTTTTGGCATTTTGGGTGGCGAATATGTCGGCTTTCAAAACTTCACCATAGGTGATGCACCTTTCTTGGGCGATGGCTTCAGTGGCCAATTTTTAACGGCTTTGGGTGTGTTTTTGATTGCAGGTTTTTCATTCCAAGGCACCGAGTTGATTGGCGTGGCAGCAGGCGAATCAGAAGACCCACAAACCAATATCCCTAAAGCCATCAAACAAGTGTTTTGGCGTATTTTGATTTTTTACATTTTAGCGATTTTGGTGATTGGTTTGCTGATTCCTTATACCAGTCCGCAATTGTTAGGCGCGAATTTGGATGAAATTGCCAAATCGCCATTCACGTTGGTATTTGAAAAAGCGGGTTGGGCGTTTGCTGCGGCATTGATGAATGCGGTGATTTTGACTTCGATTTTATCGGCAGGCAATTCGGGTATGTATGCTTCTACTCGCATGTTATATGCCATGGGTAAAGATGGCATGGCTTACAAAACGTTTGCCAAAACCAACCAAGACGGCAACCCTTTGTGGGCATTGGCTTTGACCAGTGTGGTGGTGATGGTGATTTTTGGCATTGAATTGAGCAATGACCAAGCATACCAATACATTTTGGCCGCTTCTGGTTTGACTGGCTTTATCGCGTGGTTAGGTATTGCCATCAGCCATTACCGTTTCCGTCGTGCTTATGTCTTGCAAGGCAAAGATGTGAACGAATTGGTGTACAAAGCCAAATGGTTTCCGATGGGTCCTTTGCTTGCTTTGGTGTTGTGTGTGTTGGTGATTGCAGGACAAGACACCGATTTGCTGTTACATGGCAAAGTCGATTGGAGCGCGATGCTGATTACCTATATGGGCGTGCCGATTTTCTTAGCATTTTTCCTTTATCACAAATTCCGTTACAAAACCCGTCTGATTGCATTAAAAGACGTGGATTTGAAACAAGATTGATGGGATGAAAAGGTCAGAATATATGAGTGACGTGATATCGCCGAATATGGCTAGCTATCGTTTGTGGACACGGCATTTCATTGCTGCTGGCCTCATTAATTTTGCGTTGATTTTGGTATTTTACTTATTGCTGGTGGTTATTACGGTTTATTCGCAACAAGCATACCAAGCCAGCCTCAGCATGGGCGGCCTGATTACAGGTTTGTTCATTGTGGGGGCTTTGGTTGGGCGTTTGAGCATAGGCAGTTTAATGCCTAAAATGGGTTTAAAACCAACTTTGATGTTGGGTTTGAGTGGCTTTGCATTGGCGAGCTTGTTGTATTTTATCAAAATCAACATTGAGTTGTTGTTATTGACCCGCTTTGCCCAAGGCTTCATGGTGGGCGTGTCCAGTACGGCTATCGGCACGTGGGCAGCTCAAATCATACCCGCAGCACGCAAAGGCGAGGGCATCAGTTATTTTGGCATGAGCAGCACTTTGGCTACGGCCATTGGACCGTTTGTGGGCATTACATTGATGCAATACTCAAGCTTTAATGTGTTATTCGGTTTGTGTACGGCCATTTCTGTGGCGATTTGGGTTTTGGCATTTATCATGCCTATGCCTGCTTTGCACCAATCTAAAACCCAGCAAGTCTCTCACGGTTTTAACATCAATAAATATTTTGAAGTCAAAGCATTGCCTGTGTTTTGGGTTTTGATGTTGATTTCTTTGAGTTATGCCAGCGTGTTGGCATTCATTAATTTGTATGCCACAGAGCAAGACTTACTCAACACTGCCAAATGGTTTTTCTTGGTCTATGCTTTGGCGGTATTGGTGTCTAGACCGTTTACAGGCCGCTTGTTAGACAGCCATGGTGCCAATGCCGTTATGTATCCCGCATTCATTTTGTTTGCATTGGGTTTGGGCTTATTGAGTCAAGCAGACAATGGTATGATGTTGCTTGGCAGCGCGGTGTTAATGGGTTTGGGCTTTGGCAATATGCAATCGAGCACCCAAGCGATCATCGTGCGCATGGCAGAGCCACACCGCATCGGTGTTGCCACCACCACTTTTTTCATCGCCATGGAAATTGGCTTGGGCTTTGGACCGTTTGTATTGGGTTTGTTGTTGCCATTCACAGGGTTTCAATACTTGTATGTGATGATGGCGATTTTGGTCTTAATCAGCATGTTTTTATACCATGTGGGACCGAGCAAACGCGAACGCCAAAGCCATTGATTATTGGATTTTTGACAAACCTTCCCTTCAGGGCGATTGCCCTAAGCAAAGAAAAATATGAATTTACATCAAACCGTATCTCAAGTGGTTCAGGACGCTTTCAACCAAGCTGGCTTGAACGAAGACGCGATTTTATTGCAGCCTGCGGGCAAGCCTGAATTTGGTGATTACCAAGTCAATGGTGTGATGGGGGCGGCCAAACGCCGCAAAACCAATCCGCGCGACTTGGCAACGCAAGTGGCGGCTTTTTTGGCTGCCAAACAAGACATTGTTGCATCGGCTGAAGTGGCAGGTCCGGGCTTTATCAATTTGCGTTTGAACAGTGCTTTTTTGAATCAAGCCTTACAGGCCGCTTTGAACGATGACAATTTAAATATCGTGCCTGTGGCGAACCCACAAACCATCGTCATTGATTATTCTTCGCCTAATTTGGCTAAGGAAATGCACGTTGGTCATTTGCGCTCAACCATCATCGGCGACAGCTTGAACCGTATTTTGACGCGTTTGGGTCACAAAGTGATTGCCCAAAACCATGTGGGTGATTGGGGTACGCAGTTTGGTATGTTGGTGGCGTATTTGGTCGAACAGCAAAAAACGGGCGATGCGGATATGGCTTTGTCTGATTTGGAAGGCTTTTACCGTGGCGCGAAAGTGCGTTTTGACGAAGATGAAGACTTTGCCAATTTGTCGCGCGATTATGTGGTGAAATTGCAAAGCGGTGACGACGCGGTTTTGGATTTGTGGCGTCAATTTGTCGCGTCTTCTATGGAGCATGCTGAAGAAGTGTATGCCAAATTGGGCGTTTTGCTCACGCCTGACGATGTCATCGGTGAGTCGGCGTATAACAATGATTTGCAGCCTGTCGTGGATGATTTGATGGCGCGCGGTTTGGCGGTGGCGTCTAATGGCGCTAAAGTGGTGTTTTTGCCTGAATTCAAAAACAAAGAAGGCGATGATGCCGCTTACATCGTGCAAAAAGCAGGTGGTGGTTTCTTGTATTCTACGACTGATTTGGCGACCATTCGCCATTCTGTGAGCGAATTCAATGCCGACCGTTTGTTATACGTGGTCGATGCGCGTCAGGCTTTGCATTTCCAACAATTGTTCACCACCGCGCGCAAAGCAGGTTATTTGCCTGAACACGTGGCGGCTGAACACATTGCGTTTGGTACGATGATGGGTGAAGACGGTAAACCGTTCAAAACCCGTGATGGTGGTACGGTCAAATTGATGGACTTGTTAAAAGAAGCCGAAGAGCGTGCGACGGCTTTGGTCAAATCTAAAAATACCGATTTGGCAGACGATGCTGCGGCACACATTGGTCATACGGTTGGTATTGGTGCCGTGAAATATGCCGATTTGGCCAAATCTCGCACATCAGACTATATTTTCAATTGGTCAACAATGTTGTCATTTGAAGGCAATACCGCACCATATTTGCAATATGCATATACTCGTGTACAAAGTGTGTTGCGCAAAGCGGCCGAGCAAAATGTGGCTGCGGGTCAAGTGCAAGTGGAAGCGTTTGCTGAGCAACAGTTGGCATTGGCATTGTTGCAATTTGAAGATGTGTTGACGCAAGTGGCGGACAGCGCTTACCCACATCATTTGGCAAGCTATTTATACAACGTAGCCACTTTATTCAGTCGTTTTTACGAGCAATGTCCGATTTTGAAAGCTGAGGGTGAGGTGTTGGCTTCTCGTTTGGCTTTGGCTCAATTGACTGGTCAAACCTTGAAGCAAGGCTTGGATTTGTTGGGCATTGAGGTATTGGACGTGATGTAAGCATTTATATGGCTTCAAAGCATAGAAAGTCATGAATCAAGCGGCCTGTAAATGTTTTACAGGCCGCTTGATGGTTTTAAAAACGCTTGTTTTTTTGCAACCATACACGCATGGTGAGCGCGCGTTCTTCGGTCCAATCAGCAAAACACGCATCACCAATTTGACCTGCACTGACCACCGCCTTGGCGACCAATTCATGGCAAACGTCATCGCGCTCTTGTAACCAAGCACGTTGTATTTGGCGCAAGGATTTTTGGCCTGTTTTGGATTGTTTTTTTAGCAAGGCTTGGTAGCTTTGGTTGAGGATACGGTCAAAATGTTGGTGTCGGATTTGGTTACATCTTTGCGCATCTTGAGCATATTGGGCTTTGGCATAGCATTCGGGGTCGTAAGTGGGTTGGGTATACGCTACTGCGCTGATTGTCATCAAAGCACCAATGAACCATACAGAAGTGAATTTCATACAAAACCTCTTGTGTCTTAAAATGGTTAGCCGCCTGACCAAAATACCATGCTGCAAGCTTAAATACTCAGTGTCAATGTGAAAAATTTGATTGTCTATTAAAATGAGTACGATTGATTTTATCAAGATTTTTTAATTTATGGCTGAATTTTCAATTAAATAGGGTTATAATGCATTTAATTTAGATATTAATATTAATTTATTTATAAAAAGCGCTAACAGGCGCTTTTTTGTATTTTTAGGACAGTGTTGTGCATTTAAATCACGGGTTTTTGCTCATGTGTGTCAGTTATATTTTAATCATGTCTTCGCCTGCGGTGAAACTTCCCAATATTTCCGAATGGTTTGGAGAAGTGGCTGCTGTGCCTGAGCGCAATGATCGCAGCGTGCTCAATCCAAATAATTTTTACCGTGGTGAGGCGAATGTGGACAATCAAACATTGTTTTTGCACCAGCAACGTTATGCTCAATATGGCGATGCCCAAGCGCAATATAAATTAGGTATGGCGTATGAGCATGGTTTGGGTGTGGGTGTGGATGTGCAGCAGGCTTTGGCATGGTATGAAAAAAGTGCGGCACAATCGTTCCGCGAGGCACAATTGCGTTTGGCTTATGCTTATTATGATGGCAGCTTGGGTTTGAGTGCCAATGTGTTGCGTGCACAAGATTGGTTTGGTGAGGCTGGGGTACCTGATTGGTATCCCACTCGTTTAAGTCAAATGCATTGAGTCATTGATAAGATATTTTTGAAGCAGATTGTGATGAACAGAGTCTGCTTTTTATCGCCTGTCAGTCAAAGAAGGGGTTAATGGTTTCTTAGTTGGAAACGATTTGTCGCTGTATGGTGTCTGTTTTATTGGGCATGCTTGTTTTAAAATGAAGACATTCCATGATTGATGAAAGACACTGACATGAACAACTTACATGATTTATACCAAATGGGTCGCCATTTACCTGATACCGAAACCATGCCTGTGTTTTTCTTTGGTCATGGTACGCCGATGAATGCGTTGGAATTGAATGAATTTACACGTCAATGGCGACAAATTGGTGCCAATTTGCCTAAGCCTGCTGCGATTTTGGCCATTTCAGCGCATTGGCTGACACAAGGCGGCACCGCTGTTACCGCGATGGAAAAACCGCAAACCATTCATGATTTTGGTGGTTTTCCGAAAGCATTGTTTGACATGCAATATCCTGCTTTAGGACATGCCGGTTTGGTACAAGCAACCATTCAAAACATCAGTCTGACAAAAGTGCACGAAGACATGGAATGGGGTTTGGACCATGGGACTTGGAGTGTGTTGACGCATGTGTTTCCTGAGGCGGATGTGCCTGTGGTGCAATTGAGCATTGATTATAGCCAAAATGGCGCTTATCACATTGCTTTGGGTAAGCAATTGGCGGCTTTGCGTCGCAAAGGCGTATTGATTGTTGCCAGTGGCAATATGGTGCACAACTTGCGCATGATGAGCCGCACCGCACAATTGGATGAGGCTTTTGGTTTTGATTGGGCTTGGGAAGCGAACGATGTGTTCAAAGATTTGATTGTGCAGCGTGAGTATGAACGCCTAGCTAATTGGCAAAATTTGGGCGAGGCGGTGCGTTTGGCGATTCCGACACCAGACCATTATTATCCGATGCTATACGCTTTGGGTTTGCAAGAAGCGAATGATGAATTGAGTTTCTTTAATGACAAAGCGGTGATGGGTTCGTTGACGATGACATCGTTTAGGCTTGATGCTCGAGTTTGATATTGCAAATGATTTTAAGCGTCCTGTAAAGTTTACAGGACGCTTTTTTGTGGTGTTTATATCAATTTGAGATGGATAAAATACCGCTTAAAACACCTTGACTTGACTTATCTAGGATATGGAAATTATGGTGTACACATTCTAAACCCATAATGAGGGAGAAAAACATGACACATTCCGTCCAAGCACAATTATTGCAAGAAGCGTATCGCGTGCAATTGAGCAATGGTCAACATCAATGGTGGGTGGATGAGCCTGAGAGTTTGGGCGGTGGCAATACGGCACCCAATCCAATGGAAATGTTGTTGTCGGCATTGGGTTCGTGTACGGCGGTGACCTTGAAAATGTATGCTGAGCACAAAGGTTGGGATGTGCAAGATGTGCAAGTGGATTTGAGTTTGGTAGAAGCCGATAAAACGCAGCCTAAGCAAGCCCGTTTGATTGTGCGTCAGCTGCATATTACTGGCAATTTGGACGAGGCACAAAAAGCACGTTTGTTCAAAGTGGCTGAATCGTGTCCTGTGCACAAATTGTTGGTAGGTGAGATTCAGATTCAGACCATTTTGGAAGATGGCTTTGAAGGTTTAAAGCAAGCGACTTAAGCATTTACAGGCCGCTCATCAGGGTTTTGCAGAGGAACAACCATGAACAATATCATCAATATCCGTTCTTTGAGCAAACGTTGGTATCGTTATTGGCATCCATCGGAATGGCACCACAACGATAAAATTTGGCGTTATGTGGACATCCAACGCGATGAGCAAGGGCGTTTGTGCGAGATTTCTTGTTTGGGACAAGTGGTGGAACAAATTTCTTGGCAGACATTGCAAACTCGGCAGCAGCGGGAGTTGGTCATTGTGGGCAGCGGTTTATCTGCATTGAAAATCAATTGGGATATGTTGGTTGATGTGGATGTGTTGATGGTCAATGGGGCGGTGAGTTTGCTGGATGGACGGCCACACATTCAATGTCATTATTATATGGTGATTGATCAAGGTTTTGTCCAAGATCAAATGGCTTTGATGCAGCCGATTTTACAGCGGCCTGAAGTGGTGTTCATCACCACTGTATTTTGTTTGAATAAAGTGTATGAGTTGCTTGGGCGTGATGGTGTTAAGGCGCAAATATGTATTTTGGAAGAAAGACAAAAGCCGGTTTACCAAGCCAAGCCCAGTGCTGAGATGTTGTACCAAGACAGTTTGCTTCATCCTGAACAATTGTATTGGCAAGCACATACTGCGATTGGTTTTGGTTTGGATATACAACGTGGCTTTGTGGGTGGTGGGACGGTGGTGTATCCCGCGTTGCAATGGGCTGCGGCGATGGCTTATCGGCGGGTTTTTTTGGCAGGCGTGGACATGAAACATTTTCATCAGCCCCGTTTTTATGAAACCGAACACAACCGTTTGCCCACCAAATTGGATGCGGATTTCAAAACAGTGATTGAACCTTCTTTTGCTTTGGCGGCAGTGTTGTTGCAAGCAAAAGGCATAGAGTGTTTGAATTTGTGTGTAGACAGTGGTTTGGGGGATGATATTTTCCAGCGTGTGGATGGGAATCACTATTGTGCCACCTCTATTGCCGCTTAGTTCTTTGTAAAATGGTCTTAAAAAAGCGTCCTGTAAATATTTACAGGACGCTTTTTTTGCTGCAAAACAGTGAATTATTTCACCACGTTTTGCACTTCAACAATCATTTCTTGCATTGCATTCAAACCGCCGTTCATCAAATACCAATTGTTGGTATTCAAATACACGATTTTACCGTCTTTAAACGCTTTGCTTTGTTTGATGATGTCATTGTTCATCGCCGCTTCTGCGCCGCCTGTTTTACCTGTTACAGATGCAGCACGGTCTAACACGAATAAGTAGTCAGGATTTTTTTCGGTGATGAATTCATAAGAAATGCTTTGGCCGTGGGTGCCGACTTTGATGCTAGGGTCAACAGGTGTGAAACCCATTTTTTCATGAATCAAACCAAAGCGAGAACCTGCACCAAAAGCCATTAATTTGTCGTTGTTGACCAACACAATCAAAGCGGTTTTGCCTTGGGTTTTGGCGGCAATTTCAGAAACTTGAGTCTCTAAAGTTTGCAATTTTTGTTCTGCTTCTGCTGTTTTGCCAACCACTTTAGCAATATTCAAAGTTTGCTCTTTGAAGCTAGGCCAGTAATTGGCCGTATCGATGTGGTATTGGTAGGTTGGGGCAATTTGTTTGAAGCTGTCGTTTTGTTTTTCCAAACGGTCAGCGCTGATAATCAATTCAGGTTGGTTGGATGCCAAAGTTTCCAAATTGATGTTGTTGACCGCACCAAAATCGATGTATTTGCCATTTTTAAAGCTGTCCAAGCTCGATGGTACATTCGATGCCAATGGCAAACCGATGATTTTGTCGGTAGCGCCCAAAGCCATCAATGTGTCGATGGTGGTGTAATCCAATGCGGCGATGCGTGCTACGTTGGCAGGCACAAGCGTTGTACCCAATTTACCTTGCAATTGAATTTGCTGTGCGGATGCCGTGTTGCTGGCGGTTGCTGGTGCAGAAGCTGCTGCAGTAGTATTCGCAGTTTGTTCGGTGTTGCCGCCGCAAGCACTCAAAGCGACAGCGACTGTGGCTGCCAATAAAGCAGGAATCAAGCGTTTCATTTATTCAATCCTTTGTTAAGCAATAAAATACAAACCCAAACGGTGTTCGTCGATTTGATGCACAGGCATGTGAAAGCCAAAAATGGCTTCCAATTGTTCGCTGCTCATCAATTGTTCTGAGGTGCCTGAAAAGACCAAACGGCCTTGTTGCATGGCGAAAATGTGGTCGGAATAAACGGAGGCAAAATTGATGTCGTGAATCACCACTACCACGGTTTTGCCTTTGTCACGGCACAATTGATGCAACACGCGCATGATTTGTGCTGAGTGTTTCATGTCCAAATTGTTTAAAGGTTCATCGAGCAAGATGTATTCTGTGTCTTGTGCCAATACCATCGCAATGAACGCGCGTTGGCGTTGGCCGCCAGACAATTCATTCAAATAACGTGTGCGCAATTCACCCAAATCCATATAAGCAATCGCCTCATCAATGAAACGCTTGTCTTCGGCATTCAGGATGCCTTGAGAATAGGGAAAACGACCAAACGCCACCAAATCTTCCACCGTCAAACGCAAACCCACATGATTACTTTGTTTTAAAATCGCCAATTTGCGGGCAATCTCACGGCTGTGAATGTGGCTGATGTCGGCACCATCGAGCAAAATTTTGCCCGAATCGGCGCTGAGCAAGCGACTCATCATGCCCAATACGGTAGATTTGCCCGCACCATTGGGGCCAATAAATGATGTTACCTTGCCTTTGGGAATGGACAGGCTGACATCGTCAACCACGGTTTTGTCGCCGTAGCGTTTGTTTAAATGGGAAATGTCTATTGCCATTGTTTATTCGCTTTTAAAAGCAACCAGAAGAAATACACGCCACCGACAAAATTGATGATGACATCCAACTCAGTTTTTAAATTCAAGCCGTGAAACACGATGCTTTGACCGACTGCCAACACGCACACGCTGACCAAAATCATGGCGGGAAATAAGATGCGATGGCGAAAAGTGGGCAGCCATTGTAATGTTAAATTCAAGACTAATAAGCCAAAAAAGAACATAGGCCCTACCAACGACGTCGCAGTAGCCAGCAAGATGGCCATCAAAATCATCACTTTTTTGCTGAATGATTCGTAAGCAATGCCTAAGTTGATGGCAGTATCACGACCTAAAGTTAGCACATCGAGTTGTCGTGATAAGCTGAAACTGTATAGCGTAATGGGAATGACGATGGCCGCTGCCAAAGTCAAAACAGTGGTATCCACACGATTGAAACTGGCAAAACCTGCGTCTTGCGCAATTTGAAATTCGCTTGGATCCATCAACATGCCTAAAAACATATTGCTGCTGGAAAACAGCGACATGCAAATCATGCCGACCAATAACAAGAAAAAGACGTTCTCTTTGCCTTCTTTGAAGAACATTTGGTATAAGAGCAAGGCAAAGCCTACCAAAGTCAAACAGCCAAACACAAATTGTGCGACCACATTCATACTCATTAAGGCGCTGGCACCAAAAAAGAACACAAAAGCGGTTTTGGCCAAGACGTATAAAAATTCCAAGCCTAGCGATGACGGTGTGACAATGCGATTATTGGAAACGGCATGAAACAATAATGTTGCCACGCCCAAAGCCATGCCAGTGATGACCATGGCTGCGATGGTTTTGAGGCGCAATTGCACCACAAATGGCGTCATTTGTGTGTTGTTCCAGAAGAAATAGCCTGCTAAAACCACAGCGGTGAGTATGAGCAAGCCGATTAAACGTTTAGATTCCGCCATGACGGTACCTCTTGAGTAACATGGCTAAGAATACAGCGCTGCCAATCACGCCCATCATCAAGCTGACTGAAATTTCATAGGGATAAATCACCACCCGACCAATGATGTCACACACCAATACCAACAAAGCACCCACCACCGCTGTATGCGGCAAAGTCAGCTTCAAATTATCGCCCAAATACAAAGCCACCAAATTGGGAACAATCAAGCCCAAAAACGGAATGGAGCCGACTGTGACGATGACCACTGCGGTGACAATGGACACCAATGCCAAACCCAAATTGAGTGTGCGTTTGTAATTCAAACCCAAATTGGTCGCAAAGTCTTCGCCCATACCTGCCAGTACAAAACGTTGTGCATACAAATAAGCAAAAATCAAAGCAGGTACGCTTAAAAACAAGGTTTCGTAGCGACCGCTCAAAACGCTGGAAAAGTCGCCTTGTAGCCAAGCATTGATGTTTTGCAGCAAATCAAATTGCAAGGCAAAAAATACCGTAATAGCGCTGATGATGTTACCAAACATCATGCCAACCAAAGGCACAAAAACTGTATCACGGTGTTTTAAGGTGTTTAAAATGGCCATGAAAATCAAAGCACCGACGAAGGTAGTGGCGATTGCCAAAGATGTTTGCAACCAGCCTGTGGCAGCGGGTAACATAATTAAGGCGAGTAAGACACCGAACCTTGCCGAATCTTCTAAGCCTGCGGTGGTGGGCGAGACAAAGCGGTTGCGGCTTAAACTTTGTAAAATCAAACCAGAAACGCTTAAGCTTGCGCCTGCAATGAGAATGGACAATAAGCGTGGCAAGCGGCTTTGGGTGAATAAAAGCCAATCTTCAGGCCGCCCCGCCAGCAAACCCGATAAGCTGACATTGCCCACACCAATGAAAATGGATGTTATGCCAAGTAAGAAGGTAAGCGGAAGTAAAAAACGCAGTTTCAACATGGTTTGCCCTTAACTCGACTTGTACCAAGCCGCTAATGTGGGCAAATGAATCGCAGTGAAAATCAAGATAGCCTCAATAGATGAACCCGAACTGTGCATGAACATTGAGCGGGGCAATAACAGATAATGAAAACAATCTGAATATCAAAGCCTTGTATTGGGCTCAATGGTCGCTGCGTGGATAGGGCTGGTTTCTAATTAATAATCGTTCTCATTATAGCGCAGCTTTGCCGCTTAGCCTAGACAAGAAATAAATCAAATCAGTATTGTTTCAATGTTTACAGGACGCTTGAAGCGTCCTGTAAACATTGTGGCTTACTTAAAAGCGATAAGACACGGTGGCTTTGATATTGCGACCCATTTCATAGTCGGTCAATGGATTCAAAGGGTCTTGTTGGCGTGCGCTTTGTGAGACATAGAATTTGTCAAACACATTGTACACACCCAAGCTTGTTTCCAAGCCTTTGAAGCTGCCGCTTTGTGGTTTCCAATGCACGCTGATGTCGCTGATGCCGTAACCGGGTTTTTCTGCATTGTGGCTGGTGTAACGGCGTTGGAAGGTTGAATCCCATTGTGCGCTGATGCCTGTGCCAATCCAGTCATATGCCAAAGACACATTCCATTTGGCACCCATGTCGCGGCCAATGGCGGTGTTGTTGGCAGAAATGCCATCATACAAATCAATGTCAGATTTGCTAAAACCAACACTTGTGCGCCAGTTTTCGTAACGGTAACGTGCGCTCGCTTCAAAACCTGTGATGTCGCCTGAGCCGATATTTTTGCGGTCTAAGCTGTTGCGTGGACCTGAAACCGAGATGATGTTGTCGTAGTTGGCTTGGAAGTATTTCACCTGCAAACTCAAATCGTCGTCACCCAATAATTGGCTTTTGCTGTATGACAAGCCGATTTCTTTGTTTTTGCCTTTTTCCGCTTCCAAAGTGTTCAAATCGGTGTTGTTGGCATAAGACAAGAACATGGCGTTCATTGTGTCAGGTGCGCGGAACAAGTCGGTGTAAGAAGCGTAAGCTTTCAGGCCGTTGTCAAATTGGTAAGCAATTTCCAATGCTTTGCTGACATTGTCATAGTCACGAGAGCCGCTCACAGGGTTTTCTAAACGGTAATGGTCGTAACGCAAACCCGGTGTCACGCTGAAATTGCCCACATTCAAACGGTCTTCGACATACACAGAATGCAAGCGTCCGCTTTCGCCTTGGCTGATTTTGCCCGTGTAAGCATCTTGTTTTTGGTTTTCAGTGTCAAAAAACTCATAACCGACACGCATGTTGTGATTGACTGAGCCTGTATCGAAAACCGATGTGTTGGTCAAGGTGCCGCCAACGGTTTCAATTTCCAATTTGGACAACCAATTTAAAGCACTCACGCCAACGTATTTTTGGGCATCTTTACCGTTATTCAATTGGATTTTGGTGCGATAAATCTTCGCTTCCAAATCGATCCATTCGTTGGCAGATGGATTGTAAGCATAGCCCAAGGTTTGGGTGTCGCGGGTGTATTCTTGATCAATCAAAGGGTTGAATTGATTGCTGTTCAAATCATTGTGTGGAAATTCCATGCGCGCAGGATACAGGCCGCTCAAATCATTGCGTTCGGCTGACACCGTGATTTTTTGTTCAGGCGTGATGTTCCAGCCCGCTTTAATCAAATAATCGATTTCTTCGCCATCGCCGCCTAAAGGACGGTTGTCGCCTGATTCACCCAAATTCATCGATTTGTAGTTGACATAACCCAATACGTCGGTGTTGTCTGTTGGGCGACCAAAGAGCATGACTGAGTTTTGCCATTGGTTATTATTGGTGGCGTAGCTGGATTTGACTTTGCCGCCAAAGCGTTCTTCATTGTTCAATAAATCTTCAGCGCTGACGGTGGTAAATTGTACCGCCCCGCCCAAAGCACCCATGCCCGCAGACACCGAATGACTGCCAACATCCACGTTCACACGTTTGATCAAATCGGTATCAATTAAGGTGCGGCCATTGTGATGGAAAATGGTGCCCAATTGGCGCGCGCCATCGACGGTGATATTCAAACCTGTTTCGCCAACGCCGCGCACTTGGATTTGCTGGTTCATGTTGTTGGTGCCACCGACGTAAACACCGGGAATGTCACGCAATACATCACGAATGCTGTCGGCTTGGCGCACGCTGACTTTATCGCTGTTGATTTGTGAAGGCGATTGATTGGCCGTGACAGTGATAGCACCTAAATCGGTATCGTTGTCAGAGGCGGCATCGTTTGCATAAACAGAAGTGCTTAAGCCTAAAATTAAAAATGCGATGGGGCGCAAAGAAGTAGAGAAACGGGACATGGTCGGACAAACTTGTTTGGGAATCAAAAGAGGACATTATTCTAATACAGATGATAATAATTTTCATTTTAAAAAATTGATAGTGTGTATAAATGGTTTCAAAATGTTGTGACTCAGCTGGTTTGTTGACACGAATAACTGCCGATGGGAACGTTTCAATGTTATATTCGTCATGCGTATTGTATATAGGTGACGGATAAGGGCGGCAAGTTGGTTAATTTTTATCATTTATTGGGCGTGGGTGTGTATGCACCAACTGAAACCATCGCAACCATGATTAAGCTCAAACGCTTGCAAAACCAAATACCTGTGGAGGTATTGGATAAGGCAGAGGTGTGGTTGCTCAATACGGATATGCGTCAGCGTTATGACAGCAAACTGCGTCAAAAACAGCCTGATGTCTTTATGCAAACGGCAGCAACTTCACGCCAAACACCATCGCAAGCGGTGTTGGAGCGTCCTGTCAATGCGCAAGCGGCCAAACCACGAAAAGTAGGGCGTTGGTATTTGTTAGGATTGATTGTTGTGTTGGCTGCGTTGTGGTATGCGTTCACATTGCCGTTATTGGGTTTGGTGACACCTGCGTCTTGGCAAGCTATCGGGCTGAAAGAGTTACAAACCGAGGCGCAATGGCATCGCACGCCACAAGCTTTGTATTTGACTGAGCAACAGCATGAGCCGCAATGGTTGTGGGTGTGGCAACAAGATGGCAGCTTGGCTTTGATGCCTTTGGAGCATCAAACGACAGTTTGTGCAGCAGAGCAAACCGAATGTCGCATTACCGTTCAATTGGGTGATGAGAAACCTCAAACTTATCCTGTTCAAGCGACCGAACACACATGGAAGTTGCAATCGCCTGCCGATACAGTGGCTTTGTCATTGCGTTTGCAACAAGAGCAGCGCATGACCATTACTTGGCAAGACCAAGAGCGACCTGCGGTGTTTCAGGCCGCTGTGTTTCCAAGTGAGTTTTTGGTGGATGGCGCCACTCAATAAATGGTCATTGTGAGCATGATGTCAAAACGCCCATTAAGGGCGTTTTTTATAGCAGCAACATAAATAGTTTCAGCCATTAAATTCAATGTGAAAAAGCTTACAGGACGCTGGGGTTAAAAGTATTTGAGTTTTGATGTGGATTAAGTTTTAAGAGGCAATAAAGATTATAATAAGTGCTGCTACACCATACTGATGTATGGCAAAACCATAATAATGAACTTAAGGAAGACCCTCATGTTAGACCAGCAAACCATTAACATCATCAAAGCCACTGTTCCTGTATTGAAGGAGCATGGCGTTACCATTACCACGACTTTTTATAAAAACTTGTTTGCCAAACACCCTGAAGTACGTCCTTTGTTTGATATGGGTCGCCAAGAATCTTTGGAGCAGCCTAAGGCTTTGGCGATGACGGTATTGGCGGCAGCGCAAAACATTGAAAATTTGCCAGCTATTTTGCCTGCGGTCAAAAAAATTGCAGTCAAACATTGTCAAGCAGGCGTGGCAGCAGCGCATTATCCGATTGTCGGTCAAGAATTGTTGGGTGCGATTAAAGAAGTATTGGGCGATGCCGCAACCGATGACATTTTGGACGCGTGGGGCAAGGCTTATGGCGTGATTGCAGATGTGTTTATTCAAGTGGAAGCAGATTTGTACGCTCAAGCGGTTGAATAAAGTTTCAGGCCGCTTTCAGGACATAAAAAACGCACCATAAGGTGCGTTTTTTTACGTCTGATATTTACACAGCAGCAGTTTGGCTGTTGGCCAAAACTTGGGACAAATATTGCCCTGTGTAAGAGCCCGCCGTTGCTGCGACGTCTTCAGGTGTGCCTTGGGCAATGATGCGTCCGCCACCATCGCCACCTTCAGGACCCAAATCAATGATGTAATCGGCGGTTTTGATGACATCTAAATTGTGTTCGATGATGACGATGCTGTTGCCTTTGCCTTTTAAGCGTGTGATAACTTCTAGCAATAAAGCGATGTCGGCAAAATGCAAACCTGTGGTTGGTTCATCCAAAATGTACAAAGTGCGGCCTGTATCGCGTTTGGACAATTCCAATGCCAATTTCACCCGTTGCGCTTCACCGCCTGATAATGTGGTCGCGCTTTGACCCAAACGCACATAACTCAAACCCACATCCATCAAAGTTTGTAATTTGCGTGATAAGGTGGGAATGGCTTCAAAAAAAGCATGCGCTTCGGCAACCGTCATTTCCAATACTTGGTGAATGTTTTTGCCTTTGTACAAAATTTCCAAAGTTTCACGGTTGTAGCGTTTGCCGTGGCAAACCTCACACGGTACATACACATCGGGCAAGAAATGCATCTCTACTTTTAAAACGCCATCGCCTTGACACGCTTCGCAGCGGCCGCCTTTGACGTTGAACGAGAAGCGACCGACGTTGTAACCGCGTTCACGTGAAACAGGCACGCCTGCAAACAATTCACGAATCGGTGTGAATACACCTGTATAGGTTGCAGGGTTGGAGCGGGGCGTGCGTCCAATTGGGCTTTGGTCGACATTGATGACTTTGTCCAATTGCTCCAAGCCTTGAATCTCGGTATAAGGCGATGGCTCGTCTTTGGTGGCACGGTTCAAATCACGCGCGGCGATTTTGGCCAAAGTGTCGTTGATCAAAGTCGATTTGCCGCTGCCTGACACGCCTGTGATGCACGTCATCAAACCTAAGGGCAATTCCAAAGTCACATCTTTCAAATTATTGCCCGAAGCACCTTTTAAGACCAATATGCGTTCTGCATCTTTAGGCGTGCGTTGTGCTGGAATGTAAATTGCTGCTTTGCCACTTAAATAGCGTCCTGTAATCGATTGCTCGCATGCGGCGATTTTTTCAGGTGTATCGGCAATCAGTACCGCGCCGCCCAATTCACCTGCGCCAGGACCCATATCCACCACATAATCGGCCGCACGAATGGCATCTTCGTCATGTTCGACCACAATCACACTGTTGCCCAAATCACGCAAATGTTTGAGCGTGCCAAGCAAACGGTCGTTGTCACGTTGGTGCAAACCAATAGACGGCTCATCCAAGACGTACATCACGCCAGTTAAACCCGAACCGATTTGGCTGGCCAAGCGAATGCGCTGCGCTTCGCCGCCTGATAAGGTTTCAGCAGAGCGGGCGAGTGACAAATAATTCAAGCCGACATTGATTAAAAAGCCTAAGCGTTCGGTGATTTCCTTCAAGACTTTTTCGGCAATTTGCTGTTTGTTGCCGCCCAAATCCAAGTTTTGGAAAAAATCCAAAGTTTTGCTCAAAGGCCATGCGCTGATATGGTGTAAATTTTCGCCACCGACATACACAAAGCGGGCTTCTTTGCGCAAACGTGCGCCGCCACAAGTGGTACAAGCGCGGAAGCTTTGGTATTTGGCCAATTCTTCACGCACCGTTTGCGAATCGGTTTCACGGTAACGGCGTTCTAAATTGGGAATCACGCCTTCAAAAGCGTGGCTGCGGTTGAATGTTGTGCCTTTGTCATTTAAATATTTGAATTCAATGACTTCTTTTCCTGAGCCATATAACACCGCTTTTTGGGTGGTTTTAGGCAAATCTTCCCAAGGTGTATTGATGTCAAAATCATAATGCTTGGCCAAAGACACAATCATTTGATGGTAAAACTGATTGCGTTTGTCCCAACCTTTGATAGCACCTGCTGCCAAAGACAATTCCGGATGAATGACCACTGCCTCTTCATCGAAATACATCATTGTCCCTAAGCCATCACAAGTGGGGCAGGCACCAACAGGATTATTGAAACTGAATAAGCGTGGCTCCAACTCCATCAAGCTGTAAGCACATTTCGGACAAGCAAATTGCGCTGAAAACCAATGTTCAACATCGGTGTCCATTTCCAAAGCCAATACCCGATCGCTACCATGGCGCAATGCTGTTTCGATGCTTTCAGCCAAGCGTTGTTGCATATCAGGACGCACTTTGATGCGGTCTATCACCACATCAATATGGTGTTTTTGATTTTTATTCAGGACGGGCAATTCATCGTCTAAAGAATAAGTGGTGCCATCAATGCGCACACGCGTGAAGCCTTGCACGCGCAAATCATTGAACAGTTCGACAAATTCGCCTTTGCGTCCTGAAACCGCAGGTGCCAACAACATGATTTTGGTGTCTTCAGGCAATGCCAAAATACTGTCGACCATTTGCGAAACGGTTTGGCTAGACAAGGCGATATCATGCTCAGGACAATGTGGTGTGCCAACACGAGCAAACAACAAGCGCAAATAGTCGTGAATTTCGGTCACTGTGCCCACAGTCGAACGTGGATTGTGCGAAGTGGATTTTTGTTCGATGGAAATCGCAGGCGAGAGGCCTTCAATCAAGTCCACATCGGGTTTGTCCATCATTTGCAAAAACTGACGCGCATAAGACGACAAGCTTTCCACATAACGACGCTGTCCTTCGGCATACAAAGTATCAAACGCCAATGAGGATTTGCCACTGCCTGATAAGCCCGTAATCACCACCAATTGGTGGCGTGGAATGTCCAAATCGATGTTTTTTAAATTGTGCGTGCGTGCGCCGCGGATGCGGATGTAGTCGGTCATGGCGAAATTTTTAACTTAGAGGGAAACCCAATATTGTAACATTTTTCAGCTTAATGAGCTGTTGCGATAGGTGAATTTTATGGTTGAAATAGCAAGTAAAATTGAGGTGTGTTTGTAAAATTTGGGTATTAAGCGAATGTATACATTTTGCTTTTTTGATGAACATAAACATGTCAGTTCTATGCAATGCTGAACAGGATTTTTATCTATATCAAATTAACACCATGATGGTAAATGACAGTTGCAATGGAACGGCTGATTCATTGCACAGGTCATATATTCAGATTCTATATTGACCATTGTGACGAGGAGGCTTCATGATTAATGCCAAATTAGTGGGAGGTAGTGCTGCCAAACACCAACGTGCTACGGGTACAGATTTGATTGTGCCTATTGACGCGGTGGTGGAATATTACGATTTGAATCGTGCTACTTCTGAGCCGACAGATATAGATGCGGACACAGAGCAACCTGCCAGTGTTGAAATGCGAGTGGAGCGATTCAAACACGTGCGCACCGAGCAAGACCCTGATATGGGAACGATTGAAATTTATGAATTTCAAGAAGTGTTAGACATTCAAAGTAACGCCCCGCCTAAAATTTAAAGCCATTTTAAAAATGGATGACATGGCTTATATCTTATTTTGTATACAATCAGAAAAGCGATGTGCCATTGATAGCCAGCTTTGAAGTTGTCAAAACAAGCGTCCTGTAAACCTTTACAGGACGCTTGTTTTTGTTTGTATTGGGATGATAAATGACAATATACTGAATGAAATCAAAATAGGGGCGACGGTTAGACATGCAACAAGGTAATTATCAGCACATTGAGGAAATCAAAAGCGTTTCCGATTACATGAGATATTTGGAAAGTTTAACGATTGAAAAAACGCACACGCTGTTTTTTCGTGGCAGTGCAAACCATGAATGGGAAAACAAACCATCGATTTTTCGAAAGGCAAAACCAGAATCCATTCATGAATTTGTCTATAACGAAGACCATTTGTATTACGACACTTTGGCACGCTGTTCAGACAATTTTAAGCATTGTGATAACACGTTTGAAAATTTGGTGATGATGCAGCATTACGGCATTCCAACACGCTTATTAGATATTACAGAAAATCCTTTGGTGGCATTGTATTTTGCGTGTGCAGGTCATGAAAATGACGATGCCAAAGTTGATATTTTTCAAGTTGAAAATACTGAAATCAAACGTTATGACAGCGATACGGTGGCGATGTTGGCGAACGTGGTGAAAATGCCGAGTGAGTTTGATTTGAAAAGCATTCAATTGATGCAGCAAGTGGATTTTTTTTCATCAAAAATATTTGATAACTCCATTGATGTAGACAATTTTTCAGATGAAAAATATAAAGAGGCTAATCAAAAGTTAATGGATTTGAGAAATGAGATTGGATACATAAATTGCTTTAATGGTTTGGTTGAATTTATACATAATAGTAGATTTTTTGTAGACAAAGATTTACAAGAATGTCTTTATTTAAAAAAGAAATTGCCAAATTTAGTTGAAATTGAAAATCATGCTAAAAATGGTATTGAAAAAGATTTAAAAATATATTTTCTTGAAGGTTTAGAGCAAGATATAAAGTGGCTGACAAAGTGGTTAGATTGGTTAAGTAGGGTTGTAAGTCGAAATTCTGTTAATTTAAATATCGATGAATTAATGATATTTGGTGAAGATTGGGCTCAAAAATGTAAAGTAATAACAGAATTATCTTTAAGAGAAAACGAGATTGATAAGGGTATTATGCATCAATTATTTAATATAATTAAATATTTTGAATTAAATTCAAAATGTTACAATCACAGCAAAGCTAAGGCTGCTTTCAGAAAATACACAGCTTACATTCAATCTGAAAAGCCTTATTTTTTAACTGAGTTGATGAAGCTTGAAGACATTGCGAAAGTGGTTTGCGTCAAACCCAAACAAGACAATCCACACATCATTCGCCAAAGTGGCGCATTTTTCATCTTTGGGATTAATGAAGAAGCACATGATAAATTGAGCGCGCCCAGCATTCCTGACCAATATTTGTGTCGTCAAAACGGTAAAACCATCTGCATTCATATTCCCAAAGACAGTAAATCCACCATCTTAAAACAACTCAAAGCCCTAGCCATTTCCGAAGGCACTTTGTTTACTGACATTGAAAAAGTGGCGGCAGATTTGAAAGAAAGATATGGAAAATAACGGTTTGTGACAAAGCAAGCGTCCTGTAAAGGTTTACAGAACGTTTGTGGCTTTATCCAATATTCTATGATGCCATGTATATTAAAAATACATATGACCGTTTGGTTTACAGGCCGCTTATTTGACCACACGCGTCAATTCGCTCCATTGTTTTTGCAAGCGTTTGACAGACACGGGATAAGGCGTTTTCAGCTCTTGGGCAAACAATGACACACGCAATTCTTCGATGTGCCAACGGAATTGTTGCAATGCAGGGTTGATGTCTTGATTGTTGCGCTTTAACGCATCCAGATGTTGTTGCCATTGTTGGGTTAAGGCTTGAATATCCCGCTCACGCTCGGCATCGCGCGCCATATTGGCGCTGTATTTGTCCATGCGCAAATTCATGGCTTTTAAATAACGCGCCAAATGCGGCCATTGGCTCCAAGGCGTTTGGCTGACAAAACCGTCGTAAATCAAAGCATTCAATTGTTGTTGCAACACATTTTTTAAAGGGTGTTTTTGCAAGCGTTGTATCAATGGTGCGTATTCTTGCGCCACTGCCAGCAAATATTGGTTCAAAGCCTCTTTTACCGCAGGCAAACGGCTGCGCGCGCGTTTGATTTGCTCTTTGAAATCTTTTTCGTCCCGCGGCAAATCATCATCGCCAATAAACGCCCGTTGGCAAACAGCGCGAGTGATGTCTTCACGCAAAGCATCCACACCCAAATGTTTGAGCAACATCGCCACTTGGGTAAACGATGCCAAGCCTTTGTTCAAATCTTTGATGTGTTCTTTGAGTTGGCGGCTCATTAATGCAATCACGCCATCAAAATGCGCTTGTTCGGCAGCCAAAGCCGTATCAAACAATTTCAAAGCAATGCTGCCATCGCTTTGCACTTGCAAGCCTAAAAAGCCGGTCAATTGTTGCTTGCCGCGCGCAAATTTAATCGAATCGGGTAATTTACCTATGTTCCAATTGGTGATGTGTTCTTTTTCAAATTCGTTGGCGTTGTCGCTGAAGGTGACGGCGGCGGCGTGACCGAGTTTTTGTTGTAAGGCGAGCAAATCTCGACCTATGCCCAATTCTTGCCCGCCATCGTCAATCACACGAAGGTTGAAATGACAGTGATTTGGCAATTCTGTTTGCGCCCAAGCATCGAAATCAATCTGCTCTAAAATGCGCACATCGCCAAATTCACGCACAATGAATTGTGCCAATTGCGGCAAAATCGCTTCGTTTTGATTCGGTTCACGCGCCAAAAAACGGGTGATAAAATCAGGCACAGGCACGCACACGCGACGCACTTGTTTGGGCAAAGCCTTAATCAACAATTGCAGTTTTTCACGTATCAAACCTGCAACCAACCATTCCAATTGCACCGCATCCAAACGATTGAGTACAGGCAAAGGTACCGTCATGGTCACGCCGTCCAAAATATGGTGCGGCTCAAAGCGATAAGTCAATTTGAATGCGCCGTCCGCAGTTTTGTAGGTTTTGGGAAATTGCGCATCGGTAATGTGAGAAGCAGAATGCTGCATCAAATCATCGCGACTCAAATACAAACTTTGCTCGTCGCCATCTTGTTTGAGCCAAGCATGGAAAGAGGCAGCATCAACAATCGGATGCGTTTTTTTACCATTGGTATGCGTTTCGGGAATTTGCTGTTGGTAAAAATCAAACAATACTTCATCGTCAACCAACACATCTTGCTTGCGCGATTTGTGTTCCAAATCGGCAATGTTTTTGATGAGTTTGGCATTGTGTTTGAAAAAAGCGTCCTGAAAATTCGCTTGCTGTTCTACCAATGCGCCGCGTATGAACAATTCGCGTGCTTCTTGTGGTGCGATGCGGCCATAGCTGACCAAACGGCGTGGCAAAACAGTCAAACCGTACAAAGTCACCCGTTCGGAAGCCAACACTTCGCCACGCTCTTTGGACCAATGAGGCTCAAAATAGTGTTTTTTGACCAAATGTGGCGCTTCGATTTCGATCCATTCTGGATTGATTTTCGCCACATCACGCGCATACAGCTTAGTCGTTTCGGTCAATTCCGCCGCCATCACCCATTTTGGTTTGGCTTTGAACAAATTGGAGGCTGGGAACAAATGAAAACGGCTGCCACGCGCGCCTTGATACTCGTGGCTTTCAGGCGATTTCAAACCCACTTGCGCAATCAAACCTGTGAGCAAAGCACGGTG
Organism: Vitreoscilla stercoraria DSM 513; assembly: GCF_000382305.1. GTDB lineage: Bacteria > Pseudomonadota > Gammaproteobacteria > Burkholderiales > Neisseriaceae > Vitreoscilla > Vitreoscilla stercoraria. The sequence continues at coordinate 64,248 of NZ_KB908031.1, forward strand.
GATTTGGTCATAACTGGCTTCCGCGCCGCCGTGTTGCAACATTTTGTGTTGCGTTTTGGCGTCGACTGCATGTTCATTTTTATTGGTTTTATAAGCAGGTTTGTGACTTTTGTCAGGAGCGGCCTGAATGTTAATGGTTTTATCGCTGTGCACCATTTCTTTGGGCAATAAATCCAAATCACGGGCAGTTTGTTGTAATTGTTGGTGCAGTTCACGCCATTCACGCATGCGTGGCACACTCAAAAAGTGTTGCTGCAAAATTTGCATGGTTTGCTTGTAAGATTTTTGTGCACGCGTGCTTTGGAAAAATTCCCACAAATACAAATACGATAAAAAATCGGATTCTTTGTCTTTGAAGCGTTCGTGCATTTTATCTGCCGCTTCACGGGCTTCAAACGGGCGTTCGCGTGGGTCTTGTATCGACAAAGCCGACACAATAATCAGCATTTCCGGCATACAATTGAGGCGTTTGGCTGCAAGCATCATGCGTGCGATTTTGGGGTCGACAGGCAGTTTTGCCATTTGTTCGCCCAACTTGGTCAAGCGGTTGTTTTCACCCACTGCACCCAATTCCAATAACACCTGAAAACCATCGTTAATATAACGTTGATCGGGCGCTTGCAAAAATGGAAACGCTGCCACATCGCCCAAATTCAAGCTGACCATGCGCAAAATCACCGCTGCCAAATTGGAGCGCAGAATTTCCGGATCGGTATATTCAGAACGGGTATTGAAATCTTCTTCAGAATATAAGCGTATCGCCACACCTGCGGCAACCCGTCCACAGCGTCCTGCACGTTGGCGTGCGGCCGCTTGAGAAATTTTTTCCACATGCAATTGTTCAACTTTGGCGCGCGCTGAATAGCGTTTGACCCTTGCCAAACCTGTGTCGACCACAAAGCGGATGCCCGGTACAGTGAGCGATGTTTCAGCGATATTGGTGGCTAAAATCACCCGACGACGTTGACCGTTGGGATGGAAAATTTGGTGTTGCTCTTGCGCAGACAAACGTGCAAACAAAGGCAATACATCTAAGTTGCGGCGATTGCCTTTGCGCAAGGCTTCGGCTGCTTCGCGGATGTCTTTTTCACCTGCTAAAAACACCAAAATGTCGCCATCTCCCAAACGGCACAATTCGTCCACCGCATCGACAATGCCATCCATCAGCGTCATGTCTTCTTCGTCTTCGTTGGCATCGTCGCCCAGCGGCCTGTAACGCATTTCAATCGGGAATGTGCGGCCTGAAACCTCAATCACAGGGGCTTTTTTACCGTTGATGGCAAAGTGTTCGGCAAAGCGTTCTGAATCGATGGTGGCTGAGGTGATGATGATTTTCAAATCAGGGCGGCGCGGCAACAAATTTTTCAAATAGCCGAGCAAAAAATCAATGTTGAGGCTGCGTTCGTGCGCTTCGTCAATGATGATAGTGTCATATTGGGTCAAGTAGCGATCGGTTTGGGTTTCGGCGAGCATAATGCCGTCGGTCATCAATTTGATGTGGCTTTCAGGACGGGTTTTGTCGTTAAAACGCACTTTGTAACCGACTGCTTGGCCAATTTCCGAACCCAATTCTTCAGCAATGCGTTCTGCCACTGCACGCGCAGCCAAACGACGCGGTTGCGTGTGACCAATCAAACCTGCCACGCCACGACCCAATTGCAAACAAATTTTTGGCAATTGTGTGGTTTTGCCTGAACCCGTTTCACCTGCCACAATCACCACTTGATGCTTAGCAATGGCGGCTTTGATGTCGTCCAATTTGTCATGTACGGGCAAATTTCCCGTATAACTTGGCTTAGGCAAAGTGGCGAGACGTGCCAAAAAGCGTTCGTGCGACCGTGCGTATTTTTGTTCTACTGCGGCTTGTCCACCAAATTTTTCAGGGTGTTTACAAGCTTGCTGTAAAAAATGACGGTCGCGGCTGAGGGTTTGTTTCAAATCAAATGACATAAGGTGGCTTATTGCTATTAAGGCTGGATAGATGGGGATTAGGTGGCACAATTCAAAGCACCGACAACACATTTGCTATTTTAACCGTTGTCATCCAATTTGTCTGTGTTGTTGTGTGAGCTTTGGGTTTTGAAATTTGGGTGAAATGACCGTGAAATCATTGGAGATGTGGCTTTTAAGGTTTATATTCTATACAACACATATCCCAATCACCTTTTTAAATTTAAAGGAGTGGCAGCATGCATATCAAAATATCATCGTTTTTGGTGGTCAGTGCGTTATTAAGTGGTTGTGGTGGCAACCCTGCACATCAGCTATCCACATCAGCGCAATCTGAAACCATGGCTCGTAACTTGGCACCACAAGCGATTCATGCTGCTGCCGCACCTTATATGCCAGAAGTGGCAACCGCATCGGTTCAAGACACCGAACGTTATGGTGAATTGGTAGACAATCCTGTTAAAGAGGTCAGTCGCGAGCCCATTTCCACTTTCAGTGCCGATGTGGACACAGGTTCTTATGCCAATGTGCGGCGTTTTTTAAACCAAGGACAATTGCCGCCAAAAGATGCTGTGCGAATGGAAGAATTGATCAATTATTTTCCATTGGATGCCAAATTGACGGCACACAAACCACATCCTTTTGCGTTGGAAACGGAAGTGGTGGATTCGCCTTGGTTACAGGACGCTAAAGTGTTGCGCATCGTGATGCAAGCACAAGAGCAGAAAAAAGAAGCCATGCCGCCTGCCAATTTGGTATTTTTGGTCGATGTGTCAGGCTCAATGGATGACAACAACAAATTGCCGTTGGTGAAGCAAACTTTGCGTTTGTTGACCGAGCAATTGCGACCGCAAGACAAAGTGACTTTGGTGGCGTATGCCAGTGGCACACAAGTTCACATCAGTGGTGCCAATGGTCGGGATAAAAACGACTTGCTCAAAGCGATAGACCAATTGCGTGCCAGTGGCAGTACGGCTGGAGCGGACGCGATGGAGGTGGCGTACAAACAAGCGCAAAAACACCATATTAAAGACGGCATCAATCGCATTTTGATGATGACAGATGGCGACTTTAATGTGGGTACGGTGGATTTTAATACCTTAAAAAGCCGTGTCGAGCAGCAGCGTAAAAGTGGCGTGTCTTTGACCACTTTGGGTTTTGGTACGGGCAATTACAATGAGCATTTGATGGAACAAATGGCCGATGCTGGTGATGGCAATTACGCTTATATTGACAATGAAAAAGAGGCCAAAAAAGTGTTGCAACAGCAGTTGACCTCGACTTTGTCGACAGTGGCATCTGATGTCAAAATTCAAGTGGAATTCAATCCTGCCACGGTGTCACAATACCGCTTGATTGGTTATGAAAACCGTTTGCTCAAGCAAGAAGATTTTAATAATGACAACAAAGATGCAGGTGACATTGGTGCAGGGCATACGGTGACGGCTTTGTATGAGTTTGTGCCACAAGGCGTCAAAGGTTGGCTCAATACTTCGCGCTATCAAAACCCTGCGCCATCCCAAGGCGATAAAGCAGAATATGCCCATGTGAATGTGCGTTACAAACCAGTGGGAAAATCCACCAGCGTGTTGCTAAGCCGTCCTGTACTCGTGAGCAGCAAAGCCTTAGCACAAGCCAGCAACGACACCCGTTTTACCATTGCGGTGGCCACTTATGGACAATTGTTGCGTGGCGGTGACATGGTGGGCAAACGCACATGGTCGGATGCGTCTACATGGGCGAAAGAGGCTAAAGGCAAGGATGAGTTTGGTTTGCGCCAAGAATTGGTGGAATTGATTGGCAGGGCGCAAAATTTATCTGCCAACCAAGCCAATTGAAATCAGCCTTCATCATCTTAAGGCCGTATATAATATGTATTTGAAATAGCAAACAACAAGCGTCCTGTAAATGTTTACAGGCCGTTTGTTGCAGATTAAAAGCTTATTGGGCGGCAATGGCTTGGGCAGCCAAAAAGCCGGTTGTCCACGCATTTTGGAAGTTAAAGCCGCCAGTGATGGCATCGATGTCCAAGACTTCGCCTGTGAAATACAGATTTTCATGCAATTTGCTTTGCATGGTTTTGAAGTTGATTTGTTTCAAAGCCATGCCACCTGCGGTGACAAATTCTTCCTTGAAAATGCTTTTGCCATGGATTTGAAACGTGCATTGCGTCATTTGTTCGGCCAATTGTTGCAATTGTTTTTTGTTGGCGTCTGCCCAAATTAAGGTTTCGGCAATGCCAGATGCTTGCACCAAGCTGTGCCACAAGCGGTTAGGAATGTGGTGTTGTGGGTATTTGCTGATGGTTTTTTTCGGATGCTCTTGTTTGAATGCCAACAATTCTTCGATGATTTCATCATGTGTATATTCTGCCGTCCAATTAACAACCAACTCAAATTGATAATTCACATCGGCCAACGCCCGCGCGCCCCAAGCCGACAAGCGCAAAATCGCAGGACCGCTCATGCCCCAATGGGTAATCAACAATGGACCTTTCGCTTGCAAGTTTTGCCCTTTGATTTTGACATTGACTGGGTTGGCAGCCACGCCCATTAAGTCTTGCAAGCGTTTGTCTTTGGTATTGAACGTGAACAAAGATGGCACAGGTGGCACAATGTCATGTTCCAATGTCGCCATCATTTCCCACACTTTGGGATTGCTGCCTGTGGCGACCACCACCTTTTGGGCGCTGAACAAGCCTTTATTGCTCATCAATTGCCACACGCCTTCTTGTTGGTACAGACTGTGAACGGTGGTGCTGGTTAATACTTGTGCGTTTTGAGTCGCTTTAATCAAGCAATCAATGATGGTTTGTGAGTCGTCTGACTCTGGGAAAATGCGCCCATCTTCTTCAATTTTCAAACGCACGCCACGGTTTTCAAACCACGCCATCGTGTCGCCTGTACAAAACGAATGAAACGGGCCTTTCAATTCGCGTTCGCCACGCGGGTAAAACTTGGTCAATTCATTCGGTACAAAACACGCATGCGTCACATTACAACGGCCACCGCCCGAAATTTTGACTTTGGACAAAACGTCTTTGCCGCGCTCTAAAATGGCGATGCTCAAATCAGGTCTGAGCTCAGCCAATTGAGCCGCTGCAAAAAATCCCGAAGCGCCGCCGCCGATGATGATGGTGTCAAAATGTTGTGACATGTGTGTAAAAACCTTTGTGAATGGACTGGCCATATTTGAAACAATGAGAAAGGCGTATTTTACGTTTGTTTGGCATCGGTGGCTAAGGTTTATTCCGTTTTGTGAGCCAGTTGCGGTGAAATTTTCGATTGAAATATGGATTTTGAAACGCTGGTGTTGCGGGCATTGAGTATGTGCATGGGTCTTTTAAGCGTCCTGTAAACGTTTACAGGACGCTTAAAGAGGCATTAAAGCCAACGGCGGACTCGTTGACAATATTGTTGAAAAGCATCTTGAAACTTGATGTTTAAAAAACGCTCTTCAGGCAGGATTTGAAAATAAGTCAGATACGCTATGAAAAATGGCAGCCATAAAATGGCGAAGGCATGTGCCAAATACACCAACCAAGCCAGTAAAATCAAGCCAAAGCCAACATACATGGGATTGCGAGTTCGCCTATAAATGCCAGTTTGCACCAAATGTGCGCTGGTTTCAGGTTGCCAAGGATTGACGGTGGTCTGATGGCGTTTGAATGCAATCACGCCCGCTGCAATGAATGCCAGACCCATAAAGGCGATGAGGCTGCACAGCATCATATGCAGCCAATGTGTAGAGGGCGTTTGAACAATTTGGGCAGCCGGAAAAAGCCACGCGAGCCCATAAGCGCCGCTAAGGCAAAACCATAGCAACAATACAGGTGGGATTTTTAATTCCAATTTGGATAAAAATGGCTTCATATGGCTGTCTTTTGGCGGTGATTCCAAATGGTTAAATGGCACATGCTAAAAGACAGTGGCATGAATATCAAGCACTTCAACGCCAAGTTTGCCAAATGTGCCACAGCAAACGTGCGGCCACCCGTGCGCCTTGTTTGTCGATATCAAAATCAGGATTGAATTCTGCCACATCTGCGCCAACCAAGCGCCCACTTTGTAAAATTGGTGTTATCAAGTGTATGAGCAAATCTAGCGCAATGCCTAAGGCGGCAGGGGCTGAAACGGCAGGCATTTGGTAGCTGGGTAAGACATCCAAATCTATGGTCAAATAAACGATGTCGGCACGACTTAAAACTTGTTCGATGTGGCTTAAAACAGCGTTAACATTGCCCCAATGTATATCGGTGTCCCAAACAATATTCACGCCCAAATGTTCAGCGTCCTGTAACAACGCGGCGGTATTGGCAGCACCAGAGGCACCAATGCAAGTGTAATCAAATGGGCGATTTTGAGTGTGCGCCAATTGGGCTAATTGGGCAAATGGCGTGCCTGATGTGGCTTGATGGTGGCGGCGCAAGTCTAAATGTGGGTCAAAATTGATGATGGCAATGCGTTGGTCGGGGTAGGCTGCGTACAGGCCGCTGCCGTGGGCAAAAGCAGTTTCGTGGCCACCGCCCAAAACCAAAGTCTTGCCTTGATGGGCATGAATGGCTTGTACGGCTTGGGCAAATTCGTTTTGAGCTGCATCCAAGTCACCATCAGGATAATGAATGTCGCCTGCATCAAGCAAAGGATAGGCGCTTGTTTGGCTGGCCATATTCGCCAAAGCTTGGCGTAAGACAGGCGGCGCTTTGGCTGCGCCCACGCGCCCTAAATTACGCGCCACTCCGACATCGGATGCAAAACCCAACAAAGCCACATGTTGAGCAGTTTGTTCAGGCTGCCAAGTTTGTAATGAATGTATGGTTTGAAATACCCGTTTGGCAGTAGGGCTTTCGCGGCTGTCGTCGCGCCCTTGCCAGATTTTGCTATCAGAGGCTTGCCACATATTACGCTCCCACAGTGATGTTGCCGTGTAACACACGTTGTTTTAAAAATGAGCGACCCAATTCATACACAATGTCCACAGGCGTGTCGGTATCCCACACGTTGAAATGGGCGGGTTTACCCACTTGCAAGCTGCCAAAATCATGTTCACGGCGCAAAGCGCGCGCAGCATGCACGGTCACGCCTTGCCAAGCTTCCAACGGTGTCAAACCAAATTGCACACACACCATATTCATCGCCAAACGCAGCGAGGCAAATGGGCTGGTGCCAGGGTTAAAGTCTGATGCCACTGCCATCGCAACACCATATTGGCGCAACAAATCAATCGGCGGTTTTTGGGTTTCGCGTAAAAAGTAAAATGCGCCCGGTAACAAGGTCGCCACAGTGCCGTTTTGTGCCATGGCTTGTATGCCTTGTTCATCTAAATATTCGACATGGTCAGCCGACCAACCTTGAAAACGTGCCACCAATTCACTGCCGCCCATGAGGCTTAATTGTTCGGTATGACCTTTAATGGGAATGCCCAGTTGCTGGGCGGCCTGAAACAAGCGTTCGCTTTGTGCCAAATTGAAACCCACATTTTCACAAAACACATCCACACAATCGAACAAATCTTGTTGCCACAAAATCGGCATAATCACCTCAATGATGTGGTTCATATACTCATCAGGGCGTCCTGTAAACTCAGGCGGAATGGCATGCGCAGAAAGCAAGGTGCGGCTGATTTCTATGGCTTGATGTTGTGCCAATTGTTGTGCCACGCGCAAGGTTTTCGCTTCGGTTGCCAAATCCAAACCATAACCTGATTTGATTTCAATCAATCCCACCCCTTCATGCAAAAAACTTTGTAAGCGTTTTTGGCTGAGTGTGAATAAATCTGTTTCAGAAATGGCGCGAGTGGCTTGGACGGTGGCGTTGATGCCGCCACCTTGTGCGCTGATGTCTTGATACGACACACCGTTTTGACGTTGTTCCCACTCATTGGCACGGCTGCCACCAAAGACCAAATGGGTATGGCAATCGACTAAGCTCGGTGTAATCAAAGCGCCCTGTAAGGGATAAATGGTGTCGGCTGATAATTCACCTGATGGGGCAATGGCAATGATTTGATTGCCTTCAACTAAGATGTCATGATGGGTTAATAATCCATATGAATCATCTATTTGTGGGTCAAAAGTGGCAATGGTGGCATTTTGCCACAAGGTTTGGTGTGCTTGGGTCATGGTCATCATCCTTATCAATGAACGGTTTCCAACGGTTTGGTGTGGATTTTAAATTTTTTTATAAAAATTGCATAAAAAATACTTGCATGCAGATTACAATATTTGTATATTCTTGTCTATACAAGTTAGCGCAAGTTTTGCGCTCAACACCCAACACCTAAGAAACAAAGGATGAAGCCATGACAAATTCAGCTGTTGACACCGCTCAAAACAAATTCCGTGATGTGGAAATTCGTGCGCCACGTGGCACCACTTTGAATGCCAAATCTTGGTTGACCGAAGCGCCGCTGCGCATGTTGATGAACAATTTGGATCCTGAAGTGGCGGAAAATCCGAAAGAATTGGTGGTGTATGGTGGTATTGGTCGTGCGGCACGCAATTGGGAATGTTATGACAAAATCGTAGAAACCTTGAAAGAGTTGAACGACAATGAAACTTTGTTGGTGCAATCGGGCAAACCTGTGGGCGTGTTCCAAACCCACAAAGACGCGCCGCGTGTGTTGATTGCCAATTCCAATTTGGTACCGCATTGGGCGAATTGGAAACATTTCAATGAGCTGGATGCCAAGGGTTTGGCAATGTACGGTCAAATGACCGCAGGCAGTTGGATTTACATCGGTTCGCAAGGCATTGTGCAAGGTACGTATGAAACGTTTGTGGAAGCGGGTCGCCAACATTATAACGGTGACTTGACGGGCAAATGGATTTTAACTGCAGGCTTGGGCGGCATGGGTGGGGCGCAACCTTTGGCGGCTTCGTTGGCAGGCGCGTGTTCACTCAACATTGAATGCCAACAAGCGAGTATTGATTTTCGTTTGCGCACGCGTTACGTGGACGAGCAGGCGACTGATTTGGACGATGCTTTGGCGCGCATTGAACAATACACGCAAGAAGGCAAAGCGGTGTCGATTGCTTTGTGTGCCAATGCAGCGGATGTGTTGCCAGAATTGGTGCGCCGCGGTGTGCGTCCTGATATGGTCACCGACCAAACCAGCGCGCATGATCCATTGAACGGTTATTTGCCACAAGGCATGAGCTGGGAAGAGTACAAAGAGCGTGCCAAAACCGAGCCTGAAGCGATAGTACAGGCCGCTAAAGAATCGATGGCGGTGCATGTTCAAGCGATGTTGGATTTTCAACAAATGGGTGTGCCAACGTTTGATTATGGCAATAATATTCGTCAAATGGCGCAAGATGTGGGTGTGAAAAACGCGTTTGATTTCCCAGGTTTTGTACCAGCTTACATTCGCCCATTGTTCTGCCGTGGCGTGGGACCGTTTCGTTGGGTGGCGTTGTCGGGAGACGCGGAAGACATTTACAAAACCGACGCCAAGGTTAAAGAATTGATTGCTGATGATGCACATTTGCACCGTTGGTTGGATATGGCGCGCGAACGCATTGCTTTCCAAGGTTTGCCTGCGCGCATTTGTTGGGTGGGTTTGGGCTGGCGTGCCAAATTGGGTTTGGCGTTCAATGAAATGGTGCGTTCAGGCGAATTGTCGGCACCGATTGTGATTGGGCGTGACCATTTGGACTCAGGCTCGGTGGCAAGCCCGAACCGTGAAACCGAAGCCATGCAAGACGGCTCGGATGCAGTATCAGATTGGCCGCTTTTGAATGCTTTATTGAATACCGCAGGCGGTGCGACGTGGGTGTCTTTGCATCATGGTGGTGGCGTGGGCATGGGTTTTTCGCAACACTCGGGCGTGGTGATTGTGTGTGATGGTACTGACGAAGCGGCGGCGCGCATTGCCCGCGTATTGACCAATGATCCAGCCACTGGTGTGATGCGTCACGCTGATGCAGGTTACGACATCGCCATTGATTGTGCCAAAGAGCAAGGTTTGAATTTGCCGATGATTACAGGCTGATGATCAACATGTGAAGCATCAAGCGTCCTGTAAACATTTACAGGACGCTTGATGCTACGACAATCCAATAAATTGATGAATGGGCAATAATATGAATACATTGATGATAGAACCGGGTACTTTGACTTTGGCACAATTGCGTCATGTGTTTGAAAATGACGTACAGATTCAATTGCATCCGAATGCCGATGCCAATATTGAGCAATCGGTGGCATGTGTGAACCAAATTGTGGCGGAAAACCGTACTGCTTACGGTATTAACACGGGTTTTGGTTTGCTCGCCTCCACCCGCATTGCCAACGAAGACTTGGAAAAATTGCAACGCTCGATTGTGTTGAGTCATGCGGCAGGCGTCGGTGAAGCCTTGAGCGACGATTTGGTTCGCTTGATTATGGTTTTGAAGATCAACAGTTTGGCGCGCGGTTTTTCAGGCATACGCCGTGTGGTGTTGAACCATTTGATGGCGCTTGTTAACGCGCAAGTGTATCCACACATTCCTTTAAAAGGTTCGGTCGGTGCATCGGGCGATTTGGCACCCTTGGCACACATGAGTTTGCTGTTGTTGGGTGACGGCAAAGCGCGTTTTAACGGTCAATGGTTGTCGGCTCAAGATGCTTTGAAACAAGCAGGCATTGAAGCGATTGAGTTGGCACCCAAAGAAGGTTTGGCACTTTTAAATGGTACGCAAGTGTCGACCGCTTTTGCATTGCAAGGCTTGTTTGAAGCGGAAGATTTGTATGCTGCTGCTTCGGTGACAGGCGCGTTAACAGTGGAAGCGGCCTTGGGTTCGCGTACGCCGTTTGATGCACGCATTCATGCGGTGCGTGGTCAACAAGGACAAATCGACGCAGCCAGTGTGTATCGCCATTTATTGGGCAATGAAAGCGAAGTGAGTCATTCGCACGAGCATTGTGGCAAAGTGCAAGACCCGTATTGTTTGCGTTGTCAGCCGCAAGTGATGGGCGCGTGTTTGACGCAATTGCGTCAAGCGGCGGCAGTTTTAGAAGTGGAAGCCAATGCCGTTTCGGACAATCCATTGGTGTTTGCCGATACGGGTGATGTGTTGTCGGGCGGTAATTTCCATGCCGAGCCTGTGGCGATGGCAGCCGACAATTTGGCTTTGGCTTTGGCGGAAATTGGCTCGATGTCTGAGCGTCGTATTTCGATGATGATGGACAAACACATGTCACAATTGCCACCGTTTTTGGTGAACAATGGTGGCGTGAATTCGGGCTTTATGATTGCACAAGTGACCGCAGCCGCGCTTTGTAGCGAAAACAAGGCTTTGGCGTTTCCCAATTCGGTAGACAGCATTCCCACCTCCGCCAACCAAGAAGACCATGTGTCGATGGCGCCACGAGCAGGCGCGCGTTTGTGGGAAATGGCGGCGAATGTGCGTCATATTGTCGCCATTGAGTGGCTCGGTGCCTGCCAAGGTTTGGATTTGCGTGAAGGCTTGAAAACCACTGCTGCTTTGGAACAAGCGCGCTCGATTTTGCGTGAACAAGTCCCATTTTATGAAGAAGATCGTTTTTTTGCACCTGACATTGAAGCGGCAGCTGACTTACTGGCACAACGCCAATTGAGTGATTTATTGCCACAACAAATCTTGTGCAGTTTGGCGTAATGTTGATGTAAATGAAATCATATTAAGCGTCCTGTAAACACTTACAGGACGCTTATTGTTCTGAATTATCGTACAATATCAACTATGAAAATACTATTGCAAGCGAATGCCATGAGTTTGAATACGCCACAACCTTTGTATGAACAAGTCAAACAACATATTTTGCAACACATCAACAGCGGTCAGTGGCAAGTGAATCAACGTTTGCCATCTGAAAACGAATTGGTGGCGCAATTTGGTTTTTCACGCATGACCATCAATCGGGCTTTGCGTGAATTAACCGATGAGGGGCGTTTGGTGCGTTTGCAAGGTGTGGGCACGTTTGTGGCAGAGCCCAAAGCGCAATCGGCTTTGTTTGAGGTCAACAGCATTGCCGATGAAATTCGTCTGCGTGGTCATGTACATTGTTGTCATGTGTTGCAATTGGAATGTGTGGCGGCTGAAGCGGAGATGGCTGCGGCTTTGGGTTTGGTGCAAGGTGCGGCGGTGTTTCATTCACAAATGGTACACGATGAAGATGGCCGCGCGGTGCAGTTTGAAGACCGTTGGGTCAATCCTGCTATGGCGCCGACGTATTTGCAGCAAGATTTTCAGCATACCACGCCACATGATTATTTGACTGCGACGACACCATTTAGTGAAGGTGAACACATTGTCGAAGCATTGATGCCGCCTAAATTCATTGCCGAAGCTTTGTATATGCCCAAAGGCGAGCCTTGTTTGGTGGTGCAACGCCGCACTTGGAGCCAAGGGCAGATTGTCACGTTTGTACGCTTGTGGTTTCCAAGCAGCCGTTATCGCTTGATGGGCAAATTCATGGCACCCAATTGAAAGATTGAATTTCCAAAAACCTTGCTGCTAACAGCAAGGTTTTTTTTTGTATTGGCATTATTTTAAAATCTGAATATTAATGAATTAATATTCAGATTTTTTAAAATTAAATCTTTGATGCGCATTGATTTATTCTGATTTTTGCTGGTTTATTTGCCATTTAAACTCGGTTTTTAAAATTTATCTTCTTTAATAACAAGTAAATAAATGTCTTGATTTTATTTTATTTATAAGTATGATGCGGCTGAATTAAAAACCACAGAGCGGAACAAAATGCACACAGCATCACACGATTACACAGCCAACCCAGGTCCATTGGGTTTGTTTGGCTTTGCCATGACCACCATTTTGTTGAACATTCACAACGCAGGATTTTTCCCTGTGAACAGCATGATCATTGGTATGGGCATTTTCTTTGGCGGCGGTGCGCAATTTATTGCAGGCGTCATGGAATGGAAAAAAGGCAATGATTTTGGCAGTATCGCTTTTATGGCGTATGGCGCATTTTGGTTGACTTTGGTGGTGACGTGGTTGGCGCCTTTGGCTGGTGTGGAAAAAACCGATGGCAATGCTATGGGTTGTTATTTGACTATGTGGGGTTTGTTCACTGTGGTGAATTTCATTCAGACCTTAAAAGGTCCGATGGTGGGTAAATTGTTGTTTGGTTCATTGAGCATTTTGTTCTTTTTGTTGGCAGCGAGCAATTTTGCCGCCAGTAAAACCATTTTGGCCGTTGCCGGTTGGGTGGGGATTGTGTGTGGTTCGATTGCTTTTTATGAAGCTTCCGCCATCATGATTAACAAGCGTTATGGCAAAACGGTTTTGCCTTTGTAAGATAGCAAACGGTTAAAATCTACAAAAGCCGCTTTCAAGGCGGCTTTTGTGTGGTGCCATATCGGTATGTGCCATCAGTTTAAAAAATGGCTTCCATGCGCATAAACGTACCCAATTCATGACCACGATCGGCATTGCGATCATTTTGGTAATTCACATCGCCTTGCATAAAAAACCAATCGCGCAAAACAGGTTGTCGCCATGAGACAAATGGACCATAACTGTTTAAATGTTGTTTTTTCTCAGAACCATTGGTACTGATGCCATAGCTTAAACGCTGATTTTTAAAAAAACTGTGTTCGGCAAACAAATTATTGCCCCATTTTAAGCCTAAATCTTGATTCTCATCTTCATAACCAATATGCAATTGGTTGGACCAAAAATGTTGTTCAAACACTTGTTTGCGCCATTCTAAATTGGCACGTGCATGCAATTGGCTGTCGCTGCCGTAACGCAAAATTTGTTCTGCACGAATGCTCTGTGTGTCATTCAATTGCCAATCTTTACCGACCTTGGCACGCAAATACACATCGTTTCCGCTGCGAATACCAACGTCTAAATCGGTATCTAGACCTAAGCGTTTGGTTTGTTTGGACATGCGCAAAGCCAAAGATTGATTTCTGGAAGTGTCTTTTTGAACTTGGTTTTTTTCTTGTTCATTTAAAGGCATTGGGGTATTGCGTAGATGAGCCGCTTGTTGGAATTCGTCTTCTAAATGTTCATCGCCAAACACCAGACTTAAACGTTTTTTTAAAGTCGGCAATTTAATGCTGCCGCGTATGCGTGGTTTGACTTTATAGCCATCAGTCGGGCTCCAACTTTGGTCTAAAATCGCCCGCACTCTCGCAGACGCGGGCTTGTCTTCGTCAGGTTCGCCAAACCAATCATCCATATGGTGCGCCCAAGTACTCAGTTGGCCTCTGGCTTGATGGTGTTGTTCATCCACCCAGTTTTCACGCACAACCGTTTCATGCTGCAACTGGCTGTGATCGGTATTTAAAATGGCTTTGGCTACCAATTCGGGATTGCTGCGACTGCTGTCTAAGCCCCGTAAATTATGAGCATGAGCGATGCTGATGCACAAAGACCATGCCGTCAAAACCGAGAATTGGAAACAAAAATATTGCGCAGACATGTCTTCCTTGAGCAACTGCTTGCAAAATGGCTATTTAATGCTAGGAGTATAGCGCAAGCATGTCAATGTGCTTTAATAATATTAAAGTGGCATTGTAGTCTGTGCTGGTTGATTTGATGATAAAAGCATTTTATTCTGCCAAATTTAGCGATATTGTGATGGTGTGATACCAAAATATTGTTTGAAGCGGCGGCTGAAATGGCTAGAACTGGCAAAGCCACAAGCGCTGGCAATGTCTGTGAGTGAATAGGGTGGGTATGCCATTAAATTTTTGGCATGTTCTAAACGGCGCTGTAAAACATATTGGTGCGGTGATTGCCCTGTGCTGGCTTTGAACATGTGTGCAAAATGGTATGGGCTCAAACAAGTGATTGTAGCCAAGTCTTGTATGCTCAAAGCGTCCTGTAAATGGGCATCAATATAGGCGGTGACGGTGCGCAAGCTGCTCGGTGACAAACCTCCTTTTATTTGCGGCAATATCCATTTTACACTGCTGTAATGCTGCAAAACATGGTTAATCAGCAAAGTATTGGCACTGCTAATTTGCAAGTGTTGGCTGGGCTCATGCCAATCTTGATTCAATAAAAACAAGCGGTACAAACTGCTGATGTGGCGGTCTTGTCCAAAAGTTTGTTCGTTCAAAGTGACGCTCAGCGGTTCTTTGTCCCAGATTTGCGTCGCCACATCACGCACATGGTCTGCAGTGAAATACAAATGCACAAATCCCAAACGCCCACGAATGTCCCATTCGCTGGCTTGTCCTTGTGGCATCAAACAAAAATGGTCGGGAGCACCCCCATTTTTCCAACCGTTGGCAGTTTTATGATAACTCTCATAACCATCTTGAATATACAAACTCAAAGTATGGTGGTCGCTTAAAACTTTGACACGGTCTTGTTGGTTAGACCAATGCGCCAATTGCATGCCTGAATTCAAACTCAAACTGTCATGCAGTTTGGCATGGGTGTGTTCTAAAATGTGTCGGGTTTGATAAACCATGACCGATGGCTCTGTGTTTAATTGTTGACTATTGTAAACAAAACAGCCCGCTTACAGGACGCTTGTGCAAAATAAGCGCAAGAACAGGCAAATACGGCGCAAGAGTGTGGCAGCTTCATGCAAACGAATGCCTCACAATCTAACGGTTTTTAAAATCGGTGGATGTGCGATGAATGCAATATTGTATGTGGCAGTGGTATTGATTTGGGGAACAACATGGATAGGCATTACTTTACAAAGCCATTATGTGCCACCGTTGGCCGGTATTTTTTGGCGTTTTGCCATTGCGGCGGCGATTTTGTTTGGCGGTTTATGCCTGTGTCGGCGTTTGCAGCGCTTGTCATGGCAAGACCATGTGATGTGTTTGTTACAAAGTCTGTGCGTGTTCAGTTTGAATTTTGTGTGTTTTTATACGGCAGTACAATACATCCATTCAGGCTTGGAGTCGGTGATTTTTTCGATGGCGGTGTTTTTTAATGCCTTGTTTGCGTGGTTGTTTTTTAAACAAAAACCAAGCCGCCAATTGATACCTGCGGCATTGTTAGGCTTAGCGGGTATGGTATTGCTCTTTTGGCAAGAGTGGAATTGGCAAAATGGGGATATGGGACAATTAAAAGGCGTGGCTTTGTCGCTCTTGGGGACTTTGGGCTTTTCTTTGGGCAATATGCTCAGCTTGCGCCATCAACGCCATGGCTTGGATGTGTTTTCCAGCAATGCTTATGCCATGATGTATGGTGTGGTGGTGTTATGGTTTTTAGCCAAAATAACGGGCACGACTTTGCAAGTACCATGGCAGGAAATGACTTTCACATGGTCTTTATTGTATTTGGCCATATTCGGCTCGGTGATTGGATTTACCGCTTATTTTTCTTTGGTCAAACGCTTGGGTGCCGCCCGTTCGGCTTATGCAACATTGTTGTTTCCCTTGGTGGCATTGGGCATTTCGACCGTGTGGGAAGGATACCAGTGGCATGTGACAGCCATCGTGGGCATGATTTTGATTTTGATGGGCAATTTGTGGATGTTTAAAAAACCTTGAATGGCGTGCATAAATGTTACAGGACGCTTGTATTGGGTCGTGCTGCATATTGGCAGATGCCGTGAACAATATACAAGCGTATCCAAAAAATGAATCTAGGCAGCCTGTCAATTGGATGATATTGAACCAAAATAAAGTTGAATTGATGGGTGAATCAGGTTATGTTCTGATTGCTGTGATTACCCAAATTGGGTAGTTAAATCGAGATGATGAAATGGTGACGAAAATAGGAAAACCAATGGAACAACAGATTAATGGTATTGCTTTGCCTAATGACGAAGGCTTTTTTGGCGTATACGGTGGTCAATTTATTCCAGATGATTTGAAGCAAGCGATGGATGATATCAATGCAGCTTATCAAGAAATTCGCCAAACCGAAGCGTTTCAAACCGAATTGAAAGAATTGTTTGCACATTATGTCGGTCGTCCTAGCCCTTTGTTTCATGCCAAACGCTTGTCTGAAAAATTGGGTGGGGCGCAAATTTATTTGAAACGTGAAGATTTGAACCACACAGGCGCCCACAAAATCAACCACTGTTTGGGCGAAGCATTGCTGGCCAAATACATGGGCAAAACCAAAGTGATTGCCGAAACGGGTGCAGGTCAACACGGTGTGGCTTTGGCAACCGCTTGTGCTTTGGTTGGTATTGCATGTGAAATTCATATGGGACAAGTCGACATTGAAAAAGAGCATCCGAATGTCGTGAAAATGAAGATTTTGGGCGCTCAATTGATTGCGGTGACCCGTGGGACTGCAACGCTGAAAGATGCCGTAGACAGTGCATTTGAAGCGTATTTGAAAGACCCTAAAAATTATATTTATGCCATTGGCTCGGTCGTGGGACCGCATCCATTTCCAATGATGGTGCGTGATTTTCAAGCCATTATTGGCGAGGAAATCAAGGTGCAAACACAAGAGCGTTTTGATGCTTTGCCTGATTATGTGGTGGCGTGTGTCGGTGGTGGCTCGAATGCGATGGGGGCGTTTACGGCATTTTTGAATGATGCTGCGGTCAAATTGGTGGGTGTCGAGCCTGCGGGTTTGGGCTTAGAGACGATGCAACATTCAGCAACTTTGACTTTGGGCAAGCCTAGCCACATTCACGGCATGGCGTGTTATGTTTTAGAAGACGAACAAGGTCAGCCGTTGCCTGTGCATTCGATTGCATCGGGCTTGGATTATCCTGGTGTGGGTCCGCAACACTCGTTGCTCAAGGATTTGGGTCGGGTGCAATATGAAACCGCCACCGATCAAGAATGTTTGGATGCATTCATGACTTTGTCACGAGTGGAAGGCATTGTGCCTGCTTTAGAAAGCTCACACGCTGTGGCATGGGCTTTGCGTGAAGCACCAAAACTTAGCCCTGAAACCAAGATTGTGGTCAATGTATCGGGTCGTGGTGACAAAGATGCCGATTATGTGGCGGGCAAATTGGGTTTGCATTGAAATATGTAAGATAATCAATGCTTTGAAAGATTAAATAAGCGTCCTGTAAACCTTTACAGGACGCTTATTTGTATTTAGTTGTTTGGTATATGCGGATTCAACCGGTCAGCGCAACACCTGTTTGAAAGACCTCAAGAGGTGTTTTAAAGCCCAAGATTTTTCTCGGCCTAGTATTAAGTTGCAAAGCAATTTTATCTAATTGTTCTTGTGAATAAAGACCAAGATTTTTACCTTTGGGTAAATATTGTCTTAAAAGCCCATTTGTATTTTCATTTGTGCCTTTTTGCCAAGGACTGCTAGCATCACAGAAATAAACAGACATATTGCATTGAGCAGTTAAAAGATGGTGTTTAGACATTTCAT
>NZ_KB908032.1 GCF_000382305.1 Vitreoscilla stercoraria DSM 513
GTATGCAGGGATGGACGCTTCATTGATGGCTCGTATGCGTGAATTGGAAGCTGAGAATGCCCGTCTGAAGAAGATGTACGCTGAAGAACGGCTCAAAGCTGAGATCATTCAGGAGGCGATGGCAAAAAAGTGGTAAAGCCTCTTTGCGTAAAAAGATGGCGTATGAGGCAGTCACACAAAAGGCTGTTAGCATACGTTTTGCCTGTGATGCTTTTCAAATCAGCGAAACATGTTATCGTTATCAGCACCAAAGTGAAGATGGCAATTCATTGATTGCCGATTGGCTTATCAAGCTCACCAATGAACATAAAGATTGGGGGTTTGGTTTGTGCTTTGCCTATATTCGTAATGTAAAAGGCTTTCAATTCAATCACAAACGCGTTTATCGCATTTACTGTGAATTAGCATTGAATCTGAGAATTAAACCTAAACGCCGCATTAAGCGTCCTGTAACAGAAGTCTTAAAAGAGCCTGAGCATACCAATGACATTTGGTCTTTGGATTTCATGCATGACCAAATGAGCGATGGCCAAAGCTATCGATTGTTGAATGTGATTGATGATTACAAACGTGAAGGTTTGGCAATGGAAGCGGATTTATCCTTACCTGCCAGCCGTGTGATTCGGACTTTGAATCAAATCTTGGAATATAGATTGCCACCCAATACCATACGTTGTGACAATGGTCCAGAATTTACCATTCATGAATTTCAAAATTGGGTCGTACAAAAAGGCATCAGGATTGAATACATCCAACCTGGTAAACCGCAACAAAACGCTTATATTGAGCGTTACAACCGCACTGTAAGGTATGGATTGTTGAATCAATATTTGTTTAACAACTTAAATGATATTCAGGATTATGCCACCCGTTGGTTGTGGTTCTATAATCATGAAAGGCCTCATCAAGCCAACGGTGGTAAGCCGCCATTGATGAACATTTGATTCTACTGATTCTGTCCATTAAAAATGGGAGGATTACCCTGTGTTTCAAGTGATATTGAATCAGAAAATATGAGAAGTAGAGACAAGAAAAGCCCCGAATAATCGGGGCTTTATTAGTTTTTGGGTGTGATATGAAGCGTTATGAAATAACTTTCAATCACTCCCACTCAATTATTGATATGTTTGAAAGAGGGTTGATTTTATTGATTAAAACGAGTTTTTGATTTTATTTTACCGACTAACTTACCGTCTATTGATTTTGCTGCTTGAGATTTTCGAGATATTTGTGGATTGATGACTGGTGCCAGCGGATGCTATTCGTGCTTGTTTTGACAGGATTAGGAAAATCACCGTTGCGGCGCAAGCGCCAAAGGGTAGTGTCTGACATTTTGGTCAATTGTAACACTTCTTTTTTTGTGAGTAATGGGTCAATGTTCATTTTCTCATTCCATAAAAAATGGCCTGTAACTTACAGGCCGTTTGGGTCTAAAATCATAATTCTTTTTGCTTGGCTTTCGTGCAAATGTTTTTTTTCAAAAAATACCCACCAATTCGGTGGGTTATTTGCGTTTACGTTGGTTGCGATAGTTTGCTTTGTTTAATCGCTGATAGTATGTGTTTTGATGCTTGAAACGCTTAGGTGTGATGTAGTGCTGATTTGCACCCATGTTTGCGCCTGCTAATACTGCAAGCGCCAAGGCAATGAATGTTCTCTTGCTCATATTTTCTCCAAAAAAATACCGCATAAGCGGCCTGTATGTTGGTACCCTCATTCGCGAGGGTGGCATCAGTCTTGCGGTGGGGTGGGCAGTGGCATCCAGTGGGTTACTCGTTCATTAAATGAAGACGAAAACCTGCAACCTGCTATGCAATAAGAGACACTCTGATATACATCTTGCGAGCTAATATCCATCACACTTACAAGATAGTAACCGCTTTGCTCAGGCATCCGCTCGCTGCATGGAATCCATGCACTTACTGGGGTTAAGTAATCATCAGGTATTAAGCAAGAAAACTGACCTCCATTAAAATGCACGGTATTTAGTCCATTTTCGCTTGATGTGATTACACCAATTTTGCTTTCATTGTGCCAGTGCGGTTTTAGGACTCGCGCCTTATCGCCAAATTTGAATTTATTCATTCGCCTTACCCTTTGTATTTTCTGAATAATTTTTCCGTTTCGCTACCAATTGCCTCGGTCAAGCCTCTATCTGGTAATTTATAAGCAACATCAAGAAAGAACATTGGCCCGAATTCGGTTCTGGATTCAACTTTATAAACCTTGCCTGTTTCTTTGTGCTGCAAGCTCATGCCATTTCTTGCTCTACTTCTTGTGGATTGTCGTATTGATCAATTGCCCATTTGATTGCCAAGCAGCACCAAATGTAATAGGTATCAGCTTCATCAAAGCTGTTGCAAATTTCAAAGATGTCGCAAAGACCCATATCAATTCCAACGATTGAGTCAACTTCATGTATAAAATCATGCTCAGAATCTGCGTAGCGTTGAAGATGCTCTTCAAGTTCTTCAAGTGATTCAAAGCTCGTTTTACTGAAATCCAAATCCCCATCTTCAGCAAATTCAGATAAATAAGTCATGACTGCGCGTACAGCTTTTTCGCTGCTGTAGTTTTTCCAATGACCCGCTTTTAATTTTTCAGCCCAGTATCCAAAGCATGTTGGTGTCCATATAGCTCGAAAAAAGCGGAATGGATCACCACCTTGTGCATACACATTGAAAACAAACGTCCCCATGTCGCCACTAATCGCCAAATGATGCGGCCAAGTGGTGATGGCAAAATGACGATTGCTGTTATCGGGGTTGCGAAAATCAATGTGACGAACAATGCCGTTATCACTCAAGATGTTCATTTTGTGATGCGCGACTTGCTCTGGAAAATGCTGCTCAATTTCTTTAATATCCATTTCACTTCCTTTTTTATGGCTTAATTGGAGTCACGATAGGCTGCCAACATGGATATGGTGTTTTTATGCCTAGCTTTTGTGTTCTAGTATGCTGCTTTTTGAAAATGCTAGATTTAACAACCACCGCTTTGTTTATCTCAATATTCCACGCCAAAACATCTTCGTCATTTGGTGGAAAGTCACCATCGGCAACATAAAACCAATTGGCAAGTAATGGCATAACACTAAGTGCAACATTGCGGAAGTCTTCAAATGTGACACCAAACTCCAACTGAACCAACTCATTGATGTTGCCATTAAAGCTTCTCGCATCTTCATCAGACAAACTGCAGGCTCGACAAGCTAAGTGGAATTGCCGCTCTTCGTTCATTGGTCACCTCCTTTCTTATTGCAAACAAAAACCGCCCAAGTACTCAACCAACTCATGAATCAGCAAAGACAAGTTTTGAGTCATGATGATTTGGGTGGCCGTCATCAGGCTTTCTAAATCATCACCTTCATTGGCGGCTTCTTCTTGCAACATGTCCAAGTATTGAATGCGGCTGAGGCTTAAATCATCATTTAAAACAAAGCGGATTTGTTCGTTCCAAACCAAGCCCAATTGGGTACAAATTTTGCCAGATTCCAAATGGTGACGTATTTCTTCTGCAGTCAAATTTTGGCGCTTGGCTTTGATAATGGCAGCTTTCTCACCGACGCTGACCAATTCACAGTCGCTATCGAGCTCAAAATTGCCCACAGCTTCGCCAGCCAATAGCCAATTGGTCATGATTTGGCTAGGTGCGTGGGCTGTTTTAGGTAATACAGCAGCCAAGCCGCCTAAAGCTTGGCGTAATTCGGTGATGAGGTTTTCAGCCTTGTTGGAATTGGCAGAATCGACCAAAATCAAACCATCAATGAAGTAAGCACATTGGTGGGTGGACTTTACAAACGCTTTGGCCAATAAGCTATCTGTGATTTGTTCTTTCAACTCCAAACGCTCTTTGCGTCCGATTTTTCGCTCTTCGCTTTGTTGAATTTCAATCACTTTTGCATTTAAAGCATCACGAATGACCGAAACGGGTAGAATTTTAGTGTCCGTACGCAAGCAAATTTTGCGGCTTTGGGCAGCATCAAAAACCAAGTTGTCACTGAATGGCATAGCTTGGTGAAAGCCTGAGCTTGACCAACTTAAGCTTGGGCAAGGTTTAAAAGCTGCATTGGCCAAAGCTTCGGAATCAATGCAGATGGGGTTTGGTAATACAAAAATGGATAATTGTTTGATCCACATATAAGCGCCCTGTAAAAATAAAACGAAAGTCAGGCAGCGACTTTCGTTATTGGGAATTGATAGTGTAAAAATTTCGTTATCATTAAGCCGCTTTTTCAGCGGCTCTTAATAACTCTTTCAAATCATCCACCGTCAGGGTCAATGTGCGGCTGCAGGCACGGCGCTCTAAAAAGATTTTGACGTAACCGTGCTTGGCTTCGTAACCGCGAGTAGGGTTTGGCGTAAATGGCTTATTGCGAACCTTTTTCACCGTTATTACTGCGTTTTTGGCTGGTTGTGGCTGAACATCTGGCAGGTTATCCACATCAATGGCATCTGTTTTTTGATAGACGCAATCTGGCACTGGTTCTTGTACTGAATCAGTTTCAATAGCCGATATTGGTGCTGAAACTTTAGAAGGGCGATTGCGTTTTGGCTTGTCTGTTTGTGCTGTGGCCTGAGACAGAGACTGCTTTTGTGGGGCCTTGGCAGGTGCTGGCTCTGCTGTAGGTGTTTTTGTCGGCAATGAAAAAACCGAACAATTTAAGCCAGCATCAAATTCTCGGGTGATGGCGCCAATGTGTTCCAAAGTCTCTAACGCATCCATAGTGGCTTTGCGTGATTGTTTTAAGCATTCATGCAATTGATCGGCAGTACTGGCGCCTGTAAGTTCTAAAACATTGAGAATTTGACGATTGAGTTTTTCGTTCATAATTTTTCCAAATCTTGAAGGTATTGGTCACGATGGACAATGGATGCAAGACGCAGGCGGTTTTCAGGGGTGCTGATGTCGCAATCAAGTTCATGTACCAATTCAATGGCCACACAAACCAAAGCAGGCAAGGGTGGCAAAGGTGGTGGTAATGGCTGACCTGCTTCATAAGCATCACCAATGTCTTTGGGTAAGCCAATCGCACCCCAAAACTCAGCCACACTTAAGCCAAGCTTGCGTCGCATCATCACCAAGTCTGCAGGGCTATAATCTTTGCTGGTGAATGTGAGGCTCATGCGATGCCTTTTGCTGCTTTGGCCAATGCCTTACAAGCCTTGGTGGTAGAAATGTCTAATTGGCACTCATGCACCAATTCAATCAATTTGGTGACAGGTTTAGGCATCTTCTGGCCTGATTCGTAACGAGAGCCACCTGATTGGGCGACGCCGACCTCAGCCCAAAATTGCTGCTGATTCAGTTGCAATTTTTTACGCAGCTCAAGTAACTGTTGACCAGTATATTGTTTGGTTTTGAACATGCTTTTCTCCAAAATAAAAAAGCCGCATCGCTATGCGGCTAATTGATTAAAGGTAATTGTTTGTGTGTGATTAAAACAGGAGGTGATGTTTGCGCCTGATAAATAAAATTGACCGAAACAGCGTATAAAAGAGTAGTAATTGAAATTGTTCTTTGTGCGGTTAAATCACCATTTTTAGCATCAGACATCAAATTTAAAGGGTTAATAGGATTTGGAAACAAATCCGAGATCTGCTTTGCGAAGCTGGCAAACTCGCTTTCAGGCATATCAGACAGTTGGATAGCCACATCGCGCATGTCGGCAATGAGGGCAGTGTATTTAGAGGCCATGATGTGGATTCCTTGTATTGAGGGCTGCTAGAAGGTCAATTAATGGGTCATTGCTCATGAATGGACTTACCCAAACCAATTTGCGCCACTTCTCTTGGTTAGCTCTTGCGCATGCTTTGCAAAAGCCTCTCTTTTTACCAACGTAAGAGGGCGAAAACTCGGTCAATGGTTTGGTGGTATTGCATTTTGAGCACAGTAATAGACGGCTTGAATCATTCATTCTGACCATTCAATTGCCAAGTATGGCACTTGACCTTTGCCGATGTCGTTGAAATAGCTTTTGAAAACAGCCAAAATTTCAGCAGGGATAGGCTCCTCAGGATGGAAGCCATGTTTTGTGCACACTGTACGTAAATGAGAAACCCATGCACCTGCCATGGTTTTGCGCTGCTCTAAGCCAAAGCCGCTGCGCTGTGGCTGTGGTGGTGCGATTTCTTGCGGCTGAGGCATCTCAACTGGTTGAGGTTGTGATATTTGACCAAGTGTGTTGCCAATGTCTGCACCACTTTTGAAAGCGTCCTGTACCACTTCTTTCATGGCTTCGGCTTTGGCTTCGGCTTTCTTGGCAGCATCGATGGCCGCTTGCGCTTCGGCATCTTTGCGTTCTTGCATGCGCGCAATGGCAATGATGTCGGGCAGGCGCTTTTCTGCGTCTTGATATGCTGCCAAAACTTTGGGATGGCTTTTGAATTCAGGCGGTACCATGCTTGGCAAATCATCCAAGCGTTTTTGCAGCTCGGTGCTTGGTGTGTAGGTGTGATTGATTGGGTCATAACCTACATTTGTTAAATCCTCCAATCTTGCCAGCAGTGTTTCTAAAGCTTTCTTCTGCTTTTTCTCATGCTCTTCAACCAATGTGACAGGCATGCGCACACGATCACGCACCACATCAATGGCTGCAGCATGGGTTTTGGCGTGGGCAATCAAGTCTTTTTTGGTCTTGGTTGGCAGCTCCATTGCAGCATCAATGGCTTTTTTCATGCTGCTTTCAACTTCGGCCAAAGTAGTTTTGGCCTTGGTGACATTGACAGCCAAAGTTTTGAGTGTGGCCAAGCCTTGTTTGGTGCTGGCATCAGTGGCTTGAAAAACCGCTTCAGCTTCTTCTTCCACTTGCTTGTACAAATTGGCCAAGTCATCGCCACCGTTGACCAACGCCATTTGGATTTGGCGGCGGGTCCATTCGATTGGTTTGGCATTTTCGTGAAATTGAATGGTGTAGCCCTCTGTGGCAAATTCAGAATCAATCACACCAATTTGGTTTAAAAATGCCAAGCTGTTGGCAGGGATGGTGGTCAATTGAGCGATGGCGGCGGCTTCTTGTGGTTCAGGTGTCATGACTGCGGTGCTCATGGTTTGCTCCAAATAAAAAAGCCACCGCAATGGGTGGCTTGGGTTAAAAGTTAAACGCCGGTTCCTGCGAAAATGTCATCATCGTCAGGATTGACAGGGTATTGGTCAGGATTGGATAAAGGACCTGTGTTGTATAAAACTTCGTCCGTTTGCGTGTCTACATGCTCGGTATCCACATGCTCGGGGGCATTGCTCTGAATGCTTGCGGAGGTGATTTGCTGGGCAATGGCTTCGGCTTCGGCTTCGGCTGCGGCATCAGGAATTAGCAACGCAGCCACCGCCTCGGCTTTTTTCATTTTGCCTTTGGCTACTTTGGTAGTTTCTTCCACCACTTCACCGCTTGGCATGGTTTCGATGTATGCCATTTCTTCGGCTTCTTCTTGTGAAGAAAATCCCATCAGTAAATCAGGGGCATAGATTCGACCAAAGAAGCTGGCAGCACGATAGCGCAGCATCATTTCAGGCATGGTTTGCCATTTGCTGCCGTTTTTGCCATACCATCCTTCTTTAACAGCCAATTCCATGCTGATGGGTGCTGACTCCACTGTTTCACCTGTTTCCAAGCTTTTGGCATGAGCAACACAAACCAAATTGCGAATGGTGGCTTTTTTCATGGCTGATTGCTTTTTACCATTCACCCAAGCAGACTCTTCGTATTGCACCTCCTGCTCGCCTTTGTCTTCGATGCGAAATTGCAAAGGGGTAAAGCGTCCTGAGCGGTTGATACACGCAATGATCCATTGGCTTGACCAGCTCGGGCGGCCCTCAATCACATAGAGATTTTGCATCACCATAATCGGGTTTGCATTCAAGCGTGCAGCCATATCCAAAGCAATACAGCAATTGGCAATGGCTTCGGGATTTTCTACCCATTCACGTTGGCGGGTTTGGTTGTTGTATTTCTCAACTGATTTGCGAAACTGAGCAGGCACTAGGCTGCTTGAGGCAAACATCTTTGCCATGCGTTGAGTCAATTCAAACGATTCAAAATCAAAAAAGCCAACGGTGGCGTTGGTCTTTTGGGTGCTTGGTTGCAATAAGCTTGCGGTGGTTTGTATTTGGGTCATGGTTTATTTACCTCGAAATTTACAACGATTGAAAACGGGGCAATATTGTTTATTGCAAATCATGCTGCGTGGATTGCCGTAAAAATTGCCTGATTCGATGATTTTTCCTGCATGGTGCAATAGGCCATATTCACCAGTTTCAGGATTGCCAAGCAGCAAATGCTTAGCGTGGTGTATTAAGCCAATACCAGCTTGCCCATTGGTGGTGGATAAGCCTGCAATGGCGAATGGCTCGGTTAATTCGATGCCGTAATACTCTTCTGCCAAAACGGTATAAACACCCATTTGAGGAATGTGTTCGGCTGTTGCCACTTCTCCGTCTTTGCTGACAGCATTCTGTCCTGTCTTTAAATCCATACCGCCCATACCACCATCAAAGCTTTGGTAAATGCGATCCATTTCACCCGTAAGCGTGATGGCCAAGTTGCCGACTTTGATGGTGATTGGTTCACACTTCACTTCAACGGCCACGAAGTCGTAATTCGGGGCGATTTTGGCGCAATAGGTTTGGTGTAATTCGATGGACTTTGATTCAACGTCTTTCTGTGTCAAACCCTCCCAAGCCACTTCGGTGGTGTATTGCTTGATGTAGTCCACAGCTGCGCCTGCGGCTTCGTTGATGGTCAAGCCTGATTTGTTCATGCGGCTGACGTCATACGCTGCGGCAGCATGGTGGACTGCGTTGCCAATCAAGCTGCGTGGGCTGCGTGGCATTTGGATGCGCTCGATGTGCTTGGCGTACCAAGAAGCAGGGCAGTCAAACAGACTGCCCAAGCTGGATGCGCGGATGGTGATTTGATTCATGGCTAGGTCTTATAGCAAAATGGACACTCGTGTGATTTGGTGAAATATTCACGTTCTTCATAGCAGAAGAATTCTTCAAACATTTTTTTGGTACCATTGCATTGCTCGCAAACAGGCTCCTGGTACGGAAACAAACCCCAAAAAGGCTGACTGGCACGAGCCATATTGGCAAAGTCTTCAAATGCCATGCCGAATTTGTAATCAAGCAAGGCATCGATGTCACCATCGAAGCGAGATGCTTGTTCTTGGCTCAAGCCACAGGCCAAACAAGCCAAAGTCAGTAATTGCAATTCAGTAATCATTTTTCACCTTCCGTTTGTGATTTTGATAAGTTTTTAACCAACGCCTTAAACCGACAGCCATGCACTCGGTACGCTTGGCAGGAGCCACGATTTGGAAAATTTGACGGCCATCAGGTAGCGTTACTCCTGTAATCGTGGCGTACTGGTGTTTGGCTGCAATCATCTCTTTGACGGCGATGACAGCGACTACCGCCAGCTTGTGTTGCGGCGGGATATTGAAGGTATAGCTCATTAGCACCTCCCAAAGGTCTTGCCTGTGGTATCTTCTAAGAACTCAACTAAAGGCTTGGGTAAATCAATATCCAGCGAGTGAACCCATGCTTGCTCGACTGTGGTGCGAGGATTGTTGCTGATGCCATCAGGAAAGTAGCCGTCAGCGTATCCCTCTTCAATTAATTGAGCGCAAAGCTCAGTTTTTTCTGAGCTGCTCATTTCTTCAAGAAGCTCATCAATATCAACGTCAATTTCAACAAATTTAGTGATTGACATGTTTAACCGCCTTTCTATGCTTCCAATAGAAAAAGGGCAGCGTTATCACCACCCAAGTTAAACCCAGTAAGCAAGCCCAAAATGCAGGCCGCTTATTCGTACTCATAAACTTCACCATAATTACCCGTTGCATTACGCGCTTCCATCGCTGCATACAAAGCTGCTTCGTATTGCGCTTGCTCTGCTTCAATCTGCAGCGTTCGTTGGTGCCAAGCCGCTAAGCGTTGACGCTCTTGGGTTTCGATGAACATCAAATCGCTGGCAGATTGATTCAGTGCCGCATCATTGCGATCAAGGCTTGCACCTGCGATACCTGAAATAAAAAGGGCAACCATGACGGTTGCCGTTTTGCGGATAAGGTATTTGGCCATTAGTCTGCCGTCCTTTCTTTGTAAGTAGCATTGATGCTTGCCTGAATACGTCTGGCTGCCGTTTGTTTTTGTTTCTCGGTTGCAGGGGGCGTAGGTAAGCCTGTAATCAATCGGATGTAGCAATTGTGTTTACCCTCAGACATACGGGTGACTTCATGATGCTTGCGGGTGCTTCTAAAAAGAGCCATGTTTTCTCCTTTGTTCACTCTTACGGTTAATGCCTGTTGCAAACCAAGCAATAATCGTAAAAGCAAAAAGGCAGACCATTCTTGCGCTATGGTCTGCCTGTGCTTTTTCAGTTTGATGTCACGCGGCAAGGAGTCTCAATAAAAATCCGCTACATCACGTCATGGTTTCTCGGTTGGTTCAAAACCGTGGCTTGGCACTCATGACTGACCCAAACCATTTTCAACGCAACTTCACAGCAAGCGACTGACCGATGCCAGCTTGTTTCTGACGCAGGCCGGAACTGCGCAGCCAATCGCCTGATGTGAAGTTGCCTGCTTCACATGGTATCGCTGACGTTCAAGCTGCCACCTTAATTCCCTCCAGTGCAGTCTTTTGGATGCTTGTCTTTGCTAGGCTTAAAGCGGCATACCAATCTTCTTCGCTGCGATACTCGGCAGTGAAAACACTTTTGCTTGGAGTGTTTATAAATAAAGCCATCGAACCATTTACGAATGATGTGTTGATACCTATTGAAACGCCATGCTTGATTGACTCAGCAATCAATTCAGCAGATGCTTTTGCTATAAATTCTTGAAATGCTTTCATTTCACTTCTCCATAAAAAACGTCCTGTGATTTACAGGACGCTTGTTTGAAATATTGTTGCTAGTCTTTTCGAGTGATCAAATATTTATCTGTTTTGTCACTGCTAAGTCACCATCTAGCGAGTTTTTGTGAAATTGGTGGCTTTTCACCACCTTGGCAGTTATTGTCATGCTGACATCATGGTAAGATTAAATTTCCTAGTGTTAATCAACCATGTAAGGTAAGAAATGATTATTAAATTTTTCTTTAGTGATGGTGTTCATGCAGATTTTTCTTTCAAAGCCAATGAGAGTGTAATACCAAATAAAGGAGATCTTATTTCTTTGAAAAATATTGGCACATCAAATACTGAGTTTTTAGTTCATCAACGCGTATTTGATATTGATACTAATGGCATTCAAAGTGTGAACATTTTTTTAAAATCCCAGAGTAAAGAATCATCCGTTCATAATGTTAGCGAAGGAGAAAGTATTCTTTATAAAATAACAACAATTTAATAATCATTGTTGTTTACTTTTAGCCGCCCTAAGATTGCACTGTGACGGACATCTATGTTTAGTTTTTGAATAGCTTCAGAGGCCTTAAAGACCGCTTCTGTAGGTGCGATGCCTTTAGGGCTCTCTAAAACTGCCGACTCACGACAAATTAATATACCGTTTCGACGGTAGGTTAATTCAATTTCATGATGGTCATTTTGGCTCATGTCATTACCTCGGTCACCTTCTTCACAAAATATTCAGTTATCTTTTCGGTTTAAGTTATCAAGCTTTCCATTTAGGCTAGTTACCGTAGCGCAAATATAACCAAGAAACATAAACTCTAAACCTGTCTCCCATGCCATGATAAATCTCCAGTTACCTTGCGAAGTTGCAAGCCAAGCAGCACCGATGTTTTGATGCTGCTCAGTTTGAAACCTATTACACGGTAGCGTAGCCGTGTGCGCTTGTTGCATTTGAACTGTTTCCATTTTGGAAATAGTTCGATTTTGAACTAGTTCAAAAACTGTACTAGTTCGATTTAGCTATAAGTTAGCTGTAAATTGTAGTTAATTAGGTTTTGGTCATCACCTACAATCATTAAAAATCAATGTATTGCGTCTGATTTTTGTAGATTTGGTCAACACTTAAAAAACTTACTTTTCACATGTCAAAATTTCTTTGACAACTTACTTCTATTCCCCCGAATTCGAGGGAATTAACTTGCTGCTGCCCATTTCTAGCCGACTTGCCGATTGTTTGCGCCGCTCTGTGTGCGTCCCTTGGACATATCCACGCTTGCTGTCACGCTTTGGTATTCACCACGCCTAACAATGATTTCGCTTACTTCGTTCCGGTGCCACTTATGTGGATTACCTTTAGCGTTTGGTTTTGGCGCATAAGCATTTTGCGGTTCACTTGTCACCATTCAGACTAAGCTGCTTATCACGTTACTGAGTTTTGAAAGTTCTGCGCACCTAGACCAAACTCCGTGTGAATGTGTGCTTCGTGAGTTGATGGACTTAGTATACGAAACGTATACATATAAATCAACAAAAAGTATCTAATAAAAACACTTAAAGTATACTTTTTGTTTTTAGTATTTGATTTTAATGATAATTTTTTTTAAAGTTTGTGATTGAAAAATGTAATGGAAGTTTTAGTTGGACATTAAATATAGATTTGATGATAAAAACTTTTATAAAAACAGTTTTTATCATCATAAAATAATTAAAATTTATTTTGCAATTTCAATAGTATGTAAATTTACTTGAATAAATATTCAAAATATAGTTATGTTTTAAGCATCTATTAATTGCTATTACTTAGCATGTAATATATAATTTAGTCAAGTGGATTGAGGGGTTCCTCGGTCGGCGTTATGGCTCCGAATTTATCGGGGCCTTTCGCTTTTTTGGATTCAGGTTTTGGAAACAATGTTAAGCCAAAGTTATGATAATTTTCCCCTAGCAGTTGGTTATTTTCACAAAAAAATTTCTTCTCTAGCATATCAAAAGCTTTATTTCTTTTAGTTGCACCATCTAATAGGTGCCTACCTATAGGTCTAGCAAATAAATCCGCAAATTGCATTCCTGTAGAGTTCACCTGCTTTGATTTAATCATGACCTCAAATGGTAATGATAATTTAAATATATTATCTCCATCGCAGATTCTACGAAATTCTAATTCTAACTCCCTATCTTCCCGATCACCTCTAGATTCAACTACAATAAAAGTTTTACAAGTATGCTGATTTTTTTCAATTAAAAATTTATACAGATTTTCTAAACATGAGCTTAGGGCAATATAGTATGCATTTCTTGAAGGCTTAATAGTTATTTCATTTTTTAAAATCGCACTTGAAATTAATACAAATTTACTATTTTCAATTATCTTACTTAAGTCAAGTATAAATTCCTGTTCTCTGGCTTTGGATTTAAAAGTAAAGGGTGGTGCCTTAGTTCTGATTTCTCTTTCGTGAAGTACTATTGTGTCATGCCCAAAATAATTAAATTTTAAACTTTGAACCATAGGAACTAAGGTTTCTGCATAGTGGCGTTTACTAAAAATACAAAAAGCCAATACAAAAATTGGATAGCCTGCATCAATTTTTTCTAGATTTGAATCTCCACTTTCGTCGACATAAACTATATAAGAGCTAAATTCTCTATTTTCAATAAAAAAATCTAATGGTAATTGGATTTGCTTCTCTAGTTCATTTAAATTTGATGACTTATTGGTATAATCATTTATCATATTTTAACTTTGTTAATTAGACTAATATCTTTTAATTAAATCATAACTGACCACCAAAACACACGACCAATGACATTAATTTCATCTAAGCTTACTTCATCATCTGGATATTCTTCACTATTATAGCTTTGAATCAATATTTTATTACCTGGCCGTTTCTTTAGGATTTTAGTGCGTAGTAATCCATCGTGGTTAATAGCATAGATTTGCCCATCTTTAATGGATTTATTGCCTGTATCTATGCCTAAGGTTGCACCATCTGGAAAAACAGGTTTCATGGAGTCACCATCAGCAGAAACACAAACAACATTCTCATAGCAAATTCCATATTTTTTTAATGTTGATTTTGAAAAACGCAATTTATATCCATTATGATCTTCAATATCGCTAGTAAAGCCATTACCAGCTGATAAATAAACTTCTTTATAAAAAGGTACTTCAACTTCATCCTCATTAAGGGGGGTATTTTTGTCCCAAACTTCAATACCACCAATGAGTGTAGCATTTGATTCATTTTTTTTAATTTGATTGAGAGGAGGAGTGGTATTGGTAATTTTAGAAATTTTATTTACCAATGCTACCGATGGCGCATTTCGACCAGTTTCATATGCAGATACAGCAGCCTTTGTTAACTCTAATTTTTCAGCCAATTGTTCTTGAGTCAACTTAGCATTTTTTCTAGCTGTTTTAACCCAGTCTTTTAAATTTTCCATGTGTTTTACTCCAATAATTTTCATATTGTATACATCATGTATATATTTTTAGTATTCGTTATGTTGACTTTATATATATACGAATCGTATACTTTATTTGTTAAATATATGAATGGTGCTTATGAGCAATCTCAAACTCACAAATACTGGGGTTTTAAAAGCTATTTCCTTGTTTCCAAATTTATCTATTTTTGCAAAAGCAGTTGGAGTTACAAAAGCTACAGCTTCTCATTGGAAAACAGGTAGAAGAAGCCCGAACAAAAAAAACTGTCTTTTAATTGTTGCTGCCACTAAAAACAAAGTGAAGCTGAATGAATTAATTAGCTAATTAAAAGTATCCCAAACCTCAAGAAAGAAGTCACATGAGTTTTAAAAAGGAAAGCATGCAACATCCTGATATTTTGAACTTATTTCGGGTGGCGTCGAGAAGTTATGGCGATGGTCGCAGCGTAATTAAGATGGCTCAAGACATGGGTTTGCAGCATGAGCGTTCATTGAATAACAAATTGAATGCCAATTCTGACCATGCTCATTTGAGCCTCTACGACGCTTGCAATATTTTGCAGCTTTCTCAGGACGTAACTCCATTGCGTGCGATGGCTTATTTGGTGGATTACATGGTGATGCCACTACCTGAAAGCAAATCGTCTCAAGACGTCTTGGCACATTTCATTGATGTGTTTACTGCATGCGCTGGCGTTGGTGAATCGGTGAAGGCTGCAACAGATAAAAATTCTGAACTAGGTAGTGATTTGTCACGCAGTGAACGCAAAGCGAGTCTTGAATTGGTGGATAAGCTGATTGAGGCGTCGGTGGCGTTTCGCCAAGCCTTATTGGTGGAATAAAAAAAAGCCAGCAAGGGGATTTTGCTGGCCATTCCAAACGTGGCTTGAGCCACAAAACAAGTGAGTTAATTATGGATACAAAAATATTGGTTGTCAATCAGCAGATTGCTGGCGAAGAAGTACAAATGATATCTGCTCGTGAGTTATATGAGTTTTTGGAAGTGAAGAGCCGCTTTAATGATTGGATTAACAATCGAATTGCAGAGTATGCGTTTATTGGAAATCAAGACTTTGTGACTTTTACTAAAACTTTAGTAAAAGGTCGTCCAGCTACTGAATACCACATTACCTTAGCAATGGCTAAAGAACTGGCAATGGTTGAGCGCAATGAAAAAGGCCGTGAAGCGCGCTTGTATTTTATTGAATGCGAACGCCGCCTGAAACAATCACAAACGCCAATGATTCCACAGACTTTGCCAGAGGCTTTGCGTTTGGCTGCTGCTGAAGCTGAAAAGCGCATGGCCTTAGAAAGCCAATTGGCGGTTGTGGCACCCAAAGCCATGGCGTTAGACCTCATTTCAAAGGCTGATGGTGATTTGTGTATTACTGATGCTGCTAAAACTTTGGATACCCAACCGCGTAAATTATTTGATTGGTTGAGCCAGAATGCTTGGATTTATAAGCGTGGTGGTAAAGGTGAATGGATTGCTTACCAGGACAAAATTCAATCTGGACTATTGCGCCATTCCCAGCATACACATTACAGCGAACGTATGGGCATGGATCGTTTGACTACCCAAGTTTTGGTGACGCCTAAAGGTTTGGCATTCCTAGCAAAACAAATTTCAACTCAAGAGGTAGCGTGATGGCTGCTATTCCATTCCAAAAATTGCCCGAGGTTAGCGCCAAGATGGAGCTACAACAATTAATCGGCAAACCTGTTGCTACTTATCCTCAATTAGCCAAGCCATTTGGCAGCAAGCAAGCTGCTGACTTGTTTAGCCAGCTTTTGTATTGGTGGGATATGTGCGATCAAAGCACGGGTTTTTACACCACACTTGCGGAATTGGCTGAACAAACAGGTTTGACTATTAGCCAAATAAAAACTGCACGTGACAAATTGGTGGCATTGGGTGTAGTGCAAATCAAAGAAAATCGTATCCAACATGTGACGTTTTTTAAGCTGGATTTAGAGGCTGTCAAAATCGCTGTCGCGAATGCTAAAAATCGCTCTCCCGAAGTGAAGAAATCGCTCTCGGGAAGTAAGAAAATCGCTGTCGCCGAAGTGAAGAAATCGCTCTCGTATATAGAACAAAGATTACCAAAGACTACAACAGAGAATACTTACATACAGC
This sequence comes from Vitreoscilla stercoraria DSM 513, assembly GCF_000382305.1. Taxonomy (GTDB): domain Bacteria; phylum Pseudomonadota; class Gammaproteobacteria; order Burkholderiales; family Neisseriaceae; genus Vitreoscilla; species Vitreoscilla stercoraria. Next base: position 16,439 of record NZ_KB908032.1, read on the forward strand.
CCGCGCACGAAAATTCGCCGCAGCACACAGCACCTGACTGCGAACCGTCCAAGTCGCAGCCACAGACTCAGCCCAAAGTTGATGACCAAAAATTTGCGATGCACATCGACTGGCAACCTGACCATGCTGGACAGCAATTACTGAAATTTTCCCGTGTTGACCTAAACACTGCTGACAACCAAGCAGACTTTGCTGAGTTTCTTGCCTACTGGATGACCCAAGACGTTGAGCGAACTCAGGCAGAGTGGAACAAGGCTCTGCTGCGTAATTTCTCGAATGGTGCCAAAGCACGTCGTACTGCCTATGCTGAATCAAATAAACCTGCAACACAAAAAGCCAAGTCATCCGAATTGCCACCTGGCATGGGAGGTACCAAGCACCACAGCTACAGAATTCTGACATCTGCAGATGTGACAGACGAATACCGTGAGCAAATGGCACGTACTTTGGCTGCGGTGGATTTGGACAACATCGAGATCGATTTTTAAGGGGATGGTCATGTTACAAAATATTTCAAGCATTTTGCCTGTAGGTGTTACAAGCGCTCAAATCCGCGCCCGTGATGAAGTTTGTTCAAAACACGGTGCTTACGTTGCCAAGCTTGGTTTACGTGATTTGTGGACCCGTTGCCCTCAGTGTGTGGCTGAGGAGCAGAAAGCAGAAACCAAACAATTGTTGGCAGTCATGCAGGCAGAGAATCAAGCCAAGCAAAAAATTATGGCAGTTGAGAAAGCAATTGTCGATGCAGGTATCCCTAAGCGCTTCCGTGATAAACGGATTAATCATTACGTTGCCAATACTGCAGAACAAAAAAATGCCAAATCTTTTGCAGTTGAGTTTGTAAAAGAGTTTGAGACTGAGCATTCAGGTCGCAATGTGGTGTTTCATGGTAACCGTGGTAATGGCAAGAACCACTTGGCTTGTGCCATTGCCAATGCGGTGATCGAGCGCTTCGGTAAAACGGCTCATTTCACCACTGCCAATGACATGTTACGTCGTATTCGTGAAGCTAAGTCGTTTGACTCCAATGTGACTGAAAGCCAAGTGATTGATGCTTTGGTGTCGTTTGATTTGCTTGTGGTGGATGAAGTACGGATTTTAAACCAGAACAGCGAAGCCGATGCACGTGCATTTTTTGATGTGTTCAATGCACGCTATGCAGAAATGCGTCCTACGATTTTCATTTGCAATGGTGATTTGATTGAGTTTGAAAAAAGCGTTGGTGATTTGACCATGTCTCGTATGAAAGAAACAGGCGGTAGGCCTTGGAATGTTTTGTTTTCTTGGGAAGATTACCGTAAATGATTGAAGAGTACTGCGCATCATGCAAGGTGATGGGATACACCACCTTAGCCCATTGCGATCAGTGTCGATGGCGCTGGGCGGCTCGATTAATCAAATCCAGCCGTGAGGCATGGTGGCGGGAGCAAAAAGACAAAGGCATGGATATGGAGCCCATTCGTGCTTATTGGTTGGAGGTGAGGGCGCATGATGAAAATCAAGGCCAAAAGAGGGAACGCTGCGTTTTAAGGGAAGGTAGTTGATGTCTAATACAGCAATAGGCAAGCAAGAGCGAATCAGTACGGTTGAGTTTAACCGACGTGTGGCAGCAGGGCAGTTGGTACAGGACGCTAAGGGCAAATGGCGTGAGGCAGATGCTAAAACGGGCAAGCCCAAAGCCACTAGCAAGTATGGCAATAAAATTACTGAGGTGGATGGCCGCAAGTTTGACAGTGCCTTAGAAGCCCAGCATTACCAATTGCTTAAACAGCAAAAAGAAGCTGGCATCATTGCTGATTTTGAGTGTCAGGTGCGTTATCCGATTGCCGATAAGGTTTTGAATGAAGATGGTTCGGTGTATTCGCATAAGATTGATTATGTTGCGGATTTTGCCATAACCCATTTAGATGGCCGCATTGAATTGGTAGATGTAAAAGGCATGGTGCTTGGTTTGTACAAATTAAAAAAAGCACTGATGTGGCATCGCCACCGAATCAAAATTACAGAAATTTTTAGCAGCCACCATAAAAAGGCCAAGAAAGCAGGGAAGCGTCCAAAGACAGGAGAGAGCAAACATGGCTAATGCAGCACCACACACAGTCACACCCTCTAAGCGCAAAGAAACCGAAAACATGCGTTTGTCGCGTTTGGCGGGTGAACGCTTACAAAAAACCCGTACTGCTTTGGGCATTAAGATTTACCAAGTGGTTGCTGCCTTCCCTGGTCGCATTCAAAAGTCACATCTGAGTGAGTGGGAGCATGGTGAAAAACCCATTCCCATGTGGGCTTTGCGAGAATTGGCGATGTTTTATGGGGTCTCAACTGACTACTTGCTATGTGCCACTGACAGCTCTAGCGAGTTAAAACATTCATTGGAAATCAATGAAATGCTGCATACGGTAGGTCAACACTATTGGAGTTTGATGGCTTCTAAGATTTCAGGCTCTATTGGCCAACATGCAGCCAAGCTGCACTGCTACGAAGAGGCGGTTAACAGCGGGGTGGTGTTGGTAGAGCAAATTGACCGCATGATTGAATTGAATCGCAAGTATTTTGAATCTGAAGTACGCAATGGTGCTCGAGTTGAAAGTGCTTTGGGTCATGCTAAAGCTGCGTTTATGCAAGCACAAATCGCAGGACGTCGGCATCGTTTGGTGGAATTGACCTTACCAACAGAAATAGAAGATGTGATGCAGGCGAGATTGGATTTAGAACCACACCCCTCTGTATTGGAAAAATGAATGTATATCCCACCTTTGGTCACTGCCCGTATTAATGCACACATGAAAGAGCTGTCTATCGGTGATGTCATCGATTTGGCAGCGATGCCCACTTTGAACAATGAGGCAGGTGTTTTTCATTCAGTCAAACAAGTGGTGGCTGAAACCAATGTACCTATTGAGGCATGGACCGTACAAGAATTGTATGCGGGCTTATTGCATTACCACACTCATGTTGTGAATGGAGGCCAAGCATTGGTCTTAGATGTAGAAAGTGGTGCTGATTTGTCGGTGTATGTGTTGGATGACAAGATTACCCATTGGAAACGGTGGGACGCCAAGTGGTACCAGCCGATTTGAAATATGAATTCGAATTAGACAGTGAATCTGACAGCCCTGATTTGTTAAAGATAGTGCCGTTAACGGGTCCATGGGTGGTGGCTATTGAGCGTTGCGTTCTAAATGGCCAAGTGAAAGGGGTGACAGATAAACGTGAGGCTTGGCGTGTTGCCTGTGCTGCAGCTCAGATTCATGCCCGTGATTTTGAAGCATCTTGGTTAGCAGAGAACCATATCAGCATCGATGCTTATATCAATGAAAACATCCAACGCATTTTGTCGATGTCGGTCAGTGATTATGCGGCCTTGATGATGGCTTTTGAGCAAGGCTTGTTGGCATTGGATCATATCGTGCGCTTACGTGTGTTTGATGATGGTTTTGCTTTGATGCCAACGAAAGGGGGTGAGGTGTACGCACCTTACCGATTTTGCTTTGATGCCATTGTCCCTTACGGCGCGCTTGAGGTTTGGGCGCGACATGAAGAACCAATTGGCGATGATGCAGCTTGAATTGCCCAATATGCCTTTGCCAATGCTCAAACAATTAAGCCTCTCTGAGTTTGAAGATTTGGTGACTTCCAAAGCTTGGGAGAAGCACCAAGAGAACGATGTGGACAGTGCGCGTTTTGAAGTCTTGATTAAAGCCATCAGCAATGCCGCCAATGCCATCTGTAAAACCTTGGCCAGTGGCTTTAAAGCGTTGGCTTCTAATCGTTAAATTTTGTTAATATGAGCCGAAATTAAAACAGCGAAAAAAGGGTGGAATTCAAAACTTTTATAAGTTCCATATACGCGCGTGCAAAGGCTTTACGCTTAAAAATGAGATATTGCTAACATGACAACAATACCCAAAAAAACATCAGAATCTAAAACCACTGCTACTAAAAAAGTGGTTCGACGAGGTGCGCCTAAAGGTACGAATCGTGCAAGCAATGCAGGCCGCCAAAAAGCCACCTTTGAAAGTGAAGTAAAAAGCGCGCTTGAATTGGCCAAGAAGGAACGAAAGTTACAGGTTGAATTCAGTGCCACCTTATTTCTAGACATCTTAACCGACCTGACCATGCCTGAGCCTGACACCAATCGTTTTAAGACTTTGTCAGGCGTCCTGAACGACAATCGTGACAAATACCCCACCATGGCCGCCTTTTTAGGTTGGTTGCGGCGTGATACCAGTGGTGAGCTGGAGAAGATGTATCATGAGGTGATGGAAGCCAACATTCAGCTGATGCACGATGAGCGTTTCCGTGTGGCTTATGACATCGAGCACGACATCATGATGACTGAGCGCAATGGCACATTCACACCCGAATGGAACAAGCTGTTTGTGCAACGTGGCAAAGTCATCATTGACGCGTTGGAATGGTCTTTGACTCGCTTGGCACCTGCCAAATACGGTAACAACCTGAAAGTGGAAACCACGATTGAAGCCAGTACTGAAACCTTGAAGCTGTTGGCACAAGACGGTGCGGCCAGACGTGCGGCGGCTTTTGAGGCGGCTGAACGTTTGGCCAAAGAGCTGTATGAACGACAATCCGATAAATTTAAGGACGCCTGATGGCCATTCAATCCATTTTAAGCCTGCCGATTTACCATGATTTCTTGAAGGAGTACCAATTCAACCTTGAAGGCTTTTTGTTTGACTTGTGTGGGCTGACATTGACCCGTGACCAACAAGTCTTATCACAATTGGCCATCAATCCAACATCACGTATCTCTGTGGTGTCTGGTACTGGTACGGGCAAAACCGCTTGGCTAGGTGGTGCTGCGCTGCATTCGATGTGGTGTTTCCCTGTGGTGGAATACGATGGCAAGATTGAAGTCGGTTCCAACACCTATGTGGGCGCACCGGTGATTCAACAGGTGGCTGATGGTGTGTGGAAAGAAATGAACGACAATTTTCAGCGCATTAAGATGCTGGATGGTATGGGATGGCTGACAGGACGCACCCACCCAAAGGCTGAACGGTGGTACATGGATGGCTACAAAGACCAATGGTTTATTGCCAAAATTGCCTTAGGCAATGCTGATTCTGTGGCCATTGCCGGTAAGCACCGTTATTACCAAACCATTTTCATTGATGAAGCTGCAGGTGTGGCCGACAGTCACTACGACGTGATTAATGGTACCCAAACCCAAGAGGGCAATCGCACATTCCTATTCAGCCAAGGCGTTAAAACCACGGGTTACTTCTACGACACCCACCACACCTTGTCCCACATCAACACACCTGTGGACGAAGGCGGTTGGATTAATCTGTGTTTCAACTCTGAGAACGCCCCACACGTGAGCCGCAAGTGGCTCAAAGCACGAGAGGTGGAATCAGGTGGTCGTGACTCAGTTGAGTACCGCATACGGGTATTGGGACAGTTTGCCGAAGATGAAGAACGAACCTTAATACACCGGCGCATGTTGGATGAAGCGATGGCCAACACCACACCTCTGATTGCCGAAGATGACGAGGATTGGGGCTGGTTTCTGTTGTGCGATGTCGCTGCAGGTGAGTACCGAGATTATTCTGTCGCTACTTTGGCCAAAGTCAAAGGTGTGGGTGAAAACCGTTTGATTGACTTCATTGATATACCGATTTTCAGCAATGGGATTGATGTGAAGCAGTTTAAAGGACGCATTGCTGAAGAGGCCGCCAAATACTCCAACATTCGCTTGATCATCGACAGTGGCGGCAATGGCTTGCAACTGTGTAAGGATTTGGAAGACGAAGGCTTTGATGTGGTACGGGTATCATGGGGCAAACCCAATTTCAAAACCGAGTACAAAAACCGTTTCATCAATCAGCGCGCCCAATGTTCGGTCCATACTCGTGATGCCATACGCCAAGGCCGGATTCGCTTTTTGTGGAACTTGCCTAAGAAGACCAAGGAAATGTTCATTTACCAGGCGACACATATCCCTTACAACTTTACCGATTCGGGTGTGTTGCGCTACCAAATCATGGGTAAAGAAAAGATGGCCGCCCAAGGCATCAAATCACCCGATATTTTTGATACGGTGTGTTTTGCGAATTTGGAAGGCGTGCATTACAACGTTAGTGATCGAGCTGATGGTGGCGTGGGTGCGCAAGAGAAGAAAAAGAGTGCTTTGGAACTGGCCAAGGCGAAGATGGCGGCAATCACTATCAAGTGATTAAGCAATAAAAAACCGCCTGATGGCGGTATATTTTTTATTAATTATTTAGATTGTTCAGTATTTTCCTGAGCTTTTTTCATGGCACGGAAAGTATTCAGTCTGCGTCTATGTTGCATAGCGTCAGTCCTTTCTTATGATGTTGCTGTTTTTATTTTCTGAGGATCAAGCAGAAGGTATTACAGAAGAGCCAATTTGGCTGTTGAAACTAACAAGGTAGAGCGATTATAGCATAGAGTAATAAATAAATCATTTTTAATAAAAATAAATTATATTTTTAGGGTGATTTGTGAGTATATGCTCATGTAATGAGACGTCAAATTTGAAAGAAATGTTATGGAAAAAGCCATCATATTGGGATTAATCGCTGTTGGATTGGTGGGTTGTGCGACTGTAGAACAGAGTAAGCAAGTTTCTAGTACTGAACATGCCATACAGCAAGAAACCCAAGTCATCTACTTTACAGGCCCTTATGATTTAACCATTGAATTGAAATCGAACGATGGTTTTAAAACCGCGACGATGATGGATAACTCAGGTAAAAACCACCTGTTAAAAATTGCAGTTTCAGGCAGTGGTATGCGTATGGTGGGTAATGATGGGGTTTCCATTCACTTTAAAAATTTCAATGGCTTGAATGAAGGTGTGGTGGAGTTGGTTAAAGACAAACCAATTCCTATTAAGGAGTTTAAAGCCAAGTAGTGCAAATCACTGTTTAGTGGAAGAGGGAACGCTTCGAAACTGCCATCATCAGCCGCTTGATAATAAGCCCATTACAACAACTGTAGTGGGCTTTTGTTATGGCAGATACCAATCATTTGTTTACTTGGGATGAACTCAAGGGAAACGATACAACAGCACCCAAAAAGCTGGTCACCGCTTTTAAGCGAGCAGGGGCTGAAATTGCCGCATCTTGGGTAGCTGAAAAGACCAAACGTGAGAACAGCATCACTTACCGTGAAATTGGTTTTACTTTGGCAGACTCTCAAACCATCGTCTTGCGTGTGAAACAAACCGGTGACATTTACCAGGTGCGCATGAATGGCAAAGTTTTGCCGATGAAAGAGCAAGACGATATCAAAAAAGCCTTGGCTGAAATCGTCAATGCCTTGGATGCCAACGCTACCAAATTTCAAAAGGCTTTGGCGCGCAAAAAGGCCACACCGCCTAAAGGCGCAGCTACCACCCGTGTGACCCGTAAAGCTGCATTGGAAGCACAAGAAGCTGAATTGGATGGCTTGATTGCCGAAGCACAGGCAACCTTAGCCGCGCTGCAAGGTGGTGTGTGATGGGCAACGTCACCCGCAATGAAAATGGGCGTGTTACATCGGTTTATGGCTTGCCAGTGCGTATTGAGTCTGTGGCAGGCAGTTATCGTATCAAATCAGGCCGCCCACCGATTTTGGTTTCAGATGATTACGGCGAATTGGTTGGTACCAAAGGGGCAGACCAAGACCCAATTGATTGTTACGTTGGGCCGTATCCTGAAACCAATACCGTGTATGTGATTAACCAAGACAAACAAGGTGTGGGTTTTGATGAACACAAAGTCATGTTTGGTTTTCTAGACCAAGACCATGCCATCAATGTGTACAGCCTTGGCTGCTTTGGCAAAAAGCCCATGAGTGTGGTCGCCTGTACGGTTTCTCAATTCAAATGGTGGCTAGAGTACGGTAATCACACCGAAGCCATGACAGCCCAATCCCTCCCTTTCGACTCTTACAGCGAGACAGCCATGCAACAAATTCCTGAATATGATTGGGATCAACCTACCGCGGCTGCCAGCCGTGTTTTATACGACATGCGTGTCATGGACAGTGCTTATGGCCAATTGATTGAAGCCAATAACCACCGTGATTTATTAGACCAAATTGAACACCAAGATGGTGGCGAGTTGGGTGTGTTGGATGCCTTGGTAATACCTAATAACCAAATCCAAAAGAAAGCCGCCCAAATCGGCATGGCTTTGAATCGTGCTGCAGGTGATGACATTAAGGTGGTGGAAGAAGGTGGCGTTGAAGTCACTGAGCCATACCGCCAAGGTGGCACCACCAACATTGCCATGTTGTTCAGCATGAGCGATGGCCAAACAGTATCAGTGTTCTTTCATAATCCTGATGTAACACCCAATAAGCTATCACCTGATGATTCAATGGTGTCTTGGAAGTGGATGCTCAATAAAAAAGATATCACCATCGTGGTGGCCAAAGAGAATGGCCAAGATCAGTCCATTTCTGCCATTGCCAAGAAGATTATGGCCTTGGTTGAAGCCAACGCCACCAAGTTTGCCCGTGCCAATGCCAAAGCCGCCGAGAACGAAGCAGAAATCAAAGCCACAGAAGAGCGCATTGAGCAGAAGAAGAATGTTTTACAGAGCTTGTTGGACCAAATCGCGGCATTGGAAAGTGGCTCTAGTGTGGTTGTTGTAGAGCCGAAACCGCAACAAGTGCCAAATGGCGTAGAGCCATCTGAAATGAACATTGATTTGCTTAATACAGATATTCACGCATTCATGAATGCCGGTGAAGCTGATTTGTATGATGCCGTTCAGCGTTATATGCGTGAAAACTTTCAAGGCCGATACGTTAAAACAGTGATTGGTGATGTATTGTTTACTTCAGTTGCTACGCGTGAGATGCGATTGGGTACAGATAAAGATCGCTTTAGAGCAGCGATTATTCCGTTCGTACCAAACACCTTAAAAAATGGCGATTACTTGGGACGTGAGGGAGTTAAAAAGGACCGAAAAGACAGCTTTGTGGCTTTTCACCGCTTTAAGGGTGAGGCTGTGATTGGAAGCTACACAGTTACGCATATCGTTACAGTGGCTGAGCGTGAAAACGCAAAATTTGAATTCTTGGCATATCACAATAAATTAAAAGGAGCCGAACCCAAGCTTGATACTGGCTCCAACAATTCAGTTCTTGATGCTTTGGGCAACAATCTTGTTGGTCGGTCACTGCTTGGGCAGACTCCTATGAATTCAAATGTAGCTGCGTTTGATAGTGCTGTCAATGATTCTGGATGGAATATTGAGATTGTGAGCGTGATTGATAGTAATGGTGAGCATGTAGCCAATCTGGAGGATGTTGTTAATTCGCAGCCAGAGCCGGCTTTAGAACCGGAGCCAGTTTTAAATTCACAGTTGGAACCCGTCCAATTTGTAGGAAATGAATTGGGTGACTTCGATTTAAGTACCGATGAAGGTAAAAAAGCAATGCGTGCAGCTGCTCGTACACATTTGGAATCATTGCGTGGTAAATGGGTGGATTGTCCTGCTATGCCACGAGATGAAAATGGTGATGTGCGTAAAGTGGAAATTCGTAACCGGAGTGTGAAGGAGTTTATTTCTTACACCGGTAATCCTGTAAAAATCTTACTGGCCGCCAAAATTGAAGAAATTATTGAAACAGCACGAAATGCGGTAGTAGAGCCAAATTTCAAATTAGCTGCTAAACCAGGTACGTTTGAATATTACAAACTTGAAAATACTATTAGTGTGGATGGGATGTTGCATCAGGTTGTAGTGATGATAGAGCGAGATATTCATGGGTACCTACACTATGATTTGATGTTGCCTAATAAAGTAAAAGCGACACTAGATAGCGTCGCTTTACAGCCCGAACCTTTCCCAACTACCAAAGCTGGGGTTTCAAGCATGATTAATACTGCCACTTTTGATGATGTTAGTCAACAAGATGATGGTAGTTTGTTGAATTTGTTTGTAAAAGTACAAAATGCAGATGGTGAATGGGTTGAGTTAGAAGATACGTTTGAGCCTGAAGAAACCGATGAGTCTGGTCATGATACGGATCGAGCATTCTTACAAGAGGTCATTGAAGGTTTGGTTGATGTGATGGATGAAGGTTTTCACGAACGAATGACTGCAGTCGCTTTACGTTATAACGGTGGTGACAATACTGAAATGCAAACCATGGTAGAACAAGCGGTCAATGCCTATACCGCCAAATTAGATGAATTAAGCCAATAAAGGGGGAATGAGCATGGAATTGAATACGATGGAACGCTTGCGCTTGAATGGTGAGCTTAAGACAGCGATTGAAGCACGCAATGCCGAAACCGACTCATTAAAGAAATTGGATTGGATTAAGATGGTGCAGGCTTTGCGTTTGCAGCTTGGTTTGGCGGTGATGGCGACAGAACCTGAACCTGTGGTGGCGTCAGGGTCAGTGGTAGAGCCTGAACCTGCAGCAGAGCCAAAAGAATCTGATCAAATGCAAACTGAGACAGAGTCCGAAAGCAATGGGGCTGTTTCACAACAGCCTGAGGCACCCATGACTGCAGAAGATACAGATAATCAATTGCCACCAAGCGAAGATGAGGTGGGTTTGGATGAAGATGATTTGGCTGCTGCAGCAAACATCGATGATGATTTATCAGATACCACCACAGCTGAAAATTATCGTTGGAAAGATACCGCTTACATTGCCGGTGCACGCAAAGAATTGGCTCAAAAATCTATCTTACAGGCCAAGCGTGATGGGCAAAGAGTGAACGCCAATGACATCGATTGGGATGAGTTGGCCAAAGACCCACGTTTGTCTGAGTCATTGATTGTGAAAGACAACGTATTTGGACGGGTAGATTGGGCGGCATTGGCGGACAAAGGTATGCCTTCACAGGTGGCGTATTTCATCAGCCGGGTGTATGCCAATATGGACAAAATGCCATTACATCCATTGAGTCAGCACAGTCAAAAGAACTACGTACAAGCCATTTCCAATTTGCGGGAGCGTTTGGAGGTGTGTTTGACGTTCAAAGATGTGGCTGCAGTAATGAATGAAATCATTGTGGCCATGCCTAGCATCAAGTTGATGCGCATGTTGTACGAAGATGAGCTGACTGCAGGCATTACTTTTGAAGAAAATATTGATAACAACTTCAAACAAATTAGTGTCCGTGGGCGAGAGAAGTTGTTGTCTTACGACAGCCAAGTTTGGGCTGAATTGGGCGAGCGTTTTTTTAGTTGGACCAGTAAATCGGTCAACACTACTTTGCGCAATGCCCAACGCGATAAAAAATACGCCGATTGGTCTAATTGGTGTGCAGATTTTAAAACTGGTACTGATGGTGAAGGCAATGCTGCTCCTGAAGGTGCTTCTAAACCCAAAAAGCCATCGTTTCAATTGGAGTCTGCAGAAGACATTGAACGTATTGGTGGGCAAGAGGTGGATTTAACCTCTTCGCAGCAGTTGCAAGACATGTTTGGTTTCAAAGGCATTCAATCAGGCAATTGGGTATTAAAAGACAAATCTGCCGCTGAATTTCACATGAAAAATGCCGCTGCTGCGATGTTGGACATGTCGGATGTTTTAGGCATCGAACCACAATACTTGGGATTGAGAGGCAATTTGGCACTGGCGTTTGGTGCTCGAGGCAAGAAAGGCGCATTAGCGCATTATGAGTCATCCAGTAAGGTCATCAACATCACCAAAATGAAAGGCGGTGGGAGTCTTGGCCATGAGTATTTCCATGCATTGGATAACTTGATTAAAGATTTGTCCACACAAACCGTTGGCAGTGCCAGTTTCATGGGTACCAGCAATCCTGATGATTTGCCTGATGTGGATTTGGCTCAGGTATTCAAAGCCTTGCGTATGGCCATGATGAAGACTGATGGGGTTTTGAAGTTTGAATATCCTAAAGCATTCATTCCTGATGTTCATCAGCCAAGTGCAGACACCAAAGCCTTCCTTGAAAGCATGGCGGGTAATTTCTTGAGAGGCAGCCGTTTGCCACTCAATGCCGCTATGAGTGACCTAAAAAAGTGGATTGGAAGCCATGGCAATTATGCCACCACACCGCCCAAAACCCAAGAGCTTCGCTCGAATGTGGCTTACACCTTGTTAGTGCGTCACTGGACTTTGGGCAGTGAGAGCGATGTCGATATCAGTGCAGATGGTGTTTTAACGTTTGATGGCTTGCCAGGACAAAGTGAGTTCTATAAAAACGCTATTGAATTGGACATGGGCAAAGAAGGCAAGTATTGGTCCAAAGACTTTGAAATGGCAGCGCGTGCGTTTTCAGCATATTTACAGGATCGTTTGGAAGAGCAAGGGCGCAAGAATGATTATTTGGCTTATTCAACCCAAGGTGGCAATGGTCGAGTCGGTGAGCGCGCTTATCCACAAGGTGAAGAGCGCCAACGCATCAATGACGCTTTCGATGGTTTGTTTAAAGTCATTCGGGAGAAGAAGGTATTGGAAACAGCTACTGCAAACAAAGCTTTGATGGATTCATTGTTTGATTGTGTCCATTAAAATTTTATAATAGGTGGCGTAGGTGGCGTCATATCAATTTTAACCCAATATTTATGCGCTCTTTAATAAATAATTAAAATCAATCACTTATGTTTGAAGCTTGAAATTTGGGTATTTAACAGGTTTTAGGCTTCAAACCATTGTGGTATCTTGTTTTTGTAGATTATGTTTACTGTTCACGGCCATACAGGCCGCTTAGAAAAGTCGATACAGGAGCAGCAGCTTCGAATTGGTGTTCACGGCCATACAGGCCGCTTAGAAAAAATAGTCTCAACACCACCACCATTAGCTTGCGTTCACGGCCATACAGGCCGCTTAGAAAACTGCAATATCGTTGCCGCCATTCTCAGTGCCGTTCACGGCCATACAGGCCGCTTAGAAAATCAACCACGATTTGCAGGTTGCATTAGCAGAGTTCACGGCCATACAGGCCGCTTAGAAAGCAAGAATGTGCCGATTGCGTTCTTAGTAACTGTTCACGGCCATACAGGCCGCTTAGAAAACTCTTTTTGATACGCTACATCTTGAAGCGCAGTTCACGGCCATACAGGCCGCTTAGAAATTGTGATTCTGACAATTGGAAAAAGTTAGACGGTTCACGGCCATACAGGCCGCTTAGAAAGCAGTCAAGCGAGCGGAATATCAGGGCTTGAGGTTCACGGCCATACAGGCCGCTTAGAAAACTATCACAGGTAATGGCACTGAGACGCCAAAGTTCACGGCCATACAGGCCGCTTAGAAAATTGTCGGTTAATGAATGGCTCGAAGTGTTGAGTTCACGGCCATACAGGCCGCTTAGAAAAAGTGCTGATGATGATTTTTATTATATCGGAAGTTCACGGCCATACAGGCCGCTTAGAAGTGTCAAAATCTCACTTCATGTGGTATTGAGAAACAGTCGATGGAGATGAGTACAGATATGGGATGCTCATTCCTACGCATGATGCACCTACACCTACACGTTGCATCATGGGAGCGACTGCTTAGAAAATGGGGATTCTTGGTGAATATGAGAGTGCCATATGAAAACTCATACCTACGCAACATAAACCTCCTCTTCGCCAGCGTATGTTGGGAGCAAGAATCTATTGGGATTGTAGTAGCATAGAAAACAATGTCAATTGTAAAAGCATTATTATGCGAGAAGAGAATTTTGATACTAAATATATTTTTATAACAAAAAATAATATATCAAAAATAAAAAACTTATCTTTTGATATATGGGTTATACTGAAAAAGTTGGTTTAGTAATGAATTCACTTATCTCTGTCTTTCTATAGGTCTCCAAGATATTTTACTATCATAAATTTGTTAGTTTTCTATTGATTGTTTCTTTAAGTTATCAGGTTCAGTTTTTTATTAAGTAAACCTTAATATTGTTATATAAACATAAAAGGAATGATTAAATGTCGACTCAACAAACTGGTACAGTAAAATGGTTCAACGATTCTAAAGGCTTTGGTTTCATCACACCTGATAACGGAGGTGCTGAGTTATTTGCACACTTTTCAGCTATTACAAGCGAAGGCTTTCGTACCTTAGCTGAAAATCAACGAGTAAGCTTTAACAGTGAGTCTGGACCTAAAGGCCCTCAAGCCACTAATATTCAAGCCATTGCTTAATTACATTTAATTTAAATGTAGTGAAGTAAATTGGTGTTCATCAACCCGTCTTCATAGACGGGTTATTTATTAGCACAATGATTCTAAAAGCCAACTGAAGCGAAATTTTGATTTGTGCTGTCTGCTGACCATATCAACTCATAGGGGAACATCCATGTTGTCAATTAAAAGCTTTACATTATATGCTCAACAAAACCTCGGCTATGATAGCCATGATTTGGTAACTTTAAATGATAAATTTAAAAAGCTAAAGATTCAAAGCGAATACCTCGAATGGCAAAAGTCTTTAAAAAGTACTCAATCATTCAAAAAGGTGAGCCACTATAATTTGCCTCCTATTTAATGGATGTTATCAACCCAAACCACCTTGCACAGGTGGTTTTTTTGTTTTATGATGCACTCAAGGTGTCGTAGCCTTCTAACAGCCGTGTCTCACCACGATAGCGTGATATTTTTTCGTCCATAGAATTCGTGTATCTATTGTTTTAGGCAGTAGTGCGTCAAAATTATGGTCGAGAGGGTGAGGAATACAATACCCGTAAGGGGAATAACTCCAGCCTCCGCTTGTTAGGGCTTACGAACCTCTTGGCCGCCCAATTGGGCTTGTTAATTTCGTAAAAAATAACAAGGAGTGTTCATCATGAACGCACTGTCTTTCAATCAAGTTTCTTTGAATCGTGTTTCACATACCGACAACCAAATTTGGATTACTTCAGCCGAGCTTGCAAAAGCACTTGGCTACAAGGCTGTTGATTCTGTTACCAAGATTTTTAACCGTAATTCAGATGAATTTACAGAGCAAATGTCAACGACGGTCAATTTGACCGTCGTTAGGAAAACGGGTTCAGTGGTAATGCCTGTACGTATTTTCAGTTTGCGTGGTTGCTATGCAATCGCTTTCTTTGCCAAGACCGAAGTCGCCAAACAATTCCGCAAATGGGTGTTGGATTTAATCGAAACCGAAGCACAGAAGTTTACAGGACGCTCAACTACCACAGATGAACGCACAGGATTACGTGATGCCGTCAATGCCATCGTCAGCAAAAAATCCATGTTGTACCCTGACGCCTACAAATTGGTGCACCAACGCTTTAACGTCCAACACATCGATGAGTTAACCTTGGAACAAGTTGGCGAGGCTACGGAATATTTGCACCGCTTATTACTCACGACTGAAAAGCCGAGTGGCTATGTCTTGGAAGAGCATCAAGTTAAAAATTTGGTCAACGCAGCCCAAAGCATGGATTGGATTTTCTGTTGGTTCAATCATTACAAAATGGCGTTAAGCGTTATCAATCCGAAAATGGTCAGCTCAGTGAGCGAACATTTCAAAGTTGTGTGGATTCATACTCAAAACTTTGGCAGGAAACACGATATGGTGGCGTTGAATCACATGACGATGCGTGATTATCCATGGGATGCCGATTACGAGAGCCAAAAGGATTGGCGCAAAGTGGTGGGGATTTATAAGTAATGGTTTGAACTTTGATTGATTCAATGGTGGCGTCTTGTAAGGTTACAGGGCGCCCTTTCTATGAATCAAACCAAATAAGTAACGTTTTTTAAAAAAATGCTAAAAGAGATATTTAAAGTCATTAAGGGATTTTTTATTCATTTGAAAAGCAATTTCTTATAGTAATCTTGCTAGGTGAAAACATAAATCTTAAGGATTGATATTAATTGGCATCTTAAATGACAATCAAATAATGAAAAATTGTAGTTTTAGTTATACCATAATAGATATTAAAAATTTTAAGTAAACTATATTGCTATGATTGTCTATCAGAATTCAAAAGATAAATTTATTAATGACGTTAGAAAAAATCATATTTCTGATATCGTGAAAAATGAAGTTTACAGAAAGTTGAATCGTAACTCACCCAAAAGTGAGGAGATTTCCTGGGAAAACTCATTAAGATTCATGATGAGTGTGATGATGGATCCTGAAATACCTAACGATAGTAATATTTCAATTGAATATAATATTCCTTTGACTAATAGAAGAGTTGATTTCATTGTCACTGGCAAGAATCCAGAAAAAATTGATACTGCAATTATTATAGAGCTTAAGCAGTGGAGTGATCTAGAGCGAACAAACAAAGATGCTATTGTAAAAACATTTTTGGGTAAGCAATTAAGAGAAGTCGTCCATCCATCTTACCAAGCCTGGACTTATTCTGCCTTGATTAATGATTACAATGAAACTGTACGTAACGAAAACATACAATTAATACCATGTACGTATCTGCATAATTTAAAAAATAGTGCAGAGGTAAAGCATGATGTTTATCAAGAACATATTGATAAAGCACCCGTATTTATTTCTTCTGATGTTGAAAAACTATCTCGATTTATCAGTAAACACATTAAATTTGGTGATTCTACAAATGTAATGTACCGAATCGAAAATGGCAAAATCAAACCAAGTAAAAATTTATCAGACTATCTATCATCAATGCTTCAAGGTAATGAAGAGTTCATCCTCCTTGATAATCAGAAATTGGTGTATGAACAAGCTATACAGCTTGCTGAAAAAACAAAGTTAAATCAGAAACATTGTTTAATTGTTAAAGGTGGTCCTGGAACGGGTAAATCAGTATTAGCAATCAATCTATTGGTAAAATTTACTCACCAAGGATTATTAACACAATATGTATCAAAAAACTCTGCCCCCAGAGATGTATTTAAAGCAAAATTAACAAAATCTCTCGCTAAAGGACGAATAGATAGCCTTTTTAAAGGATCTGGTAGTTACATTGACCAAGAGACAAATTTTTTTGATGCTTTATTGGTAGATGAGGCTCACCGTCTTAATGCAAAGTCAGGAATGTTTAGTCACTTAGGTGAGAATCAAATTAAAGAAATTATTGCCGCATCTAAATTATCAATATTTTTTATTGATGAAGCCCAAAAAGTAACATTTAAAGATATCGGTAGTATTGATGAAATTAAAAAACATGCTCTTGCCTTAGATGCAAAAGTAACAGAGCTAGAATTAGAATCCCAATTCAGATGCAATGGTTCGGATGGCTATTTGGCATGGTTGGATTCAGTATTGAATATTCGTCCAACAGCAAATCTTGATTTAGATGGTATAGATTATGATTTTAGAGTGTTTGATAATCCTGTAGAACTACATAATTGCATTCGAAAACTGAATGATATTAATAATAAATCTAGAATGGTTGCAGGATATTGTTGGCCTTGGAGTAGTAAAAATAATCCTGATTTAGATGACATCGTTATAGAAAATTGCGGGTATTCAGCAAAATGGAATTTGGGAAGTGATGGAATGTTATGGGCTATTGCACCAAAGTCAGTAGAGGAAGTTGGTTGTATTCACACATGCCAAGGACTAGAGTTTGATTATGTTGGTGTAATTATAGGTGATGATTTTGTTATCCGAGATGGCAAGGTAGTGACGAACCCTGACAAAAGAGCGAAAAGTGATAAATCGATTTCTGGTTATAAAAAATTATTAAAATCAGATGCCGAACATGCAAAAAATCTCGTGGGTTCTATTATCAAAAATACATATCGTACTTTGATGACCAGAGGACAAAAGGGCTGTTTTATTTATTGTACAGACCAAGAGACTCAAAATTATTTTAAAAAGCTTTTGAACGCACATCCTTCTAATAGTGTTCAACCTGAAAAAAATTTTGATTTACAAAAGTTTAAGCCTAATCTAATTAAGTCAACATTAGAAACTGCTCCTAATAAAGTCTATTTACCAGTTTACAATTACGCTAATCCTAGTGTTACTGAGCAATGGTTTGAATGCCCATATTATATTCAACCAATATCCACCTTATTTGTGGCTACCATAGATGGAGCAGAAGTAATTGATCAAATTCAACCAGATACTCATTATGTTTTTAATAAAGATATGGATGAATTTAACAGTGATGATATCTGCCTAATGAGTACGTTAGATGCTCAGGAGTATTATATTGGTACCTTAAAAAATGCGTATGAAAAATACTCTTTAAAGGAGTCTGATTTGAAGGTTCTAGGTAAATTAGTTGCTCTTTTATTATGATATTTTAAGTGAAAATAATATGTGTGAATCGTTTGAACAATTACAACAAAATCTAATTAAATTTACAGAAGAAAGGGATTGGAGTCAGTTTCATTCCCCTAAAAACTTGGCAATGGCCCTGTCTGTTGAAGTATCGGAACTCATGGAACCTTTTCAATGGCTGACTGAAGAGCAATCATTTAATTTAAACGATGATAAATTACAAGCAGTGAGTGAAGAAATTGCAGATGTTCAATTGTATTTAATTCAATTGGCCAGTAAATTAAATATTGATATTTTAAAAGCCTGCGAATTAAAAATGATTAAAAATGCAGAAAAATATCCTGTGAATCAATCTAAGGGGTGTGCTAAGAAATACAATGAATTTTAGTTAAGCGGCAATTAAACTTTGTATGCTTATGCTAGTGTTTTATAATGACATTCGTATAATTAGTATGAGTTTTATCGCTTGTTCAAGCTAAAACAAAAACACATCAAATTACAAGGATAAATTTCAATTGTAGTCCCCAGTCAAGATTTGAGTTCAGGCAAAGCTAAAGATCAAAAACAAATGCTTGAATGCTATTTACGACACAGAGAATCTTACCGATTAAGATATGCTCAATTACGCCATCACCATTCGTGATAAGGTCGCAGAGGATGAAACCGCCATGAAGCAAATCGCCAACAATGCACCTGAACAAGCTATGTTAGGTGACTTTACGACCCGTACAGAAGATGCCATCTTTGCCAGCAGCGAAGCACACAACAATCAACAAATGCAATTGCTTCCAGATCCTGCAAAGTTCAATCAGTTTGTGAGGGTGGTGTTTGAGATGCTAAAGAGAATAAGTAATTAATTTTTTAATAATTTTTTTAAATTATCTGACTCTATGGAGGTTTTGGTCGAAAATATACTCCATTGATGAGCAGTTATATTTCACCATTCCAATATTGTTATAAATAATACGATTTGAATATTTTCAAAAATAGGGGTAATTATGCAAAATTCATTATATAGAATCACTGCTTATGCTTATATTTCTTCATTAGAAGTTAGTTTAAAAAATTTAGTAATAACTTTTATTGGTAATTTTGATATCAGTCAGCATGCTTTTCTTTTACCTCAAAATGCTACTCAAAAAGCAATAGAAAGATTGGAAAAAGATATTGGTTTTAAAGATGAAATATTATATATAAAAGATATTATTGATTATTTTGACTATGGAGATTTACTCCAAATTATTTCATTAAGTAAAAATTACATTAATGATATTATTTATCAAGAGTTTAATAAAAATTATGTTGAGTTTGAAAAATTGATTCAAATTCGAAATGCTGTGATGCATTCAAGGCCCATTTCATTTAGTGATTACCATTTCATTTTCGAATTCTGTATAAATTTAATTGAAAACACTGTTAATTCCCAGGAAATATGGTACCCATTAGTATCTTTAAAGACAGAAATTGATAAAGATTCTAATTATGTTTTTTCAAATTTCACCATTCCAGATGAGCAACAGTTAAACTTCTTAGGTCATAATTTACCAGTTCCTGATTATGATGAGACAGGCTTAATTGGTCGAGATAATGAAGAAAAAACGCTTAAAGAATTATGCTTGAAGCAAAATGTTTCTGTCATATCAGTAATTGGTGAAGGAGGTATTGGTAAAACCGCATTAGCTTTAAAAGTAGCCTATGATTTATTAGATAATCCTGAAAAACCGTTTGACTCTGTAATATGGATTTCTTCTAAAACAACAAAAATATCATTTACCGAAATTAATGATATTAAGGATGCCATTTCATCTTCAATAGATGTTATTTCACATATTGCTCATGATTTGAGTGGAATAGAAACTAATAATTTAGAAGCAGGGCTAGAGGAAATTCGTTGCTATTTGAATAATTTTAAAATTGCTCTTTTTATTGATAATTTAGAAACGATTTTAGACGATAATATTCGGAAATTAGTACAAGATATTGGTGTAGGTAGTAAAATTATTTTTACTTCTAGAATTGGATTAGGGGCATATGAGCATCCTATTAAATTAAATGGTATCGATGAAAAAAATGCTTCAAGATTTTTAAGAACTTTAGCATCCACACGGTCTATCAAAGAATTACAGTATTTATCTGAAGAAATTCTAATAAATTATGTCAGAAGAATGAACTGTAATCCTAGTTTTATTAAATGGTTTGTAAGTTGTGTCCAAGCTGGTAAACGACCAGAAGAAGTATTGCAAAATCCTGATAAGTTTTTAACATTTTGTATGTCAAATGTATATCAATTTTTAAATGATGAAACTAAAAATCTTACTAAAATTTTACTTTGTGCTAAAGGAGCAAGAGAGCTTCCTGAATTACAGTTCCTAACAGATTATAATGCCATGAAATTGCAAAATTGTATTAATTTGTTATTAACTACTAATATGTTAAATCAAAAAAATAAACCTATCCTTGGCACTACTAAATCTAGCTATGAGTTATCAGAACTTGCTCAGAAATTCTTGTCTTTAATGTATCCACCAACTAAGTCTTTCCGTGAAAGTATCACAAAAAAATTAAAACAATTGCAATCCTCAGCAGATAACTATCAATATGCAGATAAAAAAATGTATAGAGGTACGGCAATACAAATTAGAGATAAAAAAGATGCAATTATTGTGCGTCAATTAAATGTTGTTATGAATTTTATTAAGGATAGAGAATTTCAGAAAGCTCAAAAAATTTTAGATGAGTTAAAAGCTTTATCTCCTGAGTACCATGAAATTCATAGGGTTTATGCTTATTTTTATCAGGAGCAAGAGAATATTTTTGAAGCAGAAGAAAGCTTCGAATTAGCAACGCAATTAGCTCCAAAATCACCAGTGACCTTTTATTGGTATGGACGATTTTTACTAGATAATGGAGATACTGAAAAGGCTCTAGAAATTTTAAAAAAAGCTTATTCATTTGAAAAGAATTCACCTGATTTAAAAATCACTTTAATTCGTGCATATATGTATCAAAAGAAATTTCATGAAGCAAACCAGCTCATTAATAATATTGATTTATCAAATTTAGATGATTATCTACGTACCCAATTTCATATAGTAAAAATACAATATTTTTATAGATTAGGAGATTTTTATTATGGAAATAATAATCTTTCAGAATGTCTTAATGAATTGGAAAATATGAAGCGTTATTATGAACAAGTACCTACATATAATAGACATCGCTCTTTAATACCATATATGAGAAAATCAAATTTCATATTAAGAAAATTATCAAATAAAACTCATTCTGTAGAATTAAAAAGAAAAGCTAGTGAAATATCTAACTGGCTAGAGTTATTAGATTAAGACCTTTTAAATAATTAACCCTAAATTGTTGAGTAAGGACTAATTTAGTAAACCATATCTTGGTAATCCTCCCATTTTTAATGGACCGAATAAACAGAATCAAACAGTCATCAATGGCGGCTTGCCGCCATTGGCTTGATGAGGCCTTTCATGGTTGTAAACCACAGCCAGCTAGTGGTATAGTCTTCAATATCATTCAAACTATTGAATAGATTTTGATTTAACAAAATCATATTTCACATTTAGGCTTGAGGATTTAATTGTCAAATTGGTATTGCTTTGAATCTTAGTGTATTTACATCATAATATTCAAAAGTACCCCACCAAATTCATAAACTGCTGTCCCGCTAAAATCTTTACAGGCATGGTTTCCTCAGTATGCAGCTTCACACATTCAAAACAATCCATCCCATATTGCGCGGCCACACGTTGCAGCATCTCAATGCCTGTATCTGAGCCGCAAAGTACATACACCACACGGCTTTTGGCTTGAGATTGCAAAGCTTCCAAAGATGATTTGGCCGCAACGTGCAAAGCGTCCTGAAACTCAGTAGTGTCTCGAATGCCTTCAATGGCCAATAGCTCATCGAGCATGGGTAATTGGAAGTTGTTTGGATAATAGGTAGTCGTCATGGCAAATCTCTTTAGTTCAAATTAACGGTCAGTATCTTAGTGTTAAAACGCGGTTTCAAATCGTTGTCAGCATGTTCATAAAGCCTTTCATGCCAGATAAAACGGTTTGGGTACCACAGTATTGTTTGAAATACAGTGCGGTGGCCAAGATGGCGGCAGCACCGTTGCCCACGTTTTGCACTTGGTAATTGAAGCGGCCTGAATCTTTCAAACCTGCAATCTGTACCGAGTCGGATACATCATGCTTTTGTAAGCTGGGTTCCAAAACAATGGCGCCTTTGGCTTTGAGTTCTCGATACGCTTCAATGGCAGGGATGAATTCGGTTTGGTCAAACAGTGAGGTGGCGCCAATACCATCCAAATCAGTAATCAACACAAAGCCGTCTTGTAAACCAAATTTCGGTGGCGTTTCTTCTTGGGTACAAATCAAAGTCGGTTTGCCATCGATGTCCATCACCATAGACAAAATGCCGACGGGTTTGCCGTCATAGCCGCCAAACGCGGCACGAATCATCACTTCTTGTGACATGGGGAACGCTCAATCAATATGGTGGATAGTGGGCTTATTATCCAAGCATCCCAATAGCTTTGATTGTGAGTTCCCTATGCCGATTGACTCTATGCGAGTGGGCCATGCTTACCGTGAAATGCGCAAAGCATCGCAACATGCCAAATCTTATCAATTGAATAAAGTCCACTATGTTCAGCTGCGCCAAGTCTTGGATCACAGCTTGACCAATCAATTTGTGTACAAAAACCGTGCTGATTGGTTGGTCGCTGCTGCGGTGACGGGTTTTAACGATGTGGATGTACCCGTACAAGAGGGCGCACGTCGCTTCATTCCAATGAGCCAGGCCATTGCCATTACCAAAGCCACCGCAATGCTTAAAACCAAATCTGGCATGAGTTTGTATTGATATGGCCACACGAAATAAAGTAGTTGCCGAAAACAAAGAAGCCATAGCCGCTTTAACGGTTAAACAGCAGCTGGATGTGATTGCGGCGCGTGAAAAGCGTGCCGAGCAAGAACGGGTCGAAGCGGGCAATATTTTGGCACTAGGCAATGCCTTGGGTTTAAAGCCGACGCAAGTTGAAGAGGTATTGGCCAAAATCAATATTGCCAGTGGGGTGATGACCGAAGAATTGACCCGCGATGACTTGCAGCATTTGGCCAAAGCGATGGACGAGTTGCAAGACAAGTTCAAATCCATGCAAGTGCGCGGTGGCATTCATCCACGAACTGTGATTAACAAAAGCCGTAAGGTCGATTTGTTGCGTTGTGAAACTGAAATCAATACAGCGGTGGCAGCAAGACGTGACAAAGAAGGCGTGGTGGTGTTTCGGGTCAATGCCAGTGCCAAGTCCAAACAAACCCACCATGCGGTATCGGTACAGTTTTTGGATTTTCAGGCCGCCATTTCCGGTGGTCGCATCAGCAATAAAATGGCCGAAGCAGTGGCACGTGGTCCTATTCGTTTTGATTGTGATTGTGGCCGTCATCGTTTTTGGTACCGTTATGTGGCTACGGTAGGTGGTTTTGCCCAAGGCAAGCCTGAGACGGGCTTTCCCAAGATACGCAATCCAAAATTGGGTGGCATTGCCTGTAAGCACGTGTTGCGGGTGATGTTGGTGTTGACCAAATCGCCTGCTTTTACTGCCTACATGAAGCAATACATTGCACAAATGCGTGGGAATCCAACGCCTAAAGCCAAAACCATGGGCAAAAAGCAAATTGAGCAACTGGCAGAGCAAATCAGCCAAGAGGCTTGGAACAAAAAGCGCATCCGCCAACATGCCAATGCCGCTGTGCCTGCTGACATGACTGATGCTTTTAGCAGTAACCGCCGCAAAGCCAAAAGCATTGCCGGTGTGGGAATGACACCATCCGAAATTGCCAAAGCCAAAGCACAGGCTAAAGCCGCCAATATGGAAGCGATTCGTGAAATCAACCGTCAATTGAACAATCCTGAGATTCAGCAAAATACGACTCCTGAGGTCTTTGCTCAAATTCAAAAGCTTTTGGAAGGAGCCAAACGTGGGTCTTGATTGGAGCAATGGCAATCCTTTATCGAATGCCAACAACCGTGCTAAGCGCATGGTGGTGATGAATCACATCTGGTCTCAAGACGTGGTGGTCTACCGTAAAATCTCGCTGCGTCCTGATGAAGACAATGATCCTGACAATGCCGCTACATTCGGTGGTGCAATGCAAATGGGCATGGAAGATGAAGCCGATTATGAATTGGAAATTGTGGGAGCGGGCAAAATGGTGTTTGCCAGTCAATATGGTGGTGCGGAACATGCGGGCAATTGGCAGACCTTCAATGTGAGTAACGGTGATGTGCCAGTATTAATTGAGCCGGTTATAGAAGGCGAATTCGAAATCAAAAAACATGACAGGGTGTATGTGATTTTGCCTGATTTTGCTTATGGTTATCAGGTGTCCAGCATTACATCGCCTTCTAGTTTGCCGCAAGGACGCTCCAGTGTGGTGTATTTGCAGCCGTTAGAACAGGCTTCAAACCCTGATTTCAATGATTTGATTTAAATTAAAAGCCCACTACGTGATGATATGAGTGGGCTTTTAATTGTGGATTTTAAGTATTTCGGATTTGCAAATTCAGTTTGAAAAATTTTGAGCCGTTCTTTTCTTCAATAAGCTTGCCAAAACCATGGCGTGAAGTAGATGGCGTATCAAGTTTTGTATTTTCAAATAAGTAGTTCATTAAAATATTACGCTTTAATGTGTGGTATAGCAGTAGGTCACCTAATTTACGTACTACGATAATGCCATTTGAGCTGTAATTGCCATCCCACAGTTTGCTTGGGAACATCCCAAGCAACATGGCTTCTAACAATCGTTTTATTTTGATTTTTTCTGAGTCATCAGTAATCAATTGTGCAATTTCAGAGCCACTACCAGAGTAGTACTGCAACAGTAAATTACCTAAAATCTGAGGCATACAGCTGTCTACTCTGAAAAGGTTTTCCTCAAAGGTTGGTTTTTCACATTTATTAAATGTAAAACTACCGCCGTGCTCTACAATATAGGCAATGCGATCACGTACTTTATTTTTGGTATCGATTGAGTTGACATCATCAATTCTGCCTTGGAACCCATTTACTTCGAAAATAAAGTTTGTATTGGATGAGGCATTTAAAAGGGTAGGGTTGTTACCTAAAAATGATTTAATCCCCAATGGATCATTTTCAATGCACATATGTTGATAGTTAAATCCTACACTCACATCTTTTTTTGAAAAAGAGCTGCCTTTAAATGAATTGATTTTGAGTGTTTCAAGTATATTTTGGTCTTGTATTTCAAAAGTTGCTTTTGAATTAACAATATCATTTTTAAACTGATCCAGGCGTTCTTGGTTTAATATTTCATCAATATTGTGCTCCGATATTAATACGCCATTTTCTGAAATAATTAACTGATTATTTTGTATGGTGTATTGATATGGTTGGTCATTATGTTGTAATGAAAAAACAGTAATAAAGTCGTTTGTGTTTAAAATATTGGTATTGGTATCACCAAATTTTATTTGAGGATTTTGAATTGCTTTTAAAAAAGCATACAGCTCTCCCCATTCCCCTTTGTTGAAATTTGCCATGCCGTCACTTTCATTTGCAGATATTTGATTTTGTTCAAGGTATTTTTTTACTGCGAGGCCTACATGATAAACTACGTCAACACAAACACTGTTTCCCAATTGCTTCATGGCTTGTGTTTTTGATTTTGATAATTGAAAATCATCAGGAAAGCCCATCATGCGCTTTCCTTCTTTTGGAGATAATCGTACCTCTTGGCCATTAACTAAATAGCCATCCCAGTTTCTTCGATCGTTTAGAGGTGAGCCTTTGCCACCTACGCGCAATGTAAAACCAATTTCGCGAGAACAATCTCCTTCCCATACGTCTGACATAGTCATTGTGGTGCCAGTTGGTTTTGGGAATTCAAAACTTGGTACTGTGTTTACAGTATGATTGTTGAATCCAACAATATAGATTCTAGGTCGGTGTTGAGGTCGGCCAAAATCAGTAGCTTTGATGATTTTAAAATAAACAGTGTAATTAAGTTCTTTTTCAAGAATGTCTCGTATTGTTTGGAAAGTTCGGCCTTCATCATGTTTAAGAAGATGACGTACATTTTCTAAAATAAACGCGTTAGGACGTTTTTCTTTAATAATATCTGCTATGTAATGAAATAAATTACCACGCTCTGATTTGTGAACATCATCAAAGCCGCGCTTGTGCCCAGCTTGCGAAAACGGCTGACATGGAAATCCACCACATAAAATATCATGGTCTGGAATGGCATCAGGACTAATAGAGCGTATGTCCTCATTGAAAATCTCATCAGAAATCTTGTGATTGAGTTTATAAACTTCTCGAGCATGAGAGTCTATCTCAGAAGCAAAAACACAATTCATATCAAGACGGGATAGAGCAAGGTGAAAGCCACCAATACCAGCGAATAAGTCGATGAAGTTCATAAATTATGGTTTTTTATTTTTTAAATATAATGGCGTATTTTATCATATTCAGTAAACAGTCATTGTTAGATTAGCTTTTTGCGAATCGAAAGCAATATAGGGAACGCTGCGAAATCATACTTGCAATCAAAGTGACAATACGACATGCCAACAACGCATGTCGTTTTTTTATTTGGAGAAAAAGTATGCCACAACCTGCAGCCAAGAGCATGACACCGTCTGTTCAAAATCAAACCAACCAATTCATCAAACAAACCTTGGACAAAGTCACAGGTGGTAAGCCAAGCAATATTGCTGTGTTTGATGATGCCAATGTGCAAGATCATTTGCGTGATAGTGGTGCGCCACAAGTGGTGCAAGACTTGATGGCAGTATTACCTGAAACCGTGACTTTTGCCGAAGGTGCCGCACCTTACAACACTGCCTCTTTGGTGATGGATTCAATTGCCAAATCCGAAGCCATGTTTGCTCATGAGCATGGTCATGCAGCACCTGCTTGGGTCTCTGACGATGCTTTGCGTTCGACGCTGCCATTGGTATCAAAAAATTATGCGGAATTTTTGGGTTTACCAAGCCAATTTTTAGGCAGTCAAAAAACCGTATTCGATGATGTGAACAGTGCCTCAGGCGGTGCGATGAGCGTGAGCCAAGTGTTGACTGCGATTGTGATGGCTTATTCTGAACCGATGCCGTTCAGTGGCCGCATTGCCATGGACCAAGGCTTGGAAGGTCGTGTGATTTTGGTGGGTCATCGAGCTGCTGCCGCTTCAGGTGATTACGCACAATACGCCTCATTAGATGGCTTGAATGCGGGTAAGCCGTTCTTGATGTCACAACGCATGGCTCAAGCCGTTGACACCAGTGGTACTTGGGCGGCAACGATTAAAAATGCGTCAGTCGATGCGGCAGGTTCACCAATTTTGCCGTCAGCAGTGGGTGTGTATGTGAATGGTTTGTTGGTCGGTCAAAGCAATCCTATGGCCAATCGTTCTGATACCACCATTACCTTCTCACAATCGTTCCATTTGCCAGGTGCAGCTGCAGGTACAGCGGTGACAGTGACAGGTAACGCTACCACAGGCGTTTTGTCCGCGGTGTTTACACCGGCATTGGCATCAGGTTCAGTGGTTGAATTCAGTGCCGCGATTGATTTTGAACATGCCAATATGAAAGGAAAGCGTCCAGTGGTGGAATCACACGCCACCATCAAGTCCATTCGTGCAACGTATGCATCTGCTTTGTACAGTGTGTCACAAGAAGCACGCCACCAATGGGCAGTGGATGTGAAGTTGGATCAAAGTTCACAAAACATGGCTGCCATTCGTACCCAAAGTGTGGCTGAGCGTCATCATTTGGCGGTGCGTCGCATGTGGCGCATTGCTTCAGCCCATGTATTCAATTTTGAAATGGACAAAGCCAACCGTATGAATGAGCGTTCCATCACCAGCATTATGATGGATTTGGGTCAGGCGATTGAGGCGGCCAATTTGGACATGATTGTACGCACCAATTTAAATGGTATTGGTGTGATTTATGTCGGTGCGTCAGCGGCTTCGTATTTGGGCACCTTGCCACCTGAAATCTTACAAGCATCCAATGTGAAACCACGTGCAGGCACTTATCGTTTGGGTCGTTTGTTGGGTAAATATGAATTGTATTTCAGCCCAATTCCTGAATTAGTTGCCACTTCTGATGGTTTCCCGATGTTGTGTATCGGTACGTCCGATCAAGCAGGTGCCAATCCTTACATCACTGGTACTGCGTTGGGTGCGGCGGTTTCACCATTGGCTACCACAGTAGATGGCATCACAGGTCAATTTGTGTTTGAAGCCGGTGTAGACACCGTCAATCCGCATTTGCAGTGTGCTGATTCTGCAGCTTTGATCAATGTGAAATTTTAATTGAAAGGTGATGCAACCATGTCTGAAGACACTCAAAAAGACGTGGTTGCTCAAGCTGGCGACACTGCCAGTGTTGAGCAACCTGTAATTAAATTGACGGCGGCACAGAAAAAAGCAGCAGCGAAAGTGAAGGCTGAAAACACACAAATGGCATCTGTATCTGAAGCCGTGGAAGTTGAAACAGCCAATGCATCTGCACCATTTGAGCCTGAACGCTATCCAGCCACAGTTTTATTGGTCAATCGTACTTATGCCACCGTCGCTTACCCAGAAGTTGGCAATGTGTGTTTGCGTGGTGGTGAGAGCCAAGTGGTGACGGTTAAAACTGCTGAAATCATGGCGACACTGCAGCGCAATGTAAATAGCTTTAACGGCATTGGCAAATGGGTAGCACCGCATGGTGTGTTCATTGAAGCGGTGCCTGAAGCACAGCAGGAGTAACTTTATGGCACAAAATACTTATCAACGCCAATTAGTGGGTCAACAGTCGGGCGTACAAGTCAATATTCCTTATGACCGTACTGAGCGTTTATTACAAGAAACTGGTGATCAAACCTTTGCTACCGTGGGCATGTTTACCCGTGGCCGCATTGATAAACCAATGTTGGTGGCTGCCAGCAAAATGAACCGTTATTTGGGTGAGCCCCAATCATTGCGTAAAACCCAAGCGGCCAGTACTTATTTGCAAATGTTTGAAGCATTCAATCGTGGTGCGGCGGCTGCAGTGGTGATGCGCTTGGCCAGTGAGACTGCTTCAAATAAATGGATTTTGCTCAGTCATGCCGCAGACAATCAGATTAGTTTGGTAGAAACAGTGCCCAACACTGGCGATTGGCTGATGGCAGTGAAGTTGGCCGACTGTATCAATGCCGGTGTGTGGGTGTCGTTTGAAAAAGGCAAAAGCAATACTGAAATCAATTTGGTGGTGCGTGAACGTAAAACCAACAGCCGTGGTGTTGAAGTGGGTACTGGTGAGGTGTTGTACACCGTTACCGGCTCGACCGATGTGGATGCGACCGATGATTTGAATCAGTCTTACTTCATTGCAGACGTGGCACAGCGTTATTACGGCGATTGGTTGAGTATTGAGGTGAATCCTACTGCGAATGCTGTTTTGCCTGACGATGCGTTGTTTACCGTCAAACAAGCCCAAGCCGTGGTGCCTTATACAGATGCAGGTGTGTTGGCAGATACCCAATATGTGGCGGCAGCCAATCACATTGGCAATACCTCGTTGCAATACCGTTACATCATGTCAGACACCAACAATGTGGCTTTGGTGTTCGCTTTAACCCAAGTGGCGATTGCTCAAAACCGCCGCATGTACCAAGCCATTGATGGCACTTTGTCACCCGAAGCGGCGATTGCGTGGAAAAACCAATTTGAAATCGATGACCAAGAGGCAATGTATGTCGGTTGGTTGTGGTCGCCGATTCAACGCCAAGACCCAACTTACAAAAACGGCATTGTGTTGATGTCGTCTGTTGGTCAAAAAATTGGTTTGGCTTGTGCTCGCAATGCCACTTACAACGCTTACGGGATGCCTGCTTTACAGCAACCGATTGCGGGACGAGATTACCAGTTGATTGGTACCAAATTCAATCAAACCCAATATCCGAACGATTTGGAATTGGCGCAATTGGCAGAAGCCAAAATCAACCCATGTTTGTATCAGGAATACCACGATACCAGTGGTTATGTGTGGGCGGATTCTTTGTCAGGTGCCAATAAATCAGGCATTTCCAAGTTGGAAAGTGCGGCTGAGATTGCCATTTGGTTTCAACATTATTTTGGTCGTTATGCCAAAAGTGTGTTGCAAAAGCCTATGACTGATGCCATTCGCGCAATGGAAGACCAATTGCAGCGTGTGTGTGAATGGGCGCAAGCCTCTGATTGGTTGGTGCCGAGTGCGTCTTTGGATGGTGCGGCATTTGGCTATGTGGTGCGTCCAAATGAGCGTTATCCAGACGATGAAATGGATGTGACCATCAACTTGGCCATTAACGGTGTGGTGCGTCGCATCTTCATTGACAGCAATATGTATTCGATTGATTGAAGGGAAACAAAATGATTGAAAATTACTTAAACGATTTGGCACATCAAGTCACGCAACCGATGGTGCCCAATAGCGCGCAAGTGGTGTTTGATGGCCTAGCGGTCGAAGCCAAAGATGCGGCAAGCCAATATGAATTGACCAATTTGCGTTTGTTGGTCGCCAGTGCCTTGATTGCTTGGGCGGAAACCGATGACTTGCAAGAAGGTGAAACCCCAACTGATCGTTTGAACGCTTTGTTCATGGGCATTGTGGATTTGGACAAAGACGGTGAAGTCACCAGCGATGAAGCCGATTATTTGGACATGGCTTTGAATGTAGCGGTTGAGTGGTTGCAATTGCAAGGGGTGACCAATGCTGACATCGATGCTTTATTGAATGATGACGATGACGACGTGGCTGAAAACGTCATGGAGTTGCTGGCAGGGGTATTGCCTGATGGTGACGATGCCATTGAAGCGGCTATCAATGAATTTGCGGGTTTGGGTGCGGTGATGGATGGCGCAGTCATGGATGCGATGTACAAAAAAGTGACTGCTGTTCGCAATGGCCAAAAGGTTAAAATCAAAAAACGCATCAGTGGCAAAGTGCGTTTGACGTCAGCCCAAAAGCAGGCCATCAAGAAAGCACAGCGTAAATCACACAATGGTGCCGCACGCATGAAACGCGCTAAATCAATGCGCAAGCGCGCCAAACTGGGCATGTAAGGTTTTATAGGAGCGTAGGGCATGACGTGGTTCAATGATTTGGTGGCCGCTGGTGTGGAAGTTTTACAGCAAAAATACACCATGAAATCCAATTGGGGTTCTTTGAATGCCCATTTATTTGCCACCATCATGCCTTGCGACAAAGATGGCAATCCGATTGCTGGCGCGATAGCCGTTTCAGCGCCTTTAATTGATAGCGCCGACATGCAACAACAATTCAATTGGCAGTCTCCATTTGAAAACGTCCCACTAGAATCCAAAAATCCAACCTTGGCTGCACGTTTGCAATCAGGACAGGCAGAACAAGTAACACAATTGTTGGCAAGCAAGATGGAAGAATACGGTGGGGCAACGGGTGAATCGGTGGCAGGTATTGTGCGGCCATTGTCTGAAGTCATGGGTGCAGCCGAAGGACGCAGCGGCATTACCAAACTTAATAGCCGTCAGGTATTTGTCGGACATGAGCCGATTAAGTTTGAGCTGACTTTGGCATTTCGTGCCTACCAAGACCCAGTATCAGAAGTGACCAAGCCCATCAAAACCTTGTGGGCCATGGGTTATCCCGCCGAAATGGCCGAAGACATGATCACAGCAGCGGTGCAATCCACTGAAGAAGCGGCTCAAACTGGCGTGACATCCACCACTGATGGCATGAAAAAACTGATTGAAACCTTGTTTCCGACCATTGCCCCGACGTATGTGTCTTTGACTTACAAAGGTGAGACTTACAAGCCACTGGTGATTGAAAGCATTTCACGCCCTTTGATCAATCCTTATTCCAGCTTTGGTGATGTGTATGCCACGGTTCAAATCAGTTTGGGAACGCACCGAAGTTGGGATCAAAAAGACTTGCAAAATATCGGTCACAGCGCGGTGAATACCTTGTTTGACAATACCGCCAGCGCTGTATCCCGTTTATTCCAATAAAGGCAAACCCATGTTCAATTTAAAACAACAGCAAGCGGCCATCAATCAAGTCACTGCTTTGGGCGAAATCGCCATCGCCAGTGAATATTTGATGGTGATTGAGGGTTATGAACACCTGCGTTTTTTAACCAAAGGCTTTGCATTGCCTTTGGCATCCGCAGAAGACAAAATCGACGTGTTTTTAGCAGGTGGCATAGTGACCCATACCAGCCCAATGGCCAAAACCGATTTTTCACATGGCTTGACCATCATTGAAACCGTACCAGGCCATGCTTTGGACTTGTTTGAAGCCGTGGCTTATGAGCGCAGTATTGTCCATCGTACCAAATTCAACTTCACCATTTATCAAGGTACGGTTGAAGAGCATGTGCGCAAATGGTCATGCAGCTCAGCCTTGTTACATGGTTTTGAGCCGCCTGAAATCGATGGTGAAAACCGCACTCAAATCATGCAATACGCAGGCAACATTGCCTACCATTGCTTTGGCAGCAAGAAAGGCAATATCTGATGCTGACCATCACTTCTTTGGTAACTGAATACCGTGATACCCATGTCACCACACTTTTGGATGAGGTTTCTTTGGAGGCTTTGTTCATTGAAGCGGTACGTGAATACCAGGCATGGGCGGCTTTGAAAGCAGAGAACCAGCGCATCGATGTATTGGCTCAAGCATCGGTGCTGGTCAGCGATGAAGTGATGGTCAATGCCAATACCGTTTTGTCCTTGTCAGAATGGGGTGTCATCAAGCCTTTGGCGTATTTTTATGTCGAGCGCCAAGAAGCTTTGGTACAAGAGGCGAGTAAAAACCACATGCACGAATTGTTTGGGCGCACATCGAGCGAGATTGAGCAAGACATCACCGTTTATCGCAACGATCAATTGCGCCGCTTGGCATTTAGAATGCCCATCATCACTGTTTGATGTTTACAGGACGCCTTATGTCGATTTACCAACCGAGCTTGTTCAGTAATGTGACTTCTACTGCCAGTGGTTTGTTGTCAGGTGTTATAGGCAGTGCTGCCACCTCTTTAGGCGGCGCTGCCACACAAGCCATCAATGGTAAAGTGTCCGGTGCATTGAGCCAAACGGTAGCAGGTAACTTGGCCAATGCTGCCATTGGTATGGCTGCCACCGAAATCAACAAACGCGCCAATGCAGCGATTCAAAACTTGGGTTACCAAGTGGATGAGACCATCAACCAAAGTGCTGGCAAGGTGTTGTCGGCTTTGGGCTTGAGCAATTTTGGCCATCAAGCCCGCAGCGATCAAGATTTGCATTTTGCAGGCGGCTTGTCACTGAATGACATGAAGCAAATCATTGAAGAAACCCGCGCCGATGAGTTGTCTCGTAAGAATTTCTACGTGTTGCAAATCAATGACCGTTCAGGGCAAGCCCCCACTGAGGGCAGTGATGGCAATCGCAGCTTGTTCAATTTGTTTACCACCAATTTGTCGTTCAATCCGATTGAAATCAGTGCAGAACAGATTCAAATTGGCTCAGGAACCATGAACATTCCGACTCAAAACGGTTTGACTGAGATGACTTTGAGTGTGTATGACACCATGACAGGTGTGATTAAAGATTGGGCCAAGCGCAAGGCTTTGTACCAAACCCCAAGTGATGGCACGGTGATGCCGCCGTATTACCATTGCTTTGATGTTAAAGTGATTTATGGCACCAATAAGGCCTATAAACAATTTTACAATGAGACTTACACCATGATGATTGCGGGCACCCAAAGTGATTTAGATCGTTCTGAAGAAGCTTTAGAGCAGGTGTCTTTGCGTTTTGTACAAGAATCGACCTTCATGCCCACTTGGATGTAAACGATGAGCCAACAAGTTTCTGCTCAATTCATTCTTGCACAAGTCCACCATTGGATACACACACCGCAAAATGCCTATTTGGGCAGCAATTATGGTATTGATGTCTACCAATATTTACACAAGCCGATGACCCACCAAATGGCGGATGAAATCATTGCCAAAATGCGGGCTGATATTCCTGTTTTGAATGGTGTGGCAGAAGACGGTCTGAATATCCATGCGCGCAATGATGGCTTTGACAGCAAAATCATTGTGATTGAGGTGTATGGCTATGCCTTAGAAGTGGACTTGAATCAAATAGGGAGCCAGCACCGTAAATGACGAAGTGACTTACAATCACTTCGTATCTACATAGGGAACGCCTCGAAAACCACGCTGTTGTGTGTCTGATAATAAGCCTGAATCCATTTTCAGGCTTTTTTTATGAGCGACGTTTACAGTAAGGAAGACTTCAAAGAAGCCGCATTGCGCATGTTGGTAGGCAGTGATACCGAATTGGCTGAGCGTGTGGCCATGGGCGATGTGTTTGTGATCGAGCATATCGGTGCCATGGCGCAAATGCTGGCCATGTTGTCGTCTCAAATTGGCTTAGGTGAAACCGAGTTTTGGACGAAGGCTCGCGATTCGATGGTATTGGCCGATGCTGCTGCCCGTCAAATCTTTCCTTATGGAACCGCTTCTAAATACCGCTTTGCCATACACAATCCACAAGATGTGGCCACCACCATTCATGCAGGTCGCCGCTTGCTTGATAATCGCAACCGTACTTGGGTGGTGACCGATGGCGTGGTGGTGCCTGCTAAAAGTCATGCTTATGTTGAAGCGGAGCAATTGGATGAAAACCATTTTGTACACACTGTCACCGAGCACGAGTCTTTTTACCAAATCGGCATTCCACAACCTGCTGACAATCAATTTTTATTGAATGTACAAGTCAATGATGGCGATGGGGATTTATTTGAGCATGTGGCACGCTTTAACAATGTTCTTCAAGGTCAAAAGGTTTGGCATTTGCATGGCAATGAAGTGATGGATTTGTTTGTTACCTTTGGTTTGAAAGACAAATTCGGTTATGTGCCACAAGTGGGTGAACAAATCAAAGTCACATTGCGTTACACCCATGGTGATGTGGTACTCAAACAAGATTCAGAGCTGAGCTTGGAATATGTGCAACCAGGTGAAGAGTATTTGAGCATTTATGCCGACATTCAAATTCAGGCCGGTTCTGATGCGCCCAATATCACTGAATTGCGTGAAATCACTCGTTATCCGTCGATTTACGATGAAAACGCGGTGTATCTGGGCGAATTTCAAGCTCTGATTGAGCGCAAACACAGTCCTTTTGTCTTTTTATCGGTATGGAATGAGATTCGGGAAGAGCAAGCTCGTGGTGCCAATGTAAACAACATCAACAAGTTGTTTGTTTCTTTCATCAAGTCAGGCATCAATACCACTGCGATGCAAACCCAAATCAAAAATACCGTATTTATGGCGGATGACAGTTACCAATTGGTGTTTGTCCCTGCGGTAGAACAAGCCATTCACATTCAAGTGGCTTTGCAGTTGAAATCCATGTATGACGAGGGCGATGTCAGCCAACAAATCAAATTGTGGTTGTTGAATCAATACGGGCGCGATTCCTTGTGGGCAAAACGAGGTGGGCAACGTATTAACAACCGCAATACGGTGCGTGAATTGACCAAAGCGATTGCCCAATTTGCTGATGGAGGTAGTGATTTGTCTATGGTGATTGAACAGCCACAAAATCACTTGCCTGAAGTATTTCAATATGTGAGTGCTGCATCCATCAGCATCACTAATACACCGATCTAGCCATGAAAGCGCTGATTCCCTTACAACAATCGCATGAACACGATGCTTTTGAAACCGAACTCAAGCAAGTGTTTGTGGCTTTGTATCAAACGCATTTGGCAGATGCGGCACAAAACATCAATGTTTATGGTACGCCTTACTTGGGCAACCGTGATTTGCTTCAAAAAAGCTTGGTTGCTGATGGTATCGGTAATTTTGAAGCAGAGAATGTTGATTTAAGCGTCCTGAAATATTTGCACATGGCACGTCGTTATCGCAATGGCAAACGAGGCTTGCATTTACTCAATACCTATTTACGTGCGCTTTGGCGAGACGATTACAAGGCGTATCAGCTGTATTTTGTTAAAGATGGGGTTTACGCTCAGGACGCTTCTTTGTTTTCACCGACGGACATTGAAGAAATGGGGCGGTCAGCAGAAGATTTTGTTTTAACGTCACGGGTTCGCATTGAATTGAGTCCTGACTTAACGCCAGTTGATGCAATCCCTAGCGATGTTGCCAATTCATTAGACGACACTTTGCCAGCACGTTTGTTCATTCATGACATTGTGGTGCGCCGTGATGTGAATGGCGGTGTGAATATAGGTCAACACAGCGACTTCTTTTCAGTGACCAGGGAAACCGTGGTTAAGTTTGAGGTGGAAGAGGCTGTGTATCTGACATCGAAACCTTATCCAACTGATGAATTTGAAGCGCTACAAACCAGTGTGAGTATTCAATCGATTGAGATTAAAAATGTGATGGTGGCGCTGGACAATATAGAGCCTGAAGCCATTACAAGTAGCGCCATCATTGAAAGCGCACAGCTTAAAAATGTGTTGGTCAGTCAAGAAGCGTCAATAGAAGCCATTACAAGCAGCGCCATCATTCAAAGCGCACAGCTTAAAAATGTGTTGGTTAATCAAGAAGCACCAATAGAAGCCATTACAAGCAACGCTGCCATTGAAAGTGCGCAACTTAAAAATGTTTTGATTACCAATGATGCTCAGAGCGAGGCATTAAGTTGCAGCATCTTAATACAAGAATTTCATATAGATAATTAGAAAGGATGATATATGTCATCAATTCCTGAGTTCTCAGCCAAAGTTGAAATGTGCGGACGTTTTAAATTGGAAGTGTATAAGCAAAGCACTGGTGAGCTGGTTAAGCAAACCGACTGGTTTAACAACATTGTCTTAAACCAAGGTTTGAATTTGGCTTTTAATAAAAATATTTTTTCTGGTGTGGCGGTAGGCACAGGTAACAGCACGCCAGTGGTGACGCAAACCGATTTAGATTCCCGTTTTGCGGCCACTACAACCGCAGTAGGTAGTGATATTAAAACCATTATTGATGCTGATGTACCGTATGCGTCATTAATTAAGCAATTTCGTTTCAATGCTGGGGTTTTTAACGACCAAGTTTTAACAGAGGTTGGTATTACAACGAATGAAACAGGCGCATTGCTTTTCAATCGTGCATTGATTTTAGATGCCAATGGTCAACCGTCATCTATTCAAATCAAATCTGATGAATATCTTGATGTTAAAGTCGAATTGAGAATGTATGTGTCAAAAACACCAACAACAGGAAGCTTTAATTTAACAGATAAAAATAATCATTTGATTCGCTCTCATTCATATCAGTGTTTGCCATCTAAAATCAATACATCTATTTTTTATTCACTATCAAGTGGTTTTTCAAGTGGTAACGGCTTTGGCCTACAAGCATATCCAAATTCAATGTCTACAAATATTTTTACGGGTTATCCAAGCGGTAGTACGATATTTTCGACTTCTAATACCAGCGTAAGTAAAACCTATTTTTCTTATGTTAATGATAGTTATTCAGTCAGATACCGTTTTATTGTGCCTTTGAGTCTTGGCAATACCGCTGCAATAAAATCATTTTTACTTGAAACTTATATGATTGCATTTCAATTTCAATTAGACGAGACCATCCAAAAAACGGCTGATGAAATATTTACTATTTTCTTTTCAGTGTCTTGGGGCAGATATACAGGGGTGGTTGAATGATGAATATTGCGATAGGCGTGCAGGGGCGTTTTCAATTCACCAAGCGCAACGCTGTTACACATGAAGTCACTCAAGAAACCGACTGGATGGACAATATTGTCTTAAACAGCGGTTTGGATTTAATGGCGGCTGGTAGTTGGTTTGGGGGTATTGCTTTGGGTACAGGAAACAGTACGCCAGTGGTAACGCAAACCGATTTAGATGCTCGTTTTGCGGCATCTACAACGCAGCAGGGCAGCACTGTTAATGGCGTATCAAGCGAAGTACCTTATTATGGCTTTTCACGCAAAACCTTTCGCTTTGCCGCTGGTGTCTTCAATAACACCATTTTGTCCGAAGTAGGTATTTTGTCAGGCAACACATCATCGGCAATTATCAATCGTGCATTGATTACCGATGCACAAGGCAATCCGACTTCGATTACGATGCTTGCTGATGAATATTTGGATGTGACAGTTGAAGTGCGTGTTTATCCAAACGCTAGCGACCAAGTGGGCAGTATTGCGATTATGAATCGTGACCAAGTGGCTCAAACCGTCAATTACACAATCAGACCAGCAAATATTAATCAAGCCGCAAGCTACAAAATTGGCACGAACATGAGAGCTTCAGTAGGCACGAATGGCAATGCTTTAGCAACGTATAGCGGTGCAATAGGAGCTGCTGAATACATACCAAGCGGTACAAATCGATGGACTTCAACAGCAAGTGCAATTACGCACAATATAGCATCGTATGTCGGCGGCTCTTTTAAGACTGTACACACTGTGTCACTTCCAGTTGAACAAGGTAATACAACATTTTCATCAATGTTGATTTATACGCCTTTGGGCTTGTATCAGATTGGCTTTGATACGCCAATCTCAAAAGTGAATACTCAAACCATGCGCTTTCAATATGTTGTGACTTGGGGGCGTAAAACATGATTCCCAATAATCAGCTTTCTAGCACGCCCATTCCCAATGAATTTTTAACACCCACACGCATGTATCCATTGGTGGATTATGAATGGGGTGGTGTAGGCATTCGTGATTTGTCACAAGGGCGCAATGGCTATCTGTGGTCAAGTTCATATGTGGACAACAAAATCATTCTTTCCAACCCATTAGGCTCACATGAGATTTTGACCGTGGCTAATGTGGTGCAATTGAGTTTTGCATTTGACTTGAATATGAATCCATATATTGCTTACAAATTACTCAATGGCCAATCGTATTTATATTGGTATGACAGTACGGTCAATGCGGCTGTTACCACACCGTATGGCACAGTTTTATCACCAATGCTGGCCTTGGATGATATTAGACCCAATCAAAACGCCAATGCGGATGTGATTTTTGCGTATGTTAGGGATGGAATGGTGTATGTCAGGAATCAGCGTGAGCGTTTTCAAACCGAGCATCAATTGGGTGTATTTGATGCGATTGTACAAATGGGCATGATGCGAAATTACCGGCTTGGTTTCATCAATGTCAAAGTGAAAAAATATTATTAAAAAGGAAACATTATGAGCAATATCGCTGCTGACATTGTAGTTCGTATTACCCATGCCGGTTTGCTGGCTGCATCAAGCAATCCGCCTGATCGCAATGGTTTCCAAATCCAAATTTACCAAGCTAAGGTTTATGATGGTACTGGTGTATTGCGTGGCACTTATCCAACCACAGGCTATCGTTTGAGCGATGGTACTGTTCGTGTGAGCGTGATGATAGGCGTGGCCAATGAAGCCACTTTTGATTTGCACCGTATTGATTTAATCGACAAGACCAGTAATGTTGTGTTTGCCCAAGTTCGCCGTGAAGATAACTCAGTCATCGATGAGATTTTTGGTAAGAAAAAAACCATGCTCAATTATTATTTGAAATTGGGGTTGATTGACGACCAAAATATCAATATCACGGTATCGGCAGATGATGAATCAGCAATTACCATGCAATACTTAGATGAACACATTGCAGACAAGGATGCCCACAACCATCCTGATACCATTAATGAAGAAACCGAAAACACAGTTTACAACGGCTTGCATACCCATAAAATTGGTGTGGCCACCACTGAGGTGAAAGGCATTGTTAAATTGGCCACATTGGCTGAATCACGGGATCGTGATAATGAATCAGTGGCCATTACACCAGCCTGTATGGTGGATGCGATTGAGGCGGCTATTGGTGGGATTGATGGCATTGTGGATGCCACAACCACACAAAAAGGTGTGGTCAAATTAGCCAATACTGCAGAGGCTAAAGATGCTGACAATGAAGCAGTGGCCATGACGCCCAAACAAGTGGCGGCATTGTTGGCCAATGTGTTACCAAATGGCTTTGTGATACACCAGGGCATTTACAACATCACTAACGATGCTTTAGGACGGCCACAACCGCAAACTTTTACGGTTAAAGCAGATTGCAGCAAGGTGTTGATCAGAATGTCAGGCCGCTATGTTCGCAATGCCAACAATGGTGAAACTTCACAAGGTGTGGTGAAACGCATGTTGACGCAATACAAGCTCAATACGCGCGATGGTGCAGAAATAGACAGCAACTACACCACCATCCATGACATATCCAAATTCATGGGCAGAACCGACCAACAGTGGGATGAGTTTTTTTATCATGAAGCAGAGGTCAATAGGGCATTCAAAACAGGGGATGTGATTCAGTTGTATGCTGAAACCTATACGCGCATGGTGATCCAGCTAGTCAAATAAAACCATATAGGGAACGCTTCAAATTCAGTTACCAAGTGACGCCATAATAACCTCAATTAAATTGGGGTTTTTCTATGCCAAGCAAACAATCCACCATCCTTGACAGCCAAGGCTTGCCGTTCTTAAACACCACTGCTAACGACATCGAGCAATCAGCCAGCCTCAGTGCCATGGGCATTGATGCGGTGTCTATCAGTCAGGTGTTGGCTGCTTCTCAAAATCCAGCACGGCAACGCTTCGATATTTACCAATCTTACGCTTACATGATGGGAGACCCCATCATTGCCACAGCACTCAATTTGCACGTCACCCAATCTTTAGGTGCGCATGAAACCACCAGTGAGGTGTTTTTCATTGAAGCCAATGCCGATGCCACACCTGCAGAAGTGAAAATCATTGAAGAGTTGCAAGACATCTTGACTGAACAAATCAACCATTCTGCTTACCAATTGAGTTATTTGGCCACCGGTTATGGCGACGCTTATGCGCGCATCTATGGTAAAGAAGGCAAGGGTGTGCAGAAAATTCACATCGATGACGTGCTGTTACCGCCTTTGGTGCAGCCGATGGTGTGTGCGGGTGTGGATGCTGGTTATGTCTTGTCATTGGAAGGCAGTAAAGATGCTGCTTTGACCAATATGCAGTTGGCACGATTTAAAATGCCGCGCATGGGCTTTGTGCCACAGCAAAGAATGCTTTACAACGCTTGGCAGGCCAATTTGCTCAACGATGATTGGGAAAACCACAAACCATTGCCTGATACCATCGGCGGCTCCTTTTTACAGGACGCTGAACGCCCATTCTTTTTGCTGCAAAATGCCTTGATGGGTTTGTCATCTAGTCGCATCTTAGATGCGGTGCGTGAAGCCTTGGTCACCATCAACATGGATGGCATGACCGAAGACCAACAAAAAGAGATGTACAACAATGTATTGGGCATTTTGCAAACATCCAAAGCGCGCGTGGCCTCTGCCATCAAAAACAACCGTCCCATCACTGAAAAAATCATGCACATATTGCCGGTGCACAGCGACAAACAAATGATGTCGGTGGACAACGGGGCCATGTCAGGGGCAGGCAATGCCATTGGTTACAGCACCGAAGACGTGATGTTTTACGCCAAAATGCTGGCGGCGGTATTGGGTCATGATTTGTCGATGTTGGGATTTTCAGAAATCTTATCAGGTGGTTTGGGTGAGGGTGGGTTTTACCGTGTTTCAGCCCAAAGCGCACAGCGTGCCATCATGATCAGACAAGGCTTTACCAACTTTGTGAACCACATCATCGATGTGC
The DNA here is from genome assembly GCF_000382305.1 of Vitreoscilla stercoraria DSM 513. GTDB lineage: Bacteria > Pseudomonadota > Gammaproteobacteria > Burkholderiales > Neisseriaceae > Vitreoscilla > Vitreoscilla stercoraria. Next base: position 58,303 of record NZ_KB908032.1, read on the forward strand.
ATTGTCAATTGAAATATGGCGGCGTGTTTAAAAAACGCCCTTATGAAATCACCTTTATTGGTGCTCAGTCGGCATTAGAGAAAGAAAAGCAAGACACGCAAGAGCGTCGCTCGGTTGCCGCTTCGACCGTTTTGCAAGCGTTCACCCAATTGAAAGACGTGGGCTTTGATGAAAAGGCTTCAAGCAACTTCATGCGCCGTCAAATGAACATGGATGAAGATGATGCACTGATGTATGCACAGGCATTGGCTAATAATTTAGATAAGGGTGAAACGGAGTAAATTAAAAAAGCTAAATAGGGATATTAATAGTTAATACTGATATCCCTGTGATGCAATTAAGGGGTAGGTTTTTGAAAATCTACTACGGTATAAAGTTCTGGTATGGTGCCATTATTACGTTCATTTTTAATTAATGACTTTTTCGTTGGATGCCAACGTTCAATTAAGAGAAGTAATTCTTCAAAACAATGAGAATCTACCTTAATTGTATAAGATTGCAGCTTTTCATTATTTGGGGAAAAATGGTGTAAAGCAACCATCTCATAACCTAACTTGGTCATTCAATTTAAAATCATTTTTTCGACTTTAACCGATAATGTAATGCAAATATTACATTATGTTTTTAATCTCAAATTGAAATTCTAATCAGCATCGCGCTGCCGAAAACCAAACTTTTAATCATTGATAATCGATCACATCTTGATTTTACTGCTGGATATTTTTACAGGACGCCCATTGGATGTTTATCGGACTATCCAATTAGTTACACTGATGTGATTTTAAACTGCTTTTTTAAAAAATTCTTGATTAACGATGATTGAATGATGACCACAGTGTGTGTCTTACAATTTTAATGGATTTTTTGCTAGCAAATATATTTTGATTCAAACCTCTGATTCAATGAATCAATTTTTACCAAAACAAATATTCCAATACGGTAAAACCCAAAGCAACCGGAACCACCCAAAAACGAATTTGATCTTCGTAATAACCAATGTAAGCATCCTTATGTAACCAATAAAGATACAACAAAAACAATTCAATAACCAAATTCAATAAAAAATCTTTAAAAAATTCAAACACGGTACTGATGCTCCTATTGCAATCCAAATCCAATCAGTCCTTTTTTATTCACACTCCATCACCTTCATATGGCCATTGATAATCATCAATTTAGGGTCTGTTGAACATTTGGATGGATAGGATAGAGGACGTTAAAATATTATCGCCAAACAACTTTTAATCGCCCTCTATCCATGCTTGCAACCATCATCACAGAAGAACAATGGCAGAAGCTAAAGTCCATTCTCCTAGATTTGAATGTTTATGACAAACCCAGTTTGAAAAAGACTTTTTTAGGAATCATTTATCGCCTCAAAACGGGTTGCCAATGGCGATATTTGCCCAGTTGTTATGGAAAGGCCAATACTGTATTCAAAGCATTTCGTAGGTGGTCGGCAACAGGTTTATTTTATAAATTATTCAAAAGGTTGATTCAAAGCGCTGATACGGAATGGGTTTCAATTGATGCGACTCATATTCGAGCACATCAGAGCAGTGCTGGGGCCGTAGGTGGTGGCGATCAAAGTATCGCCAAAAGTATTGGCGGCAACAGTTCAAAAATTCATTTGGCAGTTGATGCACATGGTAATCCGCTTGAGTTTCTTGTGGGCGATGGCATTACTCATGATATTAAAATAGCACCGATGTTGCTGCAGCTTTTGGACTTGAA
>NZ_KB908033.1 GCF_000382305.1 Vitreoscilla stercoraria DSM 513
GACTTGCATGTGTAAAGCATGCCGCCAGCGTTCAATCTGAGCCAGGATCAAACTCTTATGTTTAATCTCTAAGCTTACTATTTAATTTCTGGTCTGCTTCTCAAAGAAAAAGAGCGAGAAATGATTAAAAATCATATCTTGTCTTTACTTCTTTAGCAGTGTGAGGCTCTTCGCACTCACACTTATCGGTAATCTGTTTTTTAAAGAGCTGTGCTGTGAAACTTGTGAAGCTGACCGTTTGGTCTGTTTCGTTTCTGTCTCAGCAGCGAAGAAACCAAATATTACAGAAACACCGAAAACCCGTCAATACCTAATTGTAAAAATATGGCTATAAAAACACAAGCACGCTGAATTTAAAGGAAATCTTATTGCAAATTATTTTAACAACCTTCAAAAAAACCATGAATACCATAACAAACTTATTTCCAAACACCTCCAAAACAAACAAAATAGGTCAAATTCAATGATAAAAGCGTCCTGTAAACGGTTACAGGACGCTTACACAAGCCATATAACAATACCAATTTTGTTTTTGATTCTTATATGATGCTGGTTTATCAAAATCACTATATCAATACAAAGGAAGATATATGGAATTGTCTATTTACGCTCAAATTGTCAATTGTTGCCATGACTCACAAAACGAATTATTGTCGCGCCAAGACATCATCCATGCCGTCCATAACAAATACGGCACCAATCCAAGCAGCGTGATTCCATCAGACTATTGCTACAACCGCACCAATAAAGGTGCTGCCGACAAGCCACTGTTTGAATGGTTGGGAAATGGACAATACCGCTATTTGGGTGAAGGCTTTGCTTATACAGGTCGCGTGTTCAGCCGCCCTTTAGGTGCAAAACAAGATATCGTCGTGGCAATGTGGGAAAACGGTGTACAAACACCCTTCACTGAAAAATCACTTTAAAGACTGAAGCAAGCGTCCTGTAAAACTTTACAGGACACTTATTGATCACATTTACTCTATATACATCCATAATACAATCATATTGAGTATGTGATGATGAACATCACAAATATCAAAACGTTTCCATTGGCAGCTATCACCCATCCCGAACAGGATACCCATGTCAACGATGCAGAAATTCTTACGTTCTGTCACTGTCATTGTCATCGCCATTCCGAGCGGGTCATCATCGTTGGACTGCTTTCTTCTCCTGCATATGCATTGAAAGAAAAAGGTTTCATATTGATATTGGTACTGTATGTATTGGCAGGCGTTGCGTGGGCGCTATTTTGGTATTTGTACAAAATTGAACCCTCAATGACAAAGCGCGAAGTGGATGCGTATTATCTCGTCCACCTGCTGTTCTTTATTTTTGTGAATTTATTTGCTCACCAAGGCAGCAAAGTCATCATCATTGCCTCTTCTTATTGGTGGCCCAGCACCGTCGTTACCGCGCCAATATTCTCCAAACACATAGACAAAAAGAACGGTTTTCGCGGCAGCCCTGACTATCTCATACATTACATCGTGGTTTCTGTACCTGGTGAAACCTCTATGCCCTTACAAGTCACACCCTCGTTTTACGCTCGTGTTAAAAAAGGGCAGCATTTGAACATCAGCTCAAGAGAAACGCCTCTTGCTTATGTATATAGCGGTTTTTACCAATTAGAATCCACCATTCTTTATGAGTGATACCTTAAATAGCAACACATGCCACTCATGAAACAAAAGCGGCCTGTAAAGTTTACAAGCCGCTTCTCAATTCAAATGATGTGTGACAAAACGCTGTTACACGCCTTTTTTCAAACTCGCTTGAATGAAATCATCCAAATCACCATCCATTACTGCTTTGATGTTGCCGACTTCATAACCTGTGCGCAAATCTTTGATGCGTGATTGGTCGAACACGTATGAACGGATTTGATGACCCCAACCCACATCGGATTTGCTGTTTTCCAAATCTTGCTTGGCTTCGTTGCGTTTGCGCATTTCCAATTCAAACAATTTGGCACGCAACATGTTCATGGCTTCGTCTTTGTTACGGTGTTGTGAACGGTCGTTTTGACATTGCACCACAATACCTGTCGGTTCATGCGTCAAACGCACTGCCGAATCGGTTTTGTTAATGTGCTGACCACCTGCACCCGAAGCACGGTAAGTATCGACACGCAAGTCAGAAGGATTGATTTCAATTTCAAACGAATCGTCCACTTCTGGATACACGAACACAGAAGCAAAAGAAGTATGGCGTTTGTTGTTCGAGTCAAATGGCGAGTAACGTACCAAGCGGTGAATGCCTGTTTCGGTGCGCAACAAGCCATAAGCGTATTCACCCTCTAATTTGATAGTGGCACGATTAACGCCTGCAATTTCACCTGAATCTTCTTCCAATACTTCGACTTTAAAGCCTTTGCGTTCAGCATAGCGCACATACATGCGATACAACATGCCCGCCCAATCTTCTGCTTCCGTACCGCCTGCGCCTGCCACAATATCAATAAAGCAGTTATTGGCATCGGCTTCTTGGTTGAACATGCGTTTGAATTCCAAATCTGCCATACGCTGTTCTAACGTAGCGATATCGTCCTGTACGCCAGCAAATCCATCCGCGTCTTCTTCTTCCACAGCCATTTCCAACAACATACGGCTGTCTTCAATACCTGTACTGATTTCATCCAAATTGACCACAATACCTTCGAGCAATTTGCGTTCTTTGCCAATTTCTTGGGCTTTTTTTGGGTCGTTCCAAAGCTCAGGATCTTCAGACAAACCAACCACTTCTTCTAAACGGTCTTTTTTGCCGTCGTAGTCAAAGATACCCCCTGATGTCTTGGTTGCGTTTGGCCAAGTCATCGAGAGTGTTGTTCAATTGATTGATAATTTCCGCTTCCATGTTCGGTTCTTTCGCGTAACGGTTTCAATATAAAGGCAGATATTGTACTTTAAATTGCCAAAATATCCCATTAGCAGTATTCAACGCACCAAGCGACCTGTTTTATCAATAATCAAAGCAGGTTCAGGCACACAGATTTCACCATCCCAACCATCTTCTTGTTCCAAGCGTCCTGTAACGCCTACCAACGCCTTGCCATTTTCAAATGGCTGCGCACAAAAATATTGCGGCGCAATCACTATTTGACCTGTTTGAGCATCAGCATACCCAATCAAACCTTGTGCATTGCGAATACGCACCAAACCATCTTCCACATAATCAGGACCGTTGTCATACCAATAAAGATGATAAACCACTCGCCCTTGCGCATTGATGGCTACTTTTTGTTGCCCCCGAAATTCAAACATATTCAATACTGCATGGTTTTGACTGTATTTTTGAGCCTCATTCATATCCAAATGTGGACGAATGGCATAACAATCTGTTTGATAATGCCCTTCAAACAAACGTTGACCTTGCTGATTGGTTAAATAACATTGCTCAGCATCACTCGCCTGTTGATGAATATACAAACCATCTGCCCAAGCTGAACTCACACAACATATTGCCAGTACCGCTGCCCATTTATTCATCACTATTTTTTCCTCAGCTCAAAATTCATACACATCAAAATAAAACCCATCATCATAGCTACTTTCATGACCAGCATGCTTGGCTCATTAGCCTCAGAATCCAAAACTTTCTTAAACATCATCAATTTGGATTGATTTTGGCATATTTTTTAAATCAACCCCTGTTCAATCCCAAAATTTAAATCAAACATCTTCAAAAAACCCACAAAATCAGCCACTTGTTTCGAAACATTGATTAGTATTTAAATTTCATACTTATATAAAAATTAGATAGTTATTTCAATAAATAAAATATATACACACTCTTATAAGAAAAATTAACTAAAAATTAACTAAAAATTACTACATAATGTCATCTTTTTTAAGATAAAAGACACCGTCACTGAGCAATTCCCACCTATTCCGAGTCTGATTCATCAGCCATTTAGGTTTGCGCAGAAAACCAACTCTTTTGATTATTTTTACAAAGAAGATAACGATATGAATGAACAACTGAACGACACGCTGATGGCGATAGTCGATAAGCTCAACGGTCCCTTATGGGATTTCTTAGTCATATTTTTAGTTGCCATTGGCTTGTTTTACACCATCATTACGGGTGCAGTGCAATTGCGTTTATTTTTGCACAGCATCAAAATCATGAAAAACAGCCGTAAAATTGGCAATGACGACCACGGCATTACCCCATTTCAAGCTTTTGTGACAGGTTTGGCCAGCCGCGTCGGCGTGGGTAACGTCGCAGGTGTGGCGATTGCCATCGCTTTAGGCGGTCCAGGTGCTGTATTTTGGATGTGGGCAACGGCATTTTTGGGCATGAGCTCGGCATTCGTAGAATCTTCTTTGGCCCAGTTGTTCAAAATCCGTGACCCACGCAGCAAGCAATTTCGTGGTGGCCCTGCGTATTACATCACCCAAGGCTTGAAACAAAAATGGTTGGGCGTGGTGTTTGCCATTGCCTTGATTTTGACTTATGGCTTTGTCTTCAATGCCGTTCAATCCAATTCCATTGTCAGCGCAACCGACCATGCTTGGGGTTGGAACCAAGCCAATCCTATGTTGTTTGGCACTGAAATTTCATTGGTCGGCATCGCTTTGGTGATTTTGACTGCTGCCATCATTTTTGGCGGTATCAAACGCATCGCAACGGTTGCTGAAAGCTTTGTGCCTGTGATGGCGCTGTTGTATTTGGCTGTTGCGATGTACATCGCTGCAATCAATTTGCCAATTTTGCCAGACATGTTTGCCATGATTTTCCGTGAAGCATTCCAGTTTGAAGCTGCCGCAGGTGGTTTCTTTGGTTCTATGGTTTCTGCTGCCATGATGGCAGGCATCAAACGCGGTTTGTTCTCAAACGAAGCAGGTATGGGTTCGGCACCGAACGCTGCGGCCGCTTCTGATGTGAAACACCCAGTGAACCAAGGTTTGGTACAAATGTTGGGCGTGTTTGTAGACACTTTCATTGTGTGTACCTGTACAGCAGTGATTATTTTGTCATCGAATTTTTACACCGACGCCAGCTACAGCGGCGTGCAATTGACGCAAGTGGCGTTAGAAGCACAAATTGGCAGCTGGGGCGATGACTTCTTGGCCATCATTTTGTTCATGTTCTGTTATTCGTCTGTAATCGGCAATTACGCTTACGCCGAAGGCAACATGCAATTTATCAACAACAACCCAACGGTGATGAATGTGTTCCGTGTGTTGGTGTGTGTGATGGTGTATATGGGCGCTGTGACCAGCATTCCTTTGGTTTGGAACGCGGCCGATTTATTCATGGGCGTGATGGCAACCATCAACTTGTTCGCTATTTTGTTGTTGACGCCATACTTGATGATGTTGCTCAAAGACTATACATCGCAATTGAAACGCGGTGTGGAAGAGCCTGAGTTCAAATTGAAAAACCACCCTAAATACAAAAACAAAATCAAATCTGACATTTGGTAAGGTATTGTTAGTATCATGAGGTGATGAATAAGCGTCCTGTAAAGTTTACAGGACGCTTATTTTTATGATGATTGTGTGTCTTCATGGGGTAAGGATGGCGTTTGTATCACCTGCACGCCTTCGGCATTTTCACTAAAACCTTTGAGCAAATCATTGAACAAAATCGGTGAATTGGCATGCTCTTTCATCAATGCTTCTGCGCGCGCGCCTTGCCCTGCTTTGATGGCACCCAAAATGGCATGGTGTTGCAAATGTGCGTAGAGCAAACGTTTGCGCTCTGCGACCATATTGCGCGTGTCGACCACCAACGATTGCACCGATGCAAAAGGCAAACTCTCTACTTTCGTCAATGCCAGTTTGATAGCGGCATTGCCAGAGGCTTCTAAAATGGTTTCATGAAACAACATGTTGACGCGGTGATAATGCTCAATGTGCGTCACTTCAAACGCATCGTCTTCAAACATCGCATCTATCTGCGCCAAAGCCTGCTCTAATGCTTGAACATTCTCAGCACTCAAGCCTTTTTCCGCAGCTTGCCGTGCCGCCAAGCCTTCCAATACACCACGGACATCCAATGCACCCAAAAAGTCTTGTGTGGTGATTTTGCGAACAGCAAAACCACGACGTGGCAATTTTTCCAGCAAGCCTTCTTGCTCTAAAATTCGCAACGCCAAGCGCACTGGCAAACGTGACACACCCAAAAGCTCCGCAGTAGGGATTTCAATGATACGCTCCCCCGGCTGCAATTGGCCCGAAGCAATCATTTCACGTAAACGCACCAAGACTTGATGTCCGTGTTGCATAAGCATCCTTTTTCTAATGAATTTTAAGTTCCTGTTGTACAGAAACCGCATCGACAGCCAGCCATTGTAATAAAGCTTGGTTGACCCGACCAGCATCTTCCAGTGGTGCCATATGACCACCATCATCAAACACCACCAATGGCGCTTGTGGCATCAATGCTTGTATCGCTTGGTGTTGCGCCACCGTACTCCAAGTGTCTTGCGCACCAACGCCCAAAAGCACAGGACAAGATACTTGCTTCAAACTTGCCTCAGCATCAGGACGGTTGAGCAAAGCATGTACATGTTTGCCAAAATCTTCTGGCGTGGATTTTAAAACCATCTGACGCAAAGGCTCAACGATGCTGTCGTCTTGTTGGTTTTTCGGTGCCAACATTGGCATCAACCAATGTTCTACCAAAAACGCCATGCCATGTGTTTGCGCCTGCTCAAGCAAATGGTAACGCTTTTGCGCTTCGCCCTCTTTCACACCATGCACACCCGTATCCAGCAAAGCCAACTTCAACACCCGTTCAGGCGCCATGCGCACCACTTCCAAAGCCACGCGCGCCCCCATAGAATGCGCCACCAATACAAATGGCGCATCGTCTTGTGCCAACACATGTTGCGCCATTACAGTCAAATCATCCAAGCCTAAAAAATCAAACACCTGCACATCGTAATACTCTTGCAACACAGGCACTTGACGCTGCCAAACCGTGGCATCACACAACAATCCACACAATAAATACAATTTGGTTTTCATTTGGTTTTTCCTGTTACAGGACGCTTAAAATACATTGGAAGCGTCCTGTAAAAAATGTGAATCAAACTTTTTGTAATTGTTGGCTTTGACGAGCAAATTGCAATTTGCGCAATTTCAACACCGCAAAAATCGCCACAATGAACACCACCGAATTCAAATAAAACAAACTCACAGGCGCCCAATTGGCATCTAACAACACGCCCGCAATCAATGGCGACACAATACTGCCCAAGCGACCGACGCTGATGGCTGTGCCCACACCACTGGCACGGTTGTTCGTGTCATACAAAGTGGGCGTGATGGCGTACAAACCTGCAACCGTACCATTGGCCAAAGTGCCTAAGAAAAATGCCACGACCATCGCCAACGATAAATAAGTGATGGATTGGGCAAACGTGATGGTCAAGATGGCAGTTAAAAACAAGAACACTGCATGCACCGATTTGATGTTGAATTTCGTGCCTAAAAAACCAATCAGAGCCGCACCAAACATAGAACCAAAATTCATCCACACACCTGTTGTGATGCCTTGTTCAGGCGTCATACCTGCACCTGTCAGCAATTTTGGCGTCCATGACAAAATGCAATAAAAGCCAAACATCACACAGAAAAACGCAATCCAAATACACAGTGTTGATTCGGCTTTGCCATCGGCAAACAAACTTTTGAAACTGCTTTTACTGGCCGCTTGTTGTGCAGGTTTGGCAGGCAAGGATTGTAAATGTGGCAAAGACAATTTTTGTGCCAATTTTTGTACTTTGGGCAAAGCGTTTTGCGGCTGTTTGACCAACAAATAATCCAAAGACTCAGGCAACAATAAAGCCACCACCACAATGAACACAGCCGACACCACACCACCGAACAAAAATACCGATTGCCAGCCATGGTCTTTGATCAAATACATCGCAATCAAACCGCCGCCTGCAGCACCTATGGCATAACCTGTCGATTGCAAACTGATGGCCAAACTGCGCCATTTTGCCGATGAATACTCACTGGTCAACACATTGCTACACGCCAAAATGCCGCCAATGCCCAAACCCGTAATGAAGCGCAAAATGCCCAACACCAAAGTCGATGGTGCAAACGCACTCAAAATCATGCCTATGGATGTGACAATCAAAGACATCAAAATAATCGGTTTGCGTCCGATTTTGTCTGCCCAAGGTGCAATCAACAATGAGCCAGCGCCCATACCAAACAAGCCTGAACTCAATAACAAGCCAATTTGCGAGCCGGTTAAGCCCCAATCTTTCGCCACCGCAGAGGCGGTAAACGCCATCACCAACACATCAAAACCGTCAATGATGTTCAAACAAATACAGATTCCGACAATCATCCATTGATAACGCCGCATCTGGCTTTGATCGATGTGTTCCTTAATTGCTTTTATCTCCATGATTTTTCCTTTGTTTTTAGGTGTTTTGTCATCTGCACTCTGAGGTGCAATGTGCTTAAAATAGCATTTTTGGATTCAATTATAAAAACAATGTTTGATTGTTTTTATTTTTATTTTTTTAAATGATTTAAAATCAAATACTTGTTATTTGCATAAAACTAACTGGTCACAAAAATGATGAAAATTGAATCCAATTATTGACCAAACCAACATTTTTATTTACATTTAAAAACACATAAATCGGCATCGACCGAACCATACCAATAAAGCAATCTAATGCTACAAAGGAATCCTTCATGACCAGCTCTACTTTCATCCGCAACGCATGGTATGTGGCAGCCCAAAGCGGCGAAATCACAGACAAACCTTTGGGTCGCACCATTTGCAATGAAAAAATCGTCTTGTTTCGAAGTCTCGATGGCATTGCCGCCGTCGAAGATTTTTGCCCGCATCGCGGTGCGCCACTGTCATTAGGCTTTGTACAAGATGGGAGCTTGGTATGCGGCTACCATGGCTTGGAAATGGGTTGCAACGGCAAACCACAAGCGATGCCTTTGCAACGCGTGCAAGGCTTTCCATGCATCAAAGCGTATGCCGTGGTCGAAAAATACGGTTTTGTATGGTTTTGGGCAGGTGACAAAGACGATGCAGATGAAAGTTTGTTGCCACACTTAGAATGGGCAGAAAGTGACGAATGGGCTTATGGTGGCGGCATTTACCACATCAATGCCGATTACCGCTTGATGATTGACAATTTGATGGACTTGACCCACGAAACCTATGTGCATGCATCAAGCATCGGTCAAAAAGAAATCGACGAAACCACTTCCAAAACCACCATCAAAAATGAAGTGGTCACCTTAGAGCGTCACATGGAAAACATTTATGCGCCACCATTTTGGCAAAAATGCATGCACTTGAACCATTTAGACAGCGAACAATTGGTTGACCGTTGGCAACGCTGCCATTTTCATTTACCAAGCAATGTGCACATTGAAGTGGGCGTGGCATTGGCTGGCAATGGTGGCTACCACGCGCCTGACGATAAAAAAGCCGCCAGCATTGTCGTGGATTTCATCACACCCGAAACCGACACATCACATTGGTATTTTTGGGGTATGGCACGCCGCTTTGGTGTGGACGATGCCAACTTAACCGACGTGATTCGCGAAGGACAAGGTAAGATTTTTGGTGAAGATTTGGACATGCTCGAGCAACAACAACAAAACTTGCTCAAATACCCTGATCGCAAATTGTTGATGTTGAATATTGATGCAGGTGGCGTACAAGCACGCAAGCTGATTGAGCGCAAAATCCAAGCCGAGCAAACCGTACAAGCAGAGGGTTAAAGCATGACGATGACTGTTTTGGTAGAACGTACAGAAACTTTGTGCAACGGCATCAAACTGTTGCAATTGATTCATCCTGAAGGTCAAAACTTGCCCACATTTGAAGCAGGTGCACACATTGATGTGCATTTGGGCAACAGTTTGATGCGCCAATACTCTTTGTGCAATTCGCCGTCTGAACAACACCGTTATCACATTGCAGTGCTGGAAGATGCCCAATCTCGCGGTGGTTCACAATACGTGCACCAACACATCCAAGCAGGACAAACGCTGCAAATCAGCGCCCCACGCAATGTGTTTTCACTTGCCCAAACCCACAGCAAAGCGGTTTTGTTGGCAGGTGGTATTGGTATCACGCCACTTTTGGCAATGGCAGAACAATTTCTGGTGAATCAGGTTGATTTTCAATTGGTTTATTGCTGTAAAAGTCCTGAACACATTGCGTTTACAGGACGCTTGTCGCAGCCTGATTTGCGTGACAAAGTCGTGTTTGTACATGATGATTTGATAAGTCATCCCGAATTGCTACAAGCCTTTTTACCATCAGCCCATGAACACCATCATTTATACACCTGTGGCCCCAATGGTTTTATGCAAACTGTTTTTGCACAAGCCAAATCAATCGGTTGGCAAGATGCACAATTGCATCAAGAATCGTTCAAAGCCGATTTAAACACCCAAACACACCGACATTTTCAAATCCAAATTGCCAGCAGCGGCGATGTTTTTGATATTCCCGCCACGCAAAGCATCACCCAAACACTGGAAGAAAACGGCTACTTTATTCCTGTTTCATGCGAGCAAGGCGTCTGCGGCACATGCATCACCCATGTGATTGAAGGCGAAATCGAGCATTGTGACCAATTTTTAACCGAGGAAGAAAAAGCCTCCAACAAAATTTTCACCCCTTGTTGCTCACGCGCCAAATCGGATTTGTTGGTATTGGACTTGTGATTTCAATAGCCATAATAACCAACAAGCGGCCTGTAAACCTTACAGGCCGCTTGTTTTGATTCAATCATCTTTACAATAACCAATCAATGGGCAACCATCCCAAAACCGTCACCACCCAGCGTTGATACCATTTGGATAAAGGCTCTTGGTGGAGTATTTCTCCTGTTTTGCCATCGTGCCATTCTAATTTGTCCGCATCAGGATTTTTGACCACTAACCAAGCACTTTGGGGCACCTCGGCTTTAAAAATGTCATCCAAATCGCGCGCCAACTGCGCATCATCTGAAACAATGCCCATTTCGGTATTCAATTTGGCGGAGCGCGGATCAAAATTGAACGAGCCAATAAACACGCGATTCATATCTGCACTGAAAGTTTTGGCGTGTAAACTGGAACCTGAGCTGCCCAAAAAGCCAACATTGTTGATGTTTTTACTGCCAATTTCAGGCTTCATTTCATACAACAACACACCATTTTCAACCAAGCGTTTGCGATGTTTGGCATAACCTGAATGCACCGCCAACACATCGGTTGCCACCATCGAATTGGTCAAAATGCGCACTTGTTTGCCTTGTCTGGCCAAATTGACAAAATAATCGGTACCCGAATTGGTCGGTACAAAATAAGGTGAGACGATGTCTAGCGAATGTTCAGGCTCACCTAAAGTCTTGGCGATGCTGTGTAAAATCAGCTCTTCTTTGTCATAAATACCCAAACCCTTGCTCGCAGGGTCAACCACAAATTGCGTCGGCACCCAATGCCACAAAGTTTGATTTTTCAAAATTTCATCCAAATCACCCAGCTCTTCTTTGGCTTGAATGTAACGCACCGCTTCAGGAGATGCCTGCGCTTGTAACAAACTGACTAAGACCAAATCATGTTCCGCTTGCGTAATCGGCTCGACAATCAAATCAATCGGATAAGCAGATTGGCTGTCCCAATACTCATCAAATGATTTGGAAACCATTTGCACCAAATCGCCACTGACCAAATTGTCCAAATCGGCAAACAACACGCCGTCTGTTGCGCCAAAATACTCATCGCCCACATTGCGCCCACCCAAAACACTGATGCTGTTGTCGGCAATGAAACTTTTGTTGTGCATGCGGCGGTTAGAGCGCATGAAGTCCGTCAAAAAACCCACCTGTTTGAATGGACGAAACAAAAATGGGTTAAATAAACGCACTTCAATATTTGGATGTGCATTGAGCGCCATCAATTCTGTATCCAAACCATTGGTACCATTGTCATCCAACAACAATCGAACTTTGACACCTCGGTCGGCAGCCTCATACAAAGCATGCAAAAGCAACATGCCTGTGGTGTCTTTTTTCCAAATATAGTATTGAATATCCAAAGTTTTTTCAGCATCTTGAGCCAAAATCGTGCGTGCTGCAAATGCCAAACGGGGGTCGGGCAATAGATAAATCCCTGCCAAATCAGGATGGCGTTTTTGTTCTGAGCCAACAGATTGACCCAAGTAAGTTAGATTGATTTCTTCAACGCTCAGCGATTTGGAAACGCTGCGCCCTTGTAATGATGGCAATGAGCAACCCAACATAGACACTCCAATGATGACAAAAATCACCAATATCAAGCGAAATAAATATTTCAATGCCAACTGTAGCCATTTTTTCATTTGAATACTCCAAACAGTCTTTGCTCCAGTCGAAACGCTCACTTGCTGCATCGCAATCAAAAAAGCGTCCTGTAATGATTACAGGATGATTGAAGAGTTTCATTTTAATACCGTCACATCAACCAATTTTCATATCAGCTTGCACACCGACACCACCTCCAACAACCATCATTGACTATGGTCTTTATTGGCAGCAGAAATCATTTGGGCAATTTCCCTAAATATGAAGACCAATCAAGCGTTTGGTAATTATTATATTGTGATTGAAAGCCAAATTCAGCGTCCTGTAACAGTTTACAGGACGCTTTTTATCGCTCTGACAAATCTGCAAATTTTAATTTAAAAAGACATTGAGCACGCTTGTTCATTCACATGTCACGACTCAGATAAAATTTGTATATTCCTAAATAGAATTAAAATATCAAAATATATTATTTCACATTATAAAGAAGTGTCATTATAGTTTTAGCATATTTTATTTGGGTATATGGAATCAAAAAATGCAAATCTATTGGTATTTAACCGCGCCCGATGGCGCCCGCCCTTGGTCTAAAGATGGCAACCGCACAGTGAATTTTCCATACTTAAAACAAGTCGCCCAAGCGGTAGACCATTTGGGCTTCACAGGTGCATTGCTGGCCACGGGTGCGCACGACGCTTGGACTTTGGGCTCGGCCTTAATCAATGAAACCGAACGCATGAAGTTTTTGATTGCCATTCAACCGGGCATGATTTCACCGACGTTGCTGGCCAAAATGGCGGTGACGTTCAACCAGTTTTCCAAAGGCCGCTTGCTGTTGAACGTGGTTGGCGGCGACAAAAACACCTTGGGCGCGTATGGCATCCATTTGGAACACGACGAACGTTATGTGTTGAGCGACGAGTATTTGCAAGCGTTGCGCCCACTTTTGAACGAAGAAGGCGTGACGGTCAAAGGCAAGCACGTGCACATTGAAAATGCCAAATTGGCAGTCGACAACGGTGGTTACGCGCCACCTGCTTTGTGGTTTGGCGGCTCGTCACCAGCAGCGCACCAAGTCGCTGCCAAACATGTTGATACGTATTTGAGCTGGGGCGAAACGCCGCCGCAAGCAGCTGAAAAAATAGCCGAAGTGCGCGATTTCGCTGCCTCTCACGGTCGAAAATTGAAGTTTGGCATTCGCTTGTACGTGATTGTACGCGAAACCGATGAAAAAGCGTGGCAAGCAGTGGACGAGTTATACGAATCGATGGACGAGGAAGCCATCAACGCGCGCAAAAATTTTGCCAAAGGCTCGGATTCGGTTGGTCAAAAGCGCATGAGCGAGCTGCACAACAACGTCAAACCTGAAAACCCACGCGATTTGGAAATTTACCCAGGCTTGTGGGCAGGCATCGGTTTGGTGCGTCCAGGTCCTGGCACTGCGATTGTCGGCAGCCCAGAAACAGTCGAACGCGTCCTGAAAGAATACCAAGCCATTGGCGTGGACGTGTTCATTTTGTCGGGCTTTCCATTGCTTGAAGAAGCGTACCGTTTTAGCGAATTGGTGTTGCCACGCTTGCAACTGGACCACGACAACCCTGCTGCCGCACCTGAAAGCAAACAAAATTACACTTGGGGCAATATTTGGGACCGCCCGATTGACCACAGCGCACAAGAAGCTTCTTTGGAGCAAAACGCATGAAAACCGTGACTTTGGGCAGCCACCCAAACAACTTGTCCTTGTTCGTGCTGCGCCACCGCGGCGTACTTGAAGCGCTGGCAAACGATTTGGGCTACACCATCAAATGGTACGATTACGCCAATGGCGGCATCAGCGCGGATTTGTTGGCAGACGGCATCGCCGACGTGGTTGGCACAGGTTGCACGCCGCCCGTGGTCGCTTCGGCACAAGGCGTGGCGATTCATTACGTTGCTGCTTCTTTGCCTCGCCCTGCCAACAGCGCATTATTAAGTTTACAGCACAACCAATTTACCGATTTGCGCGGCAAAACCATTGCCGCGATGGTCGGCTCGTTCACCGACCATTTTTTGGCAACTTTGCTCAATGAGCACGGTTGGAAAAAGTCCGATGTGAAGCTCGTCGATTTGCGCGGCGAAGCGCCGTTGTTGGCCTTGCAAAACGGCACGATTGACGCGTGGTTGGCGGTCGATCCGTGGTTGCAACCGGGCTTGGCTTTGGATAGCGTGCACGTTTTGGCACAAGTGGGAACCCACATTCCCAACCGCTCGATTTTTTGGTCACACCAAGCTTGGTCAAACGAAAATGCCGCATTTGAAGCGTGGTTCGTGCAGCAATTGGCAGAAAACGATTTGTGGATTGCGCAAAACCCCGAACAAGCCGCAGCCTTATTGCAAGAACATTTGCCGAACAATTTATCACGCGAACATTGGCTCACAACCATTTCACAACGCCAATGGGGCATTGAAGCGGCAAACGACACCGTTTTGGCAGAACAAAACCAACAAAGCTTGGATTTGAAACAAGCAGGCTTCATCGCCTAAACGTCTTACACACATTAAAAAGAATGAAGAATCATGCGTAAATTAGTTTGGAGCGCCTTGCCACTTTTGTTGGCAGGCTTGGTGGCTTGTTCTGGCGACAACAACAAAGCCGCTTCTGAAAATACCGACAGCCAAAATGCAAAAAAAGTCGTGCGCATTGCCACGTTGAACGGCACATCTGACGTGGTTTTGGGTCGCGACCGCGGCACATTGGAACAATATTTGGCCTCGAAAAACATCGAAGTCAAATGGGAAGGCCCGTTCAATTCGGCAGCGCCAGCTTACGAAGCCATCAACGCCAAAGCCATCGACATTACCGTCGGCAGCAGCTCGGCGTTTGCCAACGTGATTGCCAATGGCGTGCAAATCGACATTTTCGCTTACCAACCGATGCCAGCATTTGGCGAAGGCATTGTCGTGGCCAAAGACAGCAACATCAACAGCGTGCACGACTTGGTTGGCAAAAAAGTCGCGGTCAACAAAGGCGGCACGGGCGAGTATTTGTTATCGATTGCACTGAAAAACAACAATATTCCAGAAGACAAAGTCGAAAAATCCTACATGTTGCCGTCTGACACAGGCACCGCATTCTCAGGCAAACACGTCGATGCGTGGGCGACTTGGGACCCTTATTTGTCGGTGGCGCAAGACTTGTACAACGCCAAGATTTTGGTTGGCGGCGGCGATTTAAAATCGTCCAACGCGGTTGGTTATTTTGCTGATTCAAATTACGCCAAACAAAATCCCGAAGTGATTCAGGCGGTGTTTGAAGGCTTGAAACAAGAAAACGATTGGGCCAAAGCCAACCAAGAAGAAGCCGGCAAAGTTTGGGCGAACCGTTTGGGTTACAAAGACAACGCCAACATCGCTTCGAACTTGGGCAAAGTCAACACCGTGCCACTTCGCAGCTTGAGCGATGCCGACGTCGAAGACATTGTCAAATTGGCCCATTGGTACCATGAAAAAGGCATCATCAAAGCCGTTCCCGATGTCAAAAAGCACGTGATTCAATTGCCTGCAAGCAAGGCTTGATTTAAGCATGTGCAACAAACAAGCGTCCTGTAAATGTTTACAGGACGCTTAAACTTAAACATAAATATAACTATTCACTAAGCACTTCATTTTCAAAAACATCACTTAAATTTTGATTGTTAACTTGACCATTATTGTTTTCTTGTAAATTTTTTAATGGCACTACAGGTACAATCCACTCCATCAGTTTTTTAATTTCCTGATAATCTGCGCAACTTTGTTCCAAACCTTCATTTTTCAATTTATGATTAAATTCAGCCCAAACCTCTTCTTTCTTGCCAATCAGATTCAAAGGCTTTTCAATAGCACCTTGAGTCCAAATCCAAATGTTTTTTTGTTTAAAATACTCATGTAAGTTTTGAATGTGCGGTTTAATTTCTTCATCGCATGCTAACTCTTCAATGATTTGGTATCGTTCTCGTTTAGAACTTCCAATGTCTTTGAAAGTAACCGCTCCTTTTGAATTATCAACTACAATATTATATGTATCTTGTTTACTTTTTATAGCATCAATACAATCCTTTAGCGCCACATCAGCAAGGGAAATAAATTTGTGTTCAATCGCCCCTTTAAAAACATAATCCAAATCACAAATGGCTTTAAAAGGAATTCCCATATCCTGTAAAACAGCTATTGTTTTTGCCGTATTATCAACACCACCTTGGGCTACAAGACTGTAATTTTTTTGAGCCAAGGTTTTCCCAAAATATTGGTAAAAGATTTCGGGTAGTAAACGCTTTTCCGTTTTTCCTTCGGTTAATAAAACCTGTTCAGAAAATAGAATTTGTGAAGAGTTTGTTAATGAAAACAGTAAAGCAGCTTGAGACTTATAGTCTTGCACCACTTTTTTAACGGCATCACTCAGACGATTTCTAACGCAAGTGCCTTTAGTTTGATTTTTATAAATCAGTAATGCATCTTGAGCCAAACTCTCAGTAACCATTTGAGCAGAATGGGTGGAAATGATCACTTGATATGCCCCATTTGAAAGTTTCAATAAAGCCTCTCGCAATTGCTCAATCGCAAATGGATGCAAATACAATTCAGGTTCATCAATCAGCAATAGCGTTTTTTTAGTCTCGTCGATAGTTTGGGAAGATGCAGCCAAATATCGAATTAAGCCCATCTGTATTGAACGCTGAGCCCCGTGACCATAGCTGGTAACATCCCGTTCATTTAACCCATTTTCTACCACTTTAATTGTTCCTGATTTGAACAGTTCTTGAAAAGAAGGGCTTTCAAAATGAAGCTTAATTCCAATATCAGGAAAAAAATCTTGAATATTGGTATTCACATCATTATCTATTTGAGTTAAAGCTGCCAATCTATTTGTACCATTGGCAGACAAATAATCATTAACGCTGTCCAAATGAGTAGAAATTTGTTGTGCGTGTTGCTGCTGAAAATTTTTTGTTAACAATTCTAGTAACTTACCTAATGTTGTGGAAGTTTTCGCTTTACTGGCATCTTCGGCAGCGTTTTCCATAGCACCCACTCGAATTGGCTCAGGAAACAAATCATCAATCGCGTTGTCAATGCCTCCTGGATTTGGAACCCACTTGGAATTCGCCCAATCCCAAACAAAAAATTTAATCTCAGCAAGTTTACAACTTGGTTTTTGTTGAACTCTTTTTATTTTTAAGACGTGGCCTTGTAAATATTTTTCAATTGATTTTCTGTGTTTTTCTTCTAAAACACATAAATGCTTTTCTTCAATACCTTCAATTGTTCCAAATATTTCAATTGGTTGATTTTCATCATTGAAATCTTTATGCTGTAAAACGAACCTGCGCAACAACCATTGAATGGCAGTTAAGCAATTGGATTTACCTGCATTGTTATATCCAATCAAAGGCGTGAAATTAGAAAGAGATAAAGTAATGTCACGGCAAGATTTAAAATTTGTAATTATGATTTCTGAAAGTTTTAAAGACATTTCTTACTCCTCAAACTGAATATTATATGACGATATAATAAAAATTAATCGTAAGCAAATGAATTTAAATAAAAACAAGGCGTCCTATAACATTTACAGGACGCCTTGTTAAGCCATTTTAACTGTCTTTAAAATCAACCAATTTTCATACCCGGTTGCGCACCTGAATCCACATCCAACAAGAACAATTGGCTGTGGTCTTTGTTGGCAGCAGAGGTAATCATGCCTTCAGACATACCAAATTTCGCCATTTTGCGTGCGGCAAAGTTTGCTACCACTACCACCATGCGACCAATCAATTTTTCAGGTTCAGGATAGCTTGCCGCGATGCCTGAAAAAATCGTGCGCTCTTCAAAGCCCAAATCCAATTGGAATTTGAGCAATTTGCTGCTGCCTTCGACTTTTTCACAGTTCAAGACTTTCGCCACGCGCAAATCGACTTTCATGAAGTCATCAAACGTGCAGTTTTCCGCCACAGGCTCATAATCCGCTGCATTGGCCGCTTTGGCTTCCGCTGCTTCAGACGCTTGCTTGTTGTTTTCAATCAATTTGTCCACTTGCTCAGGCTCAATGCGCTGCATCAAATGGTTGTATTTGTTAATCGTATGATCGGCTAACAAGGTGTTGGTCGAATCCGCCCAAGTAAATGCTGCGGTATTCAAGAACTCCGCCACGCTCGCTGCCAATTTTGGCAACACAGGCGACAAATAAACGGTCAAAATGCGGAAGGCATTGATTAATTCAGAACACACTTGTTGCAAGCGCGCTTCTTGACCTTCTTGTTTCGCCAATTCCCAAGGTTTGTTCGCATCCACATATTCGTTCACCACATCGGTCAACGCCATCACTTCACGCAAGGCCTTGGCGTATTCGCGCTCTTCGTAGCTGTTTGCCAATGTTTCTGATGTGGCCTGTAACTTTTGAATCAATTCGCTAGAAGATACGTCTGACAATTTGCCTTCAAAACGCTTGTGTACAAAACCTGCGGCACGAGAAGCGATATTGATGTATTTGCCAACCAAATCACTGTTCACGCGCGCGATGAAGTCTTGCAAATTCAAGTCGATGTCTTCGATGCGGCTATTCAATTTTGCAGCGATGTAATAACGCATCCACTCAGGATTCAAACCTTCGTCCAAATACGATTTGGCGGTGATGAATGTGCCGCGAGATTTAGACATTTTTTGACCGTCAACGGTTAAGAAACCGTGAGCAAACACGCCTGTTGGTGCGCGCAAACCTGAGAATTTCAAGGTTGCAGGCCAGAACAAAGCGTGGAAATACAAAATGTCTTTACCAATGAAATGGTACATTTCGGTGTCGGTATCAGGTTTTAAGAAGCTGTCAAAATCCACGCCTGTGCGCGCACACAAGTTTTTGAATGCCGCCAAATAGCCAATCGGTGCATCGAGCCATACATAGAAATACTTGTCTTTCACACCCGGAATTTCAAAACCAAAGTAAGGCGCATCGCGGGAAATATCCCAATCTTGCAAGCCGCCTTCAATCCATTCGTTCATTTTGTTCAAAGCTTCCGCTTGCAAATGCGGTTGCACACGGCCGTCTGCCAATTCGGTTGAGCCTTGCGTCCATTCTTTCAAATAGTCTTCACATTCGCCCAAACGGAAGAAAAAGTGTTCCGATTCACGCAAAACAGGGGTTGCACCTGAAATCGCTGAAAATGGGTTAATCAATTCGGTTGGATTGTAAGTTGCACCGCACACTTCGCAGTTGTCGCCATATTGGTCTTTAGCGTGGCAGCTTGGGCATTCGCCTTTGACAAAACGGTCCGGCAAGAACATGTTTTTTTCAGGGTCAAACAATTGTTCAATCGTGCGAGACACGATTTTGCCATTGTCTTTCAAAGCCAAGTAAATTTGGCTCGACAACTCGCGGTTTTCTTCAGAATGGGTCGTGTAATAATTGTCGTAACCGATGCCAAAACCCAAAAAGTCCGCCAAATGCTCTTCACGCACTTGTGCAATCATGTCTTCAGGGCTGATGCCTTTTTTCTGAGCTGCCAGCATCACAGGCGTACCATGTGTGTCGTCAGCGCAAACATAATGACATTCATGACCACGCATTTTTTGGAAACGTACCCAAACGTCGGTTTGGATGTGTTCCACCATGTGACCCAAGTGAATGTTACCGTTGGCATAAGGAAGGGCGCTGGTTACCAGCATTTTGCGTTTTGTGGTCATGATTGATTGTTTTGAATAAAAATAGATGCTTGGATTATAACAGACATCAATTGTTTGCTCAGTTGTCTTATACAAGGCAAACCAAATGCTTACAGGACGCTTAAATATTCATCTATCAATATTTAAATTCAAAACTGAAAGACCAAGCAGCGTCCTGTAAACCATGTAACAAGACGCGGATAAAATGAATGATTAAGGATGCAATTGTTTTTCAATCAAGGCATGTAAGGCTTGCCAATCAAGCTCACCAATATAAGTTTGAATGATTTGCCCTTGCTGATTGACCAAAAAAGAATTGGGTGCCACTTGGACTTGGTATGTCTTGCCCACTTCACCACTTTTGTCTATCGCAACGATAAAAGGCAAACGGTATTGCGCCACATAAGCTCGCACTTCGGCTTCGGTATTGTAAGGCAAGGAGATAGCAAGGGTTTGATAGGCACTGTCTGCAAATTTGGCTTGTGTTTCAATGAGCTTGGGCATTTCTACCACGCAACCTACACAAGAGGGATACCAAAAATTAATCAGCGTCACTTTACCTTGTAGGCTTTGTTCAGAAACAGTTTGACCGTTTAAGTCCGTCAATAAAAAAGATGGTGTTGGCCGAGTTTGATTGTGCGACAAGGCAAAAACCACCAAGCCCATTAACGCCACCACAAACATCGGTACAACCCATCTTTTCATTATGCAATAGGCTCCAGTAAGCCGTTTAACACATCCAATACTTCGCCTTCCAACGTCACTGCTTTACTGGTTTTGATGTCTATCACCACGAAAGTGATTAACGCATCGGCAACAACGGTATCAGTGTCTTTTAAATAAATCACTTGCTCCATTACCGCACTGCGGCCACCAATTTTTTTAAAACAGCTGCGGATGTCCAACACTTCATTATTGTAAGCACCGCGGCGGTAATTGATGTTGATGTTCACCACCGCCAAACCCAATTTGCTGCCATCGAACACATGCATCATGTTCGATTGTTCCATAAAACCCCAGCGCGCTTCTTCTAAAAACTCCAAATAACGCGCGTTATTCACGTGGCGATACAAATCCAAATGATAGCCGCGCACAGTGATTGTCGTGCTGTGTATCATGCTGATGCGCCCTTATTTTCCCAATCGATCGCTTCAAATGCTTCACGCTCTAAAGGCTGTGCGCTCAAATCGGACACAATGCTAGAAACACGCAAATCAAACCATTCAAAGAAAATATCCGCATGCAAATCAGGCCATACCGTGCTGTCTTCACACCAATCAGCCAATTCAGCGCTGAATAACGTTTGCACTTGCGCAGCCGCCAAATCCCAAGCTTCGTCTAATTCTTCAATAGGATCGATTAAATAAGAATTAGGATCGGCCTGTAAATCTTCCAATTCCAAACCATCTAATTCAATTTCTGGCAAATTAGACAACCAATACCAAAATGGCGCTTGTGGTACCAATACCACCAAACTGCGATTGACTTCGTACATGGGATGCTCCTTTAAATAAATCTAAGCTTGACGCTTTAAATGGCAACATCTGCCACATTCAATTCCAATTCGCCCACTAAGCTTGGCGAGACGGTCTGATCAATAGGCTCTATAAACACATCATGGACGGCATGTAACTGTGTTTGTTCCATTCCCATTGGAAACACTTCTAGTTCCATACCCTCGGGCTGTAAGTGTGATGAGTCTTGCTCATGGCTGTCAGCAGGGACCAAATCGTCAATATTGATGTCTTCAGAAACCGCACCACTGTAAACACCATTCACTTGCTTAGCACGCACGCTCATAAACACATCGCGCATATAAGCATAGCGATCCACTGCCGCCATATCCAAACCATCGGTGTATACCAACATTTTAGCGCGCTGATCCACGCCTTTAAGCGCAGTAGCCGCATAACCCCAACCTTCGGAATCAATGAGCGCACCTTCGACCGAATAAACCCGCACAACCGTATCGGCTACGGCATCACGCACAGTTGAAGGACCTAACAAGGGATACACCAAATAATTGCTGTTTTTCCAACCCCAAGAAGCAAAAGTATCACCCAAAGAGTTTTTGTTATTAGGCATTTGTGCGGCATCGGCAATATTAATCAAACCACCCAAGCCAAACGTCGTATTAATACCCACTCGTACCAAATCAGTACTGGCTTTTTCAACGTCTAAACGCAATACATTGCTGCCAAAGCTGACCACATCACGCAAATTGTCAAACACATTTGTCACACCTGCTTGCACAGGCTTAGGTGTGATTTTTTGATAACCACGTGCTACAGGTACCAATACTGTGCGATCAATGCCATCATTCACCCCATACATAAAGCGGTTATAAGGCTCATAAGGATCATGATTTTCGGCCCATGCCGAAACCGAAACACTTAGCAACATGGTCATCAATACAACAGTTTGTTTGGTTTTTATACTCATGCTAACCATTCTAATTCATACAATCCTAGTAACGCCGTTACCGCCTCAGGTACGGCACGCAATTGCCAACTTCCTTGCTCCAGTTGTCGTTTAATCAACAACAACACAGCCACGCAAGCAGAATCAGCTTGCGTAACCTCAGATAAATCCACGACTTCAATCGGCTTTGCACAAGCTTGCAACAATGATTTTTGAGACAATTGCGTTACTGTAGAAACAGTCACCACACCTTGCAAAAACAATATGCCATCTTTTTGCATCAGCTGCATGATTTATCCATTTTTCTTTTTCAATTCAGCAATCAAACCATCTATGCCCGATTTGCGGATGGTTTCATTAAATTGATTGCGATACACGGTTACCAAACTCGCGCCTTCCACAGACACATTGTACACACGGTATTGATTACCGCTTTGGTACATGGTGTAGTCCATTTTCACAGGTTTGCCTTGAGAACTGGCTGTCACGCTGGTTTTAACAACCACTTCTTTGCCGCCATTGTTCACCACTGGATTGCCATTGACTTGAATTTGAGCACCTTTGAATTTCAACATCGTGCCACTGTAAGTACGAATCAATAAAGTTTTGAACTCATTGCTCAATGCTTTTTTCTGCGCTGCAGAAGCAGTACGCCAAGGCGCGCCTACCGCCAAGGCGGTCATACGATCAAAGTCAAAATAAGGAATGGCATAGTTTTCTGCTTCACGACGCACTTGAGCATTGTTATTGCCATTGGCTTTGTCCAAAATATTCAAAACTTTATCAGCATTACCACGCAATTGCGTCACTGCTTGTTGTGGTGTTGCCATTGCCATGCCGATGCTCAATACACCTACCGCCAAGGCATTTAAAATTGCCATTTTTTTCATGATACTTCCTTCAATTGTGTTCTTTTAATTCAATACCGAGATGTTTTCCCAACATCTGATAATTTGTTATTATTCGCCTGCATTTTTCTCAGCAAAACTGGTCATAAACTTGCCAATCAGCTGCTCTAATACCAATGCATCACTGGTCAAATCAATGTTATCACCATTGGCCAATGTGGCCTCTTCCGCACCTTGCATCAAACCAATGTATTGTTCGCCCAAAATACCCGAAGTCAAAATTTGTGCCGAAGCATCACGACTGAATTGGTATGGCTGTTGCAAATGCATGGTCACTTTGGCGCGGTAATCTTCAGGATTCAGAACAATACTGCCCACACGCCCCACCACCACACCTGCAGATTTCACAGGCGCTTTCACTTTCAGGCCGCCAATATCATTGAATGAGGCTGTGACGGTGTATGTTGCTGAACCGCCAGTTTGTTCCGTACCGCTTGCCACTTTAAATGACAAAAACAACAATGCGGCAACGCCCAAAGCCACAAACACACCTACCCATAACTCCAATACATTGCGTTTCATAATCATCACTCAGTAAACATAAATGCAGTTAAAACAAAATCCAAAGCCAAAATCGTCAAAGCACTGGCCACAACTGTTTGTGTGGTTGCGCGCAAAATACCTTCTGGCGTCGCACGGCTAGAAAAGCCGTTGTACACCGCAATCAAAGTCACTGCCACACCAAAGACTATGGATTTAATCAAGCCATTAAGAATGTCATACGACCAATCAATATTGCTTTGCATTTGCGACCAAAAAATACCACCATCCAAGCCCAAATGATGCACACCAATAAAATAAGCACCCAAAATACCACAAACATTGAAAATCGAAGCCAGCAAAGGCATTGCCACCACACCCGCCCAAAAACGAGGTGCAACCACTCTCGAAACAGGATCAACCGCCATGACACTCATCGCCTCTAGTTGCTCTGTGGTTTTCATCAATCCAATTTCACTGGTCATCGCACCACCTGCACTGCTGGCAAACAACAATGCTGCCAACACAGGTCCTAGTTCACGCAATAAACCTGCTGCAACGGCAAAACCCAACGCATCTGCGGCCTTAAATTTGTTCAATTGCGTATAACCTTGCAAACCCAAAACCATGCCCACAAACAAACCTGAAACCGCAATAATTAAAATCGACATCACGCCTGCAAAATACATTTGACGCACCGTCAAACGCGGACGGGTAAAACTAGAGCCCGAAGCCCTCAATACTGCGAAAAAAAACAAACTGATGCTGCCTAGCTGCTGAATCAAATTCAGGGTATGGCGACCAATGTTCTGGAAAAAATTCATGGTTTTGCCGTCATAAGTTGTTGTTCTAAACTTTGCGTGGTTGGATAGCGAAACTGTACCGGTCCGTCAGGTTCACCATGCACAAACTGATGCACCCATGGCGAATCGGTTTGGCGAATTTCTTCAGGCGTACCACTAAAAATCACCTCGCCACCTGCCAAAAAAATCACTTGGTCCACAATTTGTAATGATTGATGAATATCGTGCGTCACCATCACACTAGTGGCCTGTAAAGCTTTGTTGATACGAGAAACAAGTAACGCAATCACACTCAATGAAATCGGATCCAAGCCCGTAAAAGGCTCATCAAACAACATCAATTGCGGGTCTAGCGCAATGGTGCGCGCCAAAGCCACGCGCCTAGCCATGCCGCCTGACAATTCAGATGGCATCAAAGCCTCAATGCCACGCAAACCCACTGCATTCAATTTCAAAGCTACCAAATCTTGAATCATGGCTTCTGATAATTGAGTATGCTCTCGTAGTGGAAAAGCCACATTATCAAACACCGACAAATCGGTGAACAAAGCGCCAAACTGGAACAACACACCCATTTGACGGCGATATTCATGCAGCTCTTGGCGACTGAATTCACGCAAATCTTTACCGCCAACCAAGACTCGACCACTGTCAGGTTGCAATTGTCCTGTCATCAAACGCAATAAAGTGGTTTTACCGCTGCCAGAACCACCCATAATGGCCGTAAAATGACCTTGCTCAATACAAAAACTCACTCGATGCAAAATTGGACGTTCTGCATAAGCAAAACTAACCGCATCGAACTCAACAAATGGTTTTGTCATAAAATAATAGGCAGTAATAATCAGTGCATTATGTTAATGAAATAAAGCAGATAAAACAATGCTTTTAGCCGTAAATTGCCGTAAATGAAAATTAATCGCTTATATTGCTCATTAATAACGCACTTTCAATGGCTGCTTTCAGGCTACCTGACAAAGCCTGACCTGTACCAGCCAAATCTAAAGCCGTTCCATGGTCTACCGAAGTACGAACAAAAGGCAGACCCAAAGTGATATTGACACCATTACCAAAACTGGCAAATTTCAACACAGGCAAACCTTGGTCATGGTACATCGCCAAAACCGCATCACCATGTTTTAAAATAAAAGGTTCAAATACTGTGTCGGCAGGATACGGCCCTTTGACATCCAAACCTTCTGTGCGCAAAGCCTCTAAAGTCGGAATAATCACATCCAACTCTTCCATACCCAAATGTCCGCCTTCGCCTGCATGAGGGTTTAAGCCTGTCACCAAAATACGTGGCTTGGGTAAATGGAATTTGGTTTGTAAATCATGGTTCAAAATTCGTACAACTGAACTCAATAATTCAGGTGTAATTTGTGCGGCGACATCTTTTAAGGGTAAATGTGTCGTCACCAATGCCACTTTCAGGCCGCCTCCTGCCAACATCATCACCACTTGCTCGGTAGCACTAATGTCTGCCAAATATTCAGTATGGCCACTGAAAAAGCGGCCTGCATCATTGATCATGCCTTTATGCAAAGGTGCGGTCACCATCGCTGCAAATTCACCCGCTTCAATACCTTGATAAGCACGGTCTAATAATGCAATCACATATTCAGCATTGTTCACATTCAAAGTGCCTGCCACACAAGCCTCAGGCAATGGCACATGCAAAACCTCAATTGCATGGTTTACAGGACGCTGATTGGATGCGTCGTATTCAATGACTTCAACCTCTTTGCCCAACATTTGCGCACGCTCACGCATCATGTTGATGTCTGCCAACACCACACAACGCACATCCAAATCAAATGTTGGAATATCCAAACAAATATCTGGACCAATGCCAGCAGGTTCTCCACTGGTAATGGCCAAAACAAGGTGTTTCATTTTGATTGCCTTTAAAAAATAACAGCCGCCATCAGGCAGCTGCTTCTATTTCACGAAAAATATCATTTAGCGTACAGACACATAAGCTTGTTTGCGCAATTGATTAATCCAATCGCCATACAATTCTTGTGATTTGGCTTCGGTGATATTCTGACGCACTTGCGCACGCAATTGTGCATCACCCGCATCTTGTTGGCGGGTCTGTAATACTTTGATTAAATGGTAACCATAAGTCGTACGCACAGGCTCACTCAAAGCACCTTGAGGCAAAGATTTCATGGCTTTTTCAAATTCAGGCATGAACATACCATCAATGGCCCAGCCCAACACACCACCATTGGCAGCACTGCCTGGATCTTGCGAATGAGCACGCGCCAAAGCTTCAAAAGACTCGCCTTGATTCAATTGCGCACGCAATTGACGAACTTTTTCCAAAGCTTGTGCATCGGTTGTTTGCGCATTGACTGCTACCAAGATATGTTGCGGCATGTAAGCCGTAATCATATTATTCGAATGACCTTTTTTAGCCGATGCAGGCAATTGATCAATGGCTTGCATGATTTCAGCATCGCTCACACGCACACGACTGTGCAAATCACGCTGCTTCACTTTCTCAATCAAAAGCGCATTGCGAATGCTTTGATGCCATTGCGCCTCTGTTTGACCTTCTTGGCGAGCCACAGCATTCAAATTTTGCTGAATCTCTGCATTGCTCACTTGAATGCCCGTACGCTGTGCCAATTGCACCATTAAAGATTGATCGACCAAATCGCTCAAAGCTTGGCTTTGAATTTGCTGTTCAGTGACATTGCTACCTTTAGGCAAGCTTGCACGAATTTTCTTGCTTTGCACTGCCAATTCACTCACGGTAACCACTTGTTGATCCACTACGGCCAACACTCGATCTACACTTTGAATGGGTGCTGCCCACACACTGGTACTGAGTGCCAACAATGCGGCCACTGCCAATGGTTTTACATTCATTTGTTTGCCTTTTCATCGGTTAAAGGTTGATAACTTGGGATGCTATCGTGCAAAACTTGCGTAGGATTGTTACCCAAATTACTCAAATTACGCAATTGTAATTGGAAAAATATCGCATTTTTGCTTTTATCCAAATCGCTAACATAGCGCTGTGCGACCATACTGGCATTCCAACAACCACAATCACTCTTATATTCCACCCCAACAATTTGGTCTAAAGGCTTGCTTTCAGACAAAGAATAATACTGTCTTGCTACCACAGAATAATTGTTATTCAATGCCCATTGCGCACCAATGTCTATTTGCTTATTTTCACCATAATGGTTGGAATAAATTTCATCATTG
Organism: Vitreoscilla stercoraria DSM 513; assembly: GCF_000382305.1. Classification (GTDB taxonomy): domain Bacteria; phylum Pseudomonadota; class Gammaproteobacteria; order Burkholderiales; family Neisseriaceae; genus Vitreoscilla; species Vitreoscilla stercoraria. The sequence goes on from NZ_KB908033.1 coordinate 27,795, forward strand.
CGCTCATAACGGTAACGCGCACTCACATTGCGCCCTGGTGCATGTTCATAACGCGCGCCAACACTAAAGCTTTCGGTTTCTGCCACTTCTTGACTGTAATGCCATTCACTCTCTGCATAAATTTTTTCATGCACTTGACCACCACCAAACACAAACACATCCGACTTACCTTGTTCGCGCTGGTATTGTCTGCCACTTAAGTCCACATCATCGTCTTTAAAATAAATACGTTGTCCCACCGCCGCTTTGAAACGTTCTTTACCTGTATTCATTTCCAAAAACTTGGTCATCAATGCCGTTGTAACTTGATTGGCAGCATTGATACGGTCTTGCCCTGAGAAACGATTTTCACGAAATAACGAGTCATACGTTTGGCTGTCTTCACTGGTATCAAAATTCGGGAAATGGCTTTGATCTTTACCCGGAATATAAGTGTAAAACAAGCGTGGCTCTAAGGTCTGTACATAATCTACATTTTGAAATTGATAAGGACGGTCAAATATCAAACCTGTATCCACACTCAATATCGGCAATGTTCGGCTTTTACTGCTATCGATTTGTTGAGAATCTTTTTCCAAAGCATATTGGGTCATGTGCATGCCAAACTTCGGACGGAAATAACCCCAAGGTCGCGTGACATCCCAAGCCACTTGCGGATACAACACGGCACGCTGACCAGATGCTTTTTTATCGTGCTCAAAATTGGTAAATTGACCAAATACACTGGTAGCCACGTTTTGGTCAAAATCACGCGACCATGTCGCACTCAGGCGTGGCATCAACTGATATGGCTCATCAATGGTTCGAGCATCATTTTGCAAAGTCTGGAATTTTTGCACTTGCAAGCGTGAATCAAAATCGCCACCTAGCCATTGATCGTTGAAATCCAACCAAGCTTCACGACGCAAATGGCGACCATCCATCACATCAGAGCGTCCACCAAAATCTTCACGATAATCATCATCTGAAACTTGGTTAAAATTGACGCCACCATTTAACTTGGGCGTAAATTGTTGTTCATGTTGCCAAGATATTTCATAGCGATTTTTTTCATCATTTTTACGGTCGTCTGGTAACCACTCTCCCGCAACACGCCCATAATATTCAGGCTGCAAATAACGAAATTCACCACCAATGGCCATACCACGATCACTCATCCAATGAGGCGTCACCGTAGCATCGTAATTCGATCCCAAATTCATATAATAAGGTGTGCTCAGTTCTAAACCATTAGAGCCGGTTTTTACCATAGGCAATAACAAACCACTCTTACGCTCACCATGTAACGGAAAATCCATCCACGGACTATAAAGCAATGGCACACCTTTAAAAATTAATGCCGCATTTTTCGCCACACCCACATTTTGATTGTAGTCAACAGTCACTGAGTCGGCTTTGATATACCAACTTTCATCACCAGGGTCACAAGTATTGACTTTGGTTTGCTCCAAGCGATAACGATTGTCGCCCAACATTTGCATGCTGCCACTCACACCTTGTAAGCGGCGGCCATCTTGTTGCGTTTCAAAACGCGCACCACTGGCTTCACCTTGTTTGGTATCTAAATTAAATACCAATTGCTCACCACTAATATGACTGTTATTCACCGCATCGCTCAAGGTAAATTCATTACCAGCACGAGCCACATTGTTCACCAAATCCACATCTACCCACTGTGCATTAATGACTTGGCCGTTACGCTCCAAAATCACATCGCCTTCGGCTTTGGCACGATTGTTGGTTTGACCTGCTGCTAAATCAGCAGTCAAACGGGTATAGTCCTGAGGCAATGCAGCTTCGCCACTGGTTTTAGCAGGTGTCACCATGGTGGCATTCGGTGCGACACAATGAGGATTTTTGTCCCCCAACGATAACGTTGGCGGCTTTGCGCTCTCTGCTTGCGCATAAGATGCCAAACCGACTAACAAAGCGGCATATAAAGAGGTATGGGTAAACTTGGAAATAGCCATGATGACCTTAAAAAAACGACCCGTTTCGTCAAACTGTGAACAGCTTACCATCGACACCGCCTGATTGACGACGCTGATTACAGCAAACTAGGATAAAATGGTGCTTATTTTAACGTGAAAACACCATGCAACGACAACAAGCCTTACAAACTTGGCTCGAAAGCCAATATCCAGCACAAGCATTTGAATTGACTTTTGCTGCAGCCGATGCGGACTATCGTCGCTATTTTCGCGCCACTTTCAGCGATGGCAGCACGATGATTGCCATGGATGCGCCACCTGAAAAAATGTCGATTGAGCCATATTTGAAAGTGCAACAATTGTTTCAAATGGTCAAAGTGCCACAAGTGTTGCATTACAGCATCGAAAACGGCTTTATGGCATTGGAAGATTTAGGCAACGTCCCTTATTTGGCAGCTTTACAACACGATGAGCGTCCTGAAGTGCAACGTTTGTTGTTGCTAGAGGCCATCGATCAATTGATTATCTTGCAAAAAGCCAGCTTGCCAGACCAATTGCCTGAATACGACGAAGCCACTTTGACATGTGAAGTCAATTTGTTCCCTGAATGGTTTATGGCCAAAGAATTGAACAAAAAAATGAATTTCAAACAACGTCAATGGTGGGATCAAAGCATGCAAGCGTTGATGCCTGTGATTTTGGAGCAATCCAAAGTCTATGTACATCGCGATTTCATCGTACGCAACTTGATGTTAACACGAGAGCGTCCTGGCGTATTGGATTTTCAGGACGCTGTGTATGGTCCGATTACTTATGATTTGGTGTCTTTGCTGCGTGATGCTTTCATTGAGTGGGAAGAAGATTTTGTCTTGGATTTGGCAATTCGTTATTGGGAAAAAGCCCGTGCTGCAGGCTTGCCAGTTGCCGAGCAGTTTGACGACTTCTATCGCCAATTTGAATACATGGGCGTGCAACGCCATTTGAAAGTCGCAGGGATTTTTGCCCGCTTATACCATCGCGATGACAAAGACAAATACCGTCCTGAAATCCCACGCTTCTTGAACTATTTGCGCCGCACTACGCGCCGTTACACCGAATTACAACCTTTGTATGCTTTGATTGTAGAATTGGTGGGCGACGATGAATTGCAAACGGGTTACAGTTTCTAACCCAATCGATATCCATTAAAAAAGCGTCCTGTAAATATTTACAGGACGCTTGTTATTTAACGGATGAACTAACCGCCAAAGAATGTAAACTTCAACGCCCACAAAACCGCCACAATCCACACCATATACGGTACGGTTTTGGCTTTACCTGTGAACAATTTTACCAAAGCATAACTGATGAAACCCATTGCAATACCATCTGCAATTGAATAAGTAAACGGCATGAAAGCAATGGTCAAGAACGCAGGCAAAGCCTCGGTAATGTCTTCCCAATCAATGTTTTTAATGCTGTGCATCATCAAGACGCCCACATAAATCAATGCAGGTGCAGTGGCAAATGCAGGGACGCTGCGTGCCAACGGTTCAAAAAACAAACACGCCAACAACAACAAGCCCACAATCACCGCGGTCAAACCAGTACGACCACCCGCAGCCACACCTGAAGCCGATTCAATATAAGGCGTACTTGAAGACGTACCCAATACCGCACCTGCTGTAATCGCAGTAGAATCTGCCAATAAAGCACGTTTCAAACGTGGCAATTTGCCATCTTTCAACAAGCCTGCACGGCTAGATACACCAACCAACGTACCTGTCGAATCAAACAAATCAACCAAGAAAAATACGAAAATCACACCAACCATAGCAGGCGTGAACAAATCAGAGAAATTCATTTGCATGAAAGTCGGTGCCATAGATGGAATCGGACCCACGATGCCATGAATGGTATTGATACCCATCGCCGTTGCGATAACAGTCACTACCAAAATACTGGCAATAATAGCACCACGAACTTTGAAATGGCTCATCACCGCAATCAACAACAAACCTAAAAATGCCAACAATGCCGCAGGCTCTTTCAAGCTGCCCATCGCCACCAAAGTGGCTGGACTGTCCACAACAATGCCCGCATTTTTCAGGCCGATTAAAGCCAAGAACAAGCCAATGCCTGCACCAATCGCCAACTTCAACGACATCGGAATCGCATTAATCAAGGCCTCACGAATGTTGGAGAAACTCAATGCGAAAAACAACAAGCCAGATACAAAGACCGCGCCCAAAGCTGTTTGCCACGGCACACCCATGCCCAAACACACCGCATAAGTGAAATAAGCGTTCAAACCCATACCCGGTGCCAAAGCAATCGGATAATTGGCAACCACGCCCATCACAAAACAACCGATGGCAGCAGTCACGCATGTGGCAACGAAGACGGCACCATGATCCATGCCCGACTCAGACAAAATCATCGGGTTCACAATCACGATGTAACACATGGTTAAAAAAGTAGTGAGTGCGGCAAGGGCTTCGGTTTTGACCGTGGTGCCGTTTTGACTCAATTTAAAATAGCGCTCAAGAAAGCCGCCTGAAGGGGGCGTTTGGCTCATGGATTATCCTTAAAATACAACAATGCAAATGCGGTTAAAAAGTGTAAACAAAACGAATTATAATGCGCTTTGTTCGAAATCGCCCGAATATTTGCCCACGTATATGGCTAAAATTAACCATTGTTGCGTTACTAGCTCTGTTATCAAGTGATTGTTTGCGCGGCTTGTTGTAAAAATCAAACGATTATGAATGATATTTGTCTCATTCAAGCGACAAGTTTTTTGTAAAGCATTGCTTTATTAAGCATTCATTCGACTCCCATCTCATCATTAATTTATTCTCAAAATAACGCTTTATTCATCGCTACAATCCATATTGCACTGCAAACCAGCCTTATTCTGACTCAGCGTCCTGTAAAATTTTGTTTTCATTGGCATACATTCAAGCGCATGCGAGCAAGAATGCCGATTGTGTTATGATGCGCCTCTGCTTTTGAGCCCTATTTTTGATTTTTCTAAAGAATACCAGCACATGAATACACAATCTGACAGTGCTTTGGTCATCGCAAACGCCCAAAAAACCTATCGCAATGGTTTTACAGCCTTAAAAGGGGTGAGCTTTGACGTGAAACAAGGCGAGTTTTTTGGTTTGCTCGGTCCCAATGGCGCAGGCAAAACCACGCTCATTTCCGCCATGGCAGGTTTGGCACATTTAAGTCAAGGTCATATCAATATCATGGGCTTTGATACGCGCAAGCAGCCCAACCAAGCGCGCATGAGTTTGGGTGTGGTGCCACAAGAATTGGTATTTGACCCATTTTTCACCGTGCGTGAAACCTTGCAATTTCAATCAGGTTATTTTGGCATACGCAAAAACGATGCTTGGATAGACGAATTGCTGCACAAATTGCATCTGTCCGACAAAGCCAATACCAACACGCGCAATCTTTCAGGCGGCATGAAACGCCGTTTGATGGTCGGTCAAGCCTTGGTACACCGTCCGCCTGTGATTGTATTGGATGAGCCGACTGCGGGCGTAGACGTAGAATTGCGCCAAAGTTTGTGGGCTTTCATCAAAGAATTGCATGGACAAGGTCACACCATTATCTTGACCACGCATTACTTAGAAGAAGCGCAAAGTTTGTGCAATCGCATTGCCATGATGAAAAAAGGCGAATTGGTGGCATTAGACAGCACCGCCAATTTATTGCGCTCTAGTAATGGTGTGCGCATTGCCATGACTTTATCTGCTGCACTGCCTGAAGCGTTGCGCAAATGGCAAATTCCAAGCACTGGAACAGAAATCATTTTGCAATTGAGCGAATATGCCCAATTGGCGTATGTGTTATCGACTTTACAATACGAATATGTGGCTGTGAAAACTTTGAACATTTTAGAAAACGACTTGGAACAAGTGTTTTTACGATTGATGCAAGACAACACCAAAGGAGTTGTCACATGTTAACAGGCTTTCCTACCCTCTTAAAAAAAGAAATTTTGCGTTTTTGGAAAGTCGGTTTTCAAACGATTTTTGCGCCTGTAATGACAGCTTTGCTCTACCAATTGATTTTCAGTCATGTGATGAAAGGTCAACCTGATATTTTACCGGGCGTGTCTTATGCGGCATTCTTGATTCCAGGTCTGGCCATCATGTCGATGACGCAAAATGCGTTTGCCAATGCCTCCAGCTCGTTGATTCAATCGCGCTTAAGCGGCAATTTGATTTTCATTTTGCTGCCGCCGATTTCTACTTTCTCGTTTTACTTGGCTTATGTCTGTGCGGCAATTGCCCGTGGCTTATTTGTCGGGGTCGGGGTCTTGGCGGTCTGCGCTTTCTTCGGTTTGACCATGCCAGTATCACCATTGTGGGCGCTGATGTTTGCGGTGATGGGCTGTGCCATTATGGGCTCTTTGGGTTTGCTCGCTGGCATTGTGGCAGAGAAATTTGACCAAATGGCCTTGTTCCAAAATTTCATTATTATGCCTTTAACATTTTTGTCAGGCGTGTTTTACTCCATCAACAGTTTGCCTGAATTTTGGCGCACATTGAGCCATTTCAACCCGATTTTTTACATGATAGATGGCTTTCGCTACGGCTTTTTCGGTCACAGCGATGTGTCGCCTTGGCTATCGCTGAGCGTGGTGACGATTTCTTGGCTCGCCACCTCTATCGGCATCTTAATGCTGTTAAAATCAGGTTATAAATTGAGACATTAGAATATGAAAAGGACACTCCCATGCTAACTCCTGAACAAGTCAAACAAATGATAGGCAATGTTTTGCCATGCGAACACATCGAAGTCGAAGGCGATGGTCATCACTTTTATGCTCACATCGTGTCTAGCCAGTTTGAAGGCAAAGCCCGTTTGGCACGCCACCGCTTGATTAAAGATGGCTTGGCTGACAAAATCGCCAGCAATGAGTTGCATGCGTTGTCGATTGCCGCAGCAGCCACTCCAACCGAATGGGCAAGCAAAGCCCGTTAATATTCAATCACAATTACTTAACCGCCCTGTAAACTGTTATAGGACGCCCATTTTTGAAAGATTCACATGGATAAATTAGTCATCCGTGCCAATGGCCCATTGAACGGTGAAATCACTGTTTCAGGTGCTAAAAATGCCGCTTTGCCTTTGATGTGTGCGGCTTTGTTAACCAAAGACACTTTGCGTTTGACCAACGTGCCGATGTTGCGCGATGTGAAAACCACGCACAAATTGCTCGAAGGCATGGGCGTGACCGTATCGACCAATGATGTTGATACTTTTGACATCACTTGCGGCACCTTGAACAATGTTTGCGCACCATACGATTTGGTACGCACCATGCGCGCGTCGATTTTGGTTTTGGGTCCGACTTTGGCACATTTTGGTGAGGCTGAAGTGAGTTTGCCTGGTGGTTGCGCCATCGGCTCACGTCCTGTTGACCAGCACTTAAAAGGCTTGGAAGCGATGGGCGCGGACATCGTGATTGAAAATGGTTACGTCAAAGCCAAATGCAAAGCCAAACGCTTGCAAGGCACGCGCATCGTCATGGACATGGTAACCGTTGGTGGCACTGAAAACTTGATGATGGCAGCGTGTTTGGCTGAAGGCACCACGGTTTTGGAAAACTCAGCCGTTGAACCTGAAGTGGTGGATTTGGGCGAATGTTTGATCAAAATGGGCGCCAAAATTTACGGCTTGGGCACCCAAACCATCACCATCGAAGGCGTTGAAAGCTTACATGGTGCAGAACATGCTGTGGTGGCTGACCGCATCGAAGCGGGTACGTTCTTGTGTGCAGTGGCGATGACAGGTGGCAAAGTGGTTTTGCGCAACGCAGCGCCTAAAACCATGACGGCTGTTTTAGACAAATTGGTCGAAGCAGGCGCACACATTGAAGCGGGCGATGATTGGATTTTGATCGACATGCAAGAACGCCCTCGCCCTGTCAACATCCGCACTTTGCCACATCCTGCGTTCCCAACCGACATGCAAGCGCAATTCATGACCATGAACGCCATTGCCAGCGGTGCTTCAAAAGTGACCGAAACGATTTTTGAAAACCGCTTCATGCACGTGCCAGAACTCAATCGCATGGGTGCCAACATCACTACCGAAGGCAATACCGCTTTGGTGCAAGGCGTCGACACCTTGTCAGGCGCAAGCGTAATGGCAACCGATTTGCGTGCGTCAGCAAGCTTGGTCATTGCAGGTTTGGTGGCCACAGGCGAAACCACAGTCGAACGCATTTACCATCTAGACCGTGGTTACGAACACATCGAAGCCAAACTCGGTGGCGTCGGTGCCAATATTGCCCGCATTAGCGAATAATCTCTTCTAAGTAAGCGTCCTGTAAACTTACAGGACGCTTGATTTTGGAAAGTCGTGTATGAAAACTTATCTTTGTGTCGCACTCATGGCACTGGGCTTAATCGCTTGCAGTGCTGAATCCACTTCCAACAAAACACCAGCGACTCAAAATGCAGCCGTCAATGTGAAACTCCATGGCAGTGCCATCGAAGAATCTTTGGGCGACGATTTGCGCTTAATTGATTCCAATGGTAACCCTGCCTCATTACAAGATTTTCAAGGCAAAGTGGTGGCAGTCTCGTTTGGCTATACCCATTGTCCTGATGTGTGCCCAACCAATTTATTGGATTTGGCCAAAACGATGAAATTATTGGGCGAAGATGCGGCAAAAGTACAAGTATTGTTTGTGTCAGTCGACCCAAGCCGCGATACGCCTACGGTTTTGAAAGAATATGTGCCATTGTTTGACGAGCGCTTCATTGGCTTAACGGCACCAGACGACGCCGCGATGGCACCTGTTTTGAAAGCATGGAAAGTCGCTGCAACCAAAGTACCGGTCAGTGACGGGCATTACACCGTAGACCACAGCGCAGGTTTGTATTTGGTTAATCCACAGGGCAAAGCGGCAGTATACTTGCCTTATGGCAGCAAAGCCGAAGCCATTGCCCAAGACATCCAAGCTTTGTTGCGATAAAACCATGTTGGTTGCACGTCCAATACCTTATCAAAATGTGGCTTTGACTGATAATGTGTGTGTCACTGTCAAACGCTTGGATTTGGTACATCCACACATTTCAGGCAACAAATTTTTCAAACTCCAATACAATTTACAGGCCGCTCAAGCGCAAGGCAAAACCTTGCTCATCAGTTTTGGTGGTGCGTATTCCAACCACATTCACGCTTTGGCGCACGCGGCACATGAATGCGGCTTAGACAGTCTTGGCATCATTCGTGGGCAAGAATTGGCAGACAAACCGCTCAATCCCACCTTACAGGACGCTTGTAATTTGGGCATGCAATTGCAATTTGTCAGCCGTGAACAATACCGCCAAAAACACACGCCAGAATTTTTAAACGCCTTGCAACAGCGTTATCCGCAGGCTTACATCATTCCTGAAGGCGGCAGCAATTTGGCGGCAGTGGTCGGCTGTGAAGCGATTTTATCGGCATACGACCGACAAAATTTTGATGTGATTGTGTGTGCAGTCGGAACGGGCGGAACGGTGGCGGGCATCATCAACGCCAGTGAGCCAACACAACGGATTGTGGGTTTTGCGGCCTTAAAAAGCGAACATTTGTCACACACCATCACGCCATGGGTGACGCAAAACAATTGGGAAATTTTATCGGAAAATGTGTTTGATGGTTATGGTAAATTCAATGCGGTGTTATTGGATTTCATTCATGACATGCAACAACAAAATCTGCCTTTAGAGCCGATTTACACTGCCAAAGCCTTATACCGTTTGCGTGATGATTTGCTTACAGGACGCTTGTCTCAACAGCAACGCATATTATTTATTCATACAGGCGGTCTGCAAGCAATGCGTGAAAATTTGCATTAAAACCATCGAGTCATCAAGCAGTCACCATCAAACAAAGCAAGTTTGTTAAAATGTTGCATGGTGTACCAAGATGTGTGTGTTGGGTCGGTTTGTGGGAAGCTTGATACAACAAGCTTCATAAGCGGCCAGCGTCCTGTAACATAGACAAAGCTTGGTCAGTTTGGTGTAATGGGCCTATCCATTGGCTTGGGAAAAACACTGTTTTTTGTGTTCTAATCACACCAAGCATGAGCTTCTCCTGCTACGGCAGAACGATTATTTGCGCTTGGGCACGTCCCACCCGCCACTTTTTTGACTGAATTAAGAACATGACTGCATCCCAAAATTTGACCATCGCCTTGTCTAAAGGGCGTATTTTTGATGAAACCTTGCCTTTGTTGGCAGCTGCGGGCATCGTGCCTGCGGAAGATCCTGAAAAATCTCGCAAACTGATCATTGATACCAACCATCCCAACATTCGCTTGGTGATTGTGCGTGCCACAGACGTACCAACCTATGTGCAATATGGCGCTGCGGATTTGGGTATTGCAGGTCGTGACGTTTTGACCGAACACGGTGGCGATGGCTTATACCAACCATTGGATTTGCGCATTGCCAAATGCCGCATGATGGTCGCGGTACACAAAGATTTTGATTATGCCACGGCTTCACGCGCTGGCAGCCGTTTAAAAGTCGCCACCAAATACCCTAATATTGCGATGGAACACTTTGCCAAAAAAGGCATGCACGTAGACATCATCAAATTGTATGGTTCTATGGAGTTGGGTCCGTTGGTGGGTTTATCAGATGCCATCGTCGATTTGGTTTCTACAGGCAGCACGTTAAAAGCCAATGATTTGCAAGCCGTCGAACACATCAGCGACATTTCTAGCCGCTTGGTCGTCAACAAAGCTGCTTTGAAATTGAAGTTTGGCGAAATCCAGCCGATTATCGATGCTTTTCGCGATGCGCGCCAACCTGAATAATCAATTGGTATCACGCTCACACATGCGCCAAGCCACCATTGCGGTGGCTTTTTGTTTGCCCACAATTTGCTACTGCAAGCAGCATTTCAACAGCTTTACCATCGCCACATTTGCAACGGCAAATAATTGTTTTATCATCAATCAAGCATACCAATATTGGTTTGATAACTAAGGAGAAAACCATGAATAAAGTCATTATATTGAGTCTGATTGCAGCCAGCGGTTTGATGCTTTTGCCTACGACACAAGCGGCCAGTTTCAATTGTAACAAAGCTGGTAACGCCACCGAAGAAACCATTTGCGCCAATGCCCGTTTGAGCAAAGCCGATGTCAAACTCGCCAATACCTATGAAATTGTAATGCGTTTGAGCGACCAAAGCCCTTATATTCGTGGCGAGCAATTGCAATGGTTACGAAATCGCAATCAATGCGGCTCACGCGTGGCTTGCATCAGCGAAGAATACCAATATCGCCAACAAAGCTTGGAAGATTATTTACAAGCCAATCATTGAACCCAATTCTCCGAACAGCGTCCTGTAAACATTTACAGGACGCTGTTTTTAAATAACAGTCTGTACTCTAAATTTTTCATCTTATTAAATTGATAATCATTATTATTTAGATATATACTGTGCGCACTTTTCTAAAATGACATCAAACTAAAATGAAACAAAAAACTGTGATTGCCGGCGCATTAATCAGTGCCACTTTGTTGCTCGCTCAAACAGCAACAGCTCAAAACATTGTTTGGAAAGCACAAACGATTCAATTGCAACAAACGCCTCAAAAATTGGCAGTGTATGAATTGTCGGCGTTGGACACTTTGAACGCTTTGGGCATCCAAGCGCAAATTGTTCCTGAGACCAGTTTCCCCAATCAATTGAATGTTTACAATGGCAATCTTGCCATCAAAGCAGGGACTTTGTTTGAGCCTGATGTGGCGGTTTTGAATGCACAAAAACCTGATTTGATTGTTTTGGGTGGTCGCTCACAAGCCAAAGCCGATACACTTCAAGGCATTGCACCTGTTTTAAATTTAAGCCCAGATACCGATAATTTGATGCCTGATTTGAAAGCGCGCACCGAACTATTTGCCGATTTGTTTGGCAAACAAGCACAAGCTGCCAAGCGTTTGCAAATCATCGACACCAAACAAGCCAAACTCAAAGCGCAAACCAAAGGCAAAACCGCTTTGATGTTGTTCACCAATAAAGGCAATTTCATGCCACACGCTGAAGGCGAGCGTTTTGGTTATGTGTATGAATTTAGCGGCCTGAAATCAGTATTGCCTGTGGTGCCACCAAAAGACCCTAACGCCCCTGCCACACCTCGTCCTGAAGCAGGTTCTCCAGAAGCTTTGGCAGCCAAAGCCAAAGCCGATGCACGTTTACAGGCCGCTGTGGCAGCCCAGCCTGATTATGTGATTGTTTTGGATCGTGGTGCGGTCAATACCAATGAATACACCGCTTTGGAAGAATGGAAAAAAAATCCGATTTTGAATCAATCAAAAGCCAAAATCATTTTGGTAGATGCCAATGCTTGGTATTTGGTGGGTCCGGGCTTGAGCAATACCGAATTCATGTTGGATGAATTGATTAAAGGTACGCAACATTAAAACCAATTGTATGTTTTTTTAAACCCTGTATCGCCTGTCCAACAAGCGTTTTGTCAGTGGTTTTAAAACAAATCAACTGTATCATCAGCGTCCTGTAAAAAAGTTTACAGGACGCTGATTTTAATTCAACGAAAATGCCACTGCTTTTTGAGCATGCAACGCAGTCGTATCAAAAAGCGGTACGCCCACATCCACATCACCGACCAACATCACAATTTCGGTACAGCCCAAAATGATGCCTTGCGCACCTTCGGCCACCAAACGCTGCATGATATCAGTATATATTTGGCGACTTTCGGGCAAGACTTGACCCAAACACAACTCCGCATAAATGATGCGATGAATCTCGGCACGTTCTGCTTCATTGGGCAACAACACTTCCAAACCTTGTACATGCAAACGCTCACGGTAAAAATCTTGTTCCATCGTGAATGCCGTACCCAATAAAGCCACTTTTTGGATGTCTTGCGCCACAATTTGGTCAGCAGTCGCATCGGCAATGTGCAATAAAGGTACGGTAATGGCTTGCTCTATCGCCTCAGCGACTTTGTGCATGGTATTGGTACACAACACTATCGCTTCTGCGCCTGCTTTTTGCAAAGACTGAGCGGCATTGGCCAGCATCACGCCCGCTTCTTCCCAACGTCCTTGTTGTTGCAAATAGGCAATTTTTGCAAAATCCACACTGATTAAAATCAATTGTGCCGAATGCAAACCACCCAAAGCGTCCTGTACGCCTCGATTGATTTGCTGATAATACAAAGCCGTCGATTCCCACGACATCCCACCAATCAAACCCAAAGTACGCATGCATGGCTCCATGTGTTTGGACGAAAGGTTTAACTGTGTTCTTTCGCCAATTGTTTGTAATGTTGGCACTCACATTGGTATTGCATACCCCAATCGTGCATGACTTGAATCACAGGCATCAAAGTTTTGCCAAACTCAGTCAAAGAGTATTCTACTTTTGGCGGCACTTGCGGATACACTTCTCGATGGACAATACCCGCTTGTTCTAACTCACGCAACTGCAAGGTCAACATGCGTTGCGTAATGTCAGGCAACAAACGGCGCAATTCATTGAAACGCTGCGTTCCTTGGCACAAATGGTATAAAATCAAGACCTTCCATTTGCCACCTATCACATCCAATGTCACATGCACAGGACAAGTTGCCGCCTGTGCCTCTAATTCATAGTTTAAATTTATTGTGTTCATATTCATTTAACAGTATAAAAAATGTGCGTACTATCTAAAAAAAATGTATGGGCTATAATACACCCATCGAAACAAACAAACCAATGAAATTTAACCACGCACAGAACCAATGTTGGTTCTGCTTCACTCGAAAGGAAACTCTCATGCGTATTATCGAATTGGATCGCATCAACACTTTGGCTCGCAAAGCACGTGCAGAGGGTTTGAGCGCAGCAGAATTGGCAGAACGTGACGCATTGCGCCAAACTTATTTGCGCCAAGTGCGTGGTCAAATGACCAATACTTTAGCCAATGTGACCGTATTAGACCCAGAAGGTACTGATGTAACGCCATTGAAATTGCGTGCACACCAATGGGCAGGCACGATGCAAGTGAATTAACCAAGCTTTGACAAGCGTCCTGAAAGCGTTTGCCAAAAGCGCACAGAATCAATCATTGAAGAAAAGAGAAAAATCATGCGTGAAGTTCGTCAAGTTTATGCTAAAAATCCGCGTCACTGGGTGGGTGATGGTTTTTGGGTAGAACCTTTGTTTTCTCACACGAGCTTGGATAAAAATACCAATCCATTTTTGATGTTGGATTATGCCGCACCTTACAATTTCCCACCTAAAGCAGGTGCCAAACGGGGTGTGGGCGCTCACCCTCACAAAGGTTTTGAAACTGTGACCATTGCTTACCAAGGCGAAGTAGCTCACCGTGATTCCACTGGTGGCGGTGGCGTGATTCAAGAAGGCGATGTGCAATGGATGACTGCAGGCAACGGCATTATTCACGAAGAGTTTCATTCTGAAACATTTGCCCAAGCAGGCGGCATGTTTGAGATGGTGCAATTGTGGGTAAATTTGCCAGCCAAAGACAAAGCCACACCAGCGCGTTACCAACATTTGGCTAAAAAAGACATTCCTGTGGTGGAATTTGCCGATGAAGCGGGTCATGTGCGTTTGATTGCAGGCGATTATGCAAACGTGGATGGTGCTGCCGATACATTTACAGAAATGAATGTGTGGGACATGGTGTTGCATGCAGGCAAACAAACCGATATCAACGTGCCTGATAACCACACTTTGAGCATGGTCGTTTTGCGTGGCGAAGTATTGTTTAACGGCAAAGACGTTGCCAAAGCAGGTCAATTGGTGGGCTTTCACGATGGTACTGGTGCTGTGAATTTGGCAGCGCAAGGCGATGAAGATGCCAAAGTTTTGGTGTTGTCTGGTGTGCCGATTGATGAGCCGATTGCCGCTTATGGTCCGTTTGTGATGAATACTGAAGACGAAATTCGCGCTGCTATCCATGATTTTAACAGCGGTAAATTCGGTCGGATTTAAATTGATTCATCAATAAAATGTCATCAAGCGTCCTGTAATTTACAGGACGCTTATTTACATCCATTGCCATCGTTTCTTTCATTTTGTTTTCAAACTGTACAGACACTCTTGATGGCCATTTTTAAAGCTGGAACAAAAATTGATTAGTCTGACCATCGGCCAAGCAAACTCACCAATTCAATCTCATCTTGGAATCAAATATGCGTTAAAATAACGGTTTATTTGATTCCAATTTACCATCTGTCATCCTCTGACCCTATCTATTATGAGCCAAACCAACAAAATCGATGTCATCATTCCCTGTTATAATGCTGCTGCTACTTTGGCGCGTGCTTTAGAAAGTGTATTGGTACAAGATTATTTGGGGCGCATCATTATTGTGGATGATGCTTCTAGCGATGCCAGCGTCGCTATCGCACAATCTTATCAAGCTCGTTTTCCACAACACATCGTGATTGAAAAACTGCCTCAAAATAGCGGTGTGGCTCGGGCACGCAATTGGGGTATGTTGGTTAGTCAAGCCGACGTCGTTGCTTTTTTAGATGCCGATGATGCATACGAGCGCCATGTTTTGGGTTTTGCGAGTGCGGTGATGCAGTTTCGACCTGAAATTCCTATGTTGCGCTTGGGCTTAAAACCCGTGGATTTGGATGAAAAATATGCCCAACATCCTAATTTTTCCTATGGTTGGCGACATGTAGAAATGACGGTTGGCGGCAATATGATTTTCAGGCGTGCATTTTTACTCGCTTGTGGTGGTTTCCCGCAAGACCAATTGTTTCGCCGCTTAGGTGGTGAAGATGTTGCGCTGGGATTGGCGGTATTACAAGTCACCCAAATGGGTGTGGCATTTGACAATGTGGGTTTGAATGACATTACAGTGTTGCATTATTGTCGCCCCAACATGCATGCTTATCGGCTTTTGGATACGGTTTTATTTGCCCAATCTCAAAACCACATTACGCAAGCCGATCATGATGCAGCTCAAAATGTGACTGACAATATTGTTTCACGGCTACAAAACTTACAAACTTGGTTGAGCGTTCAACCCAAAGGCAAAATTCCATTACAAGTGGAAACAGCGCCTCAATAAACAAACTATTTTCCTGCTGATGCTGACAGGATACTTCAGCTTTAAGCTTTACTTTAGTACAACGAAAGAAACGCAAAAATGGACAGTATTTACGCTCTTAGCCCACTTGATGGTCGTTACGCGAAATCAGTAGAGGCTTTGCGCCCTATTTTCTCTGAATATGGTTTGATGAAATTCCGTGTACAAGTGGAATTGTCTTGGCTCAAAGCCTTAGCAGCAGAAGAAAAAATTGCCGAAGTGCCTGCTTTTTCAGATTTGACCATCAAAGAAATCAACGATGTGATGGCAAACTTCTCTTTGGCAGACGCTGCAGTGGTTAAAAGCATTGAAGCGACCACCAATCACGACGTCAAAGCGATTGAATATTGGTTAAAAGAACGTTTCAGCGGCGTGCCTGAAGTATTGGCTGTGAGCGAATTCATCCACTTTGCTTGTACCAGTGAAGACATCAACAACTTGAGCCATGCTTTGATGTTAAAAACCGCTCGTGATGAAGTAGTATTGCCTGCATTGCAAGACATTATCAGCAAATTGACTGACATGTCACACGAATTTTCAGCGATGCCAATGATGGCGCGTACTCACGGTCAACCTGCAACCCCAACCACTTTGGGCAAAGAGTTGGCGAACGTAGTATTCCGTTTGCAACGCCAAGTTGAAGGCTTAAAAGCGCAAGAATTCTTGGGCAAAATCAATGGTGCGGTGGGCAACTACAATGCTCACATGGTCGCTTACCCAGAAGTGGATTGGGAAAAACATTGCAGCTCATTTGTGAAATCTTTGGGCATCACTTTCAATCCTTACACAATTCAAATTGAACCACACGATTACATCGCCGAATTCTTCCAAACCTTGACGCGCGTAAACACCATTTTGGTGGACTTTAACCGTGACGTTTGGGGCTATATTTCTTTGGGTTACTTCAAACAAAAAGTCAAAGCTGGCGAAGTCGGTTCTTCAACCATGCCGCACAAAGTCAATCCAATTGACTTTGAAAACTCAGAAGGCAATTTGGGCATGGCCAACGCTGTGTTGAGCTTCATGGCTGAAAAATTGCCTGTATCTCGCTGGCAGCGTGACTTAACCGACTCAACGGTGCTACGCAACATGGGCGTAGGCTTGGGTTACACCATTTTAGGCTGGTCTGCTCATTTGCGTGGCTTGAACAAATTGGAAACCAATCCAGCAGCTTTGTTAGCGGATTTGGATGCAACTTGGGAATTGTTGGCTGAGCCGATTCAAACAGTGATGCGTCGCTTTGCCGTGCCAAATCCTTACGAGCAATTGAAAGATTTGACCCGTGGTAAAGGTGGTATCACACCTGAAACATTGAAAATTTTCATTGAAAAATTGGATATTCCACAAGCCGAAAAAGAAAAATTGTTGGCTTTGCGTCCTGAAACCTACATCGGTAAAGCCGTTGAATTGGCCAACCGCATCTAAGGATTTTGCATGAAAAAAGCCGTAACTGCCAAAAGCTTTGAAGAAGCTGTGGCACGTTTGGAAGCCATTACCCAAGCGATGCAAGGCAACGAGTTGAGCTTGGAAGATGCTTTGGCTGCTTACAAAGAAGGCAATGAGTTGGTGCAGTTTTGCCAACAAAAATTGGCCGACGTGGAGCAGCAATTGCAAGTTTTGGATGGCGACGAATTGAAGGAGTTGCATCTCAATGACGATTGATTTTCCAGCATGGCTACAAGCTACTCAAGCGCAAGCTGAAGCTGCTGTTGAGCGTTATTTGCCCACCGAATCCACAGGTCAAGAAACCTTACATGAAGCCATGAGCTATGTGAGCGTGGGCGGTGGCAAGCGTTTTCGTCCTTTGCTGGCGGCTGCGGCTGCCCGTTTGGGTGCGGCAGATGCCGATGCTTTGAGTGCAGCGATGGCAGCGATTGAATATGTGCATGTGTATTCTTTGGTGCATGACGACATGCCAGAAATGGACAATGACAGCATGCGTCGAGGCAAACCGACTTGTCATATTCAATACGACCAATCTACGGCTTTGCTCGTGGGTGATGCGTTACAGACTTTGGCATTTGATGTTTTAAGCCGTCCTGTAAACTTGCCTGCAATGCAACAATTAAAACGTGTGCAAGTGTTGGCGCGTGCTTCAGGCAGCTTAGGCATGGCGGGTGGTCAAGGCATTGATTTGGCCAATGTCGGCAAAGATTTGACGCTTGAACAATTGCAACACATGCACAGTTTGAAAACAGGTGCGTTGATTCGTGCAGCAGTGGCTTTGGGCGGTTTGTCTTGTGCCGATGTGTCTGAAACTTTGTTAAACGCTTTGGATGTGTATGCCGACAAGCTCGGCTTGGCATTTCAAGTGATTGACGATGTATTGGATTGTGAACAAGACAGCGCCACTTTAGGCAAAACCGCAGGCAAAGACGAAGAAGCCAACAAACCCACTTATGTGAAGTTGTTGGGTTTGGAGCCAGCTCGTGCGCAAGCGATTGCCTTGGCGCAAGAAGCCAAAGCCGCAGTCGCATCTTATGGCGAAGCTGCCGATGCGCTGCTGGGTTTGGCAGACTATGTCATTCAACGCAATCACTGATTCCTAGCCACACCAAGCGTCCTGTAAAGAGTTACAGGACGCTTTTTATTCCATCTGTAACATCCATGATTAATTTGCAGCCCAAGCATTAAAACGCTTGTTCAAAACCTCAGCATTTTTAATCCAAAAATCCACATCCAACGGCATGGTGCCACGCATATTGGCGTGTGTGGTTGGCAACAATTTGGCAAACTCCAACGGCACTTTCGCTGCCGCTTCTTTGTTTGGCAAACCATACGCAATATTATTAGCGGCCAATTTCGATTGATTATCGGCCTCACTGGTAAAGGCAATCAAATCCATTGCAGCTTCTTTATTCGATGCATTTTTCAAAATCACCCAGCTATCAATCGCATAAATACTTTCAGGCCACACCATTTTAAAATTGCGTTTTTCCGCGGCATTCAAAGCAGGAATGCGACCACTGTAAGCGGATGCCATCACCACGCGACTTTCAGCCAAATATTCCAAAGGTTGAGACCCTTTTTCCCACCAAATAATATGGGGTTTTAAAACCTCCAAACGCTTAAAGGCTCGATTCACCCCTTCTGGTGTCGACAAAGTTGGATAAACCTTATTCAGCGGTACGCCTTCTGAGAGCAGCGCAAATTCCAAATTGTATTTGGCACCCTTGCGCAAAGCACGCTTGCCTGGGAATTTTTTCACATCCCAAAAATCAGCCCACGACTTAGGTCCATGCGCCATTTTGTCACCGTCATATGTCAAAACCGTTGACCAAACAATACTGCCCACCCCACACTCACTGCTCGCGCCATCGACAAACTTAGCAGGGCTGCCCAATTTAGACCAATCCAGTTTTTCAAACAAACCTTCATTGCATCCCAAAGCCAATTCTTCAGCCTCAACTTGCACCAAATCCCAATCTGGATTGCCTTTAGCCACTTGATTTTTCAAAATATCATAGCCGCCATCATACGATTTATCGACCACAGGCGTGCCCAATTTTTGCGCAAAAGGCTGAAAGAAAATTTTACGTTGTACATCTTGATATGCCCCACCCCAAGATGCCACCGTCAAGTAACGCTCTCCACTTGCCGATCTTTCAGAACCAGAGTAAGCCTCACCTGTAATATTTTTAGAAGCGGGTACCGGTGCATCAGAGTCTAGTCCTGTTAACGATGCTTCGCCACCACAAGCTGCTGTGACAATCAACGTGCCGATTACGAGTGCCAAATTTGTCAATTTCATTATCAGACTTCCTGTATCTTAAACAAACTACTGATAAAAACAGGTATCACACGATTTTTTCATTGAATTTAAACCATCTCAATTCAAGGTCTCCTCCCCCAAAACACCGACCTTCTCTACATGTTATACCCCTCTTGATTGATTACATTTCATACAACATCACACCTCAATCAATCTTTACTAACATTCTAATTCTACCCACACTTACAATTTATTTAATTATCATAAATAATTCAAGAATAATCATTAAAATCATAGACAATTCAGCAAAAAAGAAATTAACTTCTATATAAAAATTTTAAAAATACACTTATACAACACAGAAAATACCACCAAAAAACTGTTTAAGCGCCATATAAACTGACATCAATAAGGTAAAAATCACCCTAGCTAAAACCTAATTTCATTTTCAACGACCATAAAAAAACGACTTGAAAATCATTCAAGTCGTTTTAGATATTTCTCATCAATAAAACAGCTATCTTAACTACCTAGCCAAGCATTAAAGCGCTTGTTCAAAGTCTCAGAATTTTGTACCCAGAAATTCACATCCAATGGAATCGCACCTGGCATATTTGCTGGTGTGGTTGGCAAGTTTTTCGCAAACTCTAACGGTACTTTCGCGCCAGCTTCTTTATTGGGTAAACCATAAGCAATTTGATTGGCAGCCAATTGAGATTGTCGCTCTGCATCACTGGTGAATTGAATCAAATTCATAGCAGCTTCTTTGTTGGCTGCATTTTTCAAAATCACCCAGCTGTCAATGGCATAAATACTTTCAGGCCATACTACTTTGAAATTGCGCTTATCTGCTTGATTCAAAGCAGGAATACGACCACTATAAGCCGATGCCATAACCACTTTACCTTCAGCCAAATATTCCAAAGGCTGAGAACCTTTTTCCCACCAAATAATATGTGGTTTCAATGTATCCAAACGCTTGAAAGCACGATTCACGCCTTCAGGCGTAGACAAGGTTTTATAAACCTCATGCGGTGGCACACCATCTGATAACAAAGCAAACTCTAAAGTATATTTAGGACCTTTGCGCAAAGAACGCTTGCCTGGAAATTGACTCACATTCCAAAAATCTGCCCAAGATTTAGGTGCTTGCGCCATTTTGTCTGCGTCATACGTCAAAATGGTAGACCAAACAATATTACCGACGCCACATTCATGAATTGCCCCATCAATATATTTAGCAGGGTCTCCCAATGGGCTCCAGTCCATTTTTTCGAACAAGCCATTTTCACAACCCAAAGCCAATTCTTCGGCTTCCACTTGCACCAAGTCCCAATCAGGATTGCCCGTTTCGACTTTGGTTTTCAAAATGTCATAACCACCATCATAAGATTTATCCACAACTGGTGCACCCAATTGCTCTGCAAATGGGGTAAAGAAAATTTTACGCTGCGTGTCTTGATAAGCTCCGCCCCAAGAGGCCACTGTCAAATAACGCTCACCACTGGCCGATTTTTCAGGACCAGAATAAGCTTCACCACTGATGTTTTTAGAAGGCGGTGCGGGTGTTTGTGATTCTGCCCCGGTAGATGATGCATTGCCACCACACGCGGTCAATGTAGCGAGTGTTCCCATAATAAGTGCTAAATACGTCAATTTCATTGTAAAACTTTCTGTATCATAAAAAATAAAACAACTTACGAAAACAGGTATCACACGATTGTTATATTGAACTTCAAGCATCCAAATCCAAGGTCTTACTTTCGCACATCCGACCTTTTTCTACATGTCATACCCCAATTGATTTACTGCTTTTCAAAACACCCACCTTTAAAAATCTTTGACACTTCAAAACCAAGTCACAAAATACCCAATTCATGAACTGGGACATAATGACTTCATTCGTCTTATTAATGTCAATTCAATAATTTTATTTTGATTAACATTAAAAAGCGACCTTAAATCATTTCAGGTCGCCATTTCGATAAGAATCAATATAAAATTACACTTTAAAATGATTTTGTCATTTATTTTTATGCTAATAAAATAAATATTATTGGAATATACATTACTGATTTTAAAAATACAAATACCAAAAAATTAATCTCAATTTAAGATTTAATTTCAGAAAGAAATAAAAAATAAAAAATCCGTTTTATTTCATTTTAATTTGAAAATTATTAATATATAAATATAAAAAATATATGATATTTATATATTAAAAATATATTTTGAATTTTAATAATAACCATGTATTAACCATTATTTATATAATGATTCATTGTTACTTAATAAATTAATTTTTATAAAATTATGACAATTTATTGAAAAACCAATAACAATATTATAAAAATTTCAAATGGTGAATTTTTAGCATCAGCTCCAATCAATGCCTCTAATTCCATCATAACCTCTTCTATCTGCGTTATCTCAAATGGGCTTAGCCATAAAAACATTATAATTTCAAATGAAACAGTGACTTACTTACTAAAATAAAGGCAAAAAAACCAATGTATCCATTCATCAAGCTTACTTCTGCTTCACGATAAGCACATTATTCAAGAATAACCAAAGAAAATATTATGTGGAAAAAATACGCATTATCTTGCTTATTTGGCGCAATTTCTGTGCTCACTTATGCAAATACAACACAAATCAATCCCAATCATCATACTTACGGTCATTGGCAGATGCAGTTTGGCAAACAAAATGCCGCCATTCCCAACAACATCCATGTTTCAGCCATGGGTTTTGACAGCGGACATTTAAGCACTGAGGAGGACACTTGTCGCCATCAAAACGCCGCACTCAGCATACAAACCACGACTTTTACAGGTGCTGCCTTAAAACAAGCCTTGAGCCGTCATTTATTCCATTTGACCTCTCAATATGTTGATATTCTCAAATACCAAAGCACGTCGAAAAATCTACAAGACAACACAGCGCAAACGGGACAAGTGCGAGCCTTATTACAATATATAGATACCAAAAACACTTATTCAGGTATGCACATTCAATATTGTTCAGGTTATAGTGAATATTTCATCCAACTAACGCCTAACAAAGCATTGTATTTATTCACCAATCAAGATAATGAGCGTTACGTTTTATTCAGTAAAAAATAAGTTGCTTGGCCACGTATCTCTCAGATACATGGATGTTAAAAAAGCGTCCTGTAAGCCTTACAGGACGCTTTTTTATAATACGTATTTCATGTATATGGACTAAATTCAATCACAAATGAAATTTAAGTACTCATTCAGTACAGGGATCAATGGCTATGAAACATATTCAATATAATTATCAAATCATGCGCTATTGTTTGATGATTGGACTGATTGCGGCCATTCTTTCATTTTCCTTAATGGCATTAAAGGGTTCTGGATATTCTCATATTATCCAAAATATTTTGTTTGATATGATAACAGTGACCGCTTTTCCCATGCTTTTATGGCTGTTTAAAGTCAATGAGCAAGTTATCAAAGGCATTGTGTTGGCTCATGCCGCCTTTTTAGTCATTTTTAGTTTGTGGCTTTACTCGTTGACTTATCCCGAATCTATGCTATGGATTCACTATATTTTTTCACTGTTAGGTGGTATTACAGGTGGCATAATAAGTGTGTCATATGTATCTGCCAATCGAACCCATTTTAACCAACTCATTGCATTCAGTTTAACGATCTTGGGTATGTTTTTGGTGTTAATCAGTATGATTATTCCGATATTTTTATGATAATAAAAACATTTTTATTAGCGCAAAAAAATCAATATGGGGTGTTTTTCAATCATGTTGCGCTCGAATGGATGCAAATATTTCAAACTTCACAATACGCACATTCAAAGCGTCCTGTAAACTTTACAGGACGCTTAAAAGTTCATATTACTGCTCTTGCCTATCGGTCATCTTAGAAACATTTAACCATTCTTGCGCCAAACGATTCATGTCATGGGCTTTGTGCAACACCGCCTCCACAGCATCACTGCCTGCTGCAAAACGCACAGGCGGCGAAACTTCTTCTGCCAATTGCATCAAAATTGCTGCCAATCGCACAGGGTCTCCCATTTGCTGATGGTTCAACGCCTGCTGTTTTTGCTTAAAATCCAATTCATATTCCATATAATCAGGCACATGCCATTCACCATAGGTTAACGAGGTTTCATCTAAAAAATCGGTTCGAAATGAACCCGGCTCAACCAAAGTTGCATTCAATCCCAAAGGTGCAATCTCCTCGGCCAAGCCTTCCATCCACCCCTCTAAAGCAAATTTAGACGCACTATACACACTATAACCTGCTTGAGATTTCACGCCAGCCAAACCCGATATGGTAAAAATTTGTCCACTTTTTTGCGCACGCATAATCGGCAACACCGCACGAGTCGCATGCATACTGCCAAAAACATTGGTGGCAAATTGTTGCTCAATTTGTTCCGGGCTGATGTTTTCAAACCAGCCCATTTGCCCATACCCTGCATTATTCACCAATACATCAATGCGCCCAAAATGCGCTTGTGCGATGGTGATGCCTGCTTGAACTTGCTGTTCATCACTCACATCCATAGGCACAATTAAAAAGTTCTCGCCATGTTGG
Organism: Vitreoscilla stercoraria DSM 513; assembly: GCF_000382305.1. Taxonomy (GTDB): domain Bacteria; phylum Pseudomonadota; class Gammaproteobacteria; order Burkholderiales; family Neisseriaceae; genus Vitreoscilla; species Vitreoscilla stercoraria. The sequence continues at coordinate 52,116 of NZ_KB908033.1, forward strand.
CTCAATTTTTTGTGCAACGCATCCGTATTTCTGGCCGTTGCCACCACAGAGCGACCTGCATTCAATAAAAATTTGCACAAACTTAAACCCAAACCTCGACTGGCTCCTGTCACCATCCATACTTTTTTCATAATGCTGCCCTTTGCCTCAATGTCTCAAAAATACCATCCGCTGCCTTGCCCTTAAGCCTACGCATGATATAGACAATACTCACGCTGCAATGCAACAGAAATGACGCCACCATCTTCATTCATGCAAATAAATACTTGGGTTTTGTTCTATTTAATGGTATAGTCACGGCTTCTATGGCGGGTCTCCTCGCATGGTTTTTTGAAGCAACGGGTCAGGGGCGGAAGCCAGCAGCCCACTTTGAAGTCGCCAGTGCCGAGGGTCGGGCTCGCCACCTTATTAAAAAAAGCCGTTCTGCTTACAGGACGGCTTTTTTGCATGCTCAATACCATTTTCACAGCATAAAAGCACTGACCTATCACGTCAATTCTCGTATGATTCACCTTGCTATGTTGAGACTTCATCAACGTAGCCATCACGATAAAACATTCATAGAGAGATTTTACCAATGGATATTACTGCTGCAGTCACTGCCGCCCAAGGCGCAGAATTTGAATTACAAACGGTACAATTAGGCGAACCCAGTGCTGATGAAGTTTTGATTCGTGTTGTTGCCTCTGGTGTATGTCATACCGATGCCGTTGCTCGTGATTTGGCCATTGCACCGTTACCTGCGGTATTAGGTCATGAAGGTTCAGGTGTTATTGAAGCCATAGGCAGCAATGTTCGTGGCCTAGAAGTTGGCGATCATGTGGTATTGTCATTTGCCCATTGTGGTGAATGTGAAATGTGCTTGTCAGGTCACCCGACTTCTTGTTTGGAATTCAATCCTTTAAATTTTGGTGGTTGCAACCACGACCACACTCACCGCATTCACCAACACGGTAAGCCTTTATCCACCTTCTTTGGTCAATCTTCTTTTGGCACTTACGCCATTGCCCACCAACGCAATGCAGTCAAAGTAGATAAAGATGTGGATTTGGCATTATTAGGTCCTTTGGGCTGTGGCATCCAAACAGGCGCAGGCACCGTATTAAACCGCCTAAAACCTGAATTTGGTTCTTCGATTGTGATTTATGGCGCAGGTGCGGTGGGTTTGAGTGCTTTGATGGCTGCTAAAATCATGAATTGCAAACACATTATTGCTGTCGATATCCATGATAACCGCTTGGAAATGGCGCAAAAATTGGGTGCAACAGCAGTAATCAATGGCAAAACCGAAGCCGATGTGGTCGCAAAAATCAAAGAAATCACAGGCGGCGGCAGCCATTACGCCGTTGAAACCACAGGCGTACCACCTGTTGTAACTCAAGCTTTGCAAGCGTTACGTCCATTGGGTACTTGTGCGATTGTCGGCATCACGCCCAAAATGGAAATCGATGTGTTCACCGATATTATGGCAGAAGGCAAATCCATGATAGGAGTGATTGAAGGCGATGCCATTGCCAAAACCTTCATTCCCAATTTGGTGGATTATTACAAAAAAGGTCTGTTCCCATTTGATCAATTGGTACAATTTTTTGAATTTGACCAAATCAATGAAGCCTTTGAAGCCTCTGCCAATGGTTCGGTCATCAAGCCTATTTTGCGCATCCACAAATAAGCACAGCTAGCATCCATAAGCGTCCTGTAAAGTTTACAGGACGCTTATTTGACTTTGAATGCCCCGCTAACCAATCAAATAACGGCTCATTGCTTGAGTCGATTTTTTCAATTGCTGCATCGGATCGCTGTCTAATTGAACCGCAATTTGTTGCGGACGACCCAAACAAGTCACCACATACAATAAATCCCCATTGGCATCAAAAACAGGTGCGGCAATGGCATTGATGCCCGCCATCATTTCCCCTTCCACCACACTGACACCAGATGCCAAAATCGCTTTTTTATGCGGTTCAAATTCTTCTAGCGAACAAAAACCTTCTTGCTCCGCCAGTTGCCGCCAATGTGATTTGTCCAAATAAGTGGCAAACACGCGTCCTGTAGCCGAACGAAACAAAGGCATCAAAGACCCTACTTTCGCACCAATAGGCACGCCAAATTCATCGTCCCAAAATTGCACAACCAAAGGTCCTAAAGCCGTCCAACGTGTCACTTGCAAATAACCGCTGACACTGTTTTTCAAACTTTGTAATTGTGGTTGTAACAATTGCAAAGCATCCGTTCGCCGTGTGGCTGCCAAACCCAAAGACAAAGCCTTATCACCCAACACATACAAACCTTTTTCAGTTTGCTTGGCATAATCATAACGCACCAAACTGACCAAGTAGCGGTGTGCTTTTGCAGGCGGCATATGCGCTTGTTGTGCCACCTCTTTCAACATCAACGGCATGGCAGCCTCTACCAAAACATTCAAAACACTCAAACCAACTTCTAACGACTGTACGCCATGGCTGTTTTTGTTTTTATCTTCCATATCTCTTCCATCTTTAAAATTACACTATGCATAATTAAATAACAATTTGCGTAATTTTTCCAGTGACTATATGATAATCCGTAGAAATAAAACCAATCACACCCATTTGTTGCCACAGGATAAAGCCATTATGAATTTGAATTTGCGTTCTTTTTTAAACATTGCACCCGACAGCGATTTTTCTATGCACAATTTGCCTTATGGTGTTTTTTGCCCACCACAACAATCTGCACGTGTTGGTGTCGCCATTGGGGAATATGTATTGGATTTGTCGGTTTTAGAAACCGCAGGCTTGTTACCTATCCACACTCAACCACCTGTTTTCAAACAAGACAGTTTGAATGCCTTCATTGAATTGGGCGCAGGTGCATGGCAAGATTTACGGGACCGCTTACAAGAAATTTTATCCCACGATTGCCCTGATTTGCGCGACAACGCCACTTTGCGCAAACACGCTTTGCGTCTACAAAGCGACGTCACCATGTTATTGCCTGTGAAGATTGGTGGCTATACCGATTTTTATTCATCCAAAGAACACGCTTACAACGTCGGCTGCATGTTTCGTGATCCTGCCAATGCATTATTGCCCAATTGGAGCGAATTGCCTGTCGGTTATAACGGCCGCGCCAGTTCAGTCGTGGTCAGCGGCACCGACATCGTTCGTCCTAATGGGCAAATCAAACTGCCCAATACAGAACGCCCGATTTTCAGTGCTTGTCGCAAATTAGATTTTGAATTGGAAACAGGTTTTATCGTTGGCAAAGCCACCGCTTTGGGTGATGCCATCGCTTTACAGGACGCACCATCCCACATTTTTGGCATGGTCTTACTCAATGATTGGTCTGCGCGTGACATCCAACAATGGGAATACGTGCCATTAGGTCCTTTCAATGCCAAAACATTTGCCACATCCATCAGCCCTTGGGTCGTGACCATGGCAGCTTTAGAACCATTCAAACAGGCAACGCCCATTCAAGAACCGAAACCATTGGATTATTTATCCACTTGCGAACAATACACATTTGACATTGATTTACAGGTCGCCTTAAGCATAGACAATGACGAAACCATCTTGGCCAATACCAATTTCAAATATTTGTATTGGAGCATGGCGCAACAATTAACCCACCATACTTCAGGTGGTTGCAATGTTGAAATTGGCGATTTGATGGGTTCAGGAACGATTTCAGGCGCAGAAAAATACGAGCGTGGCAGCATGTTGGAATTGACATGGAACAATACTGAACCATTCTTATTAAACAATGGCTTAAATCGTGGCTTTTTAGAAGATGGCGACACGGTCATCATGCGTGGCGTGGCGCAAAAAGACGGCATCCGTGTTGGTTTTGGCGACGTGCGTGGCTGTGTTTTGCCTGCCAAAACTCTCTAAATTCAGCCTCAAAAACGAAAAAAAACAATCTCTACAAAGGAGTCACAACATGAATTTTCAAATTGAAAAAATCCACCATGTCGCATATCGCTGTAAAAATGCCAAACAAACTGCGGCTTGGTATAAAGAAATGTTGGGCATGGATTTTATCTTGGCATTTGCCGAAGACCACGTGCCATCGACCAAAGCATTTGATCCATATATGCACATTTTCTTAGATGCAGGCAATGGCAATGTTTTGGCTTTTTTTGAATTGCCGCATCAACCAGAAATGGGACGAGATGAAAACAGCCCCAAATGGGTACAACATTTGGCTTTGAAAGTGGCAGACCGCAATGCTTTAATCGCCGCCAAAGACCATTTAGAAAGCCATGGTATTGAAGTGTTGGGCATCACCAATCATGGTATTTTTCATTCGATTTATTTCTTTGATCCCAATGGTCATCGCTTAGAATTGACGTATGACGATGAAAAAGCAGCCGCAAAAATTGCCCAAATTACCGAGCAAATGAAGCAAGAAATGTTGGATGAATGGGATGCAACCAAACGTGCACCACACCATACCCAATTTTTACATGCTGAAGAGTTTGGCTCATAAAGATTGCCAATATCATCTCAAGCGTCCTGTAAATCTTACAGGATGCTTGATGTGTTGGCTATGGTCTGAACGACATAAAATACATTTTTAATACATCAACGTGGGAATTAATCAGATTTTTGCATGTCTTCCATTCATTTGCATCATATCGACCGACTATCATCATGATTCAAATTCTTGACAAGATTCATCAATCCGATGCTTTGTTTGTGGCACTCAAAAATTTTCTCAGCAAGATTGATCAAACCTTACCGCCCAACAAAAATGTAAAACTGTTTTTGTTTGGTGGCATGTTGGTATATTTGTACACAGGTTTAGAACGCTCTTACTATATTGAAGGCGAATTCAATCAAAAAGTCTATATTCCAGATGGTTTAAATTGGCTCTACACCCATCACACAGGTCAAGAAAAACAAATTCGCTTCAATAAAAATGACAACAGTCGCTTTAATTTGCTTCACCAAAACTATTTACAGGACGCTCAAATTATTCCTTTTACTCATCTGAAACACATGCAAGTGTATGCTTTAAGCCCTGTTGATGTTTGTGTCAGTAAAATCGCCCGCCTTTCTTTAATCGATATCGAAGATATACAATTGTTGGTCAAAACAGGTCTTTGTAGTCCTCAAAGCATAGAGCAGCGTGCCAAAGAAGCATCCAGCGACTATATTGGCGATTTGAGTCAATTTCATACCAATCTTAATTTGGCCATCCACTATGCTCGCCTTACCAAATAAACAGTATCAAGACTTTGCATCCAGATTTGATTAAAAACTCTTCGGTTTCCACACCACATCAATACGGCTACAACGCCTTTTCATGTAGAATGTTTGGTTACTTTTTACAGCTTAATAAGCACATCGCACAAACATGAATATTTTTTACGAAGAGTCTGGCCAATTCAAACTTGCTCACATCGTCCAAAAAAACGATACCACTTATCAAGTGGATACTCAGTTTGGCAAACGTACCAAGATCAAGACCAACAATGTGTTTTTAGAATTTGATGGCGATATGGCGCAATTCATGCAACAAGCCGAAGCCCATCGAGATGACATTGATACCGACTTATTATGGGAAGTTTGTGGCGATGCCGAATTAAGTGCAGAAGACATTGCAATCGATTATTTTGGCGGCAAACCCAGCAAATCACAATTGGCAGGTACTTATTTGGCTTTGTATGCCGCACCCGCTTATTTCTACAAAAAAGCCAAAGGCATTTTCAAAGCTGCACCTGAAGAAACTTTAAAACAAGCTTTGGCTGCCATTGAACGTAAGAAACAACAAGAAGCACAAATGGCAGCATGGTCGGAAAGCTTACAGGCCGGTCAATTGCCAGAAGCCATTGCTGCGGATATCAAAACCATTTTATACGCGCCTGACAAACAAACCCTAACTTACAAAGCTTTCCAACACGCTTGTGAGCAAAGCAAAAAAAATCCTTTGCAATTGGCGCAACATATTGGTGCGGTCACATCGATACCACAATATTTGCAAGATGGTTTTGAATTTGAATACTTCAAAAAAGGCACAGGTTTTCCAGACATGCCCGTGCCTGCCAATCCTCTCAACTTGCCTATTAACACCACCATCAAAGCGTTTTCCATTGATGATGCAGAAACCACCGAAGTGGATGATGCTTTGTCAGTACAACATTTGGAAAATGGTCATACCCGCATCGGTATTCATATTGCCGCCCCAAGCATTGCCATTCAAGCGGACGATGCCATGGAAAAAAATATTTTCCAACGCCTCTCGACAGTTTATTTTCCTGGCAACAAAATCACCATGCTGCCTGAAAATTGGGTACAAGCTTTTAGCCTAGACGAAGGCAAAACAGTCCCAGCTTTGAGCATTTATTTTGATGTTGATGAAGCATGGCAAGTAACTAGCCAAGAAACCGTTTTGGAACAAGTAGATATTCAAACCAATTTGCGTATTCAAAACATCGAACCTTTATTCAACCATGAACAAGGCACCGATTTAACCCACGACGACCAAGAAGCTTTCGCACACCACCATGACATGGTGTATTTGTTGCAATTGGCGATTGAATTGCAAAAACAACGCAATAAATACGATCCAACCCGCGCGAAACAATACGATTACAGCATTGTATTAAACGATGATGATACCGTTGCCATTTCTACGCGCGAACGTGGTTCTCCTATTGACACTTTGGTGTCTGAAATGATGATTTTGGCCAACAGTACTTGGGCAAAAATGTTGCACGAAAACGAATATGCGGGCATTTTCCGCGTACAACCTGCAGGTAAAGTGCGTTTTAGCACACAATCTGAAAGCCATATCGGCATGGGTGTTGAGCATTATGCATGGTGTACCTCGCCATTGCGTCGTGCCACAGATTATTTTAACCAACGCCAATTGCTCAGTATTATTTTACCCGAACAATTTACAGCTCGTTTTGCGATGCAATCGAGCGATGTGTTTGCTTTGATGCGCGATTTTGATACCACTTACGGTGCTTATGCAGATTTTCAGCGCAAAATGGAAAGTTATTGGAGCTTGGTATACATCCAGCAACAAGACATTCGCCATTTAAAAGCCACCGTTTTAAAAGAAGATTTAGTACGCATCGAAGGTTTACCATTGATGGGTCGTGCAATCGGCATTCCTGTTTGTATGCCACGTTCACGAGCATGGTTAAATATCACTGGTATTCAATTACCACAACAACATATCAGCTTGAATTTCAATAAATTCATTCACAGTCCCGAGGATGAAGTCCAACCTGTTTAATCAGATACTGAGCATCTAAAACCAACAAGCGTCCTGTAAAGTTTACAGGACGCTTGTTTATGTGAATGTGTATTATATTTAAAGCTATCTTTAAGAATGAATAAAGCCCTGATACGTTTGCATCAGGGCTTTAGAATGGGGCGTTTGACGATGACCTACTTTCACATGGGTAATCCACACTATCATCGGCGCTAAGTCGTTTCACGGTCCTGTTCGGGATGGGAAGGCGTGGGACCAACTCGCTATGGTCGTCAAACATAAACTTTAAAATCAGAAAGCCGTCTGTGTTACAGAGCTTTGAAATAGGGCTGTATTATACTGTCTATTTCAATCTTAATCAACTGGGTAATAATTGTAT
>NZ_KB908034.1 GCF_000382305.1 Vitreoscilla stercoraria DSM 513
GCAGTTTTGAACAGCAATGCTACTGTGCTAGCGGCCTCAATCTAGTGACAGCCGCGATCGTGTTGTGGAACACCGTCTACCTAGAAAGGGCTGTGAATGCGTTACGCAGTCATGGACAAAATATCGATGATACTTTGCTGCAATACCTGTCCCCATTAGGCTGGGAACATATCAACCTAACCGGAGATTACCTCTGGCATAGCAACAAAATCGGAGTGGGCAAGTTTAGGCCGTTAAAGCAATTACCTAAGCCTTAACGTACTTTAAATTCCGTTTTCTGAAGTGACCCCTATAAAGCGTCCTGTAAATTTACAGGACGCTTTTTTATGCTTTTTTGTTGACAGTTTGGTCATATTGCATTTTAATGAAGATGCAATATGAATACTCCTCTTATGCCAAAACAGCATTGTCCAAACAGAAAGGAAGAAACATGAGCACTTATAGAGCGAACATCCGCTATTCTTACTCAAGCACGATTCGTCAATCTCGCAGCACGCAAGTGCATTCTATTTTAACCGTCAAAGACCAAAGCGAATCTGAAATCATCGCTGCCATCAAACGCCGCCATGGCGATGACATTGAAGTGACCATCAGCAGCATTCAGTGGAAATAGCTTTTGAGCCAGCATAACAGCAAGACCCAGCCTATTCATATCGGTCAACATATTGTTCGTTCGATATATGGCATGTTTTTATTGCTAGAGCCTCCCGATGCCACCGTTTTGAAAGCGCATACCGTGGATATTGCCACGTTGGCTTGGCGTTTGCCGTGTGCATGGTCGCAATGGATTTTTGATGATGGTATCAGTCACAAACGTTTGTTGTGGCTCGGCTGTCCTCGTGGCGATGACATGGTGCTGTTTGAACAGCGCATGTGCGATGTGGTTGCCCATTTTAAAATCACGACTTATGCCAGCATTCTGTTGACAGCAGATTGTGTGAGCGTGTCTTTGCACCAAAATGGTGAGAAACAAGTTTGGTTCAGCCCCGGAGGCTTCCTTACCGTTGAATGGCAGCAAGATTTGCTCAGCCAATTGTTTGGTAGCCCAAACCATCTGCTTCATTTGCGTGAATTGTCTGCACATGGAGCGATTGCCGAGCCGCAAACCAATGCAGGTAGAATGGCAAGGCAATTGAAAGCACAGCAACTTTGGCGAGATTTAAGTTGGGATAAAACAAGCGTCCTGTAAGGTTTACAGGACGCTTTTATTTTGAATAGTGACTTAAAAAGACTTTCAATTCGGTTGTGGTAAACCTTGTCTGATTAAATCGGAATATTCTTGGCTGTTGGATTCTTTGCCTATGACTCGTGGATTAACATGTGCTTTTTGATACCACGTTTTCATGTCCCAATTGGGATTTAAAGCGTGGACATCGTGCAAATAATTGGGCAAATAACCCGAAGCCAAAATGCGGTAATCCAAAGGCAGCTCGTTGTGCGTGGCTTTTTGTGCCATGCTGTAAATCAAAGTGGTGCAGTTTGACAACAAGGTGTTATACCATTGCGGCGTCGCTCGCAACGAATCGGATTTGGCAAGATATGCTAAGAACAAAGCTTGCATTTCATGTTGGCTGATGCCTTGAATCGGAAAAAAATACACTTGTTCACCACGCACATTGCTGCGGGTATAAACAATGTCTTTTTCGTCTGCGGCAATCAAACTCAATTCAAATTGACGAAAAAAGCCACCGATGGCAGAAAACTCCTCGGTTTTTTCTTTGCGAATTTCAATCGAAAACACTAAAGGTGTTTGGTCTTTGAAATCAAAGCTGACCAAAGTATGGGCAATTTGTGGACCCATCCAATATGAGGCGATGACGTTGATGCCTGTGATGTGGTTCAAATCGTATTGACGGGTTTCCCAGCGAGCATCGAAATCTGTTTGGCTGCGCCAGTTAAAATTGCGCACATTGTGTAAGGTGATGATGCTCCCATTTTTTTCATAATGCATGATTTTGGCGACATCGGCTTGCCACAAACGCTCTTGTTGAGCAGGAATATTCAAAAACCACACCACGCCCATGAGCACTATCAAGCCATGTGTATAAACAGCATGCAGTTTTCGCTGTGGTTGCCACAGTTTGAAAATGGCAAACAGACTGAATATCAGCCAAATGCCGATAAGCATGTTGTTGGCTGAGCCAAAAGCTTGTTGTGTGTGCCAAGCCATCGCCAACCATGCGCTCAAAAGTAACATGATAAGACTCAGACAAAATAAGCCGATGGCGCGCCATAAACGAGAAATACGGAACATGAATCATCTCAATGTGAACAAATAAGTGGAAGCGAGATTGTAAAGCGGCAAGCGCAGATTGCGTTATTAAGATAGGGTAGTGTTTGAATTGGTTCTGTATTGATGTATGACAATCAGCAATAACAAGCGTCCTGTAACAGCTTACAGGACGCTTGAAACGATATGACTTTAAGGTTTTACAGTTGTGATGACGGAATTTTGACCACGACCACGCATGTCTGAAGCGGCAGTGACTTTGCCATCTTGTACATGAATGGCTTGAATATCGCCCAAACGCCAGCCTTGATCTTCGACTTTATAGCCCATTTTGGTCAAGTTAGCAGCAACGGCACCCGTAATCGGTGCAAAATCATCGTAGTAAATCACATCTTTCGGGAACAATTGGTGATGGAAGCGTTGTGCATCAACGGCTTGCTTTAATGGCAAATTGTAGTCATACAAATTGTTGATGACTTGGAAAATTGAAGTGAAAATGCGCGAGCCGCCCGGAGTGCCAATGACCAAGCTTACTTGGTCGTTAGTGGTCATGATGGTCGGTGTCATCGATGACAACATCCGTTTGCCCGGTTCAATGGCATTGGCATCTGCACCAATCACGCCAAACATGTTCGCCACGCCTGCTTTGGCGCTGAAATCATCCATTTCATCGTTGAGCAAGAAGCCTGCGCCTTCCACCACCACGCCATTACCATAATCCCAGTTCAAAGTGTAAGTATTGGCAACGGCATTACCGTCTTTGTCTAAAATAGAGAAATGGGTTGTGTGTGCCGATTCTAAGCCTGGTTTGATGTTTTCTGTTGCTGAGATTTTTTTCGGATTCACTTCTTTGGCTCGTTGCGCCAAATAGTCGCTGCTGATTAATTTTGCAACAGGAATCTTAGAAAAATCAGGGTCGCCCAAGTATTGACCACGATCGGCAAACACGCGTTTTTCAATTTCAGCTATCAAATGTATGTATTGGCTGGAATTCAATGCCACGCCTTTGAAATCCGCCGCACGAGCTTCTTTCATGCCCAACAATTGGCGCAAAGCAATGCCGCCGGAACTTGGCAAAGGCGCGGTGTGGATGACATGGTCACGCCATTTAAAGCTCAAAGGCTCGCGCCATTTGGCTTTGTATTTGTGCAAATCGTCCATGCTGATTAAGCCATCATCACGTTGCATTTGTGCAACCAACAATTGGGCAGTTTTACCTTGATAAAATTCATTGGCACCATTTTGAGAGATGCGTTCTAAGGTTTTGGCCAATTCAGGTTGCTTGAAATTGACGCCTTCTTTCAAATTGCCAAAATATTTGGAAAAATTGGTTTTGCCACCGAATGTTTTTTCAGCATCGGTTTTATACAAAGATTGCGTGCCTGCGACAATGAAGCCTTGGTGAGCATAATCGATGGCGGGTTGCAGCAATTGTGACCATTGGAGTTTGCCAAATTTTTGATGCGCTTCCCACATGCCCATCACCGTACCTGGTACGCCTGCGGCTTTGGCGCCGACCACGCTCATGTTCTCAATGACTTCACCTTTTTCATTCAAATACATGTTTTTGGTGGCTGCCAATGGTGCCACTTCACGGTAATCTAAGAAATAAGGTTTACCATCCATATAAACGGTCATGAAACCACCGCCCCCAATATTGCCTGCCTCAGGAAAAGTAACTGCTAAGGCAAAAGCCGATGCTACGGCCGCATCAACGGCATTGCCTCCTTGGGCAAAAATATTTTCTACCACTTTGGCACTGTAAGCATCGGGCATGGCATAAGCCGCTTGTTTGCCTTGAGCAAGACTTAAACTGCTGGCACTGATGAGGGCTGCGGTAACTGCAATTTTCAAGTAGCGTGACATAAGCTTCTCTTTCTTCATGTATTGAAAGGGTGTTGCAAGATTCCATTCAAACATCATATTGAAGTTATGGTGTTAACAAAAGCAGGATGGATGAAAATAATCATCTGAGTCATAGAAATCAAAATTCGCTTTTGATTTTTATTACATATTAATAATTTTCCAATCGAGGCAAAGATTAAAAAGCGTTTGGATGCTTGTAAATGTCTTGATGTTAGAATGATTTTCAGTGAAACGAGATGGGGATTTTGTTGGCTGTTATTTTGAATCAATCAACTTGTGATTTAAATGTTACAAACATTGTAAATCTTATTTGTTACTGTCGTAAATTTGCTGCTTAGAGACGATGGATGTCGTTATACTGCAACAAGTAGAGTGCGGCATTTGAAGGATGAATCATGCAGTGGTGGAAGCGGTGTGGGTGGATTGTGGCATTGGGTTTATTGCCTTGTACAGCGATGGCGTGGGATCAAGATTGTGACCCCGATTTTGAAAGCTATGCAGAGGTGTTACAAAAGGCCAAAGCAGGCAATGCCGATGCCCAATATTGGTTGGGCGAAGCCTATTTTTATGGCTTGAATAATTTGGATGAGCCTATTGCCGAAGACAATCAGGCAGCTAAAAAATGGTACGATTTGGCTGTGAAGCAAAATGATGCTTGCGCCATTCATGCCATTGGCTGGATGTATGACAGCGGTGAAGGTGTGGCTGAAGACATGAGCCAAGCATTTACTTGGTATGAGCGTGCGGCGAAATTGGGCTTAAGCAAGTCACAATTCAATGTCGGCGTCTTGTTGCGTGATGGTGAAGGTGTCGAGCAAGACTTTGAGCGTGCGCGTGGTTGGTTTGCCATTGCAGCAGCGCAAGGTGATACTGAGGCGCAAGAAGAATTGAGTAATTGGGACGCTACCATCGCTGCGATATTGGCAGGTGAAGACGAAGAATAAGATTTATTACAGGACGCTTAAAGCGTCCTGTAAATCAATTGAATATTGATATTATGATGTTAGATACCAAGCAATGGTGACCCAAACGATATTGGCAAGCAAGACTATAAATGCCAGCGATTGTTGGGTGTTGGCTTGAAAAGATACATTGCGGCTTTGCCCTCGCCACAATAAGGGTACGATGAAAATACCCAAAGCAGCAGCGCAGCCCCAATACATGCCTGTTTGAGATGATTGCCAATTGAGCCAAGACAAAGACCATGCCGCAGGGATGAAGCTAAGGCTCAGTAAAATATGGGTTTTGTGGTATAAAGGGTCTTGTTTGTGACCAAAAAATAGACAAACCAAAGTCATGAAGCACGTTAGAAAAACAGGGCCAGCTGACATCAACCGCCATCCGATTGTGTCAGGTAGCCACAATGTAAAGCCACTGCTTAAGCCCATGAGCGCGCACGCTGCTAAACCGATTTTTTGGATGCTGCGATTGGCCCATTGTGATGCTGGGCGATAATCGGTGGCTTTGACTTTGCTGTGAATATCGCCATTTTGTGCAGCAATAAAAACCAAAATGTTATTTTGCTTGTCGTATAAACGGCGGTTGGCTGGACGAAGCAACATATTTTGTGCTTGTTTAATGAGTTCTTTGTCTCGTCCTTTGAGCTTAGCGGTACGAATGGCCACTTTGATTTCTTGGTAAGTTGCATCGCCGCGTATGCCTAAAAACTGATACCAATTGTCACGTTTGAATGTCGGTGTTGGATTGGCTGCTGCTTGAGTTGGAGAATATTTGTCTGTTTCGGTGTTGCTTGAATGGGCTTGTGTGTTTGCTTGAGTTTGATGAGGCGGGCGTGGATTGTTTTTGCCTCGCTTGAGCCAATTTTTTACAGAAAAACCACGTTGTTTTTGTATGGATGACGATGATTCGGACTGAATGATGGCTGCTGCCGATACAATGTGGTGTTGGGCATCATAATCGGCACGGGCATCTGGGTTTAAAAGCTGTTCTCGAGCGTCCTGAATATATTTGCCATTGAGTCCTTCCAAAACCGCATCATCTATCGCATCGGCAATGTTGGCATAACTGGCTTGGGTATCAATGCCTAAAAACTGATACAAATGTTCAAATTCGTGGATTTGATTGGTCGGAATCAGTTTCTTGTCAATTTGGTGTGTCGCTGTGGGCTTGATAGGTGTGGTATGGTGATGAACAGTGTTGGCATCCATGCCCAAAGAAGCGAATAAATGTTGGTCGTATGTTTGTCGGTGTTGTGGATTGAGCAAATGTGTGCGTGCTGCGGCAATGACTTTCGGATGGGCATCATCGCGCAAGCTGTAAATGGCAATGCCAGCTTGTATGGATTTGATGGATGCATTCGGTTCAATATTGAGAATTTGATACAAATTAATCATGTGATTGCCATTTTATAAACACTGCCAAACAGAGATTGTAGCAATGACGTCTTAATTGCTGTTAATCTTTGTCTGAAAAAAGTGTTTTTGGTTTGCAGTTTCAAATGAATGTGAACAAAAAATACAGTGATGTTAGAAGGTTTCGTTACAATGGCAGTCATTGCAACAATATTTAATGCTTGAGGAAATCTCGGTGAAAAAAACAATGATGATGGCGTTGGCTTTGTCCACAATCAGTTATGGTGCCCATGCTAATTTTATGCAGCCGAATACAGAAATCGATTCAGTAGGTAAGCATGTGGTGATTAATATTCCACAATTGCGTTTGTTTGTATATGAAAATGGCCGTTTGGCTAAAAGTTATCCGATTGCAGTGGGCAAGGGTCGCACGCAAACGCCTCCGGGCGAGTATAAAATTGGTGCCAAAGCATTCAATCCTACTTGGACGGTACCACCTTCTATTCGCCGTGATCGTGCGAAAAAAGGTTTGCCTGAGCTAAAAAGTGTCCCACCGGGACCGAGTAATCCGTTAGGTCCTGTATTTGTGCGTTTTGGTGATCCTAAATTGGGTTTGGGCATTCATGGTACGAGTAAGCCTTCTAGCGTACCGAGTTTTGCCAGTTATGGTTGCGTGCGTTTGAAAAATCCAAATGCAATTGAGTTTGCCAAGTTCATTGATAGTGGTTCGCGTGTGTCTGTGCTGTATCAGCAAGGCATGGTCAATGTTGATGGCAATAACAATGTTTGGGTGGCAGCTTATACAGACCCCTACAATTTGAAAAAATTGGACCCTGCGGCAGTGAAAGCCCAAGCCAATGAAGCGGCTAAAAAACACGGTAAAACAGTCAACGATAAATTGTTGACGCAAGTATTGGCCAATCGTTCTGGTCAACTCAATTGTGTGACATGCGGTCAAGGTGCGAAAAAAGTGCAAGGTACTTTGCAGCCTGTGAAGCAAACTGTGGCAGCAGCACCTGTCTCTAAACCTGCACAGACGGTTATACCGCCTGCATTAGAGAAGATTCCTGCTTCGGAGCCGATTAGCACCCCAGACAGCGAAGAAAGTGAATATTTCATTCAGCCACATCAGCCTGTGGATTGGAGCAGTCAGTTAAACACCAAATCGGATGAAGATTTTACCCGTTTGTGGTAATTGAATTGGCATTAAAAAAGCGTCCTGTAAATTTTACAGGACGCTTTTTATATAGGGAAAGCTCAAAAATCAATGGTCTTTTAAAGCATAGATTTCGCCCAAATTGCGCCACGCGCCGCTGACATCCATGCCATAACCAAAGACATAACGGTTTGGTACATCTAAGCCGACATAATCTGCGGTGATGGGTTTTTCTTTGTTCAATAATTTATTGGCGAAAACGGCACATTTGCATGATTTGGCACCCATTGCCATCACTTGTTCGGTGATGACGCGCATGGTTTGACCTTCGTCTAAGATGTCGTCCAAAATCAAAACATCACGACCTTCTACTTTTTGCAATTGTGGCGCGCGCGTCCAACTGAAATTGCCACCTTCCAATTTATCGCCATAGCGAGAAACATGAACGTAGTCAAAATCCAATGGGAAACGCAATAAAGGCAATAATTTGCCAGTGAATACCACTGCGCCGCCCATAACAGGCAATAACAATGGGTATGCATCGCCTAAATCGGCAGTAATTTCTGCGGCCATGCGCTCTAAAGCAGCATCACATTCGGCTGCGGTGAACAATACTTCTGCGGTATCTAAAATCTCTTGGGTTTTTGCGCGGTCTGGCATAGTCATGCTGGAGCTCCAAAATGTGTCTATTATACTGACCCTATTAAATAGGAAAAGTGCATAGACATTTTTTTACTTAGGTTTATTTTGTTGATGCTTGCGTCTTTGCCATGCTTTTTTGCGAATTTTGACTTCGTAAGCAATCGGGCTAAAGCCAATAATGAGCAATACGGCAGATAAAGACAGCACAAATTTGAAATGGACTTGGTGAAATCCCCAAGCTCCGAACACGCCACCGAGCACAAAACCTGTTACCAAACCTAAATACAATTTGAGCTTGGCCAGTTGTACCCCTTGTAATGTGGGACGGCGTTTTTTCATGGAATAAAACAGGAATTTGGCTAGCTCGATGCCGATGTCAGTGATAAAACCTGTCATGTGGGTAGAGCGTATCACGCCACCTGATAACATGGTCATGACCGTATTGTGCATGCCCATGATGAAACACATCAATAAAACGGTAATGGGTACTAAGGTTTGATAATGGGTGAGGCCAGAGGCCATGATGCCAAACAGCAACATGTAAACTGCTTCAATCCAAAAAGTGATGGCATATGGGCTGTGTAAGCGAATATGCTTGCCCCACACAATGGAAAAAGCAGCGTGACAAGCACCCAATATAAAACTCAATACCATCAGGGCAGATGAAAGCGCGATAGACCATTGTTGTAAAAAAATATGGTCGGCAATGCGTGCCAATTCGCCTGACATGTGCGAGGTGTAATGGTGAACAGCAAAAAAACCACCTGCGTTGATGGCACCGCCGATAAATGCCATCAAATATCCCAAACCTCGATAGGCGGCATGATTGACATCCGCTTGATGCAAATGGCTCATGCCATAACGAGGAGGGCGAGGATGGGACATATGACCTATTAAAATTGTTTGTGGCTGTCTAATAACAAGGTAACAGGACCATCATTACATAAAGACACTTGCATGTGGGTTTGAAATTCACCTGTGGCAACATTTAAGCCATTATTTTGTAATAATTTTGCAACGAATTCGTATAATGATACTGCTTTTTCAGGACGTGCTGCTTGGGTATAGGAAGGGCGACGACCATTGCGAGCATCACCGTATAAAGTAAACTGCGATACCAGTAACACGCTGCCGCCGATGTCGGTAACAGACCAATTCATTTTGTCTTGTTCATCAGTGAAAATGCGCAAGTGGGTGATTTTATCCGCGATATAACGCGCATCGGTTTCGGTATCTTCTTCTGCAACACCTAATAAAACCATTAAACCTTGTTGTATTTGACCTGCCGTATGGCGACTGTTGGTGGTGAGTACATCGACTTGAGCATGAGCAACACGTTGAACGACGGCACGCATAACCAGAGCACTTTCTAAATATAAATAAGATAAGATTGTAATAACACTGTGTCCATTTAAAAACAAGCGTCCTGTAAACGATTACAGGACGCTTGTTATTGGAATAATGGGTTTTAACCCAAAGCAGAGGTTGTCTTAGCGTACTTGGCTACCAATCACACCACCCAAAGCTGCACCACCTAAAGTTGCACCTGTATTGCCACCAATGAGATGACCAGCCACGCCACCTACGGCTACACCTGCAGCGGTATTGCGTTGTTGAGTGTTCATATTGGCACAGCCAACCAAAGAAGCGCTTACCAAGCCGATAACTGCTAATTGTGCAATGATTTTCATAGTGATGATTCCTTTATCAAATGATATTGTAGATTTTAATATCTAGGTTTCATTTTGACCTGAAAGGTAGCATTTTGTCATTGCCTAACATGTTAAGAATAGTTAAAGCATATAAAAAAGCCTACCATTCTTTTAAAGGTAGGCTTTTAATGCATTTTAAATGATTTATTGAGCGGTCAAAACAGCAGGTGTTTCCGTTACAAAACCGACTTTGGTCAAACCCACTTCTTGTGCAGCGGCCAGTAAAGTGGTTAATGCTTCGTGCTCTGAGGCTTTGTCCGCGGCAATGGCCAAGACGGTATCAGGGTCTTTTTCCAATTGGACTTTCAACTCTTGTACCAATTTATCGGCTGTGATTTCTTTGCCATCCACATGATAAGTACCATCTACACGAATATCCATACGAAACGGTTCTTTTTGCTCTTTGACAGGTTGCTCTTTGGCATTTTCCGAAGCGGTGGGCAAATTCAAAGGGATTTGATGGGTCAAAACAGGCATGGTTACCATAAATACAATCAGCAATACCAACATCACATCGACCAAAGGGGTGACGTTGATTTCCGCCATTGGGCTGTCGTTGCCACCGTCATTCATTGAACCAAAAGACATGATTTACTCCTGAGTTTTCTTTTCAACAGCCAATTGTGCATGCAAGTCGTGTGCAAAGCTGTCCAATTCGTGTGACAAAGTTTTGTTACCACGAACCAATGCGTTGTAAGCCAATACGGCAGGAATGGCCACAAACAAGCCTGCGGCAGTGGCCACCAAAGCCTCACCAATAGGACCTGCTACCGCAGCAATACTCATTTGACCTGCAGCGCTGATGTTGATTAAGGCATGGTAAATACCCCAAACTGTACCGAACAAGCCAATGAATGGTGCGGTTGCGCCAATAGAGGCCAAAGTGGTCAAGCCACTTTCAAATGGGCGCAAAGCTTTGGTCATAGCATTGCGAATGTGGCGAGTCATATAGGTGTCAAATGGCACTTGAATCGCTAAATTACCTGGTTGTTGGCGTTGTTGGTAGGTGTTTTTTAATTCGATAGATTCATTGATCATCTGTGCCAATGGTGAATATTGTGCATCGACATTTTTGTGGGCTTCTGCAATAGATGAAGCATTCCAGAATTTTTCCAATTCAACGCGATTGGCTTTTTTAGCTTTGAGCAAACGGAATGTGCGCCAAATGATGATAGACCATGTGGCAATGCTCATGACTACCAATGATAAAAAGACAAAAATCAGAACGGCATCGCCTTGTTCAAATACCAAACCCAAATTCATAACCCATTATCCTTCATGTATTTATTTGTTTTGTAGTCAGCTGATTGGAAATCAACTGACTCAGTGTTCGTTTGCGCCATCAACTGATTTTGAAGTTGTATGGGCGAGTGTAATTGTTTTGTACCGGCACGCCACCTTTTAAAGCGGGGCTAAAACGGCATTTTTTAGCTTGGCGCAATGCTGCATTGTCCAAACGAGCGTGACCACTAGAGCCTGTGACTTCTACGTTCAGGACGCTGCCATCAGCACCCACCGTCCAACGTACTTTAACCGATCCTGCTTCGCCACGATCTATCGATTCTTGTGGGTACACGGGGCTTAAGCAACTGGCAGAACCTGCAATTTTAGGTCCGCTGGTTGGACCAGAGCCACCACCTTTGCTATTACCTTCACCAGAACCAGAGCCGCCACCTTTGCCTTCACCCTCTTTGCCAATAGCTGTACCTTTGCCGCTACCTTGAGAACCAGCAGCTTGATGGGTGCCTGCACTGGCTGTTTGAGTGGGCGCTGTATTGGCAGGCGCTGTTGGTTCAGCAGGTTTGGGTTTGGCAACGATTTTTTCAGGCTGAGGTTTTTCGATTTTAGGTTCGATTTTTTTCTCAGGCTTAGGCTCAGGCTTGCGCTCGATTACACGCTCGACTTCAGGCTTTTTGACAATGGTGCGTTTGATGTCAGGCTGCGGTTTTGGTTTTTTAACCACAGGCGTCACAGGTGCGACCAAAGGTGCGGCTGCAGGTGGTGGGGCGCTGCCGATTTCGACGAAAGTCAACTCTTCTTGAGTGGTGATTAACTCCGCTGGCTTGTCTTCAAACGAAGACAAAGCAGCAATCCCTGCTGCGTGTAGCAAGCTCACGGCGAATATGGTTAAGGCAAATTGCGTGTTCTTTTTCATAGGGCATGATTCTAACTGAGAATGGTTACTATTAACAGTATTTTGTGTGAGATTGACGTAAAATTTTTTCAGCACGCAACAGATGTTAATAGAACAAGCAGTTACTTGTTATATATATGACAATATTATCCATAAGGATGTGGCTTTGTTATGATGTTGTCTCTTCGTCTAAACAAGCGGGTGACATCGTGCATTTAACGCAGTGGTTGTTGTTTGTGAGCAGTACTTTGTTGATTTCAGCAACACCCGGACCCAATATGTTGTGGGCATTTCAATCAGGCTTAAACCATGGTTTGAAAAAAACCATGTGGGCTTTATTGGGCTTGAGTGCGGGTTTGATATTGGTTTTGGGGTTTTCGTTGGCGGGCGTGGCCTTGTTGAGCCAACAATCGCCTTTGGCATTTGAAATTTTCAAATGTTTGGGTGCGCTGTATTTGGCGTATTTGGGTTACCGTTCATGGCACAGTGATGGCGGCAATTTGAATGTAGAAGCAGGAGAAAAAGTCACACCGTCAGCATGGCAATTGTTTCGGACCAGTTTGGGCGTGTCTTTGTCCAATCCTAAAGCGATTTTGTTTTTTGCGGCATTTTTTCCGAAATTCATCCAAAGCGATGCCCCGCAAATTCCGCAATATGGCATTTTGATTGCCACTTTTTTTGTCATCGAAATTGTATGGCAATTGTTATACAGCATCAGCGGCCAAGCTTTGTCCAGTTGGTTGCAGCAAGGCCGCCGTTTGTTGTGGTTGAATCGCAGTTGCGGGGTGGTGTTTGTATTGATTGCGGTGAGTTTATTGTGGGACAGCTTCAACACGATGTTTTAAGCGTCCTGTAAAGGTTTTCAGGCCGCTTCCCAATATTCACTGTGCAATTGCAAGATGTGTTGCCCACGCCATTGATTGTCTACCAAACGATAGACCAAATGAATGGTGGCGGGCAAGTCTTCTTCGCAGCGGAAAAACATGGTTTCGACCACTTGCCCATCTTGGCTTTTTAGTTCAGCTTTTTTATGTCCCACACCAATCGCTCTTTGTGATTGAACACTGAAAATACCTTCAAAAATCGGTGCTGCAAAACCTTGTCCCCAAATGACTTGGTTCAAGTCTTGTGCCGATTGCAAATTCAATTGGTGGCGGTTTAAAACCCCATCGGTCAAAAAAGTTTGGGTCAAGTCTGCCAATGTGATGAGTTCACGCACCGCTGCTTCAAAAGCGTCCTGAAAGGCAGCGAGATTTTCAGCGGGCAAGCTTAATCCTGCTGCCATCGCATGACCACCAAATTGAGCAATTAAATTGGGGTGGCGTTTGGAAATGAAATCCAGCGTATCCCGCAAATGCAAAGCAGGAATCGAGCGCCCTGAACCACGCAATTGTCCATTGTCGCCCGGTGCAAAGACAAAAGTAGGGCGGTGATAGCGTTCACGCAACCGACTTGCCACAATCCCAACCACGCCTTGATGCCAATCATCACGGAAAGCGGTGACTGTCATTTGAGTGTCTTGTACTTGAAACTCAGGCAGATTCAAAGCTTCTTTGAGCATGGATTGTTCGATGTTGCGGCGTTCACGGTTTAAAGAATCCAATTCTGCCGCCAAGTTTTGTGCCTCTTGCATAGATTCGGCCAGCAAACAACGTATGCCCACGCTCATGTCGCCCAAGCGTCCTGCCGCGTTGATGCGAGGACCTATGGCAAAGCCCAAATCAAAAGGTTCTGCTTTATGGATATCACGTTTGGCCACTTCAAACAAAGCTTGTATGCCTAAAGCAGCTTTGCCGCCACGAATGCGTTTTAAGCCTTGCGCGACCAAAATGCGATTATTGTGATCGAGTTTGACCACATCGGCGACAGTGCCAAGCGCGACGTAATCCAGCAATAGCGCTAAATTCGGTGGCGTTTGTGTGTCATAACGACCCAATTGTTTGTAATGTGCACGCAAAGCCAACAAGACATAAAACATCACGCCACAGCCAGCCAAGCTTTTGCTGCTAAAGCCACATTCAGGCTGGTTTGGATTGACAATAGTGCAATCGGGTAACTCATCACCAGGCAAATGGTGGTCGGTGACCAAAACTTCTATGCCTAAATTTTTGGCATGGGCGACACCTGCGCTGCTAGCGATGCCATTGTCGACCGTAATAATCACTTGTGCGCCTGCGGCATGTGCCAAATCGACCAACAGTGGCGTGAGTCCATAACCATGTTCAAAACGATTGGGTACCAAAAAATCGATTTTAGCGCCAAACCAGTGCAAACCTTTCATACCCACGGCACAAGCGGTCGCACCATCGGCATCATAATCGGCAATGATGAGCAAACGTTTGCCTTCATCAATGTATTGCGCCAATTGTGCTGCGGCTTGGTGGATGGATTTCAAATCTCGAAAATGCAATAAATGGCTTAAAGCATTGTCCGTTTCGCTCAAATCTTTCAGGCCGCGTGAGGCGTAGAGTTTGGCTAATAATGGATTGATTCCTGCATTTTGCAATTGTTGTTGTATGGCGCTGTCGGGCTCTCGAGCCAAGATATGTGGTTTCATTCGGTATCAGACGCTTGCAAATAATGGTTGAAATGGTGACCACGTTTCCAAAATGCCCAACGTTGTTTGGTTTGGAAATGCAAATCAAAGCCTGTTTCACCATCGGTTTTAATGGTCAAAGATTGTAGTTCACCGCGTTTTAATGCTTGCTGAATGGGCTGTAAAAAGCGTTCATTCAAAGCTTGAAATGCATCTTGATAGCCCCAAATGTCGCCAAACATGCTCGGTGCTTCCAATGGATTGAGCCACAAAATGGCTTGTTCAGGGCGACCTTGTTCTTGTAGCCAAGCTGCGGCAGCTGACCAATCATAAGGCGCATCGGTTTGAGTGTTGGCAGATTGTTGTAATAAAGGTGCATCGGTCAATAAAGGAATATTGGCATCCAAAGGTGTATCGCTGGCCAAGTCACGCCAAAACCAAATGCCGTTGATTTCTGCTTGCTTATTGGAACGGCGTTGCTGGTTGACAGGATGTTGGCTTAAAAACATTTGCAGTTCAGCTTGCAAGGTTTGTAATTTGGCACTGGCTTTGCGATTATCACTTTGTGGGCGCGGCATGAATTTTAGCTGACCTTCGATGTCACATACTGGCGGCAAATGCCATTCGATGGCTGCGCTGCTGGTAACCAACCATAGATATTCACGCTGGGGAACAAAGTGAAACAGGTCATCGTCCATAAAAGCGTTGATGTCTTGGCACATGGCTTGCGCTTCAGACATCGTGAGATTGAGATTGCTACCATCGCTCACGCTCATGCTGTGCATGTCTACCCGTTGTAATACTGGGCTGGCAAAAAAGACATGAGGTGCATCTGCCAAACCTGCTTGCTGTTGGCAATGTTGGAGTAAACTGGTATAGCTTTGTATTTGGCGGTACAAATCACTGCGTTCACGTTGACACGGCTGTATGTTGCCAAAACGCAACCACTCATCTATGGCTTGTGTAGGCAAGTTTTTTGGGACTTGTCCAGTGGCGGCAGCGTGTGGCCAAATCAATCCAGGTAGACACAAGGTCAAATGCATGGCGCAGTCATCTTAATGAGTAAAAAATATATTTTAACCTATCGTGGGCATAGACGATATGGTGGCTTGGTGTTCTGCCCAATGTTGATTTGGAGCATAGACTCTTTAAATTTAACTATAAGTATATTGATTGTAAAAGATTAATTTTCGCTGCATAATTGTAAAGTGATGGAAAGTTATTAGGTGTTGTATATGGGTCGCACTTATAATCCGTATCGATATTAATGAATCAATCTAAATTTGCGCCACGAATCCACTTGATTTGTTTGGCGCAATTGTATTTTTTGATTGAAAGCAATAAGTGAAATAAGGAATCAATTTGAATTCAGCTAAAAGAACCAAACGATGGATGCTCATTCCTATGGTCGTGGCTTTATTGGGTTCAGTAACAGCATTTGCTGTCGGTGATGCGCAAGAAGCACAGCGTCCTGACATGACGCGAGTGATTGAGCGTTTGAGTAAACCTGTTTTACAGCATGCACCCATTAAAGAAGTTTATTGGCGCGAAGAACAAGTGAATGAAGGCGAGAATTTCACGACCTTCTTAAATCGTTTGGGTGTGAGCAATAAGGAAGTGCAAAATTTATTGGCACAAAAAAGCTTTAGTCCAGAGCTTGTGCGTTTGCGTGCGCATCAAATGGTGAGCATACAAGGTGACAATGATGGCGGCTTGAATGCCATTCAGTTTTTCAGTGATGATGAAGACGGTGAAAAAACCTTATTGGCTTTGGAAAAAGTCGATAATCAGTGGCAAGCTTCTGCTACTGAAGTGGATACGGTGACGATGCCGACTTTGCGTGCTGTCAATGTGGTGACTTCCGCGCGTGGTGCTTTGGCACAGGCAAAAGTGCCTGTGGAAATTCGCGAAGCCATCAGTGAAATGTTTGGCGATAAATTTGTCTTGGATGATTTGAAAGAAGGCGATACGGTACGAGTATTGTACGAAAGCCATTATTTCCGTGGTCAAGAAATTTCAGCGGGCAATATTTTGGCAGTCGAAGTGGGCAAAGATGGTCGCTTGTTCCAAGCTTATTATTTTGACCATGGCGATAACACCGGTGCGTATTACGACCATCGTGGTAAATCCATTACCAAAGGTTTTGAGAACAAACCGATTCAAACTGCTGCGCGTGTGAGTTCTGCTTTTGGGATGCGTTTTCACCCGATTTTGAAGACGTATCGCATGCACACAGGTATGGATTATGCTGTGCCAACGGGTACGCCAATTGTGGCACCTTCTGATGGCGTGGTGTCATTTGTTGGTACCAAAGGTGGTTATGGTCAAACTGTGATGCTCAGTCATCGCAAAGGCATGGAAACTTTGTATGCGCACATGAGTAAGTTTGAGCCGGGCATTAGCAATGGTAAAAGCGTGAAAGCAGGTCAAGTGATTGGTTATGTGGGTACGACAGGTCGCTCGACAGGGCCGCATTTGCATTATGAAGTGCGTATTAATGGTCAGATGGTCGATCCATCGACGGTAGCCTTGCCTGTGCGGACGTTGAGCAATTCTGAATTGGCTGCGTTTAAAGGTCGTGTGAATTCGGCAGAAGAGAAGATTGCGACCATTCGTGGTTTGCCTGTGATGGTAGCGCAATTGCATTGATGGTCTGTATTGTCTCAAACAAGCGTCCTGTAAAGTTTTACAGGACGCTTGTTTTGTTATGGCATCGATATTTTAAGTTTTTTAACTTTAATTCTAATGTCATTAACAATGAAAGCGGTTAAGATACGCAGGTCTGTCAGACACCATTTAGATATAAGGATTGACCAATGAAAATGATGAAAACCTCTTTATTGGGTTTGACTGCGGCTGCTGTTTTGGGTGTTTCAAGTATGGTTGTGGCAGCGCCGATGCACCACGCTAATGAACAACACCAAGCCAAACGCGCGGCTTTGACGGATGCGCAAAAAGCGGAAATGACCAAAAAACACATTGAACGCCGTTATGCCAATTTGAAATTGAGCCAAGCACAAATTGGTAAAATCGAAGCGATTGAAAAGCAATACCGTGAAGACATGAAAAACGTGCCACAAACACGTGATTTGAAAAAAGACGCTTTGCAAAATCGTTTGGGTCAATTGCGTGAGCAGCGTTCTAGCGTGTTGCAAAACAAAAATTTCAACACCGAACAAGCACAAAAATTAATCCAAGAGCAGCAAGAAGTGCGTCAACAATTGGGCAGTTTGCGTGAACAAGAAATGGCACGCCACCAAATCAAACAATTGCAAAAAGAACATGCTATTTTCCAAGTTTTGGACAAAAAACAGCAACAAACGTATTTAGAACAAGCTAAAAAACCAGTGCCTATGCAACACATGAATGGTAAAAAAGGTCATAAAGGCAAGCATCATGATGGCAAACCGCACCATCCTAAGCCTGTGATTGAAAAAAAGTAATAGATGAATACATGTAAAACCACGCTGAGGCGTGGTTTTTTGTGGCTTGTTTGTGCCGTAGATATCAATGGGGTATTAACATGCCTTCTTCATGTAAAACTTCCACTTCATTTTTAAATACCGTCAACAAGATGTCGGCGGAAGATTCACCCATTCTGTTGCGATATACTTCATACATATAAGGGCCGCTTTCAAAGCGCACGATTTCATTGCGAGCAGTACCTTCTACTTCAAAATCGGTGCTTTTTAGCAGCAAATCGGGTTTGCTCGATTGGTTTTGGCTTTTTTTCCATGAAGCATAACGGTAGGTTTGGGCATCTAATTGGTCTATGCGTACCAAATAGTTTGGCGTTTGGAACAAATAAATAGGCTCTTGGAATGTTTTTAATGATGCGTGTAATTTGTTTTTTTGTTGCTGCAAGAGTTGTTGACGCCATTTTTTTTCAGCGGCACTGCTGTGATTGACGGCAATGATTTTCAAATTTTTTCCTGTGCTGTCATTGTCATCATCCCGCAGCCACACATCATTTTGTGTTTGGTTATTGCTCAACGAAATACCACGCCAGCCGTATTGATCCCAATCGTTGATGTGGGAATTGGCAATGTTTTGTGTCAGTTTGGCATCAAAGACTTGGTTAAAACGCTGCTTCATTTCTTGAGCATTTTGAATGGCAGGTAACGGCAATTCACGTTCGAGAGGATAATCCACCAGTTTTACGATGGCATTGACATCATTGTTTTTGAAATGTTGGATGAATTGTTGTACCGCTATTTTTTGTTCAGAGCTTAAGTCGTTGGCATATGCGTTTAAGCTGCACAAGCCCAAACAAGCAATCAATAAGGTTCGCATGAAAATGGGTTTCCTTGGTCAAATAAATATGAGGTTTGATGACAAGATAAAATGATTGGCATGGTTTTGAGGCGTCCTGTAAAACGTTTACAGGACGCTTTGTTGTCAATCATACAGCTTGTGTAATGACAAAACCATCAAACTTATTTAAGCTCAAGCATCTGTTTGGAGACATTGGTAAACCATGAATATTACCCAAATTTTGGCCACTGAGTTGGCAGCAAAAGCACATCAAGTCGACGCGGCTGTGGGCTTGTTGGATGAAGGCGCGACAGTGCCATTTATTGCGCGTTATCGCAAAGAAGTGACAGGCGGTTTGGATGACACGCAATTGCGTTTGCTTGCTGAGCGTTTGCAATATTTGCGTGAGTTGCTAGAGCGAAAGGCGACGATACTCAAAAGCATCAACGAGCAAGGCAAATTGACGGATGCATTGCAAGCGCAGATTGAGACGATAGACAACAAAACCGAATTGGAAGATGTGTATTTGCCTTACAAGCCCAAGCGTCGCACCAAGGCGCAAATCGCGCGCGAGGCAGGTTTAGAGGCTTTGGCGCAGACTTTGTGGCAGCGTCCTGAAACCGATTTGGATACGGAAGCGGCAAAATATTTCAATGCCGAACATCATATTCAAGATGTCAAAGTGGCTTTGGATGGTGCGCGCGCGATTTTGATGGAGCAGTTTGCTGAAGATGCGGTATTACTAGGACGTTTGCGTGAACGTTTGTGGCAAGTGGGCGAGATACGCAGTGAGGTGATGGCTGGACAAGAACAAAAAGGTGAAAAGTTTCAAGACTATTTCCAGCATCAAGAACCTTTGCGCAGTTTGCCATCGCACCGCAGTTTGGCTTTGTTGCGCGGCCGCAATGAAGGCATCCTGAATGTCAAAATTGTGTACCAATCCGATGACACGCCAATTACCGAAGCCAGTGAATTTGAAAACCAAATCGCTGCATATTATGGGATTGCAGACCAGCAGCGTGCGGCAGACAAATGGCTCAAAGACACGGTGCGTTTGACTTGGCGGGCGAAATTGTTTTTGTCTTTGGAGTTAGAAGCCATTCATCGTATCAAAACCGAAGGCGATGTGGCAGCGATTACTGTGTTTGCACGCAATTTGAAAGATTTGTTGCTCGCAGCTCCGGCAGGGCGCTTGGTGACTTTGGGTTTGGATCCGGGCATTCGTACAGGCGTGAAAGTCGCTGTGGTGGATGACACCGGCAAATTGTTGGCAACCGATACGGTGTATCCGTTTCAGCCGCGCAATGACAAAAACGGTGCTTTGGCGACTTTGGCACGTTTGATCAAACAATACCAAGTCAAATTGATTGCCATTGGCAATGGTACGGCCAGCCGTGAAACTGACCAATTGGCGGCAGAGTTGATTAAAGCCTTGGGCGATGCGAGTGTGCACAAATTGGTGGTATCGGAAGCGGGTGCTTCAGTGTATTCGGCATCTGAATTGGCAGCAAAAGAATTTCCTGATTTGGACGTGTCTTTGCGTGGAGCGGTATCGATTGCGCGCCGTTTGCAAGACCCATTGGCAGAGTTGGTGAAAATCGACCCTAAATCCATAGGCGTGGGGCAATATCAGCATGATGTCAATCAAGTGCAATTGGCGCGCAGTTTGGATGCGGTGGTGGAAGATTGTGTGAATGCAGTGGGTGTGGATGTGAATATGGCTTCTGCGCCCTTGCTCGCGCGGGTATCGGGTTTGAATCAGACTTTGGCGCAAAATATTGTCGCTTATCGTGATGAAAATGGCGCATTTAAAAATCGCAAACAATTGAAAAAAGTACCGCGTTTAGGCGACAAAACATTTGAGCAAGCGGCAGGATTTTTGCGTATTCAAGGTGGAACTGAGCCTTTGGATGCCTCGTCTGTGCATCCTGAAGCTTATCCGATTGTGGCGAAAATGTTGTTGGATGCCAAAACCGATGCTAAGAATTTAATTGGCAATATAAGCGTCCTGAAAAATTTACAGGCCGCTCGTTACACGGATGCACAATTTGGCTTGCCAACTGTGTTGGATATTTTGAGTGAATTGGAAAAACCGGGTCGAGATCCGCGTGGTGAATTCAAAACCGCTATATTTGCCGAAGGCGTGGACGACATCAAGCATTTGGTTGTCGGCAGTATCATGGAAGGCGTGGTGACGAATGTGGCGGCATTTGGTGCATTTGTTGACATTGGCGTACATCAAGATGGTTTGGTTCATATCTCAGCTTTGGCCAATCAATATGTCTCTGACCCTCATACGGTGGTGAAGGCAGGGCAGGTAGTAAAAGTCAAAGTATTGAGTGTGGATGTGGCGCGCAAGCGTATTGCGTTGACGATGCGTTTGGAGGATGAGGTGGGTGGTGCGGTATCTGAGCGTTCCAATCGCAACATGAATCAGCCAAATCGCCAACAAAAGCGTCCTGAAAAAGAAGTGGTTTCTGATGGTGCTATGGCCGCAGCTTTTGCTAAACTGAAGCGCTAATATTCAATAACGTCCGTCAAAACAGTGTAGTGATACACTGTTTTGATAGATGTCATCTTAGATAGCAAACAACAAAGACATAATCAAACGGCGTACATCTTTGCCTTCACGCACATCAACCAATAATACCGGAATATTAGGACGAAATTCGTCCGTGACTTGTTTGAAATCTGCTGCAGCAATATGTGGATTGGTTTTGTCGATGTGGTTAACACCAATGACCAAGGGTGTGCGGTCTTCTACAATCAGCTTTTTAAAAGCTTCCATATAAAAACGCAAATCGCCTAAAGGATCAGGCGCACGCGCATTGACTAAAATAGCCAAGCCCATGCTGCCACGACTGAGAATTTCCCACATGAAGTCAAAACGGTGTTGGCCAGGTGTGCCATACATGTGAACTTTGGTTTCTTCATCCAAAACCACTGAGCCATAATCCATGGCTACAGTGGTTTGGTTTTTCATGCTTGCGACATCGTCAGATGGACGGACTTCTGTTAACACAGGATCATGATCACTGAATGCTTTAATTAGCGTCGTTTTCCCTGATCCTACAGGGCCGGTAAAAATGATTTTGTGCTCAAACATGGTCTGCCACCTGTACATCCTGCTTTGCGTTCATGGATATTCGGAAAATAGTAAGGTGGTAGTCTACCATTAACCGTTAGCCCAAGGTAAAAAGTCTTTAGGAACAGGTTTGTGAAACCATTTAAAGTAAATACGATCGTAAATACCTTCTTCATGAATCTGCTTTAAGCCTGCATTGAGCTTGTCTCTGAGCTCATAATTGCCTTTTTTAACTGCAATACCAAAGTATTGGGTTGGTGCTTCAGGCAAAACCAAACGCTTGGTTGGCACTTCAGGATAGCTCAACGCGTAGTAATCCATCACCGGTCCTTCACCAACGACTGCATCAGAAGCATCTGCAAACATGGCTTTTAGGGCAATAAACTGGCTATCCGATGGAATCACATTGTTTTCGGTGACACCTAATTGCATGATATTGGTTTGTTGAGCAGAACCTTTTAAGGTAGAAACCTTACTTTTATTGGCCACTAAATCCTCAAAACTGTGGATTTTATCATTGGTGGTTTTAACCAATAATACGTCTTGCAGTGCGAAATAAGGTTGTGAGAATTGATAAACCTCTTCACGCTCTGGCGTCAAGTTGACCGATGAAATGATGATGTCACGCTCGCCTGTATTCAAAGTATGCAACATGCCATCCCAAGGATGGGTCAAAACATTGATATGGAATTTTTGGCGCGCAGCAATGGCATAAATAATGTCCATGTCAAAGCCAATAGATTGACCATATTCATCGCGAAACTCCATTGGTGCATAAGAACCCATGGTGCCGACCAAATACGTTGGCGCATTTTCTGGCAAATTGGTGTCCATGTATTCAGATGGCTTTGGAATTTCTTGGATTTCTACCGCTTCAGCGGTTGCGTCACCAGCTTTTGTGGGTTGTTGGCATGCGCTTAAGAGCATGACAGAAACAGCCAAACCAAGAAATGCCCGTACAGGTCGACGAACAAGCATGATTTTCTCCTAACAATATGCGGATTCAGTGGAGCAGTTCATTATTTACGCAAACAAATAACGATGGCCGCATGGTGTTTGCGCCATTCCAATGGAATGACAAATGAGCGATCCTTGCGTGGTAACAAAATTTCATCAGGCGCACCACAAATGACAATAGGCACCGAAATGTTGAACTCTTCACCAAACTCACTGCGCGAATTGCCTGCAATGGTATTTGCCACTTCACCTACTAAATCTGTCATGTTTTCTTCTGACAAATCTGGTTCTTGAATGCTTTCTAAAATATGAGCAAGCAAGATGCGCGGCGCTGTGAAATACACAATCCCCGTATTGTTGCCTGAAATGGCAATGATGCCTGTGTAATCATGCGCAGCTGGCATTTTGTTTTCAACCAAATAAGGCGTACCGATGATGATTTCTTCTTTATCGATTTGGCTGAAATAATGCTGAGCGCCTGCGATGAATACTTTTAATTTGTCTTCTTTCATATTTTAATCCTGAACCAATTCATTCAGAGCTTCCATCAGCTCGTCTTCTGTAAACGGTTTGCAAATGAAACCGCAAGCCCCTAATTCCAATGCCTTGATACCGGTAGCTTTGTCTGATAAGGCTGAAATAACCAAAATCAATGTGTCCGGTGCTAAATTAATAATGTTGCGTATGCATTCCAAACCATCCATTTCAGGCATGGTTAAGTCCATAGTAATGACTTCTGGAAGGTGTTTTTTAAACTCTTCTAATGCTTCTAAGCCGTTGCTAGCGGTTGCTACCAAGTCAAATTGTGAAGCATTGAATCCCCTTTTGATGCGATTGCGAATGATGTTGGAATCATCCACGACCATGAGCTTGTATGCCATATTTATGAACCTTTTTCTTCGAATTTATAATGGGAAGGTGAAACTAAAGCGTGTAAATTGGCCCGGCTGCGAATGGATGCCAATTTTGCCACCTAATTTTTGTACACGATCTTTCACCACATCTAAGCCTACGCCACGACCTGCATCATCGTCAGCTTGGTTGTACGTCGAGAAGCCAGGAGTGAATAACAGTCCCAATAATTTGCGATTTTCCCAAGACTCCATTTCTTTTTCAGAGTACAGGCCGCTGCTGATGGCTTTGGCTTTGATGGCGTCATAGTTGATGCCTTGGCCATCGTCTTCAATGGTTAATTGAACTTGGTTTGAATCCACATGCAATTTGATTTGTACGTGACCTGTTTGATTTTTTTGACGGGTCAAGCGAATACTTGGGCTTTCAATGCCGTGTACAACCGCATTGCGCAATACCTGAATGGCAATGTCGCGAATCGCTTCGTCCAAGCTGGTTTTAGGCGTGGCATCTTCCAAACTTTGTGTGGTCAATTTCACTTGTTTGAATTGGCGTTTGGCCAAATCTTGAGCAAATTGCTGTAAGTTTTGAGTAAAGGCAAATAGCGGTGCTGTGGTTTTATTGATGTTTTCTGGAACATTGACTTGAACTGTGCCATCGGCTTGGCTGCTGCTAATGCGCTTGTTCAATTGGTCAATAATTTGAGTCAATTTAATCAATTCGTCCAACGATACCGCCAATGGCAAGAAATCGTCACCTGACAATGAGGGTTCTTTTTGCAAACTGGTTACTTTGTCTTCAAACGCATTGCTGGCATTGGCAAATGCATACAAACCCAAGCTACTAGAAATACCTTTTAAGTTGTGAGCTTCGCGGAAGATTTTTTGTAATTTTTGTTGCAATTCGCTTTGTGAAGTACCACTGCCTTTCAAAATTTCATTGATGGTGTCTGTGTGTTTGT
Organism: Vitreoscilla stercoraria DSM 513; assembly: GCF_000382305.1. Lineage (GTDB taxonomy): Bacteria > Pseudomonadota > Gammaproteobacteria > Burkholderiales > Neisseriaceae > Vitreoscilla > Vitreoscilla stercoraria. The sequence goes on from NZ_KB908034.1 coordinate 24,698, forward strand.
GAACGGCGCTAATAAAGTCGGTAATCAAAGCGGCATCGGTATTCAAGATGGTGGTCAACATGTCGATTTGCAAATCGTTGTGCTCACGTTCTTGTAATAAGCGTTGCTCCAATTTCACGGTATCGGTAATGTCAGATACGTTGACCAATACGCGAATAATGTCTTTACCGCTGTATACTCGGGAGAACTTGAAGTCCAAAAAGCGGGTACGTTGATAACCAGATAAGTCATCTACTGTTGTTTCAATACGTGCCAAAGGATTCAAGTCGGCAATCAAACGTTCTTTTACTTTTGGATTGTACAGCTGCTTAATAAAGCCTTGTGTGGTATCCATGTCATCGACTGAAATCATGGTAGTCAAAATTTCAGAGAAGTTTTTACCACCAATATCACGGTGACCAATAATCTGTTCCAACTCTTTAGAATATTGTTGACCGATGTTTAAGTCATTATCCAACAAGAACAAACCTGTTTTTACCGTATCTAAAATCTCGGTTGTTTCTCGACGTGCTTCATTGGCCTCGGCATCGGAAGTGGTCAATCGGCGTACGAAGTAGAACATAAATACGACAAAGTAAATAACGGCCAAACTAATTGCGGTAATTTGTAAGTAGCGCAAATACGTTGCTTGTTGCAAAGAGGCTTGGCTCAATTCATTCAAAATACTGTTAGTGTGGTTGTAGATACTGACACTTGAACCCTGCGTTGAGTCGACTACTTGATCTAGAATCAAAGCAGGAGTGTTGATGTCATTGGCTACTTTTAAGTAGCCATCTAATTTGGTATTTAATGAATGCCATTGTAATTTGATTTGTTCCAAAGAGACTTTTTGGTTGTCTTCCAAGGCATTAATACTGACTTGAGCGCCAAGACTGTCTTCAATCACGCCACCTTGGTCAAAAGCACTGACAATTTTATTGAATCGGTCTTTATTAAGTGTTAACTGACTCAAGGTATATTGAATATGTGGGCTTCGGATATCTTCCGATTGACTCAGTTTTAAGTCATACAAGTCACGAGATATGGTTTGAGTCAGACCTCGCAATTGTTGAGCGGCTGCTACTTGCGTGCTATTGCGTTCAACCAAAAAGATGGTGTAAATGTTGAACGTCAATACGGCAATTACCAATACCAAGAACAATACAATGGATTGGATCAGGCCACGGTAACGGGAGAACGTGGAGTTTTTAAGTTCTAATTGCTTGGCCATAAATGGGGTAACCTCGCTTGTCCTTATTGCTGGCTAAAAAACACCTTGAAGAGCTCAAAATCGGATATTTAAATCAATGATCAAATAGTATATTGCCAGAGCGATTAAAAGAGCTAAGTAGGTGTTTAAACTCAAATCAAAATGATAATGCGTAATGCTAGTGTAATTTAAAATCTTAAAATAACACTCTTTTGCGTCAGACGGCTATGAGTGATTCTGATGATAAGGTGTTTGGTTCTGCGTGAAAATATGTAGCAATTTTATGCTTTAATTGATTATATTTTCATAATTATATGCTTAGTATTGGCTTGATAGCCGTTTTTATTAAAAGATGAGCCCTTTGTATTTTAAAGATAGACCCATTTTAAAATAATGTTATGACATTCAGTTGTTTGGAATAATAAACAATAACACGCCATCTTGAAACCTATTTCAGATTAAATTCGTTGATTTAGGTGAAATAGAGTTAAGAAATATTTGTTTTCATAAAGAATTTATTTGAATAGAATGAATAACTGCTTTTATGTATCAGTGATATGATCGCCAAAGACTATTTGTGAATGCAAGTATTTGTAGTGTAAAAAAATACTATAATTACCAGACGAGCATCACCTTGATGGGTTGAAAGCATTGGGTGATGATTAGGATAGGTTGAAAAAGTCATTAAAATCAGGTGAGATTTTAGTTTGCTCCAGTTGTCTGAAAGTTCAGTATGTTTTTAAAAATATATGACTTATATTTGATACAAATCTAGTATGGATTTTAGAGTGGATTCTTATCATATCTTATCGGTTGGTGTCTTTTAAGTAAGGTTTCATAGGTGACTTGACACACTTTGGAAGTTTAATCATTTAAATCGTTATTTGGCAGTGAGAGAGTATTCAGTATGCAAACGCTCAAATTGGTTGTTAGTTTAGGTGGCTTGTCTGTTTCGGCGGCTCAAAATTTACAAGTGGCAGACAATCCAATATCGATGATCAATGCGCATGCTTGTAAGGCGATTTTGATTACTGATGAGGTACGTTATCAGCCACCTATTATCAGCCAAGTAAGCGACCTGAAAATCATTGATATACCTAAAATATCTGTAGCAGATACGATATTTGATAGCAAACAATTAAAAATGCGCGGTGCGGCTCGTCGCTTGTTAAGAAAGCATTTTTGGCAACATCAAGCATTATTTTGGTCAAGTTTTGATGCTGAACTGGCGCCGTATTCTGATCAACATGCAGTGAGTGTGGTGTTATTGGTTGATACCACGAATATGTTGGCCAGCAGTATTTGTTGGGATGTTTTGTGTCAAATTCGTCTGCATTATCCTCATATTCGTTGTTATTTGGTTTTTCTCGTTTCTCAAAATCCGCAAAGCCTGAATGAGTTTGAAAAATTGAACGTTGCAGCTTTATTATCTGAATACAATGGTATTGGACAAAAAGCATGGCTTCCCTGCAACTTAGACAGTCAAACGCCTTACGCAGTTGAAAATATACCTTTGTGGGAAGCCAGTTTTCTACATGAATTGCCACACAAAAGTGATGTGGCTTTTGACTATGCGCCGTTGATTGAACAAGTTGTGAGTCTGCCGCAACAAAAACTCGGTATGGATACCTTTGAGCATTTGTTGAAAGAGGACTTTCCTAAACTGAGTGACATTAATAAAAAAGTCATGTTGCCACGGGTCATTAGTTTGTTGAAAGCTTCATTGCAAATGGACATGACTGCTGCACAAAAAATGATGACGCAAACCATACAAGTGCAGTTATTGGGTTTGTTGTTACAGCCTAGTCGAGTTAAAAAAAGTGTTTTACAAACCAATGACGGGTGGTTACAGGCCGGTTGGATATTGGATGAGAAAAGTTTGCTGCTCAATGCTTCTTTAGATGCAGGTTCTAGTGCCAAGCATGAAAGCATTGAAAAAGAGTGGCAAGTCCGTGGTGATTTTTTTGTGCAACAAGTACAAGACATGAAAAAATTATCATGGAAAGAGAAAGCCGATGAGTTGTATGTTTTATTTCAAAAAGCTTATGACAAATATTTTAGGGAAGCGGGTGTAGAACAATATTACTCTTTGTCGCAGTCGCGCTTAGAGCGATTACTAGAAGCGCAAGGCAAAGTGATTGAGTCTAAAATCTGGAGTCAATGTTTCCATGGTGAATATGACTTAAATCAGCTTGCGATGCAAATTCCCGAAGCATTGTCATATTACATATTGTTACAAGAAAAATTTGAATTGCAACAAAGACGGATGCGTGAAGAGTATTTGATACAGCAGTCTTTGTGGCAAGAAAAGATGGATGCTTGGCAAAACAGTAGCCGTCGTGAACGTGGGCGCATGGAACAAATACCCATGTTAGAACTGGGTGAATTGTTAAAAACACAATATGTTTTGCAATCTCATTATAAGGCATTTTCATTTGCCATTAAGTTGATTGATACCTTGATGCCATGCTACCAAAATATTTTGAATTCGGTGGATGGCATTAAAAAATTGTGGCTTAAACAAGAACAAACACAAAGTGAAGTTTTGTCACAGCTGGAAATAGATTCTCAGAATGTGTGGGTCACTAAGAATTATAAAAATGGTGTGCATCAATATTTGCTACAACCTACCTCTAGTACAGCACAGCACTTATTACGCGAATTTATAGTTGATTTGAATGATTGGGTGCCTGAAATGCAGTCAACTTGGACACGCCGAGTGGGTGAACAAGGAGATTTTACACAGCTTTTCGCATGGATGAAGCAAGGACAATGGTTGACATTGGTGGAACGAATTGCTGCTCAAATCAGTTACCGTTTGTCTATGCAAACGCCGCAATCAGGTGTGAGTCCATTGAGTTTGATGTTTGAGCAACGCTTAACCGATTTAACGCAATTGCAAGTACAGCAATTGAGTAAGCACATTATTGACAGTATGACTCGTGGCTATAAAACCCAATGGGAGCCATTGGGTAAAGTCTTAAGTGAGCATTATCAATCTAGATCTTCGGCAGCAATTTTATGTTCTTTGGATTTGCAAAATCCAGAAGCCCAAACAGTGGTCTTGTGGATGAAAGAAATTGCCAAAAGAGTGAATCCAAATGTCGCGGTGGTGCCTACTGAGGTTGAACAGCAAATTCAAATGGTCATGATGCATACAGGTTATTTGCAAGAGTGGATGGGTTTATACCAATATCAAAGTGTGTATCAGCAACATGTTCAGCATGATGATGTATTGGAATGGATACACATTGATGGATTGGCTGCAAAACTGCGTCATATTAGCTTGCAATTTGGGCAGCGCAATTTGGATTTGGTGCGACAGCAATTGTTATTGGCGAAAATTTCAGGACACTTGGTACGTAAAAATGACGGTTTTGAGTTGTTTGTCAATCTCGCAGGCGGCCTGAAACGACATACGTTTGTGACGGATGATTTGGCTTATTTGACTGAAACCATTCCATTGCGATTGGTTAAAGCTTTGATAGACCAAAACCGTGTTTTGCGTGAAGAAAATGTGCAAGATGAAATCACTGTTTGGAATCAAAAATTAGATGATATTTTGTCTGAAATGAGGGCATTGTATGTGCCTGAGGGCATGGACTTGGCTGATATGGATTGGAAAGATGCGGGCAAATATGTGGTTTGGACCCGATCGGTACAAAACTTGCGCAAATATTGGTTATTGCCACCAGAGTCTATGGACAATACGGCCAATGCTATTTTGAATTGAAGATTCAAATTGATATCTCAAAAATCAAAAGGTTTTTAGAGTGTCAAACTAAGTTAAATCTGATGGGTTTTTCATTTTTTAGACAAGCATTACAGGGAGTAGATTGCATGCTTGTGGTAGCATAGTGGTCTGAAAAAAATGAGTAGGATGCTTGAATCATGAGTTTATTGACCGAAGTATTGGATCACAACAAAGCTTTTGTAGATGCGGGTGAATACGTCCAATTTTTTAGTGACAAATACCCAAATCGTGGCTTGGCCATTTTGTCGTGCATGGATGCACGCATTATTGAGTTGCTGAACCAAGCATTGGGTTTGAAAAATGGCGATGCCAAAATGATTAAAAATGCTGGTGCATTGGTGACCCATCCTTGGGGGTCGGTGATGCGCTCGCTGTTAGTGGCTGTGTTTGAATTGCGTTGTAAAGAAATCATGGTTGTGGCACATTATGACTGTGGTATGCGCGGCTTGAATTCAAAACACGTGTTGGAAAAAGCCGAAGAAGCAGGCATCAGTACGCAATGCATTGATACTTTGCGCCATGCTGCCATTGATTTGGATGGTTGGTTAACGGGTTTTGATAATGTCGAACAAAGTGTTCGTCATTCAGTAGACATGATACGCAATCATCCATTGATGCCTAAATCGATTCCGATTCATGGTTTGGTGATACATCCGACAACGGGTAAATTGAATTTGGTAGTAGATGGTTATAGCAATGTTGCGGACAATTTACCATGCGCATAGGTTTGTTTGGCGGCACGTTTGATCCCATTCATCAAGGTCATGTGAGTATGGCCAAGGCTTTTGCCGATGAATTGCAATTGCAACAAGTGGTCTTCATTCCGACTGGTGAATCGTATCACAAGACGAGCCAGCCTACTTCCGCTGAACATCGTTTGAATATGGTAGAAATAGCGATTGCTGCCGATGAGCGTTTTGCGGTGAGTGATGTGGACATGGTGCGCAAAGGTGCGACTTATACGGTGGATACTTTGCAAATTCTCAGACAATATTTTCCGCAAGACGAATTGTGGTGGTTAATGGGAATGGATTCGCTATTGCAAATGCATACTTGGCATCGTTATGCAGACATTTTTAAGCTGACGAATATTGCGGTTGCTGCTCGTAATGGTGAAAAAATCCAACAAGTTGCGCCAAAAATGCACCAATTATTGGGCGATGCTTTAAGTGCACCAAGAAGTTCGAGCGCAGGACAGCTACGTTTGTTACAATGGCAGGCTGAGGACGTTAGCTCCACCCAGATACGCGATGCCATTGGGCATCATCAAGCCATAGACGCTTGGGTCGGTCAACCGGTGCAAAACTATATACGCACACATGGTTTATACCGTTAAGCGTCAGATTAAGAGTTTTAAATAAGATGACAGATACAGTAGATTTACAAAAAATGGTCGATGTGGCCGTGAATGCTTTGGAAGATGTTAAGGGTAAAGACATTGTGGTATTGGATGTTGCTGCCAAAACATCGTTGTTCCAACGCATGATCATTGCCAGTGGCGATAGCAACCGCCAAGTGAAAGCATTGGTGAACAATGTTGCGGTTGACTTGAAAGCGCAAGGCTTTGAAGTTTTGAGCACCGAAGGCACGGAAAGTGGCGAATGGGCTTTGGTCGATGCAGGCGATGTGGTGGTTCACGTGATGTTGCCAGCGGTACGTGATTTTTACGATATTGAAGCATTGTGGGGTGGCGAAAAACCATCTTTTCATTCAGGTCATGCCAAGCCTTGGAGCAGCGCAGACTAATCAAACCAAATCATGGTTTTATACAAGCGACCTGTAAATTACAGGACGCTTGTTTTTTGGAGTAACAATCATATTATCAAAGGAGAGTGAGACATGACCAAGCAGCTTGCAACTGCAGTGGGATGTTTGTTGTTGGCCAATATGATTTGGGCGGGCAATGCATTGCTAGCCAGATATGCCAGTAGTGGTGATTTGCAGCCGATTACGATGAATTTTTTGCGTTGGAGTATTGGGGCATTGGTGTTGTTGCCGTTTTGCGTTAAAACCATTTACCAACACCGAGGCATTTGGTTGAAATGGGATGTCTTTAAAAAGCTGCTGTCTTTGGCTATTTTGGGGATGGTGATTTACAACAGCTTGCTTTACGCTTCAGCACATCACACCACTGCCATCAATATTGCTTTGCTCAATACCTGTATTCCGTTGGCGACATTTATGGCAGCTGGCATATTGATGGGACAATGGCCTAAAGCTGCTTCTTGGTTAGGCTTGAGCATTGCAGCGTCAGGATTGTTGTATTTGATTAGCCGAGGCAATATCGAAGCCTTAGTGCAATTGCAGTTTAACCAAGGTGATTTATGGATGTTGGTCGCTGTGGTGGCGTGGTCTGTTTATACGGTATTGTTAAAAATTTGGGCTGGAAAATTGGGTTTGCCGCCTTTGGCGATGCTCAATGTGATGATGTGTTTGGCGGTGATATTGATGTTGCCATTGGCTGGCTGGGAAGTGGCACAATTGGGTTTGCCGAGTTGGAATGCAACCAATTTGGGTATTTTGGCTTATATCGGCATTATGGCATCCATTGTGTCTTATGTGGCATGGAATTATGGCGTGGGGCAAGTGGGTCCTGCTAAGGCTTCATTGGCTTTGTATACCATGCCAGTATTTTCATCGATTTTAAGCTATGTATTATTAGGTGAAAGTTTGCAGCACTACCATTGGGTTGGTGGCGGTATTATTGTCAGTGGTTTGTTGCTTGCCAGTGCTTTAGGTCAAGTGCCTAAAAACAAATAAATTACCCGTATTTTACATGTACGATTGTGGTAAATCTCAGTGGTGGCGATTTGGGCTGACCGCAGTTTGCCACAATCCGTTATAATTTAGCGTCCTGTAACAGATGTGAGTGTGCATGAACATCACTTTATTGGCAGTTGGAAACAAAATGCCACGTTGGGTGGCTGAAGCTACCGAAGAATATGCCAAGCGTTTTGGACGCGAAATCAATTACCAAATCAAAGAGATTAAGCCTGAAAAGCGTGGTGCAGGCGTGAATGCAGAGCAAGGCATGTTGGCTGAAGAAGCGCGCTTGTTAGCAGCGATTCCAGCAGGCTGTTTTTTAGTGGTTTTAGATGAACGTGGCCAAGCGCCTACTTCGGTTCAATTGGCAGAACACATGGGACGTTGGTTGCAAGATGGTCAAGATGTGTGTTTTATTATTGGTGGCGCCGATGGCATGACCGATAAAATTAAACAAAAAGCCCGTTTGTTGATGCGTATTTCCAGTTTAACTTTGCCACACGGCATGGTACGTGTTTTGTTGACCGAGCAGCTTTATCGCGCTGTATCCATCTTAAACAACCATCCTTACCACCGTGAATAAGTGGTTGCATCTTGCATTGCAGCAATCATTTATTCCATGATAACAAATGTTAGAATGTTTTCAGCTACAATAGTCAAAACATCAAGCACCTCAGAATATTACAACTATGACAAAATCATTATTAAATCAAATTGAATTACCTTCAGATTTGCGCCAACTGCCTGAATCTGATTTGCCACAAGTTGCCGATGAGTTGCGCGAGTTTCTATTGCAAACGGTTTGTGCAACTGGTGGTCACTTTGCCAGCAATTTGGGTACTGTCGAGTTAACCGTTGCTTTGCATTATGTTTATAACACGCCGAATGATCATTTGGTGTGGGATGTGGGGCATCAAAGTTATCCACACAAAATTTTGACAGGTCGAAAACATCGTATGGGCACCATGCGTCAAAAAGATGGTTTGGCAGGCTTCCCTAAGCGCTGCGAATCACCTTACGATGCGTTTGGTGTCGGTCATTCTTCTACATCTATTGGTGCAGCTTTGGGTATGCAAGTGGCCGATCAATTACAAGGTCGTCCTAACCGTCATGTCGCGATTATTGGTGATGGCGCGATGACTGCTGGTCAAGCATTTGAAGCTTTGAACAACGCAGGGGATATGAAAGATACCAATTTATTAGTCATTTTGAATGACAATGAAATGTCGATTTCTCCTAATGTTGGCGCTTTACCAAAATATTTGGCATCGTCTGTGATGCGAGATGTGAAAGATTTGGTGAAGTCTGCTAAAAACAAATCCGAAAAAGTATTGAACAAATTGCCCGGTGTGTTGGATGTGGCTAAGCGTTTTGAGAATAAACTCAAAGAAGCGGTGGATGGCTCACCATTAGACATGCATATTTCATTGTTTGAGAAGTTTGGCTTTGAATACACAGGCCCTGTTGATGGTCATGATGTATTGGGTTTGACTGAAACTTTAAAAACCTTGCGCAGTAAAAGCGGCCCGCAGTTTTTGCACATTATCACTAAAAAAGGCAATGGTTATAAATTGGCTGAAAACGACCCTGTCGGATTTCATGCCATTGGTAAAATGGATCCTGCCGTAGGTCCTGTTAAATCCAGTACGCCAGCTGCAGTGACATACACACAAGTATTTGGTCAATGGTTGTGTGACCAAGCTGCCGTAGACAATCGTTTGGTTGGTGTGACACCTGCCATGCGTGAAGGCTCGGGTTTGGTGGCGTTTGAAAAACAATATCCAAATCGTTATTTTGATGTGGGCATTGCGGAACAACATGCTGTGACGTTTGCAGGTGGTTTGGCTTGTGATGGTATTAAGCCAGTGGTGGCAATTTACTCGACTTTCTTACAGCGAGCATATGACCAATTGGTACACGATGTGGCGATTCAAAATTTGCCAGTGATGTTTGCCATTGACCGTGCTGGTATTGTTGGTGCGGATGGTCCTACTCATGCAGGTGCTTATGACTTGAGCTTTATGCGCTGTATTCCTAATATGGTGATTGCAGCGCCATCGGATGAATATGAATGTCGTTTGTTATTGTCAACATGTTACCAATTAAATCAACCAACAGCTGTGCGTTATCCTCGTGGTAGTGGTACGGGCGTGGATGCAGGACGTGAATTGCAGACGGTGGAAGTCGGTAAAGGTTTGATTCGTCGCCAAGGTGAAAAAGTGGCTATATTGGCTTTTGGTAGCATGGTGCAGCCTGCATTACAGGCCGCTGACAATTTGAATGCTACGGTCGCCGACATGCGTTTTGTGAAGCCTTTGGATGAAGCATTGATTATTGAGTTGGCAAACAATCATGATTTTATTGTCACTGTGGAAGAAAATGCGGTTCAAGGTGGTGCAGGTTCTGCGGTATTGGAATTCATGGCTAAAAACAAATTGTGTAAGCCTGTTTTGAACCTTGGTATTGCAGATGTGGTGACTGAACACGGTGATCCTAAATTGATTTTACAAGGTCTGGGTTTAGATGTTGTTGGAATTGAGACCTCGATTCGAAATTTTATGATTTGATATGAAGTTAATTAAAAAAGCCAAGCATTAGCTTGGCTTTTTTAATTGTTGTTTTTAATTCACATATTGATGATTTTCGAAGATAAATATTAAAAAAACATAAAATAATGGCAATATTTTTTTTTGTGAAAATAAATATGAAAATGATTGCTTTACAGTCTTATTTCATGAAATTAAATGTTAATTAGAAATTGAAATTTTGGTATTTTTTGTTAAAAAATAATTATTCTTATGATTTTGGTATTTGATTTTAGATAAGGTTTTTCTTATTTTATGGATACTTAAAGTAAAATATCTATATGATTAAGTATGAGTAATTTTTTATGATGACTGAGAGGACATTTTCAAATAATGAGCAAACTGGTAGAGCAAACAAAGACACTTATCCATGGTTTAGACACAGCTGAAAATAGTACATTAAGCCCACAGCAATTGGTAGAAGCGGCTTGGAATCAACAAGACCCACGAAAAATTGCTGAAGATTTGAATGCGTTGATGCAAGCAATGATGGAAACCCCTTCTCCTTAGTGGGTAAGTAGCATTGCTTGAGTGAGCGCACTTTTGCATCCATTTGATTGAATATCTCATTATGTGAGGCATAAAATCAATCATTTGAGATGAGTGACAAATTAATTATGATAAATTCATCATTAGTGTATTATCTAACTTCTAAAAATCGACCTAATGAGTCGTGATTACAATCCAATGGAGTTGAGATGAAAAATTTTACTTACGATGAGTTGTCAGTAGGGCAAAGCGGCGGTTTGGAAAAAACAGTGACGGCCAAAGATGTGTTGTTGTTTGCGGCTGTAACGGGAGATACCAATCCTGCACATTTGGATCCTGAATATGCCGAACAAACCATGTTCAAAGGCGTGATTGCACACGGCATGTATAGCGCAGGTTTGATTTCAGCGGTATTGGGTACACGCTTTCCTGGCCCTGGTACGATTTATTTGGGTCAAGATTTGCAATTTAAGCGTCCTGTAAATATTGGTGATACTTTGACTGTGACTTTGACTGTTGCTGACAAACGTGACGACAAAAAAATTGTCACTTTGGCGTGCGAAGTGGTCAATCAAGATGGCAAAGTGGTGGTCACAGGCAATTCGACCATTATTGCGCCTGCTATCAGCATAGAACACGAATTGTTATGCTTGGGTGAAGTGGCTGTGCCTGAAGCACCGAATGAGCATTTTGCGGCATTGTTATAAGTTTGTAAAACAAATAGACAAAGCGTCCTGTAAATTTACAGGACGCTTTTTAGATGGGAGATGACTTTAAGATTGTGTTGTTTCGGTTTCAATATTTCCCAATAAAGATACCCGTTGTGGTTCTTGAATGGTGTCAAACTGGGCGCTGAATGTGCTACCGATACCCAACTGGCTTTCAACCAACAATTGGCTACCATGTTCGGCCAATGCATGTTTGGTAATGGCCAAACCCAGACCTGTACCACCGCTGGCACGTGAGCGGCCTGTATCGACACGGTAAAAGCGTTCGGTTAAGCGGGGAATGTGCTCTGAGGCAATACCAGGACCGTTGTCGGTGACGCTGAAGGTGACGGTGTGGTCATCATGGGCTTCCAAGCTGATTTGAATGTGACCACCTTCATGGTTGTAGCGTACCGCATTGAAAACCAAGTTGCTCAAAGCATTGTATAAGTCTAGTTGTATGCCTTTGACCCAAATATTGGCACTGATTTCCGTATCAAACGTTTGTTTGTCCGCAGACAAAATGATACCTTCTTGTATCAATTGCCCTACCATGGCGGATAAATGAATGGGTTGCAATTGGTCGCTGTCTTTGGTGGCTTCCAAGCGCGACAGAGTCAATAAATCATCCAATAAGGCCAACATACGATCACTGTCTTTTTTCATTAAATCTAGAAATTGTATGCGTTGTTCAGTAGGCAATTGTGGATAATCTTGCATGGTTTCGACAAAGCCGTTGATGACAGTCAAAGGCGTGCGCAATTCATGTGAGACATTGGCGACAAAATCGGTACGGGTTTGATTGATTTGCTCGATGCGAGTGATATCTTGGCTGACCAAGAGTTGTAGATTTTTATCAAAATCAGTACATTTGAGCATAACATGGCGGCTTAAGCCTTTGTTGGTTGGTAAAGTCAGTTTGATTTCGTCTGTGTCTTTGTTGTCCATGAATTGATGAAAACTGGGTTGACGCACCAAGTTGGCCAAAATACCGCCAGTGTCTTCCGTTTTCAATAAAAAATGTTCTCGTGCCACCGAGTTCATCCATTCAATTCTGCCATCTTGATTTAAAATCAACACGCCATCAGGCATCACTTCAAATGCTTTGTACAAGCGTTGCAAAGATTGCACGATTTTTTGTTTGCGACGTTTACGGCTTTTGGCTTGTCGGGTCAAAGTCGCAAAAATTTGTTGCCAAATACCAATGCCGCTGGGTGCATTGGAAGGCTTAGGTCGCTCTAACCATGTAATCAATTGGCTGATTTGCCATAAGTGTGTGAACAGCCAAATGGAGAGCAAGCTTAAAAACGTGATAAAGCCGTAGCTTTGTTTCCAAATCATGCCGACAATCGCACCACAGACAGCGAAAGATAAAATCACACGAATGCAGTGCAGCGCAAATCGGCTCATTTATTGGCTTTCTTTTTGCGAGAAACGATAACCTGCACCGCGAACGGTTTGTAGTAAATGTTCCAATTGTGCAGTGCTTAAAGCCCGACGCAAGCGACGAATGTGAACATCGACGGTACGTTCTTCTACAAATACGTGGTCGCCCCATACCAAATCCAGCAATTGACGGCGGGTATAGACACGGTCAGCATGGGTCATGAAAAAATGTAATAATTTGAATTCGGTTGGACCAAAATGAATCGATTGACCATTGCCGCGGACAGTGTGTTCGTTAGGATCTAGCTCTAAACCTGCCAAAGCAATCACTTCACTGGTTTTTTGTGGTGCACGGCGACGCAACAAAGCATTGACGCGAGCGACCAATTCTCGTGGTGAAAAAGGCTTAGTCAAGTAATCGTCAGAACCCAAATTCAAGCCCATTTCTTTATCCACATCATCGCTTCGGGCAGTCAATAAAATGATGGGTAAATCTTTGGTACGGGCATCTTGGCGCAATTGCTTGGTCAATTGTATGCCAGATGTTCCCGGCAACATCCAATCGAGCAAAACCACATCGGGCAGCTTTTCGAGCAAATGTGGCCTTGCCTCTTCCACACTGCCACAACTGGTGACGTTGAAACCAGCTTGTTCCAATGTAAATCGAATCAAAGTCAAAATGGCTGCTTCATCTTCGACCACCAAGACATTAATGTTACTCATGGTATTTCCTTTGTGCCTATCAGCTTGTTTAAAGCAAGAGCATAAAGTGCTGGTATGACGTTATTGTGACAGTGCCATCATTTGTGTGACAAATCGTTTTATGAAGCTGTTTTAAATGCAGAACGTATGACCAAGTTGTCACGATGCAATACTTCTTCTTCAGCCACATAATCCAAAATCGCTTCAATTTGATGCGATGGTTGGCGCAAAATTTTCTCGATTTCATCACTGCTGTAATTGGTCAAACCACGAGCCACTTCTTCGCCATCAGGATTGACCACAGAAATGACCGCACCACGTAAAAACTGTCCTTGTACGCCAATACAGCCGATAGGCAATAAGCTGGAGTGTTTTTGGCTTAGGGCAATGGCAGCACCAGCATCGATGGTGACTTTGCCTGAAAATTGCAAATGACCCATAATCCATTGTTGGCGTGCAGACAAGCGTGAACGGTTTGGAGTCAACCAAGTACCAATACGTTCACCTTGACACAAACGCAAGAGCAAATCAGGTTCATGACCTGATGCAATCAAAGTCGCCGCGCCACTTAAAGCCGCCCGTTTGGCCGCGATGACTTTGGTATACATGCCGCCTGTGCCCACAGCAGAACCTGCGCCACCTGCCATCGATTCTAAATCAGGATGATTGGCTTCGATTTCATGTATGAATTTGGCATTGGGATTTTTGCGAGGGTCGCTGTCATACAGGCCGCTTTGATCGGTCAAAATCAATAAGGCATCGGCTTCAATCAAATTGGTGACCAAAGCGCCCAACGTATCGTTGTCACCCAGTTTGATTTCGCTGGTGGTGACCGTATCGTTTTCATTGATGATGGGAACGACATTCCAATCGAGCAAAGTACGCAAAGTCGAACGCGCATTCAAATAGCGGGTACGATTGCTCAAATCGTCGTGGGTGAGCAGGATTTGGGCAGTTTGAATCCCATGTTCTGCAAACACCTCTTCGTAAGCCTGCGCTAACCCCATTTGACCAATAGCAGCGGCGGCCTGTAATTCATTCAAGGCTTTGGGGCGTGATTTCCAACCCAAGCGCTTGATGCCCTCGGCAATGGCACCGCTGGACACAAACACGACTTGTTTGCCTTGGGCTTTGAGTTGAGCGATTTGGGCTGCCCATTTGGCTAGGGCTTCTAAGTCTACGCCTTTGCCTTCGGCAGTAACCAAACTAGAGCCGACTTTGATGACGAGAGTATGTGCTTCACTGATGGATTTCATGGTATTTTGAGCTCACAACAACAAGACCGTTATGATAATTCATTTGTGCAGACACTGAAAGCCAAGCCGATTGGCTGGTGTGTTTACAGGACGCTTATCTATGTGAATGATCGTTACCATCAGACAAAATCGCCATAAAAAAGCGTCCTGTAAACTTTACAGGACGCTTTGAAAACGAATTGGCAATTGATTATTTGGTAACCAATTTCAATTGTACAGGAATCGCTTTTTCAACATTTTCACCATTGAAATGTTTCACCGCTGCATTGATGGCTTCTTCGCCAATCAAAGCAGGTTGTTGTTCCACAGTGGCAGCCAATTTGCCTGCTTTGACTTTGGCTACGGCATCTTCAGTGGCATCAAAACCAATGACTACGATGTCTTTTTTCGCAGCAGCAACGGCTTCCAAAGCACCCAAAGCCATTTCGTCATTTTGTGCGAAAACTGCTTTCACATTAGGCTGAGCTTGTAAGATGTTTTCCATTACAGTCAAACCTTTTGAGCGATCAAAATCAGCAGTTTGGCTGGTCACAATATTCAATTTGCCTGTTACCGCTTTGGTAAAGCCTTCGCCACGTTCGATGGCAGCAGACGAACCTGCTACACCTTCTAACATCGCCACTTCAGAGCCTTCAGGCACCAATGTCAATAAGTATTCACCCGCCAATTTACCACCTGCAACGTTGTCAGAAGCAATGTGTGAGAAGACATTGCCGCCGTTAGCAGAGCGGTCAACGGTAATGACAGGAATGCCCGCTTTGTTTGCAGATTCAATTACTGAAACCACAGCTGCAGAATCAACAGGATTGATGATAATTAATTTCACGCCTTGTTGAATCAAATCTTCCACGTCGGCTGCTTGCTTAGACGCATCGTTTTGAGCATCTACGACGGTTAAGCTGGCACCCAATGCGGCTGCTTTGGTTTTCGCTGAATCACCCAATGTGACAAAGAACGGGTTGTTTAACGTAGAAATAGACATGCCAATGGTTTTGTCGCCACTTTGAGCAGTTTGGCTAGATGCCGCAGGTGTGGTGCTGCTGGAACCTGATTCCAGAGAACAAGCGGCTAACCAAAATAAGGCAAATGTTGCCATCATCAGGGTGAAATACTTTTTCATGAGAAATTCCTTTTGTTTAAGCTTCTTTTTTACGGTCTAATAAAACCGCTAATAAAATAACGACGCCTTTAACTACCAATTGGTAGAAAGATGAAACACCAATCAAGTTCATGCCGTTGTTCAAAACACCGATAATCAAAGCACCAACCAAAGTGCCAAAAATCCAACCACGGCCACCATTCAAAGATGTACCACCCAAAACCACAGCAGCAATCGCATCCAATTCATACGATGTACCAGCAGTTGGTTGGGCTGAATTCAAGCGTGAAGTTAAAATCAAAGCTGAGATAGAAGCCAATAAACCTGTTAATGCATACACGCCGATTTTGATGCGGTCGATGTTGATACCTGATAATTTAGAGGCCTCTTCATTGCCGCCCACTGCATATACACGGCGACCAAAAGTCGTGTGGTGCAAGATGAAATACAACACAGCGAAAGCGATGATCATGGTCACCACAGGCATCGGTAAGCCTAACATGTAACCTTTGCCCATCATTTGGAAGGCCACCGAATCGCCCAAGCCTGATACAGGACGACCATCGGTATAAGCCAAAGTCAAACCGCGGTAAATGGTCATGGTTGCCAGCGTAGCAATGAACGGAGCGACTTTGCCTTTGGTGATGATTAAGCCATTGATTAAACCTAAGCCTAGACCTAATAACATGGCTATCATCATGGCTAAAATAGGGTCATAACCACCAGCGAGCATGGAGGCTGCAACCGCGCCAGTTAAAGCCAAAGTGGAGCCTACTGATAAATCAATGCCACGAGTCAAAATCACAAAAGTCATGCCAAACGCAATCAATGCGCTGATAGAGACTTGGCGCAAAACATTGAGTAAATTGTTGGCAGTTAAGAAGTTTGGATTCATGGCGCTGATGATAATCACCAATAAAATCAAACCGAAAAAAGGGCCCAAACGCGATAACAACGCTTTGGTTGGATTAGTGGAGGACATGTTTTTCACCTCCTGTGGCAAAATGCATAATGTGTTCTTGGGTCATGTTTTCTTGGGTGACTTCACCGGTCATGCGGCCTTCATGCATAACCAATACACGGTCGGCCATGCCTATCACCTCGGGTAATTCTGAGGAAATCATGAGAATTGCGACTCCTGCTTCTGCAAGCTGATTGATGATGTTGTAAATTTCTTTTTTAGCGCCAATATCCACGCCACGAGTAGGTTCGTCCAAAATCAAAATATCTGGATCTGTGCCCAACCATTTGGCTAAAACCACTTTTTGTTGATTGCCGCCTGATAAAGATTTGGCAGCCAATTCGGCATTGGTGGTGCGGATGGCAAGCTGTTCGATGAAGCTTTGTACAAACTCACGCTCGGCTTGAATTTGAGTAATGCCTGCGCGACAAGTTTTGTCAAAATTGGGCAACATGATGTTGTCACGAATCGAAAAGTCCAAAACCAAACCTTCGGTTTTGCGGTCTTCGGTGACAAATGCGATTTTGTGGCGCATGGCTTGAATCGGATTTTTGATGCTGACGCTTTGACCATCGATGTGGATTTGCCCTTGTTGGGCTTTGCGGTGACCAAAGAGGGTTTGCGCAACCTCTGTGCGGCCTGAACCCATCAAACCCGCAAAAACCAAGACTTCGCCTTTGCGCAAATCAAATGACACATTGTCGAATGCTTTGGACGCTGACAAATTGCGTACCGATAATTTCACTTCGCCAATATTGGCATTGCGTTCAGGAAAACGCTCACCCAGTTCACGACCTACCATCATCGCCACAATTTCGTCGAAATTGGTTTCTGGAATGTTGCGCACACCTGCGTATTGCCCATCACGCAAAATGGTGATGCGGTCGCAAATGGCAAAAATTTCTTCCATGCGGTGAGAAATGTAAACAAAAGAAATGCCTTTGCTTTTCAATTCACGCACGGTTTCAAACAAAGTTTGGATTTCGCGATCGGTCAAAGCCGCCGTCGGTTCATCCATCACAATGTATTTGGCGTCAGAGGCGATGGCTTTGGCGATTTCAACCAGCTGTTGCTTGCCCACAGACAAATCACCTGCGCGGGTTTTTGGATCAATGTCCAAGCCCAATTTACACAGTAATTCATAGGTTTGGCGTTGCATTTCTTTGCGCTTTAAAATACCAAAACCATAAGTCAACTCTTTGCCTAAGAAAAGATTTTCTGCCACCGATAAGTCTGGCAAAATGTTCAACTCTTGGTGGATGACGTGAATGCCACAAGCTTCAGAATCACGCACATTTTTGAAAATTTTTTCCTGCCCATCGACGGTGATGCTGCCGCTGTCTTTTTGATGAATACCGCTTAAAATTTTCATCAAAGTAGATTTGCCAGCACCGTTTTCGCCCATCAAAGCATGGATTTCACCATTTTTTAGCTCGAACTCTACGCCATTTAAGACTTGGTTGCTGCTGAAGGCTTTGCAAATGCCTGTCATGTGTATCATGGAGCCTCCTTAAAAAATCACGCCGCTTTGCAAGATGATATTGGCGTAAGGTGTGGCCTCACCTGTGCGGATGATGACTTTGGCTTGGGCACATTGCTGTTTGAATGCTTCATGGGAAACATATTCTGTGTGCAAGTTCAAATTTTGAATGTGTTGGTCGAGGCTTTGGTTGTGTGCCGTGATTTCACTGGCGCACACACTTTTCTCTACGACCAAATCTGCTAATACAGCATTGAGCACATCTTCAAAACTGGGCTTGTGCAAAGCGTATGCCAAATCGATGCATGTCACACCCGCAGGAACGGGTAAGCCACAGTCTGCAATGACAATGGTGTCGGTATGTCCCAATTTTGCAAAAATACCCGCCAATTCGCGGTTTAAGATGCCATGTTTTTTCATGCGTTGAGAGCCTTAAAGTGTTGATGATGTATGATTATTTTGATGACCATCATCTTCACCTGTTCGTGGTTTGGTTTGGAAAAAGGTGTAATATTATCAAATTAATGGATTCTTTGAGTGTAAATTTGCTTAATTAATTCAATTAATGGGGTTTTTATAACTATGGCATTTAAATTTTGCAATAAATGTTCATATTCATTTCTATATTTATGAGGCATTAGATATCAAAAAGCGTCCTGTAAATGTTTACAGGACGCTGAGTTTGATTTAATCAGGTTTGGAATTGCTTATTCGGCGTTGGTTTCTTTTTTAGCCTCTGGTGCTTCGATTTGCTCAGCATGACCACACTCTTTTTGTGGACACACTTTTTCAGTGCCACGACGCTTGGTCACTTTGATGGTCAATAATGGCCAATTACATTTTGGACAAGCTTCGTTGATTGGTGGGTTCCAAACGGCGTAATCGCAATCTGGATAGGTTTCACAGCTGTAAAACAATTTGCCAAAACGGCTCTTGCGCTCAATCAAATGACCTTTGCCACATTTCGGGCAAGCGACGCCCGAGTCTTTTTTCTCTAAAGGCTCGATGTAAGTACATTTAGGCTTGCTTTTGTAATTGCTGCAACCGATGAATTTACCGAAACGACCTTTTTTGTAAATCAATTGACCATTGCATTTGGGACAAAAGCGGCCTTCTACTTCGGTCGGCTCTTCGGCAGCTTTGGCGGCTTCTTCCGCGGTTTCGTTGACGTTGCGGGTGTAATCGCATTCAGGATAACCGTGGCAAGCGATGAAGCGGCCGCGTTTGCCAAATTTAATCATCAATTTGTGTTGACCACATTTTGGACAATCTTCTTCCAAATCTTCTGAGGTGATTTGTGCGCGCGGAATGTCTTCTTTTTCTTTGACTTGTTTGTCAAAGTCTTTCCAAAATGATTTCATCACCGGTTGCCAAGCGCGTTTGCCATTGGCAATATCGTCGAGTTGGTCTTCCAGTTTAGCGGTGAAATTGTAATCGACGTATTGACCAAAATGCTCGGTTAAAAACTTGTTCACAATGTCGCCTGTGTCCGTTGGCGTAAAACGCTTTTGGTCTAGGGTGACATATTCACGGTCTTTGAGTGTAGAAATGATACTGGCGTAAGTCGATGGACGGCCGATGCCAAATTCTTCCAAAGCTTTCACCAAAGACGCTTCCGTGTAACGTGGTGGTGGTTGAGTAAAGTGTTGTTCGCCACGCAAAGCATCGACGGGCAAAACGTCGCCTTCGTTCATTTCCGGCAATTTTTTGCTGCCTTCTTCGCCATCGTCATCGTCATCAGTGTCTTCTTCGTACACGCTCAAAAAGCCAGCGAAGGTTTGCACTTGACCTGTGGTGCGGAAGATGCCTTCACCCATTTCAATGTCAACCGAAGTCAAATCGAATTTCGCAGGTGTCATTTGACATGCGACTGTGCGTTTCCAAATCATTTGGTACAAACGGAATTGGTCGCTGCTCAAAAACGGTTTCACTTCTTCAGGCGTCCTGTAAACCGAAGTAGGACGGATAGATTCATGCGCTTCTTGGGCATTTTTCGATTTGGTTTTGTAGGTATTGGCTTTGCTCGGCAAAAATTGTTTGTCGATTTTGTTTTCAATGTAATGGCGAATTTCAACCAAAGCATCTTCAGACAAACTGACTGAGTCAGTACGCATGTATGAAATCAAACCAATCGCGCCTTGACCGACATCGATGCCTTCGTACAATTGTTGTGCAGTGCGCATGGTACGGTCAGTGGTCATACCCAATTTGCGTACGGCTTCTTGTTGCAAAGTTGAAGTGGTAAACGGTGCGGCTGGGTTGCGGCTGCGTTTTTTCTTTTCAATTTTGGCAATTTTGGCTTCATTGCCTGTTAAGTTAGCGATGACTTTGGCTTGAGATGCGTCATTTGGCAAAGCAAATTGGTCTAATTTTTCACCCTCATAATGAGTTAAGCGGGCTGAAAATTTGCTGCGACCTTTGTGGCTGTCCAAATGTACAGACCAATATTCTTGTTCGGTAAATGCTTTGATTTCGTTTTCACGTTCACAAATCAAACGCAAAGCAGGACTTTGCACACGACCTGCTGACAAACCACGACGAATTTTTTTCCACAACAATGGCGATAAATTAAAACCAACCAAATAATCCAAAGCACGGCGGGCTTGTTGCGCATCGACCAATTCTTGTGAAATCGGGCGTGGATTTTGAATGGCCTCTAAAACCGCTTTTTTGGTGACTTCATGAAACACCACACGCTCTTTGGGCAAAGTTTTCAGGCCGCGTTTGCCATCTAAGATTTGTTGTAAATGCCAAGAAATGGCTTCACCTTCGCGGTCCGGGTCGGTTGCCAAATACACGTGTTCGGCTTCGCGAGCAGCTTGAACAATGGCATCAACGTGTTTG
Source organism: Vitreoscilla stercoraria DSM 513 (assembly GCF_000382305.1). Lineage (GTDB taxonomy): Bacteria > Pseudomonadota > Gammaproteobacteria > Burkholderiales > Neisseriaceae > Vitreoscilla > Vitreoscilla stercoraria. The sequence goes on from NZ_KB908034.1 coordinate 45,913, forward strand.
CTGTTGCGACTGACCAATTGGTATTTCATCGCAAAGTCATTTTCAGGATCCACTGCGCCACTTTTCGGAACCAAGTCGCGCACATGGCCGTAAGACGCTAAAACTTCAAATTCAGCGCCTAAGTATTTTTTCAGTGTTTTGGCTTTGGAAGGTGATTCCACGATTAATAAATTTTTGGCCATTTTAGGAGTATTCGTATTGTTTGATTATTTGGGTGCAAAGTGTGCAAAACGCAGCGTCTAGGCTGCGTTTGGTAAGGCGCAAGAACGTTCTGCCTTATTTATTGCATCATGGTATGACCGTGTAAAGCAACCAATAATTCATCGCCTATCAAAATTGGCAATTCACTTTGGTGTAACCACAAGACCATTAATGCCAATAATTTGGTATGGTCTACGGTAATATCTTCATCGGGCAATTGGGTGAGCATGTGAATGATGAGCTCACGTTGGGTTGAGTTAATACCGCTTTCTGCTTGTAAAAAACTCAATAAATGAATCACTTCTTCAGGCAAGACATCGAGCTCATATTGATTGAAAACACGAATATATTGGCAATCATCTAAGATGGCTTGATCCATGCTTAAACTGTTGGTTAAATGCTCTAAGCATTCTAAAGCATCGCGAATCTCTTCGCCATCAAAGCCTGCTTCGGCTAATAATGTGCCTAAAGCATCTTGCTTTGGACAGGTTTCCCAGTCTTGGAAGTTTTCAATTAAAAAAGCAATGACATCGAACATAGTCTATCCAGTTGGGTTAATGAATGCGTTGGTAACGACCACCTGTGAGTGCTGCAATCTGACCTTGTAGCTCTAATTCCAATAATTCAGCATACACATCTGTAAGGCTGCTGCCAAGTTTATCGACCAATTGGTCAGGATGTATGGGGTCAAAACCCATGGCTTGCAAGAGCGGTGATGGATTTGGATGGTTGTCTGTATTGGCTTTTGGCTCAAAATGGGTATTTTTGTGCAGCTGCGGCAAAAGGATACATTCTTCCAAAATGTCTTGAACCGATTCAATCAGCTTGGCACCTTGTTTGATCAAAGCATGGCAGCCTTTGCTATGAGGATTGTGAATTGAGCCGGGTATGGCCATCACTTCTTTGTTCATTTCCAATCCTAAGCGGGCTGTAATTAAAGATCCTGATTCCACAGCCGCTTCAACCACCAAAATCGCTTGCGACAAAGCTGCAATGATGCGGTTGCGTCTTGGGAAGTTTTGCGCAACAGGTGGTGTTCCAAGGGCGAATTCTGACAGCAATAAGCCTTTTTCACAAATTTGATGTGCCAATTGGCGATTGGCCGCAGGATAAACGCGGTCTATGCCTGTTCCCAAAACAGCGATAGTGGCACCATTTACTTGAATACAGCCTTGATGGGCTGCGGTGTCGATGCCCGCGGCAAATCCAGAAACAATCGCCATATTGTGTTGGCTTAAATCTGCCGCAAATCTGTGAGCATTTTGTAAGCCTTGGGCTGTCGCGTGGCGGCTGCCGATAATCGCAATGCTCGGTTGGTGTAATAAAGACAAATCGCCTTTGGCAAATAATAAAGGAGGCGGTGAGTCAATTTGCGCTAAATTTAATGGATAATCATCGTCTAGTAAAGACAATAAATGGTTGTTTGCATGTTCGCTTTCCCATATTAAAGCGTCCTGTAAAGCTTGTTTGCCTTGACGTTGTTGTATGGCTTGAATGGCTTTGGGTTTGGCTAAGTTGGAAAGTGCAGAGCTTGGTGTTTGCCAAATGTCAGCAGGACAATCCAAATATTGTAATATTTTTAATAGGGTCATAGGACCGACATAAGGCGTGAGGGCCAATTCAAGATAAGCCAATCGGTTGGCATCGTTCATGACTCAATATCCTAGATATTAAAAACGCACCCTAAGGTGCGTTGATAGATACAATCAATATTTGATGTAATCACCACGATTGTAATTACCATGTTCATAGTAATGTGGCTCTTGTGGTTCGTTTGGAACATGTGGACTGTGATTGCTGAAATCATCCAAATCACGACCTGGTTCACGTACTGTATCGCCTACGCTGACGTTGGTTAAACTGCTTAAAATTAATGCATATGAGATATTTTCATTGGCTTGATATACCATGGCCAAAGCCAACTCTTCGGATGGAATGGAAATATGACCATAGCGTGGACCATCGTCATTGCCACGACGCTCGACCTTGGTGGTGTTGATTTTGCGATAGATGCTGATCACTGTACCAGGATCAATACCTTGGCTTAAACCTTGATTGATGGCTATGGTTTGAAATTGTGCTGCTTCACTAACGCCATCCAGAATAGACAAAACTTTGGCATTCACAGGCACAGAAGGCTCGTGTGGCATGAATTGAAAGCCTGTTTTGATAAAATCAGGCTCACGCATCAAATAGTCACCTTTTAAAATTTCCGAACCAATTTCACGAATCATCATCGGTTGTGCGGTTGTGGTTGGGATTTTTAATAAAGGGTGTTTTAAAGTGTAATACTCATCATCATTTAAACGACTGTTGTCGGCGACTGTGTCACGCTCACTCCATGCGCTTGGATTAAAATTAATTGTTTCTAATTTACCGGTGATGATGATTTCACGACCTAAGAATTTTTTGGTATCAGGGTCGGTAATGTCTTTATTTACACGGTAGCTATAATATGTACCTGGTTCTTTTAAGCCATAAGAATAAACACGGTCACCGGGTGAATAAATCAAGCGGCTGTCAGGACCTTGAATCAAATGAGGTGCATTCTTCATTTCTTCGGTACTGATAATTTGTGGCGACTGCATGAAAGTTTGCGCCAAATTCATGTTGATGGTGTTAATACCATAACCGTCACTGACTGTGCGTACACCAGGGTGAATTTTGATGACTGGGATTTTAGTGCTGTCTTCTAAGCCTAGAACAGGTTGCCCATTGACATAACTTAAGACCAAAGTTTGACCTGGATAAATCAGGTGGGGGCTGCGCAATTGGGTACGGTTGGCATTCCACAGCTTAGGCCATTGCCAAGGATTGCTCAGATAGCGTCCTGAAATGCCCCATAAGGTATCGCCTTGTTTGACTGTATAACGAGCAGGAGCGTCAGCACGCAATTTCAGCGTTTGTGCAAAGCTGGAAGTGGAAATAGCTAAGCCTGCAGTGCAAAGCAAGGTTATAATGGTTCTTTGCATGATTTTCCCTTATTTCGAATTCTATAATGACATGAATGCCAATTTATCTAAATCATAGATGATTTGCATGGATAAAATCTAGTTTTTCAATCACATTCTCTTGAAATCAATGATATTGTCGTCAATTAAGTCATATACAACAGCATTTTAGTTTTAAGGAGTCCCCTGATGGCACTGTTAGAAATTTTACAATATCCAGATGAGCGTTTGGCGATCATTGCCAAGCCTGTTGAACAAGTAGATGAACGCATTCAACAATTGATTAAAGATATGGCTGAAACCATGTATGCCGCACATGGTATTGGTTTGGCTGCAACGCAAGTGAATGTGCATGAGCAAGTCGTGGTCATGGACTTGTCAGAAAGTCACAATGAATTGCGTGTCTTCATCAATGCTAAAATTACCGAGCGTGATGGCGAAACCGTTTATGAAGAAGGTTGTTTGTCTGTACCTGGCATTTACGACAAAGTGCACCGTTCAGAAACGGTCACTGTCGAAGCTTTGAATGAAAAAGGTGAGCCTTTCACTTTGCATGCTGATGGTTTATTGGCGATTTGCGTTCAACATGAATTGGATCATTTGAATGGCAAAGTGTTTGTACAGCATTTGTCACGCTTGAAGCAAGACCGTATTAAAAACAAATTGAAAAAAGCCCAAAGAGCCTAATGAGAATCATATTTGCAGGTACGCCTGATTTTGCAGCCCATGCGTTGGCTGCCTTGATTGCTGCTGGACATGAAGTGGCCGCTGTTTTGACACAACCCGATCGTCCTAAAGGTCGTGGTATGAAATTGACTGCATCGCCTGTCAAAACTTTGGCATTGGAACATGCTTTGCCTGTGTGGCAGCCTGAACATTTGAAAGACGAAGCGACTCAACAGCAATTGCGTGATTTGAATGCTGAGGTGATGGTCGTAGCAGCTTATGGCTTGTTGTTGCCTGCAAGCGTCCTGAACATTCCTGCACGTGGCTGCTTGAATATTCATGCGTCTTTGTTGCCACGCTGGCGTGGCGCAGCGCCGATTCAGCGAGCCATAGAGGCAGGTGATGCTCAAACTGGTGTGTGTATCATGCAAATGGACGTGGGTTTGGATACAGGTGATGTATTGCTCACCAAAACCACGCCGATTCATGCGCAAACCAATGCAGCACAATTACATGACGCTTTGACCGAGTTGGGTGCTCAAGCCATTGTAGAAGCTTTGGCGCAGTTGCCTGATTTGGTGGCGTTGCCGCAGCCTAGCGAGGGTGTGACATATGCACAAAAACTGTCTAAAGCCGATGCCCAATTGGATTGGAATTTGCCTGTGCAACAAGTGCACGACAAAATTCGCGCGATGAATCCTGTTCCCGGTGCGTGGACGACTTTGAATGGTGATGTGTTCAAAATTTGGGGCAGTGAAATACAGGCAAACAGTGTGAATGCATCTGTGGGTAGTATTTTAAGTGTGGATAAAAATGGCATTGCTGTGCAAGCAGCAGATGGTGTTTTGAACATTACCGAATTACAAGCCAGTGGCAGCAAACGCATGTCAGTGGCTGCATTTTTAGCAGGACGCACTGTTGTGGTGGGTCAGGCATTTGAAAGACAAGTATGAGTTTAGGCAATATTCAATTACAGGCCGCCCACATTTATTTAAAAGTGGCAGCAGGTTCTAATCTGACTGATTTGTTGACGCAAGTAAAAGCGCAAGAAGAGTGGACTGCGCAAGAGTGGGGCACGTTGCAAGATTTGTCGTATGGTACACAACGCTATCGTGGTAGTTTGAATGCTTATTTGCGTTTGCGCGTGCCTAAACCTTTGTCTGAGCCAAAGCTAGAAGCATTATTGATGGTGGCGATGTATCAATTGCTGTATACGCAAAATGCGCAACATGCAGTGGTGAATGAGGCGGTACAAGCATCACAAAAATTGGCAGATGGTAAATTCAAATCTTTGCTCAATGCAGTATTGCGTCAAGTGATTCGTGATGGCTGCAAATTGCCAAAAATTGTGCTGCAAGACGATGTTGAAGCCAAGTTTAACTTCCCAGAGTGGTGGGTTGAAAAGTTAAAAAAAGACTATCCAAAGTATTGGCATAATATTTTGGCAGCCAGTCAATTGCCGCCGCCATTGACCTTGCGTGTGAATCAGCGCCATACGACGGGTGAAGCGTATTTGGCTTTATTGGCAGAGCAGGGCTTGGAAGCCACCTTGCTTGGTTCACAAGCTGTGCGTCTGAAACAAGCAACATCTGTTGCTAATTTGCCACAATTTTACGATGGTGTTGTTTCTGTGCAAGATTGGGGTGCGCAACAAGCTGCTTTGTTGTTAGATCCTCAAAATGGTGAACGTATTTTGGATGCTTGTGCGGCTCCTGGCGGCAAAACAGGCCATTTGTTGGAGTTGGCAGACATTGACTTGTTGGCGATTGATGTAGATTCAAAACGCTTGCGTCGTGTGCAAGAAAATGTAGATCGTTTGGGTTTGCCTGCTCAAATTAAAGCTGCCGATGCCACGAAGTTAGATGCTTGGTATGATGGTCAACCGTTTGATGCAGTGTTAGCGGATGTGCCTTGTACCGCTTCGGGTGTGGTGAAGCGTCATCCTGATATCAAATGGTTGCGTCGTCGCCAAGATGCTGCATCTGTTGCACAACAGCAACATGTGTTGTTGGATGTGTTATGGTCGACGGTAAAATCGGGTGGTCGTATGCTTTTGGCCACGTGTTCTATTTTCCCAGAAGAAAATCAACAGCAATTGCAGGCATTTTTAGAGCGTCATTCGGATGCTACATTACGCACCGAGCGCATTTGTCTGCCTAATGATACTCAAGATGGTTTCTATTACTCGCTTATTGATAAAGCTTAGTATTCTTTTCATCTGCGTGGGTGGCTTTACGCTGGCCCACGCAGATGGCATTCGTGTGAAACGTGCTCAAGCGGTATTGGGTATTCAAGGGCAGTTGTCGGTGAACAGTCGTTTTGAAACCAGCTTGCCAGCTTCTTTGCACAATGCTTTAAAACAAGGTGTTGCTTTGGATTTTCAGTTGCAATATCAATTGATTGCACCGAAAGTTTTGGCTTATAACTTGCGATTCAATCCGTGGGCTGACACTGTCAGTCCCATTTCTTATAAACTGACTTATCATCCATTAACGGACAAATACCGAGTGACGATAGGAACGTTTTCTACTGAGTACTCGAATTTACAAGTTGCTTTACGCAGTATTGGCGGTATTGTGAAATGGGATGTTCATCCTGTGAATACATTTCTTGCAGCTGAAAAAGACCAAATTTATGCGCAAATTCGTTTAAGTTTGAGCAGTCATCAATTACCAAGACCATTTCAAATCAATACTTTGACTTCCAAAGCTTGGGGCTTGGATTCTGGGTGGGTGCGTTTGAGAGTAGAAACGGAGTAATTTGTGCGTTTATTTGTCATTGCTGTGGCAATTATTACGATGTTGCTGTTGTACATGTTGGCATTGGCAACAGGGCATGCTTCGATTTTTTCCGACTATTTTTGGTGGATTTTCGGGTTCAATGCTCTTGCTTTGGGCATGTTGTTGTTTTCGGTAGGCAGACAAGTTTGGCAGTTGTGGCGAGATGGACGCAAGCGTGTATTTGGTGCGCGTATTGCCAAAAGATTGACCATGATGTTTGCCATTGTTGCCATATTACCGGGTTTGTTTTTGTTTGGTGTATCGGCACAGTTTATTCGCCATAGTATTGATTCTTGGTTTGGCAATGAAACGGAAGTGGCATTAGAACGCAGCCTGAATTTGAGCAAAGTTGCACTGAATGGTAGCGTAGAGGATGCTTTGCGTGATGCTGTGCCGTTGCAAATTGAAATGGCTAGAGCGCTGGTTTTTCATGATGATGTTGCATTGGCGTTATCAGGTCGCTTACAGCGAGGTGGATATCGACAATTGGCTTTATGGGATCAAGAAAATAAAAAATTTGTAGAAAAAGTAGGCGGTGGTGGGCAGTTTGATTGGCCTGAATTGACACAACAAGATTGGCAGCGTTTGCACAAAGATGGCTCGATTGGTAATTTAGAATCGGTACAAAATACTTTATATATCAATGGCTGGCTAATGATTCCACAGGTGGACGAAAGCAATGTTATTTTGTTTTTTCGTAAGCCCGTTCCTGAGTCTATTGCGCAAGATGCGGTGTTAATTGAAGCTGCTCGCGCAAAATATGCTGAATTGAGTTATGCCAAACAAGGTTTGCAAGCTTTTTTTGTGATGACGTTGTTGATGGCAACGGTGTTGGCAATCAGTTTGGCATTGTTGCTTGCGGTTTATTTTTCGAGACGTTTTGTCGCGCCTTTGTCTGCTTTGGCCGATGGGACACGGGCGGTGGCGCAAGGTGACTTTAGTCAAAAAAGTCCTGTTTTGCGTACCGATGAGATGGGTATTTTGAGTAGTTTATTCAATCGCATGACAGAGCAATTGGATGTTGCCAAACAACAGGCAGAAAAAAATCGCCATCAGCAAGAAGTTGCTAGGGCTTACTTGGAGCAGGTATTGGCAAGTTTAAGTACGGGCGTTATCTCATTGAATGCCAATGGTTATTTGCGTACTTATAATGACAGTGCAGAACAAATTCTTGGCATGGATTTGATGGCTGCGGAAACATTGCCTGTAGAACAATGGGGACAGCTGGGTACGCAATGGGGCGTATTAGCGAAAATCATTGAAGAAACGTGTCTGAAAATGGGCGATACAGCACCATTGCAAATGGACTATATTGGCGTGGATCAGGCACAAATTTTGCTCGTTAAGGCCGCTCCAATTATCTATGAAGATATGTCGCATACCGTGATTATTTTTGATGATGTGACCGATTTGGTGAGTGCCCAAAAAGAGGCTGCATGGGGTGAGGTGGCTAAGCGATTGGCGCATGAAATTCGCAATCCATTAACACCTATTCAATTATCAGCCGAACGGTTGGCATGGAAACTTCAAGACAAATTGTCTGAAGACGATGCCCGTATTTTGGTGCGTTCTACGGATACGATTGTGAAGCAAGTGGCTGCTTTAAAAGAAATGGTTGAAGCCTTTCGAAATTATGCGCGTTCGCCTTCTTTACGGCCTGTAAAACAAGATTTGCGCCAAGTGGTCAATGAAGTTTTGGTGTTGTATGAAGGTTCTATTTGTAATTTTCAGGCGGATTTGGGTAATATACCGTTAATGGTGCGCATTGATACGGCATTGATGCGCCAAGTACTGCACAATATCTTTAAGAATGCAGCAGAAGCAGCAGAGCTTGCAGAGCGTCCGCAAGTTGACATTATTGCATGGTCGAATGAGCAAACCGTCACGTTGACAGTGGCGAATAATGGCCAGAGTTTTCAGCCAGCTATTTTGGCGAAAGCATTTGAGCCTTATATTACTGATAAGAAAAACGGAACTGGGTTGGGGTTGGCAGTGGTGAAAAAAATCATTGATGACCACCAAGGTAAAATTACCTTAGCCAATCAAGAATCCGGCGGCGCAATCATACGAATCATATTGCCAAAAATGGAGGAATAATGCGCAGTACAGATATCTTAATTGTTGATGATGAGGTGGGAATACGAGACCTTTTGTCTGAAATTTTACAGGACGAGGGGTATACCGTTGCAGAAGCAGAAGATGCGGAAGCGGCTCGTCAACTGCGCAATCAAACGAGACCTGCGATGGTTTTACTCGATATTTGGATGCCAGATTGTGATGGCATTACTTTATTGAAAGAGTGGGCGCAATCGGGTCAGTTGAATATGCCTGTCATTATGATGAGTGGACACGCTAGCATTGATACTGCTGTAGAAGCGACTAAAATTGGTGCTTTGGATTTCTTGGAAAAACCGATTGCTTTGCAAAAACTGTTGACCACAGTGCAACGTGCTTTGAAATATGGCCAAATGCAACAAGCCAGCACTTTGACTTTGGAGAAGTTGGGCAATAGTGTTGCGATGGATGAATTAAGTACCCAGTTGATTAAAGTTCAAAAAGGCAAGTTTCCGTTATTATTAACGGGTGAAAAAGGCTCACCTTTTGAACTGGTGGCCAGAACTTTGTTAAATAATGGTTCACCTTGGGTGACACCTGCCAAACCTGAGCAATTGATAGACAATGGTTTAGAGTTGCTGCAAAAAGCACAAAATGGTGTTTTGTATTTGGGTGATGTGTCGCAGTTGCCATTGGCCGCCCAGCGTGCAGTGGTTGGTTTATTGCAAAAAACAGAGCAATATCCAGCACGTGTCGTGGCTTATTGCAGTCGTCCTTTGGAAGAGATGTTGACTCAGTCTGAGTACGAATCTGACTTAATCAATGGTTTTGCTAACTCAATGGTGGCAGTACCAGCTTTGCGTGAGCAAGCAGATGATTTGGTGTCCATCATTAACCATTTGTTGGCAGAGTTGATTGAAAATCGCCAGATTCCAATGGTGAAGTTTACCGTACAAGCCCAAAATGCTTTGCGTCAATATGATTGGCCGGGCAATTTAGAGCAACTCAAAAGCGTCCTGAAAAGCTTGGCGTTGAATGCAGAGCATGGTGCAGTAGATGCACCACAAGTTACGGCTTTGTTGTCGCAATTTAAACAAACTCAAGCCAACCATATTTCAGGCGGCTTTAATTTTGATTTGCCTTTGCGTGAGTTGCGAGAGGAGCTGGAAAAGCGTTATTTTGAGTACCATATTACCCAAGAAAATGGCAATATGAGTCGAGTGGCGCAGCGAGTGGGTTTGGAAAGAACGCATTTGTATCGTAAGCTCAAACAGTTGGGCGTGCAATTTTCCAAACGTCAGGCAGAAAAAACTGAGTAATATTGATTGAAACGGCTGCCTTTGGGCAGCTTTGTATTTTTAAAGACCATGAAACACAATAAAGCACACACACAACAAGTTCGTATTATTGGTGGTACGCATCGCCGTCGCATTGTTCATTTTAATGAGGCCGAAGGTTTGCGCCCTACGCCCGATCGAGTGCGTGAGCAAGTGTTCAATTGGCTTGGGCAGCGATTGCATGGTTTGCGTGTGTTGGATGTGTTCGGTGGCAGTGGCGTGATGGCATTTGAAGCAGCTTCGCGCGGTGCTGAGCATGTGGATGTGGTGGAGTTAAATCGTCAGAGTGCTCAAGTGATGCGAGAGAATGTGCGTCAATTGCAATTGGAACATGTGTTTGTTCACCATCAGGATGCATTGCGATTTTTACAGGCCGCTTCTAAGCCTTACGATGTCATCTTCTTAGATCCGCCTTACCGTTGGCAAGATTGGGGATTGGTTTGGGCGGATTTAATCAAATTGTCGCATGAAGACAGTATGATTTACATTGAAGCTTCACAACTGCCAGAGTTGCCTTCGCAATTGGTTTGGCATAAGCAAGGTTCTGCAGGGCAGAGTCATTATGGTTTGGCCATGCTGCAAAGCATTGATTTATAATTGCCAACAGGCAAAATATTTGCCAATATGCATCGAAGCTGTAACAATGTCGGGTTTATAACGCTTGATTATAGGTAACAGAAATGTCTTTGCTTATTACCGATGAGTGCATTAATTGCGATGTGTGTGAGCCAGAGTGCCCCAATGATGCGATTTACCAAGGTGATGAAATTTACGAGATTCATCCGCATTTGTGTACACAGTGCGTAGGTCATTATGATGAGCCGCAATGCCAACAAGTTTGTCCAGTAGACTGTATTTTGATTGATGAAGAAAAACCTGAGACTCAAGCAGAGCTGCAAGACAAATACGAAAAGTTGCAAGAAGCTAAAAAATAATCATCATAAAAACAAGTTGTTAATCAATTAAACGGAAAAACACTGAAAATTAATGTTGACGGACTGTGAGAATCATCTTAATATTCAGCCTCTCTTGTGGAGGGATTCCCGAGCGGCCAAAGGGGGGAGACTGTAAATCTCTTGCGAAAGCTTCGAAGGTTCGAATCCTTCTCCCTCCACCACAAGATTTGCAGTAGCGGTTGGGGTTGTAGCGCGGGTGTAGCTCAATGGTAGAGCAGAAGCCTTCCAAGCTTATGGTGAGGGTTCGATTCCCTTCACCCGCTCCAAACGAAACACAATAGTTAGGCCCATGTAGCTCAGGGGTAGAGCACTCCCTTGGTAAGGGAGAGGCCGGCAGTTCGAATCTGCCCATGGGCACCAAAATATTAGCAACACCAAATTTTTTGTGGTTTTGTTTATCTGATTTATTTTGCAACAAACAAAATAGGACTTAGGAATAGCCATGGCTAAAGAAAAATTCGAGCGGAGCAAACCGCACGTAAACGTTGGCACCATTGGTCACGTTGACCATGGTAAAACTACTTTGACTGCTGCTTTGTGCACAGTATTGTCTAAAGCATTTGGTGGTGCTGCTAAAGCTTACGATCAAATCGACAACGCGCCTGAAGAAAAAGCACGTGGTATTACCATTAATACTTCACACGTTGAATACGAAACTGAAACTCGTCACTACGCTCACGTAGACTGTCCAGGTCACGCCGACTATGTTAAAAACATGATTACTGGCGCGGCTCAAATGGATGGCGCGATTTTGGTATGTTCAGCAGCTGATGGTCCTATGCCACAAACTCGTGAACACATCTTGTTGGGTCGTCAAGTAGGCGTGCCTTACATCTTGGTATTCATGAACAAATGTGACATGGTTGACGACGAAGAGTTGTTGGAATTGGTTGAGATGGAAATCCGTGACTTGTTGTCAAGCTACGACTTCCCAGGCGACGACTGCCCAATCATCAAAGGTTCTGCATTGAAAGCCTTGGAAGGCGACCAATCAGCAATCGGCGAACCAGCAATCTTGGAATTGGCTGCAGCTTTGGATTCTTACATCCCTACTCCAGAACGTGCTGTTGACAAACCATTCTTGTTGCCAATCGAAGACGTGTTCTCTATTTCTGGTCGTGGTACTGTTGTGACTGGTCGTATCGAGCGCGGTATCGTTAAAGTTGGTGAAGAGATCGAAATCGTTGGTTTGAAAGACACTGTTAAAACAACTTGTACGGGCGTTGAGATGTTCCGTAAATTGTTGGACGAAGGTCAAGCTGGCGACAACGTAGGTGTATTATTGCGTGGTACTAAACGTGAAGACGTTGAGCGTGGTCAAGTATTGGCTAAGCCAGGTACTATCAAACCTCACACTACATTTACTGCTGAAGTTTACGTATTGTCTAAAGAAGAGGGTGGCCGTCATACTCCATTCTTCGCTAACTACCGTCCACAGTTCTACTTCCGTACAACTGACGTAACTGGTGCAGTTACTTTGGGTG
>NZ_KB908035.1 GCF_000382305.1 Vitreoscilla stercoraria DSM 513
TGAGCCAGGATCAAACTCTTATGTTTAATCTCTAAGCTTACTATTTAATTTCTGGTCTGCTTCTCAAAGAAAAAGAGCGAGAAATGATTAAAAATCATATCTTGTCTTTACTTCTTTAGCAGTGTGAGGCTCTTCGCACTCACACTTATCGGTAATCTGTTTTTTAAAGAGCTGTGCTGTGAAACTTGTGAAGCTGACCGTTTGGTCTGTTTCGTTTCTGTCTCAGCAGCGAAGAAACCGAATATTACAGAAACACCGAAAACCCGTCAACACCTAATGTGAATTTTTTCTAAAAATATTGAAACTAAAATTTAAAGCATTGAAAAAAATCATTATTTTAAAATTAAAAAAGCAGCCTACTTGTTCAATTTCAATATTTCATTCACAAATAAATTAAAAAACTCCTTCTTTAAATTGTTTTTCATCCTATTAACCAACCTTAAATCATTTAAAGCTACTCTTATAATTCATTTAAACTGTATCTTTACTATCTCAGATACATACTTCAAACACTCTATATACATAGATAACATTCACCATAAACTCTATCAATATTCAAAATTGATATGCTTATTGGCAAAGAATGATTAGAATTCATGCAGTGTTCATTTCAAACATCAAGATTTAAATGAAACGTTATTGTCATTAATATGGCTTTTTACCAAAGAAATCTCCGTATGAACTTTAAATTCCCACTATATACAGTTGCAATACTTGGCTTAAGCCTCAGTTTAAGTGCCTGTTTGGATAAAACAGCCCCCAAAACCGAGCCAGCTGTCATTGACTCTAAAATAACAAAAAATCAAACCACGACTGCCTCGCATTGCGCCAGTGCCATGTTGCTGGATGCCATCCCGCCACAAATCAATCAAACCGCCTTGTTAAAACAGACCCAAAATTTGTGCTTTGAGCAATTCGCATCCCTACATTCGAGCATCACCAAAGGCCCTTTGTGGGTAGCGGAACATTTGACGCCTAAAAAAGTAAATACCAAAATCAAACGCCAAGGCGAGTTTCATGCTGAAGACCAAGTGCCTAAAAATATGCGAGCTGAATTGTCTGATTACAAAGGCAGTGGCTACGATCGTGGGCATTTGGCGCCAAGTGCCAATATGAGCACCAAATCTGCTCAGCAAGACAGCTTTTCATTGGCCAACATGGTGCCGCAAAACCCTAAAAACAACCAAAATGCTTGGCGTAACATTGAAGAAGCAGTGCGAGATGTGGTCAGCAGCAGTCATCAACCTGTGTATTTGGTAACGGGCGTCAGCTTTTTAAACAAGACAATACCGAGCATTGGTAAAAATAAGGTTTTGGTGCCTAGCCATTTGTACAAAGCAGTTTACCAACCCGATACTGGTGTGATTGGTGCATATTGGATTGCCAATACCGCTTCAGCCAAGCCGCAGATTATCAGCTTGTGTGAATTAGAAGCCAAAACAGGCATCAATGCCTTCCCACTTTTGAACAAAGAGGAACGCCGCAAAGTATATGATTTGCCTACCATAGGTAAAGATGTGTCTAAAAATGGACAAATCAAACTTTTGAAAACTGACAAAACCAGCGAATGCAGTAATAAAATCAGCACCACAGAAGCCAGCAAATTGGCTCAAAGCTTTTCCTAACGATTAAGGGTATTTGACATGACTTTTTCTGCATTGAGCGATGAAAACCATTCATACAGCATTGAAAACCTGACTTTTGAAAACCACGGTGACGGTTTGTCTATTTATGGTGACATTCAAATTTTGCGTGACCAACAAGGTTTGAAATACTTAGAAGAAATCAAAACCATCATTGATGGCGCCATATTGCAACTGCAAAACACTGAAGCATTGCCTGAACAATTGATTTTAGGTCAAAACAATACTGAAATAGACAATCCATTTTTGTAATCCCATTTAAATACCATTGTTAGTATGAACAAGCGTCCTGTAAATTTACAGGACGCTTTTATTTTATATTCATATTACAAATACTTATGTTAATCTTACTATTGAACTTTATGACAAAGCATTAGGAGCACCCATGTTCAAACACTTGGCATTTTGTGCACTTTTATTTTTCAGTTTGCCATTATCAGCACAAACCATCCATGCACAAACACAAAACCGCATTGAAATTGATGAAGAAATATTCCATATTGCAGCCATTCAAGACCCTACCATTGAAGCCAAACTGCTGTCTGCTACCGCAGGCGACCCAGCTTTAAATGGCTTATTATTAAGTTTGGCAGTGAAATCAGACCAACAATGGAATGTGTATTTTTTAAAAGATATCGCCGACTACCGTATTTTACCCAGCGCAAAAAATGGTTATTTGAAATTACAATTGCGTACTGAACACCTCGATTCAACAAGCCATGTTACCTCCCAAACTTCGATTTTATTTGTGAACATGACTGCCGCCGCACAAGCTCATGGCTCGATACAAATCGAAGAAATCGTACAAAAACCTTAAAAGGATGTCTGCATGAAACCACTGTTTTGGATGTTCAGCTTATTCAGTCTCTGTGCACAAGCTCAAGCACAATGGTTATCACCACAAAACGACAGCCACAATACAGGTGCAGCGCATGTCGAAAAAGTCACGGCAATGCCAGACTCAAGCATGACGGTCAAATTGTTTCACAGCATGCCCATTGATGCTCCTAGCATGAATCCATGGTTTCTACGCTTGGCGGTGGTCAATGAAGAAAAACTCAGTTGGAATGTTTACCATTTACCCAATGTCAAAAGCTATCAAGTGCTGCCCAGCGCTAAAGTGGGTTATTTGAAGATTGCCATACGCCAAGACGATTACAATGTCCAAACAGGCAAAAATGTTGAACGTGCCTCTACCTTATTTATCAACTTACACAATGCCAATCAAAATGGCGGCCGCATTGAAATAGATGTCAAATAAATCACATTAAAAATAAGCGTCCTGTAAAGGTTTTACAGGACGCTTATTGTCAAAAATTTCAATGATTTTGTACCCATAATCTGCGTTACAAAGACCGTATACATGCTCCTTGAAATGTATCGCCAGCCCATTTATGAGCAAACGTCTATTTTGAATAGGCTTTGTCAATTGATTTAAAACACGCCTATTGACCGCTTAGCAATGTCTTTGGTGCACCAGAAACCATCTGCTTGTCTATTGAAGTGATGACGCTTTTAAGCTTGTGGCTTGCGAAAATGTTCTTTTAAAGCTTGAAAAACCCGCGCATCCCACAGCCACAAACCATCTTCCGTTTGAATGGCAGAACCTGCAACATGCCATTGCTTGGTTTGCCCTGTGACCAAATCCACCTCTTGGGCATTGTGTGGCCAACGTTGTTGCCAACCTGCAATAGGCAACTTGGTCATTTCTTGACGCAAGGCAGCATCAATGTCTTCTTGTTCATTCAATTGAGGACACCAACCATGACATTTTTTGCTACTGTGTATAGGACAAGGAGTCTGTTCAGACAACGTTTGCGGCAAAATATCCAAATATTTTGGGCAAAAGCCATGTTCACGCGCCCACTCTAAGATGGCTTTTTTGGCAGCTTTGGGATGAGCAAAGACGCCAAAAGGAGGTTCGTTAGTGATTTGCGTACCCAAAGGTTGGATTTTGGCTTGTAAACGCTGTTGGTCATTCTTAATTAAACGTATGGTATAAAAAGCATGCTGCTTGGGATCGGCATATTGGCTAGACATCACTGCAGCATCCAATGGTCCAATGGCCGCAAAACCTTCTATTTTGACAATACTGGCAAACCAATCTTGGGCTTGTTTGGCATGTAATTTGTGACACATATCATGATACATGTGTTCACACACCCGCACTTTGGGCTGTTTGGCATCTTTGTGCCAAATCAAAACCATGCCATATTCATCTGGTAAGGCTTGTAATTGTTGCTTCAAATGCTCAGGCAACCAATCAGGCAACAAGCTTGGTGTAATGTGTTTGTACAAAGCAGATTGCCATAAATGGCCACGTTCTTGACTTGCTTGTGCCAAAAATTGCGTTAAAGCTGCCACATCTGCCATCGCGCGGTGACGTTGCGGTAAAACAATGTGAAAACGTTCAATCAAACTGTCTAAGTTGTGTTTGAAATGTTCAGGATACAATTGGCGTGACAATTTCACCGTGCACAATTGCGGCATGCTCAATTGTTTGCCGCAACGTTTAAATGCCAAACGTAAAAAATGATAATCAAAACGACTGTTGTGAGCGAACAAAACAGCATCTTTTAAAAAATGTGCCAATTCATCTGCAATATCCTCAAACAAAGGTGCAGCTGCCACCATATCATTACTGATGCCTGTAAGCTCTTCAATGAAAGGGCTAATGGTCATTTGAGGATTAATCAATTGCTCATAAGTATGTATGCCGTGTTCGTCAAAGCGAATCAATGCCACTTCGGTCAAACGGTCTTGGTATAAATTGCCACCCGTGGCTTCGGTATCGATGATGACGATGGGGGTTGCTAAAAATTGCAGTTGTTGCTGCAAGGTATGTAAGTCATCGTGACGTAACATGGAGAAGTGGCCGGAAACAAAAAACGCTTTATTCTACCGCTAAAACAGCTGGCCAAATAAATTTATGCATATTTTTATAAAAAGTTCTTGACGTACAAATAAGTCCATCCTATAATGCATTTCTCTTCAGATGCACCCGTAGCTCAGTTGGATAGAGTATTTGGCTACGAACCAAAGGGTCGGGCGTTCGAATCGCTCCGGGTGCACCATTCTGAAAAGCCGCGCCCATCGTCTAGCGGTTAGGACACTGCCCTTTCACGGCGGCAACCGGGGTTCGATTCCCCGTGGGCGTACCAATTTTAAAAACCAGCTTTCGAGCTGGTTTTTTTCATTTCTGCCGTCTGCCTTGATTCTTTGCCTTGCTTAACTTGGAACTTATATTCAAGCATGGTAATCTTGAACCACTTATCTAAACCTTATGTGAGAATGGTTTTATGCAATTTAATAAATGGTTAATCGCAACAATGTCTGCTTGGGCTTTAAGTGCGTGTGCTTCTACTGATGCACCGAATCCATCTACACAAGCGAAGAGCAAACCTGTGCAAACCAATGTGCAGTTTGACAGCTACCAAGAAGTGGCTTATCAATGCCAAGGTGGTCGTGTTTTGGCCTTATATGGCATCAAAAACAACACAGTAGCAGGTGTACAAGTGGTTTATGATGGTGCCCAATCACCTTTGTTATTGCGCACCAACAACCCTAAATACAATGAATTCTCTAGCAGTGGTCGCCATATTACGTGGACACAAAACCTAGCAGCACCTGCACAAGTGAAATCTGCCGATGCCCGTGGTTTGACCCGTTTGGTTGGCAGCAACCCACAAGACATGGCCATTGGCTTGGTCGTTGAAGCTTGTAAAGTGGATACCAACATGACAGCTAAATTAGGCTCTGTCGCGGATGAAGCCAAGATTCAATGGTTAAATGCCAAATAAATGATTTGAATACAAAAGCGTCCTGTAATTTACAGGACGCTTTTTTTAAAGCTTGTTAAGTCAAACGAATTAACGGCTCACAGGTTTGTAGCGAATGCGTTTTGGTTTCGCGCCCTCTTCACCCAAGCGACGTTTTTTGTCCGCTTCGTATTCTTGGTAGTTACCATCAAAGAACACCCATTTTGAATCGCCTTCGGCTGCCAAAATATGGGTCGCAATACGGTCTAAGAACCAACGATCATGCGAAATCACCATGACTGAGCCTGCAAACTCTAATAACGCATCTTCCAACGCGCGCAAAGTTTCCACGTCCAAATCGTTTGATGGTTCGTCAAGCAACAACACATTGCCGCCTGAAATCAAGGTTTTGGCCAAGTGCAAACGACCACGTTCACCGCCTGACAAATTGCCGACGATTTTACTTTGATCTGCGCCTTTGAAGTTAAAACGACCCAAGTAGGCGCGTGCAGGCGTTTCAAATTTGCCCACTTGCAAAATGTCGCGACCTTCGGCAATTTCATCAAACACGGTTTTGGTATTGCCCAAATTACCACGGCTTTGATCGACGTAAGACAATTGAACGGTTTGACCAATTTTCACTTCACCAGAATCAGGCGTTTCTTGACCAGTAATCATTTTGAACAAAGTCGATTTACCCGCGCCGTTAGGACCGATAATACCGACAATCGCGCCTGCTGGAATGCGCATGCTCAAATCATCAATCAACACACGGTCACCAAACGATTTGGTCACGTTGGTAAACTCAATCACTTCGTTGCCCAAACGCTCGGCAGTTGGAATGAAGATTTCTTGAGTTTCGTTGCGTTTTTGGTATTCGTAGCTCGACATTTCTTCAAAACGGGCAATACGCGCTTTGGATTTGGCTTGGCGGCCTTTGGCGTTTTGGCGTACCCATTCCAATTCTTGCTTCATCGATTTGATGCGCGCCGCTTCTTGTTTGGATTCGGTGGCCAAACGGTTTTCTTTTTGTTCCAACCAAGAAGAGTAGTTGCCTTTCCAAGGAATGCCATGGCCGCGGTCCAATTCCAAAATCCATTCGGCAGCATTGTCTAAGAAGTAACGGTCATGCGTGACTGCAACCACGGTGCCTGGGAAACGCACCAAAAATTGCTCCAACCATTCAACTGATTCTGCATCCAAATGGTTGGTCGGTTCGTCAAGCAACAACATGTCAGGCTTAGACAGCAACAATTTGCACAAAGCCACGCGGCGTTTTTCACCACCTGACAAATTGCCAATGATGGCGTCCCACTCAGGCAAGCGCAAAGCATCGGCCGCAATTTCCAATTGGTGCTCTAAATTGTCGCCTGCGCCTGCGGATAAAATCGCTTCCAAACGGCCTTGTTCTTCAGCCAAAGCATCAAAATCTGCATCGGGGTCGGCATAAGCTGCGTACACTTCGTCCAAACGTTTTTGTGCATCGGCCACTTCGCCCAAACCGCTTTCAACTTCTTCACGCACGGTTTTGGTCGCATCCAACTCAGGCTCTTGCGGCAAATAACCAATTTTGATGCCGCTCATTGGCACCGCTTCGCCTTCGAACTCTTTGTCCACGCCTGCCATGATTTTCAGGACGGTTGATTTACCCGAACCATTCAAACCTAACAAGCCAATTTTAGCGCCAGGGAAAAAAGACAAAGAAATGTCTTTGATGATTTGTTTTTGCGGTGGCACTACTTTGCTCACACGCAACATTGAGTAAACGTATTGACTCATTTGCTGTCACTCGGTCAGTTTGATAAAAGCGCTATTGTACCTAAAATAAACACTTATTTATGCTAAAAAAGCACATAAAAATGTGCTTTTTTAGGCATTTGTAAAAAATGACTCGTGTATAGATGTTTATTGTCGTTGATTCAAAATACGCATCATCACATCTTCTGGATCTTCGCGCATATTTTCATAGCGTACCGTTGGTGCTTGTTTGTTTGAGTTAACGGGATTTTGATAAGCAGGCATTGATTTTTCTGCTTTTTGGCTACCTAAATGGTAGTGGGTCACAACCTCATGATCTAAAGTAGCAGGCTGATGTGTTGAACTCGGTGCCAAAAAAGATGCCGCAGCACTAGGTTCTGTCTTCGGCATAATAGCTTCTGGATTGGTATTAACCACAGGCATGGCCATGGGCGTGAATGTGGCGGTGGCATCTTGGGTTTGGCGAACTGGCTCAATCACAGTGGTGATGGTCGTACTGCCACTGACATCACTGTGTATCGTTTGTCTGGTGACCATATTGGGATTGTTGCCAAAAGCTGGCGGTTGTGCAAAAGCAGATGTAATACTTAATAGGCCTATTGTGGCTAAAAGTGTTTTATTAGTCATGTTTTCACCCTTGTAAAGATGTACATTGTAAATGCCATTGGCTTTCTTGTAACAATTAAAATATTCGCTTGGTATTTAATTTCATTAAAACAGATTGTTAGCCAATATGCCAATAAAAATCCCCTAACATAGAAGATGTTAGGGGATGATGTTGGATATTATGTCAATTCAAAGCGATTAAGAACCGCTACGCAATTCTTGCCACAAACGCACAGTCAATTTTTTCGCATCTGGACTCAATTCAGGCATCAAGAAACCAGCTGCTGCATCTTCGTCATTCGGGAAGATAGAACGGGTTTCAACCAAAGATTTGTCCATCAACTCGCGTGCAGGCAAGCTCGCTGGAGCGAAAGTCACTTCTGCAGCATTGCGAGCTGCGATGTCTGGCTTCAACGTCCAGTCCATGTATTTGTGAGCGTTGACATAGTTTTTAGCGTCAGCTGGAATCAACCAAGATTCCACCCAGAAGCCCATGCCTTTAGGTGTCAATACTTCGATGTTGACGCCATTGCCCACTTCTTCAGCACGTTTTTTAGACATGTTCATGTCGCCGCCATTGCCCACTGCCACACAAATATCGCCACGGGCCAATTCATCGATGAACGATGGGCTGAAGCGTTTGATGTCAGGACGAACGGCTTTCAATACGGCCGCAGCTGCATTGATATCTTCATTGCTGGCTTTAGCAGGGTCTTTGCCAATATATTTAATCACCAATGGGAAGATTTCGCTTGGAGAGTCCCACAAGCTGATACCACAAGCTTTCAACTTATTAGAGTACTCAGGTTTAAAGACCAAGTCCCATTCGTTTTCTGGCAACTGGTCTGTACCCAAAGCAGCTTTGACTTTGTCTTTGTTAATCGCCAAAGTATTCAAGCCTGAGAAATAAGGTACGGCATATTCATTGCCTGGATCCACTTGGTTCAACAAGGTCAATAATTTAGGATCGATATTACCATAGTTACTCAACAAGCTTTTGTCGATTTTTTGGTAAGCACCGGCTTGGATTTGACGAGGCAAGAAAGAAATGCCAGGCACTACCAAGTCGTAGCCTGATTTGCCTGTCAACACTTTGGCTTCTAAGGCTTCGTTGTTTTCATACAAATCGTAATTCAATTTCAAAGAAAATTCTTTGCGGAATTCTTCAACCGTCGCTTCATCCACATAGTTAGACCAGTTGTAGATGTTCAATTCAGATGTTTGTGGATAATCGTGGCCGGCGGCTGGATTGCTGGCTGCGCTAGCTGAATCGGTATTGCTGGCTGCAGGTGCGGCTTGAGCGGGTTCTTGTGATTGGCTACCGCCACCACATGCAGTTAACAATGCCAAAGTTACAACTTGAGCAAAGAGCAATTTTTTCATATAGGTTATCTTTCCCTGACGAATTAAAAAAATGTCATGCCTCAAAGCTCAGGCATGACCTGCGCGGATTATAGCGGAAAATTCTATGCTGCCAAGCAAAGACCAATAAGAATTGACTATTAGGCAACAGCAGGGTCGATTCAAGCCACCCAACCTATGTTTATTTTTAACCGCGATACGCTTCATTTGCAACAAAAAAATTGTAAATCAATGGGCTTTAAAAACAAATCAAGCGGCCTGTAAGTTACAGGACGCTTGATAGATGCAAAACACAATGTAAGTGTCAGTTATTTAAACTCAAATTTCTTATAAACCCAAATCTTGCCACATCGCATCCACTCGGCGTGAGATTTCTTGATCTTTTTCAATCACAACGCCCCACTCGCGGTTGGTTTCACCTGGCCATTTATTGGTCGCATCCATGCCCATTTTACCACCCAAGCCAGACACAGGACTGGCAAAATCCAAATAATCAATCGGCGTATTTTCAATCAAAACCGTATCGCGAACAGGGTCCATACGTGTTGTAATTGCCCAAATCACTTCTTTCCAATCACGCACATTCACATCTTCATCGACCACAACAATGAATTTGGTATACATAAATTGGCGCAAGAAACTCCAACAACCCATCATCACACGCTTGGCGTGACCTGCGTATTGTTTTTTCATGCTCACCACCGCCATGCGGTAAGAACAACCTTCAGGCGGCAAGTAAAAATCAACAATTTCAGGAAATTGTTTTTGCAACAATGGTACAAATACCTCGTTCAACGCCACACCCAAAACCGCAGGTTCATCGATTGGTTTACCAGTGTAAGTGCTGTGGTAAATGGCGTTTTGACGCATGGTGATGCGCTCAACGGTAAACACAGGGAAATGGTCTTGCTCATTGTAATAACCCGTGTGGTCGCCATATGGGCCTTCTAACGCGGTTTCATCGGGATGAATCACGCCTTCCAAGACGATCTCAGCGCGAGCTGGCACGTGCAAATCGTTGCCTATGCATTTGACCAATTCGGTGCGTGAGCCCCGCAACAGCCCCGCAAATTGGTATTCACTCAAAGTATCAGGCACAGGCGTCACCGCACCCAAAATCGTTGCAGGATCACAACCTAAAACCACAGACACAGGATAAGGTTGGCCTGGATTGGCTTGTTTGTGTGCCAAAAAGTCCAAAGCACCGCCACGATGAGCGAGCCAACGCATGATGACTTTGTTTTTGGCTATGACTTGTTGGCGGTAAATACCCAAGTTTTGGCGTTTTTTGTGTGGACCACGGGTAACAGTCAAGCCCCATGTAATCAATGGTGCCACATCGCCCGGCCAACAATGCTGAATCGGCAACACCGACAAATCCACATCATCGCCCTCAATAATGATGTCGTGTACAGGTGCTTTTTTAACCACATTCGGCGCCATCGACCAAATGTCTTTGAGCAAAGGCAATTTCGAAAAAGCGTCCTTAATGCCTTTTGGCGGCTCAGGCTCTTTTAAATATGCCAAAGTTTGACCAATTTGGCGCAACTCAGACAAGTCTTTCGCCCCCATGCCCATCGCCACACGTTCGGTCGTACCAAACAAATTGGCCAACACAGGAAAATCATAACGCTTGCCATCGGTAGTAGGGTTTTCAAACAGCAAGGCTGGACCTTCGGCACGCAAGACACGGTCTGCAATATCGGTCATTTCCAAATGTGGTGACACCGGATGGGCAATGCGTTTGAGTTTGTTTTGTTGTTCTAGCTGCGAGATGAAGTCGCGCAAATCAGCATATTTCATGAGCAATTTTTCAGGACGCTTATAATGGCGCTTATTATGGCACAAAAACAAACAAGCCCGAACGAGTCGGGCTTGTTGTGGCTAGTCATAAGTTCAAGCTTAACGCTGACCGATGCGATAACGTTTTTCCAACCAAGAGAACAACGCTGCCAAACCTATGGTCATCACCAAGTAAATCAAGGCGATGGCATAATAAGGCTCTTCGTAAATCGAGAAGCGGCCTGAAACCGTACGCGCCACATATGCCAATTCCGCCACACCAATGGCAGACACCAAAGAGCTGTCTTTCAATAAAGTGATGAACTCATTGCCAAACGGCGGCAACATGCGACGGGTCGCTTGTGGCAAAATCACATGACGCATGGTTTGGGCATAATTCAGACCCAAAGAACGCGCCGCTTCCACTTGGCCACGGTCGATAGACTGAATGCCTGCACGGAAAATTTCCGTGATATAAGCACCCGCATTGACCGACAAAGCCAAAGCACCCGCAATCAATGCACCGTATTCTTTGCGCAACTCGCGCGCCAATTCACCACTGATCAGCCAACCATCAACAGGATTGATGAGGGCGACTGACCAAATAAAATGCCAAATAAAAATCTGCACAAACAATGGCGTACCACGGAACAAAGTCACATACAATAAAGAGACTGTACGCAAAAACCAGCCCAATGTACGCAACAAAATGTTGCCTTTTTCAAAGTTTGCTAAGCGACACAAAGCACCAATTAAACCAAAAACCGTGCCCACGGCCACAGAAAATGCGGTCAGACCTAAGGTATATTTCGCCCCGATCCAAAACATTTCGCGATATTCGTAAATGATATCAAAGCGAAAATCCATAAATCACTCCAACTGAAAGGATGTGTCCCGACGGCTACAACTGTGTGTATTTTGTCAATTTAGCCACATGAAACGTTAATATTATGCGAAGTTTAAGGCAATCTGTTGTCTGATGCTACCGATTTTAAGTATTGATTGTTGTGCATGGCGTCAAGCATCATGCTGCAAAAGACTAGCTGCAATTGCATATAGCGTTTAAAATAAAACGTTTTATCACCATAAAGATGCTGTATTGATATGCGAATTTGGTTGGGGCACACCGATGCCAAACTGTTTCAAAATGGTTGCGCTTTGACCATAGGCAATTTTGACGGTGTTCATTTAGGACATCAACACATCTTGTCACGCTTACAAAATGAAGCGGATGCGCGCGGCTTACCGGCAGTGGCGATGGTATTTGAACCACAACCGAAAGAGTATTTCGCTCGTCAACGTCAATTGGCTTTGCCACCACGTTTAAGCCCAATGCGCGACAAATTGCGCCTGATGCGTGAGCACCAACCGCGATTGCGAGGCGTGAATGTGCGCCGTTTTAACAGCGAGTTTGCGGCAATCGATGCTCAACGCTTCATTGATGACGTGTTGATTGGCCAATTGAATGTGAAATATTTACTGGTCGGTGATGATTTCTGCTTTGGTGCTAAGCGCCAAGGCACGTTTGATTTGCTCCAAGCACAAAATGCATTTGTGACTGAAAACACATCCAGCGTCATGGTCGAAAACACCCGTGCTTCGAGTACCGCGGTGCGTGAAGCCTTGCTCAAAGGACGTTTGGATTTGGCTGAACGTTTGTTAGGACATCCTTATCAATTGACAGGCAAAGTCAAACACGGCGCGAAATTAGGTCGCACATTGGGTTGTCCGACTGCCAATATTCATTTGCCTGCGCTGTCGTTTCCATTAAGTGGCGTATATGTGGTAGAAGTGACAGGCAATTTTGGCAAGCGCAGAGGCGTTGCCAGTTTTGGCTTAAATCCGACCGTGACCGACAGCCGCAATCAAAAATGTGAAGTACATTTGTTTGATTGGCATGAAAGTTTATACGGACAGCGTTTGCGCGTGGCGTTTTTACACAAATTGCGAGATGAAGCCAAATTTGACAGTTTGGAAGCATTACAACAAAAAATACACATGGACATGTCACAAGCAAAAGCTTGGACGCAGGCTTAAAAGTTTTACAGGACGCCTGTATAGATGACATATTAAATAGAACCACCAATATATAGAGAAAGTTATGACCGATTATCGAACCACCGTCAATTTATTGGATACGCCGTTTCCGATGCGCGGTAACCTTGCCAAACGCGAGGGTGCATGGGTAGAACAATGGCGCCAACAAAAGCGTTACGAGAAATTGCGTGAAGTGGCAGCTGGCCGTCCGAAATTCGTTTTGCACGATGGCCCTCCCTACGCCAACGGTGATATTCACATTGGTCATGCGGTGAACAAAGTTTTAAAAGACATGATTGTGCGCTCAAAAACTTGGGCGGGCTTTGATGCGCCTTATGTTCCCGGTTGGGATTGCCACGGTTTGCCCATTGAATTGATGGTTGAGAAACTGTATGGCAAAGAGATTCCTGCTGCCAAATTCCGCCAATTGTGCCGTGAATACGCAGAAGAACAAATCGCGCGCCAGAAAAAAGATTTCATTCGCTTAGGCATTATTGGCGATTGGGACAATCCTTACAAAACCATGAATTTCGATACCGAAGCGAATATCGTGCGCAACTTGGGCAAAATCCAAGAAGCAGGCTATTTGGTCAAAGGTGAAAAACCGGTTCATTTTTGTTTAGAGTGCGGTTCGGCTTTGGCAGAAGCAGAAGTAGAATACAAAGACAAAGTGTCGCCTGCTTTGGATGTGGCATTTGAATTTTTGGATGCGGAAGCAGTCGCGCAAGTGTTCGAGTTTTCAGGTGAGCAATTAGAAAGCGTGGAAGCGGTCATTTGGACGACCACACCTTGGACTTTGCCTGCCAACCAAGCCATCAGCGTGCATCCTGAATTGGCGTATCAATTGGTGCGCAGTAATACAGGCCGCGTGTTGGTATTGGCCAAAGATTTGGTTGAGTCCGCTGCTGCTCGTTATGGTTTCGAGAGTTTTGAAATCTTGGGTGAAACCGTCGGCATCAATTTGGAAAACTTGGAAGTCCAGCATCCATTCTTAGAAGAGCGCATCGTACCGATTATTGTGGGTGACCACGTGACTGCGGATGCAGGTACAGGCATGGTACACACCGCCCCTGCGCATGGTTTGGACGACTACAATGTGGGTTTGAAATACCAATTGCCGATTGATTGTCCTGTGATGAATGACGGTCGCTTCCGCTCGGATGTCTCGCGTGTGGCAGGCAAAACCGTTTGGGAAGCCAATGAAGTGGTGATTGAATGGTTGCAAGAAAACAACCGCTTGCTCGCATTCAAAAAAATGGAACACAGCTACCCACATTGCTGGCGTCACAAAACCCCAATTATTTTCCGTGCGACGGCTCAATGGTTCATCGCGATGGACAAATCAGGCCATGAAGGCAAAGTGTTGCGTGATGTGGCAATGAATGCGGTGGATTCAACCGAATTCTTCCCAGCTTGGGGTCGTGCGCGTTTGGAATCAATGATTTCAGGACGCCCTGATTGGTGTGTATCACGCCAACGCAATTGGGGTGTGCCTATGGCTTTCTTTGCTCACAAAGAAACAGGTGAATTGCATCCACAAAGCGCTGAATTTGTAGAAATCATTGCACAGCGCATCGAAAAAGAAGGCATCGAAGCTTGGTTCAAATTGGACAAAACCGAATTATTGAACGCAGAAGATGCAGCAGTTTACGACAAATTGCCAGACACTTTGGACGTTTGGTTTGATTCAGGTTCAACGCATTATGCAGTTTTGAAACAACGTGCAGAATTGACTTGGCCTGCGGACTTGTATTTAGAAGGCTCTGACCAGCATCGTGGTTGGTTCCAATCGTCTATGTTGACCGCTTGTGCCACTCAAAATCGTGCACCTTACAACCAATTGTTGACGCATGGTTTTGTGGTGGATGGCAAAGGTCAAAAAATGTCCAAATCCATCGGCAATGTGATTGCACCACAAAAAGTGAACGATACTTTGGGTGCCGACATCTTGCGTTTGTGGGTAGCCTCGACCGATTACTCAGGCGAATTGGCGATTTCTGACGAAATCTTAAAACGCACCACCGACAGCTACCGCCGTTTGCGCAACACGATGCGTTTCTTATTGGCGAATTTGTCAGACTTTGACCCAATTGAAAATGCAGTCGGTTACAACGACATGTTGTCGTTAGACCGTTATGCGGTAGTGTTAGCACGTCAATTGCAAGAGCGTTTGGTGGGCGACCATTACCCACGTTACGCTTTCCATTATGCGGTTCAAGACATCGTACATTTCTGTGCCGACGAAATGGGCGCGTTCTATTTGGACATTTTGAAAGACCGTTTGTACACCACACAAGCGAACAGCCGTGCTCGTCGCAGTGCGCAAACCGCGCTATACCACATTACACGCAGCTTGATTTTGGCCATCAGCCCGATTTTGTGCTTTACCGCAGAAGAAGCTTGGGAAGTTTTGGCTGGCAGCAATGAAGACTCGGTGATGTACCATACTTTGCACGAATTCCCGTCTATGCCTGAAAACGTAGAAGAAGAGTTGGTGAAAAAATGGCAAGCAGTGCGTGCAGTACGCGAAGCCATCAACAAAGAAATCGAAACCAAACGTGCTGCTGATGTAGTGGGTTCTTCTTGGCAAGCGGCAGTCAGCGTGACTGCGCCTGAACCAACTTACGGCTATTTGCGTGCGTTGGGCGAGGAGTTGCGTTTTGTGTTGATGGTGTCTAAAGTGACTGTTAACGAAGGCGAAGCTTTAAGCATTACTGTTGAAAAAGCCGAAGGCGAAAAATGTGAGCGTTGCTGGCATTACTTGCCAGACGTGGGCAGCGTTGCTGCGCATCCATGTTTGTGCGCGCGTTGTGCTGACAACATTGAAGGCAAAGGCGAAGAACGCTTGTTAGCATAAGCTGTCAGCGTTGATTTGAGTTGTCAAAAGCGTCCTGTAAAGTTTACAGGACGCTTTTTTATAATCGGGTAGATTTGAAATAGATTGGTTTCAAAATAAGCTACTCATGCACTGATACAATTTATTTGAATTTTCTAACGCAGGCCAAGACTAAAAAAAGTATTGTGTCAAAATACCGATGATGGTCATCGTACTGTCCCAATACATCTAAACATAAGAAAGGCTCAATCATGAAAAAGCTGATTGCATTGACAGTGTTTTTATTGGCGGCAAATATTGCCATGGCGAATGAAACATGTAGCAGCAGTATCAAAAATCGTACCATTCAAGGCGATGTGCGCATCTCAGGCAGTTGTAGTTTGTCAGAGGTGAATGTGCGTGGCGATGTGATTATTTTACCCGGTGCGACTTTGACCTTAACCAACAGTGTTGTGGATGGTGATGTGGAGTCGCGCAATCGTTTCAAAGAAGTGGTGATGATTAAAAATACCATCAATGGCGATGTTGATTTGGAACGAGGCACTCGGGTGCGTTTGGTGGAAAATACGGTACACGGTAATGTGGATTTAGAATATACCAGCGGTGAAGCCGAATTCGACCGCAATCGCATCAGTGGTGATTTGAAAATAGACAAAGGACAAACTTCGCGTTTGAATGCCAATACCATCAGTGGCGATTTGGAATTGGAACGCAATACAGGACGCTTGTTGTTGTCAGGCAATCATGTCAGCGGTGATTTAGAATGCAAACGCAACTCACAAAATCCAACCGGCAATCAAAATCAAGTTACAGGTCGCAAGATGGGACAATGTAGCAATATGTAATCGGTTGTGAATGGCAACAAAAGCCTACGCACCATTTTGCTCATTACCGATGACCGCACCAACGGTCATCTCTGTATCGCGTTACGCCACATCAAACTCAACCAATTGGCCTCATCTGTGGCGTTTAGGAGACTCGATGGTTTTTCACCAACCAAATTTTAAATGACATCTTGATTGTCCATTGAAAAACCAACCTAACCAGCATCACACAAGATAAACAGCCTCCCAAATATTCCGGCAGCTCCAATAAGCTCTGATGAAATCTTGCCAGCGTTCACACGCTAGACAGCGTGATTTTCTTGCATCAATTGCTGCCATGCATCACCTAACTCTTGTTGCAAATGTTCACAAGACACCGCATCAATGCGATGGCAAGTGAATACTTTTTGTACTGCTTGTGGATGATTGGGTGCATACATTTTAAATTGTACGTGTTTGGCTAAGGGCTGATGATTGTGTCTAATATTAGGATAATCTTGTGCCAAACGCTCAAACTCATACTTCGATTGTTTGAGCTGTTGGTCTTCATTTAAAATGGCATCAGGACGCATGAGTGGCGTTTCTTTATAAAAAGCAATCATCTTGCTTTGCAAGGCACTGGCAATATGTACAATCGCCGTATCAACCGTCACCATACAATCCGCCATTTCAATCAATGCCGTGATATCCAAAACACCTTTAGATTGAAACGCTTTGACATGATTGGGCGTGGTGATGGCTGAAATTTTGGCATATTCACCAATTAAAACCACTTTATGCGCTGAGAAAAAAGCCAATATCACCGCAATTTGTGCCTCAGACAACCAGCGATCGGACTTACTCCCAAACGGGTTCAATACAATCAATTTAGAATTGGTATCAACCTGCTGAGGCCATGCGGATTGTAAAAATGCCTGAGTATGACTTCGAACAGCGGCAGGAACAGAAACATCATAAGCATGTGGTTTGGCATGAATACCCAGTTTGGTATAAATACTTTCAAAAGAACGGCTAATATGCGCTTCTGGATTTCGATATGAATGGCTAATATTATAAGCTTTGACATTGCTTTTATTAAAACCCATTAACACAGGCGTTTTCATCCAAGCACAAAACCAAATATGCTCTGTTTTAGAAGACAATTTCATATCAATCACCAAATCAAATCGGTGTTGTCTGACATTTTTAATCGATTCAAAGACGTGTTTCCACGAAGCATCGTTATAAACAAAACTGCCTGCAACATAATCCTTATTTTCAATCATGCTCAAAGCTTGGGCTTTAGAAACCACATACACTTCATAACCATGCTCAAACAAATTGCGCAATAAAGGCGTGCTTAAGACCATATCGCCAATCAAATCATTGCGTACCACTAAAATTTTTTTAATATTTGAAACATCTTGAATGGTTTGTTTGGCTTTGATTTGATTCAATACCAATATCGGCAAAAAATACTTTAGTTTGAGCTTTAACGTTTTCAAAGCATAATTTCTTTTGCGATTCCATTTTTTCAACTCAGTTTTCATATTCTGTTCATCTATCTTGAAAGACAACATGTTATAAGCCAATATTTTAATTGAATGATATTCAAAAACGACAAAAAAAGCGTCCTGTAAATTTACAGGACGCTGTTTCATGATGATTATTTATTGATTTTGCAATGCTGCAATACGATTATCCAATGTTGGATGGGTACTCAACAAAGAGTCTTTTTCGCCACCAGAAATACCCATGGCATTCATTTCAGGCGGCAAAGAACTACCGCCACCTTTCAAACGCTCTAAAGCCGCAATCATTTTAGGCGCACCCACCAATTGCGCTGCACCTTCGTCCGCACGGTATTCGCGCTGGCGGCTGAACCACATCACGATGAAACTTGCCAAGAAACCAAACACCAATTGCAATACCATTTGAATGATAAAATAAGCCATAGAGCCATAACCTTGACCTTCTTCATCATCACTGCTCAAAGCGCTCGACACAATGTTCGCCACCACGCTCGCCAAGAAATACACAAACGTGTTCACAATGCCTTGAATCAACGTCATGGTCACCATGTCACCATTGGCAACGTGTGCCACTTCATGCGCCAAAACAGCCTCAACTTCATCACGCGTCATGCTGTGCATCAAACCAGTGCTCACAGCTACCAAAGAATTGTTTTTGCTTGGACCTGTGGCAAATGCATTAGGCTCAGGCGCATCATAAATCGCCACTTCAGGTGTTTTCAAACCCAATTGACGGGCTTGATTTTCGACCGTATTGACCAACCATGCTTCCATTTCATTCGCAGGCTGCTCAATCACTTGTGCGCCAGTTGATTTTTTAGCCACCCATTTAGACATCAACAAAGAAATGATGGAACCTGTAAAACCCACCAAAGCTGAAAATGCCAGCAAGCCCATCAAATTGTTAGGATTGCCACTGATACCCAAAATCGAAGCAATGATGGTAATGACCGCCATCACTGCCAAGTTGGTTAGGATGAATAAAAATATTCGTTTCATATAATCCCTTTTTTTATATTTTCTTCAAAGAAGTGTGCTTGAAATCAAAAAACCATATTAAGGCAAAATGGTGTTTTTGTATCAAATTTAATCAATTTTACATACAAATGGACGCATATAGCGTCCATGATTTAATGCAAAAATTCTACATAAAATTGTCACAATTATCTGATAGGCCTCAAATACGGATCTGACCTGAGCCCAAAACAATCCATTTTTGATTGGTCAAACCATGCAAGCCCACAGGACCGCGCACATGAATTTTATCGGTTGAAATGCCAATTTCCGCACCCAAGCCATATTCAAAACCATCGGCAAAACGAGTCGATGCATTGACCATCACGCTAGCAGAATCGACTTCACGCAAAAAACGCTGCATATCAGCATACGAATTGGTGACAATGCTGTCGGTATGATGGCTGCCATAATGGTTAATGTGAGCCATGGCAGCATCCAAATCATCCACGACACGAATCGACAAAACTGGTGCCAAATATTCGGTGAACCAATCTTCTTCGGTGGCAGCAACAATGTCTTTCAGGACGCTTCGTGTGCGCTCACAACCACGCAATTGAACACCTTTGGCTTGATAAGCGTCCTGTAAACGTGGCAACACATCTTGAGCAATGTTTTGATGTACCAACAACGTTTCCATGGTGTTGCATGTGCCGTAACGTGAAGTTTTGGCATTCAACGCAATAGACTGCGCCATGTCCAAATCGGCATCGTGATTGATGAACACATGGCACACGCCATCCAAATGTTTGATCACAGGCATGCGCGCCTCTTCGGTCACACGCTTGACCAAACCTTTGCCGCCACGTGGAATGATGACGTCAATCAAATCACTCAAACCCAACATCACACCCACAGCAGCTCGGTCTTTGGTTTCAAACAAGCGCACGCACGCTTCAGGCAAGCCGCTTTGCGCCAAGGCTTGGTAAATCACCTTCGCAATGGCTTGATTGCTGTAAAACGATTCAGAACCACCACGCAACAAACACGCATTGCCAGATTTCAAACACAATACCGCCGCATCAATGGTCACATTAGGGCGAGATTCATAAATCATGCCCACCACGCCCAAAGGCGCGCGCATTTTTCCCAATTGCAAACCATTGGGCAACGTTTTGAATTCGTCCATTTCGCCCACAGGGTCTGCCAAAGCTGCCACTTGGCGCACACCCTCTGCCATTTGCGCCACAGATTTTTCCGTCAAACGCAAACGATCGACCATTGCCGCATCCAAGCCATTTTGCTCAGCGGCCTCAATGTCTTTGGCATTGGCAGTCAAAATATCGGCTTGCGCCTGCTCTAGCAAATCTGCCATTGCCAACAAAGCTTGGTTTTTTTGTGCTGTTGAAGCGGCTGCCAACACGCGCGAAGCGGCTTTGGCATCCACAGCATATTGGCGCACCAACGCCACCACATCTGTCATTTTTATCCCTTTTGATTCTTTAAAAACATTGCATCACGCACCAACATTTTTCAAAACGTCGCTGCGCTAAATCTTGTTCACGTATCCAAAAATACAGGACGCCACAATCACCCCACATCATGCCACATTCTTTGTCATTGCTGTCTAGCTGCAATAGCAAAACCCAATCATCTGCCGAGCCATGTTCGGTTTCAAAAAAATGCTGTGACATTTGCACACACAATTGCTCCATCCCCGACTGTAAATTGGTCGAGTGGCCTAATAACTGGTTGTAGCGGCCTGAATTGAGCTCATACACATGCTCTTCTAAATCACCCAATGACATCCATTGCTTGCGCGTCAAGCCAACTTTAGGCCATGCCACGCTGCTTTCATCGGGAAACGTGGTTTGTGGATAAAACACCGTATTGGCACTTAAAAATTGATTTTCTGACGCCAATTTTTCAGGCGGCACCGCAGGTTTTAATTGACTGATATCGCCATCAAAATAGCGTACAGCAAAATGCCAATAATCCTCCG
This sequence comes from Vitreoscilla stercoraria DSM 513, assembly GCF_000382305.1. Classification (GTDB taxonomy): domain Bacteria; phylum Pseudomonadota; class Gammaproteobacteria; order Burkholderiales; family Neisseriaceae; genus Vitreoscilla; species Vitreoscilla stercoraria. The sequence continues at coordinate 21,074 of NZ_KB908035.1, forward strand.
GCACATTGCCCCAATGCTCATTGAGTGCATCATAGAAAAAATACAACCAACCTGAAGTCGGTAGCTTTTCGTCCAAATCCCATTCCGTCACTTCTGACAAATTGATTTGCGCCACAAATGCCAAAGGCTGCTCATACGCATGTGGCCAAGCGATGCTATCGGGCAAATCAGGCATGCCGCCAATTTTGCTCCCGCCCACATCCACATGCACATACGGCTCTAACTTCATTTTGATGCCTTCGCTGAGCTTAGGTATCAAGTGCATCCACAATTCATTCAGCTTAAAAGCTTCGAACAAGCTGGCCATTTCTGCTTTATCCATCCCGCTGCTCCTTTTGATTGCATCACACAGTTTTATCGTCAATCAGGTACAAACAACTGCTGCCAAGCCTGTTGCCAATGCGCAAGCTTATACATATATGACAACGTATAGGCAAAACCACTTGCACCAATGCCACATTCAGCCTTTGCCGCTGACCCAATTTCGCCGCCTGCTGTCCATTAAACCAAACTTGCTCAATACTGGGATATTGCAATAGCAAGGCGGGCAAATCATGAGTATGTGCTTGATGTATGGCACTGTCTAAGCTGCCTTGACGCTTGGCCTTGTCAATCACATCCCATAAAATCAAAGGCATTCGTTGTAGATAATCTATTTTGTCTGCATATTCAAAACTTTGCAAATCTACCCCGCAACAATCACCCAGCAATCGCCAAAATTGATTGCGTGGATGGGCGTAATACTGCTGTTTTTGCAAAGAAGCATCCCCTGGCAGAGAACCCAGAATCATCACTTTCGGCTCTGTACCAACAATCGGTTTGAACGATTGTTTCCATGTATCATCACCCATTAATCGATGGTTTGTGGCCATAAGGCTCTGTCTACTTGTGGAAATTGAGGGTTCATCGCTTGCAAATGTGCTAATAAAATTTGTAACACCATCACATCACGACCGCTTTTAGAATCAGCAGGAATCACATACCAAGGTGCATAAGGCGTTGCTGTTTTGGAGACAACTTGCGCATATTGATTTTGAAAAGCAGACCACAAATGGCGGTCTTCAACATCGCTCAACGCAAATTTCCAATTTTTCTCAGGAATATCTAAACGTTGTTGTAAGCGTTCGCGCTGGGTTTCTTTGGAAATATTAAGAAAAATTTTGATAATTTCTGTGCCTGTTTCACTCAACATGCGCTCAAATTCATTGATATGACGAATGCGTCGCACTTCTTCTTTCTCATCAATCCAACCTTTGACTCGTGTCACCAACACATCTTCGTAATGGCTGCGATTGAAAATCACCATTTCCCCATTCTTAGGCACCACTTGATGCACCCGCCACAAATAATCCCGTGCCAATTCAGTGCTAGTGGGAGACTTGAATGCTTCAACACGCACGCCCAAAGGATCCACGTTTTGAAAAACTGACCGTATGGTGCCATCTTTGCCCGAAGTATCCATACCTTGTAAAATCACCAATACTTTGCGCTGCCCTTCTGCATGCAGTTTTTCTTGCCAATCATTCAATTGTGAAGACAATGTTTGCGCCAAAGCTTGCCGCTCTTTTTTCGTTGGCGGCAAGCCTTCTTTCCATTGTGTTGGATGGTTTTCCCAACGCCATTTTTTCCTTGCATTCACTTTCAATTGTTGAACATCCAAAATCATGTTTTTTCCTTTCAAGTCACTGTCAGTTATAATATGCAGCTTGATGATTTACAGGCCGCTTAAAAACGGCAGGACCGTACCAAATATGAATAAAAATGTGGTGATTTTGATTTCTGGCCGCGGCAGTAATATGCAGTCTATCGTAAATGCCAATATTATAGGCGCTAAGATTGTAGCCGTGATTAGCAATCGTCCTGATGCTGGTGGTTTGGCTTGGGCACAAGAGCGTGGTATTGCCACGGCAGTCTTGAATCACCGCGACTTTGACAACCGCGAAGCCTTCGATGCTCAGCTACAACAAGTCATTGATGCTTACCAACCTGATTTGGTGGTTTTGGCAGGTTTTATGCGCATTTTGACAGCAAACTTTTGCTTACATTATCAAAATCGCATGTTGAACATACACCCATCTTTGTTACCATCATTCAAAGGTTTGCACACCCACCAAGCTGCCATTGATGCGGGTTGTAAATTGGCAGGTTGCACGGTGCATTTTGTCACACCTGAATTGGATCACGGTCCGATTATTTCGCAAGGGGCAGTGCCAATTTTGCCTGATGACAGTGCGGATGATTTGGCGGCACGCATTTTGACTGTGGAACATCAATTATATCCACAAGCAGTGGCTGATTTTGTTACAGGACGCTTAAGTGTGCAAGATGGTAAAGTCATCAATGCGCAACCAACTGACGCACAAAACAAACTTTTGGCTTACTAAGCCAACCAAATGAAATAATTTGATTTTTCAAATGAAGGTGTGATAATGATGCAAAAATGGACCATGATGTTAGGTGTCAGCGCAGCGCTACTGAGCAGCATTGCAATGGCCAATGAAACCCAATTTCCCAATAAAGCAGCCTTAACGTATTCAGGTAATGGTGGCGTGACGGCCAACATGAATTTCAGCCGCAATGCCAATGCTTATAGCATCCAAACCATCTTCAAAATCCCGCTTTACAGTATGCAATTTGCCTCTAACGGCAGTATGAATGGCAACCAAATGGTGCCACAACGTTATAGCGACACCCGTCGCGGCAAACTGTATGCACAAGCCTTGTTCAACCACGGCAGCAAAACCATTACTTATGGCAAAGCTGGTCAAAGCCAAACTGCGCCTATGCGTGGTACGCCTATGGACTTATTTAGTCTGGCGTGGCAATTGGCTTTGAACGACGGCAAACTCACAGGTGTGTCACAATTTACCAATGGTAAAAAAGTGTATAACGAAAACACCAATATTCGTCCTAATGGCTCACAAAATGTGAAATTCAAAGGTCAAAGCCTGCCTGTCAACATGTACAAAGCCACTCGTGGTGGCGATGTCATGGAGTACGGCTTAGCACCTAGCATGGGCAATATTCCAGCTTTGATTCGTTATACCGATGATGGCACAACCTACCAACTCAACTTAACCGCCGCCACTTTAGACGGCAAGAAATACTAAATGAACAATCAACAATTAGTCCATACCGAACGCCTTTTGACCGAAGTGCGTTTTTTCCAATCTCCTGCTGATGTGATTTTGTCGAAATTCTTCAAAGACCATCGCAAGCTGGGTCGCCAAGACCGACATGAGATTGCGGAAACCGTTTACGCCACTTTGCGCCATTGGCAAAAATTACATGCCTTTTTTGGCAAAAAAGCACCTGTACGCTTGTTGGCATTGGGCGCTTTGGTCATCGCTCGCGGTGTAAGCATAGGCTCATTGAGCAGCATTTTAAGCGAAGACGAACGCCAAAAATTAAGCGACCTGAAAGCCGCTCGTGCAGGTTTTGCTGATCAATTGCACACTGCCAGCGAATTGCCTGAATGGGTAATTGAACGCATGCAAGGTCAATACAGCGATGAAGAAATCGTGACATTGGGACAAGCTTTAAGCCAAGCTGCGCCATTAGACACACGCGTGAACACCTTAAAAGGCAAACGTGAAAAAGTCTTGGCACAATTGGAAACTGAAGGTTTTAAAGCCCAAGCCACACCATTTTCGCCATGGGGCATTCGCTTCCAAGACAAAGCTGTTTTGAACAAAAACCCATTGTTCTTAGATGGCGTGATTGAAGTACAAGACGAAGGCAGCCAATTGTTGGCTTTGCTTTCTGGCGCCAAACGCGGTGAAGTGATAGTGGACTTTTGCGCAGGCGCAGGCGGTAAAACCTTGGCATTGGCAGCCATGATGAACAATACAGGCCGCTTGTATGCCATGGATGTTTCTGAAAAACGCTTGGCCAATATCAAACCACGTATTGCACGTGCGGGCGTGGGCAACATCACACCTCAACGCTTGGATCACGAGCGTGATTTGCGTTTGAAAAAATTGTGGAACAAAGCCGATCGCGTGTTGGTAGATGCACCTTGTTCAGGTTTGGGCACTTTGCGCCGCAACCCAGATTTGAAATACCGTCAAAGCCCACAAAGCATTGACGAATTGGTCGAAATCCAGCAACGCATTTTGGTATCTGCTGCCAAATTGGTCAAACGCGGCGGTTATTTGGTTTATGCCACTTGCAGTATTTTGGCAGAAGAAAACCAACAACAAGTGGAAAAATTCTTGGCCAGCCATCCAGAATTCAGCTTGGTTAATTGCAGCGAATTGCTGAACGGTTATAAAATACCGCTCAATACAGGCGAATATTTACAAATGAGCCCTGCAACCCACCATACCGACGGCTTTTTCGCAGCGGTATTGCAAAAATCTTCATCTTAGGAAACACACATGAGCGTGCAAAAAACCATTCAAGACATCGTTAGCAGTCACAAAGTTGTTTTATTCATGAAAGGCGACAAACGCTTTCCACAATGCGGCTTTTCTTCTCGTGCAGTGCAAATTTTGGCAGCAGCTGGCTGCACCGACTTTCACACTGTGAACGTATTGATGGATGAAGGTATTCGTCAAGGTATCAAAGAATTTGCTAACTGGCCTACCATTCCGCAATTGTATGTGAACGGTGAGTTTTTGGGCGGCTCTGACATCATGTTGGAAATGTTCGAAGCAGGCGAATTGCAAAGCCTTTTAGCAGAATAATCAGCAATAAGTGAATGTAAACACATTCGCTGATACATGATTGCTGGTATATGAGTTGGCTGCACAGATTTGGAAAACCATCCAATCTGGCAGCCAATTTGTAAATTCATAAGAGCATATTCATGACGTTTAAATGATTTAAGCGTCCTGTAAACATCAAAATCACATCCATATCGCTCATGTGCTCACTGATTTCATCCAGCAATCTAAACCTCATTCAACCATTCATTAACCCTAAAAGGCATCACCATGTCCAATTTATGCATCATCGACCATCCTTTGGTACAACACAAATTAAGCTTAATGCGCCAACAAGATTGTTCCACTTACAAATTCCGTACCTTGACCAATGAACTGGCTCGTTTAATGGCTTATGAAGCCACGCGCGACTTTCCCATTGAAGACTACGACATGATGGGCTGGGAAGGCAATATCATTCAAGGCAAACAAATCAAAGGTAAAACTGTCACCATCGTACCGATTTTGCGTGCTGGCATCGGCATGCTTGATGGCGTAATGGACATGTTGCCAACTGCCAAAATCAGCGTGGTCGGCTTACAACGCGATGAAGAAACCTTGCAACCTGTGTCATATTTCGACAAATTCGTACCGAATGTGTCTGAGCGCACTGCGTTAATCATCGACCCAATGCTCGCTACAGGCGGCTCTATGGTAGCGACCATTGATTTGTTGAAAAGCAAAGGCTGTAAAGACATCAAAGCTTTGGTGATTGTGGCTGCGCCTGAAGGCGTGAAAGTGGTCAACGATGCCCATCCTGATGTGACCATTTACACCGCAGCTTTAGACAGCCATTTGAATGAAAACGGCTACATCATTCCGGGCTTGGGCGATGCAGGCGACAAAATTTTCGGTACGGTTCACCATTAAACCCTTGAATAAGGACAAACATGAATTTCAATGATTACTTAGCAACATTTGCCAACGTAGACGATTTAAGCGGCCTGAACGTGATTTCTGCCGATGGTCAATTGGTACACCACATTCCTGCTGTAACAGGCAAATTGGGCAGCTTAAAGTTATACAATGCTTTGGCCGCTCAATTTAACGGTGTATTGAACGTACAGGCCGCTGAACAAGGTTTGACATGGTTTGCAGAACATGTAGAAGATGCTGTCCAAAATCCAGGCAAGCATCCTAATGTGGATTTGCTCATCCAAGTACAAAACAATGCATTGCAATGGCGCTTAGAACCCATTTCTAAATAATGTTTGCCCAATAAAAAACCGCCAAATGGCGGTTTTTTTTGCTTGTCATACTCATTAATGAACAGCTTGCGCTAACTCTCGATCGCTTTTAGCAGTTGGGAAAATCAATTGAATACCATCGATTTTTTCATCCCAATCCACAATCACGCGACCACCTTCAGCCAACTTACCAAACAACAACTCATCAGCCAAAGCCTTACGAATGGTCGATTGAATCAAACGGCCCATAGGGCGCGCACCCATTTGCGGATCAAAACCTTTTTTACCCAAATAAGCTTTCAATCCATCGGTAAACTCAACATCCACCTGCTTTTGCAACAATTGTTGCTCTAATTGCAACAAGAATTTCTCGACCACTTGTGTGATGATTTGCTCGTTCAAAGCAGCAAAAGACACAGTCGCATCCAAACGATTGCGGAATTCTGGGCTGAACAATTTGTTGATTTCAGCCATTTCATCCCCTACCGATTTGGCATTGGCAAAACCAATGTTTTGTTTGATCAACGCCGTCGCGCCTGCATTGGTTGTCATGATAATGATGACATTGCGAAAATCGGCTTTGCGACCGTTGTTATCGGTCAAAGTGCCATGATCCATTACCTGCAACAACACATTGAAAATATCAGGATGGGCTTTTTCAATTTCGTCTAATAACAACACTGAATAAGGTTGTTTGCTGATGGCTTCGGTTAACAAACCACCTTCTTCATAACCCACATAACCTGGAGGCGCACCAATCAAACGAGAAACGGCATGACGCTCCATGTATTCAGACATATCAAAACGCAAGAACGGGATGCCTAAATTGTAGGCCAATTGCTTAGACACTTCTGTTTTACCCACACCTGTTGGACCTGAAAACAAGAAGCTGCCAATTGGTTTATCAGGATGACCCAAACCTGAGCGAGACATTTTAATGGCATTGACCAAAGCTTCAATGGCTTTGTCTTGACCAAATACCATGTTTTTCAAATTGCGACCCAAATATTGCAAGGTATTTTTATCGCTAGAAGAAACCGTTTTTTCAGGAATCCGCGCCATTTTAGCGATGATTTCTTCAATTTATTCACGTCCAATGGTTTTGCGCTGCTTGCCTTTAGGCTTCACTTTTTGCGCCGCACCCGCTTCATCAATCACATCAATCGCCTTATCAGGCAAGAAACGCTCATTCAAATAACGCACCGATAAACTCACAGCCGCTTCCAAAGCTTCATTGGTATAACGCACATTGTGATAGCTTTCAAACGAAGTTTTCAGGCCGCGTAAAATCGCCACTGTCTCTTCTGCTGTTGGCTCCACCACATCCACTTTTTGAAAACGGCGACTCAAAGCATGGTCTTTGTCAAAAATGGTGCGGTATTCTTGGTAAGTCGTCGCACCAATACAGCGCAACTGACCTTTTGCCAAAGCAGGTTTGAGCAAATTAGACGCATCCATCGTGCCACCAGACACACTGCCTGCACCAATGATGGTATGAATTTCATCGACAAATAAAATGGCGTTAGAAAGTTCAGTTAATTCTTTCAGCACCGCTTTAATACGGGCTTCAAAATCACCACGATATTTGGTGCCTGCCAGCAAAGCGCCCATGTCTAAAGAAAATACAATTGCATTTTCTAAATGCTCTGGCACTTGCTTATGTACGATTTGGTAAGCCAAGCCTTCTGCCAACGCGGTTTTACCGACGCCAGCCTCGCCGACCAATAAAGGATTATTTTTACGTCGGCGACCCAAGATTTGCGTGATGCGCAACATTTCATGCGCTCGCCCAATCAATGGATCCACACGACCAGCCAAAACTTCACTGTTCAAATTAGTAGTGTATTGCTGCAAAGCATTGTCCATGGAAGCTTCCTTTCCATACTCATTCCCTTGTAGGGGCGGAGGCGGTGCTCTTTCAGGCTCGATGCCATGAGCCAAATAACGCATCACATCCAAACGCGTGATTGACTGCTGGTTTAAAAAATAAACCGCATGAGATTCACGTTCTGAAAAAACCGCAACCAACACATCTGCGCCTGTTACCTCTTTTTTCCCTGCACTTTGAGAGTGAGAAATGGCCGCATGCAACACACGCTGGAACCCCATAGTTGGTTTTGTCTCGATCTGCTCCATCATATGCGCTGGAACATTCGGGGTTTCATTGACAATACATTCGGTCAATCGTTCTTGTAAAAGTTCAATGTTTACATGACAACCCACTAATGCTTTGTGAGCCGAATCATTGTCTAGCAAAGCCAATAATAAGTGCTCCACACCGATAAACTCATGACGTTTAACTCGAGCATTTGTGTAAGCTTCTTGTAAAGTTTGTTCTAATTCTGTGGAAATCATACAACTGCCTCCTCTACTGTGCATTGCAACGGATGCTCATTGTCAAAAGCCAAATCCATCACCTGACTTTGTTTGGTTGTCGCAATATCCCAACTATAAATACCACACAATCCTTTGCCTTGTTCATGCACCATCATCATCAAAGCAAAGGCCTGAGATTCGTCCATAAAGAAAATATTTTGCAACACATACATCACAAAATCCATGGGCGTAAAGTCATCATTTAACAAATAAACAGCATATTGTTTTGGCGGAACCAATTGCTGTGCCAATAGGGTTTTAGACTCAACTGATGTTTCATTTACAGGATGGGATACCATCACTTTTATTTCCGTTGTCATAAGATAATGATTGTTCACTTCAAAGTAAAAAATTTGTGTTAGTTTTATGTTTCATTGTGCGCAGTTTTTAAATTTTTCGCAAACTGTGCTTGACTCATTAGGGTAAATAACGGTAAAACGTCATCAGTGGCAAACATCACTCACCTCCAAGGTTGATGTGTTTGGCTCACATTTTCAAAATAATTGTTTTATAGAGTTAGGAAGTTTCAATGGCAACAGGTACTGTTAAATGGTTTAACGACGCTAAAGGTTTTGGTTTCATCACTCCTGATGAAGGTGGCGAAGATTTGTTCGCTCACTTCTCAGCTATCAACATGAACGGCTTCAAAACCTTAAAAGAAGGTCAACGCGTAAGCTTTGATGTAACTGAAGGCCCTAAAGGCAAACAAGCTTCAAACATTCAAGCTGCATAATTAGCCTGAAATTCACTACCCTAGCGTGTGGTGATTTAGAATAGAGCCTGTTGCAAAGTTTTACTTCAAAACCATGTTACAGCAAAAATAAGAGCACAGTAACTGTGCTCTTATTTTTTGTCTTGAAATCATGCTCTATCCACATGGTAAGGTTTCAAATACGCCCTTACAAAATCGTATCAAAGTGATGCGGCTACGCTTTGAATTTACTGACTGTAACATGCCACATTTTAATAAATAATCTTTGGCTGCCAATGTGATAAATCCTCCAGCTATAGGATGATTACCGCTCTAAAAACAACAAAAATATAATAGTAACCATTCTTTATAAGCTTTATGCCAACACGATTTAACACAAGCGTCCTGAAAATTTTCATCCTCGGCAAATAACTTACAATTTTATACTCATCGTAGCAAACATCAACAGCCACATGACGTTTGGCATGTCGCTACATTTGAGGCCAATCCAAACAAAAAACCTCCTCTAAATATTTATTTGGAATTTTTTAATTCTCAAAAAAACAACACTCTTATCAACTTGAATGATTCAAAATATCAATTATTCACTATCCATCATTCCAAAGCCATACAAAGGCCGCTTTAAAAATACCGATATCATTTCTTTGACTTGAATTAAAGCAAGCTTCTCTAAATCACGGTACAAGTTAAAGCAGTAACTCGTCGTATTCAAATACATATAAATGTATGCCGCACATAAAGGTAAATATTTGCTATTGCTGCATTTTAAGCTGCATCATCAACTTGATTGGGAAGAAAACATGAATTTAGATACTTGGATTGATCTGTTGTTAAAAGGCGAAGAAGCACCCCTACCCATGCCAAAAGAAGAATTGGTATTAGGCGGTCTGCCTATTGATGAAGCCATCAAAGCCCATATTGCGTGGCGTGAAAATTGGTTCCAAGCTCTGCGTGAACATAATTTAACCAATTATGGTTGCGAACAAGTGAGTGCAGATAACCGTTGCAAAGTGGGTCAGTGGATTTACGGTCCGGGCACGGAATACCATAATTATCCAGAATACGAATTGCTACGTAAAAAACATGCTGAATTTCACCAATGCGCAGGTGAAGCGGTGCGTTTACATGAAAAAGGCTATTTTGCCGAAGCAATTGTCATTACCAAACGCACTTTACCAGAACTGTCTAGCAAAGTTGGACACAGCTTTGCAGACTTATTAGAAGCCGTTCACAACGAGCCTAACAAAGTTGACGCTTAAAAAACAATCGCTTCCAAGCGTCCTGTAATGGTTTACAGGACGCTTTTTTCATCAAACAAATTAAGAGGGAATTTGCGCCATCAGTTTCAAATATTGTTGCTTGCTGTCTGGGGCCAATACCATCGGTTGGTACAATACAGAGCGTGAGCCGTCTTGTGCTTGAATTTCAATTTTGAACACAAACATGGTTTCTGTCTCGGGCTGATTGAGCCAAGCCACTTGTGCCATATTTTTGCCCTTAGACACTGCATGCCAACGCTGTGCCAATACCTGACTGCGACTGCCATCATCCAAGTTGCGCCACGCATCACCACGCTTGTCACTCAAAAACTCATCTGTAATCAAAGCCTGTGCCGTACCATCATTCAATACTTGTGACACTTGAATATGACTAGGTGCTTTTTTCTCCACATTGACAACAAAATTCCAAGCATACTCAAGCTGTCCATTATCTGCTTGGTATAACATCAAACCCAAATTTTCGACATGGTATGTGCCATCACTGGCAGGCAATGCACCACGCTCGGTCATTTGAAACGACTTCACTGCACCACCATCCACTTGAAAATCCAATTGCCGATTGGGCAACACACTTTGGCAAGCACTCAAACTCACGACCAACGCCAGCACTGCAAAACATTTACGCCAATTGTTCAAGGTCCGCCTCCTCTACCGCCAACCACTGCGCCCCTGTGACTCGTTGTAATTCTTGAGGATTGGCACCAAATACCGCAAACGGTGAACCTGCTGCCGCCCAAACAATAGGGTATTGCAACAAACGCACATCCAGCCACGTTTCCAACGGCTGATTGTGCGCCAACGGTGGCACACCACCAATGGCAAAACCGACTTCTTGCTTGATGCGTTTGCCTTTGGCCATTTGCAAATTTTTGCCCAATTGTTGGGACACAAAGTCTATATCCACTCGATGGCCACCTGACGCCACAATCAAAATCAATTGTCCTGTTGTGGCTTCTTCAAAAATCAAAGAGCTGGCAATCTCGCTGGGCGTACAACCCAAAACATCGGCAGCCATTTGTGCGGTGCGAGTGCTATCAGACAGCAAACGCAACTGATGTACCACTTGCTTGGTTTCCAAAATATGGTGTACTTTTTGCACACTCTCACTCATCAACAAATCTTCCATCTGAACCCATTTCATTTTTTAGTCTGCCATCGGAGGCATTAGCCTAACGGTGTTACAGGGCGGATTCAAGTATAATGGGCTCAACATTCTTGCAAGGAGCGGTCATGACACCAACCCTCACCCATTACATCCATCCTGTTTTAGGCTGTTTGCAATTGCATTTCAATGATGATGTCTTAATCAAAGTCGATTTACCTTATCCTCATTTGTACCAAGAAGCCAATGCATCCTTGCCACTGATTTGGCAAACGCAATTCGATGCCTACTTTACAGGACGCTTACAAAGCTTTGAAGGCGACATTTTGATTCAAGGCAGCGAACACGACCGCAAAGTGTGGCAAGCAATGTTAAACACCCCTTACGGACAAACTCGCACCTATGGCGATGTTGCCAAAGAAATTGGCTCGGCAGCCCAAGCGGTTGGTCAAGCTTGCAAGCGCAATCCTGTTCCGTTGATTATCCCGTGTCACCGCATTGTCGGACAACACCACATTGGCGGTTATTCAGGCGGTACAGGCGACGACACTTTATCCATCAAACATTGGTTGTTAGAACATGAACGCACTCACGCCAGCTGATTACATCGATTTATTGCTAGAGCAATTGTGGTTGCAAGACCGTTTGAGCCAAAACACTTTGGACGCGTATCGCCGCGATTTGCAAAAAATCCACGACCGTCTTTTAGTACACAAAGTCGATTGGTTCAATTGCGATGGCGTGCAATTGGGTGAAGCTTTGTTCAAAAACGAAGAAAAACCGACTTCACAAGCACGAGCTTTGTCGGCCTGTAAACGTTTGTACAATTACTTCAACGAGCAAGAACTCAAACATCAAGAGCCTTTGTTTTATTTGCAGCGTCCCAAAATCGGTCGCAGCTTGCCGCCCATCATCACCGAAGCGCAAGTGGATGCTTTGCTAGAAGCACCTGATGTGGATGATGTGCATGGCTTGCGTGACAAAGCATTGCTCGAAATGATGTACGCCACTGGCATGCGGGTATCCGAAGCAATTAATTTAGAATTAAGCCATCTGGATTTACAGCAAGGCGTAGTATCGACTGTTGGCAAAGGCGACAAACAGCGCCTGATTCCTTTGGGCGAAGAGGCATGCGAATGGCTAGAAGCATATTTATTGCACTCGCGTCCAATGTTGTTAAAGCAAAAGCCGTGTGATTTTGTGTTTGTCAGCCAAAAGCGTGTGGGCATGACCCGCCAATTGGCTTGGCAAATTGTGGACAAATACGCCACCCAAATTGGCATCGAAAATTTAAGCCCACACAAATTGCGCCATGCTTTTGCCACGCATTTGGTCAATCACGGCGCAGATTTGCGTGTGGTGCAAATGTTATTGGGGCATGCAGACATCAACACCACGCAAATTTATACCCATGTTGCCAATGTACGCTTAAAACACCTCATAGACCAACACCATCCACGTGCTTGATGGCTTGGGCAGTTTTACAGGACGCTTGTTACTCAATATCCATTTGAAATATTTTTTATCCATCAAAATCACCAAAATGGATACCAATCATTTATATTCATCAAAAATTTTGAAAGCCACCCCTATCCATGCTCACCACCGACATTCAACCCAATGCGTTATCCCCAAAACGTGCTTATGTGACCTTGCTGTCTGATGATCAGTATTTGGCAGGCGTTTTGACCTTGGCTTACAGTTTAAAACAACATGGCAATACGCATGAATTGATTGTCATGATTAACGATCAGCTGTCTGAAAATACGCTATTGGTATTACAACAAGCACAATTGAAATGTTACCAAGCGCCTAAATTACAATATAGCGATAAAAACAATCTGGATATGTTGTCGTATGGTTGGCCACAACAAATGATAAACACTGCCGACAAACTCAGTGTATTTACCCTGACTGAATATGACAAATTGGTTTATGTTGATGCCGATATGTTGGTATTGAAAAACATTGAATTTTTATTTGATTGTCCACACGGTAGCGCTGCTATGGATTTGGGTTTGATTCAAAATCCGATTCACACACCAGACTACAACCAAGCGCAATATGATTATTTTAAAAATTTCAATTCAGGCTTATTTGTCTTCCAACCCAATATACAAGATTACCAAGCCTGCTTGCATTTGATGCAAACCATGGAAGGCTTTGACCAAGAAATTTTGCGTCAATTGTGGTCGCATTGGCAGCAGACACCAGAATTACACCTACCGCAAACGTGCAATGTGTTTGCCAAAAAATTGACGGATTATATCCGTTTGGGATTTTTTGGTTTTACCGATGTGCATATTTTGCATTACACCTACCAACCCAAACCTTGGTTTACCAAAGAATATCAAATCACCCAAACCAACGACTTTTTGTATTATTTTTACCGTGAATGGATGCAAAAAGCTTTAAAACACTTTGGTCTCCAATAAAGCCTCACACACTGACCACTGCAATACCATGTTGGCGCAATAAGGCAGTGGTCACGCCATCACCTTGTTTCAGAACGCCTTGGAAACTGCCATCATAAATTTGCCCACTGCCACAAGATGGGCTTTTGCTTTTAAGCCATACCGTTTTGATTTGAGCGTCCTGTAAACTTTGTAAAGCCAATAATGCCCCTTGTTTAAACGCTTGTGTGACATCGCTGCCATCTCTCGTTATCACTTTGGCATGCCCTTGCCACACATCCCATCCATCTCCACCGACAATTTCCGCTGCCGCTCTGGGCGTGGACAATCCGCCCATCACTTCAGGACAAATCATGAAGCGTTGGTCGGTGGAAGGCGCATTGTCCATCAAACAGTGTTTGCCATCGTAACGTACACTTTGTCCACACAAACAAGCACTGATGCCGACAGTTTCAGATACACCCATGATTTCACCTAATGTTGATTGATTGGCAAATACTATCATGGCTCAAGCTTGGTTTTCTTGCCCAAACAAACCGTGTAACATGCCCCATTGAGATTTTTTTCGCATCAGAAAGGCCCACTATGTCACTTAACCGCATTGCGACCAAACAAGAAGTCATTGCCCGCTTGACCCAAGGCACAGACGATATTATTTCAGAACACGCGCAATTCATACGCACTGAAAACGGTTATTGGGTGGCGTGGCATGAGCAAGTGGCCACCATTATTCATGAAGATGCTACTGACGACGAAGTGAGCTTTCAAGTGGAAGGCGTGGCCACATTGAGCGCATTGGTAGACATGTTGACCAATGGTGACTTTGATGTGGTGGAAGATTTTGAAGGTGATGATGAAGCTTGGGACGATGTGGTCTTGGATTCAGATGCCCATTCACATGAGCATGAACATGGCGAACACTGCCATCATGACGGTTGCAACCACAAACACTGATAATGCACATGATGAGCACACAAAAACACATTCTTTTGGCCGTTACAGGCGGCATTGCGGCGTACAAATGCTGTGAATTGGTACGCTTATTGAAAAAAGCAGGTCATGAAGTGACGGTAGCAATGAGTCGCAGCGCCACCGAATTCATCCATCCCAATACGTTCCAAGCTTTGAGCGGCAACCCTGTTTTGGTCGACACCCACGGCACTTCCGATGGCAACGGCATGGCGCATATCAATCTCACTCGCGAAGCCGATGTGATGCTCATCGCCCCTGCCACAGCCAACACCATCGCCAAAGTCGCACACGGCATTGCTGACAATCTCATCAGCAATTTGGTCGCAGCTCGCACGTGTCCTTTGGTCATTGCGCCTGCAATGAATGTGCAAATGTGGTTCAATCCTGCCAATTTGCGCAACATCCAACAATTAAAAGACGATGGCGTCACGATTTTAGAACCAGCCTCAGGTGAGCAAGCTTGTGGTGAAATCGGTGTCGGACGCATGTTAGAAGCGGTGCAAATTGCCGATTTATTGCCCGATGCATGGCTCAGCAAAGCCTTGTTTGGCACGAACGTCATGATTACCACGGGCGCGACATTTGAAGCAATTGACCCTGTGCGCGGCATTACCAATATTTCGACCGGTCAAATGGGCGTGGCGTTGGCACGTGCTTGTCGCCGCGCAGGTGCGAATGTGACTTTGATTTACGGTCAAATTCAAACCGATTTGCCCAATGGCTTAACCCATACCATTCAAGCCGTCAGCGCCGATGCGATGTACCAAGCGGTGCACCAAAGCGTGCGTGAGCAAGACGTGTTCATTTCGGTGGCGGCGGTGGCAGATTACAAAGTCAAAAATGCCAGCAACGAAAAAATCAAAAAACAAGCAGGCGTGGCGCCTGTGATTGAATTGACTGAAAACCCTGATATTTTGGCCAGCGTCAGCCAACTTGATGATGCGCCATTTTGTGTCGGTTTTGCCGCAGAAAGCCACGATTTGCTCAACCATGCCCGCGCCAAACGCCAACGCAAAGGCGTGCCTTTGTTGGTTGCCAATTTGGTCAGCGAATCCATGGGCAAGGCGACCAATCAAGTCACTTTATTGGACGATGAAGCGGAAACCGAATTACCCAATATGGGCAAAGACCAAGTTGCCGAAGCCATTGTGCAACGCATTGCTCATTTGCTGCCATAAAGCCATGCAAGCGTCCTGTAAACCATTACAGGACGCTTGATTCTATTGATTTTATTCCTGTATTGTCTTGATTTATGCTGCGTTCTTTATTGCCTTTGATGGTATTTTGCGCTGTAAGCGTGTTGGTTTTGATACAGCCACAAATGGGTTTTTTCATCTATGTTTTCACGCCTTTGCTCTTGATTTACATAGGTACTTGCGCTTGGAAAAGCCGCCACAATCCCCAACTGCTACCGACTTTGGCCATCAAAATGTTGCTGTGTTTTGTCAGCATCGCCAGCATTGCCATGATACAAGGTCGCCATCACCAACAAGCACGCTTGGTTGCCAATGAAGCGGTACAATCCATACAAACGTATCAACAGCAACATCAAGTTTTTCCCAAGCAATTACAGGACGCTTGGCAAGCGACAACGCCATTGCCAAACGTGTCTTACCAACTGGATGGCAAGCAAGCACAAGTGTCTTATTCGAGCACTTTTATGCCCAAAACCCAATTTGTATATGATTTTCAAAACCAAAACTGGCGCAAGCAATCTTTTTAAAATCTCAATTTTAAATGATATCTGCATTAAAAAATGGATTGCGCTAAAATGAGCAACATCCATTTCAAAAGCAAGGTTGGCAACATGTCAGAGCAAGATTATCAAAATGGTTTGAAAGTGCGTACGCAAGTGATGGGTGCTGAATTTGTCGCTAAAGCACAAAGCCAGACTACCGAATTGACGCAGCCTTTACAAGATTGGATCAATGAGCATGCTTGGGGCTCGACTTGGCAACGTGAAGACACGCTTGACCGCAAAACCCGTTCATTGATTACCATCGCCATGCTGACGGCTTTAAAATGTCCCACTGAACTCAAAGGTCATATTCGCGGTGCATTGAATAATGGTTGCAGCATTGCCGACATTCAAGAAACCTTGTTACACAGCTTACCTTATTGCGGCGCGCCTGCTGCGCAAGAAGCGTTTCGGGCGGCACAAGAAGTATTGAATCAAATCGACACAACAGCCCAAGCTTAAAACATCGCTACAAAAAACAAGCGTCCTGTAAAGATTTACAGGACGCTTTCATCAATACTCAATCTTTCACAATGATTTTGCATACAACGGCAACAAAATTGCTGCCAACAAGCCGATGACCGCCATCATCGTAAAAAAACCAAATACGGCAAACAATATCCAAGCAGCCAGCATATTGTTGGTTTCAGACAACATTTTTAACACCCGTTGCGGCTTGTTGGGATATTTAAAACGCATTTGAGCGATGCGCTGCTTGGCAAAAGCGTAATACCAAGCATGGGCATTGCTAGGCAAATACAAAAACCGTCCCAAAGCCCAAGCTCCCGCAAAAGTCAACAAATACACGCCTAGCAACCACGATTTAGGTGCCACAATGTTTAACACGCTTAAACCACCAAAAAACAAGACTATCGGCACAATCAAAACCAGCAAGCCCTTGCGCCACATGCCACGTGCGCACAACCAATAACCACCACCGAAAAAAGCTCCCCAATGCCAAGGCGCTTTGCCACTTTGCTCTAAAATATCAAAATACTTTTGGTAATAATCCGCTTGCTTACCCCCCACAAAGCCTGCAATAAAGCTTCTTGTGGCAAAGCATCACTGGCAAAAACAGTTTGATGGGCTGATTTTTCAGGCAAAGCAATCGGTTCAGGAGTTGGGATTGAAGATGGCTGTGACAAATGATTTTCAGCTTGCGTAAGTTCAATGGGTTCTGGTGCCGCTTGCGTTTGCAGAAATTGCAGCAATTGTGCGTCATAACGCATTTTGGTTGGCGCATCCAATAACCACGCTTCCGCCTTACTCAACACTTGAGGATTGATTTGCCCTGCCACTCTTGCCGCTTGTAATGCTGATTGAATTTGTGCCGCATCCGCTTGCATATGAATACCTAACAATTGGTATAAATTAACCATTTCTCTCCTTTTAGTGCTGCATTCACTCCCTCAAAAGCCATCAAAATGACATGAGCAAATATTTATTGTTATCAAAATAGACTTTATTCAGTTAATTTTACATATTTAAACCCAATCTCTTGGCATCGTTCAACGGCAAGTTATGAAGTTTGTGTCAGTTTGGCGTAAAATAGAGTCTTCTTATCTATTTTGGCAACACTTTATTATGAGCCCAACCGACGTACAATTAAAAATCATTAACCCTAAAATGACCGAATACTTGCCCGCTTACGCTACCGAAGGTTCAGCAGGTTTGGATTTGCGTGCTGCCATTGATGCGCCATTAACCGTTGCCGCGGGTCAAACTGTTTTGATTCCTACAGGCTTGGCGATGTATTTGGAAAATCCAAATTTAGCCGCCATGATTTTGCCACGCTCGGGTTTGGGTCATAAAAATGGCATCGTATTGGGTAATTTGGTCGGTTTGATAGACTCAGATTACCAAGGCGAATTAAAAGTATCGCTGTGGAACCGCTCTAACGAAGATTTTGTCATTGAACCTTTGGCGCGTATTGCACAATTGATCATTGTCCCTGTGGTACAAGCACAATTTAACCTCGTTGAAGAATTCGCTGCCAGCGCGCGTGGCGAAGGTGGCTTTGGTTCTACAGGCCGCGCATAAAAATCACTTCTTAATAGATTAGTTAGTTTAATTTTCTAAACTAAAAACCTAATACTTATGGCATAGTTCTCACATGATTTGGCATACACAACAACTTCCACCCCATTCTAACGTCATCGTCGGCCTTTCAGGAGGCGTTGATTCGTCCGTAACGGCAGCTTTGCTCAAACAGCAAGGTCATGCCGTTAAAGGCGTTTTTATGCAAAACTGGGAGGACGACAACAACGATGAATTTTGTTCCATCAAGCAAGATTCATTGGACGCGATGGCAGTGGCGGACATTTTGGACATCGACATTGACATCGTCAATTTCGCCGCAGACTACAAAGACCGTGTGTTTGCGTATTTTTTACAAGAATACCAAGCAGGACGCACACCCAATCCCGACGTATTGTGTAATGCTGAAATCAAATTCAAAAGCTTTTTGGATTATGTGTTAGCCCATGGTGCAGATGTGATGGCGACAGGTCACTATGCCCGCAAATCAGTGGTTGATGGCGTGCATTACTTGCTCAAAGGTTTGGATGGTAACAAAGACCAAAGTTATTTTTTATACCGTTTGAATCAATACCAATTAAGTAAGTCCATCTTCCCATTGGGCGATTTGGAAAAACCTGAAGTACGTCGTATCGCTGCTGAAGTGGCGTTGCCTACCGCGGCCAAGAAAGACAGTACGGGCATTTGTTTTATTGGCGAACGTCCGTTTCGTGAATTTTTACAAAAATACTTGCCGACCAATAATGGTGCAATGCGCACGCCTGAAGGTAAAGTCATCGGTGAGCACTTGGGCTTGATGTTTTATACCTTGGGTCAACGCAAAGGTTTGGGCATAGGCGGCCCAGGTGAGCCTTGGTTTGTGGCAGACAAAGATTTGGCTAAAAATGAATTGATTGTGGTGCAAGGGCATGATCATCCATTACTAAAAAGCCGCAGTTTGGTCATGCATGACTTGAGTTTTACTTTACCAACTCGCCCAAGCGAAGGCGAATATGCATGTAAAACCCGTTATCGCATGCAAGATGCAAAATGCCAATTGGGTTACCTCGATGATGAGCGCATCGAATTGATATTTGATGAACCGCAATGGGCAGTTACCCCTGGACAATCGGCCGTGTTATACGATGGTGAAGTATGTTTGGGTGGCGGCATCATCACTAGCCGTGCATAAAAAATGATGCACTGAAAAAACCATAAGTAAAAACCATCAAAACAATACAGCAAAGGAGAAACCTTAATATGGAAAAAGTCTGGTTATCGCAATACGATGAAGGCGTGCCTGAATTTGCCAATGTCACTGCTTGTTCTTCTATCACTGCAGTATTCAATGAGAGCGCTGCCAAATACAGCGCTCGCCCAGGTTTTACCAATATGGGTAAAACTTTGACTTATGGTCAAACCAAGCAATTGGTAGATCAATTTGCCTCATATTTGCAAAACGTTTTGAAATTGCCACGCGGTGAACGTGTGGCCATCATGATGCCCAATGTATTGCAATATCCGATTGCAGTATTTGCTATTTTACAGGCCGGTTATGTGGTGGTGAATGTCAATCCATTGTATACGCCACGCGAATTGGAACATCAGCTCAAAGACAGCGGTGCCACCACCATCATCGTTTTAGAAAACTTTGCCAATACTTTGGCATCAGTTCTCAAACAAACACCTGTGAAAAATGTCATTTTGGCCAACATAGGCGAAATGTTAGGCGGCCTGAAAGGCATGATTACCAACTTTGTCATACGCAAAGTTAAAAAAATGGTGCCTGCGTTCCATATTCCCAATGCCATTACGTTTTCCAATGCTTTAGAACAAGGTAAGGCGCACAGTTTTCAAGTGGTGGAATTAAGCTTAAACGATACTGCTTTTTTACAATACACAGGCGGCACGACGGGCGTGTCTAAAGGCGCGGTATTAAGCCATGGCAATATTGTTGCCAATATGATGCAAGCGGGTGCTTGGATTAAAGCCAAAATCAGCCATGAAGGTGAAACCATTTTAACCGCTTTACCGCTATATCATATTTTCTGTTTAACGGTTAACTTGATGATTTTCACCAAAATCGGTGCGCACAACATCTTGATTACCAATCCACGTGACATTCCCAATTTGGTCAAAGAAATCGACACTTACAAAGTCAGCGTCATCACTGCAGTAAATACTTTGTTCAATGCCTTGGTACACAATCCTGAATTTGCCAAAGTGAATTTCTCACGTTTGAAAATCGCCTTGGGCGGCGGTATGGCGGTACAACAAGCCGTTGCAGACAAATGGAAAGCCATCACCAAACAACCGATTATTGAAGCATATGGTTTGACCGAAACCAGTCCGGGTGTGTGCGTCAATCCTTTGTCCAGTACCAATTACTCAGGCAATATTGGTTTGCCTATTTCGGATACCGAAATTGAAGTGCGCGATGGCGATGGCAAAGCTTTGGGCTTTGGTGAAACGGGTGAATTGTTTGTGCGTGGTCCCCAAGTCATGCAAGGCTATTGGAACAAACCTGAAGAAACCGAAAAAGTTTTGGGCAGTGATGGCTTTTTGGCGACAGGTGACATCGTGATTGTCAACGAACAAGGCTTTGTGAAAATCGTCGATCGCAAAAAAGACATGATTGTCATTTCTGGCTTCAACGTTTATCCAAATGAAATTGAAGACGTGGTCGCAATGCACCCAGGTGTGTTAGAAGTCGCTTGCGTGGGAGTACCAAGCGAAAAAAGCGGTGAAGCCATTCGTTTGTTTGTCGTGAAAAAAGACCCTAATTTAACTGCCGAAGCGTTGATTGAGCATTGTCGAGCGAACTTAACTGGTTATAAAGTTCCTAAAGATATCGTCTTTAAAACCGAATTGCCAAAAACCAATGTAGGCAAAATTTTACGTCGTGAGTTGAAAGATTTGCCAGTAGACGCTTAAATCTTGACTGCCGCGATTTAAAAGATAGAATGCGATAGATGACTCTGTCGCATTCTTCGCATATTTGCTTAGTCAATATGCTTTTGCTCATCGGTTGGTAACTTTGGAGCATCGTATGTCGCAAGAAACCCTTTCCAAAAGCCAATTGACCATTTTAATCGTATTAACCTTAGGCAGCTTCTCAGCGGGCATGGCTGAGTTTTTTACTATTTGGCTTTCACACACCATCACTCACGACTTACAAGCATCAACACCTCTCACGTCCACAGTCACCAGTTATTATGCGTTTGGTGTCATGATAGGCATTCCTGTGCTACTGCCTTTGGTGAAATACCTCTCTCACCAACGTCTGCTCACCTTACTGTTGTTTTGGTGTTTCGCAGGCAATATTGCCACCTCATTTGTCACCACATGGGAACAATTGCGCTGGGTTAGAATATTTGCAGGCATGCCTCATGGTATGTTTTTTGGCATTGCCAGCATGGTTTTGATTCAAACTCTGCCCAAACACCGCCATGGTTTTGGCATTGGTATTTTAATGAGCGGCATTGGTTTGGCTTTATTATTAGTCGTCCCTAGCAGTATTTATTTGGAACATTTTCAAGACTGGCGCTTGATTGCACGCGGCATTGGATTGTTGGATTTGTTGGTGATTGTATTGCTACACGACTTACTCAACGAGGCACCTGCTCCGCCTGATTTGCATTCCAATGTCAGCACCGCCGAAATTTTAAAAAATCCCTTGTTGTGGTGGGCGGCAGCTTTGGGCGTCACGCTTTTTTGTGGTCGTATGGCCATCATCGATTATGCAGAGCCAATTTTCCTAGAAATCACCCAATTACCCCAACAACAATTGCCTTTGGTCGTCATAGTAAGCGGTATTGGAACGTCTTTAGGCTTTGTCATAGGTGGCATTTTGGCAGATAAAAACATGTATCGCACTTTGTTTGCATCCTTTGCTTATTGCGCTTTAGTGATCTTGTGTTTTAATTGGTTGGCATTGTCTGCCATCGGTTTTTATATCGGCTTTTTGCTCTTAGGCGCTTGCACGGTGTTTTTGCCTGCTTTGCAACTGCTCATCATTCAATGCTCACCTGCCGCACCCACATTCGCCTCTTGCTTGAATCACGGCACTCTCAATATTGGCAATGCCATTGGTCCTTTGTTGGGTGGCTATTTGATTGGCTCAGGCTTGGGCTTATTGTCGGTCACATGGATGGGCGTCGCCTTTAGTCTGCTGAGCTTATTGATTTTAGTACTGGGCTACAAAAAAGCGCAAAAAATCACATCTGCATCGGTACATTAAAATGTAAAAGCGTCCTGTAACAGTTTACAGGACGCTTTTTTGAGTCATATATCAATGTTTTTGCGTTTGCACAAACAATAACAAACCTGCCGCCACATACGCCAACAACACCGCAGCACTGCTAATAGCGCCATCTAAATAAGTACTTTGACCCGACAACCACGGTGCCACAAACCAACACACCAACGATGCCACCAAACAAAAAATACCAATGTGGGCAAACACCACATGATGGTCATCTGGCTTAACCCAACGATCAAATTCGTCACGCAAATCTTGGACTTGGGCTTTCAATTGTGCAATATCGCCATCGCTGTCATCTTCAATTTCATCCAATAATTTTTGCAATTTTTCTTGCTCAGCAAGCAAAGCCGCACGCTGCAAACGGGCTTGTTCACGCTTACTCACTTCTTGCTGTGCCACTGTTTTTGCAGTCACGACATCGGTAGTTTCATCAGATTGCCCTTGCGCCTCTTGCGCCACCACAGTCGGCAAATGATCAATGGCATTGTGCTCAATGATATCGTGGTCTAAATTCAATGGTGTGCGTGTATCGGTTTGAGACATTCTGATCCCTCTCTAAAAAAACGACTGGCATTTTTGGAAAAATAAAACAAAACTCAAGGATTGATTATAACCATAAATGCCGCAAATAAAATCCCATCGACATCAAACAATCCACTCAGCCAATGATGACCAGCAATCATCAATACAAAGCGTCCTGTAACATTTACAGGACGCTGGTATTTTTAAAATGACACTGCCATCGCTCAATGCATGATGCCTGAATACAAAGCCATCATTCTCTTTTGGCGTTCTTCTGGCATCTCTAGCAACACTTCATCCATAGGCATTAATTGATTGGTCATGGCCTGAAACCAATTGGTTTGCGCATCGTCAGTCGCCAAGCTCACAGTAGCCACCGTCACAATCACCATTAACACAGCCACTGTTATTGCATTACACCATATTACATTCATTCACTATTTCACCTTGCTCCAGTGATGGCACTGAAAACTCTAATTAATATGTTCTAAGCATTTTACTGTATTTAATATATTTAAACAGCATTAACAGATAACATATAGATTATATTAATTATGTTGATAATATTGATTCACAATAAAATTTTATGGTTTACCAAATGTGATGCCATGCGGATTCAACCGGTCAGCGCAACACCAATCCTACTTTTTATGTTAAAAGGATTGTTATGGTTTCCATACATGGAGCAATGACTGATGAACGTAAGAAACGAATCTGGTTTCTATGGAAGCAGGGAAAGCCTATGGCCTTCATTGCCAAAGACATTATGAAACCACCTGCGACCGTTTACTCATTTCTAGAATACCATGGTGGTATTGAACCTGATATTCGACGCCGAAAAGCGACCGATTTAACCTTGCAAGAGCGCGAATGCATTTCTCGAGCATTGGCAGCAGGACTGAGTTTAAGAGCCATAAGTCGCCAATTAAATCGATCGCCATCGACCATTTCGCGTGAGGTTTCACGTAATGGAGGTGCTCATAAATACAGGGCTTATTTAGCAGAGCAATTGGCTTTAAAGAAAGTAAAAAGGCCAAAATCTTTTATTTTACAAAGCAATTCATTATTAAAACAGATGGTTATTGATAAACTGTCATGTTGTTGGTCTCCCGAACAAATAGCAGGCTGGCTGAAATTCATACAGTTTCCTCATAATCCATCGATGCATGTTTCTTATGAAACCATATACAAATCACTGTATCTGCTGAAAAAAAAACATTCTGCCTCCAAAGCTAAAAAGACATCTTCGCAGAAAAAGAATGTTTCGCCACGCCCGCAATCATCACAACTCTGGTAAGCAGCAGATTCCAAATTTAAAGTCAATTTGGGACCGCCCTAAAGAGATTAAAGACAGACAGT
>NZ_KB908036.1:0-18046 GCF_000382305.1 Vitreoscilla stercoraria DSM 513
TTATGGCCAGCCTTGCCGAAATGGAGAGGGAGTTAACTATAGAACGCACACGTGCAGGGCTAGAAGTCGCTAAAAAGCTTGGTCGAAAAGGAGGTCGTAA
Organism: Vitreoscilla stercoraria DSM 513; assembly: GCF_000382305.1. Classification (GTDB taxonomy): domain Bacteria; phylum Pseudomonadota; class Gammaproteobacteria; order Burkholderiales; family Neisseriaceae; genus Vitreoscilla; species Vitreoscilla stercoraria. The sequence goes on from NZ_KB908036.1 coordinate 101, forward strand.
ACCAAAGATGACCGACAGTAAGATTGAATCGGCTAAGAAGCTGCTGTCCAGTGGTGTTCCACCTAAAGAGGTAGCTAAAAACCTCGGTGTATCGGTTTCTACCTTGTACCGTTGGCTACCTGCCTCGACTCAGCCTTAACGTACTTTAAATTCCGTTTTCTGAGGTGACCCCTTTATATCAACTCAGAGCATTAATCCAATAGATTACAATAGATTAATCTTCGTACACATCCATTGGTGGACAAGAGCACACCAAATTGCGGTCGCCGTACACATCGTCGATGCGGTTCACGGTAGGCCAGAATTTGTTGTCACGCACGTAATCCAACGGATACACTGCTTCGTCACGGCTGTATGGATGATTCCATTCGCCATCAATCACGTTGTAAGCCGTGTGCGGTGCGTTGCACAATGGGTTGTTGTCTTTAGGCCAAACACCGTTTTGAACTTTCAAAGCTTCTTGCTTGATGTTTTTCATCGCAGCAATGAAGCGATCCAATTCCGCTTTGCTTTCAGATTCGGTTGGCTCAATCATCAACGTGCCCGCTACTGGGAACGACATGGTTGGTGCATGGAAACCGTAGTCCATCAAACGCTTAGCAATGTCCACTTCGGTGATGCCACTGTCGGCTTTTAAAGGACGCAAGTCAACGATACATTCGTGCGCCACACGGCCGTTTTTGCCGCTGTACAAAATTGGGTAGTCTTCAGCCAATTTCGTTGCCAAGTAGTTCGCGTTCAACAAAGCCGCTTCGGTTGCTTGCTTGATGTCTTTGCCCATCATGGTGATGTACATCCATGTGATTGGCAAAATGCTTGCAGAACCGTAAGGTGCTGCAGAAACCGCGCCTTGACCATCAACCGCATTGAACACGCCTGATACGGCATGGCTGGCTTTGAATGGAGCCAAATGTGATTTCAAACCAATAGGACCCATGCCTGGACCGCCACCACCGTGAGGGATACAGAAGGTTTTGTGCAAGTTCATGTGCAAGACGTCTGCGCCCACTTCCGCAGGCTGCATCAAGCCCACTTGTGCATTCAAGTTTGCGCCATCCATGTACACTTGACCGCCATTGGCGTGAATCACATCACAAATTTCACGAATGCCTTCTTCAAACACACCATGAGTTGATGGATAGGTAATCATCAATGCAGACAAATTGTCTTTGTGTTGTTCGGCTTTGGCTTTCAAGTCCGCCACGTCTACGTTACCGTATTCGTCGGTTTCCACCACAACCACTTTCAGGCCGGCCATGTTCGCAGTCGCAGGGTTGGTACCGTGAGCTGAACGTGGAATCAAGCAAATATCACGATGAGACTCGCCTTGTGCTTCTTGGTAACGGCGAATCGCCACGATACCTGCATACTCACCTTGCGCACCTGAGTTAGGCTGCATAGAGATGTCATCGAAACCTGTGATGGCTTTCAAATAGTCTTGCAAGCTTTCAATCATTTGCAAGTAACCACCCACTTGATCCAAAGGTGCAAACGGATGTACTTGACCGAATTCAGGCCAAGTGATTGGAATCATCTCAGCGGTTGCATTCAATTTCATGGTGCAGCTGCCCAATGAAATCATGCTGCGGTTCATCGCCAAATCTTTGTCTTCCAATTTTTTCAAGTAGCGCAACATCTCGTGTTCGGTATGATGGCTGTTGAAAACTGGGTGTGACAAAATCGCATCGGTACGCAAAACGGCTGCATTCAATGACGATTTCGCTTCAGCAGGCAAAGATGCAGCCGTACCTGTGAACGCTTCTGTCAATTGTGCAAAGTCTTGGGCATTAGACAATTCATGGAATGCCACTGCCAAAGCCGTTTCACCTACAGGACGCACGTTAACGCCTTGCGCCAACAATGCTTCATAAATCGCAGCCGCTTTGTCGCCCGCTTCTACCAATACGGTGTCGAAGAATTGGGCATGCACCACGCTCACGCCTTCAGCAGCGTTAATCACATCAGCAAAAGCCGTTGCCAATGCGTGAATGCGATTGGCAATGCGTTTCACGCCTTCAGGACCGTGGTAAACCGCGTACATACCAGCCAAGTTCGCCAACAATACTTGTGACGTACAAATGTTAGAGTTGGCTTTTTCACGGCGAATGTGTTGTTCACGCGTTTGCAAAGCCATGCGCAAAGCGCGTTTGCCTTTGGCGTCCACAGACACACCAATGATGCGGCCTGGAGCCGAACGTTTGGCAGCATCGGTGAACGCAAAGAATGCAGCGTGAGGACCACCAAAGCCCATAGGCACACCAAAGCGTTGGGTGTTACCCAAAGCCACGTCTGCACCCATTTCACCTGGAGATTTCAATAACACCAAGCTCATCACGTCAGCGGCAACCGCCACATTCGTACCTTTGGCTTTCAACGCTGCAATGATGTCGGTCAAATCAACCACATCGCCATCTTTGCCCACGTATTGCAACAACGCACCGAAGTATTCACCTTCTTGAGCTTGTTCAAAATCGCCCACCACCAACTCAAAACCGAAGTATTGAGCACGGGTTTGCATCACGTCCAAAGTTTGTGGATACACGCGAGCGTCAACGAAGTAACGATCGGTTTTCACTTTGCTCATGCGTTTGGCCAAAGACATCGCTTCAGCCGCAGCAGTGGCTTCATCCAACAATGAAGCGCCCGCCAATTCCAAACCAGACAAGTCAATACACACTTGTTGGAAGTTCAATAATGCTTCCAAACGACCTTGCGCAATTTCAGCTTGGTAAGGCGTGTAAGCGGTATACCAACCTGGGTTTTCCAAGACATTGCGTTGAATTACATATGGCAAGCGAGTTGGGTAATAACCCAAACCGATGTAGCTGTTGTTCACTTTGATGTTATCAGCCAAACCACGCAACTGTTGCAAAGCGTCGGTTTCAGTCACGCTGTCAGGCAAATTCAATTCACCTGGCATGCGTACTGAATCAGGTACGGTTTGGCTCAAAAATGCATCGATACTGTCAGCGCCCACAGCTTGCAACATTTGTTGCGTGCTGTCGGCATTGATACCGATGTGACGACCGATGAATTCACCGGCATTGAATAACTCATTGAAACTCATAACTGAATCCTCTGTTACAAAACCATTGTTTCAGGGCGCTTTGCGTGAAACCATCACGACCGACGCCACCAATAAAGCAAACACTTGCACCAACAACAAAACCCCAACCGTCAGATTCCATTCGCCGCGCGCATAAGCCCATCCACACACCGCCGCACCAATGGTGCCACCTGTGTAATAACCCATATAATACAAACCTGAAGCCAAAGAACGATTTTGCGTCACGTTCTTGGCGATGTAACTGATGGTCGCCGATTGCGTAATGAATACGCCTGAGCTCATTACGCCCAAAGCCACCACAATCTCCCAAAGCGGTGCTACCAAAGTGCCGACCACACCCACCATCGACATCAGCACAGCCAATATGGCGGTTTTTTTAGCACCCAACCGGGTCAAAATCCGTGTTGATAAAGGCGTGATAATCATGCCGATTAAGTACACCATGAAAATATTGGCCAATTGCGCGCTGCTCAAATGGTAAGGCGCAGCCGCCAAATGCAAATTGACGAACGTAAAACAACCCACCAACGAGAACAACACACATGCGCCCAATAACATGGCACTCAAAACATAACGATTGTGCAAATGCGACCACAATCCTTGCAGCACAGGCTTTAATTGGCGATTGGGCACAAAACTTTTAGAAGCAGGCAATTGTGTGATGGCCAATACCACACCTGCCAACATCGTTGCTGCCATCACCCAAAACGCTTGTTGCCATGTCAAATATTCGGTCAAATGACCCAAAATAAAGCGGCCTGAAAACCCACCGAACACCGTACCTGATACATACAAAGACATGATTTTGGTCATATTGCGACCTATAAATTCTTCGCCAATGTAAGCAATCAACACCACCGTAATGCCCGGTACTGCCAAGCCTTGCAAAAACCGCCACACATTCATTTGCGCCAAACTATCGGCAAAACCCATCATGGCGGTGGGAAAGCCCAAAAACAACAAAGACGCCACAATCACACTTTTGCGTCCCACCGCATCCGACAACATGCCCATAAAAGGCGACATCAACGCCACCGCCAACACTGTTGCACCAACGGTAAAACCAATTTCGTCAGGCGTGGCAGAAAATGCTTGCATCAATAATGGCAAAATCGCTTGCACGGCATACACTTGCACAAAAGCAAACATACCAATGACAAATACGGCAATCAGCAAACCCAAAGGCAAGGCTTCTTGCTTTGCCACCTCAGCAGCAGAACTCATACCACCTCTTTAAGGCTACTAATACCGGTGTGCACGCCCATCGCACCCAATATCACCGCACTGCTTTTGCTCAATCTTTGTGCATATTCAGGACGCTGCTGCAATTTTTTACTAATAAATCCTGCCAATACCACCAACAACAAACACCACAGCGTTCCCGTAACCATAAATGTGGCGGTCAACAATAAAAACGGTACGGCCGAATCCGCACCATGACTGACAAATTGCGGTAAGAATGCCAAAAAAAACAAACCAATTTTAGGATTGAGCAAATTGGTCACCACACCTTGTTGGTAGGTTTTCAGGACGCTCATACCTTTAGAAGCGTCCTGTAAACTGGAGGCATCCAAATCATTGCTGCGCCACATTTGCACTGCAATCCAAACAATGTAAGCCGCACCCAACAGTTTAATAGCCAGCATCAACATCGGCGCTTGTGCCAAAACAGCCGCCAATCCCAACGATACCAACAAGCCCCACACCAAAATGCCGCTAGAAATACCCAAAACCGATGCAATACCCGCTTTCGCACCTTGCGACAAAGTCCTGCTCAAAATGTAAATCGTGTCCGAGCCCGGTGTAATATTCAACACCAATGCCGCCACCACAAAACCCCAATAATTCTCAATTCCCCACATCAAGCCCTATCCTTATTGTGATGTGCCTCGGAGATATGGTGGTTGGCTACCCTCTACAAGCATCAAAATAGGGCAGTCTGCATCATGCGCACCGGGCAAATAACCTGTACTCATTAAAAACTCGCTAACAATCTCACCGCCAACAAACTTAAATTGCTGTTTAAATACTTTCACCCATTCACTTTTTGCCAATGGATGGTGATGCTCTAACCATGCTTTGAATGAACCATATTCTTGCTGCAACAACACAATCTGCTGCGCATTGTAAATAGCCGCATGCACTTTCAAACGGTTGCGTACAATCGATGCGTCCTGTAACAAACGCGCCACGTCTTGCGCATCAAAAGCAGCGACTTTGCTGATTTCAAAATCATGGTAGGCTTGATAAAAACCATCCCATTTGTTTAAAATCGTGCTCCAACTCAAACCTGCTTGGTTGATTTCCAACACCAAACGCGCAAAAAGTTCATCGTCAGACGCCACCGAATAACCATACAGATGGTCATGGTAGTGTTTGTGTGGATTGCGGTCATCGCCATCCAATGTTTGCACAAATTGACAATAAGACATCAGCGCGTTTACAACGTCCAAAAATAAACCGGCTGTGGTTGAAAACCACTACCGGTATTTGTTAAAGCCATTGTTACGTATGTGTTTGTGAATGCTTACTCGTCATCGTTTTTGCTCAAGCGCTGTAAAAACGATTCACGGGATTTTTCTGGCTCGCCAGTTTCACGGCGATTTTGTAAGATGTCGCGCACATTCTTTTGCACCGCAATGGAAGCAAACAGGCTCATTAAAAAACTGATGCCATAAAAGCCTTTTTCGGTACTAGGCAATTGTGCGTTCCACAAACCCACAGCCAACATCACAATCGAACTTAACAACCCAAACCAACAAATACCCAAATAAATATCGGTCACTGGTATGTGTTCTAAGCGGTCACGCACTGCCTTTTGCAAAGACACCGCTGCGAACAAACCGAACAACAGCAAAACCAAGTAATAACCTTTTTCGCTCAGTGCCATTGGCGCACTCCAAAGGCCAAAGAGATAAGCCATCATGCCCACCCCCAATGCTACCCATGAAGCACCCACAAATGCTTTACTCGGTTCTTGCAATGCCATCACGCTCTCCCTTGATTTATTGATTGCCAATTGCGGCATTATGCAATAGACCAAATTTGAGATGAGATGTTTCTACTTAAGTAGCATATGCTGCTATGCTTAAATGCAGCATTTGCTACTTATTTCATGCTTTCAATGCACTCACCAATCAGTTGATTTCTGCTTCGTAAGCTGCGGCATCCAACAAACCATCTAAATCAGCAGCGTTTGCAGGCTGAATGCGGAAGAACCAAGCCGCACCGTAAGGATCGGTGTTAGCAGTTTCTGGTGCATCTACCAACTCTTGGTTGATTTCCAAAATTTCACCTGCGATAGGCGCGTAAATGTCAGAAGCGGCTTTCACAGATTCAACCACGCCAGCTTGCTCTTCAGCAGCCAAATTTGCGCCCACTTCAGGCAATTCAACGAATACGATGTCGCCCAATAATTCTTGTGCATGGTCGGTAATGCCAACGGTCACGCTGCCGTCAGCTTCCAAACGCAACCACTCGTGGCTAGAAACATATTTTAATTCTGCTGGAACATTGCTCATGAGATTTACTCCACATTAAATTTTACAAATTGGCGTCCTGAAACCATTTCAGGACGCCCAAACCAAATCAATCAAATTGTTTTTGACCATTGCGTACAAATGGCAATTTGATAACACGTACGTCAGTGAATGTGCCACGAATGTCCACTTGTGCGGTATCGGTGGTGGCTTTAGGCACACGCGCAATGGCAATAGATTGTTTCAAAGTCGGTGAGAATGTACCTGAAGTAATAATGCCAGTACCGATACCAGGAACGGTCACTTGCATGCCTTCACGCAATACGCCACGCGTTTCCATTACCAAGCCAACTTGTTTTTCAGGCACGCCAGTTTCTTTGGCTTTGAGCAAAGCGGCTTTACCGATAAAGTCACGTTCATCACTCCAAGCAATCGTCCAACCCATTCCCGCTTGCAAAGGATTGATTTCTTCGCCCATGTCATGGCCGTACAAGTTCATGCCCGCTTCCATACGCAAAGTATCACGCGCGCCCAAACCACAAGGATTCACGCCCACAGCGCGCAACTCATTGAAGAAAGTTTCTGCAGCTGCAGCTGGCAAAATCACTTCCACACCGTCTTCACCGGTATAACCTGTTTTGGCTACAAACCAATCGCCACCCAAATCCACGCCTACAAACGCTTTCAATGCGTTAACTTGTTCAGCCCATTCAGGTTTTGCGACCAACAATTTTTCAATCGCTTTAGGACCTTGCACTGCCAACATCGCCAATTCAGGACGCTCTTTGATAGTGACACCAAATGGTGCTGCGGTTTTGGTGAATTGCGCCAAGTCTTTTTCACGAGTGGCTGCATTCGATACGATGCGGTATTCAGTTTCTGCTTCATTAGAAAGGTAAACAATCAAGTCATCGATAACACCGGCTTGCTCGTTTAACATTGGGGAATACAAAGCTTTGCCAACGAATTTTAATTTGTCTACATCATTGGCCAAAAGATATTGCAACCATGCTTTGACTTGCTCGCCAGAAACATCAGTCACGACCATATGAGACACGTCAAACATACCAGCATCGGTACGCACGAATTCATGTTCTTTGATTTGGGAGCCGTAATGGATGGGTAAATCCCAACCTGAGAAATCGACCATTTTACCTTCAGCGGCAACGTGGGCATTGTAAAACGGGGTTTTTTGAGGTTCACTCATGTCCATCACTCCATAGAATTAAGAATGCTTTTTGCTTTAGCAACAAGCGATTCCCTATCTGTCCTGTGACCTGAGATTTTCGAATGAAAGACTTCATTCTTTCCCCCTTCGGTGGGCTTTTTTGCCGCTCTCCAGATTTGCCTTATCTGCATGAAACACATAAGGGTTTTACAGTCCTTCCACCTGAGCGATTAAAGGGTCTATGCGCCTTCGGTAGCCGAGCCAATCTATTTCTCGGACTTCTCCTGCAAAACGCCGCTATTATGACTGTCTATGACGCTTTTTGGCAAGTAACATCGGTGATGCAGCGCAACTTAATTTATTTTAATTTTATATTAATAATATTAAGCATAGATATCAAAAAAACAGGCAAATTTTCATTAAAACACTTCCAATCCACCATAGGCTCACTCTCAATTTACGACAACAATCCTCTATTTTTTGACGACTTCCTAATTTTTTATAAAAAAAACTTCTTTTGAGGTAGAATATTGTCACATTATGTTGAGAATCTATGATTTAACTCATCAAAAAAATTGCGCAATAATCTAAAAATTTTCGTCTACTTTGTACACACACTGTATTTTACGGGAGAGCCACACTCATGCAGAGCATCGTCTTAGATAAAATTGATTTAAAAATTTTACAAGTTTTACAAGAAAACGGCCGTTTGACCAACGTAGAATTGTCTGAACGTGTGGCTTTGTCACCTTCTCCTTGCTTGCGTCGTTTGAAACAATTGGAAGATGCTGGCGTGATTCAACGTTATGCTGCTTTGTTAAGCCCTGCGGCGATTGAATTGGGCTTGCAAGCTTTCATTCGTGTGACAGTTAACAAAGCAGGCGGCGGTCGTGAAAAATTCGATGAAACAGTACAACAATGGCCTGAAATTTTGAGCTGTTTTGCGTTAACTGGTGAAACCGATTATATGTTGCATGCTTTCTTTGTCGATATGGAACATTTCTCGCATTTTGTATTGGAAATTTTATTGAACCAATCAGGTGTACAGGACGCTCGCTCTAGCTTTGTATTGCGTGAAGTGAAAAAAACCACCGCTTTACCATTGAACCATTTGCACAATGACTGATTTGAATCACCAAGACCTCATCCAAACCACCCGCACATGGCTAGAAACTGCCGTGATTGGGTTAAATTTATGCCCATTTGCCAAAGCCACTTACAATAAAGATTTGATTCGCTTTAGTGTTAGCCAAGCTAGGCATTTGGATGTATTTTTAGAGCGTTTGGATGAAGAATTGCTCTTGCTCAAGCAAACGCCTGCCAACGAGCTAGAAACCACTTTGCTGATTGAACCGAATTTATTCAACGATTTTGATTTGTTCAATCAAATTTTAGATGTTGCCGATCAAGCCTTGGTCGATCATGGTTTGGAAGGCGTGATTCAAATTGCACCGTTTCATCCGCAATTTCAGTTTGACGGTACTGAGCCTGACGACATCAGCAATTATACCAATCGCTCACCTTATCCCATTTTGCATTTGATTCGCGAAGACAGCATTGCCAAAGCCATGCAAGCATTCCCTAATGCAGACACCATTTTTGAGCGCAACATTGCTTTGCTTGAAAAAATGGGACATGAAGGTTGGGATGCTTTGTGGCAGAAAAAGGACTGATATGATGGTGCGCTATGCCTTGTTGGCCGCAGGTTGGTTGGCTTTGGCATTGGGTACCATTGGCATTTTCCTGCCTTTGCTGCCCACCACGCCATTTGTATTGTTGGCGGCAGTGTGTTTTGCCAAAGCTTCACCACGCTTTCATCATTGGCTATTACAACACAAAACATTTGGTCCGATTGTGTACAATTGGCAAGAACATCGCGCAGTGCCTTTGCCTGCTAAAATGCTGTCTAGCTCCATGATGGCTTTGTCTACTTATATGGTGTATTACCGTTTTCCTGAAATGGTATGGGTTTGGAGCATGTGTGGCATCACTTGTTTGTGCGTCGCCATTTGGATTTGGCGTTTGCCTCATCGCTGATACAGCACCCTGTAAACATTCAAAAAGCGTCCTGTAAATATTTACAGGACGCTTTTTTCAAATCAGATGATGTTTTATTCAAACACCACAGTTTTATGACCAAATACAATGACACGGTCTTCTAAATGCCAAGTGATGGCACGTGCCAAAACCTGTCTTTCCACATCCGCACCCAATTCTCGCAACTCTTGCACAGTGTAACGGTGATCGACCCGCTTCACATCTTGCTCGATAATCGGACCTTGGTCTAAATCTGCCGTCACATAATGCGCTGTTGCACCAATCAACTTCACACCTTTATCATATGCTTGACCATAAGGATCGGCACCGACAAAAGCAGGCAAAAATGAATGATGAATGTTAATAATTTTTTGTGCCCACTTGGCAGTAAAATCTTCACTCAAAATCTGCATATAACGCGCCAATACCAATAAGTCACAATCAGCCACCCATTCGTTGATTTGTGCTTCGGCTTGTACTTTGGTTTCTGGTGTCACTTTAACCACCTTGTACTCAATACCAAAATTTTCCACCGCCTCACGCAAATCTTCGTGATTGCTGATGACACAAGCAATGTCACACGGCAACTGTCCACGCGCATGGCGCCACAACAATTCCATCAAAGCATGATCATGTTTAGAGACAAATAAAGCCACTTTTTTGCGCTCTTTGACCAAAGCCAAACGCCAATTCATCGCATACATATTGGCAACATTGCGCTGAAAGTTTTCAATTAAAATATCGTGCTGCTTTTCCAATTGCGGCAACAAAAACTCCACTCGCATAAAATAATCACCACCACTGGCCTCAGTCGTGTATTGATCCAAAGCGGTAATATTGGCGCCTACATGGTATAAAAGACCCGATACAGCTTGCACAATGCCTGATTGATCCTGACAATGAATTAAAAGTCTTGCTGTGTGTTCACTACTCATGCTTTTTTCGCTCATATGGGAAAAGGAATTTTTTATTATAATCTTTCACATCTAAATGTATAGCTTTTTGATTCATCCTTCTTTTCATTACCCAGAAAGACATCCATGATTTTCATTTTCGGCGTACAGCCCAAAAAAATCAGCGAAACAGAGGGCTTATTCAATTGCCCCATTTGCCAAACTCAAACCACTTACCGCCTGAGCAGCAGCCGTTCACACCTTTCCATTTTTTTCTTGCCTTTATTCCCCATCGGCAAGCCAAATACCACTTTTGTTTGCTTACAATGCGGTACGTCTTTGCCTGAAAAATTCATTCCATCAAAAAGCTGAATCTTCAGACAAACCAAACCTTTGGTCAATTCTGCGCCAACAGCGGTTAAATCCCTGCTGTTAGCGTAATATATGCTAAAAATTTCGTTTTTTTTTGAATTTTTCACAGTAAAAGCATGGTCATGACTGTCATAAAACCCTATACTTAATTCACGTCTTAAAACCATGCTTTGGCATGTATTTGTATGCTTCATTGAAATATCAATCATGCAGCCCCCAACGAGTGTCCTAACGACAAAACTCAAGTATGGTTTAAGTTATTTTCTTCCTAGCTGATTGTAAATAAAATGAACCGTACACCATTAAGCTTTGAGTTTTTTCCTGCACGCACAGAAGAAGGTCGTGCCAAAGTTGCCGTTACACGCCAACAACTACGCCAATTCAATCCTGAATTTTTCTCTTGTACCTTTGGCGCAGGCGGTACAACCCGTGATGGTACTTTACAAACAGTCTTAGACATCATGTCTGAAGGTACCGCTGCCGCACCTCATTTGGCCTGCATCGGCTCAGAAGAATCAGAAGTTCGCCATATTTTGAATACCTATCGTGAACATGGCATCAAACACATTGTGGCTTTGCGTGGTGACATCCCTTCAGGCATGGGCGTTATGGCATCAGATGGCTTTCGCTATGCCAATGAATTGGTTTCATTCATTCGCCAAGAACATGGCGATTGGTTTCACATTGAAGTAGGTGCATATCCTGAATTTCACCCGCAAGCTAAAAATGCACAAAGCGACATTGATTACTTTGTACAAAAATGCCAAGCAGGTGCCAATTCAGCCATTACCCAATATTTCTATAATATTGATTCTTACTTTGCATTTGTAGATGCCGTGCAAGCCCAAGGCGTGAATATTCCGATTGTGCCGGGCATCATGCCAATTGCCAATTTTTCAAGCTTAAGTCGTTTTTCTGATACTTGTGGTGCAGAAATTCCACGTTGGTTGCGCCTAAAATTACAAGCATACGGCGACGATACCGCTTCCATCAAAGCCATGGGCTTGGATGTGGTCACTGATTTATGTGACCGCTTATTAAGCCAAGGTGCACCGAGCTTGCATTTTTACACTTTGAACCAAGCTGGCTTGGTTTCGACTGTTTGCCAACGCTTGGGCTATTGATTTTTCCATTACCACCCCCATCAGGAGTGACTGCATGATTGGATTGTTGATTGTTACACATGAATCACTTGGCCATGCTTACAATGCGTTGGTCAGCCATTTTTTTGACATGTGTCCTGATAACGTACGCTTGCTCAATGTCGCTAAAGACACACCTCCTGAGTTAATTTTAGAACAAGCCACCCATTTGATTGAGCAAGTGAACCAAGGTCAAGGGGTATTGCTCTTAACTGATATTTTTGGTGCCACGCCCTGTAATGTGGCGCGCAAACTGATTACATCCATCGATGTGGTGATGCTCACGGGCTTAAATGCGCCCATGATGGTCAAAGCCATCCAATATGCACCACTGCGAGACAACGTTCATTTATTGGCACAAGAAGTCAAAACAGCTGCCATCAACGGCATCATGGCCTTAACCTATACACAAGAAGAAGCGACATAAATCATGATTACTGCAGACGTTACCATAGAAAATAAATTAGGCTTACACGCCCGTGCATCCAGCAAATTTACCCAAACCGCCGCCCGCTTCCAATCAGAAATTTGGGTGTCACGCAAAGAACGTCGCGTGAATGGCAAAAGCATTATGGGTTTGATGATGTTGGCAGCAGCACAAGGCTCTGTCATCACATTAGAAGTCGATGGTTCAGATGAAGAAGAAGCCATGGCAGCGTTGAAAAAACTCATTGCCGAATATTTCGGCGAGGAAGAATAGCGAAGGATAAAAAGTCATGAGCATCATGTTACATGGCGTTGCCATTGGAGGGGGTATTGCAATTGGGCGAGCGCGCTTATTGCAACAAGGTTTGGATGATGTGCCGCATTATCCCATTGAAGCGCACGAAATCAGCGTTGAATGCCAACGCTTTCAAAATGCGGTCAAACAAACCAGACGCCAATTAGAGCACTTACGCAGCAGTATTCCTGAGAATGCTCCAACCGAATTGGGCGCATTTATCTCGCTGCATTTGATGCTTTTGACTGATGTCACATTGTCTCGTGAGCCCATAGATATTATTGAGGCCAAAGAAATCAATGCCGAATGGGCTTTACAAGTTCAATTAGAACGCTTATCACAACAATTTGACATCATAGAAGATCAATATTTACGCGAACGTAAGCAAGATATGTTACAGGTCGCTGAACGCATTTTTAAAAATTTGCGTGGTCAAGAAGTAGAATTGCATGTCGACAATGATTTGTTTGATGACATGATTTTGATTGCACATGATATTTCTCCTGCCGATACGATTTATTTCAAAGACAGTCGCATTTCCGCATTTGTCACCGATATCGGTGGTCCTACCAGTCACACCGCTATTTTAGGGCGCAGCTTAGATATTCCGTCAGTGATTGCACTGCACAATGCGCGCAATATCATCCAAGAAGACGAATGGGTCATTGTCGATGGTATTGATGGTGTCGTCATTGTTGACCCCAGTGATACGGTTTTATCAGAATACCGCAAACGTGCCAAACTCTACCGCAGTCAAAAACGCCAACTCAATAAATTAAAAAATACAGCAGCTACCACTGCCGACGAAGTCAATATTCAAATTTTAGCCAATATTGAATCCCCTGCCGATATCAATGCAGCGCATAAATTGTCTATTGATGGTGTCGGCCTGTTTCGCAGTGAGTTCTTATTTTTAAACCGCGATACTTTGCCTTCTGAAGAAGAACAGTACGAAATTTATTTAGATGCCATCAAAAAAATGAAGGGTAAACCACTGACCATACGCACAGTGGATTTAGGCGTGGACAAAAACCCTCGCTGGCTCAATCACAATGACACTTTAAATCCTGCATTAGGTTTGACTGGTATACGCTTATGCCTAGCAGAGCCTGTGATGTTTCGCACCCAAATGCGCGCCATTTTGCGTGCTGCAGTGCATGGCCCCATTCGCATTTTATGGCCAATGATTGGCTCATTGACTGAATTGCGACAATGTCACAGCCATTTAGAGTTGGTCAAACAGCAACTGACTGAACGCAGTCAAGAGTTTGAAAGCAATGTGGCGGTGGGTTGTATGATTGAAGTACCATCTGCGGCCTTAATGGTGGTGAGCTTGCTGAAATTGGTAGATTTTTTATCCATCGGTACCAATGATTTAATTCAATATACTTTGGCAGTAGATCGCTCAGATGACACCGTCAGCCACTTGTATCAACCTGCTCATCCAGCCGTCCTGAAACTGCTCACACATGTGATACGCAGTGCCATAAAAGCCAACAAACCAATTTCCGTATGTGGTGAAATGGCAGGTGATGACCGTTATACGCGTTTATTACTCGGCTTGGGATTGCGCCAATTTTCCATGCATCCGTCCAATATTTTACGGGTTAAAAACATGATTGTGCACAGCAATACCGATGAAATTGAAAAACAGATTTGGCGAATTCTGCGCAATGATGATCCGAATAAAGTAGATGATTTGTTGAAAAAACTCAACCACATTGAACCACAAAAAACCGCTGTTTAAAAACAGCGGTTTTTTTACTACTATCCATCAAAACAAATTGTCCATTTGTGCATTGGCTTCTTTATGTTGTACTGATTTCTCTACTTTAGGTGGCTTAACAACTTCCACTTTAGCGATATGATGCTCAGATGGCTTGGCAGCGTGTTCTGTTTTCTTCTCAACAACAACAGGTTTCACCGCTTCAACCAATTTGGTACCAGCAATTTTTTCATCATTCAACTTGGCTTGCGCCTCACCCTCGGTATCAGATTTGACAGCATTTTCATCACTGCCCAATGGATTTGCAGGCACCAAATTACTATCGACCATACGGCTGTTACCTGCTAAATCAAGAATTTCCACGCCTGGATCAACTGGTTTTTCTACCGATTTTTCAACATAAGTATGCTCATTCAAAGCCACAACAGCCATGCCAATCAAACCAGCAGCAGCCAATGCCAATAAACCAATCAGACCCCAAAATGACTTCATAAAAACAGAAGAACGAGGCTTATTTTTTTGTGCGGCACTTGGCTCAACACTTGTCTCAGAATTATTCATAAAAATAAAAATTCATTTAAAATGATACGCTTATTTTAATACAAACCACGAAACCATATCTCCTAATCTAGAAAAATAGTCAAAATTTGCACCTTAAGGTTTTACTTAAGTAGTAGAAATCACTACTTACTGGGTTTGCACAGTCGGTACAAAAGTCTCATACAAAGTGACCAGTTTTTGTACACCCAACGTGGTGCTAATTTGCTGATTAATAGCAGCTTGCTCTTCAGGGGTTAACACACCTTGTGCATAGGTCACGCCATTGAATGTCGTGACTTTCACATGATTTGGGTTATAACCTTTTGGATTAAGTAACATGGTACGTATTTTAGAAGTCATCCACACATCTTGTGCCACATTCATTGAACGCTCTTCACCAATGGTAATATGGTTATACACGCGATTGACTGCCAATTGTGAACGGGCAATGCGCTCAGCAGTATCTTTTGCCGCTTGATCTGCCACAACGCCAACGAGCAATACCGCACGATTGTAACTGATGACTTTGACATTATTATAAACATTAACAGGATATTGATTGTGCAAATAAGTGGTAATATTATTCACCACTTGCAATTCAATGACTTGGTCATCTGCTTGAGCACCTGTTGCGCGGCGGTCTAAAATGGACAAACCGCCCACTGCCAAACCACCTACTGCCAAAGCGGCACATCCACTCAACGCTTGAGTCAAGCTCACACCAATCAATACTGCTGCCAACGTTTTTTTCATGTAATCATCCTTACAGGTCGCTTAAACATTTCCCATTAATAATTGATCAATACCATCACACATCGCATGAATCAACAAAATATGCACTTCTTGAATGCGTGCGGTACGTTGATGTGACACATTCAACAAAATATCTTCTTCTTTTAATAAGTGCGCAATTTTGCCGCCATCTTTACCCGTCATCGCCACCACTCGCATATCACGCTCGTGCGCCGCTTCAATTGCTGCAATCACATTGGCAGAATTGCCAGAAGTTGAAATCGCCAACAACACATCACCGCTGCGACCCAAAGCTTCTACTTGTTTGGAGAAAATACGATTAAAATCATAATCATTGGCAATCGCTGTTAAGGCTGATGTGTCTGTGGTCAAAGCAATGCCTGCCAAACCCATGCGTTCAATTTCAAATCGACCCACCAATTCAGCTGCAAAATGTTGTGCATCGGCAGCCGAACCGCCATTGCCACAAGATAAAATTTTGCCATCGTTCACCAAGGCCGCAAACATCAATTCTGTTGCAGCAGCTGTCGCTTCAGCCAATAATTCTTGATTGTCTTGTTTGACTTTAATGCTTTCAGCAAAGTGTTCAAAAACGCGGTCAGTTAAATTCATGAGCATTCCAATATGTTTTTCAGCCACTGAATGTGGCCATTTCCGTCTATCAATACCGCATCAAAACGGCAAGCTGGTTCAGGCTGAGCCCGTGTGTGCAAATACCATTGTGCACTTAAAATCAATTTTCGTTGTTTGGTAGTTGTAATCGATGCCATAGCACCACCATAAGCTTGTGAAGTGCGCATTTTCACCTCTACAAACACACAGACCGAACCATCCCAAACAATCAAATCAATTTCACCACGGCGACAATGCCAATTGCGCTCAATGATTTGGCAACCTTGTGCCACCAGAAATTCTGTCGCCAAGTCTTCTGCTGCGCGACCGCTTGGATGTTGCAAACGCATAGCACCCTCCGCATATGATAGTATCACACCATCAACTGATTACAACGAGACACAAGTGTTACAACCCTTATTAGAACGTGCTCAAGCACATATAGAACCACAGACATTATATGTGGTGGCCACACCTATTGGCAATTTATCCGACATCACTTTGCATGCCTTAGCCGTCTTGTCTCGTGCTGATTTGGTTTGTGCCGAAGACACACGCATGACGGGTCAATTGCTCGCCGCTTATGGCATCAAAGCCAAAATGGTGAGTGTGCGTGAACAAAACGAACAATCCATGGCCAGCAAAATCATTGCTGCTTTAGAAGACGGTCAAGTGGTCGCTCAAGTGTCTGATGCAGGTACTCCTGCCGTGTGTGATCCAGGTGCACGTTTGGTTGAACAAGTACGCCAAGCTGGCTTTCATGTGCGGCCTGTAGTGGGCGCCAGTGCTGTAATCGCTGCTTTATCGGTTGCAGGTATTGTGGCACCTGATTTTGAGTTTGCAGGTTTCATTCCATCCAAACCCAATGAGCGCCGCCAATTATTAGCACAATGGCAAAGCAAACCACATACCATCATCGGTTACGAAACCCCGCACCGCATCGAAGCCACTTTGGCCGACATGGCAGCTTTGTTTCCTGAACGCCGTTTGATGCTCGCACGAGAAATCACCAAAACGTTTGAAACATTTTTAGTCGGCAGCGTGACCGAGTTACAGGACGCTTTAAAACAAGACAGCAATCAAAGCCGTGGCGAAATGGTTTTGGTGTTACATCCGCTCGAAAAAAGCACTGATGAAGCTGGTATTTCAAACGAAGGCGAAAAATTATTACAATTATTAATGGATGACATGCCATTGAAAAAAGCGTGTGACATTGTTCACCGCACTTTTGGTGACAATAAAAAAGACTTATATGACTTGGGCTTAACATTAAAATCAAAATAATTTTGCTTTTTTTATCCAAAAATACTTGACGCATTTTTTGAATCCCTTATAATGCACCTTCTAAACCAAATCCACTGCCCAGGTGGCGAAATTGGTAGACGCAGGGGACTCAAAATCCCCCGCCGCAAGGTGTGTCGGTTCGAGTCCGACCC
>NZ_KB908036.1:18746-43903 GCF_000382305.1 Vitreoscilla stercoraria DSM 513
AATTGGTAGACGCAGGGGACTCAAAATCCCCCGCCGCAAGGTGTGTCGGTTCGAGTCCGACCCTGGGCACCACAGATTTAGGAAAATAAACCGCACTAGCGGTTATTTTTTTGCCTATGATTTATGTATTGCATATTCATACCTACTCAAAAAAAATAGGCTGAAGCCATCAGCTTCAACCCATTTGTATCAACCTCGTCTGACTTTAATCCACATCCGATGCAGCCATCAACGTGGCAACCACTTGTTCTAAATAATCCGCATCCACTTGGCCAAACGTGGCAATAGCATCACTGTCCACATCCAACACACCCACGCAGCGACCATCTTTCATCATCGGCACCACGATTTCAGATTGCGACAAGCTGCTACATGCAATATGTCCTGCAAATTGATTCACATCCTCAACCACAATGGTTCGTTCTTGCGCCCATGCAGTGCCGCAAACACCTTTGTTTTTGGCAATGCGTGTGCAAGCAATCGGACCTTGAAACGGACCCAAAACCAATTGCGCATCTTTGACCAAATAAAAACCCACCCACAACCAGTCAAACTGTGTTTTCAATACCGCTGCAATATTCGCCATATTGGCAACAAAATCACGTTCATCACTGATTAAAGCGACAATTTGTGGCAACAAGCCGTCGTATTGAGCGGGTTTGTCACCATCGATTTGATGCAATGTTTCTGCCATCTTCATCATTCCATAAAAAGAAACATCATAGCATTTTCTAAGGTGAAGTCTAATAAGCGTCCTGTAAGCTTTGTTACCAACGTACCAAACATTCAGAATGTATCTCTTTGATCTGTGCACATCCCATTTGCGCCAGAGCCAACTCCAACTCCATACGCAACAAATGCAATATATGCGCCACGCCCAACATACCAGCCACAGCCAAAGCATGCATTTGCGGACGACCAATCATGACTGCATCAGCGCCCAAAGCCAAAGCTTTGACAATGTCAGTACCATGTCGGATACCACCATCTAATAAAATCGGCACAGCTGCGCCAGTGGCAGCTTTGATTTCAGGCAAAACATGCAAAGACGCTGCCATGCCATCCAAAACCCGTCCACCATGATTGGAAACCACCAAACCATCGATGCCGTACTCAAGCGCCATCTTGGCATCCTCAGGATGGCTCACGCCTTTAAGCCACAAAGGCAAATGCGTTTGTTCACGCAACCACGCCAAATCGTCCCACGTTGGCGCATGTTCGGTAAACCAAGAACCAAAGACCAATTGCTCATCCAACAAATGGCTGGTGTGCTTGTACTGCGCATCAGCATCAATATTGACCGCACTCACGCCCTCAGGCAAAGCCAAAGACGAGCGTTTGTAATGTGCATCTACCGTCCACATAACCGCACTAAATTGTGCATCTAAAGCGTCCTGTAACACTTGCTGCGTCTGTTGTTGACTCGCTTGACTGTACAATTGCAACCAAAGGGGCGGTACAGGCCGCTTCAATTCTTGCGCCCCCGCCTCTGCTGCCAAACGTATGTCTTGAAAACGGCAACTGGACAAAGTGCTGACCACCATCGGTGTTTGCATCGCCACGGCTGCACGCACCGTTGCCAACTCTGCTTCAGGATGCACCAAACCATGATAAGCCACAGGTGCCAATGCTATCGGCACTTGCCATGTTTCATTCAAAATCTGCACAGCCACGCCACCATGATGTACATCTCGCAAAATACGTGGGCGCAAACCATAATCATCGAACGCACGGCGATTGGCTGCCACACTGATATTTTGATCACTGCCTTGCTGAATGTATTGCCAAATATCTGAACGCACAAAATCTTGAGCCGTGATTTCATAATCACGCAAACATTGCAGCGTTATGGGAATGTGATTCAAAGCGGCCTGTAAAATATGAGAATGGCTCATGTTTGCGACCACATACGCAATAAATTATGATAAACACCGCTCAAGCTACGCGCGGCTTCACTGTGTGCATCTGTGGCTAAAACCTTTTGTATCGAACCATCCAAATCATACAAAATTTGTCGCTGCTCACTGGAAGCGACCAAGCTTTGCGTCCAAAAAAATGCCCCCAAACGTACGCCTTGCGTCACAGGCTCCACCCGATGCAAACTGTTGGCAGGATACACAATCGCATCACCTGCTGCCAATTTGACACGGTTTTCGCCATATGCCGTACTGATGACCAATTCACCACCTTCGTACTCATCAGGTTCGCTCAAAAACACCGTCGTCGACACATCGCTGCGCACTTTCATATCAGCATTGGGCATGGTGAAAATGGCATTGTCGATGTGATTGCCATACGCGGTGCCGTTTTCATAGCGATTAAACAGCGGCGGCAAGACTTTCAGCGGCAAAGCAGCAGCCATAAACATAGAACTGCGCCCGAGCTTGTCTAAAATCAACTGTCCGATTTGTTGCGCAATCATATTATCCCGTGGCAACTGATGGTTGGTTTTCACTTGGGCGGCAATGTGTCCTGCCGTCAAGTGCCCATCTTGCCAAGGTTGTTGCAATAATAACTCACGGCAAACACTGACTTCTTCAGCATTCAGCAATTCGGGAATACGTAATAACATAAGTATGCTCCAGACAAAAAGCCCCATCATCATAACCGAAGATGGGGCTGTTTCAATGCATCTTAATCAAGATTTAGAATGCTAATTTCAAGCTCGCAACCGCAGAGCGACCTGCACCGATGGAAGCGTAATGGGTTGAATAAGTTGAGCTGTAATATTCTTTGTCAGTCAAGTTATACACATTCAACTGGGCTTTGGCCATTTTATTGATTTGGTAAGACACCATCGCATCATAACGCGTGTAGCCTGGAATGCCTTTGATCAAGACCGCATCACCATTTTGTGTGTAACTGCCCACTGCGCTGCTTTGTGCATACAAACCGACACCTGCTGTCAATTTAGGTGTGAATGCATAACTGGTCCACAAGCTACCACTGTGACGAGGCGTATTGAAGAAGTCTTTGCCTTGAGCCACGTTATCAGAACCATTGGCATTTTTCGCCAATTTTTTCTGTTCGCTAGACATGAAAGTATAACCGCCATACACATTCCATTGATCGGTGATTTGACCATTGAAACCCAATTCAAAACCATCAACCACTTTCTCACCCGCCATGCGAGCAACGCCGTTTTCAACAATACGAGCATTGGTGATTTCATTGCGGAACACCGCACCAGTCAAAGACAAGCGATCGTTCAACAAATCCCATTTGGTACCCACTTCATACGAGCGGGTTTTTTCTGGTGACAATTCATTGGCATTGGCAACAGGTGAGCGGCCTGAAGTCGGATCGATACCTTGGTCTTCCATGCCTTGACCCAAGAATGAGTTACCTGGGGTTGAAGCAGTGGCAAAGTTGGCGTAAATGCTACCATTTGGCAATGGTTTGTATACCAAACCCAATTGGTAATTCCACAAATTGTCTGTACGAGTAAAACGCTCTTTACCAGGTGCTTGCACGCTCGAATCATAATGGTCAAAACGCACACCTGCATTCAACAACCATTGTGGGTTGAATTCAATGGTATCAAACGCATACACAGAAGTGGTTTTAGTGCGGTAATTGGTTGCATCACCCACAGTATAAGTACCATTCCATGGATCGTTTGGATTTGGGTTGTTCAAGCTGGTACACATATAACCACTTGCCGCACCCACACCATTTTTACATACGCTACCACTACCATGAGTAGGATTCAAAGCAATGCTGCTGACAGCAGATTTTTCATGTGCCAATTCCAAACCCACATTAAAGCTGTGTTTCAATGCACCCGTTTCAAATTTGCCCGTTAAATCGGTCACATTTTGGTAAGTGTTGACATCGCTATCACGGGTATTAGAACGTCGCCATACCAAACCATTGGCCACATTGCCTTGGCTGTCATCTGGCTGAGTCCACACATATTGCTGGCTAGATTTGGCTGCACGGAACACATTGCGAATTTTCAAATCATCATTGAAATCGTGTTCAAATGTAATGCTACCTTGGTCGGTTTTTTCCTTGCGGAAATCACGGTCAACCAAGCCATACCAATTATCACGATTACCGCCAGTAGTTGGATGGTAAGTATGTGTACCTGAAGTTGGACGGTCTTTGGCTGCTGGCCAGTAAAATGGTGCACCGCTTTCAGGAATATCATCTGTTTGGTAATGATAGTAAGACAAAATCAAACGGGTGTCTGTGTCTAAACCAAACGCCAATGATGGTGCAAAACCCCAATGTTTGTTTTCAGGACCATTGCGACCTGGTAAGTCATTTTTTTGACCCATTGCATTCAAACGCAATGCCACACCTTGGTCAGTTGCCCAGTTGCTGTCTACTGTGGCACGCACATATTTGTCTGTGCCTGCTAACAAATCAAGGTGGGTAAAGTCATTGGTTTGAGGTTGTTTGGTTTCTACTGAAATCGAGCCACCCGCACCGCCACGACCATTGAATGCAGAATCCGCACCCTTAATCACTTCCACTTGTTCTACATTGAATGTTTCGCGCGAACCTGCCGCAATATCACGCAAACCATCTACTGAAATACTTTGTTGTGAATCGATACCACGAATGAATGGGCGATCGCCAATCGGATTACCACCTTCACCAGCACCAAAAGTAATACCCGGTGTTGAACGCAAAGCCTCTTCCAAACTAGCCACACCACGCTGGTCTAAAACTTCACGTGTAATCACTTGTACAGTTTTAGGCGTATCACGCAAAGGTGCAGTAAATTTATTAGAATTTGACTCAGTCGCTTTCATAGGATTGGCTTTTTGTACCGAAACCTCTACTGCGCCTAACTCAGTATCTGCATCAACATCTGCAGCCCAAGCACTGGTAGCAAAAGGCATGGTCAATAAAAAAGCCGCCATCGTAGGAGCGACATATTGGCTGGCATCGTTTTTCTTAGATGCGGGTTTTTTTTCATCTACTCAAGGCTTCCACAAAAGGTCAACGACACATTGAAAATCGTCTTTTCAAAACATATCGCTTACCCGTATTGATTAATTTGTGATTTAAGTAATATATAAATACGAATCATTACTTATTAGGAGCCGAAGCATACTCCTTCAAAAAACGATTTAAAAGCACATTTAAAACTCAAAAAAACCATTTATTAGATTTTTAAAATCAAAATAAAATCAAAGTTGTCATATTTTTGTCATAATTAAGCTCTTTTAAGCACAATTAAGTACCAATCAATACCATAAAAAAATTCAGGCCGCTGCTAACAAGCGTCCTGAATTTTTTTATAACTGTGTTAAAAACCACACTACCAATATGAATTAGGGTTAACAGCCTTGCCATTTTGACGCACTTCAAAATGTAATTTCACGCCGTCTGTTCCCGTCGAACCCATAGTCGCAATTTGCTGACCTTGTTTGACTTGATCGCCTTCTTTTACTGAAACACGGTCATTGTGTGCATAAACCGTCAATAAAGTTGGTGTGTGTTGCACCATCACCAAATTACCATAACCACGCAAACCATCACCTGCATATACTACTTTACCTGCGGCCGCGGCCTTCACGGCATCGCCACGATTGCCACCAAAATCCACACCTTTGTTACTGCCACCATTAAAGTTAGACAAAACCGAGCCCGTTACAGGACGCGCTAAACGAACGTTCGTGGTATTGGCTGCGGTAGCAGGCGCGCTCCAACTAACAGCAGGTTTGCTGGCGGTGTTATTCGTTTGGCGGGTATTGGTCGCTGTATTTGTGGTATTGCGACGAGGCGTTGAACTAACGTTATTGCTCACACGCAATAATTGACCCACTTCAATTTGACCGGGGTTACTCAATTGATTCCAACGACTCAAGGTAGAAACAGTTTGGTTATAACGCAAACCAATGCGGTACAAGTTTTCTCCTCTTTGTACCCGATGGTATCCCGCAGGCACAGAAGCATTATCTGGTACAGCAGTTCTTAAACCACCATGACCCGATTGAATCGGTGCTGCACTTTGACAAGCACTCAAACCCAGAACCAATAAGCCTACACAAGGCCACAAAGCAATTTTTTTCATGGGTTGAATCATACCTGTGCAAAGAAATGCCAAGCAAGTCAAAAGACCACCTTAAACGGTGGTCTTACCAAATTTTGCATTGAACAATTATTTTACACGCTGCCAAATTTGCGTACGCCCTAAAATAGACGTGCCCACATAACCACGCAAGTGCAAAGTATTGGCATTATTGGTCAATTCAGCATTGGCTTTATATGTTTTGCCGTCCTTAGGATTGGTGATACGCCCACTATCATACTTATTAGGACCGACATCTTTCAAACCTGTCAAAATCGTGCTGCCCGCCAAAGGCTTACCTTTAAAGCTACTGGTACAATCCTCACACGTTGGGCTCACACCAGCTTCGACACTGAGTATCCTACCAACATACGCATCACCGACTTTACTGACTTGAACAATAGACTTAGGTTGCTTGGTTTTATCGTCAAATGTGCGCCATTTACCTGTGATATCTTGCGCCATCAGCAAACTTGCAGAACTCAAGATACCCAATAAAACAATTTTTTTCATCATTTCTTCCTACTCCTATTTCAGATTGTCACCACCTAATTGGTTTGTTATATGATGGCTCTGTTTGATTGAAACACGTTTTTTCAAACAAGTGTTTGAAATTTTAAAATTCCATACTGAATCTTAAATATTAAGCACATTTAGCACTCTTCAGTGTCGTAACAAGGATACAAAATGCTTATCAGAATCGCTCAAGAAGCTGATCTCAAAGACATTATTAACATATATAACAGCACCATCGCCAGCCGAAAAGTGACTGCTGATTTAAAACCAGTCACAGTAGAAGAACGATTGGATTGGTTCCAAGCCCATCAAAAACCACATCGTCCTATGCTTGTATGTTGCAATACAGACAATCAAATTTTGGCGTGGGGGACGTTTAGCGATTATTACGCTCGCGCCGCTTACGACATCACGGCTGAAATCAGTATTTATGTGTCTGAAACCCAACGCGGTCAAAAACTCGGACAAACCATGTTGCAATACATGTTAGACATTGCGCCATCATTGAACATCAAAAATGTGGTGGCAGTGATTTTTGGACACAACACACCAAGCTTGGCATTGTTTAAAAAATTTGGATTTGCCCAATGGGGCTTGTTGCCACGGGTATGCGAACTCGATGACATCGAAGCAGACATTGTCTTATTGGGCAAACGATTGATGGTTTGAATCTAAAAAAGCGTCCTGTAAACATTTACAGGACGCTTTTAAACACCATTGTTTTTACCAAATCACATTGACCGCTTCATGACCCAATAATTGACTTAATTGTTGTAATAATTCACTGTTCAAACCAATTTGCCATTGTGAGCTGGTTTTCAACTCTGCGCTCACCAACGGATGCTGATAAGCCAAACGCAAACCCACATAGCCTTGACCTCGCTGGCTTTGTAGCAATGCTTGTAAACGATGCGTATCGGTTTGTGGCGTGGTGATTAATGACAAATTACGAGCAAATGCACTGCGAGCACCATCAAAATCATAAATCCCATCCGAATTCAGACGCAAACCACCGCCGCCATTGTATTCATCTCGTGCCACTTTGCATTCAAACAACAATACTTGGTCAGCTTTGAGCAAATGTTGGAAACGCTCATAACTGTTACCAGCAATCACCACTTCCAATTTAGCCGTTTCATCTTCGACTGTCGCAATCGCCATTTTGCCACGGCGACCCATAATAATGCGAATGCCTGTGACAAAACCCGCTACCCATTGCTTATGATCGGCAGGTTTTAATTCTGCCAAATCTTTTTTCGCAAAACCACGAATCACATCACGATAAGGCTTGAATGGGTGACCTGATAGGTAAAAACCAATGGCCTGTTTCTCTTCAGCCAATTGTTCAGAATCATTCCAAGGCGCAGCATATACCATTTCAACCTCAGGCATCGCCGCATCGTCCATCATGTCAAACAAACCACCTTGATTGGCATTGACGGCTTTTTGCTCAGCATAATCCATCGCCAAGCCCACATTCGCTAGCAACATCGCACGATTGGGTTCAATTTCATCAAACGCACCGCCTCGAATCAACGCTTCTACTGTGCGCTTATTCAAATGCTGTTTGCCGACACGTTCACAAAAATCAAACAAACTGGTAAATAAGCCATTTTGGCGCGCGGCAACGATGGCGTTTACAGCCGCCTCGCCCGTTCCCTTAATCGCACCCAAAGCATAACGAATTTGGCGATGAGGCAAAGGCTGAAAACGGTAAAACGAATGATTCACCGAAGGTGCTAAAAAAGTAATGCCGTTGCTTTTACTGATAGCATCGTCGTAAAACACTTTTAATTGGTCAGTATTATCCAATTCCGATGACATGGTTGCTGCCATAAATTCAGCAGGATAATGGTATTTGAGCCATGCGGTTTGGTAAGACACCAAGGCGTAAGCTGCGGCATGAGATTTGTTGAAACCGTAGCCTGCAAATTTTTCCATATAGTCAAAAATTTCATTGGCTTTCTTCTCATCAATCCCATTTTTAGAAGCACCTTCGACAAAAATCGAACGGTGTTGCACCATTTCTTCGACTTTTTTCTTACCCATCGCTCGGCGCAACAAATCTGCACCGCCCAATGTATAACCACCACAAACCTGAGCGGCCTGCATCACTTGTTCTTGGTAAACCATAATGCCGTAGGTTGGTTCCAAAACATTGGCAAGCAAAGGATCTAAGTATTCGAATTTTTCACCATGCATACGGCGGATAAAATCGGGAATCAAATCCATTGGACCTGGGCGATACAACGCGACAAAGGCGATAATCTCCTCAAATTTACTCGGCATCGCCTCCATTAACATGCGGCGCATGCCTGCCGACTCGAATTGAAATACTGCTGTGGTATTGCCTTCCGCAAAAATATGCTTGTAAGTCGGTGCATCGTCTAATGGAATGTGATTCACATCCACGATATCGCCCACACCATCTTTGATGAAATTTTGTGCCATCTCGATGATGGTCAAGTTGCGCAGACCCAAAAAGTCAAATTTGACCAAACCTGCTTGCTCTACATCGTCTTTATCAAACATCGACACAGGCGACGTATCATCGCCTTGCGCTTGGTAGACAGGGCAAAAATCGGTGATTTTACCCGGTGCAATCAATACACCACCTGCATGCATGCCCGTACCGCGAGTCAAATCTTCCAGCTTTTGTGCCAAAACCATCAACTCTTCGGCTTCTTCCGCTTCAATCAGCTCACCAATTTGCGGTTCGGCTTCCATCGCTTTTTTCAAGCCCAAAGGTTTGTTCTGTTCCACTGGAATCAATTTGGACAAGCGGTCACACAAACCAAACGGCAAATCCAATACCCGACCCACATCTCGAATCACTGCTTTGGATGACAGAGTGCCAAAAGTGACAATTTGACTCACCGCCTCATGTCCATA
The DNA here is from genome assembly GCF_000382305.1 of Vitreoscilla stercoraria DSM 513. Lineage (GTDB taxonomy): Bacteria > Pseudomonadota > Gammaproteobacteria > Burkholderiales > Neisseriaceae > Vitreoscilla > Vitreoscilla stercoraria. The sequence continues at coordinate 28,183 of NZ_KB908036.1, forward strand.
ATGGTCACGCACATAATGAATCACACGACCACGGTTGGCTTGACAAAAGTCAATGTCAAAGTCAGGCATAGACACACGTTCAGGATTTAAGAAACGTTCAAACAGCAAAGCATATTTCAATGGATCCAAATCGGTAATTTTCAGCGCATACGCCACCAACGAACCCGCACCCGAACCACGACCAGGACCTACAGGACAACCATTTTGTTTCGCCCAATTGATGAAATCTTGAACAATCAAAAAATAACCCGGGAAACCCATATTAATGATGGTTTTAAGCTCAAAATCCAAACGTGCTTGATATTCAGGATAACGTGCTTCTCGATCGGTTTCATTCGGATACAAAACCGCCATCCGCTCTTGCAAACCCTCATTCGACAAATGTGCCAAATAATCATCCAAGCTCATGCTATCGGGCGTTGGAAACTGGGGCAAAAAGTTTTTACCCAATACAATTTCCACATTGCAACGCTTGGCAATTGCTACCGAGTTTTGCAAAGCCTCAGGCAAATCAGCAAAACGTGCTTCAAATTCATCCGCTGCGACAAAATACTGTGAAGGCTGAAAATTCTTAGGACGGCGCGTGTCTGCCAACACATAACCCGAAGAAATACACACTCGCGCTTCGTGGGCTTGAAAATCATCTTTGTTCAAAAATTGGGCAGGATGGGTCGCCACAATCGGCAAATCCAAATCCTGTGCCAATTGCAAACTGCCTGTCACTGCCACTTCCCATTCGGGCTTTTCAGGCAAACGTTGCAATTCCAAATAAAAACGATTCGGAAACAAAGCAGCCAAAGCTTGTGCTTGTGCTTTAGCCTCTTCCAAGCGGCCTGTAAGCAAACTTTGACCAATATTGCCCAAATGTGCGCCTGACAAACAAATCAAACCCGTATTGTCACCATCAGCCAACCACGATGCTTGGATACGGTAATCCATACGATTGCGCTCTTCATCAACATAAGCACGCGTGATCAATTCGCTCAAACGACGAAAACCATCGGCATCGCGAGCAATCAACAACAAACGGTAATCTTTGCTCTCACCGACATCATCTTCCACCCATACATCCACGCCAATAATCGGCTTAATGCCATTGCTACGGCAAGCTTTGTAAAACTTGACCATACCAAACAAATTCATCAAATCAGACACACCTAAAGCCGCAAAACCTTGCGCAGCAGCATGTTTGACCACTTCTTTGATGCGTATCATTCCATCTTCAATGGAAAACTCTGTGTGCATACGAAGTGGGATATAACGGGGGAATGTCATGAGAGATACCTAATAAAGGCGACCTGAAGTCGCCTAGTTTGATTAATCTTTGTTGCTAGCGAGATTTTCGCCCATTTGGCTTAAAGATGCAAAAAACAGTTTTTGCTGTTCCAGCACTGCCAATTGCGATTGCACCATTTGCAAGTTGAAACTCAACCAAAGCTCCACGCTTTGTAACTCACTGATTTTCTTTTGCACATCTTCTGCCGACATCGGCGGCAAAAACGGGGTCATTTGAGGGTTGGCATTTTGCCAAAATTGCTGCCATAAAGTAAACGGATTTTGATCACTGGTATTCATAACGCTCCTTTATTGTCCAACATGGTTAATCAATCTATTGTAAACCGAGTGATTCAATAAAAGCGTCCTGAAACGTAAAAAAACCAGCTATTTAAGCTGGTTTTTCATATTTGGTTGCGGGGGCAGGATTTGAACCTACGACCTTCGGGTTATGAGCCCGACGAGCTACCATGCTGCTCCACCCCGCGTCAGAAATGTAACTATAGCGCGTCTAGGCTGTTGCGTCAAGTCATTTGTTAACTTATTTCTAATTCCCCATTCAGACCGCTTCTAACCGATACTGTTTTAGCATTTCTACCGATACTGTTTTAGCATTTCTAAAATGAAATAAAATATTGCCTTCATCTTTCAAAAATTCAGCCCATACTCCAATCATCAACCAAATGATTCTGCCATTTTTAAAGCTTACTGAATCTTTTTAAGCGACCTGAAATGCAAAAAAACCAGCTATTAAGCTGGTTTTTCGTATTTGGTTGCGGGGGCAGGATTTGAACCTACGACCTTCGGGTTATGAGCCCGACGAGCTACCATGCTGCTCCACCCCGCGTCAGAGGTGTAACTATAACCGTTTTCATACCCCTACGCCAAGTACTTTATTCAATTATTTTCAATCTTCCGTAGATTCTTCTGGCTTCACAAAACGCACACCTGCCAATTGTGAATGGAAAATCGCTGTTTTGATGGTTTCAAGCGCTTTTTGGCGCACAAAATGACGGCGCGCTGCCAACATTACTCGGCGCTCTGGCGCTGGATATTTGAAAGGAATGATGCTGAACAACATGTGATCATTTTCAGTCAAAGAAGTCGCTGGCAACACACTGATACCCAAACCCGATGCCACCATATGGCGAACGGTATTGATGGAGCTGCCTTGCAAAGTATTGGTCAAACCTTTAATACGCTGACGGCTCGCCAACTCCACGCAACTGTCCAAGACTTGGTCACGCATGCAATTGCCTTCAGTCAATAACAATACTTGCTCATCTGCCAACTCATTGGTCGTGATTTCATCCATTTCTTCAAATGCATGGCCTTTGGGCGTGATGACAAAAAACGGCTCATCATATAAAGGTACAGTGACCACGCCCGCTTCTTGATAAGGGTCAGCCACCACAATGGCATCTAGCTCACCTTTTTTCAACATATCGGTCAAAGCACCCGTATGATTTTCTTCTAGCATCAATGGCATTTTCGGTGCCAAATCACGCAAAGACACAATCAATTTAGGTAACAAATAAGGTGCAACCGTGAAAATCAGACCCAATTTAAATGAGCCTTCCAATTCATTTTGCTCTTCTTTGGCCAATTGCTTAATCATATCGGCTTCTTCCAACACGCGCTGGGCTTGATCCAAAATACGCAAGCCTGCATCTGTTGGTCGAATTTCATTGCTACTGCGGTCAAACAGGGCTACGCCTAATTCCTCTTCCAACTTTTTAATGGCGATAGATAAAGTCGGCTGGCTCACAAAACAACGCTGCGCAGCACGACCAAAATGGTGCTCTTGCGCAACAGCCACGATATAGCGTAACTCAGTTAACGTCATGAAGAAACTTTCTTAGATTCGGGTAAAGTAATGTTCAATTCCAACATTTCCATATCCCCTTGTTGCTCTTGTGAAATACGAATGTCCTCAGGAGAGATATTGACGTATTTTGCCAATACTTCCAACAACTCTTTTTTCAACATCGGTAAATAATCAGGCGCCTGAGATTGTACACGCTCCTGAGCAATGATGATTTGTAACCGATCCTTGGCAGTTTCTGCCGTCTTTTTTTTGCGACCGAGCAATAAATCGATTAGTGACATTGCCTTATCCTCCGAACAAGCGCTTTAACAAGCCCTTTTTCTCTTCTTGTAAAAAACGCATCGGACGACTTTCACCCAATAAGCGTGCCACCACATCTTTATAGGCTTCAGATACATCGGTTTGGTTCAAATGAATGGCAGGAGAACCTGAATTTGAAGCTTGCAATACGGCACCAGACTCAGGAATCACACCAACCAATGGAATACGCAAAATATCGGTAATGTCTTCTACAGATAACATATCCCCTGCTGCCACGCGTGCAGGCACATAACGGGTAATCAACAAATGTTCTCTAACTGGTTCTTCACTCATTTCAGCGCGACGGCTGCGGCTAGATAAAATACCCAAAATACGGTCAGAGTCTCGCACGCTCGATACTTCTGGATTGGTGGTGACGATTGCCTCATCTGCATAATACAAAGCCATCAATGCGCCTTGCTCAATACCCGCAGGAGAATCGCAAACCACATACTCAAAACCCATTTTCTCAGTCAATTCTTTAAGCACACGACCGACGCCATCACGGTTCAAAGCATCTTTGTCACGGGTTTGAGAAGCAGGCAAAATAAACAAGTTATCACAATGTTTGTCTTTGATTAAGGCTTGGTTTAAGGTCGCTTCTTCTTGAATCACATTGATTAAATCGTAAACCACACGACGCTCACAACCCATAATCAAATCCAAATTACGCAAACCAACGTCAAAGTCAATGACTGCTGTTTTATGACCTTTCAATGCTAAGCCACTGGCAATGCTTGCGCTTGTTGTGGTTTTACCCACGCCACCCTTACCTGAAGTTACGACAATAATTTTTGCCACAGTCATCTATCCTTACTGAGTTTCAATTGAATTAATTTGTTGTTTTATTGTGCGTTCAATGCGCCCACGACCAATTTGTCGTCTTCCAAATACACTTGTATCGCTTTGTTACTTAAATCGGTTGGCAAATCACGTTCAAATGTTCGGTATACGCCAGCGACTGAAACCAATTCAGCTTGCATGTTTTGAATGAAAATGCGGGCTTTTTTATTGCCTGTTGCTCCTGCTAAAGCACGACCACGCATCGGTGCATACACATGAATATTCCCATCGGCAATAATCTCTGCACCCACACTCACCATCGCCAATACAATCAAATCGGCGTTTTCTGCATACACTTGCTGACCTGTACGTATCGGTTGACGAATAACCAAAGTCGGTTTCGCCTCATTATCAGACATAGGCTCAGCCAAACTAGGCTTATCATAAAAACTGGTGATATTGGCCTCTTTGGCCAAGCGATCACTGAGCAATTCCAATTCACCCTCTTGTTTTAAAGGTGCATTGATTACAACAGACTCTACAGTTTCTACAACGGCGGCAGCTTCAGGTGCCAAAGCGGCTGCCATTTGCTCTACGCCTTGCGCCACTTTTTGTTCTACTTGCGGTGCATTCAAAATACTGAATGACAAACCATGTTTGGCAGCCAATTGTGCCGTATTTTCATCAAAGTGACGCAAGCCTACTAACTCAAGACCTTGACGACGAAACAGCCGAATAAATTGATCGACAGGCAATTGACTCAGATCATCTAATTGTTCCAAGTCCAATACAAAAGGCATTGAAGCAAAATCACCCAATTGCTTCAAGCGTTGTTCTAAAGCGGCTTCTAATTGCACAAAGTCATTGCTTTTCAATTGCAAAGACAATACGTCTAAGCGCGCGGATTTCACATCAAATAATGGATTCATGCTGATTCTATTTACAATGTCATGTTTGGCGTCGAAGCGACGATTTTTTAAGTGTTTAGAGTTTACCGTGATAGTGACAAGGATTCAATCAAGGCAGTGATTTTTAAGCAGGCGTCATCACATCCACTATCGATTAACCACGATTTAACCCTTTTACTTGTGCAGCAATTCGCTGAGCCATACCATCGCTAGCACCTTGATGGTGGCGTATAAACTGTTGAGCTTGTTGTTGCATCTCCAGCCGATTGCTATCGTCCTGTAACAAATGGGTGACCACGTCCAACCATTGTGATGCAGTTTGTACTTGTATCGCAACACCAGCTTCCAAAGCAGCGCTGCACGCTTGTGTAAAATTATAAGTAGAAAAACCAAATACAGTCGGCTTGCCACAAGCAATCGGTTCAATCACATTTTGGCAGCCTGTATCGACCAAACTACCGCCCACAAACACCACATCCGCACATTGGTAATAAGCAAACAATTCACCCATGCTGTCACCAATCCAAACTTGGTTTTCAGGACGCACAATGTGTCCATCGCTGCGTTTTTGAGCTTTCAATCCCAATGCTTTGGCAGCTTCAAATACCGCCTCAAAACGCTCAGGATGGCGCGGCACAATAACCAATAAAGCATCGGTTGGCTGTTGCGCCCATGCTTGCAATAACAATTGCGCCTCATCCACGCCTTGCTTGTCCACACGCGTACTGCCACACACCAAAACCAAACGCGAACCGATTTTTTGCTTGAATTCAACACCCAAGTCAATCGCAGCTTGTGGCGGCTCAATATCATATTTGCTGTTACCACACACTTCCACCGTCGATGCACCCAAGCTTTTTAAACGCTCGGCATCGACTTGAGTTTGCGCAAAAATGGCCGTCAACTGAGATACAGCAGGTTGAAACAAAGAAGCGGCTTTCAAATAGCCTTGCAACGACTTTTCCGACAAACGCGCATTGGCCAAAAACAAAGGTATCTGAGAGTGATGGCACGCATGCATCAAATTCGGCCACAATTCCGTTTCCATCAAAATGCCCATGATGGGCTGATGCTCTTGTAAAAACTGCGCCACATAATCTTTGCGGTCATAAGGCAAATAGCGACATTGGGCATGTGGATACAATTGTTCTGCTGTTTCACGTCCTGTCGGCGTCATTTGCGTAAGCAACAACGGCGCATCAGGAAAATATTGTTGTAAAGCGGCAATCAATGGTGCAGCGGCACGGGTTTCACCAACCGAGACGGCATGAATCCAAATCGGTTGACGTACAGGATTGGGCAAAGGTTTGCCAAAACGCTCGTCCCAATGCGCCAAATACGCAGGCGCCATACGAGCACGTTTGCGCAAATAACGTTGAATGATTTTGGGCGCCATACGCCACAACACTTGATACACCGACAATAACATGGCGTGCCCTTTTAATCTTGAAAGCGTCCTGTAAAACATTTACAGGACGCTTATAAAACAAATCCATCACTGTTTTTCAACAGGACGAGTATGCGCTTTCTCATATGCTTCACGTGTGGCCTGAGTTTGCTGACCGAAGCCATCAAAACGCTTGCTATAACGCAATTCACCACCGCTGGAATAGCTGCCCACACGACCAATCATTTGCAAAGAGCGGCTAATATAATAAATCAATTTTACCGATGATTCTGCACTGCTTAAACCATATTCATAGCCCAAGCTCAACTGATTGGTCAAACGCTTGCTGACATTGATGACTTGCTCAGCTGCATTCATTTCACCCGTTTCGGTATTGCGAGTGCGGCGGGTTTCCAAACCAATATTGTCCACCACCCCAATTTTATTATTAATGCCACCTGCCAACCATGCACCCGCCGCTGCCGCAATCGCAGCATCATCGCTTTCGCTATTAGATGGGCGACCTAAAATCAACCAAGACAGTTTGTCTTTGTCGCTCATAGGTTCATCTGCCACCAACACCGTATTAGGGCGCGACAAACTGCCAGTGACTTCCACGCCTGCACCCACAGGCGAAGCTCTGCGTTCTGCTCGTACATTCAATGTCGGATTGGAAAGCTCATCGACAAAAGTAATGTAACCGCGTTGTATCACCAAATCTTGTCCATAAGATTTGTAACGGCCACGCACCACTTGAATCTGTCCATTGGCAGTCACATCTTGTCGCGGCTGCGCCAACAAACGCACTTGACCGCCCAGCAACACATCCAAACCTTGACCATTAAAACGGAAAGCATTGTTCAAATCCAACAACAAATTCAAATGAATCGGTGTGCTGGCATTTTTTTCTTTTACAGGACGCCCCAATACCACCACATCATCACTCAAAGAAGGTGCACTGGATTTTGGAAAATCAAAACGTGCCCTATCCAATTTCACGCCACCAACCAAACTCAAACCTTTTGCGGGCAAATACGTTAAATCTGCTTCACCACTCACGGTTAATTGCTGTGTCGGTTTCGATAAGGCTTCAAAACGACTCAAAATCAATTTCAAATTCACATCAGGATCAGAACCCAATAAATTAACTTGACCCTTCACTGTCGCAGTACCCGCACCCTCGCGGAAAGTCAAAGCATCAATCATCCAAGATTGTCCTGAAAAATGTGATTGCAATGAACCATTTTTCAAATACACACCACTCGAACGATCTAAAAAGCTTAAATTGGTCCCGCTAAACGGACCAGACAATTGCGGTTTACCTATCGAGCCACTTAATTTCACATTCGCTTCAGCGCGGCCTGTAACCTCCATGCCCACAGGTAAGAAATTGCGCACCGTCGCCAAATTATCAGCCACCACATTCACCGTACCACTCAAAGGCGCATTAGCAAAAACATTGCCATAAGCTTGACGAATGTTGATTTGACCATTGGCACGCGCATATTGGGTCACCAAATCAATTTTGGTATTGATGCTGCCATTTTGAAAACGCGTATCGGTTTGCAAACGACTCAAACCTAATTTTTGATTGCGCTGCGGCAAAGTCACGTCGCCAGATTGACGCTGCAAGCGCAAAAAGCCATTCATATTTTGGCCATAAGACATGTCCCAATCACCGCCAATAATGACATTTTGCTCAATTGGGATTTGTACCAAATTGTTAATTTCACGAATATCCAAGCCCGAAGCCGAACCTTTGGTTTGCAGACCTTTGCCAGCTTCCCAAATAAAATGATTCAAATTCAAACTGCCGCCCATTAAACCCCAAGAAGCGCTGCTCAACGCCACTTTCTGTGCCCCTGCTTCTAAAGCCATGCGGTTGTTCAAACGGGCATTGAATGCACCGCCAATATCCAAAGTGGCAACCGTTCCTTTCCACTGCATCTCATCATTCAGGCCGCCTTGTGCCGCCAAATTCAAACGATAAGGCTGCTTATCTAAGCTCAGGCTGCCATCGGCTTTGATATTGTGATTGTTACCTGTTCCCGCCACATTGACATTGATTTGGTCAACCAAAGTCGTACCAAACTTCAAAGCATTGCCATTGACACTGATATTCAAAGGCGCGCTCATGGTGGGCGATGCTTTCACATCGAAACGTGCTTGTTGCACTGCCACAGCATCTTTAAAACGCAGATTTTGTGCTTGACCTGCCAATTGAATGTCCAGTTTTTTAGGGTCGCCTGCCAAATGACCTTTGGCAGTCAATAAGCCACTTAAACCGAAACCAAATTGATCCAAACGCGGTGCATGAATATCCACATTCAATTTGTCGCCCGCTTTGCCTATGCTGCCATCGGTTTTAATGCGATTGCCATCAAGCAACACACTCAAATTGGCACGACTTAAATGTTGATTGCTGACAACCACATCACCTGTGCCACTGAGTTTGGCTCCCGACAAACTGCTGTTACCCAAATCCAATAAAGCCTTAACCACAGGTTCACCTGCCAAAGTTCCCAACGCACGCACATCCAAATTCACATTGCCTTGCGGATAATCTTTGGACAATGAAGCAGGATTAAAACGATGACTGACAGCCGCAATTTTAAAAGCTTGGTCTTTGTACAAATTCATTTGTCCTGCAAGACCAATACTACCGCCATCAGGCGTGGCAATATGTGCTTTAGAAATCTGCAAGCTTTGTTGACCATTTTGACGATCAACCAACATATTAAAGCGGCCTGAAGAACGCAAGCGTTCGGTCTTCAAACGCCAATCTGCTTGCGGGCTATCGAATTGACCTGTGACTTCAATGTCGCCTGCCAACGTGCCTTTCATCGGATTGTTCACAATATCAGCCAGCGTGAGTTGACTGACATTCACATCCAAATCCAATACAGACTGCGCCGCATCCACCACGCCTTTCACCGCAACTTGACCTTGATGCAGTGTCCGTATATTCGATGAGGATAAAATTACTTTCCCTTCTCGATCTAATTTAAATTGCGTATCAATGGATTGAACAGGAATACCATTTGCATCAATATGCATCGGCTTACTGTTCAACACTTTCAGGACGCCTTGCATTTCATTGGTGCCAGCAATAGGTTCAATACCCACTTCCAGTTCAATTTGCGCCTCGGGCAAGCTTGGAATGATGGTTTTAGGGTTTAAGCCTTTGCCATTGACATTCAAAAAAGAAAATTGTTGGTTTAATGTTTTGGCAAATGGATGCAACGCACCATCTACATTCAATATCACACCTTCACCACTGAATTTGCCATTGACCGTCAGATTGTCCAAATCACCACCCACAGCAGCATTGCCTTTGACCGTGATGCCATCTCGACTACCCATCACATTCAACTTGGCATCGGTTGCAAAAGGTTTGTTTTCGTTAAGAGAAACATAGCCATCAGCCAAACCAAACGTGCTGTCCAAGCTGTGAATATTCAAGCGATGTGGCTGACCTTGCTCATAGTGATAGCTTAATTGTGCTTGATTTAAAATAACACTGTGTTCTTTACCAAAAGTAATGGCATGAATATTCACTTCATCCAAATGCACATTCACTGGCAAACGCAATTTTTCTGGAAATTTGGCCTCTTGTTTGGGTCTAGGCTCCGTTTCAAATACTTCAATGTGCATTTCACCGATATCCAAACGGCGCACATGTATGGTCTTAGAAAACAAAGCATTGCTCGCCCAATCTAACTCCAAATGATTCAAATGAATGTTGGCGCTTTCCGTTTTCACTACCCAGTTATTACCATTGAATCCATTCCAAACGGTACCTGATACCTTGTCCGCTTCAATTTCTACACCAAACCAAGCAGGAATACGGAATAAAGTAAAACGCAAACCCGACTCTGTACGCGTCAGCCAAAATAAAGTCGACACAACCAAAACCACGACCAATAAAATAGCCACCAAAAAACGCAACCACCAACGACGGGGCTTTTTAGGTGGTTTAGAAGGCGTTTCAGGCAATGCGACAGCAGCGTCTGTCTCATTATGGGAATGCATACACAATACTCGCAGTTAATAAAACAAGATTCAGGTCAGATAAGTACATCGCGGATTAAAACGATGTTCCCAAGCCGATATACCAACGAATTTTTTGGTCTTCATGACCATAAGCCAAGTCAAAAGCAATCGGTGCGAAAGGACTAAACCAACGGGCACCTATGCCTGTACCGTGTTGAATTTTAAATTCATCAAATCGATTGGCCACATCGCCCATATCATGAAACAGTGCCAATGCATAATTGTCTTTAATTGGGTATTGGTATTCCAAGCTTGCAACACCCATCACTTTGCCACCAATCACTGCATCTTGATAACCTGTAATACCAATGCTTTCATGCTCATAACCACGTACAGAAGTAGCACCACCTGTACGGAATAACAAACTTTGTGGTGCATTTAATTCATCCGACACGTTCACCACACCGGCTCGACCTTTGACAATGAAAGTACCATATTTTTTTTGCTCAGGCGTGTAATAATAAGCCGTATCAGCACGAACCATTTGCATCGAAGCACTCGATAAAACCGATCCCAAAGTAGCGCCAATTTTGCCATAAACATAATAACCATTTTGTGGTCGAATCGATGTTTGTACTCGGTTATATCGCCATGATGCAGTCAACATCGTGGCATAATTTACGCCAAAATCTGGGCCATTTTCTACATGACTGTCATCACGGTAAAATTCTAAACCTAGTCGACGCTCACTGTTATCAAATTCTTTCACATTCCAAAGCCCTGCATTCCAAGACTCAGTCTTCACACGCTGTACAGTACCGTTCTTATAATTCAACGATGCCATATTGTACGAACTGCCAAACTCACGCGGATGGCTTAAACCAATACCAAAGCTTTGCTCATATTTGTTATAAGACACAAAACTACTGCCAACATAACCTCGATTCAAAACGTTGTAATGCTCATAACCCAAACGAATACCATGGCTATCTTCTGAATCGAAATTCAAGCCTGCATCAAATTTTTGACGTGGCACCTCTTGTACTGTCACCAATACAGGCACTTGATCGTCTTGTAGGCGATTGAATTGTGGTGTCACCATCACACTACTGTAATGACTGTCTTGCTCTAAAGCATTTTGAAAATCGACCACCTTATCACTGTCATACACATCACTTTGCTGAAATGGTGCCAGATTTCTCACAATATTTTCAGGATAACGAGGCTTTTGATTGGTTTTCTCGCCATTCGGTAACGATATTTCATTGATACTGACATCCAATGCACCAAAAAAAATAGGCTTTTTGCTGTCAATCGTCGCAGTCATGACAGCTGTTGCTGCCGCAGGGTCAATCAATGCTTGCGATTGCGTCATTTGTGCCAAAGGATATTGTTTGCGACGCATACCACTCACGGCGGCACTTTTACTACCACTCCAAGTACTTTGTAAAAAAGGCTCACCTTCTTTAGCCGTCCAACCCGACATGACATTCGCGAAATATTCACCCAGTTTTTCATCATCTAAAACAGGGCCATCTAAATTAACTTGAGCAGATGTAATAAAAACCCGCTTTCCTAAATCCACCTGAACCACATAAGGCAATGAATCCGTTTTCACACGCACGACAGCATTAAAATACCCTAAGGTATCCAACATGTCTTTGGCATCTTGAGGTGTATCATCGACCAAAAATTGAATTTGCTCAGCATCGATATCCGAATTCATTTGTTGTTGCACAATCAGTGGCAAATGTTCTTCTAGCATATCTTTTGCTTCAGAATTATCCACTTCCACAACAACAGCATACTGTAATTCTGATGGATTCGGCGGTGTGACATCTTTTACATTCTTGCCTCGCTCCTTGGCTTGCTCATTCAAGTATTCTTGCTCGGCGATAGAAAAAGGGCGTACGCTGACGGTCACTTCAGACCAATTAGACTGTAAAGCATCAGACAAAGCATTGTCTGATGCAATTTGAGATGCCAATACCGAACTGGGAAGCAACGCCATAGGACATAAAATCAGAGGCATCCAAGCCACAGCTCGAAAACTTAACAAAAAGGTCACACGCTTCATAGCTTATCCAAACCGCACAATAGTAATGATTCTAACATAGGAATTTACGCAACTTAGAAGCAAGGTTACCCTCTAAACAAAAACACTAGCAGCTCTTAACTTAGCTTTGCATGCATAAAACTATAAAAACCAAAAAAACACATATAATTCAAAGGTTTCATTAAAAAGATATCCGTACATGTTTATACCTAACCTACGCCGCCATACATCAATAGTACTACTACCTTTGCTACTCATTGGTTCTTTGACCAATGCCCACGCCTCTTCACTTGCGAAATTACCATGTGCAGTTTGGACTAGCCATCAGACATCTGTTTGTATGCGCTCACAAGCCTCAGTGATTACGGCAACTAACACACCTCATTACAATTTGGCAATCGACCAAGCTTTGGGTTCCTTACGCAATGACATTTTAATAGTCTCAAAACCAATTACGCCAATACCTAATACGCAGGTTTCATTACGCAATCAAGCCCCAGCACCCATTACCAGCAAGGTAAAAAATACCCATCAGCGTACAGCAGCACCAAGCAAAGCAGTTTATAAGCCAAAATTGTCACGCTCTGACATTGTGAAGCAAGAATTACAACGTGAAAAAGCCGCACTGCGTGCGGCTGAGAATCAATTAAGCCAAGCAAAGAAAAATGGCAAAAACATTCCTAAATGGGAAAGGCAAGTTGCGGATAGACGCGCCAATATTTCTGCCATGCAAGCCGAATTGGCTCGCTTATAAGCTAAGCTTGAGCCTGAATAAACACACTCACAGCTTCTGCGGTAGGCATCGCTGTTTGTGCACCCAATTGCTGCACAGCTAACGCTGCTGCAGCTTGGGCACGCTCTACAGCCACATCCAATCCTTGTGACCAATAGACTGCTAAGCCTGCATTAAACGTGTCACCGGCACCTGTGGTATCAACCGCTTCTACCTTAAATGCATTCCAATGACGTTTACCATCAATACCATAATGACTGGCGCCATTGGCACCTTCAGTCATCACCAATTGCATGTGTACAGGCAATATTTGAGCAATTTCCTCATCGCTAGCTGTATCATCTAATGCAAATGCCAATTTCAATTCAGTATGATTAGGCGTCATCACATCAACCAAAGATAATAATTCTGCGGATAATTTTTGTGCTGGTGCTGGATTCAAGACAAATGTCGCCTGATGTTTTTTAGCCAATTTTGCCGCATGTAATACGCAATCCATTGGAATTTCCAACTGACACAAAACCACATCAGCCTGTTCAAACAAAGCTGTATGAGCATCAATGTCCTCAATACTCAAAGCAAAATTCGCACCTGGCACAACAATAATATGATTGTCACTTTCGGCAACGGTAATACTGGCAATACCCGAACTCATACTTTGCTTAACACCAATCCCACTGATGTCTATGCCTTCTTGCTTTAAAATATTCAAAGCCGAAGTACCATTGGCATCATCACCCACCGCACCAATCATCGCCACATCAGCGCCCAAACGAGCAGCTGCAACGGCTTGATTGGCACCTTTGCCACCTAAAGCTGTCGTAAATGTCTGACCTAACAAAGTTTCACCCACTTTTGGAAAACGATCCAAAACTGTGATTAAATCCATATTGATACTACCGACAACCAAAATATTACTCATCATTCATTTTCCTTCTTACAAGGCGTAAGCATACCAAACTTTTGAAGAAACAGGAAAAAGCATCCTAAAAAGTTTACAATAGCAAAAGATTGCATCTGCCACATCTGACCCCATTTATTCCAACAATATCCCACTCAAACAGCAACCCAAAAAAGGATTTTCCGTGGAACAGATTCAAACCGCGATTGAAGCCATTGTCTTGCCCAATAGCAACCGTACCATTGCATCAGAAAAAGCCCTTACCAAACTCACACAACAAGACGGTAACATTCATGTGACATTGCGCTTTGCCTACCCTGTTGCACACTTACAGGACGCTTTCATTCAAGCCATTGCTCAAGCAACAGATACTCCTGCCTCCAATATTCATCTGACGCTAGAAAACAAAATTGTCACACACAAAGTGCAGCAAGGCGTGAATACCATTAAAGGCGTCAAAAACATCATTGCCATTGCTTCAGGCAAAGGCGGTGTAGGCAAATCCACGACCACTACCAACTTAGCCATCGCTTTAAGCAAAATGGGTGCGCGTGTTGGTGTCTTGGATGCTGATATTTATGGTCCAAGCCAACCGACCATGTTGGGCGTTTCTCATTTACAACCTGAACAAAAAGATGGCAAATTCATTCCTGTCACCAATGCAGCTGGCATTCAAACCATGTCGATTGGCTTCTTGGTCAATACCGATCAAGCGGTTGTGTGGCGCGGTCCCATGGTTAGCCAAGCTTTGCAACAATTATTATTCCAAAGCCAATGGGATGATGTGGATTATTTGTTCATAGACTTGCCTCCAGGCACAGGTGATGTCCAATTGACGCTATCCCAAAAAATTCCAGTGACCGCCTCTGTCATCGTCACCACGCCGCAAGACATTGCATTACTGGATGCTAGAAAAGCAGTCGACATGTTTGCCAAAGTCAATATTCCTATTTTGGGTATCATCGAAAATATGGCAACCCATATTTGTTCTCAGTGCGGTCATGCCGAAGCCATTTTTGGCTCAGATGGTGGCAAAATGTTGTCTGAAAACTTGAATGTCCCATTATTGGCTCAATTACCACTCAGCTTGCCAATTCGCCAAGCCATGGACCAAGGTCAAGGCGTAGATTTACAGCAAACTGAAACGGCCATTGCCAATTTGTACCAACAAGCAACATGGCAAATCATCTTAAAAATCTCAGACATGGGCAAAGATTTCAGCAATGCTTTTCCAAAAATTGTGATTGAATAATCCAGCGTTGATGATTAAAAGCGTCCTGTAAAGTTTACAGGACGCTTGTTTATATGAATGTGTATTATATTTAAAGCTATCTTTAAGAATGAATAAAGCCCTGATGCGTTTGCATCAGGGCTTTAGAATGGGGCGTTTGACGATGACCTACTTTCACATGGGTAATCCACACTATCATCGGCGCTAAGTCGTTTCACGGTCCTGTTCGGGATGGGAAGGCGTGGGACCAACTCGCTATGGTCGTCAAACATAAACTTTAAAATCAGAAAGCCGTCTGTGTTACAGAGCTTTGAAATAGGGCTGTA
>NZ_KB908037.1 GCF_000382305.1 Vitreoscilla stercoraria DSM 513
GCAGTTTCTTGGGTGAATGTTGTTCCAGCAAAATCTGCAATTCGGTTTCAACCGCTTTGGCAATCAACTCCCTGGCTCCCTGACGCAGCAAATCGGTCAATGGGTCATTGAATGTTTGCTGTGGTTGTACGAATGCATTTGGGTTAAAATCAGTCATGGCGTATTCCTTTTGTTGGTTGAAATCTTGGCGGAAATCAATCAACAGGATACGCCTTCTTCATTTGTACGTCATACACCAGAAATGACTATAGCTCCTTGCACTTGTACGTTGGAGGCATCTGAGACTAAAGCATTTTTCTCTTGTAAATCAAAATAAGCGAGTGAGAAACGACCATCTAAGTTCATAGGGCTGTATTTCAAACCAGCTTCAATTTGTCGGCCTTCGTATGGCTTGTACGCACGATTATTGGCATCGCCGCCTGAAATTGGGCGGAAAGATTCAGAGTAGTTCACATACGGTGACAAACCCATGTCAAATTGGTACATCAAACCCGCATTGTAAGAGGTATGATTGACATTATAGCTTTGGTCAACGACACCAATATGACCGGAGCTTTTGGCTTGGTCATGACGAACACCCATGTTCAATACCCAATGCTGGTCCCATTTGTATTGATTTTGTGCATACAGGCCGGTTTGTTTCAATTTGATGTGGTAAGGGTCACCGCTTAAGGTGATATCAGCACCGTATTGAGGGTTGAACATGTCCAAGCCAGGCACATAACCGAAGCCATTGTTTTTACCATCGGTGGTGGAATGCACATAGTCCATGCCAACCAATAAGGTATTTTCAAAGCTATCCCCTTGCCACAGCTTGCTGATGCGGTTGTCCAACGTATGAACATCGCTGTCACCATCGCTGTATGAATAACCACGGTAAGCAGTGCGATCGCCATCCGAACCCCATGCAAACACGCCTTGGTTGAGCAAATCTAAATGGCTATAGCGGTAATTTTGGCTGAATTTCCAACCATTGCCAAAGTCATGCTGCAACTCATAACCAGCAGTGACTTGGGTGCGGTCAGTCTTATCAAAACTGGGTTCTCCCATGGAGGTGTCACGGTCAATTTTGCCGTATGGGGTATCGATGAGGGTGCCATAAGCGGGCAAGAAACCATTGGTGGGTCGGCCTTTTCATGTTGGTAGCTGGCCAATAGGGTGAGGTTGGTATGCTCAGAAATATCCCAAGTTAAGCTGGGCGCAAAATAATAATGTTTCATATTGGCAAATTCAATTTGGCTGTCTTCTCGCCGCGCTTGCGCCACCACACGGTAGCGCACGCTGTTGTCTTCTGTCAAAACCCCGCTGTAATCTGCACCTATGCTACCGCGTTTGTCGGTTCCCAAGCCCAATTTGACTTCGCCTGCTGGTTCGGTTTTGGGACGTTTGCTCACTAAATTGACCACACCGCCAGCATTGGCTGCACCATACAAATTGGAGTTGGCACCTTTAATCACCTCTATGCTTTCTAAGCCATAGGTTTCAGGCAACCATACAAAAAAACCATTAGGAGTGGTGACGTTGCCATCGATGGCCACTGAAGCATCGAAGCCGCGTATTTTGAACCAGTCGACCTTGTTGTCATTACCGTACATATTGGTCAATACGCCCGCTTGGTTGGCAATGGCTTCATCGACTTTGTGCACGGCTTGTTCGTCCATGCTGTTGCGCTTGATGATGTCTGCTGAGCGAGTGTCATGGAATTTAATGCCGCCGACTTTACCAGCCGAACCAACCACAACAATGGCGTTGAGCTCTGTATTGGTTTCTGTTGCTGCGTCAGGTACATCAGTAGCATATACAGGCGCATATGCCAGTAAAATGGCAGTGCTTAACAGCGCCAAATGAAATTTTTTAGAAGAAGTAGAAGACATAATGGGTCTCTTTATGGGTTTTAAAATGATGAGTGTGCACTGGCTGGATCGTAGTCAGTGAGTTTGCCTTGGTGCATTTGGATGATGCGGTCGGCATGATGAAAGTATTTGTCATCGTGGCTGATGGCAAAAATGGTATGGCCTTGTTGCTTGAGTAACGGCAACAATTGCTCGTAAAATACCTTACGAAAATGTGGATCTTGATCAGCAGCCCATTCGTCCAATATCAATACAGGCCGCTGTTCTACTGCCGCAATGAGTAGGCCTAAACGCTTCTTTTGACCTTGTGACAAAGCAGTATTTTGAATGTGACCATCAACAATTTCGGTTTTGTTGTGCATGCGCAAATGCTGCAGCCATGCATGAATCAAATTGGTATCGGCAAGTTGACCATCACCACTCAATAAATGGCTGAACAAATGCACATCAGTGAACACACTGGAAAAATACTGACGGTATGCCCAGCGGTTGTTGGCATCGATTGTGGTGTCATCGACCTCAATGTGGCCGCTGGTGGGAAGATACAGGCCGCTTAATAACAACGATAAAGTCGATTTGCCGCTGCCATTTTGACCAATCAAAAAAACGGTTTCGCCACGTTGTAACGTAAAATCCAATGGGGCCAAAACAAAGTTTGATGTACCATTGGTTGCACTGTCATAGGCATATGTTACTTGATTTAAATGGATGCGTTGCCAATCTTTTGGCAACAGCGTAGGTTGTAAAAAAATCGGTTGAAGGTTCAGGCAGATTCAGTTCGCTTAAGGCTTGTAATGCCACCTTGCCTTGTAATACAGTAGGGTAAGCACCTACCGCTGCCAACAACGGTGTGCGGATGAACAATACGGTGATGGCGATGGTGGTCGCATCGGCAATACTGGCCCAGTGTTGGTAATAGGCCAAATAAAAAATAAACCCGACTGCACCCAACATCATCACATTCGTCCAATTGCCAGCTAATGCATGAAAATTGTCAGCCCAAACTACATGATGGCGACGTTTTTGTGCAGTAGGGGCAAATGTTTCATGGTAAAAACGCTGGGCACGGTAGTGGTTCAAACTCAGTTCTTTGTGACCATTTAAGGCCGCTTCATATTGCTGGAATAAGTCGTTTTCTTGCAGACGCATGTGTCCTAAGTGACGATACACATGCTTGACGGTGATATAACTGCCCATAAGGGTTACAGCCATCCACACCAGTGTCACAGCAAATAAACTCGGTGACAAATACAGCAAATAAGCACAAGCTGCAGTGATAAACAAACCGCCTTGCAGCAATTCGGGCATGCGCACAAACATATAACTGATGGCTTGAATGTCGCCAGAGAGACTGGCCATTATTCTGCCTTTACCCAAGGTTTGGATGTGGCGAAAGTCGCTGTCCATAATTTGTTTGAGTAGGCGCGTGAGTAAGTCGTACACCAATTGGTGTCCCAAACGGGTTAAAGCCATTTGTGCCCAAGTAGCAAGCAACAAATACAACAGCAATAAACCTACAAACCATACAATGGCTTGACTATACGTTGTATCGGCCTGTAACAATCGTGTGTTGATAAATGCCAACACTGCCACGCCCATGATGCTGGAACACAATGACAACAGCAGCATAATGACAATGTGACTGCGATAACGTTGTATGGCAAAAGACAGGGTTTGGGTAAAATTCATGTTTTTCGCATCAATCTAAAGAAGTAAGCTCCACCAAGTAAAGTGGCCATTAGACCGGCGGGGATTTCATACGGATAAACAATTTGGCGGCCTAACCAGTCGGCAAATACCATGGCAATCACCGCAATGGTGGCAGCGGCCATCAGTTGGTGTAAGGGCTTATGAAAGCCCAAAATTTTGGCTAAATGCGGGGCCCATAAACCAACGAAGCACATGGGGCCGAGCATCAAAGTGGACAGTGCCGTCAAAATAGCGGCCAAAACCACCAGTATTTTTTGGGTTAAGGGTACATTCAAACCCAAAGATTGGGCCATGATGGGATTTAAGCTGAGCAGTCCTAAGCAGCGTGCTAGGGGTAGGCTCAGTATCAACAACAGCAAAGCAATGCCAATTAAACCATTGGCCAATAAAGGTGTGGCTTGGTAAGTTGAACCAGACAACCAAACCAAAACACTTTGCGCCCGCGGATCACCTACAGCCAAAAACACATTGATTAAAGCATCAAACAAAGCAGCGATGGCCATGCCAGTGAGTAAAATGCGTTCGGGCTGTAAACCGCTGTTGCGGTTGAATAACAAAATGATTGTCAGAGTGGCTATGGCCGAACCTACACCGCACATCCACAAATAACCACTGCTGCTGATACCCAATAAGAGGGCAATAAATACACCAGCGGCAGTGCCAGCACTGATGCCAAGCAATTCGGGACTGGCCATGGGGTTGAGCGTCATGCGTTGCAAAATGACGCCTGCCGTAGCCAACATGATGCCTGCCGCTGCGGACATCAACAATCGTGGGTAACGCAATAGCCAAGCATCTTTGTCCAAATTGATGTACCAACCATATGCATCTTGTGTTACCCACAGACTTATCAGCAATACCGTGACTGCTAATACCATCATGATGAAAATGGTGGGGCGGTTGAATGGGGTGATGTGGACGTAATCTTTGTAGTCTTGTACCAAAGGTGTTGGCAAGGCGCGAAAAATCAGCCATAACAATAAAGGCGCACCGATAAAAGCTGTTACTGCACCTGTAGACAATAGCCAACCTGTGTGCAGTGCCAAAATTTGCAATACGGTATCGGTAAGCAATAGCAACAAAGCACCGATGGCAAACGCGACCATGCTTTGGGTTTTGAAATTGTGCAAGCCAAGATGTTTGCTCGCGGCTGCCGCAGCCAAACCTGCAAAACCCATCATTCCCACCATGCTGACAACGCTAGCACATAAAAAAGCGGCCAATACCAAGCCTGCCAAGCGCAAAGACAACACAGGTACGCCCAAACTTTTTGCTTGTTCATCGCCTAAGCTAAGCATAGACAATGGTTTGGACAATAAAGCAATGGCGATAAACACTATGGTTGGGTTGCACGCAAGGTCAAATCCAAGACGTCTTGCCAGCCATCTTGTACCAAAGAGCCACTGCTCCACTGCATGATGCCGCGGGCTTCTTCGCTGTAAAACAGCATCAATGTCATGCTTAATCCACCCAAATACAGGTTTAAAATCAAACCTGCTAAAATCATACGCACAGGATGAAGGCCATTTTTGTATGACAAAGCCAACACCATACTCATGCTGACAATAGCCCCCAAAAAAGCCCAGACATCCGCACGCCACAACATCCATTTGGGAAAAAACAGCGTGACGATTAATAAAACGATTTGTGCACCGCTGCTAACGGCCAAAGTATTGTCTGCGGCAAGGGGGTTACGGGTTAGTTGTTGCAACACTACCCCACAGACCGCTAACACTCCGCCTGCCAACATCGCCATAACCAAGCGAGGTAGCACCGAGGTTTGCAGTAATAGGGCTTCTAAAGACAATTCTTTAGAATTAGAAAACAGTATTTGCCAAGCAGGTGCACCACTGTCATGCCATAACACAAGAAGACTGATAAGGCACAGTAACAATAAGCTGCCCAATACCCAGTGCCATTTTCGATTGCCTCTAGGCAGTTGTGTACTTACCATGTACCCACCTTGTTGCCATTTAAGCTGGCAGTCAATTCATTACCAAAACGCTGCATAGAAGGCAGAGCTCCAAAACTCCACACTGCCGGCAATACAATTTGATTGACCGAACGACTGTAAGGCAAGCGTTGCCATAACGCACTTTTTTGTAACTGCTGTGCCACATTGGCAGGATGAGGGTGCACGACGATTAAACGGGTGTTTGCAGGCAATTTAGACAGTTGCAATAAATCAATTTGGCTAAAGCCCCATGCATTGGTTGGCATGTTCCAAGCATTGCGTAAACGAAGTTGTGTCAAAGCTTGACCATACATGCTGTTATTGCCATATATGCGTAAATGGCGCGCATCTATGAATTGCACGATGGCATAAGGCCGCTTTGCATGTGGTGCCAATTGCTTGCTCTGGTGTGAAAATTGTTGCATGGCTTGCTGAATTAAGGTTTCAGCAGCAGGTTGACCAATGAGTTTACCCAATGCTCGGGTTTGTGCCACGCTATGGTGCCACTCTATGCCTTGAGAGGTAAAGAAATCGATGCTGACACTTTTAGCATTTGGGATGGCCCGTGCTTGCAATTGCATAAACCACGATGAATTCACAACCAAATCAGGACGCAATTGGCGTATTAATTCCAGATTGGGTTGGGCACGCAAACCAATATCAACAGTGCTAGGAGGTAATGCAGGTTGTGCCACCCAGCGCTGGTATGCACGTTTGTCACCCACGCCAATAGGTGCATGCCCCATCGCCACAAGGGTTTCAACAATGGCCCAATCCGATGAAATGATTTTGATGTTTTGTGCCTGTAACAAAACTGGTAGGCACAACAAAGCAATCAATAGCGACCTGTAAAGGTTTACAGGCCGCATCATAATAAGGCCACAGTGTGTTGATTCACAGGATGGGGCAATAAAGATAAGGCCACGCCATAAATATCTTGAAGCTTTGCTTGAGTCATCAATTCTGCTGGCTTTTCATCGTAGAGCAAGCTTCCGTGTTTGATGGCAATCAAGCGGTCGCAGTATTGTGCGGCCAAATTAATGTCATGAATAACGATGATGACACCCAAACCCAATTCATGGGCAAGAGTGTGCACCAATTGAATCACTTCCAATTGATGGGCAATGTCCAAAGCTGCCAATGGTTCATCCAGCAGTAAATAACGGCTTTTTTGTGCCACACATATCGCCAAAAACACGCGATGGCGCTCTCCGCCTGACAAAGTGTCAACCAATTGTTGTGCAAATGCTTCGGTATGCGTCAGTTTCAAGGCCTGATTGATGATGTGTTCATCTTGGTGATTCATGCATGTCATCAAACCATGCCATGCAAAGCGCCCCATTTGTACCAATTCAAAGGCAGTGAGTCCAGTAGCTGCAGGCAGGTGTTGGGGTAAGTAGGCAATTTCTCGAGCCAAAGCCTTGCTATGCCATTGTTGCAGTGACTTGTCATCAAGTAAAACTGTGCCATGAGTCGGTTTGAGTTGCTTAGCCAGCAGCTTTAGCAAAGTGGATTTACCTGAACCATTGTGACCGATTAGGCCAGTGACCATGCCAGTTGAAAATTGCAAAGACATAGGTTGTAACAATTGACGCTGAAGTACACTGAACTCAATCCGATTGATTGATAACAAAACTGATTCCTATTTACTATAAGCAATGATTGTAGGCAATATTGCAGCATAGGAATAAATTAATATTCACTATAATTTTTATAGTTTTTTAAAATAATCTTTGTAAAGTCTTGTGGTGACTGCATGTAAATATGCATATAAATTATGTTGAATGTCATGATATTGTTAATTTTTTGGTACAGGTGCAACAATATTGCGTAAATTTTGCCAGATTAATTTCATCTTTGTGTTTTGAATGAATACCATGTTGCTTAGCATTTTTAATGCAAGTTCGATTTTATGTATTCAAAACCTTGTTAGAAGACAATTTGCATATCTGACCTGTTTCCTTGTAGGAGTATACTTTTGTAGAGTCATCTAAGGTAGAAATTGGTGGCAACAGCGAGGGATTTTTTGGTCATGACTTTGACCTTTTAAAGTGAGTGAATATTCTCTCAGAAAAGTGTCTTATTGTATTAGACCACTACAGGCTTAGATAGCAAAATCATTTTGATGGAGGCGTATGGCTATGTGTTGGCGGTGAATTTGAGTCGCTTAGGAACACAACATTTAAAGCGCTAATTTTTATTTCTATGGAATATGTATAAATTAATATAAAAAACATAGCCATTTATAAAAAATATTAATTTTTTGATTATATATTAATAAGATAAGTGGAAATTTATGACAATATTATGTCGAAAATATACATTCAAGGTTAATTAAAACACCTTAGATTTGCCAGTTCATTCATTATCAATCTCTAAGGCAAGTCTATGGCACAAACGCAAACACATATTTCTTGGGGGCGTGTTCTCACGTATGCAGGCGCATTCATCGCTTTTTTGATTGGTTCGGGCTTTGCTACTGGTCAAGAAGTCATGCAGTATTTTACAGCTTATGGTTATTCAGGCATTTTAGGAATATTGGTCGTATTGGTGTTGTTTTGTTATGTAGGGCGTGAATTTGTCATTATTGGAAATCATCAACGTTTTGAAAATGGTGGGCAAATTTATGAGTATCTATGTGGACGCTGGGTAGGTAGATTCTTCGATTACTTTTCTATTTTATTTATTTACATGTCGTTTATTGTCATGATTGGAGGCACTGGTGCGACGGTATCACAACAATATGATTTGAATCCTTGGATTGGTGCTTTGGGAATGGGATTTGTTGTCGCATTAACAGTGATCTGTGGTTTAGATAAAATTGTGGATGTTTTAGGTAAAGTCGGCCCTGCTATTGTCGTATTGACAATCATTTTAGGCGGCATTGCTATGGCCAAAAATCCAGATGGATTGGTGTCTGTTAATGAAATTTTGCCGAGTTTGAATTTAATGACGGCATCGGGTCATTGGTTTTTTGCAGCTACTTCGTATGTAGGATTTTGTATGCTGTGGTTGGCAGGTTTTATGAGTTTAATGGGGTCTTCTGCGAAAAATTTGAAAGAAATTACTCGTGGCGCGGTTTTAGGTGCTTGTGGTTTCAGTTTGGCACTGGCCATTATTGCTTTGGGTTTAATGGCTAATTTGGAATTGGTAGCAGGTTCTATGGTTCCTACTTTGAAATTGGCTGGTTATATTCATCCGATGTTTGCTACGGTGTTTTCTGTCATTGTATTAGCTGGGATTTATACGACAGCAGTACCTTTATTATGGCAAGCTTCAGCTCGCTTTACTAATGGTAAATCGGCTGGTTTTAAAATTTTGACAGTGGTTTTAACAGCCATAGGCGTCTTTGTTGGTATGAAAATTCCATTTGACAGTTTGGTCAATGCCATTTACGTCATTAATGGTTATGTTGGTATTGTATTATTGGCATTTTTATTCATTCATACCATTCAACGCTTGCGTCATGCCAAGGTCTTAACTCTAAAATCACAATAAACCATCATTACAAAATATTAAGTATATTGATTAGAAAAGGTCAGTTACAGGATGCTCGGAAACATAACCTTTTATTTACCTGACAATCAGCCTGAATCCATTTTCAGGCTTTTTTTATGAGTGACGTTTACTGCCAGTAAGATTTCAAAGAAACTGCCTTGTGCATGTTGGTCAGGAATACATGCTGAAGCCATATCGGAATTTTGGACATTGTTACAAGCGTCCTGTAAATATTTGGCTGCCTAACTGCCTAACTTATGATGGAGAATTTGGCACAAAGCATTAATCCAAGAAGAGCATTATTTGCTTCTTCTCACATCCAAAGCGGCGCGCAAAGCTTCGCCAATAAAAATCAATAGCAGTAATAAGCATACCAAAGTCATGAAAGTGGGGACACCTATCCACCAAGCATCGAGATTGTCCTTAGATTGTGCTAACAATTCCCCCAAGCTCGGTTTGTGACTGGCCACGCCTAAGCCTAGAAAATCCAAACTGGTTAAAGCCAAAATGGCACCTGATATTTTAAATGGTAACAAAGCAATCACAGGGGTTAAGCTGTTGGGCAAGATATGGCGCAACATGACATGCGTGTGACTCGCTCCCATCGCACGCGCCACTTGTACATAATCCATTTGTCGGTTTTTCAAAAATTCTGCGCGAATATACGTATTGGTGTCCATCCAGCTGAACAAAGACAACAATACCAATAAAGTCAGTAAACTCGGTTCAAAAAATGAAGCCAAAATAATCAACAAATACAGTTCAGGCAAACCGCCCCATACCTCCATAAAGCGTTGCATAATCAAATCGACTTTGCCGCCAAAATAGCCTTGTATGGCGCCCAAAACCAAGCCAATGACTGTGGTAATCAAAGTCAAAACCAAACCAAACACCACCGAGTCACGAAAGCCATACACCAAACGTGCCAACACATCACGCCCACGATCATCTGTACCTAACCAATGTTGTTTACTTGGAGCTGCGGGAAATGGTTCGAAATCAAAATCATTCAAAGTGGTGGCGGCATAAGGATTGAGTGGATACACAGCCCAATTGTCACCGTCCTGTAAACGCTGTTTGATAAAAGGATCGAGATAATCGGTCGGTGTTTCAAAATCGCCACCGAATTCGGTTTCCAAATAGGTGTTCACAATCGGTTGATACGATTTGCCTTCATATTGCACCCACAGAGGCTGATCATTGCTCCATAACGGCGCCAATAACGATAAGGCAAACAAGCATATAAAGATTTTCAAACTCAACATGCCACGTCGATGATTTTTAAATTGTTGCCAAGCACGGCTGCGAGTGAAAGCCAACATCAACGCTCCCCATCAAAATGTATGCGTGGATCCACCAACACATATGACAAATCCGATAACAGTTTTGCGAGCAATCCCATCAAAGTGAACACATACAAAGTGCCCATCACCACAGGATAATCCCGCTTCATTACCGCTTCATACGACAACAATCCTAAGCCATCGAGCGAAAACAAGGTTTCTATCAACAAGCTGCCTGTAAAAAATGCGCCCAAAAATGCGGCAGGAAAACCTGTAATCAATGGAATCATGGCATTGCGAAACACGTGTTTGAACATGATACGTCGTTCACTCAAGCCTTTAGCACGCGCTGTATACACGTATTGTCGGCGAATTTCTTCTAAAAACACATTTTTAGTCAATAAAGTCATCACTGCAAAATTGCCCACGACCGATGCGGTAATCGGCAAAACCATGTGCCACAAATAATCCATGATTTTTTGAAAAGTACTGAAGCTGTCCCAATCATCACTGACCATGCCACCTAGTGGAAACCATTGCCAAAAACTGCCGCCACCAAACAAAATCAACAACAACACGCCCAATACAAAACCGGGAATGGCATAGCCAATCAAAATGAACACGCTGCTTATTGCATCAAAACGGCTGCCATCGCGCACGGCTTTGCTGATGCCTAATGGAATACAGACCAAATAAGTTAAAAAAAACGTCCACAAACCCAAACTCATAGATACAGGCAGCTTTTCTATTACCAATTCGGTCACTGTTTTGGGTTGAAAAAAACTTTCGCCCAAATCAAAACGCAAAAAATTGCCCACCATATCTACAAAACGGGTTAACGGAGGTTGATCAAAACCATACAAAGCTTTTAGTTTGTCCATCTCTTCTGGGCTTAAACCATGTTGGTTACCACGCAAACTACCGCCGCCTGAAACTTCGGCTGTGGCTTGAGTGCCTTGTGTTAACTGTTGCACCATTTGCTCTACGGGTCCACCGGGGACAAATTGGATGATGGCAAACGTCAATGCCAAAATACCAAGCAACGTAGGAATGAGCAGCAACAAACGTTTTAAAATATAAGCAAACATGGGAATGTTATCTCCATCAATACAAATGCCATATTACCATCATGAAAGTGACATGACTCAAGATAAACTGCTTCCGAAATATTTGAGTGGGTTCAGATTTGAATTTTTGATTGAAATTCCTCAATCAGACAGAACCAAACAGGTTAAAATATTGGCTTTGAAAAAATAAATTTGAAGGACGTATGGTGTTGCCTGTTTATGCTTGCTTACATGAAGCATTATTAGAATGTGAGCCCGTCCGAAAATGTGTGTTGACCCAAGCTTTGTATCAAGCCAGTGTCGAGCAAGCTTTGAGATGGGATGAAAATACGCCTATTGAAGATTTTGCGCGGGCAGGACAACCCAAGCGTCCTGTATTGGTGGAGCCTAAAGCCGTCAAACACCGCAAAATGAACACGCCTGAAGGTTATGCCGCTTTATTACATGCCGTGGCGCATATTGAATTCAATGCGATTAATTTGGCTTTGGATGCCGCTTATCGTTTTCGCCACATCAGCCAAGCGTTTACTTTGGATTGGTTGCGTGTGGCATCTGAAGAAGCTTTGCATTTTGATTTGATGCGAGAGCGTTTGCAAGCGCATGGTTTTGATTATGGTGATTTTGAAGCACACAATCATTTGTGGGACATGGCATATAAAACTGCTTACGATCCTTTGTTGCGCATGGCTTTGGTGCCAAGAGTGCTAGAAGCGCGCGGTTTGGATGTCACGCCTGCGATGCGTGCTAAAATCGAGCAAAAAGGCGATGTTGCAACCTGCCAAGTGTTAGATATCATTTACCGCGATGAAGTGGGGCATGTGAAAGTGGGCAATGATTGGTACCATTATTTGTGTCAGCAGCGTGGTTTAGATGCTTTGCAAGTGTTTCAAGATTTGATACGTCGTTATGATTTGTTTTTGTTTCGGGGACATTTGAATATGGAAGCGCGTGAGCGAGCGGGTTTCAGTGCGTTTGAATTGGCACTGTTACAAGACTTTCAGGCCGCACAAGAGCAACACCCACCGCAATGGAAACAGGCTTTGAGCCGTGTATGAGGATGAATATGAAAATAGAAGCGGTATTGTTTGATTTAGATGGCACGTTGGCAGATACGGCTTTGGATTTGGGCGGCGCATTGAACACGATGTTGCGCAGTAAAAATTTGCCTGAAGTGGCGATGGATGACATCCGTCCTGTAGCCAGTCATGGTGCCAGTGGCTTATTGAAATTGGGTATGAATATGGATAAAACCCATCCAAATCATGCTGCTTTGCGCCAAGAGTATTTGGATACTTATGAGCAATGTTTTGACCAAGACACGGTTTTGTTTGAGGGCATTAATGAAGTGATTGCAGAGATTGCAGCGCGTGGCTTGAAATGGGGCATCATTACCAACAAACCGCACACATTCACCCATCGTTTGGTACCGAGCTTGGGTTTCAGTGTCGCGCCTGATGTGGAAGTCAGTGGCGATACCACAGGCGAAGCCAAACCCAGTGTGAAGCCAATGTTGTATGCGTGTGAGCAAATCGGTGTAAATCCTCAAGCGTGTTTGTATGTGGGTGATGCGCAGCGGGATATGATCGCGGGTAAAAATGCGGGCATGAAAACGGTATTGGTGTCTTGGGGTTACATTCATGCGGATGATGACACAGCCAATTGGCCTGCTGATGTGGTAATCGATACGCCTATGCAATTATTGGATTTGTGTTAATTGAAAGTCTGATTTCTGAATCATGCAACTCAAATGAAAAATGCACTGCTTTAAATAAACAGTGCATTTTTTGTATTGAAAAAGTGTGCTGAAAACGTTACAGGACGCTTTAAAACTGTCATGGTTTAGTTTTTGCACAATGTATCGGCTTTATACCTGAGAAATTCTTGTTTACAGTGAAACCATATCCCATCTGATTAACAAAAAATTGGCAAATTGCAAACTGTCAAAGCGGTCTTTCTATCATATACCAACATTTGAGGCGCTTTAATGAAACTCAGTACTCATGATTTTGGGGAAACCGATGAGCATTGGTGACAAAATGAGCCAAAATAGCGCACAAATGTTGAAGGAAAATTAACGCTTGGTCCAATAGCCTTTGACTCGATTTTTTGTGCCCAGTAATTGATGATGTTCGCGCAGATGCTTGCGTATTTTCTTGGCCAAAGTATTTTCAAGTGCAGCCCACGCCGCCTCTATTTTAGGGAGTGAATCAATAAGATCAATGATTGCCTGATCTAAAAAAGCACTGTTAGAGTCGATATAGTATAAGCCTGTACCCGCAGGAACATCTATCTGGTTGATATAGGCATGTTCAGCTTCGTCCTGTAACACATTGATTAAAATAGGTGGAATTGGATTGTGCCAGTTCTCTAACAAAGCCATCACAGTTGGCAATGAGGTTTCATCTGCCATCAGCAGCGTTTGACCTTGATGCAAATGGTCTGTTGCTTCTGTATATTCAGATGTACTGTGTATGATGTCGCCTTTTTGCAGAGATTTTGCCCATTCGCCTCCAGCAGTCGTACCATGCAGATATATGTCTACCCATGCTATTTCATTATCTTCACGATATTCTACTTTACGCAAAGTGTAATAACGCATGTCTTTCACCATGGAAAACATGATTTTTTCTCGCCTTTGCTGCGATAGATGCGGCAATACATGCATAAATATGCGCTGAAACCATCGCTGGATGAGGCTGTTTTTTTCAGAGTCACCATTAGGGCTAGCATTGAGTACTTTTAAAGAAAATAACCATGCAAAGCCCGGTGCGTTGGGCGGTAACGGTTGAGAGGTTTTTAAATACAGGCGCAACATATGCGGTGATACCATGGTTTGCCCTAACACCTCAAAATACTGTTTTTGATTGTGATGCAAAGATTTACCTTGTTTCACCATGGCGCTGTGTGCCAAATACAGGATTTGCTCTTCCAAATCACCTCTGAGTACAAACGGTATCCATACTTCGGTCTCAGTGGCGTTAGGCGATGAATCAATTGCCAAATAACAACCTTCAACAAAAATATCCAAGAGTTTGGCTGCGCAGGCATCAGCATGGCCATGGGCTTGTGCGATGGCCAATAATTCGGTTTGATGGTCATCGTTTAAATGATCGATGATGTCTATTTTGGCATCAAAGTCAGTGATGGGAGTGTGTTGTTTAGGATTCATGAGGTTTACTTGAAAGAGAAGACAAGACAAAACGGGATAATACAGCTGCGGTAGCCGAACAAGTGACCGCCAAAATGGCGACAAAGGCATAACCAAAATGTTGCGCCAATGACATGCTCAGAGCAGCGGCAATAAAAGCAACCAACATGGGTAATGCGTTTTGTATGGTATAGGCTGTGGCTGGGGCATCGGTTTGAGATGCTTTATCCATCATCACAGCCGTAATGCTGGCATACAGCAAAGGCAAACTGATGAAATAGCCAAACACACCGACATATACCCACAAGCGTCCTGTAAATCCCAATGCAGGTGGAATTAATGCCACTAAGCACACTGCTTGTAACAAAGAGGCATTTTGGACATTGCGCACGCGGCTGTGGCGTTGAAACCAAAATTTAGCCAGTACAACCGCGCCAATGCCGACCAAAGAACCAAATACTTTGATGGCGAAACCAATATCAGGTAAGGCCCAGCCATGGTCTACCAAATTGGGGGTTAAAATGCTGAAAATCGGCATAAAGCCAAACGGGTATAACAACAGCAAAATGAGCCAGCCTCGGTTGCCTTTCCACACGGCAAACCATTGTTTTGCACTGTGATAGAGGGTGTTGGTTTGGATTTTTGCTGCCGAAGGTTCTGGAAAAAAGACCAATTGCAGCCATGCCAAACTGGTGAGTACCGCCATCACCATTAAGCACATTTTCCATCCCCAATCGGGATACAAAATCAACACCAAACCGCCGCCGATCATGTTGCCAATCAGGCCGCAGCCTACTTGTAACAAAGACACAGAGGCACGCTGATTCACAGTAAATACTTTACAACTGAGAGCATCCAAAGCCAGATCTTGGGTGGCTGTTAAGATTGCAAAGCAAAATAAGACCAGCAGCAAGGCGTGTAAATGGACAGCGGGCTGTAAAAAGCCAGCGCCAAACAAGGTTAATACCATGCTCGCTTGTGCCAGCAACAACCAATTTTTGTAGTGGGCACGGGACGTATGCCCCCAACTGTCAATCACAGGTGCCCACAAAAATTTCAATGCCGCTGGCAAGGCCATCAATTGCACCATCGCCAATTGACTTAAGCTATAGCCTTGTTGGCGCAATATGGCGATCAAAGCCACACTGATAAAGCCTATGCCGATGTATTGGGTGATGTATAAGCTACAAAAAAAATACCATACCGAATGGGCGCGTGTTTGGGGGTATTGCAACATCTTCTTCCTTAAAACTCGTATTTGTATTTCACACCAACACTGCGACCTTGAGCTTGGATTCCCAATTCATATGTGCCTTGCATCATGGCGTAAGTCATGTAACGCTCATTGGTCAGATTTTTGGTCCATAAAGACAATTCATGCTGTTGGTCTTGAATGCCCAATGCCGCATCCACTAATGTATACGATTTCAATTGCAATTTATTATCGGCTTGGGCGGGGCGTGAGCCGACATAGCGTAAATCCACATTTGCAAATGCTTGCGGTTTCTTTAAGAAAGAAATGGCTACAGGTCGCTTGTATTCCATGCCCAAACTGGCAGCAAAACGCGGTACTTCAGGAATGCGATTGCCATTTTTGGTGGTCACACTGGTGCTGACGATGCTTGGGTCATCTGGCGTAGAAGTGACTTTGGCATCGATAAAACTCAAACTGGATTTCAGATTGAAATAAGGGTGTGGTTTGATAAAACCACTGAACTCGATGCCTTGCGATTGGGTGTCTACGTTGAAGCTTTCAGTGACATAATCGGGCAAGACATAAACTGACAATTTGTCGTTTTTAATTTGATTGTGAAATAAAGCCAACGCCATGCCCCAGCGACCGTCAGATGCACCACCTTTCAAGCCCAATTCAAAGGCATCAATATGGCCTGCATCGTAAGGCAAGTCTTGTTTGCCTTTGGAAACTTGGGTGCCATAGTCGTTGTATCCCGCAGGTTTGTGACCCCGTGAATACGTGCCATATACATGCCAATTGGGTGTAAAGGCATAATCCAAACCCAAGCGTCCTGTAAGCGTGGTATCACTGAATTTTTGATTGTCTTGGCTGTTGACATGGCTTTTTTGATAATCCGCATGGTAGCGAGTGGTGTCATGCGCCACGCGCAATCCTGTGATGCTGGAAAGTTTGCTGGTCCACGGATAAGTGACTTCACCAAACAATGCCATATTGTTGTGCACATATTGACGCGCATATTCACCTTGCCCTGACCATGCATAGTTAAAATCACGGTCAAAGCGGCCATAATACACGCCACCAATCCATTTCACTTCGCTTTCAGGCAAAGAGCTCAAAGTGATTTCTTGTTCAAAATTGCGATTTTCTTCTTGTTGTTGGTTTAAATTGTTGGCCGGAATGCTGAAATACGGCAACATTTGTGGCATGGCTTTGCCAAGGTACTCCAATGCATACAAAGCGCGAGAGGCATCACCTTGATGGTGTAAATAAGCCGTTTTAGAGTTGATTTGGAAGTGATTTGATTGATGGTTCACATCCAAATCCACACCCGAAGTTTGGCGTTTGGAATAATGGGGAATATCGCCTAAGGTTAGATAACTGTCATTGTTGACAAATGGACCTGTCATCACCATCGGCATAAAATTGTTCAATTCCGAATGATGCCCTGTCAACATGATTTGGGTGTGGTCTTGAGGAGTCCACAATAATTTACCGCGCACACTTTGGTTTTTTTGTTGATTGACGGCATCTCCTGTGGTGCGTTCCATCACATAATTGTCTTGCCAGACGCTGCTGCCTGCCAAGCGAAACGCCCAATCTTCTGCCAACGGAATGTTGACCATGCCTTTAAGGCTGCGCTGTTGGTTGTTGGCGTAGCCGACTTCCATATTGGCACCAAAATAAGGAGTAGGGTTGCGCGATTTTACATTGACAGTGCCTGCTTCGGAGCTGCTACCAAACAACGTACCTTGAGGACCTTTGGCGACTTCCAACTGTTCTATGTCATACAGGCCGCTGGCCAAGCCCAATAAACCTTGATTCACACCATCAATACGGATACCGACAGAATTATCATCCAAGCTGGTGTGGCTCACCGCGCCAACACCGCGTATCCACATATAACTCATACCAGGATCACCACCATCATGGATGTCCACGCCAGGTATGTGTTTCAAACTATCTTGTACGTTGGTGAACTGGCGGCGATTGATTTCTGCACCGCTTAAGGTGTGAACGGTTAATGGGGCATCCAAGCTTTTTTCTTGCACACCTCGGGAGGTCACTATGATTTCGGATAATTCTGTATCAGTAGCATCATTGTCATGCTGTAAATCCACAGCGTGGCTCATGCCAGAAAATGCCAGTAATAAGCTAAAGTAAATGGTTTTTGGGGCGGGGTTAAACATTTGTTAACAATTCAATAGACAAGATGTATGAATTATCTTTTTTATGTTATTGATAATCAATATCAATAACATAAAAAATGGAAACAATTTTAAAAATTCGGGAAACTATTTGATTTATTAGGAAATTATTTTGATTCATCCATTAGGCTATTTGGCGTATAACCATGGTAGGTGGTAAAGACTTTAGTAAAATAATGAAGATTACAGTAACCCAAATGATTGGCTACTTTAATAGGACGCATGCCAGAACTTAACAAGACCAGTGCCGTTTCCATTTTGGCTTTCTTGGCATAAGACGCAATGGTCAAGCCTGTGTGATGTTTAAACTGCTTTTTTAAATCGCATTCGTTTAAACCTACTTGTTTGGACAATTGCCGAATCGTGTGATTTTGTATGACCTCTGTATCTAAGATGTGTTGCGCCATGACAATTTGTGTTGGCACCGAGTGGTAATGATGCGTCTGATCAGCGAAGAGATGCGTGAGTAAATTCAATGATATGGATTCGATTTTCAATAAATCGAATTCATTGCTTCCATGCGGTAAGTCGAGCAATTGTTCTGCGAGTAAAAATAAGACAGGGGGAGGTTTGCGCATGATTTGTACGGCTGCTTGGTCAGGGCTAGCCAAGAAAAACTGGCTGATTTCGTTCACTGCCTTATCAGGAAGCAATTGTTCCAATAGTTGTACATCAAAATCTAAACCCACACTTTGAATGATTGTTTGGTTGGGTATGTCAGCTTCGACAACACCCAAGCAACCACGACGCAGCCATACTTGCATAGGGAAAACTGAAATATCGGTGTGCAAATCTGGAAAGTGAAAATCAAAACGGCCTTTGATGGTGATGTTAATACCGAAGTTGAGTAGGTTTTTTTCATTAATCAGATGTTGCGCTGTATTAGATGAATAATTATTACGAAACAATACGATGCGATTGAATCGGTATAAGTCAGTATAACCATTGCAATGAGGGAAAATTCCAACATGATAATTGGGTTTACAATGTGTAAACGTAATCCCATTCATATTCGATGAAAGACCTGTTTCACGCAGCTGACTAAAACTGTTGAAATTACTCATCTCACAAGTATTTGTTGGTTTAGGAGTCATCATACATATCTCTTTGAATTCCAGTATTGTGTAACTTTGGCTCATCCTTGACAAGCAATCATAATAATCAAGACATCATTTCGATATATCGGTGTGGAACCTTACCTCAAATCCATCTTCGTTGAATCATCGTTCAAGCAACCGCGCACCTTTCTATCAAATAGGATTGGCAGCCAGTCATCTGTCACATGAAAAAATAGGAAGTGGTCACAGCGGTTGTTTGCGATGTCGCGATTGTTGGTTTGGTTTTTAAATAATTGTAATCATAGGGTTATTTTGTATTTTATAAATTCAAGCTTACAAAGTTAATCAAGCGTCCTGTAAACTTTTTTTACAGGACGCTTGGTGATTGAGTCATGAAAATGCAAAATAACGCAATAGGGTTAATTTGTTTTTGAATGGTGCTGATTTGTACGTTTTAAACTCAACTGGATGGCGCCAATTGAGTTTAGATAGCATGTTTTTGATTGCAGATGCCGTTCCAGATTGGCTCAAGTTCACGAGTAGGAAGAGAACGGATTTAGTGTTTGCGTGAGCAGTTTTCAGATAAGGATTATTTTTTAACAGGATGTTTCTGTAACATTCTTTGCAAGGTGCGCCTATGCATATTTAAGGCTCGGGCAGTAGCAGAAATATTGCCATGATTTTCTTCTAAAACCCGTTGTAAATGCTCCCAAGTCAAACGTTTTAATGACAATGGATCTGCTTCCAAAGGCGTTTCAATGAGCAAATTTTCATCTTTATTTGGCTGGATAAAACAATTTAAAATGGTTTCAACATCAACAGGCTTAGGCAAATATTCACAAGCCCCTAATTTAATGGCACTCACAGCAGTGTTGATACTGGCATAGCCCGTCAAAATGAGAATGGGAGTGTTTGGAAATTGGGCGTGTAAAATGGGCAATAATTTTAAGCCACTTTCTGCCCCCAAATTTAAATCTAAAATAATGCCGTCGCCCGCTTCTTTTAATTGCAATGCTTCTTCTGTGGTATGGCAACATATTAATGTATGACCTAAGCGTTGCATACTGCGTTGGAGTAAGCGTGAAAAGGTTGGATTGTCGTCAATTAAAACATATTGGCTCATAATTCTGTAATCGGTACACAAATAACAGCTTGTACCCCTCCTTGTGGTCGATTAAACAAATTCAAGCTTCCGCCCATTTTTTCAAGAGTTGCATGGGACAATTGTATCCCCAAGCCCAATCCTGCTGGCTTTTGGGTCGCTTGTACTTGCAGACCTTCTTGGTAAAAATAGTGCTCAGTCAGTGAACCTTTTTCATTGATAACATGGACGGTTAACCATCCTTTTTCTATTCGCGTATCCAAGCTCACTTGATTTTCACCGGCATCTGCTGCGTTATTCAAAATATTGAACAATGCCGGCCAAAACAAAGGATCTAGGATGACTTTTTGTGTATTTTTATGAAAATATTGCCACTGTACCACCACTTGCGGGCGCAAATTGCGCCATTGATTCAAATGTTGTTCTAAGACTTGATCGAATACAGTAGGTTGATGGTTGATTTCTTGTTGCTCACGTAGTTGATGTAAAATTTGAGTACATTCATCCAATTGCAATTGCATTAAATCCAAGTCTTCCAAATCTTCAGAGCTGCTTTTGGCTCGATATTCTCCGACTAATAAATACAAGTTATTCAAAGGCGTTGACAATTGATGTGCCAAATTAGCCGCATTCATACCCAACCACAATATGTTTTCATCACGCATTTGGTTGCGATCTGCTTCTCTGAGTAAACGATCTCGTTGTTTTAAATCAGCCATCAGCCATGTCACAGCAGCAGTCATCATACTGATACTGATACCAAAGGTCAGCCACATGCCTAAAAAATGCAATTGAATGTTTTGATGTAGCCAGTGATGGCTGATTAAAGGTAAATACCAAACATACATGATTCCATAAGCCAACACACTGGCGATTGCCATGCCAATGGCAAAAACATATTGGCACATTAAAGCTGCAAATAAAACTGGAATCAAATACAAAAAAATCAGTGGATTGCTGGCGCCACCTGTAAAAAATAAAAATTCCGTCAATACCCACCAATCCAAACACAAACCTAATACCACGGCCCAATAAGGTTGGTAAGCATCGTGTTTTTGATAAACCGACAATAAAATATTGCCCAGTATCAATGTCAACCATGCTTGCGCAATTAAGAGATGCGGCAATGGAATATTCAAACCCAAGCACAATATCCACATTCCTAGAGCAGCCAGTGACCAAAGCCAACGAAGCTTGAGATTGGCATTTGCCAACCGCACTTGATCTATCAACAAACTTTTCATTCACGCAATCCATTGAAAATAAAAAACTAAAATTCAAGTGCGACAATATGTCGCATTGTGAAAAATCATTCATTTTTTAATAATAACCCTGATCGGTTGATTTTAGTCAAATTTGTATTGACGATTTGAAATTCAAAGGGGATTTACTATGTTTGAATGGGATGCGTTGCTTTTGGCACGCATACAATTTGCTTTTACCGTGTCTTTTCACATCATTTTTCCATCTATCACCATCGGCTTGGCCAGTTTTTTGGCTGTGTTAGAAGCTTGTTATTTGAAAACCAAGCAACCGCTTTACAGACAGCTTTATTTGTTTTGGTCGAAGATTTTTGCCATCAATTTTGGGATGGGTGTGGTTTCTGGATTGGTAATGGCTTTTCAGTTTGGTACAAACTGGAGTGGTTTTTCACAATTTGCTGGCAGCGTGACAGGGCCTTTATTGACTTATGAAGTGATGACGGCCTTTTTCTTAGAAGCAGGCTTTTTAGGTGTCATGTTATTCGGTTGGAATAAAGTTGGTCCTAAATTACATTTTTTTGCCACCTGTATGGTTGCTTTGGGTACTTTGATGTCCACTTTTTGGATTTTAGCCTCCAATTCTTGGATGCAAACCCCGCAAGGTTTTGTGATTGAAAATGGTGTGGTTGTGCCCACTGATTGGATGGCGATTATTTTCAATCCGTCGTTTCCATACCGTTTGCTTCATATGACGATTGCTGCTTACATTTGCAGCGCCTTGTTTGTGATTGCCACCGCCGCTTGGCATTTGCGCCAACAACAACATCAGGCCGCTGGTCGCAAAATGCTTTCTATGGGTCTGGGTTTATTGGCGGTATTGGTGCCTGTACAGATTTTGATGGGTGATTTACACGGTTTGAATACCCTTCAATATCAACCTGCCAAAATCGCAGCCATTGAAGGTCATTTTCACAACCATGGTCATGAGCCTACACCATTAAAATTGGTTGGTTGGCCTGATATGGAAGAGGAAACAACCCATTACGCTTTGGAAATTCCCAAATTAGGCAGTCTCATCTTGACACACAGTTTGGACAAACAAGTACCTGCTTTGACTGAGTTTGCGCCAGAAGACCGTCCGAATGCCACCATTGTATTTTGGTCGTTTCGCATCATGGTGGGCTTGGGTATGTTGATGTTGGTATTGACCATTTGGGGAAACTGCTTGCGTAAAAAGCAATGGCAACACAGTCCCAAATTCTTACGCTTTGCTTTTTATATGGGTCCATCTGGATTGTTAGCGGTGCTGGCTGGTTGGTTCACCACTGAAGTCGGGCGTCAACCTTGGGTTGTTTATGGTGTACAACGCACGGCCGATGCCGTTTCCAACCATGGTCAACTGCCAATGACCATCAGCTTAATTGTATTCATTGTGGTTTATTGTTCGGTTTTCGGTATGGGCTGTTATTACTTATGGCGTTTGTTGGTGCA
The DNA here is from genome assembly GCF_000382305.1 of Vitreoscilla stercoraria DSM 513. Classification (GTDB taxonomy): domain Bacteria; phylum Pseudomonadota; class Gammaproteobacteria; order Burkholderiales; family Neisseriaceae; genus Vitreoscilla; species Vitreoscilla stercoraria. Next base: position 22,769 of record NZ_KB908037.1, read on the forward strand.
AGGACCGCCAAGTCTTCCTCAAAATCTTCAACCAACATGGTCTTTTTCAGGACGCTTAGAAACAAATGAGCTTGCTGATAACGACACACGCAATCATTAGGGAGCAAAACATGGGTTTGGACTTAACTTTCATTTGGTTTCTCATCATCATCTTCGGCACTGGGATGTACATCATCATGGATGGTTTTGATTTGGGAATCGGCATTTTGTTACCGTTTGCGCACAATCGGCAGCAAAAAGACATGATGGTCAATACGGTGGCGCCTGTATGGGATGGCAATGAAACGTGGTTGGTGCTTGGTGGTGCGGCTTTGTTTGGGGCTTTTCCTTTGGCTTATGCTGTCATTTTAGAAGCTTTAATGATGCCATTGAGCCTGATGCTCATTGCTTTGATTTTTAGAGGGGTGGCGTTTGAATTTCGCTTTAAAGCCAACCCAAATCACCAAGCGTTGTGGGACAAAGCGTTTGTGACGGGTTCGATGATGGCCACATTTTGCCAAGGCATGGTAGTCGGTGCATTGGTACAAGGCATCAGTGTCACCAACCGTCAATACACAGGAGGTATGTTTGATTGGTTTAGCATATTTACATTGTTGTGTGGAATGGGTTTGTTGGCAGCTTATGCCTTATTGGGCGCAACGTGGTTGCTATTGAAAACAGATGGCGTGTTACGTCAATTGGCGCAAAAATGGAGTCGGTATTTGGTTATGGTTTTGTTAATCATGATGCTATGCATCAGTATTTACACGCCTTTGTTAAATGACACCATTGCACAGCGTTGGTTTGGACAGCCTCAATTTTGGATGTTTATGCCTGTGCCGATTTTGTGTGTTTTGACTGCCGTTGTGTTAATCCAATCCATAAAAAAACAAAGAGATGTTTTGCCATTTTTGTGTACCTTGGGTTTGATTTTTTTAGGATACAGTGGATTGGGCATCAGTGTTTGGCCACATATCATTCCCCCTTCGATCGACATTTGGCAAGCATCTTCAGGCTTGGCTAGCCAAGGATTCATGGCATTGGGAACACTGTTGATTTTACCCATTGTTTTGGCTTACACCGCTTGGAGTTATTATGTATTCAGAGGCAAGGTCAAGGAGAGTGGCTATGAACATTAATCAGATGAAACCTTTTTTTTGGCTCATTGCCATTTGGTTCATGAGTTTAATGGGGTTCAGTCTCGTGGCCTCTTTTTTTAAATGGTTAATGCGTATGGCAGGCTTGCTTCCTGAATAAATAGCAATATCAGGTTTTGTTGTATGACGAGCCATGATGATTCTCATATTGGAACGAAAGATGAACATTTTCAGATACAAGCGTCCTGTATGGTTTAATCCATAAAAATGTCATTTTTAATCCATAAAATTTATGATTTTTTTAAAAATATTTGTTTCTTTATAAATATAATAAAATTTCTTAACAAAACAAGTTTGCTATTGCAGTAAGCTTGTTTTTTGTTTTGATAAAAATAATTTTTTTTCGACTAACAGTGCATTCCATAGGGCACAGTTACACCTTCAGTCAAGACGCTGGATGTGCATCAATTTATGGTTGTCAGACACTTTTTGACAACGCACATTGGAGTTGAACATGCACACCACCTCTGGCATAGACCCGATTACCTTATCGGTAGTCCGTGGCGCTTTAGAAACTGCCCAACGTGAAATGACCATTACTTTAGAAAAAACAGGTCGTTCAAGTGTATTCAATTTGGCGCACGATTACAGCAATGCTTTATTTGACCACTATCCTGAGATGATTTTACAAGGACAAGACATTCCGATTCATTTGGGTTCTTTGATTCCTGCGATGAAAGCCGTTGCCAATTATTTTGGTGACAATATCCATGAAGGTGATGTGATTTATCACAATGATCCAGTTTATGCAGGCAGTCATATTTTGGATTGTTGTATGTATAAGCCTGTGTTTTACAAGGGCGAGCTGGTGTTTTGGGCAGTGTGTAAAGGGCATTTGACCGATATTGGTGGTCCCGTTCCAGCAGGATACAATCCTGATGCTAAAGAAATTTATGCCGAAGGTTTGCGCATTCCGCCTGTCAAATTGTGGGACAAAGGCGAACGTCGTGATGATGTCATCAATTTAATCATGTCAAACATGCGCGCGCGTCGCAATCAAGAAGGCGATTTGAATGCACAATTGGGTGCTTGTCGTGTCGGCGAGCGCAATTTGTTGGCATTAATTGACAAATATGGTTTGGAAACTGTTCGTGTGGCGATTGCAGAGTTGAAAAACATGGCAGACAGCCACATGCGTTCTTTAATCAGCTCCATTCCTGATGGTCATTATCGTGGTGAAGCGGTATTGGAAGACTCAGGTCACGGTTTGGGTGAGTTGACCATTACCGCTGACATTGAAATCAAAGATGACACTGTACACATTCAAATTGAAAGCCCGCCACAAGTGCCGTATTTCATCAATTCGTATGAAGGCAATTCGATGTCGGGCATTTATTTGGGTGTGATGATGTTTGCCCAAGTACCGCCGCCGTATAACGAAGGTTTGTACCGTTGTGTGACGGTTGATTTGGGTGCCAAAGGCACACTTTGCAATGCACAAGAACCTGCACCTCATGTCAATTGCACCACCACGCCTATGGAAACTCTAACCGATGCGGTGCGCAAAGCATTTGAAGCAGCTGCGCCTGAACGTGTGACGGCATCTTGGGGACATGCATCAGGCATTAATATTGCAGGCATTGACCCACGCACAGGTGAACAATACGTCACCATGGTTTTGGCATCGATTATTTCAGGCGCAGGTGCCACACAGCAAATGGACGGCTGGCATGCATGTGGTCCTTTGTGTTGTTTTGGTGCCTTGTCTTCAGGTGACATTGAATTATTGGAATACCAATATCCTATTTTGATACACCGCTATGGTTTAGCACAAGACAGTGGCGGGGCTGGTTTTTATCGTGGCGGTTCGGGTACGGTTTGGGAAGTGGAACCTTTAGACCATGAGATGACGGTCATTGCTTTTGGTGAAGGTCGCCAAATTGCGACCATGGGTGCGGCTGAAGCGCAAAATGGTTGGCTTGAGCCTAAATTAGGACGTTTGGAAATTTTACAGGACGCTGATGTCAGCAAAAGTTACATTCAAAATACCTTGACTCATATTAAGCCAGGACAACGGGCACGCAATACCAATCCAGGTGGTGGTGGTTTTGGCAATGCGTTTACCCGTCCTGTCAATGCGGTGTTGAAGGATTGGCAACAAGGTTTGATTTCGATAGAAGGGGCTCGTTTGGATTATGGCGTGGTCATCGATGCAGAAACAGATTCCGTCAATGAAGCTCAAACAGCCACATTGCGCCAAGCTCAAACCATTGTTGCTTAACCATTATTGAGGATATTAAAGATGAAACATACTTTTCGCTTAGGCGTTGATGCAGGCGGTACTTTTACCGATTTTATTTTGTCCAATTCTGAAGGCAAGGTTTTGTTGTGCAAAAGTTTGTCGACGCCACAAGATGGTACTTTAGCCATTTCTGATGGTTTGAAACAATTGGCCGAACACACCAATATGAGCATTGAAGAGTTGGTACAAAGTTGTGATTTGTGCATCAACGGCACGACGGTTGCATTGAATGCGTTGATTGAATTCAAAGGCGTGAAAGTCGGTTTGTTGTGTACGGCAGGACATGAAGACAGCATTGAAATTCGTTTGGGTCACAAAGAAGAAGGTTATCGCTACGATGCCTCTTACCCGCCTGCACCGCAATTGGCACCACGAGAATTGCGTTGTCCTGTACGTGGTCGTATTTTGGCGACAGGTCAAGAACACGAGCCATTAAATGAAGACGATATTATGGCTGCCATTGCAGTATTCAAAGCCGCAGAAGTTAAAAGCGTGGCGATTTCTTTTGTGTGGTCGATTAAAAATGAAGCGCATGAAAAACGCGCACGCCAATTGATTGAACAACATTTGCCAGATGTATTTATTTGTTGCGGACATGAAGTGTATCCGCAAATCAAAGAATACACGCGCACTTCTACCACGATTGTGAATGCTTATTTAAGTCCAGTGATGAGTGCATATGTGGCTAAAATTGATGATTATTTCAAATCTTTGGGTGCGATGCAGCCTGTGCGTTATTTTCAATCCAATGGTGGTTTGGCAGTCGGTGAATTAATGCGTGAGCGTGCGGTCAATGCCATCAATTCAGGTCCTGCTTCCGCGCCGCAAGCGGGCTTATTCATTGCTGAACCTTTTGGTATCAACAATGTGATTACGGTAGACATGGGCGGGACTTCATTTGATATTACGATGGCCAAAGATGGACACACCAGCTTGAATCGTGACATCGACTTTTTGCGCAATCGCATTGGTGTACCGATGATTCATGTCGAAACTTTGGGTGCTGGTGGTGGTTCGATTGCACATGTTAATTCGTTTGGTATGTTGGAAGTGGGTCCACACAGCGCAGGTTCCTTCCCTGGTCCTGCTTGCTACCAACAAGGTGGTGACAAACCAACTGTCACCGATGCCAACGTGGTTTTAGGGTATTTGAATCCCAATGCTTCTTTGGGTGGCAAGGTACATTTGTGCAAAGAGCAGGCTGAAAAATCGATTAAATACCATGTGGCTGACCCATTGAACATTGAATTGGCACATGCCGCTTATGGCATCAGTACCATTGTGAATCAAAACATGGCCAATGGCATCCGTCGCATTACCATCGAGCAAGGCTATGATCCGCGCGATTTCAGTTTGGTTTGTGCCGGAGGTGCTGCTGGCATGCACATCATTGAATTGGCCGAAGACATGGGTATTCATTCTGTTTTGGTACCGAAATTTGCCTCAGGTTTGTGTGCATTTGGTCAAATCATTTCAGACTTCAAATACAATTATTTGGCCACCCAAACAATGTTGATTGAGAACAACGTCGATTACAGTGATTTGAATGCGACCTTGGCACGTTTGGAAGCCGAAGGGCGTGAAAAACTCAAAGCCGACGGTTTTACCGATAATCGCATTGTCATTGAACGCAGCATGGAAATGCGTTATGTCGGTCAAGTACATGAATGCAATGTTGCCATTGGCAATGAAGACATTAACCATGACACCATGGCAGTGATTTTGAATGATTTTCATAAGCGTCATGAAGCTTTGTTCACTTATTCAGAACGCAGTAGCACCGTTGAGTTGGTCAATGTGGAGGTGATGATCCGTGGCTTAATCAATAAACCACACATTGCTGAAATTCCAGATGCTACCGTTGCGGTCAATGAAACGATTATTGGGCACCGTCCAATGATTTTGTCACACAGTTATGAATGGCAGCAAACCCCTATTTATGATGGCTCAGCTTTGGGAGCCGGTGCGATGATTGAAGGACCTGCGGTGATTCAAGAGCCGACCACCACTTTGTTGTTAAAGCAAGGATGGACAGCCAATTTACATAAATCAGGCACTTACCACCTGACAAAAGCAGCATAATCCATTATCTTAAACACCCAAGTCATGTATTTTGCATGGCTTGGGTTTTGGATTTTTCAGGCTATTGAGGACTGGATGATGTTATCGATGAACACCCCCCATTATTTGCATGAAATGCAACCTTTGATTTTAGGCAATTTGGATTGGCAAAAGCGAGTCAGCCACACGTATTTTGATTTGAACGTCACCTTTCAATCCCCCAAAACGGGTTCAGGACGTTTGTGTGATGAAACGCTCGATACCTTGGGTTTTTCTTGTTTACAGTCTTCACCTATCCAATATTTACGCAGCAAAGCGTCTGCGGTGGAATCTTATTTTTTGATTACCTTGCCTTTGTCCAGTCGCTTACACATGCAGCAATGCCATCGTGATGTGACGTGTGAACAAGGGCATATTTTATTACAACACGCCAACGATCCATATTTATTTGAACATGCACAAGACAATATGATGTGGGTGGTGAAAGTCCCTTCAAAATTGTTACAAAAATATGTACCATGTCCAGAGATTTATACTGCGATGGCATTTGATGGTTTGAATGGCGTAGGCAGATTGTTCAGTCAGAATGTGTCTTTATTGGGTGAGGAATTGCTTTCAGGACGCTTAAATCGCACTCAAGAACATTTTTACAGTGATTATTTGCTCACACTGTTTGCACAAGTTTTACAACAAGACAATCGCATCGTGTTCAGCGAAGAAAGCAGTATTCGTGAAGCGCAATTGTATAAAGTTAAAAATCACATTTTGCACCATTTACAGGACGCGGGTTTAAGTCCGCAAACCGTGGCGACAGCTTGCGGTATCTCGCTGAGATATATACATAACTTATTCAAAAATCAAGATATTACATTTACGCAATTTGTTCAAAAACAACGTCTGCGTTATGCTTTTGAGCTTTTGTCACAAACAAACTCTTTGTCTATTACAGAAATTGCGTATCAAAGTGGTTTTAATGACCAATCTCATTTTACGCGTTTGTTCAAGCAAACCTACCAATTCACACCCAAAGAAATCCAACAACACAAACATTTGGTTTGAAATGCACATTATTTCATTCCGTTTTAGATAGCGTGCAATCAATTGGCTGCCAAGCTTAAGCGACCATGGTTTGACCTTGAATCATTTCCAATACCAACGAAGCATTCTGATTTTGTTTTTAGGGCTCATTTGGCTATTCAGAGTAAGCCTCAAGGCAAAATACCTGAGCAGTCATGAGCGGTTTGTTACAGAAATTTGTAAAAATACAATTTGAATCATGATGCCTGTGGTATTGGATAATAGAGTCAGCTTGGATTTGTTTTTGTAGGTTGGTTTAGGTGTAGTGATGGCTGTTAATTGTGTAAAGGATGGGTATAAGCCAAAGCACCAATGACATTCGGTTGCGCCACAATCAAAGCCATTTGTCGCCAAGTAATCGGCCAATGAACGCCTTTTTTCTTGTTGGTCATGCGAATATCCACTGATTTGGCCATGAATGCCATGGCAAAGGCGCGGGTGAGGGTTTCGTCTATGCTATGCAATTTGGCGGTTTGGGCTGCTAAAGTGAATTGTTCTTGCATGTGATGCAATTTAACCAGATTGTTGATGTAATCACTGGTAAATTGTTCGCTCCATTGGATATTAATGCCCCACCAATGTTTAGTCATCGTGATGGCTGGATCGTTCGGTGGCGTGGTTTGCTCCAAGGTTAAAGTGTTTAGAATATTGGTTTCTAGTTCATTGTCGCTGAGGGCTTTTGGAAAGCGCAAATTGTCGATGATGGGAATGTCTAAATGTTGTAATACGGCGCTTGGGTTGCTGAGGAATTTGTTTTGTAAATCGGCATCGTCTTGCATACGTGACAACAATTGATTGAATTTGTTTTGTTCATTCATGAGACAGTTCCTTTTTTGGAATTACGATAAGTCCGTATTGTTGCAGGATGATTTAGCATAATGATGACAAAGGAATGATTGGAATATGATGTAAATCAAAACTTTGCGGCTTAGCTTGAAAAGTGTTGTGGTATGCTTAAAAAATATATTGAGTTTAAATGCTTGAAAGCATTGATTTTAAATGCCTATAAACTAAAACCAGAATGAATCTTTTGGGAATGAAGTTGATTGTGGCTGCTGTCGTGCAAAGACTTCGGCGTGTGGTAAATATGCTATTTGAATAATAAATGCATTGAAAAAGCGTTTGAATAAGTTGACCAAACGCTTTTTTTGTTATTTTAATCTTGTTTTAACAATGACATGCCGTAAGCCAAATAATCTACTCGCTCAGCTTCTGGCACCATAGAGCCACCTGTCGCCCAAACAATGTGCGTGGCTGTTGCTGGCGTGTCTGTTTGTGCCATTTGCATTTGGTAAGCGGCGAAACCTGCCGCTGCTGAGGGCTCAATGAAACATTGTTCTTGTTGCCACAGCAAAGCTTCGTAGCGATACAAATCATCATCGGCAACAGTGCTTAATGCATGCAAACGGTCGCTCATTAAGCGTGACACCAAGCCCGATGCCCGACCCACAGCCAAGCCATCTGCGGCTGTTTTACCATCCAAGCCGATATCGGCGACGCTGATGGCTTCGTGTTGCTCGGTGGCAATCGACAACAACATGCATGGTGCGGCAGTGGGCTCCACAAACACAGGTTTAACATGTTCACCATACAAGTGTTTCAAACCATAAGCCACGCCACCGGGACCGCCGCCCACACCACAAGGCAAATAAACGTACAATGGGTGTTCGGCATCTACTCTGACATTCAAGTCTTGTAATTGCTGTTGTAAACGCTCAGCGGCAACGGCATAACCGAAAAACAAATCGGTCGATTGCTCATCATCAACAAAATGGCACAATGGGTCTTGCGCTGCCAATGAGCGGCCTGAAGCCACTGCTGCTTCATAGTCATCGTCATATTCCACCACAATGACACTATGCTGACGCAATAAATCTTTTTTCCATTGTCTGGCATCAGCAGACATGTGTACGGTGACTTCAAAGCCCAATTGTGCTGACATAATGCCGATGCTCAAACCCAAGTTGCCCGTAGAGCCGACGGCGATGCGATAGCCATTGAAAAATTCACGCCAATGATTTTGTGCCAGCACAGAGTAATCATCGTTTAAGCTCAGTTTGCCGCTTTGCAAGGCTAAAGTTTCGGCATGTTTTAACACTTCATAAATACCACCACGGGCTTTGATAGAGCCCGAAATAGGCAAATCACTGTCACGCTTGATTAATAAGCGTCCTGTAACTTGTTGCAATGCTTTTTGCATGGCGGCAATGTCTTGTAAGGGCGATTCAATCAAGCCATTTGCAGCTTGGGTTTGTGGGAAAACCTGAGCGATATAAGGGGCAAAGCGTTGCAAACGTGCGGCGGCGTCGTGGATGGCCGCTGGCGTAACGGCGGCGATGTCGTGTGTGCGCAAAACATGGTTGCGCCAATACACAGCTTGTTGTTGGCGCAAAGCCAAGTCTAGGGATGTGGACATCATGGTAATCTCCATGGCAAAAATGAAAAATCGTCAATGTCATTTGTACGATAAAAAAATGGAAGAGAGAAACCAGCGTCCTGTAAAGCTTACAGGACGCTTGTTTTATTGTGGGTGGCGTTGTTGTATCAATTCGCTGAATAAACGATACACTTGTGCGCTGTCGGTTTGTTGAAGTTGCGCCAATAAGGCTTGGTGCATATTTAAAATCCCGACATCATGACGCCTTGCGGGACCAGTTTGTACGGTGTGTGGCTCGTGTTGCGTGGCTTTGTGTGCGGTTTCTAGCATCAATGGTGCCAACAAAGCAAAATCCACGCCACGGGCATCGACCACTTGCTTGGCCAAGTCATAACAATAATTGCTGAAATTGCATGCAAAAACGGCCGCCAAATGCAAACTCAATCTTTGGCTTGACTCATAAACATACACACGCTCGCTCAGTGATTGTGCCAATTTTAATAAGGTTTGTTGGTCATCGCGGTGAGCCGCTTCAATCAATAAAGGGGTGTTGTGCCAAGCAATGTGGCTTTCAAAACTGAAAGTTTGCAAGGGATAAAACACGCCGCAACGCGCGTGGTGTTGGTTTAAAACAGCCATATCGGTGCTGCCTGAAGTATGCACACACAAAACATCGGGCATATAAGCATGGACAGTTTCAATGGTCGCGGCAATAGCACTGTCGCTGATGGCAATGATGACAAGGTCGATATTGCACTCTAATAAACTTAAATCATTAACAGCTTGGGCTTGAACGTTTTGTGCTAAGGCTTGGGCTTTGGTCAAAGAACGACTGAATATTTGTACAATTTCGTGATGGGCAGACAAAGCCATTGCCAAATGGTGTGCGACTCGGCCTGCACCAATTAGGGTAATGCGCATAGAGGAGATTCTTTTTAAAATCAAATAAGCCTCAATATGCCGTTAAATCATCCAATGGGCAAGCGTATTGGTATTTTTAAGGTGAGATAAACCTGTGTTGTATTTATCAAACATTTTTAATTATCAAATGGTGATTGTTTAAAAATAGTTATAAATAAAAAATAATTGATAAACTTGTAAATGAATAAGGCGATAGTGCTTGTTTTGGAAATATTTTCTAATAATAAGATTGATTTTTAAAAAAATATTCTAATAAATAACCAATTTAAAATATATTCATTCTTTCGGGCTTGGATACCAATATGGATTTTTTAAGACAAAGGCATTTAATGAGTGCGGTATTGGGCAAATAAGCACTTAGAAATGATTGGCATCGTCTGAATTTTTTACCTACAATATATCCATATTCTCAATAAATAACATGGACGCTTATCATGAATTTCGATAAAACAATTGAAGCTTTGTTAAAGGTAGACGGTGCTTTGGCAGCTGCTGTAGTAGATTACGCTAGTGGCATGTTGTTGGCTGGTAGTGGTACTTCTTCATTGGATTTGGAGATTGCAGCGGCGGGTAATACTGAAGTGGTTCGTGCTAAAATGAAAACCATGAAATTGTTGAATTTGAACGATATCATTGATGATATTTTGATTACTTTGGGTGAGCAATATCATTTGTTGCGTCCTGTACAAAAACACGATGGTTTGTTCTTATACACCGTATTGGACAAAAGCAAATCTAACTTGGCTTTGGCTCGCCGCGGTTTGGCTGATGCAGAAAAAGCATTGTAATTGCATGTAGTGGGCATTATGAAACAAGCCATGTGGTCGGTTGACGCACGCATGGCTTTTTATTTTGGATGCATGTATTGGAGCATAGCTGTCATGGCAATGGTATGATGGCTTGCAGCAAATTTTAAATATAGCAAATACAGGCCGCTTGTCTTTTACTCTTTATCTCCGATTGGTAAATATGCAAGAAAGACTCAATAACCTACATGCTTTTATGGTGGTTGCCAGAGAGCAAAGTATTACCCGTGCAGCAATGGCATTGGGTATGTCACAAGCTTCGTTAAGCCAAGTCATCAGCAAAATGGAACAGCAATTGGGTTTGAAGCTGCTCAACCGTACCACGCGCAGCATCAATTTGACCGAAGCGGGTGAACAATTCATCACTTTAATCGGTCCTGCACTGGAAGACATACAACAAGGCTTGTCCCAAATTATGGATGACAAACACAAGCCTAGCGGTACCATTCGCATTGTGGCGGATGATTTTGCGATACAAAATGTGTTGTGGCCGAAATTGCAGCCATTTTTACAGCATTATCCCAAAGTGCATTTAGAGCTGATTTCCGATCATGGCGTGGTGGACGTGAACAAAAGCCCATACGATGCGGCAGTGGTGCGTGGAGACTTGTTGGCCAAAGACATGGAAACGGTGCAAGTGAGCGCGCCCATTGCCTTGCGCTTGGTTGCATCACCTCGCTATTTGGAAAACAATGCCGTATTGAAAAAACCTCAGGATTTGCTCAATCATACTTGTATCAATTTGCGCTCACCCACACAAGGTGGTGTGTTGGTGACGTGGCATTTTTTACACAAGAAAAAAGAAATCAAAATCCATGTTAATGGTCAATTGACGTTTAGCAATATGCATCAAGCTTTGGATGCGGCAATTGCAGGTTATGGCTTGGCGTATTTGCCTGAGCAATTGGTGTGTACGGCGGTAGAGCAAGGCCATTTACACGTTTTATTGCCTGAATACAGTGTGAATTTGCCACCGTATTTCATTTATTACCCAACACGTTTACAAGCGAATGCTGGGTTTACCAAGTTATTAGACAATGTGGCGTATCAGGCAGTCAAAACGTAAATAATCCAAAGTAATAAGCCAACCAAGCCAATAATACTATCAAAGCCAAATTACTGGCCCAAATCAGCGCATTTTGAAGCGGGGATTTGGGCATTTTTGCGTTTTTGATTTTGCCTCGGTTCATTAACATAAAAGGTGTGGTCAAAATCGACAATGCCGACAAAATGACGACTACTGTAATAAAAATATCGCGTTCGCTCATGGAAATTTAAACATGCTTGGGAAAAAGTTTGGAAAAAGGCAGATTGTTTGAAATGATAACATTTTGAGTCGTTTTGAGTATTTTGGAAACTATTGATGTGCAATTTTAGACGAGGTGTTCATTGAAAAGAACAAGCCATTTCATTTACAAACAGCATTTTCAGTTAAAAAGCCACCTATATTCATATTCATAGGTGGCTTTTTGGATTTTAAGCATGATTTTTATGTGTTTGAGTATTATTGTTGCTGTTGCTGTTGCTGTTGCTGTTGCTGTTGCTGTTGCTGTTGCTGTTGCTGTTGCTGTTGCTGTTGCTGTTGCTGTTGTCCTTGTTGGGTTTGTGGTTGGTATTGGTATAAATTGCGTTGTTCTTGCTGTGGCTTATGATTCATGGAAATTTTCCTTTGCAATCGGTTCAAAGCAAACAATCATCCATCATCCATTGGATTTCTGTCTGGAACGAAGCAGCAACTCCAATGTAAGAAAGATAATTTACTTTATTGTTTTTATGAGTACAATGAGATTTTAAAACCATTAATTAAATTTAAATAAATTGAAATGAAGCAGAGAAACTTTTGCAAATCATCTGATGGCTTATTGGAATGTGAGGATGGTTGGGCTGGCAAAAATGTTACTTATTTCAAATATATTGGTATGGGACGAATGAGATTTGAAATTGTGTCATATTGAATTTTGTTTTACATTACAAGCGTCCTGTAACAAAGTAATGACATGTCTTATTTGATTGAAGAACATTGGCAGCAACCCAAATGGTATTTGACGCCTGTGCTCAAACCCTTGTCTTGCGTGTTTGCGCGGATTGCGCAGCAACGCCACCAAAATTTTTTACAGCACCCTGTTATGAAATGGCCTGTGCCGATTGTGGTGGTGGGCAATATTCATGTCGGTGGCGTAGGTAAAACGCCGATGGTGATTGCCTTGACCCAAGCTTTGCAAGAACAAGGCTTGAAAGTGGGCTTGGTGAGCCGTGGTTATGGGCGCAAGAGTTCGGAGGCGTGTTGGGTGAATCAAGACAGTCATGCTGCTGATGTTGGTGATGAACCTTTATTGTTGGTGAAAAAAACCCAAGCGCCGATGGTGGTGGCGTCCAAAAGAGTGGAGGCGGTGGCGTTATTGTTGTCGCAAGCGCAAGTGGATGTGATTGTGGCAGACGATGGTTTGCAACATTATGCATTGAGCCGTGATTTGGAATTGGTGGTGTTTCCTAGTGAGGATGTAGGTAGGGTTTTGGATGTGTTGCCCAATGGGCCATTGCGTGAAGCATTGCCGCGTTTGCAAAGCGTGAATGCGGTGATTGTCAGTCGTACTCAGGATTGGCAAGATGCGAAGGCATTGCAACAGCAATTAGGTCTATCTGCAAATGTGGCTTTGTTTCAAGCCAAGGTTACAGAAGGTGAGCTTTATGCTTGGAATACGCAAGAAGCTTGGCAAGGCAAACGATTGTTGGCGGTGTGTGGCATAGGGCGGCCTGAACAATTTGAACAATCATTGCAAAAAGTAGGTGTGAAGGTTGATGCGCTTAAGCGTTTGCCCGACCATGGTTTATTGGATTGGAATACCTTACCTGAAGGCATCGATGGCATCGTTACCACTGAAAAAGATGCGATTAAATGGCAAGGTGAGCTGCCATTACCTGTGTGGGTTTTGCCTATTAATGCTACAATCATGCCCAATTTGGCGACTTGGGTTATGGATCAATTGGCTTTGTCGCCAACACAGATTATTTAAGGAAGAACATCATGACACAAGCTCAATTGGATATTTTGGTTTGCCCTTTGTGCAAAGGCTCATTGCAATGGGATGCACAAACGCAGGAGTTGATTTGCCAAAGTGATAAATTGGCATTTCCCATCAAAGACGGCATTCCTTTTATGTTGGTGACCGAAGCCCGTCCATTGACTGGTGAACAGGAATAAACCATGAGTTTGCCATTTGTGGTATTGATTCCAGCACGTTTGCAATCTAGTCGTTTGCCTAACAAGCCTTTGGCTGATTTGGGTGGCAAGGCGATGGTGGTGCGAGTGGCTGAGCGAGCAAGGCTCAGTGGTGCACAGCGTGTGGTGGTGGCAACAGACAGCGCAGCGATTTTAGATGTGTGTGCGCAAGCCAATGTAGAAGCGGTATTGACCCGCGCAGACCACGACAATGGCACCGATCGCTTGGCAGAGGCTGCCAGCTTGTTGCATTTGCCGCCTGAAACGGTTGTGGTCAATGTGCAAGGCGATGAACCGATGATAGACCCGCAATTGATTCAAAACGTCGCAGCGTACTTGCATGAAAATCCTGTGCCTGTGGCCACTGCTGCGCATCATGTTGACAGCTCTGCGGACTTTTTGAATCCCAATGTGGTGAAAGTGGTGTTGAACAAGCAAAGCGAAGCGATTTATTTCAGTCGTGCGCCGATTCCATACCCACGTGATGAAATGGATGCCATCGGGCAAGGACAAGGCATATTGCCACCTGTATACCGTCATATTGGTATTTATGGTTATCGTACTGAGTTTTTGAATCTTTATACACAATTGTCAGCCTCGCCCTTAGAGTTGATTGAGAAACTCGAACAATTGCGTATTTTGTGGCATGGCCATCGCATAGGCGTGGTAGTGACCGATAATATTCCTATGGCTGGTGTAGACACGCCTGAAGATTTGGCGCGGATGCAGCAACAGTTTAAAGCATAAATCAAAGGGGCATATTCAAGCTTGGGCTTGAGATGTTCTCAAAAGAATTAATCGTGGTTTTTTATTGATTGAAACAAAGGAAAACAAATGAAAGTATTGTTGTTAGGCGCTCCTGGTGCAGGTAAAGGCACTCAAGCTCAATTTATCAAACAAGAATTCAACATTCCGCAAATTTCTACTGGCGACATGTTGCGTGCTGCTATCAAAGCAGGCACGGCTTTGGGCTTGGAAGCGAAAAAAATCATGGACGAAGGTGGTTTGGTTCGTGACGACATCATCATTGGTTTGGTGAAAGAGCGTATCGCTGAAGCCGATTGTGCCAATGGTTTCTTGTTTGACGGTTTCCCACGCACTTTGCCACAAGCAGAAGCGATGCAAGAAGCGGGTGTGGTATTGGATTATGTGGTGGAAATCGACGTTCCTGATGCGGTGATTGTAGACCGTATGTCGGGTCGCCGTGTGCATTTGTCTTCAGGCCGCACTTACCATGTGGCTTACAATCCGCCTAAAGTAGAAGGCAAAGACGATGAAACAGGCGAAGACTTGATTCAACGTGATGATGACCAAGCGCAAACGGTACAAAAACGTTTGGATGTTTACCACCAACAAACAGAAGTATTGGTGGATTTCTACGGTAAACAAAGTATTGAAACAGGCTCTCCAGCTTACATCAAAGTAGATGGTACTCAAGACGTTGAAGTGGTGAAAACCCAAGTTTTGGCACAATTGAACTGAATCGTTTAAACAAAAAACGCTGCCTTATTGGTGGCGTTTTTTTGTTTGATGAAAGCCAAAATTTTTTAAATCTCTTATTTTGGTGCAAACAGGTTTTGAGCTTACAATGGTTTGTTATCAAAGCCATTACCGAATGTAAAAATACAGATGGCTAAGACTTCTGGTTCCAATGTGGAGTCTAGTCAATGATTGGTATTTCGCTATACAATAACAAGCGTCCTGTAAAGTTTACAGGACGCTTGTTATTGCTTCATCTTAATCTAAAAATCAATCTACATATACAGGACGCTTAGCGCACAAAGCCGTTACTTTCACTGCAATCGCTTGCAACGCAGCATCATCGTTTGGTGTATCCAAAACGTCCGCAATCAAATGAGCCAATTCGCGCGTGTCGTTTTCGTCAAAACCACGAGTGGTGATGGCCGGTGTACCCAAACGGATACCTGAAGTCACGAATGGTTTTTCAGGGTCGTTAGGGATGGCGTTTTTGTTCACAGTGATGTGTGCTTTGCCCAAAGCTTCTTCTGCCGCTTTGCCGGTGATTTGCTTAGCACGCAAGTCTACCAAGAATACATGGCTTTCGGTGCGGCCTGAAACAATGCGCAAACCACGCTCGGTCAACACTTCAGCCAAAACTTTGGCATTGGCTTTCACTTGTTTGGCG
>NZ_KB908038.1 GCF_000382305.1 Vitreoscilla stercoraria DSM 513
GAAGCTGACCGTTTGGTCTGTTTCGTTTCTGTCTCAGCAGCGAAGAAACCGAATATTACAGAAACACCGAAAACCCGTCAACACCTAATTGTAAAAATATCCTCAAAATAAACCATATCCTCTGTTTTTATTAATAATTTTATTTACATTTAAATAAAATTATTCATTTTTTAATTCAAAAGACTTCCTTCTACACTCAGAAACACCTTAAAAAACTTTCTAAATTATGGCGACTCCATCAATAACGGTCTTTGTATCTCAATACCACATCTTTTAAAACCATCACACCTGACTCCACCATGCCCAAAGTTTACAAAAATATCCATACCTATATAAAAACACAGATATAGAAGATGATTAAAAAATGAATTTCAATTCAATATTAATTAATTAGTTAATACGTTATATTTTTAAAACTCAGATCCTCAATTAATACTCATGAAGCCTATTAATTCAAATAATTATTGTTTTTTAATTGGCCTCTAAATCCATTTCATTTAAAAATAAATGTCATTTATTTGATAAAATCGAAACATAAATATTTTGTAATAAAACATTTTTTTTGGTTGCCAACCCTCTATGCATCACATATAGTGAGCGCAGATATCGAGCACAGACTCCATATCTACTACAGAGCCAAGCACCACAAAGGCCGAAAAAGAGAAGAGAATAGACAAAACAGGCTGTGAACTTAACCGTTCACAGCCTGTTTGCGTTAATGCTGTCATATTATCTCGATATAGCCTATAAGACACGGCTACCAGCTAAAATAATTTCAAAAACAAACTTACTACCTAAATAAGCCAAAACCAACGAGAGAAAACCCATAATCACAGCAATCGAAACTTTCTTACCTCGAATACCTTGCCGCCAACGCAATAGCAAAATCACGGCATAAATCAACCATGAAACCACACCAAAAATCATTTTGTGTGTCCACATAAAAGCATGTCCAAACACAGCCTCAGAGAACACCATGCCACTAGCCAAAGACAAAGTCAGTAGCACAAAGCCAACCAATAACGCTTGAAACATCAGTTTTTCAATGCTTAATAAAGGAGGCAAAAAAGAAATCGCTGGAGTTAAATGATTGCCCCGTAAATGACGACTTTGCCATAACATTAACCATGCTAATAAAGTGGCCAAGGCAAACAGGCTATAAGCCAATAAAGAAGAAACAATGTGACTACCAAATGCCCAATTGCTTACTTGAATGCCTGCATGGGTATTGGGCACAAAATAATCTACCAATAAACTGAATACGGCTAATGGAAATAAGAACAGCTGCAATCCTTGCAGCCTGTAAAGAAAACTGCCACTCCAATACCAAATCAAAGTCATCCAGCTCAATACCGCTATAGCATGTCCAAAGCCTAGCAATAATTGCCCTACTTCGACCATCGGCCACCACAACCAAAAACCATGGATTGCCAACACAGGCAATAAAATCATCAATTCTTGTTTTTTAGGATATGCGTGAGCAGGTCTGGTACGCCAAAACTGGACAACAAAGAGTGACAAAGCACTGTAAATGAACAATAAGCAAACAAATACAAGCGTCATTGACAATCTTTCTGGCGCGCTCATGTCGCAAACACACCCTGTCGTGTAAAATAGAATGATTTTATCAGGAACACCCTTGCGGTGCAGACAAATTCTCTAGAGGATATCCATGTTAGACAATCTATCCAGCCGTTTGGGTCAATTAGCCAAAACCATGCGTGGCCATGCACGCTTAACTGAAGACAATATCAAGGATGCATTGCGTGAAGTACGCATGGCTTTGTTAGAGGCGGACGTGGCTTTGCCTGTGGTCAAAGATTTTGTGGCTTCAGTTAAAGAAAAAGCCATGGGTCAAGAAGTTTTGGGCAGCTTAACACCTGGTCAAGCTTTTATTGGTGTGGTCAATGACTCTTTAACTGAGTTGATGGGCAAACAAAACGATGCCTTAAACTTGGCAGCAGTCCCTCCAGCTACTATTTTGATGGCAGGTTTACAAGGTGCTGGTAAAACCACCACCATTGGTAAATTGTCTCGCTTATTGAAAAATGACCAAAAGAAAAAAGTTTTGGTCGTTTCTGCCGACGTTTACCGTCCTGCAGCCATTGAACAATTGCGTTTGCTCGCCGATCAAGTGGGCGTCGAATTTTACCAATCTAATTCTTGGGAAGATCCAGTACAAATCGCCAAAGACGCTCAAGATTATGCTAAAAAACACTTCTTTGATGTGTTGATGGTCGATACTGCGGGTCGTTTGGCCATTGATGAAGTATTGATGGAAGAAATTCAAAAAATTCATGCTGCCATCAACCCTATCGAAACCTTGTTTGTGGTCGATGCCATGCAAGGCCAAGATGCGGTGAATACAGCCAAAGCATTTGATGAAGCTTTGCCTTTGACTGGCGTGATTTTGACCAAAATGGACGGCGACTCTCGCGGTGGTGCGGCTTTGTCTGTGCGCCATGTTACTGGCAAGCCGATTAAATTCATCGGTGTGGGTGAAAAAGTAGATGGTTTAGAAGCATTCCATCCAGACCGTTTGGCCAGCCGTATTTTGGGCATGGGCGATGTATTGACCTTAATTGAAGACGTACAAAAAGGTATCGACCAAGAAACCGCTGCTGCCATGGCGAAAAAATTGCACAAAGGCAAAGGTTTTGATTTGAACGATTTCAAAGCTCAAATCGTGCAAATGCGCAATATGGGCGGCATCGAATCTATTATGTCGAAAATGCCTGGTCAAATTGGTGAAATGAGCAAACATGTTCCTGAAGGCACCGCAGAAAAAGCGATGGGACAAGTGGAAGCCATCATCAACGCGATGACACCAAAAGAACGCGCCAATCCGGCTTTGATCAAAGCCAGCCGCAAACGCCGTATTGCTATTGGCTCTGGCGTGACGGTGCAAGAAGTCAATAAAATGCTCAAACAATTTGAACAATCACAAAAAGTGATGAAACAGTTTAGCAAAGGCGGTATGGGCAAGATGTTGAAAATGGCCAAAGGCTTAAAAGGCATTTTGCCAGGTCAATAAACCATCCAACATTCAAAAAGCGTCCTGTAACATTTACAGGACGCTTTTTTTATACAATAAATACCCTATCAAAGCTGCATACTAAATAAGATTTGTGGATGAACACTGGATGCACCTGTATAAGGATTCACGTGCAAAGCCAAAACATACAAACTCATTGCCACCATGATTGCATACCAACCCACCGCTCTGCGCCCACCTTGTAGGCGATCTGCATGTATGGCAGCCACCGCCAATTGCACTAGCAATGAAAACACAATTAAAAAACACCACTTATAAGCATTGATATTGGATGCTCCAATAGCCAAACGCTCATTGCGTGCGTCTTGCAATTCGTCAAAATCATCAATCATGCGTGCGGTAATCGTATCAGGCGTATTGCCCGCATCAGCGCGAGCCAATAAACCCATACGAATGGCTTGTAATGCTTGCTCTACTTCGCTATTGGGTGCCGCATTCAAATCTCTGCCCCATTCAAATTGAGACACCGAACTGCGATACACCGTCAACTGTTGGTGCAATATCCCATCATTCAAAGCCTCTATTTGCGTCATGCCTAACAATCGGCTCAAAGACGAACGCTCGGCACTGGCCGCTTGAGCCGCTTGATTATTCACACTCCAAATATCAGAAGCGACAAAACCAAACGCCAATGCCCAAGTGGTGGCCAGAGTCGATAAAAAAACAGGAATAGGCATGGTATTGCTGTCAGCCTGAGCTTGGCGCATGAAGCGGCGCAAAGACATTGCACCAAACAAAAACAAAAGCACTGCCAAGCCTACAAAACAAATCAACAACCATAATGGGTGCCATGTGAAAAAACCATGCATGCCATCACTCCCTTACGAAGGTCATTCCAATCCACAATCCTGTTTACGCCAAAATCTCATCACGCCATAAATCGCTCACATTTTCGCGACGACGTACCAAGGTTTCTTGACCTTCACATACCAAAATTTCAGCTGCTTTACCACGGCTATTGTAATTGCTCGCCATAGATGAAGCATACGCACCTGCGCTTTGAATCGCCAAAAGATCGCCTTCAACCACAGCCAATTGGCGGTTTTGCGCTAAAAAGTCTCCTGTTTCACAAATAGGACCGACCACATCTGCCAAAACAGTCTCTACATCGTTGCGCGGCGCTACCGCCACCACTTCATGGTAAGCTTGATACAATGCAGGACGCATCAAATCATTCATCGCCGCGTCGACAATCACAAAATTTTTGGTCTCTCCTTGTTTGACAAATTCAACTTGCGTTAACAACACACCCGCATTGCCCACCAAAGAACGCCCCGGCTCCATCACCAAATGTTGTGGACGACCTTCTAACAAACGCGCTACCGAATCTGCATAAGCTTGCAAATCAGGCTGGGTTTCATCACTGTACACAATCCCCACGCCACCACCGATATCAATGTGTTGGAGCACAATGCCTTCGGCTTCCAATTGGTCTACCAAAACCAATAAACGCTCTAACGCTTCGGTCAATGGGCTCAAATCAATCAATTGCGAACCAATGTGACAATCAATACCGACAATCTGCAAATTTTCCAAACTCGCCGCATGACGATAAGCTTGCAACGCATCGACAAACGCAATGCCAAACTTGTTTTCTTTCAGGCCGGTTGAAATATAAGGATGGGTTTGCGCATCGACATCAGGATTGATGCGCAAAGAAATCGGAGCTTGCACACCCATTTTTGCTGCCACACTATTGATACGGTCAAGTTCTGGCAACGACTCAACATTGAAACACAACACACCCGCTTGCAAAGCATCCTGAATTTCAGCCGCACTTTTGCCCACACCTGAAAAAATCACTTTGCCAGCATCGCCACCTGCCGCCAAAACTCGCGCCAACTCACCACCTGACACAATGTCAAAACCCGAACCCAAAGAAGCAAAATGTTTCAGGACGCTTAAATTGCCATTGGCTTTCACTGCGTAACAAATCAATGGTTGGTTTTTAGCAAATGCTTGTTGGTAAGCTTGGAAAGCTTGCGTTAACGCCGTTTGGCTATACACATACAAAGGTGTGCCATAAGTTTTGGCCAATTGCGCCAAAGAAACCTGATCAAAATGCAAACTGTTGTCGATAGACTGAAATAAACTCATGTTAGAAATCTTAATCTTTAGTAATTAAAAGGTTGTGGCCCATTTTGTAAAGTTGGCGGCACTTGATTAGGACGACGATCAATACCGAATCCGGTTTGAATCACGCCAAAGGTTTGCTTGTCGTTTTCTTTAGGCAGATACAACGAGCCTTTGTAACCGCAAGCACTCAGTAATGCGCACAAAGTGCACAACCAGATGACTTTCACACCTTATTCCTTCACATAATGGTTTGACCATGATTCATTGCAATGGCAATTGTGTTCCACTTTAACTCATGGCAAGATGGGCAATCTTAACAAAATACAACGTCAGACACCATGAGCATGAACGAAACAGAATTTGTCCGCCTGTCAGAAAACATTTTTGATTACATTGATGAATACATTGGCGACCACTTTGACGAGTTTGACACCACCAAAAATGGCAATGTCTTAACCATAGAGCACGAAGATGGCGCACAAATCATTGTCAACCGCCACACCGCCAACCAAGAGTTGTGGATTGCAGCCAAAAGCGGCGGTTACCATTTTCATTTTGAAAATGGCGCTTGGGTTGCCACGCGTGACGGCAGCGAGTTTTTCACAGTTTTGTCTGAAGCAGTCGGCAGCTTAATCAACCATACAGTGAGCATTCCCGCTTACACCGAATAAATTTTCCCCATATTCATTTCCACTCAAAAACATCTGCTACATTCTATTGAATAGAACGAGCAGATGTTTTTTAAGCGTATGAATGTGGGTTTTAAGGCAGTCGTTTTAATTTAAGATTTTTCACAAGGAAAGTTTTTCATGTCTGATTTGCACTACACTCACATTCAAAATCCACAACAATTACCGTCACACCAACAAAAAATACAGGACGCTTGGCACTTACACAACCAACTTCGTCCTCAGTTTTTGACCGATGCAGAAAAATATGTGGATTACATCGCTTTATTGCTGTCAGAAAGACAGCAGTTTTTGATAGTACAAAATGAAAGTGGTCAAATCATTGGCTTGGCATTGTTCAACATGCACCACAATACTTATCAAGGCAAAATTTTGTTTTTGGAAGACTTGGTGATTGATGAAAATTTGCGCGGTACGGGCGTCGGTGAACAAGTTTTAAAACAATGTGAACACATTGCCAAAGAAAACGGTTGCAGCCATTTGTCCTTAGATTCTGGCGTGTTTCGCTCTCGAGCACACAAATTTTACTTCACTCATGATTACATTGCCGATTGCTTTCATTTTTCTAAAGCCTTGGCATAAACCCTTATTGCGCCATATGATTGAAGCGTCCTGTAAAGGTTTACAGGACGCTTTTTATTAGCTATTCATTTTTAGCCGCGCTGAGCACAGTGTCTGCCGCCCCACATTGATGGCAATATTGGTTGAACGCATTTTTACGGCTTTGGCACACACCACAAGCATGAAACAAACCGATGCCACAATGCGGACAAAAATCCAAATGCGGGTTGTTAAAGTCAGTTGGTCGCTCACACGATGGACACACCGCTTTGGCAATGCGTGTGTGCGCCATGTCATAACTCAATTGTTGCTGGCGTTCGCTGCTGGGCAAGGCTTCTTCCAATTGTTTACGCTCCAAATAACGGTTCATCGCCACAATAGCATACCGCCCAATCAAAACTGTCAGCACAATGCCCACACCATAACGCACATAACCGCCATAGCTTGGCAAATACGGTACCAATTCCACAAAAAACGCAAACAGCGCAAAATAAATAAAGCCCCACACAAACGGCCACCACTTGGATTGGCGTTGCTTTAAAAACAAATACGTTGCCACCAAAAGCAATGGCAATGTCAAAGCCAAACGGTATAAAAACACTTGCAATTCAATTTGGCGATCTGCTGCATCTTTCAAATTTTGGGCTTGTTCTCGCAATTTTGTGATTTTGTCATCGACCTCGCTCAATTGTTGTGTGGCATTCAAATTTTGTTGCTGTAATGCCTCCACTTCCATTTGCGCTTGACGCTCTTGCTGCTTGAGCGCATCCAATTTTTGCGTACGCGCCAACACTTCAGGATTTTGATCCGATTGTTCGGTTACGGCACGAGTCGCCAACCAATTGTTCAAACTGAATTGCTCAGATTGGGTTTGATTGCGCCGCTGCTCCCATGTCAATTGCGCTTGTTCAGAAGCGGCCTGTAAACGAGTTTGTTCGGCTTGCAAACGGTTTTGCTCTTGCTGCAAAGGTAAGTATTGCGGTGCATCCAGATAAGTATCCACATTTTGATAAGGCGTCACTTGCGGTAAATCACCGACAATTTTGCCACCCAATCCAATTAGAAAACTGGCAAATACCAACGCCACCAACCACAAACCGCGCCGAAACCATTTTTCAGGTAAGCGATTGGACGAAACTGTTTGTTTTTTAATGCGCATGCGTTTCTCCTCAAAATGACATTGCAAATCAACACACAGTGTAAGACCAGCGACACCTTGACCATACTTCATTTATTTAAGTAGCATTTTTTAATGCTTGTGTGTGCAAACCATAACAAAGCGTCCTGTAAAGTTTACAGGACGCTTTAAAATACCATCAATGTCATTAACCCCAAAACATATATGCCACAAAAATGGCCGCCACCACACCCGCCGCTTCTGACAACAAAGCGCAAGGCAAAGCATGGCGAATGTTTTTAATCGCAACAGAACCAAAATACACCGCCAATACATAAAACGTGGTTTCGGTAGAACCTTGAATCACACACGCCACCCGCGCGGCAAAATCATCAGCACCATTGGTTTGCATCAATTCCACCATCAAACCACGCGCGCCCGAACCGCTCAAAGGCTTCATTAACGCAACAGGCAAAGCTTCGACAAATGCCGTATCCAAGCCCATAGATGCCACAATCCAAGCAATGCCGCCAACCAAATAATCCATCGTGCCCGAGGCGCGAAACACCGCGATGGCGACCAAAATCGCCACCAAATACGGAATAATATTCACAGCCACCTGAAAGCCTTCTTTGGCACCATCGACAAATGCTTCATACACATTGATACGTTTGAAAAATGCCAAGGCAATGAAAGACACAAACAAACCAAATAAGACAAAGTTACCCACCACGCGCGAAATCACTTGGATTTCTTCGGCCTGTAAACCTGAAAAATAATACAAAGTGCCGCCGATTAACGCAGACAAACCGCCCAAATACGCCAAAATGGTTTTGTCGAGCAAATTGATTTTTTGGCACCACGCCACCGTCAGCAAAGCCACTAACGTAGAAAAAAATGTCGCAATCAAAATCGGTAAAAACACATCCGAAGGCATTGCCGCACCCGCTTCTTGGCGATACGCCATGATAGAAATTGGCAATAACGTTAAGCTGGATGCATTCAAAACAATGAACATGATTTGTGCGTTGCTGGCTGTGTCTTTGTTGGGATTGAGCTCTTGCAATTCCTTCATCGCTTTTAAGCCCAAAGGCGTGGCCGCATTGTCCAGCCCCAAAGCATTGGCAGAAAAATTCATCAATATCGAACCCAAAGCAGGATGGTTTTTTGGCACTTCAGGAAACAATT
This sequence comes from Vitreoscilla stercoraria DSM 513, assembly GCF_000382305.1. Classification (GTDB taxonomy): domain Bacteria; phylum Pseudomonadota; class Gammaproteobacteria; order Burkholderiales; family Neisseriaceae; genus Vitreoscilla; species Vitreoscilla stercoraria. The sequence continues at coordinate 8,687 of NZ_KB908038.1, forward strand.
TGTTGAAAAATGGACCAACCAAACGCGCAAAAATGTCTATCATGCCGCCACGCTCGCCGATTTTCATAATGCCAAGCGCAAACGTCATCATGCCAATCAAACCCAACGAAATCGATGCACCCGTTGCCGCACTGTCAAACATCGCTTTGACAATGCTTTCAAAAATCATGGTGTCGCCGCCGAGCAATTTCACGCAAGCGACCACAAATGTGATTAAAAAAAACGCCACCCAAATATGACTCAAAACCATATTTCTCCCCTTGTGCGTTAAACATGCATCAAAAAAAGCGTCCTGTAACATTTACAGGACGCTCATTATTTTATAACTAAGCCAAAATACCATCCAATGCCGTTAGCAAAGCTTGGTTTTGTTCGGCTGTGCCAATGGTAATGCGTAAAAAATCGGCAATGCGTGGCTTTTCAAATTGGCGCACCAATACCGCACGCTCACGCAAAGCCGCCAATAATTCTTTGCCTTGGTGTTGTGGGTGGCATGCAAATACAAAATTGGTCGCGGAAGGCAATACTTCAAACCCGCGCGCTTGCAAGGCAGCCGTCACCACATCGCGCTGTGCCATCACAGCCGCGCGACATTCTTGGAAATACGCCTCGTCTTCAAACGCGGCAATGGCTGCCGCTTGCGCGACTTTATCGAGCGGATAAGAATTGAAACTGTCTTTGACGCGTACCAAACCATCGATCAAAGTGGCTGAACCCAACGCAAAACCAATGCGCAAACCTGCCAATGAACGAGATTTGGACAAAGTTTGCACCACCAATAAGTTGGGATATTGGTTTAACAAAGCGCGGGCAGAATCGGCACCAAAATCGACATAAGCTTCGTCAATTAATACCACAGTTTGGCTAAAATGTTGCAATACACGTTCTAACTCAAACAAAGGCAAAGCCACGCCTGTTGGCGCATTTGGATTGGCAATCACCACACCTGCGACGCTGCTTGGATCTATCGCCAAATAGTCGTCAATGTTCACACGCAAACCATCGTCCAACGCCACTTTTTGACATTCAATCCCAAACAATGCGCCATAAACGGTATAGAAACTGTAAGAAATATCAGGAATCAACAAAGGTTTTTGTTTGACGAAAAAGGCACGAAACGCATGCGCCAACACCTCATCCGAACCATTGCCCACAAACACTTGGCTTTCATGCACTTCATGGTATTGCGCCAAAGCGTCCAATAATTGACTCGATTGTGGGTCGGGATACAACTGCAAACCACTTTGCGCCGCTTGTGCTATCGCCGCCATCACTTTGGGTGACGGACCAAATGGGTTTTCATTGGTATTGAGTTTGACCAAATTGGCAATTTTAGGCTGCTCGCCTGGGACATATGGGTGCAATTGCGCAATGCCATCGCTCCAAAACACAGAATCCACACAACTTCCTTCCATTTTTCATCGCACTGCAAAAAACAATAATGTAGTGAGTTTTACACCGAAACACAAGCGTATGCCCCACAATACAAAAGCGTCCTGTAAGTTTTACAGGACGCTTGTGATGGTCAATTCAGCAAAATTATTGCTGTTTCAAACCTTTTTTATAGTATGGATAGCACAAAGCCAAAGCAATGAACCAAACAGGCGTTGCCAACAAACCAATACGGGTATCAGGCTCTTGCCAGAACAATACCAATACGAAAGCAAAAAATGCCATCGTCGCATAACACATTGGCACACCAAATGGCATTTTGTAATTAGATGCCAAATGTGCTTCAGGACGCACTTTGCGGTATTTCAAGTAAGACAACAAAATCACTGTCCACACAAAGAAAAAGCCAATGCTTGAAATGGTGGTCACGATGGTAAACACGTGCATCACATCGCCATCTGCATAAAGCAATGCCACGCCAATCAACAACAAAGCACAAGAATAAATCAAACCATTGCGTGGCACACCATTGCTAGACAATTTACCAAATGCTTTTGGTGCCAACTTGTTTTCAGACAAACCAAACAACATGCGGCCTGTAGAGAACATACCACTGTTTGCCGAAGACAAAGCTGAGGTCAATACCACAAAGTTAATCATGGCAGCGGCTGCACCAATACCAATCAAAGTAAACATATTCACAAATGGGCTCTTGTCAGCTGCAACCGAGCTCCAAGGCGTTACTGTCATGATGACAGACAATGCCAATACATAAAACACAATCACACGCACTGGGATTTTGTTAATCGCTTTAGGCAAGGTTTTGTGAGGATCCGCTGTTTCCGCAGAAGCCGTACCGACCAATTCAATACCTACAAATGCAAACACCGCAATTTGGAAAGCTGCAAAGAAACCAGACAAACCGTGCGGTAAAATACCATCATTCCACAAATTCGAAATTTGCGCTTTGTCGCCTGTTGGACCTTCAAAACCAGTAGCAATCAAGTAAATACCACAGCCAATCAAAGCCACAATCGCCACGATTTTAATCAAAGCAAACCAAAACTCCAATTCACCAAACAATTTTACCGACAACATATTAAATGCCAACAAGAAAGCAATACACATCATGCCTGGCAACCACAATGGAATATCAGGCCACCAAAATTGCGCATAACCTGTAATGGCAACAATATCAGCGACACCAATGACCACCCAACAAAACCAGTATGTCCAACCGACAAAATAGCCCACAGTTGGACCTAACAAATCGGCCGAGAAATCCACAAATGATTTGTATTCCAAGTTGTGCAGCAACAATTCACCCATTGCTCGCATCACAAAGAACAAGAAAAAACCGATAATCATATAAGTGAACAAAACCGATGGTCCAGCCAAGCTGATGGTTTTGCCCGAACCCATAAACAAGCCGGTACCGATGGCACCGCCAATAGCAATTAATTGCAAATGGCGATTCTTTAAGGTTCGTTGCAAACCTTCGGAATGATGCTCAGACATAAAAAGTCCTCTTCTAAAAATCAATTTACCATGACGATATTAATGCAACCCTATTGTTTTTATTGAGTTGCAGAAAAGACCGTCACATTAACATAATTTAATATCTTTTTCTTTATATCTGCCATGTTTTAATTATCAAAACCACTACATTAAAATATACTAAACGAATAAAAAATCCTTCTAAGCCATTTTTTAAAATAAAATTTATATATAAATAAATTAAGCACTTTTTATTTGACCCATATAAAAACCAAATCTTAAGACCCTGATACGACAAAGAAATACAAGCCATCAAACAAGCCTTTTAAATCAAACAAACATGGTGATTAGGACTTATTTAATCAAGCAATGTTCTCAATTTGCTTTGTAACAAAACTAAGGTCTCTCGCCATAAAAAAACCTGTTGCAAGCAACAGGTTTGAAAATATTTTGAATTTTAAGACCCAATTTCACACTTAATGATGCAAAATCTTCGCCAAAAATTGCTGCGCACGTTCGCCACGAGGCGCACCGAAGAATTCATCTTTGCTGCAATCTTCCTCGATAATGCCTTTGTCCATGAAAATAATGCGGTCGGCCACTTGTCGTGCAAAACCCATTTCATGTGTGACACACATCATGGTCATGCCTTCTTTTGCCAAACTCACCATCACATCCAAAACTTCGTTAATCATTTCAGGGTCAAGTGCTGAAGTCGGCTCATCAAACAACATGGCGATAGGATCCATAGACAAAGCTCGGGCAATCGCCACACGTTGTTGTTGACCACCTGACAATTCAGCTGGATATTTATGCGCATGGGCACTCAAACCCACGCGATCCAAATATGCCAAACCTTTTTTCTTCGCCTCGTCCATAGAACGACCCAAAACTTTGACTTGTGCAACAGTCAAATTTTCAGTGATGCTCAAATGTGGAAACAATTCAAAATGCTGAAACACCATGCCCACACGGCTACGTAATTTAGACAAGTCGGTTTTAGGGTCTGCAATAGAGGTACCATTAACGATAATGTCACCTTTTTGAATTTCCTCCAAACCATTGACGGTTTTAATCAAAGTGGATTTACCGGAACCAGAAGGTCCACATACCACCACCACCTCACCTTTATTGATAGTGGTATTACAATCGGTCAATACTTGAAACTGCCCATACCACTTGCTGACATTTTGAATGTCAATCATGACTTCACTCATACACGTAACCTCTCATGCAATTTTTTCACGCCGTATGTAGCCAACAAGCTGATGGCAAAATACACCAATCCGGCAAAAATAATGTAACTTTCCAACATACCACCTGCCAAATTTTGACCACGCACATTGGCAGCGCGGAAAAAATCTGTAATACCAATGGCAACCACTAAAGTCGAATCTTGAAACAAAATGATGGTTTGCTGTAACAACAAAGGCAACATTTTGCGAAAAGCTTGCGGCAAAATCACCAACCGCATGGTTTGCCCATAAGTCATACCTAACGCATAAGCTGCAAAGGTTTGACCACGACTGATCGATTGAATACCCGCACGCACGATTTCAGAAAAATACGCGGCTTCAAACAACATAAAAGCCACCACTGCCGATTTAAATGCAATGTCGCCTTGAATGTATTTACCTGTAATGCCTGTATAGATAAACGGTACCGCAAAATAAAACCACATCAATACCAATAGCAATGGAATCGAACGAAATGTATTAACGTAAAATTTCGCAATCGCAGCAAAAGGCTTAAATGAAGACAAGCGCAATAAAGCTAAAATAGTACCAATCAACACACCGCCAATAGTGGCTGCAATCACAATTTGGATGGTTTTTAAAAACCCATCCCACAATAAGGGCCAAGAAATGGCCAAATCATCGAAAAACATATTATTTACCTCCCGCAATCAAACCTGGAACGCGCAATTTGCGTTCTAACAAGCCCATTAAGGCGATGAGGCTTAAATTCAACACAATGTAAACCAATGTGGCATAAGCATAAATTTCGATGGTCGCTTGTGTATATTCACTGATGGTTTTGACTTGGCTAATCAATTCAGATACGCCTACCAAAGAAGCAATCGAAGCATTTTTAAAACAGTTAGTCAGTTCCGAACTCAAAGGCGGTAAAATCACGCGAAAAGACTGTGGCAAAATCACAGTTTTGTACAATTGCGGTGTCGTAAAACCCAAAGCATAACCCGCATTTTTTTGACCCTTAGGCAAAGATTCAATACCTGTGCGTACTTGTTCACAAATACGTGCAGCGGTAAACAAACCCAAACCAATACTGGCAGAAATCAAAGCAGACGTATTAGATGGCAAATCTAGCCACCACAAACGCATATTCTCTGGCAACAATGTTGGCACTACGTAATACCAAACAAACAATTGAATTAACAATGGTATATTGCGAAATACGGTCACATAAGCCGTTGCGACCTTACGTGCCATAGGATTTGGCAAAGTACGCATCACACCCAATGTTGTACCCACTGCCATGGCAATAATCCAAGCAATGATACCAATGGTCAATAACCAGCCTAAACCTGTAAAAATCCAATCGAGATAAGTTTCATCACCAATGCCCGTAGCTTGTGACAAAACACCCCAATTCCATGTGTAATTCATATCAACCTCCCTTACTATAAAAAGCAGCCCAAAAGGTCTCTTTTGAGCTGCTTTTGTCTTTCTACCAATTACGCATCACGGTCGTGAGGGTTGGCAATCAAATCTTTGATATCGTTAGACATTGGGAAGTTCAAGTTCACACCTTTAGGTGGGATTGGAGATTCAAACCATTTTTTGTACATCTCATTGATTTCACCTGAAGCATAAGTTGCTTTGATGGCATCATCCACAACAGCCTTAAATTCCGCATCGCCTTTGCGCAACATACAACCATAAATTTCATGAATCGGTGCAGTACCTACGATATGCCATTTATTAGGATCTTTGGCTTTAGACTTTTCACCTGCCAATAAAATATCATCCATCATGAATGCTGCAGCACGACCACTTTCCAACATCAAGAAAGATTCTGCATGGTCTTTGGCTGAAATAATTTCAGAAATACCCAATTCTTGTTGCTTAGGTTTGATGTAACGCTCAGAAGTCGTACCTGCAGTCGTTACCAATTTTTTGCCTTTCAAGTCAGCAAAATCATTCACGCCTGAATCCGTAGACGTTAACAAGCGTGAGCCCACTTTGAAGAAGCCAGTTGAGAAAGCCACTTGTTGCTGGCGCTCTTGGTTATTGGTAGTAGAACCACACTCCAAGTCAGCCGTACCATTGGCAATCGATGGAATGCGATTTTGACTGGTTACCAAAGCGTAACGCACTTGCAAATCAGGCATATTCAATTTGGTTTTTACAGCATCAACCACTTTCAATTGCAAATCATGCGCAAAACCCACTGGTTGATTGGGCGTGTCAGCAATATAAGAAAATGGAATCGAAGAATCGCGGTGAGCCAAAACGATGGTTTTAGAAGATTTGATTTTATCTAAAGTGCCACCACCTGTCGCAGCAGGTGCTGCTGCCGTACCAGATGCTGGTGCAGCTGCACCTTGTGCAGGCTTGTCACCACCGCCACAAGCGGCCAGACCCATGACCAACATGGCGATACAAGACAATCGTGTTGCTTTTTGCGTCAACATAAGTAGTACTCCTATTCATCTATAATCTTTGTTTGAAACTGATTGCTATGACTCATACCTGAGGTTTTACACATTTATTTTCATAAATTAACAGATACTGCTTTTTTCATCATAAAACAGCAGCCTCACTATGACAATCATTTTCATTAAAACTGCTATATAAAAAAAGCGTCCTGTAAAATTTACAGGACGCTTTTCATGAAACAAATAAGCTAGTTATTAATCATTAATAAGCAACTTACCACGCATAGAAAAAGTAAATGCTTCTGTGATTTCCAACTCAACCATTTGATGAATCAAACGAGGATTACCCTCAAAATTGACCACACGGTTATTGGCAGTACGTGCTTGCATTTGATTAGGATCTTTTTTCGAAACACCTTCCACCAAACAACGCTGCACTGTACCAATCATAGACTGATTCACGCGCGCAGTTTCAGCTTCATGCAATTCATTCAAAGCCTCCAAGCGACGTACTTTCTCTTGGTGTGGTGTATCATCTGGCAAATTTGCCGCAGGCGTACCGGGACGAGGGCTGTAAATGAACACATAACTTAAGTCAAAACCAATATCTTTGACCAATTTCAAAGTTTGTTCAAACTCAGCTTCAGTCTCACCTGGAAAACCAACGATGAAATCCGAACTCAAGCACAAATCAGGGCGGTATTGACGTAATTTGCGAATAATCGATTTGTATTCCAAACCAGTATAACCGCGCTTCATTGCAGACAATACTCGATCCGAACCCGATTGAATCGGCAAATGCAGATGAGAGACCAATTTAGGCAAATCACGGTAACAATCGATGATGGCATCTGAGAATTCACGTGGATGACTGGTCGTAAAACGCATGCGCTCGATACCTGGCACTTCATGCACAATGCGCAATAATTGTGCAAAGTCACAAATATTGCCATCGGGCATTTCACCACGATATGCATTGACGTTTTGACCCAATAAATTGACTTCTTTCACACCTTGCTGTGCCAAACCAACAATCTCGGTCAACACATCTTCCAATGGTCGAGAAAATTCTTCACCACGCGTATAAGGTACTACACAAAAACTACAATACTTAGAACAACCTTCCATGATAGAAATAAACGCCGAACCGCCTGTGACTTTTGCCGCAGGAATATGGTCGAATTTTTCAATTTCAGGGAAAGAAATGTCAACTTGGGATTTGCCTGATTCTTTTTTATCATCAATTAATTGTGGTAAACGATGTAAAGTTTGTGGCCCAAAAACCACATCAACATAAGGTGCACGTTCAACAATGTATTCACCTTCTTGCGAAGCCACACAGCCGCCCACCCCAATAATCAATTCAGGATTTTTTTCTTTTAACTTGCGTACACGACCCAAATCAGAAAAGACTTTTTCTTGGGCTTTTTCTCGTACACTGCAAGTGTTAAATAAAATAATGTCAGCGTTTTCAGGCTCGCTAACTTGTTCCAAATCTTCATTTTCGGCCAATACAGACAGCATTTTGTCTGAATCATATTCATTCATTTGGCAGCCGAAAGTGCGAATATATACTTTCTTCATTTGTGATTTGCTTCTCGCTGTTTCGCTATTTGACGAAATTGTTCACGTTCACGATCAGTTAAAATCCAAATTTCATTGATGTAATTGTAGGGGTCACGTTTGACTGCTACCAATTTGCCCTGGTGTTGCGAAAGACGACCATAAGTAATAAATCGGTTACTTTCATCACGCACTTTAACAGCAGTAGACATTTCAAATTCTTTGGAACGATCTAGCCAGCCCAAAGTAAAAAATTTCAACCATGAAAACCCATCAGGTGATAAAACCACCTCTTTGCCTTGTGAGGCTTTGAGTACGGCAATATCCATTGTCGGTGGTAAAGCACGCGCAGCAAAAACAATTTGCATGCTAACTAACAACAATATTCCTACTATGAGCTTTTTCATGACATCACCTTACAAAGAATGTAATTGGAATGATAGCAAACTTCATACAAAACAAAAACCAACCCGGTTAAAGGGTTGGTTTTTGTTTACCAAGACTGATTACTCAGCTGCTTGTGCTTGAACTGGTCCTTCAACCAATTCAACCAAAGCCATAGGCGCATTGTCACCTTTGCGGAAACCGCATTTCAAGATGCGTACGTAGCCACCATTACGGTTAGCGAAACGAGGACCTAAGTCACCAAACAATTTCACTACTACATCACGATCACGAGTACGGTCAAACGCCAAGCGGCGGTTAGCCAATGAAGGTTTTTTGCCCAATGTAATCAAAGGCTCAACCACACGGCGCAATTCTTTAGCCTTAGGCAAAGTGGTCACGATAGACTCGTGAGTCACCAAAGAATTAGCCATATTTTGCAACATCGCTTTACGATGACTGCTGGTACGGTTTAATTTTCGGTTAGCATTACGATGACGCATGTCATAATCCTTTAAAAGTCAACTTAGGGCTTCTCTAAGCCGGCTGGTGGCCAAGACTCAAGTTTAGAACCCAAGGTCAAACCTTTGGACGCAAGTACTTCTTTGATTTCATTCAAAGACTTACGACCTAAGTTAGGTGTTTTCAGCAATTCTGTTTCTGTGCGTTGAATCAAATCGCCGATATAGTAGATATCTTCCGCTTTTAAGCAGTTTGCAGAGCGAACTGTCAATTCCAAATCGTCTACAGGACGCAATAGAATTGGATCTACTGGAGGTGCTTTTTCAACTACTTCCTCAACAGGAGTACCTTGTAAATCAGCAAAAATTGACAATTGGTCGATCAAGATACGAGCTGCACTGCGTACTGCTTGCTCAGGATCGATAGAGCCATTGGTATCAATATCCAATACCAAACGGTCCAAATCAGTACGCTGTTCCACACGAGCAGATTCAACGTCAAAGCTGACGCGACTTACTGGTGAGAAACTTGCATCCAATTGGATGGCACCGATTTCTTGATTGTCATCACGATTACGACGACCTGCAACTGATTGATAGCCACGACCAACATCCACTTTAATGTGCATATCGATAGCGCCATTTGATGACAAATGACAAATCACATGTTCAGGGTTTAACACCTCAACATCATGTGACAATTCAATATCACCAGCAGTTACTACGCCTTCACCGTTTTTTTGCAATTTCAAAACTACTTGTTGACGGCTGTGTAATTTGAAAACCACACCTTTCAGGTTCAGCAAAATATCAACTACATCTTCTTGCACACCATCAATGGTGGAGTACTCATGCAAAACACCGGCGATAGAAACCTCCGTCGGTGTTGCACCATTCATGGAAGAAAGCAAGATTCGACGTAATGCATTACCCAACGTATGTCCGAAACCGCGTTCAAACGGCTCCATAGACACTTTAGCACGTGTAGCCGAAAGTGTTTCTACTTCGATCGTACGCGGCTTTAAAAATTCAGATGCGTTGCTTTGCATTAAGCAATTCCTCAACAATCTAGCTATTATTTAGAGTAGAACTCAACGACTAATTGTTCTTTAATGTCAGCAGACAATTCAGAACGGTCAGGAACATTTTTAAATGTACCTTCTAATTTTTGTGCGTCGACGCTCACCCAGCTTGGCAAGCCGATTTGAGTTGCCAATGCCAAAGCTTCTTGAATACGAACTTGTTTTTTAGCTTTTTCGCGAACAGACACTACATCACCAGCTTTAACTTGGTAAGAAGCAATGTTAACTACTTGGCCATTAACAACGATGGCTTTGTGTGAAACCAATTGACGTGCTTCAGCACGGGTAGAACCAAAACCCATGCGGAATACCACGTTGTCCAAACGAGATTCCAACAATTGCAACAACAATTCGCCAGTTGAACCTTTGCGACGTTCAGCTTCAGCAAAGTAACGACGGAATTGACCTTCCAAGATGCCATAAATGCGACGAATTTTTTGTTTTTCGCGCAATTGCAAACCGTAGTCAGACAAGCGACCACGTTTAGCACCGTGTTGACCAGGTGCTGTGTCAATTTTACATTTAGAATCGATAGAGCGACGAGCGCTCTTCAAATACAGGTCGCTGCCTTCACGACGAGCTAATTTACATTTAGGGCCAATATAACGTGCCATACTTACAACTCCGGATTAAATTCGACGTTTTTTCGGTGGACGGCATCCGTTGTGCGGAATAGGCGTCACATCAGAAATGCTGGTAATTTTGAATCCAAGAGCATTCAGTGCACGTACTGAAGATTCGCGACCAGGGCCAGGGCCTTTGATACGAACTTCCAAGTTTTTAACACCATACTCTTGGGCAACTTTACCAGCTGCTTCTGCAGCAACCTGTGCTGCAAATGGTGTGCTTTTACGTGAACCTTTAAAACCAGCACCGCCAGAGGTAGCCCAAGATAACGCATTGCCTTGACGATCTGTGATGGTAATAATCGTATTGTTGAAAGATGCGTGAACGTGCACGATGCCTTCAGATACGGTTTTACGTATTTTTTTGCGCACACGCGTAGCTGTGTTTGCTTTAGCCATTCTAATTAATTCCTTTTAATTATTTCTTACCGGCAATCGCTTTACGCGGACCTTTACGGGTACGAGCATTGGTGCGAGTGCGTTGACCACGGCAAGGTAAGCCGCGACGATGACGCATACCACGATAGCAACCCATGTCCATCAAACGTTTGATGTTCATAGTCACTTCACGACGCAAGTCACCTTCAACTTCAAATTGAGCTACTTTCTCACGCAAAACATCCAACTGCTCTTCAGTCAAATCTTTTACTTTAGTAGTAGTAGCAATGCCTGCTTGATCACAGATCAATTGGGCACGAGTCAAACCAATACCATAGATGGCTTGCAAGCCAATTACGATATGGGCGTTGTTAGGGATGTTAACCCCAGCAATACGAGCCATAGTTATTCCTTAAGGCAAATTTGCCTATTATATCAGAAAAGGTTTAAAAAATTAACCTTGACGTTGTTTGTGACGTGGGTCTGTGCAAATTACACGTACCACGCGATTACGTCGAATGATTTTACAATTACGACAAATCTTTTTCACAGAAGGCTGAACACGCATCTGATGAATCCTTTCGCACTATTTGGTTCTAAATACTATTCGCGCACGACTTAAATCATAAGGAGTCATCTCCACAGTAACTTTGTCACCAGGAGAAATCCGAATATAATGCATACGCATTTTACCTGAAATATGACCCAATACCACATGGTCATTTTCCAATTTCACTTTAAAGGTTGCGTTGGGTAACATCTCCAACACTTCACCTTGCATTTGTATCGTATCTTCTTTAGCCATTTTATCGCTTACCACCCAAACGCTCTTGCGAGCGTTTCATCAAACTATCGTACTGGCTGCTCATGACATAAGACGCAATTTGTGTTCTAAAGTCCATGGTCACAACCACCATAATTAACAAAGAAGTACCACCTAAGTAAAACGGCACATTAACTGCGCTAGTCAAAAACTCAGGAATCAAACACACAATAGCAATATAAATTGCACCAAAGAATGTCAAATTGAGTACTACTTTTTCTAAATATGCAGATGTTTGTTGGCCTGGGCGAATACCTGGGATAAACGCACCACTCTTTTTCAGATTCTCTGCCATTTCACGCGGGCTGAATACCAAAGCCGTGTAAAAATAACAAAAGAATATGATGGCACAAGCAAAGAAAATGATAAATAGAGGCTGGCCATGTTGTAAATAGCCCGCTACTTTACCAAACCAAGATAACTGATCATCTGCACCGAACCAACTTAAAATTGTGGTTGGAAACAAAATAATACTAGACGCAAAAATAGGAGGAATCACACCAGCCATATTTAACTTAAATGGCATAAAGGTCGATTGACCTTGAGTGACTTTATTGCCTACTTGGCGTTTTGCATATTCTACTTTTACTTTACGCTGGGCACTCTCTACAAATACTACAGCATATACCAATGCCAACGCACCAACTACAATTAACAACGCTGTGAACCAGCTCATTGAACCCTGACTAATCAAAGTCAATAATTGACTGATACCAGCTGGAATACCTGCGGCAATACCTGCGCAGATAATTAAGGAAATACCGTTACCGATGCCACGTTCAGTGATTTGCTCACCCAACCACATCAAGAACATAGTGCCTGTTACCAAGCAAATAATGGTCGATACAAAAAACTCGATCTTCGGAGTAACAACCATACCTGGCTGATTATACAAAAATACTGCTGTACCAAATGCTTGCGCTGTTGCCAAAAGTACTGTGGCGTAACGCGTGTACTTGGTAATTTTACGCTTCCCTGCCTCACCATCTTTTTTGAGTTCTTTTAAAGAAGGAACCATTTCAGAAGCCAATTGTATAATAATTGATGCTGAAATATAAGGCATAATGCCAATGGCAAAAATAGAGAACCGCTCCAATGAGCCACCTGCAAACATGTTCAACATGCCAAGTAAACCATTATTGGCACTATTAAACAATTGAGTTAAGGTAGACGCATCGATACCGGGTACAGGGATATGAGCACCGATCCTAAAAACTACCAACGCACCTATTAAAAAAAAGATGCGTTGTTTCAGGTCGGCAAACTTAGTAGAACCAGAGTTTTTTGGGTTTGCCATCAATATAGACCTTAATCAGACAATTTGCCGCCAGCAGCTTCAATCGCCACTTTAGCAGAAGCAGTCGCTTTGATACCAGCACCTAATTGAACTGCACGTTCAATTTGACCTGTACCAATAACTTTTACTACTTTAGCATTTTGAGAAATGATTTGAGCTTGTTTCAAAGCCAACAAATCAACTTCACTAACTGGCAAATTGTTCAATTGTGACAAAGTGATTTCGTCGTTAAACTTAGCAGTTACTGAACGGAAACCACGTTTAGGCAAACGGCGTTGCAAAGGCATTTGACCGCCTTCAAAACCTACTTTATGGAAGCCACCTTTACGGCTTTTTTGGCCTTTATGACCACGACCACAAGTTTTACCTAAACCTGAACCAATACCACGACCTACGCGACGAGCGTAGTGAGTAGCACCTTCAGCTGGCTTAATGGTATTTAATTGCATCTTAATCCTCCACTTTCAACAAATAAGAAATTTTGTTGATCATGCCGCGGTTTTCTGGAGTGTCTAACACTTCTACAGTATGTTCGCGGTGACGCAAACCCAAACCACGTGCACAAGCACGGTGTTTTTCGATACAGCCAATTAAGCTTTTAGCCAAAGTGACTTTGATTTTTTTAGTCTCAGTCATCTTATTCACCTAAAATTTCATCAACAGTTAAGCCACGTTTAGCAGCAATATCTGAAGGTGTATACAATTTGCTCAAGCCATCCAAAGTAGCACGAACAATGTTGTAAGGGTTAGTAGAACCATGTACTTTAGCAGAGATGTTATGGATACCCATAGCATCAAATACCAAACGCATAGGACCACCAGCTTTCACACCATTACCTTCTTTAGCAGGTTGCATGAACACTTTAGTAGCGCCATGTTTACCAACCACTGCGTGGTGAATGGTTGTACCATTTAAAGGTACTTTGATCATGTTGCGACGAGCTTGATCCATTGCTTTTTGAACGGCAACAGGTACTTCTTTAGATTTACCTTTACCCATGCCAATACGACCATCACCATCACCAACTACTGTTAGTGCTGAGAAAGCCATAATACGGCCACCTTTAACCACTTTAGTCACGCGGTTGACTGCGACCATCTTTTCAATTAAGCCATCGCCGCGATCGTCAATTTCGTGTTTTGCCATTTGTAAACTCCAAACTTACTATTAGAAACTGAGACCGTTTTCACGGGCAGCATCGGCCAATGCTTTTACACGACCATGGTATTTGAAACCAGCACGGTCAAACGCAACTTTTTCAACACCAGCAGCTTTAGCTGCTTCTGCAATGCGTTTACCAACCAATTGAGCTGCTTCAACAGAGCTACCTGATTTCAAGTCGCCACGTACTGCAGTTTCAACTGTAGATGCTTGAGCCAACACTTTGTCGCCTTCAGCAGAGATAATTTGGGCATAAATGTGATTGTTTGAACGATAAACACTCAATCTTTCAATACCTAAGCCCGCAATTTTGGCACGGGTTTTACGTGCACGGCGGAGTCTTGCAACTTTTTTATTCATTTATCGAGCCTCAATTATTTTTTCTTAGTCTCTTTAATAACCACTTTTTCGTCTGCATAACGAACACCTTTGCCTTTATAAGGCTCAGGAGGACGATAACCACGAACTTCGGCAGCTACTTGACCAACTTTTTGCTTGTCAGCACCAGAAATAACAATTTCAGTTTGAGATGGAGTAACCGCAGTTACGCCTTCTGGCAATTCATAAGCAACAGGATGAGAGAAACCCAATGACAAGTTCAAGATTTGACCTTGAGCTTGCGCGCGGTAACCCACGCCAATCAATTGCAATTTCTTCTCAAAACCTTCAGCAACACCTTTAACCATGTTGTTTACCAAAGCACGTAAAGTGCCTGACATGGCGCCAGCATGTTTGCTGTCATTATTAGGAGTGAAAGTCAATTGACCTTCTTCCAAAGCAATGTTTACGTCTTGAGACAAAGGCAATGACAATTCGCCATTTTTGCCAGAGATAGTCAAAACTTCAGTACCAAACTTTACTTCTACACCAGCAGGGATAACAACTGGACTTTTAGCAACGCGAGACATTAAACAACACTCCTTATGCTACTACGCAAAGCAATTCGCCACCAACACTGTTGGCACGTGCTTTACGATCAGTCATTACACCTTTAGAGGTGCTAACAATAGCCACGCCTAAACCATTCATTACTGAAGGAATTTCGTTAGCCGCTTTGTATACGCGCAAGCCTGGGCGAGAAACACGTTGAATGTGCTCGATTACAGGACGACCTGCGTAATACTTCAATTGAATTTCTAAGGTTGCTTTAACTTCACCAGCAACGCTGTAATCTTCAATGTAACCTTCTTCTTTCAAAACTTGCGCAATAGCAGTTTTGATTTTTGAAGATGGCATTGCAACCGTGTTTTTATTTACACGTTGAGCGTTGCGAATGCGGGTCAACATATCAGAAATCGGATCATGCATACTCATATCTTAAGCCCTCATTCATTACCAACTTGATTTAATCACACCAGGAATTTCGCCACGCATTGCGATTTCGCGAACCTTGGTACGAGCCAAACCAAATTTACGGAAAGTGCCACGAGGGCGACCAGTCAATGCACAACGACGACGTTGGCGAACTGGCATTGCATTACGAGGAATGCTTTGGAATTTTAAACGAGCTTCAAAACGTTCTTCCGCAGTAGCGCTTTCGTCATTAATGACAGCGAAAATCGCTTCACGTTTAGCAGCATATTTAATAGCCAATGCTTCACGTTTTGATTCACGATTAATTAGTGCTTTCTTAGCCATGAATTAACCTTTAAATGGGAATTTGAACAATGACAACAAAGCTTTCGCTTCTTCATCAGTTTGTGCAGTAGTAGTAATCGTAATATTCAAACCACGCAATGCATCGATTTTGTCATATTCAATTTCAGGGAAAATGATTTGTTCGCGTACACCCATGTTGAAGTTACCGCTACCATCAAATGATTTACCATTCACACCACGGAAGTCACGCACGCGAGGCAAAGAGATGGTAATCAAACGATCCAAGAATTCAAACATGCGTTCGCGACGCAAAGTCACTTTACAACCCACTGGGTAGTTATCACGGATTTTGAAACCCGCGATTGACTTGCGAGCCAAAGTTACAACTGGTTTTTGACCAGCAATTTTTTCCAAATCAGAAACAGCGTGATCCATTACTTTTTTATCTGCAACAGCCTCACCAACACCCATGTTCAAGGTGATTTTTTCAATGCGTGGTACTTGCATTACAGATTCGTAGTTGAATTGTTTCATCAACTCTGGAACCACGGTTTCTTTGTAAAAGTCGCTTAAACGTGCCATTTTTATCTCACCTTATTACGCGTCAATTTGAGCGCCGTTAGACTTAAACACGCGAACGCGTTTAACTTTGCCTTCAGTCTCAACTAATTTGATACCAACGCGATCAGCTTTTTTGGTTTCAGGATTAAAAATCGCTACATTTGAAACATTGATTGGTGCGTTTTTAGAAACGATACCACCTTCAACGCCGCGCATTGGATTAGGTTTTTGGTGACGTTTAACAACGTTAACACCTTCAACCACTACTTTACCATCCAAAACACGCAAAACTTTACCAGTAGCGCCTTTGTTCTTGCCTGTGATCACAATAACTTGATCACCTGATTTAATTTTAGCCATGATAAATCCTTCTTATAACACTTCAGGCGCTAATGAAACGATTTTCATGAAGCGTTCGTTACGCAATTCACGTGTTACTGGGCCAAAAATACGAGTACCCATTGGCTCTAATTTGTTGTTCAAGATAACTGCTGCATTGTTATCAAATTTGATCAACGCGCCATCAGCACGACGAACACCTTTAGCAGTACGAACTACCACTGCATTGTAAACGTCACCTTTTTTAACACGGCCACGAGGCGCCGCATCTTTAACAGTCACTTTAATGATGTCGCCAACAGTAGCGTAGCGGCGTTTAGAGCCACCCAAAACTTTGATGCACATTACACGGCGCGCACCAGAGTTATCAGCCACATCAAGCATGGTCTGCATTTGTATCATTGTAGATTACCTTTATATACCCAACTTAATTCAACAATCTATCAAGCCATTTGCTTGAGCACCCAATAAGGGTTTAGATGAACCAGTCTTGGATCCCGAAGGGATAGACAAAACTATAAGAAGCGAATCTTACCCTAATCTTTTGATTTAAGCAAGTATTCGCCTCTTGATAGCACCTAAAACTTAAATGGTGTTGTTTTTTTCCACCAAAGTGGCAACAACCCAAGTTTTGGTTTTAGACAATGGGCGCGATTCTGCAATCGTTACCACGTCACCAACCGCATACTCATTGTTTTCATCATGAGCATGAAACTTGTTTGAACGGCGAATTACTTTACCGTACAAAGGGTGTTTCACTTTACGCTCAACCAAAACAACAACGGTTTTGTCCATTTTGTCACTAACCACTTTACCGGTTAATGTACGAACATTTTTCTTTTCGCTCATTATTGACCAACCTTTTGGCTCAAAATGGTTTTAATACGAGCAATTTCACGGCGAGTTTTTTTAATTTCGCTGGTTTTTTGCAATTGATTCGTTGCAGCTTGCATACGCAAACCGAACTGAGCTTTCAACAAACTCATCAATTCTTCATTTAATTGCTCAACAGATTTGTCGTGTAAATTTTTAGCACTCATTATTGACCTACCTGTCTAACTACAAAAACAGTAGAAATAGGCAATTTTGCTGCTGCCAATTCGAATGCTTCACGAGCCAACTCTTCTGACACGCCATCCATTTCGTACAGCATTTTACCTGGTTGAATTTCCGCTACCCAGTACTCTGGAGAACCTTTACCGCCACCCATACGAACTTCAGCAGGTTTTTCAGTAATTGGTTTGTCTGGGAAAACACGGATCCAAATACGACCACCACGTTTAATATGACGGGTCATCGCACGACGAGCAGCTTCGATCTGACGTGCAGTCAAACGACCACGGCCAGTTGCTTTCAAACCGAAATCACCAAAGCTTACTTTGTTACCACGAGTCGCAACACCAGTGTTACGACCTTTGTGTTGTTTACGATATTTCAGTCTAGTTGGCTGCAGCATTTCGACGACCTGCCTTTCCGTTTTTCTTTTCTTCAGGTTTTGCAGCTACTTGTGGTTGAGAACCAGCTTCACCTTTGTAAACCCAAACTTTAATGCCAATGATACCGTAGGTAGTCAACGCTTCACTTGTTGCATAATCAACGTCAGCACGTAAAGTATGCAAAGGCACTCGGCCTTCACGATACCATTCGCTACGAGCGATATCGATACCATTCAAGCGACCTGAAGACATGATTTTGATACCTTTCGCACCAGCACGCATTGCATTTTGCATAGAGCGTTTCATGGCACGACGGAACATTACACGTTTTTCCAATTGGCTAGCAATATTGTCAGCAATGATTTTTGCATCCAACTCAGGCTTGCGAATTTCTTCAATGTTCACATGAACTGGCAAACCCAATAAATTTTGCAAGTCACGTTTCAACACTTCAATGTCTTCGCCTTTTTTACCAATCACGATACCTGGACGGGCAGTGAAAATGGTAATTTTTGCTGACTTAGCAGGGCGCTCAATCACGATGCGACCAACTGAAGCATTTTTCAAACGTTTTTGCAAGTAGTTGCGAACGTCGATATCTTGTTTCAAAACAGTTGGAAACTCGCTAGTTTTAGCAAACCATTTTGAAGACCAATCTTTGTTCACCGCTAATCGGAAACCAGTTGGGTTGATTTTTTGTCCCATTGTTTTTCCTTAGTTACCAACGGTCACAGTGATGTGACAAGTTTGTTTTTCAATGCGGTTACCGCGACCTTTAGCACGAGCTGAGAAACGTTTCAAGCTTGGGCCTTTGTCAACGAAAATTTCAACCACTTTCAATTCATCGATGTCAGCACCTTCGTTGTGTTCAGCATTGGCAATTGCAGAGCCCAATACTTTATAAGTCAACTCAGCTGCTTTTTGCGGCGCAAATTGCAAAATAGTCAAAGCAGAAGCAACATCTTTACCGCGAATCAAGTCAGCAATTAAGCGAGCTTTTTGCGCAGAAATACGTGCATTTTTATGTTGTGCAGATACTTTCATCATTCACTCCTTATTTCTTAGCTTTTTTATCAGCCAAATGGCCTTTAAAAGTGCGAGTGAACGCGAATTCGCCCAATTTGTGACCAACCATGTTGTCGCTGATGTAAACAGGCACGTGAGTACGGCCGTTGTGTACAGCAATGGTCAAACCAATAAAGTCAGGCAAGATAGTAGAGCGACGAGACCAAGTTTTGATTGGACGCTTGTCGCTGGTTGCACGTGCTGTATCAACTTTTTTCAGCAAGTGCAGGTCTACATAAGGACCTTTTTTCAATGAACGTGCCATCTAATTACCCTTTATTTGAAAAGCGGCGACGAACAATCATGTTATTCGTGCGTTTGTTGCTACGGGTGCGGTAGCCTTTAGCTGGAGTACCCCATGGGCTAACTGGCTCACGACCTTCACCGGTACGACCTTCACCACCACCGTGTGGGTGATCTACTGGATTCATTACCACACCGCGTACGGTAGGACGAATGCCTTTCCAGCGATTAGCACCAGCTTTACCGATTTTCTTCAAGCTTTGCTCTTCGTTACCCACTTCACCGATGGTTGCACGGCAATCAACGTGAATTTTTCGGATTTCGCCTGAACGCAAACGCAATTGAGCGTAAATGCCTTCACGAGCCAACAACATCGCTGAAGTACCAGCGGAGCGAGCAATTTGCGCGCCTTTACCTGGTTTCATTTCGATACAGTGGATGGTAGTACCAACTGGGATGTTGCGAATAGGTAAAGTATTACCTACTTTAATCGCAGACTCAGCACCAGAAACAACTTGTGCACCAGCTTTCAAACCACGTGGAGCGATGATGTAACGACGTTCACCGTCTGCATAGCACAACAAAGCGATGTGCGCAGTGCGGTTTGGATCGTATTCAATACGTTCAACAGTTGCCGGAATACCGTCCTTGCTGTTACGTTTGAAGTCAATCATACGGTAATGATGTTTGTGACCACCACCTTTATGACGAGTAGTAATACGACCACCGTTGTTACGACCAGCGGTAGAGTTTTGTTTTTCTAACAAAGGAGCGTAAGGAGCGCCTTTGTGCAGACCTTCAGTGACTACACGGACCATGCCGCGACGGCCAGCAGAAGTCGGCTTCATTTTAACAATAGCCATTTCACTTTTCCTTATTCTGCAGAAGCGGCTGCTGCGGTTTCTAAGTCTAATTGCTGACCTTCAACCAAGCTAACATACGCTTTTTTCACGTCGCTGCGTTTACCAAAAGAACTGCCAAAGCGTTTTTTCTTGCCTTTAGTAGTCGTGGTAGTCACAGAAGCCACTTGAACACTGAACAACAATTCAACAGCTGCTTTGATTTCAGTTTTGGTTGCATTAGGCAACACTTTAAAAGTCATTTGATTGCGTTTTTCAGCAATCATATTGCTTTTTTCTGAAACAACAGGTGCCAGAATCACTTTCATTAAACGTTCTTGATTCATGCCCATTGCTCCTCTAATTGTGCAACTGCTGCTTTAGTCAACACAACTTTCTTAAAGCGCAATAAGCTATAAGGATCAGCTTGATGAGCTTCTAAAACCAAAACATTGTGCAAGTTGCGACTAGATAAAAATACGTTTTCATCCAATTGTGTAGTCAAGAACAACACTTGTTCCAAACCCATATTTTTCACTTGTTCAGCGAAAGCTTTGGTTTTTGGAGAATCAACAGTCAAATCTTCAACTACTACCAAGCGATCATCACGCACCAATTGAGACAAAATAGTCGCGATACCAGCGCGGAACATTTTGCGGTTCACTTTTTGAGTGAAGTTCTCATCAGGTTTGTTAGGGAACGCACGGCCACCTTTACGCCAGATTGGAGACGAAGTCATACCAGAACGCGCGCGACCGGTACCTTTTTGACGCCAAGGTTTTTTAGTAGAGTGATTTACTTCAGCACGGGTTTTTTGTGCACGGTTACCTGAACGAGCATTCGCCAAGTAAGCAGTCACCAATTGGTGTACCAAAGCTTCGTTGTATTCACGACCAAACAAAGCATCAGAAGCAGCCACATTGCCCGCAACTTCGCCGTTAGCGTTGATTAATTTCAATTCCATTACGCACCCGCTTTCACACTAGGACGCACCACGACATCGCTGTTAATCGAGCCAGGTACTGCACCTTTTACCAACAGTAAGTTGCGTTCTGCATCAACACGTACAACCACTAAGTTTTGTACAGTTGATTTAGTGTTACCATATTGGCCAGCCATGCGCTTGCCTTTAAACACGCGACCTGGGTCTTGTGCTTGGCCGATAGAGCCTGGTACACGGTGAGAACGTGAGTTACCGTGAGAAGTACGTTGAGAATCAAAATTATGACGTTTGATGGTACCGGCAAAGCCTTTACCTTTAGAAGTGCCAGTGATATCAACCAACTGACCAGCTTCAAACATCGATACTTCAATAACGTCGCCAGCTTTCAATTCACCAGCTTCGATTGCGAATTCGATCAAACCAGAACCAGCTTCAACACCTGCTTTTGCAAAGTGACCAGCTTCTGTTTTGTTAACACGATTCGCTTTTTTTGAACCAAAAGTCACTTGAACAGCTTCGTAGCCGTCTGTGTCTTTGGTTTTAACCTGAGTGACGCGGTTAGCAGTCATTTCCAACACGGTTACTGGAACAGATGCACCCTGTTCGTCGAACACGCGAGTCATGCCTACTTTGCGCCCTACCAGACCTAAACTCATGTTTATTCCTTAATTAAAGGCACCAATTACGATTGATTGGCTAATGTATAAAAAACGAACTCAGCAAGTTATAAATAATTGCTGAGTCCGCAATCATACTACAACACTTCAACTTAAATCAATGTTTTAAATTAAAATATTGCAAATCTGTATAATTATTGCACTTTGATTTCTACATCAACGCCTGCTGGCAAGTCCAATTTCATCAAAGCATCTGTGGTTTTATCAGTCCAATCAACGATATCCATCAAACGCAAGTGAGTGCGGATTTCCAACTGTTCACGAGAAGTTTTGTTCACGTGAGGAGAACGCAAGATGTTGAAACGTTCGATTTTTGTAGGCAAAGGAATTGGACCTTTAACCACAGCACCAGTACGTTTAGCAGTCTCAACGATTTCTTGAGCAGAATGATCGATCAAGCTGTAATCATAAGCTTTCAAGCGAATACGGATTTTTTGGTTTTTCATCTCAATATTCCTAAATTATTTGATTACAGATGCTACAACACCAGCACCAACGGTACGACCACCTTCACGAATCGCGAAGCGCAAACCATCTTCCATAGCGATAGGTGCAATCAATTCAACAGTGATTGACACGTTTTCACCTGGCATAACCATTTCCACGCCTTCACCCAAAGTAACTGCACCAGTTACGTCAGTTGTACGGAAGTAGAACTGTGGACGGTAGTTAGCGAAGAATGGAGTATGACGGCCACCCTCTTCTTTAGACAATACGTAAACTTCAGCAGTAAATGTAGTGTGAGGTTTGATAGTACCTGGCTTAGCCAATACTTGACCACGCTCAACGTCTTCACGTTTAGTACCACGCAACAATACACCTACGTTGTCGCCAGCTTGACCTTCGTCCAACAATTTACGGAACATCTCAACGCCCGTACAAGTTGTTTTAACAGTGTCTTTCAAACCAACGATTTCGATCTCTTCACCAACTTTAACGATACCGCGCTCGATACGACCAGTCACAACAGTACCACGACCAGAAATAGAGAACACGT
>NZ_KB908039.1 GCF_000382305.1 Vitreoscilla stercoraria DSM 513
GCCCAAAGCTTCTTCTGCCGCTTTGCCGGTGATTTGCTTAGCACGCAAGTCTACCAAGAATACATGGCTTTCGGTGCGGCCTGAAACAATGCGCAAACCACGCTCGGTCAACACTTCAGCCAAAACTTTGGCATTGGCTTTCACTTGTTTGGCGTAATCTTTCCAAGATGGATCCAAAGCCTCTTTGAAAGCCACCGCTTTGGCAGCAATCACGTGCATCAATGGGCCGCCTTGCAACGATGGGAAAATCGCTGAGTTGATTTTTTTCGCCAAAGCTTCGTCATTGGTCAACACGATACCTCCGCGAGGACCACGCAAGGTTTTGTGAGTGGTAGAGGTCACAAAGTGCGCGTGAGGCACAGGGTTAGGGTATTCGCCAGCGGCAATCAAACCCGCGTAATGCGCCATATCAACAAACAAATACGCACCGACTTTGTCTGCAATTTCGCGGAAGCGTTTGAAATCGATTTCCAACGCGTAAGCCGAAGCACCTGCCACAATCATTTTAGGTTGGTTTTCAATGGCCAAACGTTCTACTTCATCGTAGTCAATTTCTTCGGCATCATTCAAGCTGTAAGGCACAACTTTGTACAATTTGCCCGAAATATTCACCGATGCGCCATGCGTCAAGTGACCGCCATGCGCCAAATTCATGCCCATGATGGTGTCGCCTGGTTGCAAAACCGAAGTGTAAACCGCTTGGTTGGCTTGTGAGCCTGAATGTGGTTGAACATTGGCAAACTCAGCACCAAACAATTGTTTCAAACGGTCAATCGCCAATTGTTCAGCCACATCGACAAACTCGCAACCGCCATAATAGCGTTTGCCAGGATAGCCTTCTGCGTATTTGTTGGTCAATTGTGAGCCTTGGGCTTCCATAACGGCTGGTGAAACATAGTTTTCAGAAGCAATCAATTCAACGTGGTCTTGTTGACGTTCTACTTCTTGGGCAATGGCTTGCGCCAACTCTGGATCAAATGATGCAACGGTAACACTGCGAGAAAACGTGGTTGGTACTTTCAACATGAATGACTCCTTTGTGCGTTTTTGTTTGGGTTTTATCTTAAGATAATGGTACGTTCGCCATTAATGAAAACACGGCGCTCTAATACATGTTGCAAGGCGCGCTCTAACACCACACTTTGAATGTGGCGACTTGAACGCAATAAATCTGCAGGTAAATAAGCGTGGTCCACTCGCTCTACACCTTGTTCAATGATAGGACCTGCATCCAAATCAGGGGTGACATAATGTGCGGTCGCGCCTATCAATTTCACGCCACGAAAATGGGCTTGTTCGTAAGGCTTATCCGTTTGCGTCGTGGCACCTGGTAAAAATGCATGGTGAATGTTGATGGCTTGACCATTTAAAGCACGGCAGGTTTTAGGGCTTAAAACTTGCATATACCGAGCCAATACCACAAATTCTGCTTCCAGTTGCATTTTCAAATCCACCAATTGTTGTTCTTGGCGAGCTCGGTTTTCGTCGGAGACTGGTAAATAGAAATAAGGAATGTCGTTGTATTGGGCAATCGGTTGCAAGTCTTCATGATTGGATGCAATACCGACAATGTCCATATGCAAAGCGCCGACTTTGCTGGCACCAATCAAAGTTTGTAAACAGTGGTCGGTTTTAGAGCCCAAAATTAAGACTTTAACCGGTTCATGAGCATCCCAAATTTGTCCTTCGGCATGTTGGTCACGCAAAAAATTTTGGTAATCGGTGTGTAATTGGTTCAGATTCAGCTCGTTACGGTGAATATTGAACACGCTGCGCATGTAAAAATAACCGCTAGAAACATCATCAAACACACTGAACGCTTCAATATAAGCACCATGTGCTTCCAAAATCTGCATCAATGCACCCACTTGGCCTCGTTGACTGGGTGCGGAACAATTCAAAATAAAACTGATTTGGCTCATTGCCTGAATCCTTAATGATGGCTGCTGCTGGTGTGTGACTATGATTGTCAAAATCCATTAAACGCAGCATTTAAAAAGCGACAATAAATGATGTCGAAACGACAAAAAAAGGGGATGTCGTTTTTGCGATATTTATTGTCTTTACATGACGGTTTTATGCCATAGAAATCTTAATAATGAGCAACACCTAATGCAACACCAACAGCCAATATTCTGATAGGGATGCGAGCATAACATGAGTAACGACACATTTGGGCGGCAGAAGTACTCGTGGCAAACTTTGTTGAAAAACAGTTTGTCGCACAATCAACAGTGGCATGAGGCCAGACGCATGGCTTCTTTGCAGTCATCATACGATGTCGTCATCGTAGGTGGCGGTGGTCACGGTTTGGCCACTGCGTATTATTTGGCCAAAAATCACAATGTCGGCAAGATTGCGGTATTGGAAAAAGGTTATTTGGGCGGCGGTAATACCGCTCGTAATACGACTTTGGTGCGTTCTAACTATCTTTGGGAAGACGCTGCTAATTTGTACGAGCATTCTATGAAATTGTGGGAAGGCTTGTCGGAAGATTTGAATTTTAATACGTTCTTTAGCCAACGTGGCGTTTTTAATTTGGGTCACAATTTACAAGACATGCGCGACATTGAGCGTCGTGTGAATGCCAATAATTTGTTGGGCATTGATGCTCATGTTTTGACCGCTCAAGAAGTCCAAGACAAAATTCCTTTATTAGATTGTTCACGCCGTTCGCGTTTTCCTGTGTTGGGTGCATCGTGGCAACCGCGTGGCGGCATTGCTCACCACGATGCGGTGGCACGTGGTTTTGCCCGTGCAGCGAGCGCTTTGGGCGTGGATTTGATTGAAAACTGTGAAGTAACGGGCATGGACATTTCCGAAGGGCGCATTCAAGGCTTACAAACGACACAAGGCTTTGTGCGTGCCAACCAAGTGGGCGTGGTGGCAGCAGGCCATACATCGGTTTTGGCTGGCATGGCAGGTTTGCGTTTTCCGATTGAAAGCCATCCATTACAAGCATTTGTATCTGAATCAATGCAAAAAGTGTTTGATACGGTGGTGATGTCCAATGCGGTGCACGGTTATATGAGCCAATCGGACAAAGGTGAATTTGTGATTGGTGCGGGTATTGATGGTTATTTGGGTTATGGCCAACGTGGTAGTCCACATGTGATTGAACACACTGCTGCTGCCATCATTGAGTTGTTCCCGCAATTGTCGCGTGTGCGCATGAATCGCCAATGGGGCGGTATTGTAGACACCACGCCAGATGCGTGTCCAATTATCAGCAAAACCCCTGTTAAAGGTTTGTATTTCAATTGTGGTTGGGGCACAGGTGGCTTTAAAGCGACACCGGGCTCTGGCAATGTGTTTGCTCACACCATTGCCCATGACAATCCACATCCATTAAACCGTTCATTCAGCTTAGATCGTTTTTACTCAGGCCGCTTGATTGACGAACACGGTGCCGCAGGCGTGGCTCACTAGGAGGTTTTATGCTGTATTTAAATTGCCCATTTTGTGGTGAAAAGCGTGATGAACAAGAGTTTCATTATGCAGGTGAAGCGTATATTGCCCGTCCTGAAAATCCTGAAAGCTTGAGTGATGAACAATGGGGTGACTATGTGTTCATGCGCAGCAATCACAAAGGTTGGATTTGGGAGCAATGGGAACATGTGGCCGGTTGTCGCAAATTTTTTGTGGTCAAACGCCACAATGTCAGCAACCAAGTACAAGGCTCTTACACTTTGGCCGATGGCAAGGCTTTATTTTTAGAAGACATGGAACAAACTGAGGTGGTGGTATGAGTGCAAAACGGGTGTTCAAAGCATCGGTGCAAATTGATGAAAATCAGCCATTGACATTTGAATTTGATGGCAAGACTTATCAAGGCTATCAAGGCGATACATTGGCTTCGGCATTGCTTGCCAATGGTGTGAAAGCGGTGGCGCGCAGTTATAAATATGGTCGTTTGCGCGGCATTATGAGCGCGGGTGCAGAAGAGCCGAATGCTTTGGTGCAAATGGAGTCGGGTGCTTACAGCGCGCCTAACATCAAAGCCACGCAAGCGGAATTGTATGCAGGTTTGAGTGCTTTTCGCACTTCGGGCTGGCCTAGCTTGGAATTTGACATCAAAGGCGTGATGGGTAAAGTCGGTCAGAACATGATGGGACCGGGCTTTTACAGCAAGACTTTCAAATGGCCGCCTAAAATGTGGCCGATGTATGAAAATGTGATTCGCCAATTTGCAGGTTTTGGTGAAACGCCTCCTGTGGGCGATGCGGAATATTATGACCATTTGCACCATCATGTGGATGTTTTGGTGGTCGGTGGTGGGGTGAGTGGTTTACAGGCCGCTTTCCATTGCGCCCAAAGCGGCCTGAAGGTGTTGTTGGTAGACGAACAAGCCCAAATGGGCGGGTGGTTGCTTTCTGATACAAACACCACGTTTAATGGTTTAAAAGGGGTGGATTATGCCAATTCACTGTGCGAGAAATTGGCACAATATGCCAATGTAGAGATTTTAAGTCGCACCACGGCTTTTGCTTTACACGACCATAATATGATTCAAGCGGTGGAATTGTTGCAAGACCATTTGCCGATTGATCAGCGTGATAGCAGTCAACCACGCCATCGCTTGCACCGCATTCGTGCCAAGCAAGTGATTTTGGCAAGTGGCGCGATTGAACGCCCGTTGGTGTTTGGCAATAACGATATGCCAGGCGTTTTCACAGTGTCTGCTGCGCAAACCTATTTGAACCGTTATGGCGTGTTGCTAGGCGAACGTGTGGTGGTGTGTGGCAACAATGATGAGATTTACTTGGCAGCACGTGATTTGGCGCAAGCGGGAGCGATAGTCACTGTGGCAGATACGCGCCCGAATGCCAATATTCCGGATTATTTGCCGCGCAGTGTCAAAGTGCATTTACATCATGGCGTGGGCAAAGTCGGTGGTAAAAACCATGTTGAGCGTGCAACGCTGATTGATTTGAAATCGTTGCAGACATTCAATGTGGATGCGGAAGTGGTATTGAGCAGCGGTGGTTTGTCGCCAACGGTGCATTTGTATTGTCACGATACCAGCCGTCCGATCTGGAGCGAGGCACATTTGTCATTTGTTGTGCCTGCTGTTTACCAAGATTGTAAAGCCCATGTGTGCAATATTGGTGCTATCACGGGTCAAAAAACGTTTCAGGCCGCTTTAAAGCAAACTGAACAAGTTTTGGCAGCGTTTTTCGCAGCGCAAAACATCCAACATGATGTGGTTTTACCAGTGGTGAATGAAGCCGCGCATCAAGACATGGTTTTGGCAGTGCGCATTCCAGATGGTATGGCAGCAGGTACAGGCCCGAAAGCATTTGTCGATTATCAAAACGACGTGACGGCTGAAGCCATTAAGCAAACCATTCAAGAAAATTATCGCCATATTGAGCATGTGAAGCGTTACACGGCTTTTGGTTTTGGTACCGATCAAGGCAAATTGTCCAGCGTGAACAGTTTTATTTTAACGGCAGAAGCAATGAATGTGCCTGTTGAACAAGTTTCGACGACGACGTATCGTCCTGCATATACGCCTGTGAGTTTGGGCGCTTTAGCAGGTGTGGATGTTGGCAATACGTTTGATCCTGAACGCATTACGGCCATACACCAAAGCCATGTGGCACGAGATGCTGCGTTTGAGCCTGTCGGTCAATGGTTGCGTCCATGGTATTTTGCAAAAAATGGCGAAGACATACATGCTGCGGTGAAGCGTGAATGTTTGGCTGCGCGCAATGGTGTGGCGGTGATGGATGCATCGACTTTGGGCAAAATTCAAATTGATGGCCCTGATGCACGTGAGTTTTTGAACCGCATTTATTCCAATGCTTGGACCAAATTAGAGCCTGGTAAATGTCGTTATGGTTTGATGCTTAATGAAAATGGCATGGTGATGGACGATGGCGTGACCGCTTGCATCAACGATGAACAGTTTTACATGACCACCACCACTGGCGGTGCTGCGAATGTATTGAGTTGGTTAGAGTTGTGGCATCAAACGGAATGGTCGGATTTGGATGTGTGGTTGACTTCGGTCACCGATCATTGGAGTACGATTGCGGTGGTGGGTCCGAAAGCACGCCAAGTATTGCAAAAACTGTGTCCAGATATTGATTTTGCTGCTGAAAACTTCAAATTCATGGATTGGCGTGCGGGAACGGTGGCAGGTTTGCCAGCTCGTGTGTTCCGTGTGTCTTTCTCTGGTGAATTGGCGTATGAAATCAATGTGGAAGCTGGCTTTGGTCAATACTTGTGGGAACAAGTGATGGCAGCAGGCAAAGAGTTCGACATCACACCATACGGCACCGAAACCTTGCATGTGTTGCGCGCTGAAAAAGGCTTTATCATTGTCGGTCAAGACACCGATGGTTCGGTGACGCCAATTGATTTGGGCATGGCTTGGGCGGTAGGCATGAAAAAACCGTTTTCATTTTTGGGCAAACGTTCTTTGAGTCGTAGCGATACTGCGCGTGATAACCGCAAACATTTGGTGGGCGTTTTGGCTTTGGATGCATCTGTGGTGATTCCTGAAGGGGCACAAATCATTGCATCTAACAACATTATTGTACCTCGTGTGGGCAGCGATGATGCCAAGATTCCATTATTAGGCCATATTACCTCTAGTTATGACAGTGCATTTTTAGGTCGTTCGATTGCGATGGCTGTGATTGAAAATGGTCGCAATATGGTTGGCAAAACTTTATATGCTTATGCCCAAGGCAAGATTATCCCATTTACTGTGGCCGACAGCTGTGTGTTTGTCGATGCCGAAGGAGTTCGTCAACATGCTTGATGTCAATATTTACCGCCAACATTGGCAACACCCTTTGTTCGTACAATGGCAAACTGTGGTTGAACAAGCGGCACATCCTCATGTCAATTACAGCTCAGGTATGGGCGTGGGTATTTTTCATTTGCGTGGCAAAGTCAATCAACCTGATTTTTTGCAAGCGGTGG
This sequence comes from Vitreoscilla stercoraria DSM 513, assembly GCF_000382305.1. GTDB lineage: Bacteria > Pseudomonadota > Gammaproteobacteria > Burkholderiales > Neisseriaceae > Vitreoscilla > Vitreoscilla stercoraria. The sequence continues at coordinate 6,937 of NZ_KB908039.1, forward strand.
AAAGTGTTTTGGGCGTGGCTTTGCCACAAAAAGCCAAACAAAGTGTGTATTCAGAACAAGCTGCGGTGTTTTGGTTGTCGCCTGATGAATGGATGCTGGTTTGTGCTTTGGAACACAAACACGTGTTATTTCATGCTTTACAGGACGCTTTAAAAGGTGTGTTTGCACAATTGGTGGATAACAGCGGTGGTTTTATGATGATGCGCATTCATGGTCAAGAAGCCTCAACCGTCTTGCGTCACTTAATGCCTTACGATGTTTTGTCATTGCAAACCACGCAATGCGTGCATACCGTGTTCAAGCGCAGTACGGTGGTTTTGAGTAAGGTGGCTGATGACGATTATGTGGTGGTATTTCGTCGCAGCTTTGCCGATTATGTGTGGCGTATCTTGCAAAAAGCTGCCAAACCTTATGGTTATACGGTGCAAAAGAGTTGGCAATTTGCGCACTCTGATTGGCAGCGTTATACTGCCTAGCCTGTCATCCTCCTCAATGGGCGTTGGGGAGGATTTTTTGTTTCCAACTGAATGGTTTTTTGATGGCTGTTTGGTTTTGGGTATTAAAAGAATTTCAGAAAAATCATGTTGCTAAATTAACATGAAAAGGATTTTGTCATGCAAAACCAAACCCATAAAAGTCAGCCATACCATACCCAAAAGATTGGTTTTATATTGTTGCATGGTTTTACCATGATTACCTTTGCCAGCGCTGTGGATGTGTTGCGTATGGCCAATTATTTGAGCCAAAAAGAATTGTATTCTTGGTATATTTATCAAGAAGAAAATGGTACACCTGCCAGTAATGGTTTGGGCTTACAAGATTCAGTGGATGCAGAAGCGTTATTTGATTGTGATATGGTTTTTGTGTGTGGTGGCGTAGAGGTACAAAAAGCCACAACGCCCACCATCAAGACTTTGCTCAAGCAATTAGACCATCAAGGTATGGTCTTGGGCAGTTTGTGTAATGGCTCGGTGGCTTTGGCTTCGGCCAAATTAATGGATGGTTATAAAGCATCATTGCATTGGGAAGCTTTGTCGGCGGCCAAAGAAGCGTTTTATAAGGTGGAATTCAGTGAGCAACTGTATACCATAGACCGCAATCGTTATACTTGTGCAGGCGGAACGGCATCTATGGACATGATGTTGCATTTGATTCGCCTCAAGCATGGTAAAACTTTGGCCACAGCAGTAGCGCAGCAATTTGTTATGGACCGCATTCGCGATGCTTCGACCACGCAATACATGACGCATACCGAAATCATTGGGCCTGGTTATGAATATGTGCAAACAGCGATTGAATTGATGCAAGCGAATTTAGATGAAGTGTTGTCTATGCAAGAAATTGCCGAATTGATTCCTTTGTCTTTGCGCCAAATGGAGCGTTTGTTCAAGCGTTATTGTCATGTTTCTCCTGCGCAATATTATTTGCGCTTGCGTTTGCAAAGGGCAAAAGAATTGTTAGCGCAAACCAGTATGTCGGTGATGCAAGTGACGGTGGCGTGTGGATTCTCTACTTCTTCGCATTTTTCCAAAGCTTATCGCAATTACTATGGTTACTCTCCACGCGATCAACGCAAACCCATAGATCCTGAATATACTTATCGTATTTCAGGGTCAGGTGGCGTGATTAATTCGGATTTGTGTGGTTAATCTGTTTTTGATGTTTAAGCTTCAAATTTACACTATGTTACAGGACGCTTGTTTGTAAAATGGCTTCAGTCATGGTTTTTTGAAGCATGAACGATGGAATATCACTGCGGTGATTTGATAATCGATTGAGATTCGCTAGCGTGTATTTTCTGAAGCCACACCAACAATTGCATACCCAAATAGCTTCGTAAATTGCCCAAATCGACAATGTTGACTATCATTGCCATTTTCGGGTCAAAATTGGTTCATCATGCAACAACACATACATATCATCGGCATTGCCGGTACATTCATGGGCGGGATTGCTGCCATTGCCAAAGAGGCGGGTTTTAAGGTTACAGGTTGTGATGCCAAAATTTACCCACCAATGAGCACACAATTGGAAGAATTGGGTATTGATGTGGTAGAGGGTTTTGAGCCTGAACAATTAGACCAATTTCCAGCCGATATTTATGTGATTGGCAATGTGGCTAAGCGCGGTATGCCGGTGATAGAGGCGATTTTAAATCGTGGTTTACCGTATATTTCAGGACCGCAATGGTTGGCTGAAAATGTATTGCACAAATTGTGGGTGTTGGCTGTGGCGGGCACACATGGCAAAACCACCACAGCCTCTATGTTGGCGTGGATTTTGGAAGATGCAGGTTTGGCACCAGGTTTTTTGATCGGTGGCGTGCCACAAAACTTTTCTGTTTCAGCCCGCTTGCCACAAATCTCGGTACAAGATGGTTTTAAAACACCTCAAGGCATTGAGCAAGCCAGTTTCAGCGAGCGCAGTCCATTTTTTGTGATTGAAGCCGATGAGTACGACACGGCATTTTTTGACAAGCGTTCTAAATTTGTTCATTACCGTCCACGCACCGCTGTTTTGAACAATCTTGAGTTTGATCATGCCGATATTTTTCCTGATTTAGCTGCCATTGAACGTCAATTCCACCATTTGGTGCGCACGGTACCTAGTGAAGGCTTGGTGTTGAGCAATGCCACGCAGCCAGCTTTAGAGCGTGTTTTAGAGCAAGGCGTTTGGACACCTGTGGAGGCATTTGGCAGCGATACAGGTTGGCAAGTGGTCAATGTGGTGTCTGAAGGCGTGTTTGATGTGGCATACCAAGGTCAAATTTTAGGTCACATTGATTGGACATTATTGGGTGAACACAATCGCATGAATGCATTGGCTGCGATTGCTGCGGCACGCCATGTTGGTGTGGATGTCACCACTGCGTGTGCGGCATTGTCTAAATTTCAGAATGTGAAGCGTCGCATGGAAATCAAAGGCGTTGCTGCAGGTGTGACGGTTTATGATGATTTTGCACACCATCCTACTGCGATTGCGACGACTGTGGCGGGCTTGCGCGGCAAGATAGGTTCAGCACGCATTTTGGCGGTATTGGAGCCACGCTCGAATACAATGAAATTGGGCACGATGAAAGCGGCTTTGCCTGAGAGTTTACAGGACGCTGATTGTGTGTTTTGTTACAGTGGCGGTGTCGATTGGGATGTACAGGACGCTTTGTCACCATTAGGTGATGTGTTGCATGTTGAGGTGCAATTAGATGTCTTGGTTGCCCAGATTGCGGCTTTTGCACAAGCAGGTGACCATATTTTGGTAATGAGTAATGGTGGTTTTGGTGGTATACATCAAAAATTATTAGAGGCCTTGGCGCAAAAAGGAGCATAGACATGCCTCATTTGATTTTATCGGTCAGTGCACCATTGGCAGAGCACAAAATACACTTGTTAAAAACAGCACATCAAGCCATGTTGTCGACCCAGATTGCTCCTGCATTGGATGTAAAATCCCGCGTGATGGTTTGGGATGATTTTATGGTGGGGCAGGGCAGTGATGATGCATTTGTACACGTTGAAATTCGTCTTTTACAAAAGCCTGAGCGCACCAATGAAGTGCAAAAAGCTTTGTCTGATGCAGTCATACAAGCTTTACAACAGGTTATTTTGGCAAAAGATAGGGCTGTGCAAGTGAGCTGCGAGATTGTATTGATGAATGCCGCCGTATATGGCAAAGTCAAAATAGAAGCCTTTCAATAAAATTTGTTTATTTTATGATTGGAAGCGTCCTGTGTAAGTATTTACAGGACGCTTTTTTAATATGCATATATTTTTTTAATTCTTAAATTAACATAATGTATTTACATTTTTAAGTATTTTAAAAAATTAAAATACTTAAAAATCAAAAAATATCAACACTTAAAAATTAACCTAACATTTTCCACAAATAAAACCATCAAATCCATCGGTTCATCTCGTACCAAAACCCCATTGTGAACCATCACCATCCAAATCGGTGCATTAATTAACAAAGCCGTTGCGGCAGTATCAATAGAAGAGGGCAATTCTTGTCTATCAATGGCAATTTGTAATAATTTTTGAATTTCTTGATTCCATGGGGTATAAATTTTTTGACGATATAAGTCTGTCAAATGAGGAAATTGATTGCCTTCACTCAAAATCAATCTTGCCATATGTGCCCGACCTGAAGATTCAATATTGCTGACCGAAGCGACCATTTTTTCTACAATAAAATCCGCCACAGTTTGATTGTCAGGTAAATCTACACTTTGAATCGGATCTAAAGTTTCTTCAATCAAATAATCAATCACACCTTCAAACAATGCATCTTTGGTATCAAAATACGAGTAAATAGTGCCTTTGCCTAATCCTGCTGCAGATGCAATAGCCGCAACTTTGCTATTGGCAAATCCCAATTCAATAAACGAGTCTAAAGCTGCCAAAATAATTTTTTGGCGTGTTTCAGCCGTTTTTTCAACAGAAAGCCCACGTTTTTTCATATTTCTACCATCCTTAATTCAAACAAAATTGACTCGCGGGTCAATTTGTAATTAAAATTGACTTAATGGTCAATTTTAACGAGTATCTCTCATGCAGTCATCTATTTTTCAACAACGCAATGCAGTTGAATATCTCATATTAAGTTTAAGCTTGTGTTTGGGTGTGATGAGTACTGCATTGGCAAGCCCTTTGTATGCTATTTATGTCACACAATGGCATTTAAGTACAACCGAAGTTGGCTACGCTTTCATCACTTATATGATAGGGGTGGTATTTTCTTTATTGTTTCTAAATGGCTTAGCAGGAAAACATGGTTATAAAAAAGAGGTGATGTTGGGTTTATTCATCAACATTATGGCTTTGGCTTATTCTGCACTTGCCAATAATATTTGGCATTTGTGTACGTCACGATTCTTAATTGGTATCGCCTCTGGCTTACTCACCACTGCCACCATGAATGGCTTAAGTGATAAATATCCATTTCCCAACAAAGCCAAAGCAGGAAAATTGTCGTCTATTGTAACGGTTATCGGTTTTTCTTTAGGACCTATTTTTGGCGGTTTGGTCGCAGATAGCAGTCAAACACCATTAAGTACGCCATATTGGATTGTCTGCGCAGGTTCGATAGTGGTTTTTTTGGCTTGTTTTGGGATTCGTTATCAACATCAAACTTCTCACAAACTGATCAAACCACGAATGTGGAATACACCTAAAACATCTGAAAATAAACGTATTTTTTGGCCATATGCCTTGGCAGCCTCAGCATGTTTTGGTGTTTTTAGCTTGTATGCTGCATTAGCAGGATCGATGCTGGCACAACTGCCTTTACCCAAATCTGCCACTTTAACCGGCTTGTCTATTTCAATCATTTTATTTATTTCCACCATTGTTCAAATGACATGCAAGGGTATGAAGGAATCTTTGAGCTTGTCTTTTGGCATGATTTTATTAACCTTGGGCTGCTTGGGTCTCATCTTATTACAATTGACACATGCCAATTTGTGGTTGGCCATCAGCATCATCAGCATCGGTATAGGGCATGGTTTAAGCTTGAATCCTGCTTATTATTTGATTGATAAAATCTCACGTGCAGAAAATCCTGCCATTTTTTCAACTTTTTTATTGGTCGGTTATCAAGGCACTATTTGGCCAATTTTATTATCAAGTAAATTAATTGATTTATATGGTTATTTGGTGTCTTTGAGTGTGTTTGCTGGATTGGTGATCGCCATTTTTGCATGGGTTGCGATTCAAATACGTTCACATTGATAGACATGATAAAATAAGCGTCCTGTAAACATTTACAGGACGCTTATTTTATCACCGACGTTTATATTGAATTCGTATTTGCCAACCAATAATACAACGCCACCAAAGTCTTGCCATCAGCAATGCGATTGTGTTGTAAAGCGTCCTGAACTTGTTCACGATTCATCATCACCAATTCCACAAATTCATCTTCATCGGCAGTAGCGATACTGTTTTGAACAATGCCTTCGGCCACATACAAATACATTTTTTCATCGCAAAAACCAGCTACAGTATAAAACGTGTGTATCAAACGCATGGATTGAGCGGTGTAGGGCGTTTCTTCAGCCAATTCACGAAATGCACATTCACTCGGGTCTTCGCCTTGTATATCCAATTTTCCCGCAGGAATTTCCAATAATTCTGTACCGCAAGCATGGCGATATTGACGCACCAAAATCACTTCTTGATGTTCCGTAACAGCTAATACGGCTACCGCACCAGGATGTCTAACCACTTCGCGTGTCGCGGTTTTATCATTGGGTAAAATCACAGTATCCACACTGACTTTGATAATCTTGCCATCAAAAATGGCTTGTGATGCAAGCAAGGTTTCTTGTAAAGACATATCTCAACTCATTTACAGATAAAAATAAAGTGTAACCAAAATAACAGAAGTAGACACTGAAAAAATTAAATTTTCAAAGAAGGGTGCACATTGATTTCATAAAAATGAATTTTAAACTGAGAGTTCTATAATTTAACATAATATATATTATGCGTAATTGGATACTCAGTGGAATTTTATTCCAAAATTTCAATTATTATTAAATCTACGCTTTTTATAAAATCCCATCGGAACAGCTACATTGTAAGTCTTCATCACCGATTTGAAATATTCAGTTTTCAAAAATTCTTTCTCCTCTTCACGTGCCTTGTAATACTCACAAGATATAAAAACCTGTAACGGGTCTAGGCTCAATGCTTGAGCAATCATGATTTTCTTCGCAAGCGGTAGTTTTCTTGAGCCTCGTCTTAGCTGTGCCATCTCAGCCGTTCCAAAGCCCCAATGCAAACCTAATTTGTAATCTGATTCAATATTTTTTTCCCGTTTGTATAAGTCAATCCATTGAGCTTGAGTTTGCATAGCTTTTTCCTTTTCGCAATTTTATTGCTATTGTTTCATATTTTTTTGGACTGTCAATCCTATTATTTTTTCCTCACTATAAATATTATTCGCTCATGTTTATTGAAACACCATGTTAAGGGAAAGAACATGACTATGAATAATAAGCCTCTACCACCACATGACAAGCACACTGCTTATATAGAAATCAGTAAAGCTGGTTCAAAGTTCTTGTGTGTCTTGTTGGATTCTTCTACTCGTCAGCCTTTGCGCTCTTTCAATACAAAGCGTGAATGTCAAAAATTTGCTGCCGCCCATCAATTGGATTTCGTATTCGTTGGGGGTGCAAAATGAGTTTTTCTGTTATTCATTCTCCTTTGGTTGCTCCTACTCGTTTTGCTCCAATTTCTGATTATCCTACTTTATCTGTTGTCCTTACTTGTGATTACAGTAATGAAAAAACGTCTTTTGTTGTTGTTCTTTTGAAGTGTTTTTCTAACTCTACTACTGCTGCTTTTAGTCTTGCTTCTTCTACTGAATACTATTTAAGTAATTCTTTTAAAGATATGTATCTTCAGGCTCATCATTTAGCTGTTTCTTTAGACATTCCTTTTATTAATCATTCGTCTTTAACTTTTAATGGTGAAAACAATGGTTAATTTCGTTAATCTTTATCGAGACCCAAAGCAGCTTTGCAGCCGACCTGAGGAGGCGCAAGTTGCTTTGGGTCGTCCGAGCGCAAATTTTGACCGACACCTTTCTAATAGGTGGGTTGGTGAAAACTTAAAAGCTGCTGCGGATTTTGGTTTTGATTTATCTACCCCCCTACCTTTTCAAACCTCTGTTGCTCAAGTGGATGACTTAATTTCCAAATCTGAAAGTTTTGAGTCTTTTAAACAAGAATTTTTGGATTGTCGAGGCAATATTGTTGAATTGCTTTTAAAACGCAACATTGAACAAGAAGGTGCATTTATTGACCAAGTCACGTTTACAGGCGATTTAGAGTCTTTAAATAGACGCTCTGCCCAGTTCTTTGATGGTTTAGATGGCTCTCACAAGGTTGATACTGTTGCCCAACGCTCTCGTGCTATTTCTGAGATTTTAAAAGAGATTTTTGGTTTTGGTATTACATCCCAATTAATGACTTCTAATTTCTTTTATGACTATTGTTTTGAATGTAAAGCCAACGAGAAGCTACTGTATGCAAAAGTACATTTTGGCGGTCAAAGCAATACTTTTTGCATAGAAGTAAAAGGTTTGGGTATCTCTGCGGCTCATCCAGATTGGAATAAGCGTCTTTTTAAAGTCATGTCTTCGTCTTGGTTCGTGCGTCCGAAGATTACCCGTATTGATATCGCTATGGATTTTTTTCATGACGAATATTCACCAGAACAAGCTCGTGAAGACCGTAATAATGGTTTATTCAATACTCGTAACAAGCTCATTCCCAAAGCTCAATGTATTGGTACTGAGTGGGAAGATGATACAGGCAGAGATAAAAGCGGTAAGACTTACACCATTGGCACACGCAATAGTGCCCGTTTTATCCGTGTCTATAACAAAGCAGCCGAACAAGGTGTTCAGGAGACTTGGGTTCGTTTTGAAGTCGAATTTGGTCGTAAAGCCATCATTCCACTTGATGCTTTGGTTCACCCTACTGATTACTTTTGCGGTTCTTCCACTGCTGCGGCACGTTTCACAAATCACAATGCTCGCTTTGTTGACAGTCAAAAAGTTAAATTGTCTTCAACAATTGAACGTCAATTACAAGTTTTGAAAAAACAATCAGGTCGTGCAATCAATTTCTTTATTGAATTCTTTAAAGATGCTACGCCTGAACAAGTCTTGAACTTCATTAAACCAAATCACAATCGTTTGCCTGAGCGTTTGCATCCTGCTGCATGGTCTGTTGATGCCGCAGAAAACGTGCCTTTTGATGAACTTGATGATTTTGAATTAAATAACACCCTTCTTTTTGGATTTTAGGAGCTTGATATGCCTCGTTATGTTTTGAAAAAGGTTTTTGCCTTTAAAGGTGATGTTGATGGCAAACATTATGATTATTGCCGTGTTGAATGTGAAATGAAAATCAATCCTACGGATGGTTCATTTGGCTTGGGTACTCGTGTTTTTGATGTTGGTACATCTGAAAATATGGCTTTGTTTGACCAATGTCGTCCATTTTTTGATGCAAAACCGCTTGAAATTGCTCCTATCGTTGTTGAATTTGAGTACGACGAAGAATTGACACGAAATGAACAAAAGACCGTTTACATCGTTGACACCTCTACTTTGAAGTTTCACTTCCCACGATCCCAACAACCAAAAGTTTAAGCGTTACGGGGGCGACGCTTTGCAGCTCTTTCCCAAGCCCCCACAACACCCAAGATTTAAGACTTGGGGCGGTTTTAAATTTTGCTTATGAATTGCCCCAAGTGAGATTTTTATGACTAGAGATGAATATTACGCTCAATTTCCTGAAGATTGGACTGACACTGACATTATGGAATATGAGTTTTCAGGCAGTACTCCTGATGATTTTGATGATGACCATGTTTCTTCTGGTGAAGAAATGTTCGATTTTAATCTTGTTGAAGATTTTGAGTTTAATTTTTAAGCGAAGCAGACACGCTATTTTGTTTGCATTTTTCGGAGTGTTTATTATGAAACGCATGAATCAAGTTGTGAAGTATGGTGTAGGTTCTTCTTTGGTTGCTGTTGCTGCTGCTGCAAATGCTGCTATCCCTGCTGATGTCACTACTGCCATTGGCGATATTGGTGTAGATGGTGCCACTGTAGCTTGGGCTGTTTTGGTTGGTTTGGTTGCGATTGTTGCAGTCAAATACATCCGAAAAGCTTTGTAATTTGGTTTTGTAAATTTCGGGGGCAATATGGGCTATCAAGTTGGTTTTCAATGTTTTGAGTCTTTACAAGAGGCACAAGATTATAAATATAGCTCTATTGCTCCTGTTATCAATTCAAACAATCAATTAATGCAGCCTGTCAAAATTGATGATGTTTGGACGTTAAACGGTATTCAAATTGTTGATTCTTTCCCATTTTGCAGTTCTCTTGAACAGTTTCAAGATGGTATTCAAATGGGCTGGTCTTTGATATTGGTTGCCGTTTCTATTATTGCCGTTGCAATTTTAAGGCGTGCATTATGAATCATATTGTTGTTGCTTTGCATCCTTTGGAGTACGCCATGTCAATTTATACAATTTTAGGTTTGTTGACTTGTTTAATCATTGCAGCAGTCATTTTAACAATGGGGCGTTGATATGCGCTCTTTTTTTATCTTCTTATGTTTGATTCCAATTTTTGCCTATTCATCTGAATTTGATGGTGTTGTTCGTTCAAATGGTCAGTTGCATCCTGTGAGTATTGATAAACAAAATCCTTCACAGATGCGCTTTTGGCAAAAATACGCTGAACATGGTGATGCATGGGTCAATTCTCGTACTGGTCAAGGTCGTCTAGGTCTTCCAAGTGGCGTGATGGCTCCGTCTACTGTTCCTGTGACTATTCAGCATAAAGTTGATAAAAAAGCGGTTATGAATAATATTTTTAGCAAAGTTAAAACTTATGCTAAAAGTCCTGTCGTTGGCCGGGCAGGTTGGTACGGTATGGCTGCTAGTATTGCAATACCTTATCTTTTAGATGAGTTTTTTCTTGATGAAGAAAAAGGTGAATTTGTTTCTATTGTTGGTAGTCATTTTATTTTATTTTCTAATAATGTGAATCATATTTCTGGGTCTTCTTGGGGTAATTATTCTACTAAACAGCAATGGAAAGATTTTTGTTTTACTAATTCTTATACATGTCAAGAAATTTCTACTTCTAATGCTCAATCTCCTATACAAGTTTTTTATGATTATTGCAATGGAAAATCTACTGTTTACAACGGTTTAACTCTTTATTCAGAAGGTGCCGTTCATGCTGGACGTTGTCTTGCTAAGGACCCTAGATATCCAAATAATATTGGTGTTACTTTTGGTCCTATTATTCAAGTAGTTAAAATTTTTCAATCTTCCCCTTTAACTTATAATGATTTTGAACGTTTAACCTTGCCTGTTGCTGAATCAAATCCAACTCCTTGGGTTAATGCTGCTCGTCCTTATCAAAATGGACCAATTGCTGGTGGTGCTGTCGTTGCGTCTTTTTCTGCGCCTGCGGGTACTTCTGTTACAACAGACCCTTATACAGATCCTATTGATGGCAAAGCAAAACAAACAACCATTACAATCAATAATGACAATCGTACTGCTAGAACTTCACATATGTTAAGACCTGATTTGGATGGTCAAACCGATGTTGCGCCTGTTCCTGAGCCATTACCTGAAAATCAAATGCCTGTTGAAGAGAATCCAGCACCTCAAGCTTCTGCACCTACTCAATGTGACAAATATCCTGATTCATTAGGTTGTCAAAAAATGGGGGATGGTTCAGAAGCTGAAACTATTTTTGATGATATTACAATCCCTGAGATTCAAAATCCAACTCAATTTACTTTAGACAGTTTTATGCCTGATAGCGGTTCTTGCCCTGCTCCGACTTCTTATAATACTTCTCATGGTTCGATTATTTACAGCTATGAAAAACATTGTGATGTTGCTGTCATGTTGCGTCCTTTCATTATCGCTTTTGCAAGTTTGACCGCTTTGTACTTGATATTTTTTAGAAAAGCATAGGAGTTTGTCATGCCTGCTGTTTTAGCTGCTATGTTGGCCACTGTTGCCCGTTTTTTGGTTTTAAAGTTGATTGCAGTTTTTGGCATCGCTTTTGTGACTGGCGGTGTTAGTCTTGCATTGTTGCAAACGTTCAAAGGGTATATTTTGGATGGTTTTGCATCTTTAACGCCTACTGTCTATCAAATCGCAATGCTTGCAGGTGTTGGCTATGCTTTGAATATCATATTCGGAGCAATGGCTTTTAAAATTGCTTTGAATGTTGGCAAAAAGCTGATGGCCGGTGTTTCGGATGTTGCATCATGATTATTCTGCTCACTGGCAATATGGGTACTGGCAAGACTTCAAAAGTCATACAAATGATTATTGATAATGAAGATAAATTGTCTGAAATGCCTGTTTATGATACAGATGGTAAAACTATTTTGGATTGGATTAAACGCCCAATCTATACCGCTCACATTGACGGTATTGACGAAGTAAAGCTCGGTGTTTGTTCTGTTACTCATGAACACATGCGTTCTGATGTTACCGGCAATGTAAAAATGACCCCCTAACGGCAATTTGAAATTGACCCCCTTGTTTTAAACTAGCGGCTTTACTTAGGGTCGCTTGATGTTAACTCAGGAGATGGTTGTGACCATTAAAGTACTTAGGAAACAAGGGATGTCAATCAAAGCCATTACCCGTGAAACAGGTTTGGCTCGCAACACGGTGCGGAAGTATTTGCAACCAGTCGAAACGACTGTCCGACAGCATTCTACCCGCCCCAGCAAATTGGATCCTTTTAAAGACTATATTCACAG
>NZ_KB908040.1 GCF_000382305.1 Vitreoscilla stercoraria DSM 513
TTGCACCTATCGCTATGGAAGATGGTTTGCGCTTCGCGATTCGTGAAGGTGGTCGTACCGTTGGTGCTGGTGTTGTAGCATCTGTAATCAAATAACGACATAGTTTCAAGGCCAATGGCTCAATTGGTAGAGCATCGGTCTCCAAAACCGAGGGTTGGGGGTTCGAGTCCCTCTTGGCCTGCCATATCAAGACTAATCGGCCTGTAAAGGTTGGTTAGTCTTTTTTTTATTGTTAGAAAGTGCTTTATGGATAACCAAAATCAACCTGAAAAGGTTGTTAAGCGTTCTAAGGCAGAGTTGAAAGCTCAAGCTCAGGCTGAAGTGCAAAAAAACAAAACAGTTGATATGGTTAAAATTATAGCTGCTTTGTTGGTTGTGGTTGCTTCTGTTTGGGCTTATTATGCTTTGCCGCAATTGAATGTGTATGTGCGTGGCTTGATTACAGCTGCGGGTGTTGCAATTGCTGTAGCAATCGTATTTTTTGCAACTCATTTAGGTAAGCGTTTGGTCGCTTATGTAAAGGGTGCGTTTGTAGAATTAAACAAAGTGGTATGGCCTGAGCGTCCTGAAGCGATGCGTACGACTTTGTATGTGGTGGCATTTGTTGCTACTTTGGCGGGTTTTATGTGGATGGCCGATTCGTTGATCGCATGGGTTTTCTATGACTTGCTATTGAAAAGAGGTTAATCATGGCTAAAAAATGGTATGTGGTGCATGCGTACTCTGGTTTTGAGAAAAATGTTCAAAAAACCTTAAAAGAGCGCATTGAGCGCGAAAGCATGCAGGATTATTTTGGTCAAGTTTTGGTGCCTGTTGAGGAAGTTGTTGACATCAAAAATGGCAAACGATCATTAAGCGAACGTAAGTTTTTCCCAGGTTATGTATTGGTTGAGATGGAAATGACCGATGATTCATGGCATTTGGTGAAATCAACACCGCGTGTTTCTGGTTTTATTGGTGGCACTGCCAACCGACCTTTGCCAATTACGCAGCGTGAAGTTGATGCAATTATGCAACAAATCCAAACTGGCGGTGAAAAACCAAAACCTAAAGTTGAGTTTGATGTGGGTCAGCGTATCCGTGTCAATGATGGCCCATTTGCTGACTTTAATGGCGTTGTAGACGAAGTGAACTACGAGCGTAACAAGTTAAAAGTATCAGTACAAATTTTTGGTCGTGAAACACCAGTTGAGTTGGATTTCACTCAAGTTGAAAAAGTATAAGTTATTTAAGAGCTTGTGCTTGCAAACTAAAAATACAGGGTCTATAATAGTAGACCTTGTTTTTTTTGGGGAGCGGAACCTTCCGCGATTGACCCACTAACGGAGAATAAACGTGGCAAAAAAAGTAATTGGCTACATTAAGCTACAAATCCCGGCTGGTAAAGCCAACCCATCACCACCAGTAGGCCCTGCTTTGGGTCAACGTGGTTTGAACATTATGGAATTCTGTAAAGCGTTCAATGCCCAAACTCAAGGCATGGAACCAGGTTTGCCAACACCAGTAGTGATTACTGCGTATGCTGACAAATCATTTACATTTGTATTGAAAACACCTCCTGCATCAGTTTTGTTGCGTAAAGCAGCTGGCTTGCAAAAAGGTTCTGCAAATCCTTTGACCAACAAAGTGGGTAAAATCACTCGTGCACAAGTTGAAGAAATTGCAAAAACCAAAGCCCCTGATTTGACAGGTGCTGACTTGGACGCTTCTGTACGCATTATTGCAGGTACAGCTCGTTCAATGGGTATCGAAGTGGAGGGCGTGTAAATGGCTAAGATCTCTAAACGTTTAGAAGCTTTGCGCGCTGGTGTAGACAGCAACAAATTATACGCAATCGATGAAGCGATTGTGGCAGTTAAAGCTGCAGCTACTGCTAAATTTGACGAATCTGTTGACGTTGCGATTAACTTGGGTGTTGACCCTCGTAAATCTGACCAAGTGGTTCGTGGCGCAGTTGTATTGCCTAAAGGTACTGGTAAAACCACTCGCGTAGCGGTTTTCACTCAAGGTGCTAATGCTGATGCTGCTCGTGAAGCGGGTGCTGACATCGTTGGTATGGAAGAGTTGGCTGATGAAGTTAAAAAAGGCAACTTGAACTTTGACGTTGTGATTGCTTCTCCAGATGCAATGCGTATCGTTGGTCAATTGGGTACTATCTTGGGCCCACGTGGCTTGATGCCTAACCCTAAAGTAGGTACTGTGACTCCTAACGTTGCTGAAGCAGTTAAAAATGCTAAAGCAGGTCAAGTTCAATACCGTACTGACAAAGCTGGTATCATTCATGCAACTATCGGTCGTGCTTCTTTTGCTGAAGCTGATTTGCGTGAAAACTTCAATGCGTTGTTGGAAGCTTTGGTAAAAGCAAAACCTGCTGCTGCCAAAGGCCAATACGTTAAAAAAATTGCCGTTTCAAGCACTATGGGCTTGGGCGTGCGTGTTGATACTTCTAGTACTAACTAATTGATTTAGGGCGTCCTGTAACTTGTTACAGATTTACAGGACGCTTTATTGGGCTACTTATTTAAGTAGATGTCCAAGACCGTAGGGATTCGCAAGAATTTAAATATTGCCCTACGCAGACGGTAGTCCCGAAAACGATTTTCTTACAAACGCTGTTTGTAAAATGTCTTTTTCTTGGTTGCCGAGCTGGGGAAGCACTTCGGTGTTTCGATTATTAACAGTGGGAGGTAGACCTTGAGTCTCAATATTGAAGCCAAAAAAGCCACCGTTGAAGGCATTGCTGCAGGTATTGCAAATGCTCAAACTTTGGTGATTGCTGAATATCGCGGTATCAGTGTTTCCAATTTGACCGAATTGCGTGCGAATGCGCGTAAAGAGGGCGTGTACTTACACGTATTGAAAAACACTTTGGTACGCCGTGCGGTTGAAGGTACTTCTTTTGCAGCTTTAGCAGATCAAATGGTTGGTCCATTGATCTACTCTGCATCTGAAGACGCTGTTGCTGCTGCTAAAGTATTACATCAGTTCTCTAAAAAAGACGACAAAATTGTTGTTAAAGCTGGTGTGTACAATGGTGATTTGTTAGATGCTGCACAAGTAGCCGAATTAGCTTCTATTCCTTCGCAAGAAGAATTGTTGGCTAAATTGTTGGGTGTTATGCAAGCGCCAGTTTCTGGCTTTGCTCGCGCCTTGGCTGCTTTGGCTGCAAAAAATGCAGAAACCGAAGCCGCGTAATTTACATTTGATTTATTTGATTTTTGATTTTTAGGAGTTTAATAGCATGGCTATTACTAAAGAAGACATTTTAGAAGCAGTTGCTGGTTTGACCGTTATGGAATTGAACGACTTGGTTAAAGCGTTCGAAGAAAAATTTGGCGTTTCTGCTGCTGCTTTGGCAGTTGCTGGTGGTGGCGCTGCTGCTGCTGCAGTTGAAGAAAAAACTGAATTTGACGTTGTATTGACTGCTGCTGGCGACCAAAAAGTTGGCGTGATCAAAGTGGTTCGTGCAATTACTGGTTTGGGCTTGAAAGAAGCTAAAGACTTGGTAGATGGCGCTCCTAAAACTGTTAAAGAAGGCGTTTCTCAAGCTGAAGCTGACGACATCGCTAAACAATTGACTGAAGCTGGTGCTAAAGTCGAAATCAAATAATTTTTATTTGATTGATGGGCTGGCAGTTTTTACTGCCGGCCTTATTTCGCTTGTTGCATAGGGTTATTAATACTGGGCATTCTGGCGAAGTGTTTAGTCTTAACAGCCTGCCAAAAACCTCCCAATTATTGGAGTTTCTTACATGAGTTACTCATTCACTGAGAAAAAACGCATCCGAAAAAGCTTTGCCAAACGTGAAAATGTTTTAGATTTTCCGTTTTTGCTTGCTACTCAATTGGATTCTTACGCATCATTTTTGCAGTTGAATACGCCATTTGACCAACGTAAAGAAGATGGTTTACAGGCCGCCTTCACGTCTATTTTCCCAATTATCAGCCACAATACACATGCGCGCTTAGAGTTTGTACATTACATCTTGGGCGAGCCTGCATTTGATATTCAAGAATGTCAAATGCGTGGTATTACGTATGCAGCACCTTTGCGTGCACGCATTCGTTTGGTGATTATGGATCGTGAAGCTTCTAAACCAACGGTTAAAGAAGTTCGTGAAAATGAAGTTTACATGGGTGAAATCCCATTGATGACACCAAGTGGTTCATTTGTCATTAATGGTACTGAGCGCGTTATCGTGTCTCAGTTACACCGTTCTCCTGGCGTGTTCTTTGAACATGACCGTGGTAAAACCCATTCGTCTGGTAAATTGTTGTTCTCAGCTCGCATCATTCCTTACCGTGGTTCATGGTTGGATTTTGAGTTTGATCCAAAAGATTTGTTGTATTTCCGTATTGACCGTCGCCGTAAAATGCCAGTGACCATCTTGTTGAAAGCATTGGGTTACGATGCTGAAGCGATTTTGAACATGTTCTACGATAAAGACGTGTTTCATTTGAGCGAAGATGGCATTGAGCAAGAGTTGGTATTGAGCCGCCTGAAAGGCGAAGTTGCCAAAATCGATGTCATGGACAAAGATGGCAATTTAATCGTTGCCAAAGGCAAACGCTTTACTGCGAAATCTGTACGCGATTTAAGCAATGCTGGTATCAATCGTTTGACGGTGGATTTTGACAGCTTGATTGGCAAAGTATTGGCCAAAGATGTCATCACACCATTGACTGGTGAAGTTTTGGCCAGTGCGAATGAGGAATTGACCGAAGAAGTTTTGGCTCAATTGCAAATTCACGAAATCAAACGAATTGAAACTTTGTTCATCAACGAGTTGGATCAAGGTGGTTACATTGCTAATACCTTGCGTGTTGATGAAGTAGAAACTCGCTTGCAAGCACGTGTGGCTATTTACCGCATGATGCGTCCTGGTGAGCCACCTACCGAAGATGCTGTTGAACAATTGTTCAATCGCTTGTTCTTCAGTGGCGACAGCTATGATTTGTCACGCGTGGGTCGTATGAAGTTCAACACCCGTACTTACGAACACAAATTGGATGAAAAATCTCCAAATTGGTACCGTAGTATGATTGAAGAATTGTCTGCATTGACTGATGGCAAAAATTTTGTATTGACCAATGAAGACATCATCATTTCGATTGCGACTTTGGTTGAATTGCGCAATGGTCATGGCGAAGTGGACGATATTGACCACTTGGGTAACCGTCGTGTTCGTTCAGTAGGTGAATTGGCTGAAAACCAATTCCGTTCAGGCTTAGCGCGTGTTGAGCGTGCTGTAAAAGAGCGTTTGAACCAAGCTGAATCAGACAACTTGATGCCACACGACTTGATCAATGCCAAACCTGTTTCTGCGGCAATCAAAGAATTTTTTGGTTCTAGCCAATTGTCTCAGTTCATGGACCAAACCAACCCATTGTCTGAAGTGACACACAAACGTCGTGTTTCTGCTTTGGGCCCCGGCGGTTTGACACGTGAACGTGCAGGTTTTGAAGTACGTGACGTACATCCAACACATTACGGCCGTGTGTGTCCGATTGAAACACCAGAGGGTCCAAACATTGGTTTGATCAACTCTTTGTCTGTTTATGCTCGTACCAATGAATATGGCTTCTTGGAAACACCTTACCGCCGTGTTATTGATGGCAAAGTGACCGATCAAATCGATTACTTGTCTGCTATTGAAGAAGGTCGCTATGTGATTGCACAGGCGAATGCTGAATTGAATGCAGAAGGCGCTTTGATTGATGATTTGGTGACTTGTCGTGAAAAAGGTGACACCATTTTGGCTACGCCAGACCGTGTTCAATACATGGACGTGGCGACAGGTCAGGTGGTATCGGTAGCTGCTTCATTGATTCCATTCTTGGAGCATGATGACGCCAACCGTGCATTGATGGGTGCCAACATGCAACGTCAAGCGGTTCCTTGTTTGCGTGCGGATAAACCGTTGGTAGGTACTGGTATTGAGCGCTCTGTGGCGGTGGATTCTGCAACTGCGGTTGTGGCACGTCGTGGCGGTGTGGTTGAGTCTGTGGACGCAAGCCGTGTCGTGATTCGTGTACATGACGAAGAAGCGATTGCTGGTGAAGTGGGTGTGGATATCTACAACTTGGTGAAATACACCCGTTCTAACCAATCAACCAATATCAACCAACGTCCTGTAGTGAGCAAAGGTGATATCTTGGCTCGTGGTGACGTGGTCGCTGACGGTGCATCGACTGACTTGGGTGAATTGGCTTTGGGTCAAAACATGACCATCGCCTTCATGCCTTGGAATGGTTACAACTACGAAGACTCGATTTTGATTTCTGAGCGTGTTGTGGCGGAAGACCGTTACACCACCATTCATATTGAAGAATTGAACGTTGTAGCGCGTGATACCAAATTGGGTGCTGAAGAAATCACTCGCGACATTCCGAACTTGTCTGAACGCATGCAAAACCGTTTGGATGATGCAGGTATTGTGTACATCGGTGCTGAAGTGGAAGCTGGTGACGTTTTGGTGGGTAAAGTAACCCCTAAAGGCGAAACCCAGTTAACACCAGAAGAAAAATTGTTGCGTGCGATTTTCGGTGAAAAAGCCTCTGATGTTAAAGACACGTCATTGCGTATGCCAACAGGTATGAGCGGTACGGTGATTGACGTTCAAGTATTCACTCGTGAAGGCATTGAGCGTGACAAACGTGCACAATCGATTATCGATTCTGAGTTGAAACGTTACCGTAAAGACTTGAACGACCAAATTCGTATTTTCAATAACGATGCTTTTGATCGTATTGAACGCATGATTGTGGGTCAAGAAGCCAATGGCGGTCCAATGCGTTTGGTGAAAGGTACCAAAATTACCAAAGAATATTTGTTGGTGATTGAGAACAAACATGAATGGTTCGATATCCGTTTGGCTGATGAAAACTTGGCGAAACAATTGGAATTGACCAAACACAGTTTGGCGCAGAAGTATGAAGAAGCCGATGCCATGTATGAAGTCAAAAAGAAAAAATTGACTCAAGGCGACGAATTGCAACCTGGCGTACAAAAAATGGTGAAAGTATTCATCGCCATCAAACGTCGTTTGCAAGCGGGTGACAAAATGGCTGGTCGTCACGGTAACAAAGGTGTGGTATCTCGCATCTTGCCTGTGGAAGACATGCCATACATGGCCGACGGTCGTACGGTGGACATCGTATTGAACCCATTGGGCGTACCATCGCGTATGAACATTGGTCAGATTTTGGAAGTGCATTTGGGTTGGGCTGCCAAAGGTATTGGTGAGCGTGTGAACAAGATGTTGGTAGAACAACGCGAAGTGGCCGAATTGCGCGCCTTCTTCGATAAGTTGTACAACACCAGCGGCAAGAAAGAGCAATTGGATGAATTCACCGATGCTGAAATCTTGAACTTGGCAAAACACTTGCGTCGCGGTATGACGTTTGCTTCTCCTGTATTTGATGGTGCTGATGAAGCTGAAATCAAAGAGATGTTGGAATTGGCTTATCCAAGCGAAGATCCTGATATGCAAAAATTGGGCTTCAATGCAACCAAAACTCAAGTGACTTTGTACGATGGTCGTACGGGTGAAGCATTTGACCGTCATGTAACCGTTGGTGTGATGCATTACTTGAAATTGCATCACTTGGTTGACGAAAAAATGCATGCTCGTTCTACTGGTCCTTACAGCTTGGTGACACAACAACCATTGGGCGGTAAAGCACAATTCGGTGGTCAGCGTTTCGGTGAGATGGAGGTTTGGGCATTGGAAGCTTACGGTGCTGCTTATACCTTGCAAGAAATGTTGACTGTGAAGTCAGATGACGTGGTGGGTCGTACGAAGATGTATGAAAACATCGTTAAAGGCGAACACAAAATTGATGCAGGCATGCCTGAGTCATTCAATGTGTTGGTTAAAGAGATCCGCTCATTGGGCTTGGACATCGATTTAGAGCGTTACTAATTGTGCCTAACGGGTTTCAGGACGCCTGAAGCCCGTCAACAACTGGAGCTAAAATGAAAGCTTTGTTAGATTTATTTAACCCCTTGCAAGGTGCAGGTGCGGATGATGAATTTGATGCCATCAAAATCGGCATTGCATCACCAGAAACCATTCGCTCTTGGTCTTACGGTGAAGTTAAAAAACCTGAAACCATCAACTATCGTACGTTCAAACCTGAACGTGATGGTTTATTCTGTGCCAAAATTTTTGGCCCAGTTAAAGATTATGAATGTTTGTGCGGTAAATACAAACGCTTGAAATTCAAAGGTGTGACCTGCGAAAAATGTGGCGTAGAAGTGACTTTGTCTAAAGTGCGTCGTGAGCGCATGGGTCACATTGAATTGGCGTCACCTGTTGCACACATTTGGTTCTTGAAATCATTGCCATCTCGTTTGGGCATGGTTTTGGACATGACTTTGCGTGATATCGAACGCATTTTGTATTTTGAAGCATTTGTGGTAACCGATCCTGGCTTAACTTCTTTGCAACGCCGTCAATTGTTGACTGAAGAAGATTATTACGAGCATTTGGACGAATACGGCGAAGAATTTGAAGCGAAAATGGGTGCCGAAGGTGTGCGCGAATTGTTGCGCACTTTGGACATCGAAAACGAAATTCAAGTTTTGCGTCAAGAGTTGGAATCAACTGGCTCTGATACCAAAATCAAAAAAATTGCAAAACGTTTGAAAGTATTGGAAGCCTTCCAACGCTCAGGTATGAAACTTGAGTGGATGATTATGGATGTGTTGCCAGTATTGCCACCTGATTTGCGTCCATTGGTACCGTTGGATGGTGGTCGTTTTGCCACTTCTGACTTGAATGATTTGTACCGTCGTGTGATTAACCGTAACAACCGTTTGAAACGTTTGTTGGAGTTGCGCGCGCCAGACATCATCGTTCGCAATGAAAAACGTATGTTGCAAGAAGCAGTGGATTCGTTGTTAGACAACGGCCGTCGCGGTAAAGCGATGACTGGTGCGAACAAACGCCCATTGAAATCATTGGCTGACATGATCAAAGGTAAGGGCGGTCGTTTCCGTCAGAACTTGCTGGGTAAACGTGTGGACTATTCAGGCCGCTCTGTGATTACCGTAGGTCCTTACTTGCGTTTGCACCAATGTGGTTTGCCTAAAAAAATGGCATTGGAATTGTTCAAACCATTCATTTTCCACAAATTGGAAAAATTGGAATTGGCCAACTCCATCAAACAAGCCAAAAAATTGGTAGAACAAGAAGTGCCAGAAGTTTGGGACATCTTGGAAGACGTGATTCGCGAACATCCAATCATGTTGAACCGTGCGCCTACCTTGCACCGTTTGGGTATTCAAGCGTTTGAACCGATTTTGATTGAAGGCAAAGCCATTCAATTGCACCCGCTCGTTTGTGCGGCATTTAACGCCGACTTTGACGGTGACCAAATGGCGGTTCACGTACCATTGTCTTTGGAAGCGCAACAAGAAGCGCGTACATTGATGTTGGCGTCAAACAACGTGTTGTCTCCAGCCAATGGTGAGTCAATCATCGTACCTTCTCAAGACATCGTCTTGGGTCTGTATTACATGACGCGTGACAAAATCAATGGCAAAGGCGAAGGCACTTTGTTCGCGGATGTCAAAGAAGTACAACGTGCATACGAAACCCGCCAAGTTGAATTGGCAACCAAATGTACAGTACGTTTGACCGAATATGTGAAAAACGAACAAGGTGGTTACGATGCTGTAAGACGTCGTTATGAAACCACTGTTGGTCGCGCCATTTTGTCTACTTTGTTACCTAAAGGCTTGGCATTTGAACACATTAACAAAGCATTGAAAAAGAAAGAAATTTCTAAATTAATCAATGTGTCGTTTCGTGTGTGCGGCTTGCGAGATACGGTGATTTTTGCTGACCACTTGATGTACACAGGTTATGCATATTCTACTCGTGGTGGTATTTCGATTTGTGTGGACGACATGGAAGTGCCGGCTGCAAAAGTAACTTTGTTGGCAGAAGCTCAAGGCGAAGTGAAGGAAATCGAAGAACAATACCGTCAAGGTTTGGTAACCAATGGCGAACGCTATAATAAAGTGGTCGACATTTGGGGTCGTACAGGCGATAAGATTGCCAAAGCGATGATGGACAATTTGTCTGTGGACAAAGTCATTGACCGTGATGGTAACGAAGTTGACCAAGAATCATTCAACTCAATTTACATGATGGCTGACTCTGGTGCCCGTGGTTCGGCAGCACAGATCAAACAGTTGTCAGGTATGCGTGGTTTGATGGCAAAACCTGATGGTTCGATCATTGAAACACCAATTACGTCTAACTTCCGTGAAGGCTTGACGGTATTGCAATACTTTATTTCAACACACGGTGCGCGTAAAGGTTTGGCGGATACGGCGTTGAAAACAGCGAACTCAGGTTACTTGACACGTCGTTTGGTTGACGTGACCCAAGACTTGGTGGTGATTGAGGACGATTGTGGTACCACTGACGGCTTTGTCATGAAAGCAGTTGTACAAGGTGGTGACGTGATTGAGCCGTTGCGCGATCGTATCTTGGGCCGTGTGACTGCAGAAGATGTGGTTGACCCTAATACCAATACAACGATTGTTGAAGCTGGCACTATCTTGTCTGAAGCTTTGGTGAACTTGATTGACAATTCTGGTGCGGATGAAGTTAAAGTTCGTACACCAATTACTTGTAAAACACGTTATGGCTTGTGTGCTCAATGTTACGGTCGTGACTTGGCGCGTGGTAAGTTGGTTAATACAGGTGAAGCAGTTGGTGTGATTGCTGCTCAATCGATTGGTGAGCCTGGTACTCAGTTGACGATGCGTACGTTCCATATTGGTGGTGCTGCGTCTCGAGCTGCTGCGGCAACTCAAGTTGAATCTAAATCTAACGGTACGGCACGTTTCTCTAGCCAAATGCGTTATGTAACCAACAACAAAGGCGAATTGATTGTCATCGGTCGTTCTTGTGAAGTGGTGATTCATGACGATGTGGGTCGTGAGCGTGAACGTCATAAAGTGCCTTACGGTTCTACTTTGATGGTACGTGATGGTGAGACGATTGTTGCAGGTCAAGTATTGGCAACATGGGATCCGCATACCCGTCCAATGATTACCGAACATGCAGGTCGCGTTCGCTTTGAAAACATCGAAGAAGGTGTGACTGTTGCCAAACAAACTGACGAAGTGACTGGTTTGTCTACTTTGGTGGTGATTGATGGTAAACGTCGCGGTTCACAAGCGCGAGTATTGCGTCCAGCGGTTCGTTTGTTGGATGAAAATGGTGAAGAAATTCGTGCTGCAGGTTCTGATACACCTGTGACGATGGCATTCCCAATCGGTGCGATTATTACGGTGCGTGAAGGTCAAGAAGTGGGTAAGGGTGAAGTATTGGCTCGTATTCCTCAAGCTTCTACCAAAACTCGTGACATTACCAGTGGTTTGCCTCGTGTAGCTGAATTGTTCGAGGCTCGTACACCAAAAGACGCGGGTATGTTGGCGGAAGTGACTGGTACGGTTTCGTTCGGTAAAGAAACCAAAGGCAAACAACGTTTGGTGATTACCGATGTTGATGGCATCGTGGTTGAAACTTTAATCTCGAAAGAGAAACAAGTTTTGGTGCATGACGGTCAAGTTGTAAATCGCGGTGAGGTGATTGTGGATGGTGCGGTTGACCCACACGACATCTTGCGTTTGCAAGGCATTGAAGCTTTGGCGCGCTATATCATTCAAGAAGTGCAAGAAGTTTACCGCTTACAAGGCGTGAAGATTTCTGACAAACACATTGAAGTGATCATCCGTCAAATGTTGCGTCGTGTGAACATTGCTGATTCAGGCGAAACTCAGTTCATTACTGGTGAACAAGTTGAGCGTGCGGAAGTGATGATTGCCAACGAAAAAATGGCGGCAGAAGGCAAACAACCTGCACGCATTGAAAACATTTTGTTGGGTATTACCAAAGCATCGTTGTCGACTGATTCGTTCATTTCTGCAGCTTCGTTCCAAAAGACTACTCGTGTCTTGACTGAAGCGGCGATTATGGGCAAACGTGATGATTTGCGTGGCTTGAAAGAAAACGTGATTGTGGGTCGTTTGATTCCTGCAGGTACGGGTTTGCATTACCATCGCAAGCGTCGTCAAAACAATCCATTGCCTGAAACTTCAGCAGAATAATCTGTTTTAAGTTTGAGCATTATGCAAAGCGTCCTGTAAAACATTTACAGGACGCTTTTTTATGGGTATGTATTATAGAGATTGAATGAAAAAAATATTAAAAATCAAGGTAATAAATTTTACTCTTTCAAGGATATGAATGCCAAGGTTGGCAGCGTCCTGTAAGGCTTTGCCAAATTTGATTGAATTTAAAACTCGGGTTTATTTTTTGGCAAGGCATTTATCTGTATCAAATTAGGTTAAAAAACAATCAAATATGCGCTGGTTGATTTGACTTGATGATTCAATAGCGTCTATAATTTCGCCCTTGCTGGCATGGTGCCAGTAGTTTTTCAATGGGAACTTAAATAAATGCCTACTATTAACCAGTTGGTTCGCAAAGGCCGTCAAAAACCGGTTTATGTGAACAAAGTGCCTGCTTTGGAAGCATGTCCACAAAAACGCGGTGTATGTACTCGTGTTTACACTACTACACCTAAAAAACCTAACTCTGCATTGCGTAAAGTATGTAAAGTGCGTTTGACTAACGGTTTCGAAGTGATTTCGTATATCGGTGGTGAAGGCCATAACTTGCAAGAGCATAGCGTTGTATTGATTCGTGGCGGTCGTGTAAAAGACTTGCCGGGTGTGCGTTACCATACTGTTCGTGGTTCTTTGGACACTGCTGGTGTTAAAGACCGTAAACAAAGCCGTTCTAAATACGGTACTAAACGTCCTAAGTAATTGGCTTTTGACGTGGGTTGCCCGTTTGGGTAATCGAGTAAGTGCTTATCTCTGATGAATAAGCCAGAGCAATGATGCTCAACTGAATAGAATGTAAGGAATTAAAATGCCAAGACGTAGAGAAGTCCCTAAACGCGAGATTTTGCCTGATCCTAAATTCGGTAGCACCGAATTGTCTAAATTCATGAACGTTGTGATGATTGACGGCAAAAAATCAGTTGCAGAGCGTATTATTTATGGCGCTTTGGAACAAATCGAAAAGAAATCTGGTAAGCCAGCGATCGAAGTATTCGAAGCTGCTATTGCTAATGCGAAACCAATCGTGGAAGTGAAAAGCCGCCGTGTCGGTGGTGCTAACTATCAAGTTCCCGTTGAAGTTCGTCCGTCACGTCGTTTGGCGTTGGCAATGCGCTGGGTACGCGATGCGGCTCGTAAACGTGGTGAAAAATCAATGGACTTGCGTTTGGCAGGCGAATTGATGGATGCAGCTGAAGGCCGTGGTGGCGCGTTGAAAAAACGTGAAGAAGTTCACCGTATGGCTGAAGCGAACAAAGCGTTCTCTCACTTCCGTTTCTAATTTAAAAAGGCGACAACCGTGGCTCGTAAAACCCCTATTTCGCGCTACCGTAATATCGGTATTAGCGCACATATTGACGCCGGCAAAACGACTACTTCAGAACGTATCTTGTTCTACACTGGCATGACTCACAAATTGGGTGAAGTTCATGACGGCGCAGCAACAACTGACTGGATGGAACAAGAGCAAGAGCGTGGTATTACCATTACTTCTGCTGCTGTGACCACATTCTGGAAAGGTATGGACGGTACGTTGCCTGAATACCGTTTCAACGTGATTGACACTCCAGGACACGTAGACTTTACTGTTGAAGTAGAGCGTTCTATGCGTGTATTGGACGGTGCGGTAATGGTTTACTGTGCTGTAGGTGGTGTACAACCTCAGTCTGAAACTGTATGGCGCCAAGCCAATAAATACCAAGTGCCTCGTTTGGCATTTGTAAACAAAATGGACCGTCAAGGTGCTAACTTCTTCCGTGTGGTTGAGCAAATGCAAACTCGTTTGCGTGCTAACCCAGTACCAGTAGTGGTACCTATCGGTGCAGAAGATAGTTTCCAAGGTGTGGTTGACTTGTTGAAAATGAAAGCCATTTTGTGGAATGATGCCACTCAAGGTTTGACTTTTGACTATGCTGACATTCCTGCTGACTTGGTTTCTGTTGCTGAAGAATGGCGCGAGAAAATGGTTGAAGCTGCGGCTGAAGCCACAGAAGATTTGATGGAAAAATACTTGGGCGGTGAAGAATTGACCGAACAAGAAATCGTTGAAGCTTTGCGTACTCGTACTTTGGCTGGTGAAATCCAACCTGTATTGTGTGGTTCTGCATTTAAAAACAAAGGTGTACAACGTATGTTGGACGCAGTTGTTGAATACTTGCCAGCACCGACTGACATTCCTGCAGTAGCGGGTGTTTCTCCTAAGACTGACGAGGCTATGACTCGTGAAGCATCTGATGAAGAGAAATTCTCTGCGTTGGCATTCAAATTGATGAATGACAAATATGTAGGTCAGTTGACGTTCATCCGTGTTTACTCAGGCGTATTGAAGTCTGGTGATACTGTAATCAACTCAGTAAAAGGCACTCGTGAGCGCGTGGGTCGTTTGGTACAAATGAAAGCCAACGATCGTGAAGAAATCGAAGAAGTACGCGCTGGTGACATCGCTGCTGCAATCGGTTTGAAAGACGTGACCACTGGTGAGACTTTGTGTGCTGAAGATGCTCCGATCATCTTGGAACGCATGGAATTCCCTGAGCCTGTAATTCACGTGGCTGTTGAACCAAAAACCAAAGCTGACCAAGAAAAAATGGGCTTGGCTTTGAACCGTTTGGCTAAAGAAGATCCTTCTTTCCGCGTTAAAACTGACGAAGAGTCTGGTCAAACTATTATCTCTGGTATGGGTGAATTGCACTTAGAGATTTTGGTTGACCGTATAAAACGTGAGTTCGGCGTTGAAGCTGCAGTAGGCGCGCCTCAAGTGGCTTACCGTGAAACCATCCGCAAAGCAGTGGAAGTGGAAGGCAAACACGTTAAGCAGTCTGGTGGTAAAGGTCAATACGGTCACGCTGTGATCAAATTGGAGCCTTTGGAACCAGGTGGTGTGGGTTACGAGTTCTTGGACGAGATCAAAGGTGGTGTGATTCCTAAAGAATTCATCCCTTCTGTTGACAAAGGTATTCGTGATACTTTGAACAGCGGTATCTTGGCTGGTTACCCAGTAGTGGACGTTCGCGTTCGCTTGGTATTCGGTTCTTACCATGATGTTGACTCTTCGCAAATCGCATTTGAATTGGCTGGTTCTATGGCATTCAAAGAAGGTATGCGTCGTGCGAGTGCTTGCTTGTTAGAGCCTATCATGGCTGTAGAAGTGGAAACTCCAGAAGACTACATGGGCGATGTAATGGGTGACTTGAACCGCCGTCGTGGTATGGTATTGGGCATGGACGATGATGGTATTGGCGGCAAAAAAATCCGCGCAGAAGTACCATTGAAAGAAATGTTCGGCTACTCTACTGACTTGCGTTCAGCGACTCAAGGTCGTGCAACTTACTCTATGGAATTCAAGAAATACGCTGAAGTTCCTAACAACGTTGCCGAAGAAATCATTGCTAGCCGCAAAGGTTAATTATTTTTAACGAGTTAAGCGTCCTGTAAATGTTTACAGGCCGCTTTCTAAATACTCATTGTTCTTTACAAGGAATTAGTCAAATGGCTAAAGAAAAATTTGAACGCAGTAAACCACACGTAAACGTGGGTACAATTGGTCACGTTGACCATGGTAAAACTACTTTGACTGCTGCTTTGTGCACAGTATTGTCTAAAGCATTTGGTGGTGCTGCTAAAGCTTACGATCA
>NZ_KB908041.1:0-13425 GCF_000382305.1 Vitreoscilla stercoraria DSM 513
GTTCAACATCTTTGCCGGAAACTTTATCAATAAACAATTCATCGCAATGCTGAAGCTGTTCCAACTGCCGTTCGATATTTTGATCAACAGTCGATACCCGGACATAACCAATAATTTGACCCTTCATATCACCAAAACCCATATTTTGTAATATTAGGATTATAAGAATTTATTTATACATTGTATATAAATTGATTTTTTAATTTTTATACAATAACAAAATTTCTTGATTTTATTGAATTTTGGATAATTTGGTATTTAAATATAATTTGTAAAAATAGGGTGTAATCAAAAAATATACTTAAAAAATTATTTCATTTTAATTATTACATTTGCATTAATAGGATATAAACTTTATATTTGTTTTCATTCCAAACACATGATGCTTGTGTGCACTTTTGCAGCAACGTCTCAGGAGACAATGATTCATGGATCAGCTAAGCGATTTGAAAGCCATTTTGCATTCTAAACGCGCCAATCTTTATTATTTAGAACATTGCCGAGTGATGCAAAAAGATGGACGAGTATTGTATCTGACTGAAGCAAAAAATGAGAATCAATATTGGAACATTCCAATTGCCAATACCACAGTCATTATGTTGGGCACAGGCACATCCATTACTCAAGCTGCGATGCGTATGCTTGCCAGTGCAGGGGTATTGGTCGGTTTTTGTGGTGGTGGTGGAACCCCTTTGTTTATGGGCTGTGAAATTGAATGGATGACACCCCAAAGTGAATATCGTCCCACCGAATATGTACAAGGCTGGTTGTCTTTTTGGTTCGATGAAAGTAAACGCCTGAATGTTGCAAAAGAGTTTCAACAACAACGCATCCAATTTATTGAATCTGTTTGGAAAAAAGACCGCGATTTACAAGAGCACGGTTTTTATACAGATGATTTGGATATCAGTAAAACTTTAAATGGCTTTGCTAAAAAAATCCCAGCGCAAACCAAAGTCGGAGATTTGCTTTTGGCCGAAGCGGTCACAACCAAACAATTGTACAAAATTGCTGCGACTCGTACGCAGATAAAAGATTTCAATCGCAATCCAGATGAAGGTGATTTGGCCAATGATTTTTTAAACCATGGCAATTATTTGGCTTATGGCTTAGCAGCCACCACCTTATGGGTTTTGGGTATCCCACATGGGTTCGCTGTTATGCACGGTAAAACCAGACGTGGTGCTTTGGTTTTTGATGTGGCAGACTTAATTAAAGATGCCATAGTGTTACCACATGCATTCATTTGTGCCAAAGAAAAAATGACTGAGCAAGAATTCAGACAACAAATTTTGCAAAAATTCACCGAACACAAAGCATTGGATTTCATGTTCAATCAAGTCAAAAATGCAGCCTTGTCCTCATTCAATGAGGGACAGATAACATGATTGTTACTTTCATCAGCCAATGTGAAAAAAAAGCCCTCACTAAAACACGTCGCGTATTAGACGCATTTGCAAATCGTATTGGAGATCGCACTTGGCAAACCATCATCACAGAAGAAGGTTTATTGGCAGTTAAAAAACTGCTGCGTAAAACTGCGACTAAAAGTACTGCGGTCAGTTGTCATTGGATTCGAGGACGCCGTCGCAGCGAATTGCTGTGGATTGTCGGCAATCGAAATCAATTTAATGCCGAAGGTATTGTACCTGTGAACACGACCCAAAAAAAATTAGATCAAAACAAATGGGAAAATGATTGGCATTACTTGCCTTTAATCAAATCACTGGTAGCGGTATCAGCACTTTTACATGATTGGGGTAAAGCATCAGTTTTATTTCAAGAAAAATTATTAGATTCCAAAAACCGCTTTAAAGGCGACCCCATCAGACATGAGTGGATTTCATGTCTGTTATTACATGCATTGGTCCAATCTTCAGACAATCCGCATTCAGATGAAGCTTGGTTAACCTTATTAATTGAAAACCAGTGGCACGAAGACCTGATTAAACAAGTTGTTGCTCAGTATGAAGACCATACCAAAGCTTTACATGGTTTACCGCCTTTAGCACAATTGATTGCTTGGCTGATTGTGTCACACCATCGTTTGCCTGATCTTAAAATTGAGAACCAACGTCAATCTTTTACCGATACCCCAGCCAATAATTTAGATCAATTGTTTCAATTGATTGACGTTGACTGGGGATACCAAAATAAATTTGATGTCAATGAATATAAAAACCGTTTGGTTCAATGTTTCCAATTTCAACAAGGCTTGCTCAGTCAATCCAATGGTTGGAACAAACAAATTAAAAAATGGGCCACACGATTAAAACAAGAACAAAACAACGTTCATCAAGTTTTACAGGACGGTAGTTGGCGAGTGGTATTACACCATGCACGTCTGTGTTTGATGATGGGAGACCATTATTACTCTTCTTGTGAAGCTGATAAGAATTGGAAAACCAATTTAAACTTGATTGCCAATACCAATCAAGCCAAACAACCGAAACAATTTTTAGACGAGCATTTGGTTGGTGTTTGTCACAATGCCATGCGTGTGGCACAGTCTTTAAGCCGTTTGGCCGATGAAATGGAGCCTGCCTACGATGTTCGCAAACTCAAGAATAAAAGTCCTATAGGCTTTGAGTGGCAGGACCATGCCGTCAAAGAAATCAAACAATTCAAACTGAAAAATACCCATCATGACAATGGTTGGTTCGTTGTCAACATGGCCAGTACGGGCAAAGGAAAAACCATTGCCAATGCCAAAATCATGCAAGCTTTGTCTCAAGACCAGAAGTCATTGCGTTATATTTTGGCATTAGGTTTACGTACTTTGACCTTGCAAACAGGAGATGCATACCGCCACGATTTGGGTTTGAGTAACGATGAGTTGGCTGTATTGATTGGCTCTAAAGCCATACAAGAATTGCATCAGCAACAAAATGCTTTGAAAAATGATGTTTCACATGATGAATTGGCGCAAATAGGTTCGGAGTCCTTAGAGCAATTATTGGATAACGAACTGGATTATGCAGACATGCCTCAGGCAGATTTTATGGATGTTCTGTTTCCATCACATCAAGCCCAACGCAACAAAGCTTTTTTGTACAAACCCGTTTTAGCTTGTACCATCGATCATATGATGGCAGCCACAGAAACCAAACGTGGCGGTAAATACATTTTGCCAAGTTTGCGTTTGTCTTCTTCCGATTTGGTCATTGATGAAGTGGATGATTTCGGTGGTCAAGATTTGATTGCGATTGCTCGATTAATTCACTTAAGTGCCATGTTAGGTCGAAAAGTGATGATTTCATCAGCAACCATTCCACCTGCTCTGGCCGAAGGTTTTTTCAATGTTTATCAACAAGGTTGGCAATTGTATTGTCGCTTTAAAAAAATCCAACACACCAGTATTGCCAGCATGTGGGTGGATGAGTTCAAATCCCATATCCAATCGACTGATGTGGATATTTCTAATCAATGTATTGCCCAATATTCAAAAATACACGATAAATTCGTTTCAGAACGAGCCCAATTTTTACAAAACCAAATCATCAAACACAAAGCTTACATCATTGAGTGCTCCGATTTGCTTGCACTCAAAACACAACCCAAATTAGACAGCAGCATTCAACAACAGTATTTTAAAAAAATACAAGAGCATATCGAAAAGCTACACCACAGTCATCATTCAATCGATGTTCAAACCAATAAGCGTGTGTCTTTCGGAGTGGTTCGCATTGCCAATGTTTCGCCATGTGTGGCCTTAACACAATATTTATTGAATGCCTCATGGTCTGAAAATATTGAACCTCGTGCAATGGCTTATCACAGTCGCCAAGTATTGTTATTGAGAAGCGAACAAGAGCATCATTTGGATGTGGTGTTAAAACGCAAAGAAACATCAGGGCAACAAGCACTTGCTTTTTCTAACCCTGTGATCAGGCAACATTTAGATAACGTTCAAGCAGAAAATGTAATTTTCATATTGGTTGCCACGCCCGTTGAAGAAGTTGGACGCGATCACGATTTTGATTGGGCCATCATCGAACCGTCGTCTTATCGCTCTATTATTCAATTAGCAGGTCGAGTATTACGACATCGCCAGCTTAATCAAAACGTGCAACAGGCCAATATTGGTCTATTGCAATACAATTTAAAAGGACTACACGGCGCACAAGTGGCTTTTGAAAAACCTGGCTTTGAAAAAAATACTGCCAAGGGCAATTTCAAATTAGATACCAAAAATCTTTCTGAATTGATTGATTTAAATGAGTCTGCAAGCATCAATGCCATTCCTAGAATTCAGCCCAATCCTATTTTACAATCACAAAAAAAACTGGCTGATTTAGAGCATGCTGTTTTGGCCGATGCTTTAACCAACTACACACAAGTGGGTGCCAAACCTTTGAATTCTTGGCTCACACAATGTTGGTTTTTAACCGCCCTACCACAACGGTTTCATCCTTTTAGACAAAGCAGCCCAAACATTCAACTTTTCTTCGTACAACAAGGCCTTAAGCTTAACATCCAGATGAAAAACGATTTGGGCTATTATATTAATCGACAAGCTTATTACAAGATTCATTTTCATAAACCAACTGACTTAGAACAAGAACGCTTGTGGCTCAAACGCAATTACCATGACATTTTACAACGCATGGCAACAGCCGATTCTGAATCCAATTGGAATATTGAAGCAAAAATAGAAGCATTGTCCAAACGCTATGGCGAAATCATGCTGCCAGAATACGATGAAAACAAAGAATTAATGTATTGCGATCAATTTGGTTTAACCGTGATTCAATAAAATTCAACATAGAGGGAGAAGAAATTGATAGAGCAAACTTATGCTAATTTTTTAACTAAGCAAAAAAAAATTTGGTTAGAAAAAAAATCAAAAGGTAAAGAACCAAGTGCTGACTTAATTCAAGAAGCGAACGAACGTTATACAAAAGATAATTGGATGCATAAAGCAATAAAACAAGCAAGATTTGCAATCACAACACATACCAGTACCTTTACTCATCCAGACGCGAAGTCTTCCTGTTTTTTCTATCAAGCTCCAATTCAAAATAATGGTTTTTTAAGCACTAATAATGTTCAATACCAACAGACTTTTGATGTATTTGGAAATGCCGCAACAGACAGCTTTGTGAAGGAAATTTATCTATTTTTAATAGAGCCAATACAAGATCAGTCAATATGGGAACACGTGAAAAATGAAAGTAGTGAATTTAAAAAACTGACTGCTTCGCTTTCTTTAAAATCCGACGAAGTGAAATCAGCCTTATCAAAATTGATGATAGATCCAGAAAACGCTAAAACACATCCTTTATTAAAACAAGTTTATTTTCCTATAAATAATGATTACCACCTTTTATCCTTATTAACACCGTCAGTAGTTACAACTGAACTTTTAAATAGACTTAATAAAATTAGATTTAATGATATAACTAAAGAAGCGAGAACTTTTAAAAAAGAAAATAAATTTCACCCTTTTGGTTTTGATGAAATTTTCAATTTAACTGAAATTGCTTTGGGTGGTTCTAAACCACAAAATGTCAGCGTCCTCAATAGCCAAAATGCCGGTCGTGCTTATTTGCTTTCCAGCTGCCCACCTGCTTTAGAAAAACGCTCTGTACGTCTGCCCAACAGTGATTTTTTCACACAATGCTTGTATCGAAAAAACCATCAAAACAGCTTCATTCAACTGCACCAATTCATGCAATTGGATATTAACAACATCAACATTCGCAATGCCATTGACAATATTTTGCAATTTGTCATCGATGAGGTATTGCTTCAAGGTCTTAAGATTCGAGAAACATACCCGTCAGCTTGGTCAACAAAAGAGCATTATGCTTCTTTACCTAAAATACAGCGTATTTGGCTCGATGACATTCATGCCGATCTTCGAGAAAACGACACTCAATGGCGCACACAATTGAGTATAGACATTGCTCGTTGGATCACTCGCAGTTATGAAAAAGCCGTGGCCGAATCTTATGATTTGGGCTCAGCTGAATTACTTGAAATCCAAAATTTGGTAGAAAAATCATTGCAAAAAGCACGGGAGTTTTTTTAATGCGTCATTTTTTATTAATACCACGTTTAAAACTACACAATGCCAATGC
This sequence comes from Vitreoscilla stercoraria DSM 513, assembly GCF_000382305.1. GTDB lineage: Bacteria > Pseudomonadota > Gammaproteobacteria > Burkholderiales > Neisseriaceae > Vitreoscilla > Vitreoscilla stercoraria. The sequence continues at coordinate 6,084 of NZ_KB908041.1, forward strand.
CATGAGCAGCCCTTATACCATTGGTTTTCCTGCCATGACTGCTTGGCTGGGTGCCGTGCATGCTTTAGAGCGACGACTACACCAACAAAATTGCCACGTTAATTTGTCCAAAGTGGCGGTTTCTTGTCACGATTTCAATTTGCAAACCTACAAAGGCCGTGGTGATTTTGTCCATTCAATTGTCGCAACAGCCAATCCATTGGATAAAGACGGCAGCCGCCCTGCTTTCATTGAAGAGGCACGGTGTCATTTGGAAGTCTCGCTGTTGATTGAAATCGATGGCTTATTGTATGAGCAACGGGAAGTTTTATTACAACATACAGCCAACCTTGTGCTCAGTATGAAATTTGCCGGTGCTGATGTGTTGTCTGTCAAACCTTGTTCCATCTTGGATTTAGATGAAGACAAAGACTTGAATCAAGCATTAAAGCCCATTTTAAATAAATTGATGTTAGGCCATGTCTTGATTGAACGGCGTGATTTGGTCAAACAAAGCATGCAACAAGGACAAGACGCATTAGATGCCATTTTAGAACACTTAAAAGTGTCTCACACATCAGTTCAAGATGAAGAAGGCAAGGTAACGTGGACATCCAAACGTCAAACACCAGGTTGGCTAGTCCCAATTGCTGTGGGTTTTCAAGGCATATCTGAACTGGGAACCGCCAAAAACCAGCGTGATGCTCATACGCCACATCGATTTGCCGAGAGCGTCTTAACACTAGGAGAATTTGTCATGCCATATCGAATTGAACACATCGATCAACTGTTGTGGCAATACCATGTTGATTTAGAGAATAATTTGTATCTTTGCCAAAATGCAGTAAACGTCTAACAATTGAATCTATCAAAGGATAAAAGTCTTATGGCTAAAAATGAAAAAGCAGTAGCAAGTGTCTTGGCATTTGAAAAAAAATTGGTTCCATCTGATGGTTTCTTTTACGGTACCACATGGGACAATCGCCATGACCAAAGTGCATTAAAACTGATTGAAAAGTCTGTTCGTGGCACCATTTCCAATCGCTTAAAGTCTGCAGTGGCCAATGATCCATTGAAATTAAATGCCGAAGTAGAAAAAGCCAACTTACAAAAAGTCGATGCCTGTGCTTTGGGTGAAAATCAAGACACTTTGAAAGTGACATTTACCTTAAAAGTATTGGGTGGCATTGAAAACCCATCAGCATGCAACAATGAAATTTTTTTGGCTTCTTACCAACAAATTGCCAAAGCCTACATTCAAGAACACAGCTTCAATGAATTGGCCAAACGTTACGCCATTAACATCGCCAACGCCCGCTTTCTATGGCGCAATCGTGTCGGTGCTGAAAAAATCGAAGTCGTGGTGAACATCAATGAACAAGAAGCCATCACTTTCAATGCATTGGACTATGCTTTGAATGATTTTGACCAAAGTGATGATAAATTACAAAATTTAGCCGATCACATTGCCCAAGCCTTTCGCGGTGAAGTCCCTTATTTATTAATTAAAGTTCAAGCTTTTGCTTTGGTGGGAAAAGCCCAAGAAGTGTATCCAAGTGAAGAATTGGTATTGGACAAAGGCAAAGGCGACAAAAGCAAAATTTTGTACCAAGTTAACGATGTGGCTGCCATGCACTCACAAAAAATTGGCAATGCTTTGCGTACCATCGATACTTGGTATCCTGAGTTTGATGACCAACAAACTGCCATTGCCATTGAGCCTTATGGTGCGGTCACCAACTTGGGTAAGGCCTATCGGACGCCCAAAGCCAAACAAGACTTTTTTACTTTGTTCGATAAATACGCCTTAGGGGGACAATTGGACAATGTCGATCAAGAACATTACGTCATGGCTGTGTTAGTACGAGGCGGTGTATTTGGTCAAAGCAGCAAGGATTAAGCATGAAATACTACCAAGAAATCACCTTAATCGATCAAGTGGAAATATCGTCTTATTTCATATGGTCCAAGCTTTATGCACAGATACATTTGGCCTTGACCGAGCAGAAAAATGCCGATGAAACCGTCAACATTGGTGTGGCCTTTCCTCAATACATGTATCAGGCCAAACAAGAACATGACAAAGGCAAAGCGGCTTTGGGTAAAAAGCTTCGGCTTTTTGCCCAGACCGAAGAAGCATTGACACAATTGAATGTGCGTCAGTGGTTGGAGCGCTTGAGTGATTATGTGCACATAACGGCAATCAGACCTGTGCCCAAAGATGTGCACACTTATGCCATTTACAAACGCAAAACCATTAGAAGCAATCCCGAAAAATTGGCGCGCTATGATGCCAAAAAAGGACGACATTCTTATGATGATGCTTTAAAACATTATCAAAAATTTGTCATGCAAACGGATTTGCCTTACATTCAGATGCTCAGCCACAGTACCCAAGATGTTCAAAGTGGACAAAAACACAAATTTAAATTGTTCATTGAAAAACAACAGGCAACTGCGTCTGAAACGCAAAATTTCAGCACTTATGGTTTAAGTCACGAGTCAGCAGTTCCTGAATTTTAACCCAATATTTTTTAGCTCTTTAAAAATATATTAAAATCAAAAAGTTACAACAACGGTTAAAATTTGGGTATTAAGCAGATTTTAGGATATAAACCTTTGTTGTAACTTGTTTTTTTGTTTTTATTTTACTGTTCACGGCCATACAGGCCGCTTAGAAATTTGGGACTTTAGTTTTTGGCAGCAACCTAATGTTCACGGCCATACAGGCCGCTTAGAAAGTTTGACGGTTGACTCATACCATAGCCGAATGGTTCACGGCCATACAGGCCGCTTAGAAAAACACCGCAGGATTGAGGGGCGGATACGCTGCGTTCACGGCCATACAGGCCGCTTAGAAATCGCCACCAACACGCCCAAAATACCACCCACCGTTCACGGCCATACAGGCCGCTTAGAAATCAAATGTTAAACGCTCCTCTGCTAAAGTAAAGTTCACGGCCATACAGGCCGCTTAGAAAGTAAGAATGTACCGATTGCTTTCTTAGTAACTGTTCACGGCCATACAGGCCGCTTAGAAAATGCGGAATTTGCATGAACGTTAGTTAGGTTAGTTCACGGCCATACAGGCCGCTTAGAAATGCGGTGTCTGCATCATGGTCTGACTTGGCACGTTCACGGCCATACAGGCCGCTTAGAAATAACTTTACAACACTGACGGGCATGGCGGTTAGTTCACGGCCATACAGGCCGCTTAGAAAGCAAAGGTTTGCATCATTATTGGGCGGACTGCGTTCACGGCCATACAGGCCGCTTAGAAAGAAAGTAGCATCAGCATCAATGAATGCGTCATGTTCACGGCCATACAGGCCGCTTAGAAAACTACCCCAGCGACACTGATACATGCCGCCCCCGTTCACGGCCATACAGGCCGCTTAGAAACAAGACAAGCAGGGTGAAACAGCCAAAGAACAGTTCACGGCCATACAGGCCGCTTAGAAAAAAAAAAGCCCACACGTTAAGCATGGGTTTGTGTTCACGGCCATACAGGCCGCTTAGAAAGCTATGTCCTGAGCTGAATCCGCATGTGTCTGGTTCACGGCCATACAGGCCGCTTAGAAAGCCAATGCCCGCGCCTGAAATTGTGTCTTTCAGTTCACGGCCATACAGGCCGCTTAGAAAAGCATAACCAAAATTCAAACTATCAACACCAAGTTCACGGCCATACAGGCCGCTTAGAAAATCGGTACGCCGTTGCGTATTTCTTTCAAAACGTTCACGGCCATACAGGCCGCTTAGAAACAGCATAGAACGGAACATTCATATTCGTGTCAGTTCACGGCCATACAGGCCGCTTAGAAATCAACTACAACACAGAAAAAGGCTGCATCGAGGTTCACGGCCATACAGGCCGCTTAGAAACACTGGTTTTGAGCCGTGGTGATGACTAGCATGTTCACGGCCATACAGGCCGCTTAGAAAACTTGCAAACTCTTTAGCAGCTTTTTTCATTTGTTCACGGCCATACAGGCCGCTTAGAAAACTTGCAAACTCTTTAGCAGCTTTTTTCATTTGTTCACGGCCATACAGGCCGCTTAGAAATCTACATATCCGCTATCAACTGTCGGAGGCACGTTCACGGCCATACAGGCCGCTTAGAAATTGCTAGCACGACAATTCAGGATAAAGACAAGGTTCACGGCCATACAGGCCGCTTAGAAAGTAACATTAGATGGCATCGGTGGTAAGGATGTGTTCACGGCCATACAGGCCGCTTAGAAACGTACCAATTACAGGAACAGAGTTATCTACAAGTTCACGGCCATACAGGCCGCTTAGAAAATTAGCTTGCTCATCAACATAAGCCATTGTAGGTTCACGGCCATACAGGCCGCTTAGAAATCGTGCTGCAATCAATTATTATGAAAACCCAACGTTCACGGCCATACAGGCCGCTTAGAAATCACCCGTTCTTGGTGACCATATCATTGGTGCGTTCACGGCCATACAGGCCGCTTAGAAATGAAAGTTTCTCTGTGCTAACTGAATGTGTTTGTTCACGGCCATACAGGCCGCTTAGAAAATGATGCAGACACAGCAGGAGTCTCAGTACCAGTTCACGGCCATACAGGCCGCTTAGAAATACAATCCAAGTTTAAGCGTGTTTGATATTTAGTTCACGGCCATACAGGCCGCTTAGAAATTACCAAGTGAGTCAGGTTGATGCTCCTCGTGGTTCACGGCCATACAGGCCGCTTAGAAAGTTTGACGTCCGAAATTATGCAACAGCGGCCAGTTCACGGCCATACAGGCCGCTTAGAAAACCCAAACATGGCAAAAAGCAGTCGATGCTGGGTTCACGGCCATACAGGCCGCTTAGAAAAGCTATTGTTATTTTGCTCGGCTATATCATGAGTTCACGGCCATACAGGCCGCTTAGAAATCTTCAGGTGCGGTAAAGCTTGATTTATGTGCGTTCACGGCCATACAGGCCGCTTAGAAAAATTTTCGTTTATTTGCAGCCGCTGCGGTCTTGTTCACGGCCATACAGGCCGCTTAGAAATTGATGTGACCATGCTTGTGTTTTTTTATTTAGTTCACGGCCATACAGGCCGCTTAGAAATGGGAACAGGCGGTATCTGAATTGCTTGATAAGTTCACGGCCATACAGGCCGCTTAGAAAATGCAGGCGGATTGAGTCATAATATTACCTCCGTTCACGGCCATACAGGCCGCTTAGAAAGCCTTTTGGATTCCACCATACCTTGCCAATGCGTTCACGGCCATACAGGCCGCTTAGAAAGCTAGACTTCTGAACCGTACGTTCTGTACGGTGTTCACGGCCATACAGGCCGCTTAGAAAAATTAAGTAAGGCATTCAGACCTTCAATAGCTGTTCACGGCCATACAGGCCGCTTAGAAACATCTCAGCTTGCAATTGCTTAGCTTGTTCAGGTTCACGGCCATACAGGCCGCTTAGAAAGCTTTAAATACTTCTGAGGGCGTTTTTTCTTTGTTCACGGCCATACAGGCCGCTTAGAAAAATTCAGCTTGTAATTGCTTAGCTTGTTCAGTGTTCACGGCCATACAGGCCGCTTAGAAACTTGCCAAAGCATTAAACACGCTTAAAACGCTGTTCACGGCCATACAGGCCGCTTAGAAATAGATTAATTAAGGCGATCCAACATGGCACACGTTCACGGCCATACAGGCCGCTTAGAAATACACGGCTGAGACTGTGCTAGCCGCTAAATGGTTCACGGCCATACAGGCCGCTTAGAAAAACATGGCACACAGACTTGGTTACCGTAATAGGTTCACGGCCATACAGGCCGCTTAGAAATAAACGCAATGGGAGGGATTAACATCCGTGTTGTTCACGGCCATACAGGCCGCTTAGAAAGCTCGGGTATCCTTTGATAAGCGCGTTAGTGAGTTCACGGCCATACAGGCCGCTTAGAAAAAGCGAAGCGTCGTGCCCGTCAAGCAGGTATCGTTCACGGCCATACAGGCCGCTTAGAAAAATCCAGTTGAATCATCCTGACGTAACGCAGGGTTCACGGCCATACAGGCCGCTTAGAAATTCCGAAGTATCTATGGGTGAAGACTTGAAAGGTTCACGGCCATACAGGCCGCTTAGAAAAAGTGCTTGGCGCACATCTGCGTAAAAATCCAGTTCACGGCCATACAGGCCGCTTAGAAAGTCCTTGTATTATATATTAAATGCCAAGTGCTGTTCACGGCCATACAGGCCGCTTAGAAATGTCAATTGTATATCCGTTTCCTTTGGGAAGCGTTCACGGCCATACAGGCCGCTTAGAAAATCCAACTCTTGCATAGTGGGTTTGCGCTTGGGTTCACGGCCATACAGGCCGCTTAGAAAAACACGCTAGGAACACGCTGGGAACACGCAACGTTCACGGCCATACAGGCCGCTTAGAAATGTTAAACAATCGAACTTGTGTATGGAAATCAGTTCACGGCCATACAGGCCGCTTAGAAAAATGAAGTCGGGCATTCAGACCCTCAATAGCTGTTCACGGCCATACAGGCCGCTTAGAAAACGAATGCGTGTGATGTAATCGCGCATATAGCGTTCACGGCCATACAGGCCGCTTAGAAATGTAACATCCAAGTACGCCGCAACCATCAAACGTTCACGGCCATACAGGCCGCTTAGAAAATATTAACGCTTTGCTAGTGCATAAGCAAGCAGTTCACGGCCATACAGGCCGCTTAGAAAAAGCTAAGTTTGATACCTTAAACAGTATCAACGTTCACGGCCATACAGGCCGCTTAGAAATACGCACAGTATCTATATGGTAACGTTGAAGTGTTCACGGCCATACAGGCCGCTTAGAAAACTGTGAATAAGCATAACGGGTTTTGGAACCCGTTCACGGCCATACAGGCCGCTTAGAAAAACGCAAACCCAAGCGATAAGGCACGATAGCCGTTCACGGCCATACAGGCCGCTTAGAAATATACGTTGCTTCTATATCTATGTTATATCGCGTTCACGGCCATACAGGCCGCTTAGAAATCTAGTATTTTTCTCCACTTGACAATATTCTTGTTCACGGCCATACAGGCCGCTTAGAAATGAAAGTTTCTCTGTGCTAACTGAATGTGTTTGTTCACGGCCATACAGGCCGCTTAGAAAATATTAACGCTTTGCTAGTGCATTTGGAACCCGTTCACGGCCATACAGGCCGCTTAGAAAAACGCAAACCCAAGCGATAAGGCACGATAGCCGTTCACGGCCATACAGGCCGCTTAGAAATATACGTTGCTTCTATATCTATGTTATATCGCGTTCACGGCCATACAGGCCGCTTAGAAATCTAGTATTTTTCTCCACTTGACAATATTCTTGTTCACGGCCATACAGGCCGCTTAGAAA
>NZ_KB908041.1:13525-13891 GCF_000382305.1 Vitreoscilla stercoraria DSM 513
ATATCGCGTTCACGGCCATACAGGCCGCTTAGAAATCTAGTATTTTTCTCCACTTGACAATATTCTTGTTCACGGCCATACAGGCCGCTTAGAAATGGTGTCAACGGCAATTTAAATTTGACCCCTTTGGGTATGAATTCGGCAATCTAAATTTGACCCCCATCTCTTAAATATCACCAATGCTTGGCAATACTCCTGCTTTCTTTTTGTTCTTCAATCGATAGCTTTCACCACTGATTTGAGCCACATGACAATGATGCAATAGGCGATCTAACATCGCTGCTGTCAGTGTCGCATCATCAGCAAATGTACCTGCCCATTGGCTGAATGGCAGATTGCTTGTTAACACGATGCTGCCATTTTCAT
>NZ_KB908042.1 GCF_000382305.1 Vitreoscilla stercoraria DSM 513
TGAACAGCAATGCTACTGTGCTAGCGGCCTCAATCTAGTGACAGCCGCGATCGTGTTGTGGAACACCGTCTACCTAGAAAGGGCTGTGAATGCGTTACGCAGTCATGGACAAAATATCGATGATACTTTGCTGCAATACCTGTCCCCATTAGGCTGGGAACATATCAACCTAACCGGAGATTACCTCTGGCATAGCAACAAAATCGGAGTGGGCAAGTTTAGGCCGTTAAAGCAATTACCTAAGCCTTAACGTACTTTAAATTCCGTTTTCTGAAGTGACCCCTTAATGGGCCGGATCAGTAGAATCAAACATTCATCAATGGCGGCTTGCCGCCGTTGGCGGGGTGTGTGTGCAGCTTGGTTTACAGGCCGCTTGTTTGATTAAATCAAGTCTTCCAATTGGGCTGCGTATTCGCGCACGTTTTGGGAGATTTTCATCGAGCAAAATTTGGGTCCACACATAGAGCAATAATGTGACGTTTTTTGCGCTTGCTTCGGTAAGGTTTCATCGTGCATTTTGCGTGCCGTTTCCGGGTCTAGCGACAAATTGAATTGGTCTTCCCAACGGAATTCAAACCGCGCCTTGGACAAGGCATTGTCACGCACTTGCGCACCGGGGTGGCCTTTGGCCAAATCGGCGGCATGGGCGGCAATTTTGTAGGCCATCAAACCGTCTTTCACGTCTTGCTTATTCGGTAAACCCAAATGCTCTTTCGGGGTGACATAACACAACATGGCGGTGCCATACCAGGCGATGTTGGCAGCACCAATCGCACTGGTGATGTGGTCGTAACCGGGAGCGATGTCGGTGGTGAGTGGCCCCAAGGTGTAGAACGGCGCTTCAAAACAGGTGGCCAATTGCTCGTCCATATTGGCGCGTATCATGTGCAAAGGCACGTGGCCGGGGCCTTCTACCATCACTTGCACATCGTGTTGCCATGCACGTTGGGTCAATTCACCCAAGGTGCGCAACTCGCTGAATTGCGCCGCATCGTTGGCGTCTTGTAGGCAGCCGGGGCGCAAACCATCACCCAAGCTGAAGGCCACATCGTAAGTTTTCATGATGTCGCAAATGTCGTCGAAATGCTCGTACAAGAAGTTTTGCTTGCCATGCGACAAACACCACTGCGCCATGATGGAGCCACCGCGTGAGACAATGCCGGTTAAGCGTTTGGCGGTTAAGGGCACGTATTCCAACAACACGCCGGCGTGGATGGTGAAATAGTCCACGCCTTGTTCGGCCTGTTCAATCAAGGTGTCGCGGAACAATTCCCATGTCAAATCTTCGGCTACGCCATGTACTTTTTCCAAGGCTTGGTAAATCGGCACCGTGCCCACAGGCACAGGTGCGTTACGGATGATCCATTCGCGCGTTTCGTGGATGTTTTTGCCAGTAGACAAATCCATGATGGTATCGGCACCCCAACGCGTGGCCCACGTCATTTTCGCCACTTCTTCATCTATGGACGAGCCCAGTGCCGAATTGCCGATGTTGGCATTCACTTTCACCAAGAAGTTGCGCCCGATGATCATCGGTTCGGTTTCGGGGTGGTTGATGTTATTGGGGATGATGGCGCGACCGGCAGCCACTTCTTGGCGCACAAATTCTGGCGTGATGTCAGCAGGAATGAGCGCTCCCAAAGGCTGACCGGCATGTTGCTGCTGCAACACTGCATCGCGCACTTGGTAACGGTGCATGTTTTCACGGATGGCGATGAATTCCATCTCGGGGGTGATGATGCCTTGTTTGGCATAGTGCATTTGGGTGACGTTTTTACCGGCTTGGGCGCGACGCGGCAAACGCAAGTGTTCAAAGCGAATGTCGTCCAAGGCATTGTTGGCCAAGCGTTCGCGGCCGTAAGCCGACGATTGTGCATCCAATTGCTCGGTGTCGCCACGGGCGTCTATCCATGCAGCACGCAGTGCTGGCAAGCCTTGTTGCAAGTCTATGCTGACTTCGGGATCGGTGTAAGCGCCTGAAGTGTCGTAGACCAAGACAGGTTCGTTTTTGCCGCCGCCCAAATGTTCAGGTGTGTCGGCCAAATGAATGGCGCGCATGGGCACACGGACATTGGCTTGCGAAACGATGACATAGTGTTTCTGTGAGTTGGGGAAGGCGAATTGGTGGGAGGTGGTTTCCGTGGCCGCAGACAAGCACGGCGTGATGGTAATGTGTTGATTCATACACTTAGCCTTATGTAACGTGGTGAATGAATCAAGCTCACGCAACATCAAGACATGTGCAGACACACAAGGCGCATAAGCGGTCTGTAAACACATGAAATAAAGAAGCTGCGTCACTTGATTCCTACGCTGGTACTAACCAGATCAGGTTCAACGGCATCCGCATTTTTGATGCGATCTCAGCTTGCAACACAAGCACGCCGTCAAGTCGACAGGTGGCAGTGTAGGGGCTGGCGCGGCTTTTGTCCAGTTTCTCAGGCAGGTTCTGTCGCATTAAGAGCAATGCCTGCTAATATGGGCTTTCATCTTCCAAATAATGGTGACTGAAATGGGCATCGTTCAGCAATCGTTCCAACGCTGACCGTTTTCGATACGTCTTTAAGCAATTTGGACCAAACCATGTTGTTTCGGCGCAGTAAACCCAATGAAGTATATTGTTGTCTTAACTCAATCATGCGCTTGACGATGGCTGCTTGTTTGCCATTGTTTTGATTCAGTATCAGTTGTCTATCTTCAGTAAACACATAAGGTACGGTTTGTTTCCAATACAATTCCACAAACTTTTCGGCTATTTCATGGTATTGCAGAGTGAGACTGTCACCAGTGGACTGGCCTTTTTCAATTGCCAAACGACTGAGGCTGATGAGTAAAGCAAATTTGTAAGTGCTACTAAAGCTACTTGACTGTAAAAGGAGCTGAATGTTTTTCAAAAATTGCAGTTGCTCAGAGGCAGAGGGAATGGAATTAACCATGTTTTTTCCACAGTAAGTTGAGCCATTTTTCGCTGCGTTCAGGTCTTTGATCGATGCTTAACCATTGTTGCAACAATGCAATGTCTGGGTATTGCTGTAACAATGCCTCAGCTTGTGTTTCATTTAAGTCCGTAAACATCCGCCCATTGTGCTCTCGATCCTGATTGCCATATTTGAAGGACATGTATAATACTCCATTGGGCTTCAAAGCCTGAATCAGTTTCAGTACCACTTCGAATAAACGAGGGCGTTCACAATGCAATAAGGATGCACAAGCCCAAATGCCATCATAAACAGCATCCTCTTCTAAATCATAGAAGCTTTGATGCCTCACCTTGATGCCAGTAAGGGCTGAGGCATGTTTTACCAGTTCTTCTGAAGAATCGATTGCCTCAACTTGGTAACCAAGGCGTTTGAATGCCAATGTGTCTCTACCAGAACCACAACCAACATCCAAGATACGAGCGTTTTCAGATAAATTTGTCAAAAACGGCTCATACAAGCGTTCCATCTCCACCGCAAACGTGGTGGAGATGAATTCGTTAGCATGTTGGTTGTAATAATCGTCGGTGGTCATTGCGATAGGTGAATTGAATAAACCACTTCAGTCTACAAGAAAATATTGATGAATAGCCATTCAAAATGGTTTATTAATATTAGCTTGATACATTTATTTCATGTTGGAACATTTTCTTCTTTGTAAATGGGTGATCTATTTATTAAATATTTGGCTCATATTTTGAGCCGAATATGCGATATAATCGGCTCACTGTATTTGAAGAAAGCAATCAAAATGATCCAATGGATTTGGCAGTATCCCAACTGGCCAAACTTTACTTGGCATCAAGTTGATATCGCGCCCGAGCTTGTGAAAGCACATCGCTTGGTCGGTTATATCAATGGCCGCTATCAAGAAAGTCCAGATTTAGGCCAGCATGTGTTGGATGCCCTGTTAATCAACCTTTTATCCTCTTCAGCCATTGAAAATGAGCGCTTGAATGCGCAATCGGTGCGTTCTTCTTTGGCCAGACGTTTGGGTATCAGCGAAGACCAACCTTATCCTCACAACGAACGTTCTGAAGGTCTGGCTGACATCATGATGGATGTGTTGACTGAACCGAAGCGAGAGTTAAGTTTAGAACGTTTGTTGCAATGGCATTCGTGGTTATTCCCTACATTGGGTATTTTCAATGCTGATTTGAAAGTGGGTAGTTTAAGAGGTGATGAAATCATGCAAGTGGTTTCAGGCCGCTTGGATACGCCAACAGTACATTATGAGGCACCGCCTCGATTGGGTTTGGAACAGCGTTTGAATGAATTCATTAGTTGGTTTAATCAAAGTCATACTGATACCAGCTTGGATCCAATTATTCGAGCGGGCATGGTGCATTTGTGGTTTGTGACCTTACATCCATTTGAAGATGGGAATGGTCGTTTGACTCGCACATTAACTGATTTAGCTTTGACGCAAATGGATGCGCAAAGCATTCGTTTGTATGCCATGTCCGCCACCATTTTAGAACATCGGGCGGATTACTATCGTATCTTGGAGCAAACGCAGAAAAGTGGTTTGGATATCACACCATGGCTGATATGGTTTGTGGAACGCTTTATTGAAGCGTTAGAGCAAGTGCAAAACAAAATTGCCTTAACACAGCATAGAGCTTTATTTTGGCAAAAACATGCCATGCATTCATTACGCCCAGAACAAATCAAGGTATTGAATCGGTTATTAGAAGGTGGTCAGGATGACTTCCCTGAAGGCATCAGCGCATCGCAATATCAAAAAGTAAGCAAAGTCAGTAAAGCAACAGCCACTCGACATTTGGCTGAACTGCTAGACAATGGGTGTTTGACTAAAGCTGATGGTAGTGGGCGAAATACTCGCTATTTTATTAAGAGTGAATGATGGGGTATGTATCAAGCTTGTTTATTGGAGGACACGCCCTAATTCTCTTTGAAAGGTCAAAATCATGACAAAAAAGAGCATTCGCCGTCATTCAGATGAATTCAAACAAGAAATGTTTGATTTGGTGTTGAAACAAGGTTATTCAGTGGTAGATGCTGCTCAGGCAGTCGGTACTACCAGCATTAAAAAAACTTAAATATTTACTTAATGTATCGCCATGAGATACAATTAGTAAAAATTTGGGCATTCTCATGATTTTAAGTTTTAAGCATAAGGGTTTGGAAAAGTTCTTTACCACAGGAAGTAAAGCTGGCATACAAGCTTCACATGCACCTAAATTAGGCCGAATTTTGGCAAGATTGAACAGTACTAAGGAAGTAAATGACATGAATCTTCCTGGATGGGATTTACATCCTTTAGTCGGCAATCTCAAAGATCACTGGAGTGTCAAAGTAAATGGTAATTGGCGTGTCACTTTTAAGATTGAAAATGGCCATGCTGAAATTGTTGATTACCAAGATTATCACTGATAAGGAGTGTGATTATGCGTATGTATAACCCGCCTCATCCAGCAGAAGTCATCAAAGAAGACATTTTGCCTGAACTGGGCTTAAGCGTGACAGCAGCAGCCAAACAACTCGGTGTCAGTCGAGTGGCTCTTTCACGAGTAGTAAATGGCAAAGCAGCAATCAGTGCAGATATGGCTTTACGACTGCATCTTTGGTTGGGAGAGAATAGTCCGAGTGCTGAAAGTTGGTTACATCAACAAGCGGACTATGATTTATGGCTTGCTTCACAAAAAGGTTTACCAGACGTACAACCTGCATTATCTATTTTGTCGCATTAAACTATAGGCTTCAATGATTTACAATATTTAAGCCTATATTCATTATTATGTAACTTTGAAAAGCTTTGTAATATTACATGCTTTTAGCGACTCGATAGACCGTCGCAACACCACAATCAACAGCTTTGGCAATTTCCTCTTTGGTCATGTTATTGGCTGCCAATAGCTGCTTGATGCGGTTGTGCTTGGCCAAATTGGCTTTTTTACCGGTTGGTTTGTAACCAGAGCGTTGCAAACCTTGAATAATACGTTCTCGGCGTTTTTCATTGTCCAATCTTGCCATCGTAGCCAATAAATCAATCAGCATGTTGTTGATTAATTCTAAAAGTGATGTGGTAATGGTATCGTTGTGCTTATTAATCTGCATATGAGTGGTGGGCAAGTCTGACACGATAAGGCGCAAACCCTTGTCTTTGATTTGTTGCTTCAGAATTTCAAAGTCAGATTGCTGTAAACGAGACAAGCGATCAACGGATTCAATCATTAGAATATCACCAGGCAGGGATTCACTTAACAATTGATTTAAGATGGGACGATTGAGTTTGGTGCCACTTTCATTTTCAATGTAAGCGACATATTCAGAACCATAATTTTGGCTAAATTGAATTAAACCAGCCAATGCTCTTTGGGCATCTTGTTCTTTGGTTGAAGCACGGACATAAATACGAATGATCATGGTAATTTTTTATTATTAATACTAATTTAAATTAGTATAATGATAAATGTATCTTTTGGCTATAAAAATAAATTAAATGATAGCATTGCTATCATTTAATCAGATTTTCATTTGAGTATAGTCTAAAAATAGATGAGTTTTGATGACTGAGCTGTTGTTAGTGGTGCATAAGAGCAGTAGGGGGGGAAAACTGAAAATTAATAGGTAATATTATTTTAATTATTCGTATTAGACTATATAATATTTATTATTATATATAATATATCAATTATGAATAATTATATGAATATAAAAAGATTCGATTTCTACACCGCGCCAGAATTATGCCTTGAATTTGGCATGCGCTTGAAACAGCAACGTCTGTTGAAAAATCTGAGCCAAGATGAATTAGCCAGTAAAGCTGGCTTAGGCAACAGTACCATTCAGCGCTTTGAACAAGGTAAGGGTGGGACGTTTGAAAACTTCTTGCGCATTGTCATGGCATTAGGTTTGAGCCGTGAGTTGGAGTCATTATTGATGCCAGCGAAAAATTCCATTGAAGAAATCATTAATCTTCAAACCTCATCACAACGGCAACGTGCCTCTAGAAAAGGCAAAGCATGAAACATCTGAATGTTTATTATGATGGTTACGGTAAGCATCAATTGGTGGGACAATTGGCCATGGATGGGAGACAACCCGTGTTCCAGTATCATGCTCAATGGCTTCAAAATCCCTTGCCTTTATCCCCTCTTGAATTACCTGCAACGCTGAAGCTTTATTCTGGATACGAACCCAGCCAGTATGGCTTACCAGGATTGATTGCTGACAGTTTGCCCGATGGTTGGGGTATGTTGTTGATGGACCGATTCTTTAAAAAATACCAACAACGCCAACCTTATGATGTCAATATCTTGGAACGCTTGGCTTATATTGGTCAATCAGCAATTGGCGCTTTATCATTTGAACCAGAAGCAGACATAGCACAACAACAAGCTGAAATGGATTTGTTGGCATTAGCCCGTGAGAGCTTGGTGGTGATTGAGGATGAAGATACTGAAGCGCTGAAGAATTTGTTAATTATCGGAGGTTCACCACAAGGTGCACGCCCTAAAGCTTTAATCAAATTTGATTCTACCAACAACCGTGTCAGCACTTTACCTACTGCGGCAGGTGATGATTGGTTGGTCAAATTTCCAGCCCGTGGTGAAAACCAAAGTGTCTGTGCTGCTGAGCATGTATATGCACAACTGGCTAAGCAATGTGGTTTGAACATGCCTGACACACAGTTTTTTGATTTAGGCTCAGGATATGGTGCTTTTGGTGTGAAACGTTTTGACCGTGACAATGGGATGCGTATTCATGTTCACACTTTAGCAGGTTTATTGAACACTAACTTCCGTTTACCAACACTTAGTTATACGCAATTACTACGTTGTATCCGCGCCTTAACCCATTCAGAACTAGAAGTGATCCAAGGCTATCGTCAATGTGTGTTCAATGTGGTGTTTCATAACCGTGATGATCACAGCAAGAATTTTTCATTCATGATGGATTCAGTAGGAAATTGGGCATTGTCTCCAGCTTATGACCTGTCTTTCAATACAGGACTAAATGGCGAACACAATATGGATATTATGGGAGAAGGCAAAAACATTAAACTCAAACATTTATTAGATTTGGCCAAAAACAGTGACATTAAACTTGCAACCGCGAAAGGCATAATTGAGCATACTGTTTCGATAGCAAGCAATTTAAACCATGATTTGAGCCACTATCCAATTGATGCCGCATTGCGTGAGCATATTTGTCAACACGTCCAGAAAAATATCAACCGACTAAAATCTGAGTAATGACTAAAGCACATGATATGCTAACGAAATCATTAATGGCAGTTGTAATTGGTCATGATGAACCGACCATTAAAAATGGGAGGATTAGCTATCCATTCCTACCTTGTACCGTTGGGTATCTGCCTCGACTCGATTCTAACGTACTTTAAATTCCGTTTTCTGAGGTGACCCCAATTAGAACCAAATTGTTATTTTTGAAACAATTTATGTTTAAGGCTCTAGCGCATGAACGTATCTGACTTAAGATAGCAGAGCCAGTAAATATTGCAAGCTTCAGATTTCCATGTAGCTTGGGTCAATTCCAACAAATATTCATTTAAGTCATATTATGAGCAAAAAATTAACCAAAAAACAAATCGAGCAACTCAGTCAATTTACTGTCGATGAATTGTTGGGGGTAATACATGATCTATCTGAAAAATATGGGGAAATAAACCAATATTTGGCTATGAACTATTTGATGTCACCGGAAGAGAAGCTTAAAAATATCGAAAATGAATATAAGAGGCAATTCCGTAAGAAAGGAAATTATGAATATTGGAAGTCGCACGCATTTTTTTTAGATTTAGAAAATAAGACTGTTAGATCTTTGGATAGCCTGGCTTTGGGTTTGCCACTAGAAACAGTTAAGATCACCGAAAAAATGATTGGTGAGGCTGATGATTTATTTGAAAAATACGATACATCTTCTGGTAGCTGGCAAGATTACCTCTATGGATTGTTAAATGTATGGATTAAGGCGTTAGGGGCTGCCTATAAAAAAGACAATCAAGTGGACTTTGTTGGTCATTATCTTGAGGTTAAATCCAATTGTGATTACTACTTTCCCTCTGATTTATTACAGAATAATAAAGCGTTCGTGCCGCGAGAAGTTATCCAAAAAATTCGTGATACCTTAAAAGGCCATGATGATCAGGAAGCATTGGAAATCAGTTTTATTTTAAGAGATCAAGAATATCTTGCCCATTGTTATGAATCAAATCGATTTTTGCATAACGGTTTCTTCTGTTTTAAATATGCACAATTACTACTGGATGAGTTTAAAACAGAGGAAGCTGTTTTGGTCTTAGAAGAGCTTAAATCAACAGCGCTGCCCTATGATATCCAATTCAAAGTAGAACATCTTTTGGTAGATGCTTTATATGAAAATGGCGATAGGGAAAAAGCTTTAAATTTATGCAAAGAATATTTTAGTAAAAATTTGGATAGTGAATATTACCGAAAATTCATTAAATATCACTCTGATTTAAATGCTCTAGATACTGAATATTTCTATCAAAGAGTTTATGAAAGAGGTACCATTTCTTATTTGCGTTTTACAGCGAATATCGAGAATTGGTCAGCTTTTGAATCGTTCTTGATTGAAAAAATGGTCGATAATGATGATAAATGTTTCGAAAATATTTTTAACTTTCTTCAAGTGAGTACTGTCCGCAAATGGTCCACTACTTTGGCACAACAAGGTTATCCATTATCAGCTGTATTCTTGCGTCGTAAATTGGTTGAAGATAATCTAAAGCAGGCTAGAAGTGCTAACTATAAATATGCAGTATCAGATTTAAAAAAATCGTTGGATTTTATGGCGTATATATCAGAAGAGCATCAAAAGTTAATCCCTTCCACACTAGCATACATTACTGCTTTACATGAAAAACACCAACGAAAATATGCGTTTTGGAATGCTTGTGTGGATTTCATTCCTGAAGAGTTTACTAAATCAGGTTACATATAGGGAGGGTAATCATCTCATTTTTAATCGACAGAATTGAAATCCACCTATTATCAATCGGAGCTTGCCAGCTTCCATTGGAAAGCTACAAAAAATATCTATAAAAAACTAGGGTCTGTTGAACATTTGGATGGATAGGATAGAGGACGTTAAAATATTATCGCCAAACAACTTTTAATCGCCCTCTATCCATGCTTGGGTAATCCTCCCATTTTTAATGGGCAGAATTAGTAGAAACAAGCCTTCATCAATAGCGGATAGCTACCCTTAATGAAGGCTTTTCTTGCCTAAACATTAAATCCAATATGCTTACCGGTTGGAAGTTCAACATCGATACGAAGCTTTCCTCCCATTGCCTCAACATATTTTTTCATGGTGGAAATTTTAAGGTCATTACCACGATTTTCAATCGCCGAGAGTGACGGTTGTTTAATGCCTAAGGCTTCTGCTAATTGTTTTTGAGATATTTCTAGTTCTTCTCTAATAAGATAAAGTTGGTTTGCTAGCAAAAGCTCATCTGCCATTTCTTGAATACGGGCTTGGCTCTCTGGAGAGCGGC
This sequence comes from Vitreoscilla stercoraria DSM 513, assembly GCF_000382305.1. GTDB lineage: Bacteria > Pseudomonadota > Gammaproteobacteria > Burkholderiales > Neisseriaceae > Vitreoscilla > Vitreoscilla stercoraria. The sequence continues at coordinate 10,489 of NZ_KB908042.1, forward strand.
TAGCCAATAACTCGTCTAAGGTTTTAGCCATTTCAATGTTCTCCTAAAGTTGATAGATGACGTTCATACTCTTCATCGGCAATGGCAATCATCTCAATATAAAAACGTTTTTTACCGCTCTTATCGCCCACACACAGTACTATCGCTTGCCTTAGCGGATCAAAAGCAAAAAATGCTCTTAATGGTTTGCCTTTATGTTGAATGCGTAGTTCTTTCATATTAGTGAATTTAGAACCATATACAGTATCCACCAAAGGTCTTCCAAGACTCGGGCCTTGCTGTTGTAATACTACCAATCCAGCTAAAACTTTTTCTTGAGTTGACTCATCTTGCTCATCAAGCCATTCGTTAAACAGATTTGTCGTGATGACTGTCCACATAAAGCGACCAAATATAGATTACAATCTATATTGTAAACAATCATGGCCGTCTTAGCAAGCATTAATGATTTGACTTCAAATATGAATAAACCGTCATCCTAGTAACCCCAAATGCTTTTGCTACACTGGCTTTACTTTCTCCGGCTGCGACGCGTTGCTTCAATTGTTCCACTTGCTCGGAATTTAATTTAGGCGAACGGCCTTTGTATTTGCCTTTGGCTTTTGCCAAAGCAATTCCTTCTCGCTGGCGCTCACGAATTAACTCACGTTCAAACTCACCGATTGCCGCCAACATTGTCAGCATCATTTTACTAATGTTACCGGCAATGTAAAAATGACCCCCTAACGGCAATTTGAAATTGACCCCCTTGTTTTAAACTAGCGGCTTTACTTAGGGTCGCTTGATGTTAACTCAGGAGATGGTTGTGACCATTAAAGTACTTAGGAAACAAGGGATGTCAATCAAAGCCATTACCCGTGAAACAGGTTTGGCTCGCAACACGGTGCGGAAGTATTTGCAACCAGTCGAAACGACTGTCCGACAGCATTCTACCCGCCCCAGCAAATTGGATCCTTTTAAAGACTATATTCACAG
>NZ_KB908043.1 GCF_000382305.1 Vitreoscilla stercoraria DSM 513
CAGATGTACATTGGACGCACATCCGCACCACCAACCCAATTGAATCCACGTTTGCCACCGTACGATTGCGCAGCAAACGAGCCAAAAACTGTGGCTCCAGAGAAACCACTTTGGCGATGGTGTACAAATTATTGGAAACGGCCCAAAAGCGTTGGCGCCGGATTCAGGGATTCAACTTGTTGACCTTGGTGGTCAACAACGTCATCTTCAAAGATGGCAAGCAGGAAGACGAACAATCAACAGAGAAAGCGGCCTGAATGCCATACACCAGATTTGACAATAACTCCCAATTAGCTGGATTACCTTCATCCATCAGGCAAACACTGACTTGGGATAGAGGTCATGAAATGTCTAAACACCATCTTTTAACTGCTCAATGCAATATGTCTGTTTATTTCTGTGATGCTAGCAGTCCTTGGCAAAAAGGCACAAATGAAAATACAAATGGGCTTTTAAGACAATATTTACCCAAAGGTAAAAATCTTGGTCTTTATTCACAAGAACAATTAGATAAAATTGCTTTGCAACTTAATACTAGGCCGAGAAAAATCTTGGGCTTTAAAACACCTCTTGAGGTCTTTCAAACAGGTGTTGAACCGCCCCGGGTTGCTCGGAGACCTAACTTTCTGAGAGAATATCCGAATGAAAAATACTTACTCACCTGAAATCCGTCAACGAGCGGTTCGCCTTTATCAAGAACAGCGCAGTGAATATCCCACTCAGTGGGCCGCCACAGTGTCCATTGCCAGCAAGTTTGGTTGTACACCAGAAACACTGCGCACTTGGATTAAGAAGTTTGAAGCTGATCTGGCTGATAATGGCGCAGCAGCTGATCAAGCGCAGCGCATTAAGCAGCTCGAAAGAGACAATAAAGAGCTGCAACGCGCCAATGAAATCTTGCGCAAAGCTGCCGCTTTTTTCGCCCAGGCGGAGCTCGACCGCAAATAGGCGATTTGTTGGATTTTATTCATGAACACAAAATGGTGTATGGGGTCGAGTCAATTTGCCGAGTATTGCCGATTGCGCCATCCACTTATTATCGACATGCGCAAAGATTGAAACAGCCTGAATTGCGAGCCAAACGGTGCGTGTCGGATAAATGTTTATTGGTTCAAATCAACACTGTTTGGGAAGACAGCTTGCAGGTTTATGGTTACCGCAAAGTCTGGCACCAATTGCAACGTGAAGGTGTTCAAGTTGCCCGCTGTACGGTTGCTAGACTGATGCGTAAACACAGCATACAAGGGGTTTAGCGGGGTAAAGGCAAACGCACTACAGTGTGTGATCCAGAGTTGCAACGGGCCGATGATTTGGTAAATCGGCAATTTACTGCCAGTCGGCCAAATCAATTGTGGGTAGCCGATTTCACCTATGTGTCTACCCACCAGGGCTTTGTGTATACGGCTTTCATCATCGATGTGTTTGCTCGGCGCATTGTTGGTTGGAAGGTGGCAAAACGGATGGATACCGACTTGGTGATGGATGCATTGGAGCAGGCTTTGCATGCCAGAAACAAGCCCAAACACCTCATTCACCACAGTGATCGAGGCAGCCAATATCTGTCGATTCGTTACACCGAACGTTTACAGGCCGCTCAAGTGAAGGCTTCGGTCGGAACAACGGGTGATTCGTATGACAATGCTTTGGCTGAAACGGTGAATGGTTTATACAAAACTGAGGTCATCCATCATCAAAAGCCGTGGAGGCGGATGATTGATGTTGAATTGGCAACACTAAACTGGGTGGATTGGTTCAATCATCGACGTTTGTTAAGTTCGATAGGTTATGTTCCATCAGCCGAATTTGAAATGGCGTATTATCGCCAATTGGAAGAGTCAGCCAAAGTGGCATGACTCAAGATAAACTGTCTCCGAAATACTCGGGTCGGTTCATTGCGCTGACCGGTTGAATCCGCACATTTTATAAATAGGAAGCACGCTTTATTACTATATGTAATACCAATATTTTGCATAAAATTAATTTACTCATTCCATTCAAATATAGATCAAACACTAAAAAAATCTTTTCGCCAGTAAAAGATTGATTCCCATGCCCAAACAAGGCAACATATTTGCCTGCTTGAATTGAGAAAAACTTGTGCCATGAACATCATCCAATATCCCGACAGCCCTTTTAGCTTGCATCAACCATTTCCCCCTGCAGGCGACCAACCCACAGCCATACAAGGCTTGATTGAAGGTTTACAGGACGGCTTATCCATGCAAACTTTGCTCGGGGTCACAGGTTCAGGCAAAACTTACACCATGGCCAATGTGATTGCGCAAATGGGTCGTCCTGCCATCATCATGGCGCACAACAAAACTTTGGCAGCGCAACTGTATGCCGAGATGCGCGGCTTTTTTCCTGACAATGCAGTGGAATATTTCGTGTCTTATTACGATTATTACCAACCTGAAGCGTATGTCCCGAGCCGCGATTTGTTCATTGAAAAAGATTCCAGCATCAACGAACACATCGAACAAATGCGCCTCTCCGCCACCAAAAGCTTGATGGAGCGGCGCGATGTGGTGATTGTGGCGACAGTTTCCGCGATTTACGGCATTGGTGATCCATCGGAATACCACCAAATGATTTTGCATCTGAAAGAAGGTGGCAAACTTGAGCAACGCGACATCATTGCGCGCTTGGTAACAATGCAATACGAGCGTGGCGACATGGATTTTGAGCGCAGTTCGTTTCGCGTGCGCGGTGATGTGATTGATGTATTTCCAGCAGAAAACTCCGACAGCGCATTGCGCATCAGTTTGTTTGACGATGAAATTGAGTCTTTGCAATTGTTTGATCCGTTGACAGGACGCATCGAGCAAAAATTGGCGCGTTATACGGTGTATCCGTCTAGCCATTACGTCACGCCGCACGCAACCGTCCTGAAAGCCTGTGAAACCATCAAAAAAGAATTGGCCAAACGCATTCAGTTTTACAACGATGAAATCCGTTTGGTTGAAGCGCAACGCATCGAGCAGCGCACGCGTTTTGATTTGGAAATGCTGTATGAAATGGGCTTTTGCAAAGGCATTGAAAACTACTCGCGCCACTTTTCAAGGCGGCCTGAAGGCGCAGCACCGCCAACTTTATTCGATTATTTGCCCAAAGACGCATTGCTATTCATGGACGAATCGCATGTGACCGTCCCGCAAGTGGGCGCGATGTACAAAGGCGACGCGGCGCGCAAACAAAACTTGGTCGATTATGGTTTTCGCCTGCCTTCGGCGCGTGACAACCGTCCCTTAAAGTTTGAAGAATTTGAAACTTTGATGCCGCAAACCATTTTTGTCTCTGCCACGCCCGCCCAATATGAAGAAGCGAATGCGTCCCAAGTGGTCGAACAAGTGGTGCGTCCGACAGGCTTACTCGACCCGATTTTAGAAATTCGTCCCGTTGGCACGCAAGTAGACGACTTGATGAGCGAAATCACGCAACGCGCCGCCATTGGCGAGCGGGTTTTGGTCACGACTTTGACCAAACGCATGGCCGAACAATTGACCGATTACTACACCGATTTGGGCATCAAAGCACGTTATTTGCACAGCGATTTGGACACCGTTGAGCGCGTTGAAATCATTCGTGATTTGCGTTTGGGCGTGTTTGATGTATTGGTTGGCATCAATTTATTGCGGGAAGGCTTGGACATTCCGGAAGTGTCTTTGGTCGCAATTTTGGATGCGGACAAAGAAGGCTTTTTGCGCAGCCGCAGAAGTTTGATTCAAACCATAGGTCGTGCCGCGCGCAATGTTAACGGCAAAGCGATTTTGTATGCCGATAAAATCACCGATTCGATGCAAGTGGCGATAGACGAAACCGAACGCCGCCGTGCCAAACAAATCGCGTTCAATGCCGAACACGGCATTACACCGACACAAATTGTCAAAAAAGTCGGCGATTTGATTGATGGTGTTTACCATGATGATGGTGGCAAAAAATCGGCTGCAAAAGAACAACACTTTAACAGTGAAGAAGCGGTGATCAAAGAAATTACCCGTTTGGAAAAAGCGATGGTGACCGCTTCGCGCAATTTGAAATTTGAAGAAGCTACCGAATTGCGAGACCAAATCAAAGCTTTAAAAGAAAATTGGCTATTTGGCGCTGCACCTTAAATCATTCACTCTCTCTACATCACAAATCCAAGCCCTATTATCGATACAGGGCTTTTTTTAAGCTTCTTTTTGACCACGGTTAAGCCTTTTATCAATATTGCATACTTTCTAGCGTATCGGTTTGATAAGTGAAATTTTTCTATTATGATATGCCATTTTGACCAATTAATGACAAAAGTATAAATCTTTCTCCTACAAAGAGTATCTTATGAAAAAACCATCAGAGCAATACCAACAATATTTCAAATATGCCTTGCTTGTTTTACTCATCATCGCCTTTTCTTATTCCTTCTTTTACAGCACGGCTTGGCTGCAATTGTGTTATGGCCTAGGCATTTTTTTGTTTGGGATGCAATGTATCGAGGAAGGTTTGCAACGTGCAGCTGGCGGTTATCTCGAACGCTTATTGAATAAGTCTACCGACACGCCCATCAAAGGCATGTTTTTTGGTATGGGTGCGACGTTTTTATTGCAATCGAGTACTTTAGTTTCTTTATTGACCATCGCTTTTTTAAGCGCAGGTTTGATTGGCTTAACTGCTGCCATTGCCGTCTTACTCGGTACCAATTTGGGTGCGACCAGTGGTATTTGGTTACTGGCTTTGGCAGGTCAAAACATCAGCTTGAGCGTGTTTGCGTTGCCTTTATTATTTTTTGGTGTTTTAGCCAGCTTTTTCGGTCCACAAGGCAAAGCTTTTGGGCGTGCTTTAATGGGCATAGGCTTTATTTTTGTCGGCATCGATGCCATCAAAGAAGGCTTTAGCGCAATGGGCGGCTCGGTAGATTTCACGGAATTACAAGTATCAGGTCTTGCCGAAGTGTTTATTTTTGCGGGCATTGGGTTGGTTTTAACCGTGGTCTTGCAATCTACCCATGCTGCCTTAATTTTGACTTTGGCAGCATTGGCAGGCGGCCAAATTGCGGTAGAACAAGCTTTTGCTTTGGCTATCGGCTCAAATGTCGGCAGCAGTATCAGTACGGCTTTTGTAGGTTTTTTAGGCAGCGAACGCAATGGTCAACGCTTGGCTTTGGCACATGTCATTTTCAACGTGGTGACAGCAATATTGAGTTTGATTTTGTTCGTGCCATTGAGTTGGTTGGTATTGCAAAGCACCAGCTGGGTGGGCTTGGGTGAAAATCAATTAATACAACTGGCTTTATTTCACACCTTGTTCAACGTCTTAGGCGTCATGGTATTTTGGAATTTACAACAAAAATTGGCCAACCAATTGCAAGCTTGGCTACCGAGCAAACCCGAAACTTCTGCTGCTGCTATGGTGGCCAATACCGAAGCAGAACCATCTAAAACTTCAGCCAAATATTTGACCAAATCCAATTTGCGCACTGCCGATACCGCCGTGTTTGCAGTGGTCAATGAAGTGCGCCATTTGGGCAGTTTGACTTTGGAAGTGATGGGACATGCCATTTATGTGTCATCAGAATTATTGAATCATGCCCATCCTGAACAAGATGATTTGCGCTTGGATGCATCGCAACTGCCATTAAAATTAGATGCCGATGCCTTATACCAACGCCATATTAAAGGCGTGTACAGCGAATTATTAGGCTATGTGAACCGCATTGAGGTACCGTTGCGTGATGAGCAAGAAAGCATTTTGCAAAGCTGCCAAGCAATTGCCTTACAAATGGCGGAAGTGGTCAAAGACGGCAAACACTTGCAAAAAAACCTGCATCAATATTTAAGCAGCGATGAAGAAGTACAACACTATTACGCGCGTTTGCGCGAATATTTGTTCCAACTGATGGTACAAATCAGGCCGTTGGCACAAAATGGTGCGGTGTCTTTGCTGACTTCCAATGAAGAATTAGAAGCACAAATGCAAACATTTGAACAAGCATTTAGCCAAGATGTATTACATGCTTTGCGCTCGGGTCAATTGTCAGAATGGCAAACCAGCTCTTTGATGAATGACATTGCTTATGCTCGTCGCATTGGTCGCAGCTTGTTGGATATTTTAACCGCAGCACAATTGTTGTTCTTGCAAGCAGGTCATTTGAACTCCAACATTTCATTGGATGAGGTTGAAACCGTTTAAAAACACATTCATTTCATTCAAAACAGTTACAGGACGCTTGAAGCGTCCTGTAAATTTTCCAACATTCAAAATCAAAGTTTATGAGTTTTCAGACCAGCCTGAAATGAATTTGCTGTCCATGAATTCTTCCAAACCATACACACCACCTTCACGCGCACGACCTGAAGCTTTCACACCGCCAAAAGCCGCGCCACGCGCACGACTCTTACCATTCATTTCCACCATGCCCGCTTGCAACAAGCGGCTCAAACGGCGACGACGTTCCAAATCAGACGTTTGCACATAATTGGTCAAACCGTAAATGGTGTCATTGGCAACGGCAACCGCTTCTTCTTCGGTATCAAACGGAATGATGGCCAAGACAGGACCAAAAATTTCATTGCGAGCGATGCCCATTTCATTGGTGACATTGGCAAAAACCGTCGGACGAACAAAATAACCTTCACTCAAATGCTCAGGCAAACCCGTACCACCCGCCACCAAAGTTGCACCTTCATCAATGCCCGCTTGAATCAAATCTTGAATTTTGTCCCATTGCAATTTGGAAATCACAGGACCGATGTGCGCACCTTCTTTGAATGCGACATCAACTGTGGTTTCTTCTGCCACTTGTTTGGCAATTTCAACTGCTTTGTCATAGAACGAGCGCTCTACCAACATGCGTGTTGGTGCATTACAAGATTGACCTGAATTGTAGAAACAATGGCGCACACCGCGAGCCACTGCATCGGCATCGGCATCGGCAAACACCAAGTTGGCACCTTTGCCGCCCAATTCCAACACCACTTTTTTCACAGTATCGGCAGAAGCTTTGGTAATGGCAATGCCGGCGCGTGTAGAACCTGTGAATGACACCATCGCCACATCTGGATGCACAGACAATTGCGTGCCCACACCCAAACCATCACCGTTGACCATATTGTAAACACCCGCAGGCAAGCCTGCTTCGTGCATGATTTCTGTCCACACAATCGATGACAATGGCGCAATTTCAGACGGTTTCAAAACCACAGTATCGCCTGCCAAAATCGCTGGAATCACTTTCAATGTCACTTGGTTCATCGGCCAGTTCCAAGGCGTAATGGCAGCCACCACACCCACAGGCTCCCAAGCCACCATGCTGTCATCGTTGCCATCTTTCAATGGGCGCACGAATTCAAAGTTTTTGAACGCTTCAATGAAGTTTTCAATGTGATAGACACCGCAATCGAATTGGTCTGCCAAAGACATGTCTTGTGGCGCACCCATTTCTAAACTGATAGCGTCTGCCATGTCTTGCGCACGGCGATTGTAAATTTCTAAGATTTTTTCCACATAAGCCAAACGGGTTTCTGGCGCAGTGGCAGCCCATGCTGGAAATGCGGCTTTCGCAGCGGCAACAGCGGCATCCGTATCTACTTGATCGCCCAAAGAAATCACCGCCACAGCCTGTTCGGTTGAAGGATCAATGACTTCCAAGTCACGAGCCACAGCAGGATTCACCCACTGACCATTGATATAAAACTGACGGTAATCTTTTAATTGTGTCATGTACTGCTCCTTTGATGAAGTTGCGGTCTAAAACAACATGTTGGAATACTGCAGAAAAAACAAAGATGGCTTGAAATACATCCACATCAAGATATCTTCATGCCATATCAAGATACCTGAGAAGATTTAACTGTGCAACACCCCCAACATTCCTAATAGGAAATATATTTAACAAATAAGAAACATCACACAATTGAAGTATCAAGCCTTGCTATGGATTAAAAAAAGCGTCCTGTAAAATTACAGGACGCTTTCAATCAGCTACATTCAAAAGACTTAGTCAAGCATATACAACATGCCTGCGCCCGCACCGACAGAACCGTTAGGACTGCCTGTTGCCGAAGCCTTGAATACCCATTTGCCACCGTCAGAAATAGAAGAATAACCTACGGCATAACCAACTTGACCTTCATAAACACCAGTTGCCATTGACACACCGCTCTTACCTGGCAAGTAAACTTGTGGCAAGTTAGCGACTGCAATTGCTGTGGCGGTACCAGCTTGGGCTTCTTTTTCAACCGCATTGATACGGTTGTTCAAATTATTGCCCATTTGCTGCAATTGACCCACGTTAACTGCATCAGTCGGCGCGCGACCTGCTGCCACGTTGGACAAGGTAACAGGTGCTGTACCATCGTTAGCATCAATCACACCATCGCCATTGACATCGACAGTCGATGGCGAACCACCTACCAATGTCAAGTTGTTGCTGGCAATACCACCGTTAGCGACAGTTGGCGTGGCTTCATTAGAATATTGAATCACACCAGCACCACCATTAGCCAATTGACCTAAAGCTTCATTGGTTTGATATAACTGACTACCATTAATCGCATCGGTACTGTCTGCATTAATGCGGCCTGCAGCGACATTGGTAATGGTACGTTCCGCTTTCGCAGCACCCACACTCACCGTACCCACAGGAGCCGTACCTGCAAAAGCCCTTTCTTCGGTATCCGTCGCCAAAATCTTAATGCCTGTTGTACCAACGGCAGCAGATACTGTCGTGTTATGACCTAAAGCCACAGAACCTTGGAATGTCGCGCCATTGGCTTGGCTCATGTCTTCCGCATCTTTGCCAATTTTGACTTCATTACCCAAAACAAATGACTGGTTGGCATCAATCGTATTGTTATTACCAATACCATAAGCATTGTCAGCGTTGATGTAAGACGGGTCACCGATCGCACCAGAGTTGTTACCGTTAACCACGTTACCCGTACCAATACTGATAGACTGATTGCCCAATGCTTGCGAACCGTGACCAATCGCAATACTGCTTGCGCCGCCCACTACTGAATCATGACCAATGACCACCGAACTGGTCGCTGCGCTATTGGCAGTGGTACCGTGACCAAAAGCCACAGTGCTGTCAGCACCCGCTTCAATAATCGCATCCACACCAATCGCACTGGAGTTATTACCACCTGCACTTGAGTCGTTCGTGCTACCTAAACGACCTGGCGCATTGCTGCTGTTGGTATGGTGATATTGAATACCAGTGGTATTCATGGCATTGATGGTATCAATAATATTCAATTGATCCGTCTGAGCTTGACCTTGTACGTTAAACGTATCAAACAAATGCTCCAAATCGCCTATTGTGTTTTGCACATTTTGCGTTTGTTGATTCTGTTGCAAGAAGTATTGATTCAATTGATACACATTGACTGCATCATTATCATTGACACCAGCTGCAACATTGGTCACTTGTTTGCCACCTGCATCAATACCATTTTGATTGATGACAGGTCCTGTTTAGTTACCATTACCGTCTTTGAATGACAAACCATCTTGATTCACCACCGTTTGATTGCCTGTTGCTGCATCTTTAGCCACCAAACCATCCGCACCGTAATGGGCAGATTGTGAACCATTGCTAACCGTGGTACCTGTTTTATTCAAAGTCAAAGCCTGACCTTGGCCGTCATCGATTTTCACCGAATCCAATACCAAGTCTTTTTTCGTGGCAACGGTATAAACATCTTGACCAGCAGCGCCAACGGTTTGAGTTACAGTAATATTGTCACCTTGCACCACTTCGGTTTTAGCCGCTTGGGTTTGCGTATTCAAAGCTTGGAAAGCATCATGAATGTTGGTTGCACCTGTACCACCAATGTTTTGAATGTTCGGCGTAGCCTTACCATTGACATCTTGGTAAGCACCTGCACCTACCAAATCATGAATTTGGCTACCATTGACCGCATCACGCGAATCGGCAGCAATCGAACCTGCCGCAACATTGGTAATTAACAAATTACCTGCATTGATACCATTACTGCTAATCACTGGGCCTGTTGGCAAACCTGCAGCATCATTGAAGCTCAAACCATCCTGATTCAATAATGTATTACCTTGCGCCGTTTTCACTTCAAAACCTGCCTGAGTGAATTGGCTATAAGTATCACTTAATGTGTCACCTGAAGTCACACTATCAACTTGAATATTTTTACTCAAATCAAATGTCACATTGCCATTATTATTACTGATGACCATGTTTTGATCGGTATTACTCAAATCAACTTGACCATTCGGTCCCACATTGTGAGCAGCGCCACCGTTAGTAGACAAATTCCAACCTGAAGTCACTTGGCCATTCAAATCATTCAAAGCGTCCTGAACATTGTTATAAGTATTGCCATTAACCGCCAAGCTCGCTTCTACTTTGCCGGTGGTGGTATTAAACGTGCTACCGCCGCCTAAAGAGCTGGCAGTGCTATTACCAACTGCATACAACTGGCTGCCGTTCACCGCATCGGTAGAGCTGCCTGAAATCACACCAGCTGCCACATTGCCCAATACCATCGGTGTAGTCGTTTGACCATCGGCATTGCTCATAGAAGCCATCACGTTACCAGCATTCACCACAGTACCAGAACCATCTGCTTGAGTGTTCCAGTCGCCATTACTTTGTTTGTACACACGATCGCCATTGGCATTGGTATACACCACTGGCAATTGCGCTGCATCCACCACGCTTTGGGCATTCACATCAAAAGTGATATCGGTCACGCCATTGGCTTCCGTTGTCACTTTGGCTGTGGTCAACGTGCCATTGACGAAGTTGATTTTGTCACCCGGAGTCACAGTGCCTTTGGTCGTACCTGCTTGCTGTACGTCAAAGCCTGTATTCACATAAGTGTTCATTTGCGTCAATGCATCGCCCACATTGCCCGCAGCCGTCGCCAAAGTGTTGCCTGCTGCATCGGTGTAAACCACTGCATCGCCT
>NZ_KB908044.1 GCF_000382305.1 Vitreoscilla stercoraria DSM 513
TGTTACCGGCAATGTAAAAATGACCCCCTAACGGCAATTTGAAATTGACCCCCTTGTTTTAAACTAGCGGCTTTACTTAGGGTCGCTTGATGTTAACTCAGGAGATGGTTGTGACCATTAAAGTACTTAGGAAACAAGGGATGTCAATCAAAGCCATTACCCGTGAAACAGGTTTGGCTCGCAACACGGTGCGGAAGTATTTGCAACCAGTCGAAACGACTGTCCGACAGCATTCTACCCGCCCCAGCAAATTGGATCCTTTTAAAGACTATATTCACAGTCGAATTCAATCTGCTGCACCCGATTGGATTCCGGCTTCAGTGCTGTATGCTGAAATTGCCGAATTGGGCTACCAAGGTAAGATTCGTATCCTCAGTGAGTATATTCGTCAGCTCAAACCCACTGGTAAGCCAGACCCATTGGTCAGATTTGAAACCGAAGTTGGGCAACAGATGCAAGTGGACTTCACCACCATTAAGCGGGGTCAACAAAGCTTAAAAGCTTTCGTGGCCACATTGGGTTATTCACGCGCCAGCTTTGTTTATTTCTACGATAACGAGCGCACAGAAACCTGGATAGATGGTTTACGGCGCAGCTTTGAATTCTTTCAAGGCGTACCCAAAGAAATACTTTTTGATAATGCCAAAGCCATTGTCCTTGAGCGCGATGCCTACGGCAGTGGCCAACACCGCTGGAACCCTCTGTTGCTAGAAATGGCCAAAGATTATGGCTTTAGACCTCGGGTGTGTCGTCCTTATCGAGCCAAGACCAAAGGCAAGGTAGAACGCTTTAACCGTTATTTGAAATCAAGCTTTGTGATTCCGCTACAAGCGACTTTACGCACAGCGGGATTGGTGTTGGATGTCTCCACTGCCAATGGTTACATTGGGCGCTGGTTGACGATGGTGGCCAATGCCAGAGTACATGGCACAACCGGTGACATACCCAACGAACGTTTATTGCTTGAGCAAGAGCATTTATTGCCATTGCCGATCTGGGTTGGCAATAGTGACCCAATTAGTCTCGAACATGTCGCCCCCATACCGATTGAAAGTCTACAGCACCCTTTGAGCGTGTATGACCAGCTGTTTGGGGTATCGGCATGAATTTACAACATGAGCGCATTGCCGATGCTTGTCGGCAACTTGGATTGCATGTCATATCAGAAGCTTGGCCCTCGCTGGCGCAAGCCAACATTGAACAAGACAAAGGCTATGGTGACTTCATTGAGCATCTGTTGGCAGAAGAGCTGAAATCCAAACACCACAGAACCCGCACGGCATTGCTTAAATTCGCAGGCTTTCCTTGCATCAAAACATTGGAGGAATACGACTTCAAATTTGCCAGCAGTGCTCCTAAGGCACTCTTAACTGAATTAGCCGGCTTAAGCTTCGTCCATCGCAAAGAGAATGTGGTGCTATTAGGCCCTAGTGGCGTAGGCAAGACCCATTTAGCACTGGCACTGGGCTATCGAGCGGTAATGGCTGGCATCAAAGTTCGGTTTATTACGGCAGCTGATTTGATGATTCAACTAGCGGCCGCAAATCAACAGGGTAAATTGAAATCGTATTTGCAGCGAGGCATTCTGGCTCCCAAACTGCTGATCATTGACGAGATTGGCTACTTGCCATTTGGCCGAGATGAGGCCAATTTGTTCTTTAATGTGATTGCGAAGCGGTATGAAAATGGCAGCATCGTGTTAACAAGCAATCTGCCATTCAGCCAATGGGCAGGTACATTTGCTGATGATGCGACACTGACAGCAGCGATGTTAGATCGCCTATTGCATCATTGTCATGTGGCTCAAATCAGTGGTGAAAGCTATCGATTGAAGAACAAAAAGAAAGCAGGAGTATTGCCAAGCATTGGTGATATTTAAGAGATGGGGGTCAAATTTAGATTGCCGAATTCATACCCAAAGGGGTCAAATTTAAATTGCCGTTGACATTGGCATTCTATGACTTTCCAGATGTACATTGGATGCACATCCGCACCACCAACCCAATTGAATCCACGTTTGCCACCGTACGATTGCGCAGCAAACGAGCCAAAAACTGTGGCTCCAGAGAAACCACTTTGGCGATGGTGTACAAATTATTGGAAACGGCCCAAAAGCGTTGGCGCCGGATTCAGGGATTCAACTTGTTGACCTTGGTGGTCAACAACGTCATCTTCAAAGATGGCAAGCAGGAAGACGAACAATCAACAGAGAAAGCGGCCTGAATGCCATACACCAGATTTGACAATAACTCTTGCAAACAAGACAAGCGATCAACCGACTCAATCATCAAAATGTCACCAGGCATGGATTCATTTAATAATTGATTTAAGATGGGACGATTGAGTTTGGTGCCACTTTCATTTTCAATATAAGCGACATACTCAGAACCATAATTTTGGCTAAATTGAATCAAACCAGACAATGCTCTTTCGGCATCTTGTTCTTTGGTTGAGGCACGGACATAAATACGAATGGTCATGGCGAAGTTTATCATTAATAATAATTTGAATTAGTATAATGATAAATGTATCTTTTGGCTATAAAAATAAATTAAATGATAGCAATGCTATCATTTAATTGGATTTTAATTTGAGTATAGTTTAATGAGAGAAAAATAGGTTATTCAGTATAAACTTAGTGGATCATTACCAAGTAGTATGTTTTTATATTAAAAATGTGAAAATATCTCAAGAGCACCATTATCCAATATATTTATACATAGTCTGTAATGTGAACTTTTTCAGATTTCAAATACCGTTCTATTACATCATTAGGATCTAAATATAAACATTTAATAGGAATAAAATCTTCTGTTAATTTGAATAATTTTTCCTTATCTTCAATCTCTTTACGATAAACCATTTCAATAGTTGATAATGGATTTGTTATCCCAGGGAAAATGAAAATATTTGTAATGGTCTCAAACTCTGGATAAATCAATTTAATTGCTTTAGCATAAAAGAATTGCTTCACTAAATCAGGCCATCCAGGAGAATCACGTGCACCAGTAGCTGTATAATATTTACTATCAACAACCCAGCAAGTTTTTTTAGTTTTAATGAATATATCTAAGCGCATACCTTTTTGAGATGAGCTTTCAGTAGGCCTTGATGCATCAGCAAAATTATACTGTGGTATCGGTAATAAAGAATTAATTTTAAAATCAACATCATGAAAAATATTTTTAAGTAAGAATTCCCAAACGTAATGAAATTTCCGAACTCCCATCACAATATTGTTAGATCCACTTTCGTGGATTTTCTCTAAATATCTAATTAATAATTGCAGGGTTCTAATTTCTAGAGAAACAAAAGTTGAATGTAACCTTTGATTTAAAATATAAATTTTTTGATTGATATCCAATTCATTAAATAATTTCTTTTCACTTAACTGATTTTTAGATACAAAGTTAAATCTCTCATCTAGCCAGTGAAACTTTGTCAAAATGTCTAAAATAATTTCACAATGAATACTGGAAATTAAATCATCTTGGTAAATGGAAACTGGATATTTATGAAGGTCAAAGTAAATTGGGACATTATCACTAGTGAATACAGGAAACTCTCTATTCACTGTTTTAGACCAATTCGTTCGTCCCTTTTCACTATACGTATGTGTCTTAGATCTTAAGATCCCCACATTGAAATATAGATCTATAATTTCAAAAATATCTGTTAAGGAAACTTCTTCAATAACTTCACCTTGTTCATCTTCATCAAATGCTAACAAACTAGAATCAATAGAGTCTTTATAAGCATGAATTACCCTAATTAAATTTCCTATAGATTCAATTTTTTTAGAGTCTGATTTAGAAGGTGCAAAGCAGTATGTACAACCTTCAGAGATAATCACCCCACAAAATGTAATTTTTCGTCCCTGATCAACTACATCAAGACCGCCAACTGAAACCAATTTATCAATTACATAATCAGGGATTTTTTTTGAATCGATAAATTCTTTATCTTCAAAAAACCGATATTCCATCACTCTGCTTCTGTCTTATTAGAGGTATCAGTATCTACATCTTGTGTTATTTGTAATATCTCCATAAATTTATCTGAGAATATTGGCTTCTGATTAGAATATCGTTGATATAGCTCACCATACCCATGAATATCACTTTTAAAAATTTCATCTTTATTCTTATACTTAAGGGCATCATCCCATAAGTATGAACAAACTTTGCCAATGAAAGTCTGTTCAGCTTGATCTTCAACTAGATCACTATCTTTAATAAACCACGGACCAATAAGCTTATCTTCTACAACCTTAAGTTGAACCAAAACAGCATTAATAGTTTGGGCTAATGTTTTCCATTCTACATTTGGTAAAACTGCATGATGAATTGGAATTTCACCTGTTGCACAATTTGTAAAATCTATTGGGAGGTATTCAAAAATCCAACGTCTTTTAAATGCAGTATCTAATGGAAAAACAGCCTGATCACTACTATTCATTGTTGCAATGATTGATAAGTTACTAGGTATCATCAACTGACGTTTTACAATGAATTTATGCTCTGAACCTAAGGTTTCTTCTAAAGCATCATATAAATCTTCATCTTGTATCAGAATTGGATATTCACTTTTTCCTTCATCATCTCTATCTAATAGTTGAAAAATCTCTCCAAATACCGCAGCAGTATTTGCTCGATTTAGTTCTTCAATAACTAAAAAGTAATGGTTTTGCTTATCTAAAAGAGCTTGTTCAAGGATTTGAATAAAAGGACCTTTTCGGAAACTATAAGTGATACTTCCACTCTTGTCTTTATGTGGTTTTAAACAGCCAATAAAATCAGAATATTGAGTTTCTGGGTGAAATACCGTACGAATATAGTGTTCACTAACTATTTTACTAACGGACGCACTTTTCCCGGCACCAGGAGCACCATAAATAATTTTATTGTACCCTTTATTTACACTTACTCTTGTTTCTTCTTCAACAGATTGACTAGACTTATTGAAATCAACATCCAATGTAAATAAGAATTTATTCTTATCTTCCTTTTCAATAGTAAGGATTGAAATAAGTGGTAAAGAAATTCTACGAACTAAATCGTTAAAAATATCTCCCGAATCAGACCTTATGTAATAACGCTTTCCATCATTGAAAGAGGTTAATTTAAAAGTAACTTCTTCAGGAAGAACTAGAACCTCATCATATACAGAATCCCAATATTTAGGAGACACTTCTTTATATTGATTAATAAACTGATAATAAAATTCAAATTTTTCTTTTAAGAGAAATTCAAGAAGATTTTTTTTCTTAAAATAATATATATTTTCATCAGCATAGCTATTGAAAAAACTATCAAACTCTCCTCTGTTTTCTGCAGATCCAATATGGAATTTAGCTTCACCAGAACCTTTTGTCTTTAATAGTTTAACTTTACGATGGACAAAGCTATCAACTAATGGCCTAGAGATATTTGTAGAAATGTTCATGAGATTTAGGTGTAGGATAAATTTTGATTTATCCTACACCTAATTGCGTGAAAAATAAAAAATTAAATTAGTTGTAATTGTTTTTTTTCTATAGTTTTAGATAAATCAACAGATAAATTAATTTGCTTAACAATGCTCATAAGAACATCTACGACAATAGAATTCCCTGCTTGACGATAGGCCTGTGTATCAGAAACAACTATTTTAAAACTGTCACAGAATCCCATTAAGCGTAGACATTCTCTTGGAGTCAACTTACGGATTCGACCTTGTGTAGTTACATAATTATCGACACCAGCTCGGTGCATTTTAGTCATGGTAGCTAAAAGTGGTCGAGCTATTTCAAGATCAATTTTAGGTCTTGTATAAAAACCTTTCGTACCTGTTGCCATCACATAATTTACGAGCTTTTCAGATAAAAAGTATTTTTCGTCAATTGGGTTAGGTAATTCTTCAAAAATAAAATCACCGTGCCAATTAAATTGTTGATTGGCTTTTTGACATAAACCAATTGAACCATTGATTTGTGTATATTGTTTATTCAGATTCTTAGCACTTGTTACAAAATCAATACCCTTATCACCTAGGTAATATTTCTCAGGTGTATTTTCTAATAGAAAATCTTGCATTGTTTTTGTCAGTATTTGAGGGCTTGGAAAGTCAAACTCGGCAGTTTGGTCTAAAAATCCTACAACAAATAAACGTTCACGATTCTGAGGGATTCCATAATTTTTAGAATTTAAAACTTGAGAGTACCACTTATAACCTAAATCGCTGAAAACATTCTGCATTATTGTCCATGTGTTCCCGCCATCATGACTTAGTACACCTTTAACATTTTCATAGATAAATACTTTAGGTCTAATTTCATTAACTAAACGAGCAAATTCATAGAACAATGTACCTCTAGTATCTTCAAAACCGCCTCTTTTACCTACCATAGAGAATGATTGACACGGGCTTCCTCCTACCAATAAATCAATTTCATTTCTATATTGGTGTCCATCTAGAAAGCGAACATCGTAATGAAAGTGTTCCTGAGAAATATTGTAGTTTGCCTTATAACTTTCTTCTACAAAATTTTTCTTTTTATTCCTTAGATATAACTCGTCAATATAATTTTTTTTATCTCTAAAGCTACTTAAATTTAATAGATTTTTTTCAATTTCATCTTTCTCTAAATTAAGCTCAATATTTCCATTATCACATGCAAATGAAATTTCATATTCTATCGATAATCTACTCAGTGCATGTTCAATAGCTCCAATGCCACTAAATACTGTTCCTAACTTCAACATAAAGATAACTAAATTTTAATTTAAAAACACTATATACCAGACCCAGATATATCTGTCTACTTAAGTTTAGATAATAAACCTTATAAACTTAAGCTATATATGAGATTGTGCTTCTACTGGCAGCGCTTCAATTTGTAATGTTCTTCGGTATTCTTCAGCTTCTGCCGCCAACGTAAATTTGACTTCAATATTCAAATCCAAGAGTTTTTGTTTCACGTCAGCCAAGGACACTTTGAAAAATTCTTTGCGTTCATTGATTTTGTTGACCCGACAATCATTGAATTCTTGATGCAGCTGGCGCTCCAGCTCAGGTGCATTTTCTGAATAAATCAAAGCGTGGATATCAAATAAGAAAGGTACAGATGCACCACTCAGCTCTTTAACCCGACCCATAGGCTCTAAACGTCTGGTCATGCCAAGAATTCCAAGCTTGGGCCGCACAAAAAAGCATCAGGATTGAATACATTCAACCTGGCAAACCGCAACAAAATGCTTATATTGAGCGTTACAATCGTACCGTTCGGTATGGGTTGTTGAATCAATATCTGTTCAACAATTTAAATGATGTTGAAGACCATGCCACTCGTTGGCTGTGGTTTTACAACCATAAAAGGCCTCATCAAACCAACGGCGGCAAACCGCCATTGATGAACATTTGATTCTACTGATCCTGTCCATTAAAAATGGGAGGATTACCAACGGACAACTTCTTGCTTGTACTTTTCCACTTGTAATTTGGCTTTAGAAAGAAAATTGTCTGCTTGTGATTTAGTTTTATTTAAGAGTTGTTCACGTTCTAATTGCGCATCTTTTTTAGCTTGTTGCAGTTCGTTATATTCTTTAACTAACTGCATTTGAACCACTTTAATTTTTTTTCTGCTCTTTTTCAAATTCTTCTTTGAGCATGTTATTTTGATTCCAAAACCAAATAGCAACCCCACCCAAAACTAAAATAATCACAATACCTAAAATTAATGCAAAGACTTGATTTCCCTTTTATTTAAATTTCATTTTCATAATAGGTTGGAATCAAATTAAGAACAAATAAATCTTTTAGTTGAATATTATTATATTAAATTAATAGTGTAATACACTATTAATTTAATATTGTATCAGTATATTATTTTAATATAGAATTACTTTGGTACGCTTTCAAATAAAGGGGAGAAAATAAAATGATTGTTTTGATTGGCGGGGAAAAAGGTGGAGCTGGCAAAAGCTGTTTAGCACAAAATCTTTCTGTGTATTTGCAGCAGCAAGGGCGTGACATCTTATTGATTGATGCCGATCCACAAGCCACCACAACCGATTGGGCACAAGAACGTGCAGAAAATCCCGATGTACCGAATATTAAATCTGTACAAGCTTCAGGTATTTTGAAAGACACCATTACCGATTTATCCAAAAAATACCAAGACATCGTGATTGATGTCGGTGGTGCCAATTCACAAAGCTTACGCTCAGGTATGGTGTTTTCAACTCATTTGCTTTTGCCCTTCAGACCTAAACGTAGAGACTTAAGAACTTTAGACAAGATGGCCCAATTGATTGATATGGCCAAATCATTCAATGCCAACTTAAAAGTGAATGCCATCATTACTCAGTGTCCTACACTGCCATCACAATATTCTCGTATCTTAAAAGCCAAAGAGTTGTGCGAAAGCTATGACATTCCACCGTTGAATGCCGTCACTTTTCAACGCAACGTTTATGACGATACAGAAGAAAATGGCTTATCCGTATTAGAGGTAGATTACGATGACAAAGCCAAAATTGAAATTCACGAAATTGCTTTAGAGATGTTTGGAGATTTAAACCATGGATGATTTAAAAAAGACCAAGCCAACCATGAGTGCTGATGAGTTTATGAAAGCGGACGTATTTAACCCTCAAATTGCCAAACCCAGAAACAGCAAAATTTACTCTATCACTTTGACTTCTGAATATTCTGAGATTATGGACAGAGCATTTTTGACATCGAAACATACCAAAGCCACACGTTCAGGAATCGTCCGAATGGCTTTGACACTGTTAAATGATTTAAGTGATGAAGAAATTCAGGCACTTGCTAGTCGAGTATTGGATAAAAATTAAAGAAATATTGTATTACAGTATTTCAATATTACTAGGATGGTTTGAGTTTCTCAAATAATTTGAACCTAACCATCTAAAAATATCAATCCATATTTGTAAAAGAAAAAACGATCCAATCTATTTATTTTTACTGCGCTTTTTAAAAATCACCATGTCTTTATTATGGTCAAATCTCAATATATAATCAGGAAGCTCATCGCTTTCAGCCAATGATTTGATATTCAGCCGAAATTTTCTTAAGTCTCCTGTACTACCTGATTTTCGATGCAACAAATCTAATCCAATTTTCCAACTAGATTGATACCCACAATGCTTACGTGCAAGCTCATAAATCCTGCGATCTAAAGGTCTTCTCAATCTGAAATAATCAGGTGAGATAGACAAAACTTGTTTATTGGCGACAGAATTAAACAACCATTGAGGTATTTCAACTTCTACACGAATCATACGGCCATCTTTTTCTTCAACGATGTACCAATCACTGATTAAGCTAAAACTGCGAGCAATACGCTCTTTTTTATTTTCTGACTCAACCTTAATAGAAGTACCTTTTAAACGCTCTAAGGCCTCCTTAGTCCTTTCATAATCTGATCCACTGATATGGCGATTTGTTGTCTTCAAATAATCGTAAATGGTAAATCTGACTTTGCGATGAATTTCTTCTCCCTCATACATAGCCTGGCAAATTTTGGAAATACAATAAATCCAAATATCTTTGTCATGCATGGTGGCCACACCATATCGATTGGGGTCAATACTGATAATCAAGCCATCATGCTCATAAACACGAGAACGGGTATCGCCTGCCTTTAAGGCAAATAAAGGGTATTCCATACTGGCCAAATCAGACCTATATGTCACAGTATCAAAAATGTCAGCAATGAAAAAATCTGTCTGAGGATACTTAATAGGTGCCAAGTGAGAAGGTTTATTGGCCTCTTCTTTAATAGCCAACTCTTTTTTTCGATTGGCTATGATGTCCAAAGCGGTTTTATTCGAGTAGGACATACCTTCTCATTCCTATTTCTAAAATTGAAAAAAATTAAGAATTATCAAACATTGATAACCTGAGATAACTCAAATCTATTGGCATAATACTATTGTGCTTTTAGGAACACAAAATATTGTGCTTTTAGGAACGCTATTTTGTGCATTCAGGAACACTATATCGTGCATTCAGGAACACTATATCGTGCATTCAGGAACAAAAAACCTCTGAAAACCTTATCCAGCAATGATTTCAAAATGCTTAATAAGATTTAATAAATTTAATAAGCAAAATTTTCCAAATTTCTTAAAAAAATTTTGTTGTTTTTAACCACACACACAAAATAAAAATATATGGATTAAAAAAACAGCCCATCCACCCATTCAGGTTTTAGGACTGTTTTTGATTCAAGTGTACATCTGTTCAATTTGCTCATCGGTGTATTCTTCATCTACCAAACCACCTTCACCATCTGATCGATACACACCTGCAAATTCTGCAAACTCATCTTCGTAGGCAATTTCAATATTCAAACTTAGATACAGTTGTGCCAGCTTTCTGTAAATCGGTTCTGCTGGTGACCAAGCAGTTTCCAAATAACCACTCAAACAAGTACCGTCTTCACTGAGTTCCAATTCACAGTGGTAAACATTCCACTTTGTACCCCAATGTTCGAGTCTCCAGTGATACCAACTGAAACTGCCATATCATTGTAGATTTTTTTGGTACTGTCTGCCTAAACTAAAATCCAAACCAAAATGCTGCTGTAAGTCTGGTTCGTTTTCTAAAACCATAATGGCTTGGCCTATGGTTAAGCTTTGCCATTCAAGAGTTATTGTCAAATCTGGTGTATGGCATTCAGGCCGCTTTCTCTGTTGATTGTTCGTCTTCCTGCTTGCCATCTTTGAAGATGACGTTGTTGACCACCAAGGTCAACAAGTTGAATCCCTGAATCCGGCGCCAACGCTTTTGGGCCGTTTCCAATAATTTGTACACCATCGCCAAAGTGGTTTCTCTGGAGCCACAGTTTTTGGCTCGTTTGCTGCGCAATCGTACGGTGGCAAACGTGGATTCAATTGGGTTGGTGGTGCGGATGTGC
>NZ_KB908045.1 GCF_000382305.1 Vitreoscilla stercoraria DSM 513
AGTATTGGCGGCAACAGTTCAAAAATTCATTTGGCAGTTGATGCACATGGTAATCCGCTTGAGTTTCTTGTGGGCGATGGCATTACTCATGATATTAAAATAGCACCGATGTTGCTGCAGCTTTTGGACTTGAAAGATACTGAGTTTTTAAATGCAGACAAAGGTTATGACTCTGAAGAATTTAGGAATTTGGCTTATTCAAAGGGAGTACGTGCCAATATTCCACGGAAGAAAAATGCCAGAACCAGTAACTCACATATGGATTGGTTGATTTACCAGGCTCGGCATGTGGTTGAAAACACTTTTGCCAATTTAAAACATTACCGAGCATTGTCCAGTCGCTACGATAAGCTGCTAAACAGTTACATTAGCACCGTAGCACTTGCTTGTGGCTTGATTTGGTTGAAATTATGAATGTTCAACAGACCCTAAAATACATCGTACACATTATGGTGTTTAAAAGCAATAATATTACTTGACATTGCCATTATTCATAGCAGGAGTGAGACAATTTTTTTTAGTTAAAGTTCTTTTTCTAGATTCAGGGAACGCCTCAAATCCTTCACCCAAACCTAGCCCACAATATCACTTTGTGGGTTTTTCATTTTAGGCAGGGTACATCATGGCAAAAAACAAATCGGAAATCATCCGTTACAACATTACCGACCGAGGGCGCAAGCACATCGGTAAGCCGCGCAATTTCAACGTGGCTCAAGTGGTGCGTTTGATTAACGGGCCGCAAGTGCAAGAGATGGTCAATTCAGGTGACATGTATGGCTATTTGGGGCATGGGGTAAGGGCTGAATGGGGCATGCTTCCGAGTGAAACCGTATTGGCCAATGATGGCCAAGGTCAAAAATACGTGGCGATTGAGCCGGCCATCCGTACCATCCACATCACTGCCAGCCAAGATGGAACCATCGAGCACCAAGCTGAGTTTTTGGACAATGAATTGGGTCGTAAAGCTTGGGAATGGTATCAAGCCAAAATCGGTGGCTTTTCAAGTGTGTTCACACCCACTCCCGAAGCCCCGACACAATTTTACGGCTTTGATTACGTGATGGTCCCTAATTTTGCCACCAATCGTGGTTATGAAATGGTGATGGACGGTGTGTTTGATTTGGATCGCCTGACATCCAAGCAGCAAATGGAATGGCTCAAAGCACGTGACATCGAGCGGCGTGTGGTGATGGACAGTGTGCGTAATCGACTTGGCCAAGTTGTCAGTGATTTGGAAATTGCCGACGTTGTGGTGGAGCAAGAACGTTTGGAAAAACAGCAAATGGCATCTGTATTGGATGATGCTTTATGGCGTTTACAGGACGCTGAGCATCGGTTACGTCAATTTGACGTGAAGCCTGAGCCGATGTTGAAGCTGGATATTTCTGAAACCAATTGGCTGTCACAAACCAATACACAAGCGGTGTTAGACAGTTTGAATGAATATGCGGGGAAAACTCAAAAAATGCCTTTAATGGTAGATAACTGGTCACCGATTGATGATTTGTTCAAGTGAGGGAACATCTCTAAAACACCCTCACAGCCGCATTGATAATGACCCATTGCAAACCACGTAATGGGTTTTTTCATGTCAACCAAATTGCAGATTCAATTACAGCACGACGATGATGGATTTTTAATCGGTAAAAAGCGCATCAAAACGCTTGAAAACACCGTCGCTGCCACGCACAAAAACAGTGAAACCATTTTAAACCACATCAAGATACAAAAATCAGGGCAACGAATGGTGGTTTCAGGACGCTTGCGGCTGGACGGTAGCAGCCAAGGTCAATCCACGCCAACAACACAGCGCAAACCGATTGTTCAAACCAACCGCCCACGCTTGGCCAACACCTCAAATAAGGCTCAACAAATCGGAAATGCCAACACGGCACATCCTTTGGCCAATCAAGGTGAGCATCAAAAGAAAAAACAATTGACCCGTGAGCAGCGTCGTTATCGCGATGCTCAAGCTCGCAGCAATCACCGTCAAGAATTGATGCTCAAAGAAATCAACAAGAACCTCAAAAACAATCGAAGCAGCTTATTGTCGTGGATGGGCAAACTTTTACCGCTACTGGGTATGCTTGCATCTAGTTTGGGGTTTTTGAGTGCAGGCGGTGGTCTTTTGCGCAATCTGCTCAAATCACCGTTGCTGATACCAGGGCGCAATCCGCAAACACCAAGAAGACCACCAACATCGCCAAATCCTAGCGTACCACCGATTGCACCACCCAATTCCAATCCAAGTCCAGCAGGTCCAAGTAGCTCAAAGTGGGAAATTTTAAAACAAGGTTTGAAGCTGATTGGCAAAGGCGGTGCACTTTCTGCTTTGTTTGCGCTGTTTGAAGGTATTAGTGTCGAGCAAAGCGACCTTGAGCGCCATGAAAAAAACAAAGAACATGCTAAAAACTTTGCAGTAGCTGGCGGTGGTGTGGCTGGCGCAATGGCAGGCGGTGCGGCAGGTGCTGCTATTGGCTCTGTTGTGCCTGTACTTGGTACGGCAGTTGGTGGTGTTGTCGGTGCAATTCTTGGAGGCTTAGGCGGCTCTACTTTGACAGAATATTTTGTTGAGCGTGTGGATAAGGCGATTGATAAAGATTTAAGCAAAAAGATGTTTGGATCATGGAAAGGCTTTATTGATGTTGCCAAATCAGGTGCTAGCCATCTTTGGCAGTCATTAATTCCTAGTAAATTTCAAACATTCTTTGACAAGCTTGGTATTGATTCGAGTTCCTTATGGTCAACAGTGAAAGGACTTGCTGATACCACATGGAAAGGCATAGGCATAGCGGGTATTGCTTTATGGAAAACCATCGTTCCTGAAAAAGTACAGGTGTTTTTTGACAAGCTGACAAGTCTGGGTAAAGAGGCATTTGATGCGTTCAAAGAGGGTTTTAACCGATTGTTTGAAGCTATTGCTAAAACGCCAGTTGGTCAAACTATTAGTGAAGGATGGAATACTGTGAGTCGCTATGCTGGCGATGCTTGGGAAAAAACCAAGCAATTTGTGGGCGTAGGCGATGATAAAAATATGTATAGCATGGATGCTGGTGCAGAGACCCCAAAAAGACAGAATATGGGCTCAATGGATGCAGGGGTTGAAGTACCTAAATCCAATCAACAGGCACAGCCAAATGGTCGTAAATTGACTACTTGGCAGGATTTAAAACTAAAACGCGTTGATGCGAATTTCAAAGGAAAAACCGTTACCGAATCAATCGGTGGAGGTAAAACCGAACAAGGTACGATTGAATTTGCAAAAACCATGCAAGATAAACTGGGTAGCCGTTTGCATTGGTTTAGTGCATTTAATGATGTTTGGCATCAAGTAAATAGTAAGAACTCTAAACATACACAAGGCTTAAAATTTGATATGACTCTCAACAATCAGTCAGGGAATAAAGCCAGTGAGGCAGAAGGACGTAATTTAGCCCCTAAGATTGTTCAAGAGATGCATGATGAGCTAAAGAAACAAGGATTTAAAGACAAAAAAGATTACATCATTCGAGATGAATATACCAAACCATCAGGCAAGGCAACCGCAGGCCATATTGATTTTGAATGGCAAAGCAAAGAAGCTGCTGCTAGGTATGCAAACATGGTTACTGGCAACAATAAACCGACAACGCAGCATGTTAATCAACAATCGGGGCAAGGCACTCCGTCCAATGCCAATGCTACTGGTCGAGTTTTACAATTGACAGACCAAGACATTGAAAATTTGATTAAAGTAACAGATACCGAAGTGGTTAAATTCAAGGATCAAGCTACGTTTGAAGCACAGGCTAATGGAGTAATGGATACTTTGCTAAACAGGCTTGAATCAGGCGTATGGGGTAACTCTATGAGTGATGTGGCCAATGCTAAAAATCAATTTACCAAAATCAATGGGCCTAAAGGCTATTATGCCAACGGCAAGTGGGTAGATAATAATCCTTATGGTTCGGTACAAAATATGCCCTCATCGGCTGTTAGCGCAAGAACGAGAGCCTATGCCATGAAATACATAAAAGAGCGTGAAAATGGCCGCCCGTCTAGTGTTGGTAGCCACTTACACTATGCTAACCCAAACATGTCTGATGAAAAAAATAAAAAAGCATGGGTTAATGACATGGAAACCAGTGCAAGAAAAGAGGGCATGGTTTTTGGAGCTGGTAAAAGCATCCATGTTCATGGCACTACCAAAGATTTACAATCTCGCCGCCCAGGTGCATTTAGAGTGAGTCTTGGTTCTAAGCCAAGTCAAACCAAGCCAAAACTGCATCAAGTTAAAACGCCGCCTGTGGTTCAACCAAAATCACAACAAGTTGCTGTGAATGCTAATAATGTTGCTTTAAACGCTGCTAATATACAGCCTCAGAATATTCAAATGCCAACCAATAATGGTAATGGCCGTGGATTGGCCAATCAAGGTAGTATTGGTGGTCAGATTGCTCATGCGCCGATTAAACGTCAGGTGTCACATCCTGAAATTGCAAATGTTACGAGTGGGGGAACAGGGGCTTAAAAAATGCGGCTATTCTCTAGCCGCTTTTTTAATCATCAATAACGTCTGGAGAGTAGTCTTCGACTTTTAGCCATCCAAGACTTTTTTCACCATTATCTACCACATCTATATGATGTCCACCTTGATAAACAAGAACATCTCTATTCAAAAATGATAATTGCTTGAGAAATGATGATCTTCTTAAGGCATCTAAAGCAAGTTCAATATCTATACGCAGAGCGTCAAGGCTTTGCGAGTAATCCAAATCTAACGAGTTAACAAATTTGCCAAAAACCACTCGCTGCGTTCCATCTTTTAAATTGAAAATTCTTACATCGGCTTCTGATAAGTTAACTCTTCCGCCTATACCTTCAGCGGCAAATCCCTTTTCTATAAGTTCTAACATGGCGGTATTCAAAGAAATATTATTGGCTTCTGCATATTCCATGATTTTTTGATAGTGGTCTTGCGGCATTCTGATTTGAGTACGCTTCCAATCATCTTGCTTCACAGCTCTACCTGTTTGTGGCTCGGACATGTTAATTCCTTTAATTTATTTGACAAGATAATAACACTATGAAATACTTATTTCAATGACAAGATTATCATGTCAGAAATTAAAACGCCTCCTGACAATCTTGGCGGACAGTAGGAGGCGAGTGTCAATTAACAAATCGGAGATTAGCTATGACAGCTATAAGTTTACCGCAAATGAATCAACCATTAAATAAACTTGCAACTACTTCAGAAAATCGTTTTTTAGTACCTGTATTTCAAGGCACATTAAATGGCATTGATGAATCATTGGTTGATGCTCGTACTTTGCATAAAATTTTGCAGGTAGGCAAAGTATTTGCTGCATGGATTAAAGCCCGAATTTCAGAATATGGATTTGTTGAAAATGAAGATTTCAAAACTATTTTCCAAACTCGGAAAATAGGTCATGGGCGAGGCAAAATTGATTACCATCTCAGCTTAGATATGGCAAAAGAATTAGCCATGATTGAGAAGTCTGATATTGGTCGCATGGTTCGCCGCTACTTTATTCAATGTGAGCGTATTGCGAATAAAATGACAGGACGCTCAACCACCACCGATGAACGCACAGGCTTGCGTGATGCGGTCAATGCAGTGGTGAGTAAAAAAGGTATGTTGTATCCCGACGCTTACAAATTGGTACACCAATGCTTCAATGTTGAACACATTGATGAATTGACTTTGGAGCAAGTTGGCGAAGCAACCGAGTACTTACATCGGTTGTTGCTCACTACAGAAAAGTCAAGCGGCTATGTCTTGGAAGAGTATCAAGTCAAAAACTTAGTCAATGCAGCCCAAAGCATGGATTGGATTTTCTGTTGGTTCAACCATTACAAAATGGCGTTAAGCGTCATCAATCCTAAAATGGTCAGCTCAGTGAGCGAACATTTCAAAGTTGTGTGGATTCATACGCAAAACTTTGGTAGAAAACATGATATGGTGGCGTTGAATCACACGACGATGCGTGATTATCCTTGGGCTGCTGATTATGAGAGCCAAAAGGATTGGCGTAAAGTGGTGGGGATTTATAAGTAAGCTTGGGTTTGAATAGATTAGATGGTGGCGTCCTGTAGGGTTACAGGACGCTTTTATAACCTGAATGATTATCAAATAACTATAACTCAGTTAAGATAGACTAAGTTTTTAGATA
Source organism: Vitreoscilla stercoraria DSM 513 (assembly GCF_000382305.1). Classification (GTDB taxonomy): domain Bacteria; phylum Pseudomonadota; class Gammaproteobacteria; order Burkholderiales; family Neisseriaceae; genus Vitreoscilla; species Vitreoscilla stercoraria. The sequence continues at coordinate 6,177 of NZ_KB908045.1, forward strand.
TATAAAGAGAATACATGATGGCTGGCAAAAATATTGAAGTAGATCTGATTGATTCACCTTATGCTCAAATGCTTGAAAAAGATGGTCAATACCTGTCTATTCAAATTTACAAATTACCAGGTGAAAATTGGACGTTGGAGATTGTGACTCCAGATAACACTTCAACTGTTTGGGATGAAACTTTTACAGATGACAAAGTGGCTTTTAATACGGCCATAGAGGCTATTGATGAGGCTAGAGGTGTTCTTGGATTTATTGAAGAAACTGAAGCTGCGGTAAAACGTAATCCATCCTATTTGAATTAAGCAATAGAGAGAAATGATATTAGAAATTTCATTTTAAGAACTTTAATGCATTATTAAATTTGACGGAAGTATTTTTTGTATATACACTGTATATACTTTTTTGCAAATACACACTTTAATTTTTTCAGGATTCAAGCTATGGAAGATTCCAATAAAAAAACTAAAGTGCGCAAAAAAGACAGCCAGCTCTTAATTCGAATCAATGGTGAGGAACGCGATGAATTTGTTCAGTTGTGCGAGCAATTGGATACCAGCGCCGCCAGAGAGTTAAGAAAGTTTATCCGAGATTTTATGAAAAAACACAAAGTTTCGGATCAATCAAAACAGGAGTAAGGTTATGTCAGTATTGAAAAAGTTAAACAAGAAAATCAAGTCTCGCAAAACTAAAATTGCCAAGCATGAAGGCAAATTGGCGAAGTTGAAAAAACAATTGAAAAAAGCTAAGTAAGTTTTCAGCTTGATTACTAAGCGTAGCCCACTATTAACGTAGTGGGTTTTTGTTTGTTGGTTAGATGCAGGTCATGAATTTTTCGGATTTGAAAAGTGTATGAAGTATGGTTAATTATTTGATGTGTGTAAGTGTGACCGATTTTTATATTGTGGCAGGTACGCTGTAGTTGATAATTTATGCCTTAGTGTTGAGCTGGCACAGGTGGCGTTTAAGCCTGCTTGATGGGTTGAGTGTTGGGAAGTATTGTATGGTGGCGTCCTGTGGAGTTACAGGACGCTTTTCTGCTTTTTTATAAAAATTAATCAATTTCCAATGATTTATTGTATTTGATTATAGGGTCTGTTGAACATTCATAATTTCAACCAAATCAAGCCACAAGCAAGTGCTACGGTGCTAATGTAACTGTTTAGCAGCTTATCGTAGCGACTGGACAATGCTCGGTAATGTTTTAAATTGGCAAAAGTGTTTTCAACCACATGCCGAGCCTGGTAAATCAACCAATCCATATGTGAGTTACTGGTTCTGGCATTTTTCTTCCGTGGAATATTGGCACGTACTACCTTTGAATAAGCCAAATTCCTAAATTCTTCAGAGTCATAACCTTTGTCTGCATTTAAAAACTCAGTATCTTTCAAGTCCAAAAGCTGCAGCAACATCGGTGCTATTTTAATATCATGAGTAATGCCATCGCCCACAAGAAACTCAAGCGGATTACCATGTGCATCAACTGCCAAATGAATTTTTGAACTGTTGCCGCCAATACT
>NZ_KB908046.1 GCF_000382305.1 Vitreoscilla stercoraria DSM 513
AAAACCTCGGTGTATCGGTTTCTACCTTGTACCGTTGGCTACCTGCCTCGACTCAGCCTTAACGTACTTTAAATTCCGTTTTCTGAGGTGACCCCAGTACAGGACAGGTAAGGTTGATGTTTGGCGCAATCACATTGTTGACGAAGCCATGCGCATGAATGTTTTTAATGAGCCTTTGCCACATTCTGAAATTAAAGGCATTGCCAAGAGCGTTGCTAACTGGACATGGAAACATATGCGTCATGACACTGAGGCATTCAAGAAAAGGCAATCTGCAAGGGGAAAGCTGAGTGGTAAGGCTCGATTATCTAAAGCCAACAACCTTAAAACGTCAGCAATAGTTTTGCGTGAACAAGGAAACTCAATTACTGCAATTGCTCAAGCCTTACAGGTATCAGTACGGTCTGTAAATTCTTGGCTAAACAGTTCCAAATGAGAATAATTCTCAAAGTGTGCAACGAACCAATATCAGATAACAGCCGTAAGGCTGGGTTTTGGTTTCTGTCTTTTGCGCTCTGAGTAATCTCTTTTGTGTTGCCTTTGACGTCATTGGTAGTGGTCTTGTTTACGCTCTCTTTGTTAAGTTTTGTAATGAAATAATAAAAATAAGTAAATAGTAAAAAATCCACTTGCTAAAATATTTACTTTGTGCTAACGTGTATTACGTTTGGGGAACTAGGCTCTATGTGTTGAGTACGGACTCTAAACTGTTTTCAGGGTTTATTCAATATTGCTTATATGTGTGCCTCGCTATAAGGATTTTGAATTATGTAGCTCTCTTATAAATCATCAAACTGCAAAGAGTTTCAGGACGGCTTTGTAAATTTAATAACTATTGAAATAAGGATAACAATTTGACTGTAAACTACAAAGAAGCAAATAGAGAATTAAAAAATCAGCTAATCAATAAAGTAAATAATAACGAGCTGAATACATTTATTACTTTAAATCCAAACAAAAATTGCAGCTTAGAGAAATTGAAATTTGCTGTAGGTGAATTCAACAAAATGGTTAAAGGTAGAATTTTTCAGTCTGAAACTTTTATTAACCAGTACGGTGGATATGGATTTGTTGAGTATGGAAATGATTTAGAAATTCCTCATGTTCATGCTTTGGTTTTTGTGCCTGAGAAGCGACTAGAATATTTTCATCGTAAGGCAGGTAAGATTTGGAAAGCTTGTCATAAGCAAGGCAGCTTTAATGTTCAACATATTGACGCATCAACAAGTGAGCGGATTGTTGATTATGTTTTCAAGGAAGCTGATAAGGAATTTTGCGTTAGGCACGGCAATCCACTTGATAACATCATCCCATTTTAATCTAATGCATGACGTATAATATTTTACGGTTTTTTGAATCGTGTAGAGATTTAGGCTTAATGAATGTGGGCAATTTTTTGTTAGATTACATTGTAGAATGTGCAATTGATATTTTGATGTAATTTACAAAATGATGGCATTTAACGAAATACGCTACTTTGGTTATCAGGTGGCGTTTTTTAATGCCCGCAATAATCTACGCAATTAATTGCCGTAATTTTAATTTTAATACTTCTTTGAGTGAAGAAAAGTTATTCAAATTTTGGTAGATAATTCGATAAACTCATCATTTATTGAAATTGGTAGATAACAGCAGATAACGACAATTGTTGTATTTTGTTGGGATTATTGAATTAAAGTAATCGATAAAAGGGCTGCTTAATTCTCTTGGCAAGGAAAAAGCTATAGCGTTAAACAGCCCATATATCACTCGTTATTATCATTCACGGTCACGCTTGTTTGTAGCTCGTAATCATTAACTCTCAGTAATGTGCATTGGTCTAAATTAAAACTTCGCATATCATCAAGAGTGAAAATAGCCGCTTTGCTTTCGTCTTGAGTGTAACCACAACCACGCTCTAGCCAATATCCCTTTGCAGATTTAATACGATACTTATTCATTTTTGCAGCCTCTTGTTATCAATTGTATGCTGAGATTTACCGTCTATCACTTAAACTAAGATTTTAGTTATCACTGATAAACCTTTCAATAATCATACAAAAAGATATTAAATAATAGGTTATTTTGTGCTGAGATAAATTCTAATAGGCTTATAGTTTAACGTATTACAATCAGATAGAATGGATGCATTGCCAAAATGCTCCATGGAAAATAATCTTAATGATTTTTAAGAATGAAATCCCTAACCAAGTCATCCATGTCTATTCGGCAAAGTACCCTTCAAAGCATGTTGAAGAATGGCATCATCATTCTTGCTATCAATTAATTTATGCCATTTCTGGTCTAATACGGGTTCATACCAATGATGCTATGTGGATTTTGCCCTCTACGTACGCGGTATGGATGCCTCCTTATATTGAACATCGATTGGAAATACTCACCGACATCGAAATCAGAAGTGTATTTGTACAGCCATTGGCACGAGCTGACTTAATCAATTACCCACTCACTTCGCAGGTTTCACCGTTGCTCAGGGAGTTAATCATAAATGCAGCTACTTTTAATAACAATGTGTTATCACACACACGTGAAGAGCGTGTCATTGAGTTGATTTTAGATGAATTACGCTTGTTGAAAAAAGAACCTTTATACGTCCCTTTACCTCGTGATGGCAAATTAAAATCAGCCTGTGAAAGCATACTTAATAAGCTTTATTACCCTTGGCAGTTAGCAGATCTGGCTAACATCATGAGTGTTAACGAACGCACTATTACTCGTTATTTCAGACAGGAAACAGGTTTAAGTTTTCAGGAGTGGCTGCGCCGCCAGCGTTTACTGACGGGCTTATCATATTTAATCAAGAAACATTCAATTACCGAAACAGCATTAAAGGTAGGCTATGATAATCCTAGTGCTTTTGCTACCATGTTTAAAAGCTATATGGGCTGTACACCTAGTGAATATCAATTGAATGCTAGCTGATTATTGGTAACTTAGTTGTGGGTATACTGTTATCAAACTATTCAAAATAGCCTGCAATGCTGCCTTACTAATATCTTTCTCAATAGCAACACCATAAAATACTTCGGATTGATTGAATTGACACCCCACATATGCAACCGCTTGGCTATCTGTAGAGTGGCCTAAGCTGTGCTCATCATAGTGTAAGACAGTGATTTCTCCATCAAACAGTTGGGTTAATGCATTAATCCATGCACTGATTAAACCTTTGCCATGGCCTAACAAAGATATCTGACGTTCATCTTGCAGTAAATTGGCTTTAATTGTGCCGCTTTCAGCATCAAATGTGAAATTTGACAAACTAAGTTTCGGCTTGATTTTCAAACCATATTGTTCCCGAAACAAACTCCAAATTTCAGCCATACTGATTTCTTTACCATGTGAATCTGTATGCTTTTGTATGTGATGGCTGAAATCTTGCTGTAAATATCTGGGTAGTATCAGACCATGATTCTGTTGCAAAATCCAAGATGCACCACTTTTGCCTGACTGACTGTTTACCCGAATGACTGCTTCATAAGAACAACCAATATCTTTTGGGTCCAAAGGTAGATAGGGCACATTCCATAACTCAGATTCATGCTCTTTTCGCCATTGAAAGCCTTTTTTAATCGCATCTTGGTGAGATCCTGAAAATGCGGTAAATACCAACTCTCCAGCATAGGGGTGGCGTGGATGAACCGGCAAGGCAGTCATCTTTTCTGCCATACTCACAACCTTACTCATGTTGGAAAAATTCAAATTAGGATGTATGCCTTGTGTATACAAGTTCATCGCCAATGTAACTAAATCCACATTTCCTGTGCGTTCCCCATTTCCAAATAAGCAACCCTCTACTCGTGATGCACCCGCCAGTTGCGCCAACTCAGCGGCTGCCACACCAGTTCCACGATCATTATGGGGATGGACACTGATACAAGTATGCTCACTTGGTTGCAGAGTCTCTATCATATATTCAATTTGATCGGCATAAACATTTGGGGTATTTACTTCTACCGTTGCAGGTAAATTTAGTATTAATGGGTATTGTGCATTTGGTTTCCAAACATCCATCACAGCTCTACAAATTTCTACACTGAAAGCAAGTTCAGTCATACAAAAAGTTTCTGGTGAATACTCTAAGGTCCAATGAGTTTCAGGGTGTTGAAGACAAAACTCTTTAATTTGGGTGGTTGCCGCTATCGCTAATTCAATTACCTCTTTTTGACTCATTTGAAACACTTGCTCACGAAAAGCGGGTGCAGTGGCATTATAAACATGCACAATCGCTTTTTTTACCCCCAACAAACTCGTCATTGTTGTGTTAATTAGCTCAGGCCTAGCTTGGGTAATGACTTGTATTGTTACGTTTTCTGGTATCTTATTTTGTTCAATTAAATAACGTACAAATGAATAATCTGTATCAGAAGCGGCAGGAAATGCTACTTCAATTTCCTTAAAACCTATTTCTATTAAACACTGAAAATACTCCGCCTTACTTGCTCCATCCATAGGATTGGCCAATGCCTGATTACCATCTCTTAAATCTGTAGAACACCAACGGGGAGGCTTGTTTAAAACTTGAGTTGGCCAGTGACGTTTTGTTTTGATAACGGTAGGAAAAGGTTGGTATTTTGTTGCAGGGCTATTCAACATTATTGACTCCATTCATTTGTAGTAAATTGATTAAATCAATTTTATGAGTATGAGTTTAATAATGCCTTTGAGTATGGGACATTGGCCTTTTTAAATAAGACAAATATGCAAAAAAAGACTTAGTAGTATTACCAAATGTGAGTTGAGCTTTGTTAGCAAGGTCAATTATCAGCTATATCGAGTTTAAAAAAATCAACACTTGATTCTGACAAATACATCGAATGATTATTTGTTTTATAGGTTCTGTCGGATTAAGAGCAATGCATGTTAACGTGGCAAATATATAAATAGGATAAAATCACATGAAATAATAATTCTCTAAAATAAGAGCTTATTGCGAATCGATTTTATACCGCTTAATGATGTGCTGCTGTGGCAATGGCACGGCTAACTAACTCATTTAGGCTGATGCCTTGAGCAATAGCAGCAGCCATGGCATCTTCATGTAATTTCGGATTAATCCGAACATTAAAGCGTCCTGAATATTGTTTTTTTGGCTCGATACCGTTCTCTTTACACACTTCTAAAAACACTTTTAATGATTCAGCACCTTCTCTACGTAAGCTTTCTACATCAGCCGCATAAAAATCTGCTCCACCATTTAATCCAATAAATTCACCGCGAAACAACTCAATTTCAGAATCATATGCAATCACGGCTTTGTAGCCATTAATTATCATCGTATTAATCATGGTCTTACTCCATTTTCATCTAACCACTTTCGAACACTGGCAACAGCCCCTTTATCGGTATCAGGGCTAGGATGCGGACGATGAAACACTTTTACCTGTCCGAATAACACAACCGCTATACGTGAACCTTCACGCTCCTGCACGTTTGCTCCTAGCTCAATAAATAAGGCTTCGATCTCCGTCCATTTTATACTTCCTGATACTGGTCGATGGAAAATCAGTTCTAAGGTTTTTTGATGTTTTCGTTTCATTTTTCAGTACCAATATTTAGTACTATTATCACACGAATTTACTGAAGCGGCAACATTCTGTTTTGTAAGTTACAGTTCTGAATAGATTTATTTTAAATAAGCATAAACCGTCATCCTGGTGATGCCAAAAGCTTTGGCCACACTTGATTTGCTTTCACCAGCAGCAATACGCTGTTTTAATTGTTCAACTTGTTCTGGCGTTAGTTTAGGTGAGCGACCTTTGTACTTACCTTTGGCCTTAGCCAAAGCGATGCCTTCTCGCTGACGTTCGCGAATCAATGCGCGTTCAAACTCGCTGATGGCAGCCAACATGGTCAGCATCATTTTGCTGATGGCATTGTCATTACCTTCCGCCCCAAAAGTTAAACCTTCTTTTAAGAATTTGATCACCACACCTTTGGCAGTAATCTCTTTGACCAAATTCTGCAAATCAATGTTGTTACGAGCGAGGCGATCGATGGATGTGACTTCAATAATGTCACCTCGACGAATGTGTCTCATCATTTCTTGTAATTTCGGACGTTCAACATCTTTGCCGGAAACTTTATCAATAAACAATTCATCGCAATGCTGAAGCTGTTCCAACTGCCGTTCGATATTTTGATCAACAGTCGATACCCGGACATAACCAATAATTTGACCCTTCATATCACCAAAACCCATATTTTGTAATATTAGGATTATAAGAATTTATTTATACATTGTATATAAATTGATTTTTTAATTTTTATACAATAACAAAATTTCTTGATTTTATTGAATTTTGGATAATTTGGTATTTAAATATAATTTGTAAAAATAGGGTGTA
>NZ_KB908047.1 GCF_000382305.1 Vitreoscilla stercoraria DSM 513
TGAATTGGAAGCTGAGAATGCCCGTCTGAAGAAGATGTACGCTGAAGAACGGCTCAAAGCTGAGATCATTCAGGAGGCGATGGCAAAAAAGTGGTGAAGCCATCTTTGCGCAAAAAGATGGCGTATGAGGCAGTCACACAAAAGGCTGTTAGCATACGTTTTGCCTGTACTGCTTTTCAAATCAGCGAAACGTGTTATCGTTATCAGCACCAAAGCGAAGACGATAATGCGTTGATTGCAGATTGGTTGATTAAGCTTACTGATGCGCATCGCGATTGGGGATTTGGTTTGTGTTTTGCCTACATACGTAACGTCAAAGGCCTTAAATTCAATCACAAACGGGTTTATAGAATTTATTGTGAGTTGGCTTTGAACCTCAGAATCAAGCCCAAACGCCGCATTAAGCGTCCTGTACCAGAAGTGTTGAAAGAGCCTGAGCATACCAATGACATTTGGTCTAAAGATGGCAAGCAGGAAGACGAGCAATCAACAGAGAAAGCGGCCTGAATGCCATACACTAGATTTGACAATAACTCATAAAGCCCTCGTTATGGGTATAAAACACAGAACTTAGCCAATTAACTTGGAAAACACCTTTATGCCCATTATATTCACCATAATAGGTAATATGCTTCGATAAAAATACTTTAGCCGCATCTCTCAATTGCTCATAAGCTTGCCGAATAGGTAACTGAAAAGTTGCAGCATATTCATGAGCAGTAATTTGAATAGGTTTCATCACACCGTCCATTCTACTGATAGCGGCCATTAAAATTCGCTTTTCTGCCAAAGTTAATCCTTGAGCAGACCGTACCAAAGCATTCGATAAAACCACATTTTTTGATTGCAGTCCTACAAACTTTTTTTCGACTTCATTAACCATAATGAAACACATTCCGTACAGTAGATTTGTGCACCTTACACCAATTTGAAACACATTTAAAGTTGTTTCAAATCATCTTGTAAAAGTGTACGGAAAATGTTTCATGAACATCTATGAAACCCTTACCTGGCAATGATTTCAGAGCCCCTAAAAAGGTTTTAAAAAGAATTTAAAAATAGATGAAAAAGAAAAACAGAGAAATTTTCTGTGTATAACTCAAAAAAAATTAGACACACAAAGACCAAAAAAATAAGTTATCCACAAGAAAAACAGCCTCTCCACCTTTTCAGGTTTCAAGACTGTTTTACCGTTTAGCTGAACAAAGCATCAATCTGCTCATCAGTGTATTCTTCATCCATCAAACCACCTTGACCATCTGATCGATACACACCTGCAAATTCTGCAAACTCATCCATGTATTCAATTTCAACACTCACACTTGGATACAGTTGTGCCAACTTTCTGTAAATCGGTTCTGCTGGTGACCAAGCAGTTTCTAAGTAACCACTCAAACAAGTACAATCTTCACTGAGTTCCAATTCACAGTTATACGCATTCCACTTCGTACCCCAGTGCTCAAGTCTCCAGTGATACCAACTGAAATGACCGTATTGCTGTAAGTTTTTTTGGTATTGTCTGCCTAAACCAAGATCCAAACCAAAGTGCAGCTGTAAGTCTGATTCATTTTCTAAAACCATAATGGCTTGGCCTATGGTTAAGCTTTGCCATTCAAATCCATACTTGGACAATGCCTGTATCAGCTGATAGGCATGAGGAAACAAATCGGTGTTGATGACAGTTTGATTGGGATTAGCCTGTAACAATGCCAATGCATTTTGACCTTGGTTGGTGTTTTCAATGTCCAAAGCTTGAGGCATCGGTATGATGCGATTGAAATCAATCACAGCTTGTTGACCATCTGCATTGACGATGTGACGGTACAACTGCTGAATGTCTTTTGGATGACCTGTGAAACTGAAATGTTGGCTGCAATGATTGGGCATGATGATTTTCCTTTCAGGAATGAAAAAAGCCTTCACAAGGAAGGCTGAGGATTGTGTGACAAGTTTATTTGGCTTGTAACTTGTCTGCTAAGAGTCCAACGGCTGATTGGGCTGATTCAATGTTTGAGGTTTCTTGCGGATAAAACTCTTCCACCACTTCCAAACCTTCGTCTTCAGTGTCTTCAAACGCGCCATTGGCAAAGCCAGCTTTCGCTGCTTCATCCAAAGCTTGTTGATTGAATCCTGCTTGTTGCCGCTGTTGATTGAGTTCTGTTGCCATGGCCAAGGTTTGTTCTAAGCTGTGTTCAGGACGGGTGGTGATGTCGACATAAAAAATCGTTTGTCGAAATGATTGCACAGTGGATTTACCTCTGATGCGCAGTGCCAAAGGCAAACAAGCCAATTGTTGGTTGGATACAGCACTGAAGTAATTCAAACGACTGGCAAGGGTTCGGATGCTGTTAAAGCCTGTGGTTCTGAATACAAACGTACCCAATTCGTCTTCATCGCCTATGACCACATTCAAACGGCCATAAGGTTTGCAGTAACCTGCTTGTCCATACTCACAAGCTACGGGACTGGGGCAAGGCAAGCTTTGGACACCATTGGCAGTGATGCGCTTACAGCTTTCACCATTGCCCACACACATCGGTCTGCCACTGCTGCGGTCAAACAAGGTGTATTGCGCTCTAAAATTCAAATCAGGTTGGTTGAACAGCAAACGAATCGGAATGACTCTGAGCTTGTCGGTGTTTTGTTGCTGACGCAGTTGTTCATCCAGTGGATGCTTGAGCCATTGCCCTTTGCTTTGGATTTGAGTGGTGAGGGTGAACTCATCGTCTTTCTCAGGCAAACGCTTGCCATTTTTCTCGACCACTTTGCCAATTGAGATGCGTCCAAGTACGGGTGGGGGGGATGAATGGGTTGGTAGATGGTCAATCGATCGCTGCCAGAGTTTCACTGGCGTTTGGTTGCTCCAAAGCGTAATCACGCAAGGCATGAAACAGGTGACTCACTTGGGCGCATAAACGGGGATTTTGATGGGTAGCGAAAGACAAATCTGACAATACCATCAAATTGACCACAATAGAGGCCGAAAAAACGCCCATACGCGCGTTAAAACCATTGGGTGATACCAACAGTAGGGTAGAGCCTTCATCGCGCTCTAAGACGCTCAAACAGCCTTTATTGCTCAAATGGTGAAATGACCAATAGCCACCTGTGTATTCAGGGGTCACCTCAGAAAACGGAATTTAAAGTACGTTAAGGCTGAGTCGAGGCAGGTAGCCAACGGTACAAGGTAGAAACCGATACACCGAGGTTT
>NZ_KB908048.1 GCF_000382305.1 Vitreoscilla stercoraria DSM 513
TAAAGGATTTAGCTGTGACCACTATTTTTTATTTAGTGGTCACACTTTCATTTTAGTGGTCACACTTGCCAAATCTGTGACCACTGTGTGACCACTGTGTGACCACTCATTTAGCCAGTGAAAAAATAATGATATTTCTCAATATATTGATATGTAAGGATATTGTTTATTTTTTAATAAGGTGTGACCACTGTGACCACTGTGACCACCACTTTTTACGCATGTGTAACATTGATTGACGGCAAACAGTCGGCAATAAAAAACCGCCCATTGTGGACGGTTGCTTGTTTTATTCTTCTTCATGGTCGGGCGGTGCTGAACCTTCAAAAACAAAATAACGCTTAACCTCACCGTTAAACCGCTTTCTTGTGGTTTTATGTTTACCACTTGGCACAATCAGCCAGCCTATGCCGTCCAGTACAGTTACCACCTTATGGCGGTCAAAGTCTTGGCTAATTTCAGCATCAAAGACACCTGTTAAAACGTAATACATGGGTGCTTTTTCGCCCCGTTCTTCTCTTAAGCCAGCAAAATTAGGCGGTGTATGTTCGTGGTTGTTGGCTCTATTCAGCGATACAAAACGATTGTAGGCGGCTTGCTCAAAAAAGACAGACGCTTGTTCTATGATACGCTTCTCTTCATAGTTGCCTGTGCCACTTCTTGCAATCCAATCGTTTAAACACTGTTTAATGCTTTGCATTGCATCATCATGGCTCATGGGCAATAGTTTGGCATCAATCGCCAGCATCAAGGTAGCTGCCACCAATGCAAAGCGGTTTGCAATGCGTCCAGCTTGATTACCCATGTTTGGCAGTGTGGCTTTGAATGTGTCGGTATATTGCTTGGCCAATTCGGTCACAAGGTCGCTATGTTGCAAAATATACTTAACAAACGCCACCCCAGCCCCGCCATAATTGTGCAATACGGCATCATTCAAGTGCTCTGCCATGTCTTTGCCTGTGCCAAAGCCGTGTAAGGTATCAAAAACGCCCAAGCCTTTGCCAGCATTGGCAGGAATGGACGGTAAACGGGTTTCTTGTCCAGCTTGCCATTGAAAGCGTCCGCCACGCTCTACATAGCCGCTTATGCTCTTTTCACCTGTGGAAAACACCAACACACGCCATTTTTTAACAGCTCTATTGCCGCCGTCTTTGTTGCCTTGCGCCTTGCCTGTACCATTCAGGACGCTATATGCCATCGAATAAACCGCCTGTGGGCTGGCTTCGCCTATTTCGTCCAGCATCATGAAATTATCGTTGCGGCTGTTGGCTATGTTGGTAAAGGCATAGCCTGTACCATTCCAAGACACTTTGGCATCATTCGGATTTGCCCAAACGGATAACGCCACCTTTGCGGCTGTGGTTTTACCGTCCGAACTGTCACCAAAGATATGAAAACCGCCGCTTTCCAGCCCAAGCAATTGCAGCAATGGGGCTGCCAATGCTGTACCCACTGCCAAACATAGGCGGCTATTGCCTGTTATGTATTGGCCAATTGTATTATTCCAATCTTTTAATGTGCCTTTGGTTGCAAATGCCGCAGCTTGGCTCTTGTCACCGTTATAAATCACCTTAAGTTTATCCAATGGTGTGATGACTTCGCCACTTGGCAAAATATAGGCTTTGCCATCATGATGCCAGCCGCCTTTATCAGTGATCGCATGGCTAACCTGCAGTGCTTCTTTTTGTATGTAGTCGGCCAATTTTTCACGGCTGCTTTTTTGTGAGTAAATCATCACACCATTACTTTGCAAGACTTTCCAGCCTTGCCCTGTGCCCACATCACCTAAAGGTAGAACAATGGTCCTTGAATCGCTGCCATAATGTCGGGGGCGTTCCAAAACAGCATAATGATTGCCGTGTTCATCTAAGCCACCGCCTAAATGGTGAAAGATGCTGGATAAGGGGGCACGTTTTTCAACCACTTCACCTGTATCTTTATCTTGTTGCCTGGTCACATAAAATAAGCCGCTTTTGGTGGTTTCTATGTATGGCTTTAAATTATTGGCGGGCTGTTGCTCAATATCGACAATACTTTGTAAAGCCACTGCCATTGCATCATGGTCTAAAGAGTCATTCATTGTGTTGCCTTTCTTGCTTTTGTTACTACATCCAGTACATCCGTGCCATTTACGCCGCTTTGCCATATGCGAACATTGATGCCATGTTTTATGGCTTTGCTTTCCAGTGCTCTTGCTGCCTTAATACCTGTTTGATTGGCATCAGTATCAGCAAAAATAAAAAGCTCCTTTACCGTGTCAGGTATCAACATGCTTGCCATGCCATTGGCAGCCCCACACGCCCACACGGGTAATTTGGTCAATTGGTACACGGCGGCGGCATTTTCGATGCCCTCACACACTGCCAGCCTGTCATCGGCTGGGGTCAATTGAATGGCTGCCCCTTTGTTGCTGCCTGAAAACCTTGCCATCATCTTTTTAGGGTTTAACAAGCGTCCTGTAAAAAATGGATTAGGCATGTTTAACTTGGCGGTATGGTCGCTGTTTAGGTAGGTACGGTGTAAGCCCGTTAATTGACCGTCCACGCTCTCAAACTTGGCAACAATGGCAGGAAATTGACCAATAAAGTGAATTTGCCCGTTTTGGTCGCTTTCCCAATAGTCCAATGCCTCAACAAAGCCCAAATTGCCCAATGCTGGCGCAATCGCAGCCACATCCAAGCCACGCCCTTGTAAGTAGGTTTTAATGCCTGTGTGGTGTTGGTTTGCCTCTGCCTTAGCCCATAAACGGCATAAGCTGGCTAAATGGTCTTTTTGGGGCTGCTGTGTGGGCTGTGGTGGCGTTTTGCGTTCGGGTAATGGGTTTGCCTCAGTCATGCCCAAAACGCCAGCAACAAGGCGCATAGCCTCTTTAATATCGCAACCATAAACATGCTGCACCAATGCAAAGCC
>NZ_KB908049.1 GCF_000382305.1 Vitreoscilla stercoraria DSM 513
TTGCTTGACACTACGGCCCAGACGATCTAGCTTCCAAACTACTAAGGTGTCTCCTTCACGTAGCATTTCCAACGTTTTAGACAAACCTGGTCGGTCTGCTCGTGTGCCGCTTACCTTATCCTCAAAGACTTTCTCACAGCCGGCATTTATCAACGCTTCGCGTTGCAATGTAAGGTTTTGATCCTGAGTAGAGACACGTGCATAGCCAATCAGCATGATTCTCCTTGTGCTTCATAAAGAGGGATGTTATGGCTATTCTTCAGATAGCCAACCAATGTCACAAGCTGCACTCGTTTTTTTCTGTAATCTTTCGAGCATACAGCATGGAACTGCTTTTCTGGACTGAATCTGCAAAAGCGAGTGATTGCTTAATCCATATCAATCACAACAGATGGTCTTATGAATGTTATTTATTCTTAAAACTCATTGAAATGGTAAATAATTGAGAATAGTATTTCAAGAACTATTTTCGAGAATGGCAACGCCTTGATTTAGTGTTCCGCATCAATGACCTAATGAGGCTTCTCAAAATCCCTCGTTTTCAAGAATAAGGTAAGTGCATGCCACGCCGTTCAATCCTGACTGCCTTTGAGTGTGAAAATCTACTGGCTTTGCCTGACACCAAGGAGGAGTTGATTCAACTCTATACCTTCAACGATACTGACTTGGCCCGCATTCGGCAGCATCGAGGTGCGGCAAATAGACTGGGTTTCGCAGTGCAACTTTGCTACATGCGCTATCCTGGCATTGTGCTTGCGGCAAATACAGCACCAGATACAACATTACTACGCATAGTCACAGACCAACTCAAGTTATCAGGCGATATCTGGAACGACTATAGTCAACGCCCCGAAACACGGCGCGAACATTTGCTAGAGTTACAGTCGATCTATGGTTTCCAATCATTTACGACATTTCACCACTATCGAGATGCCGTCTACGGTTTAAGCAATCTTGCTTGGCAAACCGATAAGGGTATTGTTTTGGCACGTGAGCTGGTCGACCAACTGCGTAACAGGAATATTCTATTACCGGCAATCAACGTAATAGATCGTATTTGCGCCGAGGCAATCACCCGTGCCAATAGACATATAAACACGATATTGACCGACTCCCTGACAAGATGCCATCGTCAACAGCTGGACGAACTCCTAAAGCTCAAGGATGGTAGTAAAATGACATGGTTGGCATGGCTACGCCAATCACCTGCAAAACCAAACTCTCGTCATATGCTTGAACACATCCAGCGCCTAAAAGTTTGGCAGGGACTTAATTTACCTATTGGAATTGAACGGCAGGTACACCAAAACCGATTACTCAAAATTGCCCGTGAGGGCGCCAAAATGACACCCGCTGACTTGGCAAAATTTGAGCCGAAGCGTCGCTACGCCACTTTGGTTGCCCTAGCGATCGAAAGCATAGCCACCGTCACAGACGAAATTATTGATTTACATGATCGCATTATTGGTAAGCTGTTCAATGTCGCTAAAAATAAGCATCAACAGCAGTTTCAGGTCAATGGCAAAGCGATAAATGACAAGGTTCGACTGTATGGGCGTATTGGGCAAGCCTTAATTGAAGCTAAGAAAAATGGAGGTGACCCGTTTGCAGCCATTGAAATGCTCATGCCATGGCATACCTTTACTGCTAGCGTCACTGAGGCGCAGATACTGGCAAGACCCGCAGATTTTGATTTCTTGCATCATATTGGCGAGGGCTATAACACTTTACGACGCTATTCACCGCAGTTTCTTGACGTGCTCAAGTTGCAGGCTGCCCCTGCTGCCAAGGGATTGCTCAATGCCATTGATGTTTTAAGGGACATGAATAATAACAGCGTCCGCAAAATGCCATCTGATGCTCCAACTGCATTTATTAAGCGACGTTGGACCAAACTGGTTTTAACTGACATCGGTATCGATCGGCGTTACTACGAATTATGTGTACTGTCCGAATTGAAGAACGCGTTACGTTCAGGCGATATTTGGGTACAAGGTTCACGCCAGTTCAAAAACTTCAACGAATACCTGGTGCCAGTAGACAGATTCGTTGCTCTGAAACAGGCTAAAGAATTGTCATTGAACGTGGACACTGATTGTGACCAATATCTGAGTGAACGACTGCAATTACTGGGTGAACAACTTGCCACCGTCAACTGCATGGCAATGGCCAATGCCCTACCTGATGCCATAATCACCAATACATCAGGGCTGAAGATTAAACCGTTGGATACAGCGGTACCCAATGCTGCGCAAACCTTGATTGATCAGACAGCCCTGATTCTGCCACGCCTCAAAATTACCGATTTGTTAATGGAAGTCGACGAATGGACGGGCTTCACTCGCCATTTTACGCACCTGAAGAGCAGTGATATCGTCAAAGATAAAACCTTGCTGATGACAACAATTCTAGCCGATGCAATTAACTTGGGCTTAACAAAAATGGCGGAGTCTTGCCCTGGCACAACTTATGCAAAGTTATCTTGGCTACAGGCTTGGCATATCCGTGATGAAACCTATTCTGAAGCTCTGGCTGAGCTGGTGAATGCACAATTTCGGCAACCTTTCGCCCAAAATTGGGGTGAAGGCACTACCTCATCGTCAGATGGTCAGAATTTCAGAACTGGTAGTAAAGCTAGAAGTACGGGACATATCAACCCAAAATATGGAAGCAATCCTGGGAGAATTTTTTATACCCATATCTCTGACCAGTATGCACCTTTTAGTACCAAGGTGATCAGTGTCGGAGTACGTGATTCGACTTATGTGCTTGATGGTTTGCTAAATCACGAATCTGACTTGCGTATTGAGGAACACTACACTGATACGGCGGG
>NZ_KB908050.1 GCF_000382305.1 Vitreoscilla stercoraria DSM 513
AATTGGACAGTTGACGTGTCTTCCTTCTGCTTGATTCTCTTCATGTTAAAGCTTACTACTTGGTTGTTACAACCAACGCCTTTTGAATTCGTTGATTGCAGATACAATCATCACCCAAATTTACTGTGTTATTTAAGCGGCCTGTAAAGGCTGTCTAAACAACAACATTGTCTTTTGTTTGTTGATTTCGGCTTTCTAATTTTTTAAAGATCGATGCGTCGCTTTTGTGTGTTTCGCTTTGTACTGCTTGTCCGCTAACACGCTTCGCAAATCAAAGAAGACTGAAAGTATATCATCTCTTTATTAAGAGTGAAATAAAAAACAGCGTCAGCTGTCAATCGTCTTTGATTTGCAAAGTATTTTAGTTCATTGGTGGAGGCAAACGGGATCGAACCGATGACCCCCTGCTTGCAAAGCAGGTGCTCTACCAACTGAGCTATGCCCCCAATGTTCCACAACCTTACTTGTTACCAAGTTTGATGGTGGGTCTGGGAGGACTTGAACCTCCGACCCCACGCTTATCAAGCGTGTGCTCTAACCAGCTGAGCTACAAACCCAGGTCGTTGCTACTTGCATCTTTATTTTACAGTTTACCGATAAGTGTGAATGCGTTAAGCCTCTTCTATCTCTAGAAAGGAGGTGATCCAGCCGCAGGTTCCCCTACGGCTACCTTGTTACGACTTCACCCCAGTCATGAAGCATACCGTGGTAAGCGGACTCCTTACGGTTATCCTACCTACTTCTGGTATCCCCCACTCCCATGGTGTGACGGGCGGTGTGTACAAGACCCGGGAACGTATTCACCGCAGTATGCTGACCTGCGATTACTAGCGATTCCGACTTCACGCACTCGAGTTGCAGAGTGCGATCCGGACTACGATCGGCTTTATGAGATTGGCTCCACCTCGCGGCTTGGCTACCCTCTGTACCGACCATTGTATGACGTGTGAAGCCCTGGTCATAAGGGCCATGAGGACTTGACGTCATCCCCACCTTCCTCCGGTTTGTCACCGGCAGTCTCATTAGAGTGCTCAACTGAATGGTAGCAACTAATGACAAGGGTTGCGCTCGTTGCGGGACTTAACCCAACATCTCACGACACGAGCTGACGACAGCCATGCAGCACCTGTGTTACGGCTCCCGAAGGCACTCCTCCGTCTCTGGAGGATTCCGTACATGTCAAGACCAGGTAAGGTTCTTCGCGTTGCATCGAATTAATCCACATCATCCACCGCTTGTGCGGGTCCCCGTCAATTCCTTTGAGTTTTAATCTTGCGACCGTACTCCCCAGGCGGACAATTTCACGCGTTAGCTACGCTACCAAGAGCTTTTAATCTCCCAACAGCTAATTGTCATCGTTTAGGGCGTGGACTACCAGGGTATCTAATCCTGTTTGCTACCCACGCTTTCGAGCATGAGCGTCAGTGTTATCCCAGGGGGCTGCCTTCGCCATCGGTATTCCTCCACATCTCTACGCATTTCACTGCTACACGTGGAATTCTACCCCCCTCTGACACACTCTAGTTATCCAGTTTCAAATGCACGTCCCAAGTTGAGCTCGGGGCTTTCACACCTGACTTAAATAACCGCCTGCGCTCGCTTTACGCCCAGTAATTCCGATTAACGCTTGCACCCTACGTATTACCGCGGCTGCTGGCACGTAGTTAGCCGGTGCTTATTCTTTAGGTACCGTCATCACTCTTGGATATTAGCCAAAAGCTTTTCTTCCCTAACAAAAGTACTTTACAACCCGAAGGCCTTCTTCATACACGCGGCATTGCTGGATCAGGCTTGCGCCCATTGTCCAAAATTCCCCACTGCTGCCTCCCGTAGGAGTCTGGGCCGTGTCTCAGTCCCAGTGTGGCGGATCATCCTCTCAGACCCGCTACTGATCGTCGCCTTGGTAGGCTTTTACCCCACCAACTAGCTAATCAGACGTCGGCCGCTCAAATAACGCAAGGTCCGAAGATCCCCTGCTTTCCCCCGTAGGGCGTATGCGGTATTAGCCACTCTTTCGAGTAGTTATCCCCCATTACTTGGTACGTTCCGACGCATTACTCACCCGTTCGCCACTCGTCAGCAAGAAAGCAAGCTTTCTCCTGCTACCGTTCGACTTGCATGTGTAAAGCATGCCGCCAGCGTTCAATCTGAGCCAGGATCAAACTCTTATGTTTAATCTCTAAGCTTACTATTTAATTTCTGGTCTGCTTCTCAAAGAAAAAGAGCGAGAAATGATTAAAAATCATATCTTGTCTTTACTTCTTTAGCAGTGTGAGGCTCTTCGCACTCACACTTATCGGTAATCTGTTTTTTAAAGAGCTGTGCTGTGAAACTTG
>NZ_KB908051.1 GCF_000382305.1 Vitreoscilla stercoraria DSM 513
TGATTTTTTAATTTTTATACAATAACAAAATTTCTTGATTTTATTGAATTTTGGATAATTTGGTATTTAAATATAATTTGTAAAAATAGGGTGTACTTAAAATATGCAAATACTTTCTAGCAAATAGATATAAATTATTTGATTTTATTTAATGGAATATCTACTAGGTTTGGTAATTGAAAAACTTGTTGCCCAATTATGTTTTCAATTTGTTCTTCTGTTAAACCTGAGGCGGCTAGATTATGTTTTATTAGTTGAATTTGATTAAAAAATGCCCTTTTAGCATGTTCTACACCATCTACGATAAATTGAGCATTTAAGTCAGATTCAATTCTATAAAATTTGATATCGGATACAGCTTTAGAAAACCAATTATATCGAGCTGTTATTTCTTGGATAGCTATCGTTCCATGTGCTTCACTTACATTTTCATTACCAATATAAACGCTACCTTGTAAATTTTTAAATCCATGTTTTTCTAAAATAGTTTTAATATTTGCGTAAGCGTTGTTATAACTACTTACGTGATATTCTTGACTTAAAATTTCATTGTTGAGGTCAAAAGATATAATATATTTACTCATTGTAATCTCCATGTATAGTTTAAAAAAGAATTAGATTTACTTAGTATATAACTAAGTCATAATATTAAAGTTGAAAAAAAGCCACGAACGGGAATTCATGGCTTTTTTAAACTAGTGACAATTTGGTGCTGATACACCTTGTTGTCTATTTTGTAACCTAGTACAAGTAGGTCACTATGGATAAATTGTATCCGCTTGCTTTCAATCAAGCAACGCTATTAGAAATACTTGAGCAAATTTCACAATCACAGTCTTTACCACGCAAGCCTTATTGTTCTGATAATCTCAGCACTGGCATCTATCCACGTTTACAGCGCATTGCCATCACAAAGCGTTACATTCAGCTTAATCCGCCATCAATGCAGCATTGGCTTGTTTTTGATATTGACCGTCCGAATTCAGCTTACGCATGGTATGACGCAAATCTACCAACACCGTTTGCCGTTGTCGTCAATGAATCTAACACACACTGTCATATCATCTATCGCCTTGAATCACCCGTTTGTACGTCTGATTTGGCACATGAAAAACCGTTGCGTTATCTCGATGCTATCCAACGTGCCTACACAGCCAAATTACAAGCCGATGTGAATTACAGTGGTTTGATTGCAAAGAACCCATTTAGCCAAAATCATTGGCGTGTTATTTATTGCGCTGTAAACGCTCTATACACGCTTGATTACCTCGCTGAATGGGTAGACCTTACTCAAGTACCAAAACGCTGTAAAAACGCTTCTGAGGCGGTTGCATTGGGGCGTAATTGTTATTTGTTCGATTCATTGCGTAAGGTTGCATACAAGTCCATTAGGGAATACAGGACAGGCAAGGTTGATACTTGGCGTTCTCACATTCTTGACCAAGCTATGAGCATGAATGTTTTTAGTGAGCCGTTGCCACATTCTGAAATTAAAGGCATTGCCAAGAGCGTTGCTAACTGGACATGGAAAAAGATGCGACATGACACTGAGGCATTTAAGCAGCGTCAGAGTGTGAGAGGCAAGAAAGGCGGCATTGCTAAAGGCGCAAAGAATCATAACAAACGTGTGTCTGCTATGGTTTTAAAAGAACAAGGCTTGCCATTAACTGAGATTGCTAGAAGTTTGAATTTAACCGTCATGACTTTACGTAGATGGAAAATATAATTAGAGTATTTGCTAGTAACAATAGCCAATATCAGATATCAGCCTGTAAGGTTGGTTTGTGGTTTGTGGTTTGTGGTTTGTGGTTTGTGGTTTGTG
>NZ_KB908052.1 GCF_000382305.1 Vitreoscilla stercoraria DSM 513
CATTTTTTAAACATGTTTTCAGTATATGTTTACAGCGTGTACATATCAATCAAACATAGTTAATTTTTGGCATTTTTTAAACACGTTCTCAGTATTATATGTTTACAGCGTGTACATTTTTAAATCACTTAAGTTATTTTCAATATCATCACTTATGAATCTGTCAGCTCAAATTTGAGCATTGCCGACTACTTCAGAAAACTTCAGTTGTGGTCATTTCAACCATAGCTGAACCGTTACGATTTCCGTAATGCTTGCGCCTGATTACATCCCTTTTTTATGGACTCCAAAAAATAGCCTGAATAGCATCAATTGACCGTTATCCCAAAAAGAAGCGCACGTTTGGCAATGATGGTTTCTCCCAATTTAGGGGTAAATGTCTACTGTTTGGCAGCAAGGTAACTCAAACTTTTATAAGTTCTATATGCGCGTGGATATTAGGTTTTGGGTGAATTTGAGGTGAAATAGGCATAGGTCAAAATCGGCATGAAATAGCTAGATGAAATGGTGCATGAATTCCTACATTTTATAAGTTCTATACGCGCGTATGAGGGTTTAGCTATTAAATCAAAATATGGGTGCGGGCATATTGGTATCTACTGGAAACCTGTAGTGGAATGGACCATGTTGAAATTTTAGAAATACAGGACGGGGTGTTGTGGTATCCCAATACCTGCAGGTGGGTATAAAGACAATTGGCCAAACGAAAAGAAACACCGAATTCAAAACTTTTATAAGTTCCATACGCGCGTGGATATTGGGTTACGTCAATTTGACGTATCGGAAAAACGTATAATTTTAATGCTTCAGATATGGCCAGTAAGAGGCCAATTGATTATAGGTTTTCCCCAAATTCGGGGAAAATAGTGCATGGTATTTTTACACCTGAATTCCTACACTTTATAAGTTCTATACGCGCGCGTATAAAGGCTTTTTGTTGTTTCTATATGGATCACTTTCAGTTTTGGCAAACATGGCAATCAAGTGACAACCTCGCAAACTGAAAATACGGACTGATTTCTGACGTAAGCTGTTGTTTATTCCATTCAACGTCATTTTGACGTTCAATGACATGCTGTCTTTTTGGCATTTGCCGAGAGCGATTTCTTCACTTCGGGAAAGAGATTTTTAGCGTTCGCGACAGCGATTTCTAGGGCGTTAATAGGCGCTATAACGACCGTCAAATTGACGGTCTGCGGTGAAATTGACATTTGCCATATATGGCCATTACTGCCAAGTCAATTTAATGACAAATATGCCTTGGATGTAGGCATCTGTTAATCATGTTACTTTGCTCGCCAAATTTGGTGAGCAAATACAGATGTAGTTTTGTGACAGTTAAAACCTTTTTTCATTCTATTATGAAAGCGGCTACTAAAACATTAGTAACCGA
>NZ_KB908053.1 GCF_000382305.1 Vitreoscilla stercoraria DSM 513
AACCGTACCGCAAACCGACACAGGTGGGTGGGATGAAAATTCTAAGGCGCTTGAGAGAACTCGGGAGAAGGAACTCGGCAAATTGATACCGTAACTTCGGGAGAAGGTATGCCTGGTATTGTGAAGGATTTACTCCGTAAGCAACGCCAGGCCGCAGAGAATCGGTGGCTGCGACTGTTTATTAAAAACACAGCACTCTGCTAACACGAAAGTGGACGTATAGGGTGTGACGCCTGCCCGGTGCTGGAAGGTTAATTGAAGATGTGCAAGCATCGGATCGAAGCCCCAGTAAACGGCGGCCGTAACTATAACGGTCCTAAGGTAGCGAAATTCCTTGTCGGGTAAGTTCCGACCCGCACGAATGGCGTAACGATGGCCACACTGTCTCCTCCCGAGACTCAGCGAAGTTGAAATGGTTGTGAAGATGCAATCTACCCGCTGCTAGACGGAAAGACCCCGTGAACCTTTACTGTAGCTTTGCATTGGACTTTGAAGTCACTTGTGTAGGATAGGTGGGAGGCTTTGAAGCACAGACGCTAGTCTGTGTGGAGCCGTCCTTGAAATACCACCCTGGTGACTTTGAGGTTCTAACCCAGGTCCGTTATCCGGATCGGGGACCGTGCATGGTAGGCAGTTTGACTGGGGCGGTCTCCTCCCAAAGAGTAACGGAGGAGTTCGAAGGTTACCTAGGTCCGGTCGGAAATCGGACTGATAGTGCAATGGCAAAAGGTAGCTTAACTGCGAGACCAACAAGTCGAGCAGGTGCGAAAGCAGGACATAGTGATCCGGTGGTTCTGTATGGAAGGGCCATCGCTCAACGGATAAAAGGTACTCCGGGGATAACAGGCTGATTCCGCCCAAGAGTTCATATCGACGGCGGAGTTTGGCACCTCGATGTCGGCTCATCACATCCTGGGGCTGTAGTCGGTCCCAAGGGTATGGCTGTTCGCCATTTAAAGTGGTACGTGAGCTGGGTTTAAAACGTCGTGAGACAGTTTGGTCCCTATCTGCAGTGGGCGTTGGAAATTTGACGGGGGCTGCTCCTAGTACGAGAGGACCGGAGTGGACGAACCTCTGGTGTACCGGTTGTCACGCCAGTGGCATAGCCGGGTAGCTAAGTTCGGAAGAGATAAACGCTGAAAGCATCTAAGCGTGAAACTCGCCTGAAGATGAGATTTCCCTTGTGGTTTAACCACACTAAAGAGTCGTTCGAGACCAGGACGTTGATAGGTGGGGTGTGGAAGAGCGGTAACGCTTGAAGCTAACCCATACTAATTGCTCGTGAGGCTTGACTCTATCATTTGAAGAACTTCAATGATAATGCTTACTACATAAAG
>NZ_KB908054.1 GCF_000382305.1 Vitreoscilla stercoraria DSM 513
TTGCTTGACACTACGGCCCAGACGATCTAGCTTCCAAACTACTAAGGTGTCTCCTTCACGTAGCATTTCCAACGTTTTAGACAAACCTGGTCGGTTCAGATGTTACATTCAGATATTTGCTATAGGCTCTGACATTTTCCCCAATTTGTGCGGCTAATTCACGTGTTGGCGTCAATATTAAAGCTCGGCAACGATTAGGATGTGCTGGCTTACCTTTTAACAAATGTTGCAACATTGGTAATGTAAAGCCAGCCGTTTTACCCGTACCTGTTTGAGCAGCTGCCATGACATCATGGCCTCTAATAATGGCAGGAATGGCTTCAGCTTGAACAGGAGAAGGGATGGTATAACCTTGTTCCGATACGGCACGCAAGATTGGCTCGGCAAGGCCGAGTTCAGAGAATTGAGTCATTAATTTGGTATCTATGGTAATGCTGACTAATGGGAAATGTAGTCTGATGTCAGCCACCAAAACTACTGAATGTCGAAATTCAACGAAGACATGGACTGTATTAAAAATCTTTTAGTAAGTCCAATAAATAAAAAAACTATTAAGATAAATAAAACATAAAGATAACCAATTAATTTTTAAATTGAAATGGCAATCTTCCCAAGTTTTAATCAGCCAAATCAGTAGAATCGAGCTGCCATCAATAGAATCTTGCTACTGTTTGACTTGATAAAATCTTCATGATACTAGTTAGTATCAACTGATTACATCTTCTTTGAAACTCTATAAACCGTCGCCACGCCACAACCTACAGCTTTGGCAATTTCCTCTTTGGTCATATGATTGCTTGCCAATAATTGCTTGATGCGATTGTGTTTGGCCAAGTTGGCTTTTTTACCGGTTGGTTTGTAGCCTGAACGTTGTAAACCCTGAATAATACGCTCTCGGCGCTTTTCATTGTCCAGTCGCGCCATTGTGGCCAATAAATCAATCAGCATGTTGTTGATCAATTCTAAAAGGGACGTGGTAATGGTATCGTCGTGTTTGATTTGCATGTGAGTGGTTGGTAAGTCAGACACAATCAATCGCAAACCTTTGTCTTTGATTTGTTGCTTCAGAATTTCAAAATCAGCTTGTTGCAAACAGAGCTATAGTCATTTCTGGTGTATGACGTACAAATGAAGAAGGCGTATCCTGTTGATTGATTTCCGCCAAGATTTCAACCAACAAAAGGAATACG
>NZ_KB908055.1 GCF_000382305.1 Vitreoscilla stercoraria DSM 513
CGGAGGAAAAGAAATCAACCGAGATTCCGCAAGTAGTGGCGAGCGAACGCGGAAAAGCCTGTTAGTGATAGTAGTCGAGATAGAAGAACATTCTGGAAAGTATGACCATAGTGCGTGATAGTCGCGTATTCGAAATCTCAACTGCGGTACTAAGCTAACGACAAGTAGGGCGGGACACGAGAAATCCTGTCTGAATATGGGGGGACCATCCTCCAAGGCTAAATACTCATCATCGACCGATAGTGAACCAGTACCGTGAGGGAAAGGCGAAAAGAACCCCGGAAGGGGAGTGAAATAGAACCTGAAACCTGATGCATACAAACAGTGGGAGCGGACTTGTTCCGTGACTGCGTACCTTTTGTATAATGGGTCAACGACTTACGTTCAGTAGCAAGGTTAACCGAATAGGGGAGCCGTAGAGAAATCGAGTCTTAATAGGGCGATTAGTTGCTGGGCGTAGACCCGAAACCAAGTGATCTATCCATGGCCAGGATGAAGTTGCCGTAACAGGTAATGGAGGTCCGAACCCACTAATGTTGCAAAATTAGGGGATGAGCTGTGGATAGGGGTGAAAGGCTAAACAAACTTGGAGATAGCTGGTTCTCCCCGAAAACTATTTAGGTAGTGCCTCGAGGTACACTCATGGGGGTAAAGCACTGTTATGGCTAGGGGGTTATTGCAACTTACCAACCCATGGCAAACTAAGAATACCATGAAGTGATTCCTCGGGAGACAGACATCGGGTGCTAACGTCCGGTGTCAAGAGGGAAACAACCCAGACCGCCAGCTAAGGTCCCAAATGATAGATTAAGTGGTAAACGAAGTGAGAAGGCCCAGACAGCTAGGATGTTGGCTTAGAAGCAGCCACCATTTAAAGAAAGCGTAATAGCTCACTAGTCGAGTCGTCTTGCGCGGAAGATGTAACGGGGCTCAAATCTATAACCGAAGCTGCGGATGTACGCTTATGCGTATGTGGTAGGGGAGCGTTCTGTAGGCCTGCGAAGGTGGATTGTGAAGTCTGCTGGAGGTATCAGAAGTGCGAATGTTGACATGAGTAGCGATAAAGGGGG